>NZ_JAHNZO010000009.1 GCF_018998565.1 Paenibacillus oleatilyticus | reverse complement strand
TCGGAACGTTTCCCAGTATACAAGAGGCGCTTTTTTTGTTCAAAGCTCAAATTACTTCATTACAGGAATGGCTCCTCGCTATATAAAACTTGGTTTTAAAGCTGGAATGTATTTTCATATTTTAATATAATTGAAGTAGCGTTCCGATATACGGAATGAGTTGGAGGTTGCCATGCAGAATAAAAACAAAACTGTCGTCAAAGCCAAAGAGATTCTGGATCTCTTTCTAACCTACGAACAGCTATCTTTGCAGGAAATGTCGACGTTGTCGGGACAAGCGAAAACGACCGTGCACCGCATGATCGGCTCGCTCGAGGAAATGGGCCTGCTCGCCAAAACCGCAGAAGGAAAATATGAGCTCGGCTTCATGTTCCTGCAATTCGGGCAGCTGGTCAAGGAGCGTCTCGATATCCGTAAAATCGCCCTGCCGGTCATGAAGCAGCTGCGGGACGACGTGGAAGAGGCCGCCAATCTGGTCATCCGGGAAGGAAACGAAGCGATCTACATCGAGAAGGTGGATACGACCCAGCCGGTAAGGGTGTTCACCCAAATCGGCCGCAGAGCCGCTCTATACGCCGGAGCCTGTCCGCGGATTTTGCTCTCGTTCATGCCGCAGCAGGAGCTGCAAACATATATTGAAGAAACGCCCCTCGTCGCCTACGCGGACGGCACGATCACCGATAAGCCGAAGCTTCTCGAATCGATTCAAGAAGCCAAAGCGCGCGGCTACACGATCAGCCATTCGGAGCTGCGCAATTTTACTTCGGCCGTAGCCGTTCCTATTTATAATTATAGCGGACAAGTGATTGCGGGGCTAAGCATCTCCGGATTGGAAAACCGCTTTACCGAGCAGCGTCTGCCGGAATTAATCGAGAAGACCGTAGCCGCAGGTAAAGCGATTTCCAAAAAGATGGGATATTTAGAGCATTGACACGATGTGCGGCGGACAGCCGTTAAAAAGCGAGAACATACATCAGTACGATATTGGCCGCCAACAAAATCAACGCTGTCGGCACTTGGGCCTTGATGACACTATACTTGGGCAGATCGAGCAGCGCGGCAGGCACGATGTTAAAGTTAGCTCCCATCGGCGTCATCAGCGTCCCGCAGTAGCCGGACAGCATGCCGATGGCGGACATGACCGCCGGATTGGCCCCATGCATGCCTACGAGCAGCGGAAGGCCGATGCCGGCCGTCATGACCGGGAACGCGGCGAAAGCGTTGCCCATGATCATCGTAAATACGGCCATCCCGATAGAATAGGCGGCTACGACGAGCAGACGATTGTCCACCGGAATGGAGGAACCGACCAGCTCCGCGATCACTTTGCCGACGCCCGCAGCCGAGAACAGCGCCCCCAAGCTTGCGAGCGTTTGCGGGAGCACGGCAGCCCAGCCGATCGAATCGAGCAGGCGCCGCGATTCCTTCACCGGGACGATGCTTTTTTGTTTGGTCAGCGTAATGGCCGCGACGAATGCCAGCACACACGCTACGCCAAGGGCTGCCAGCGTTACGTTGGACTTGTCCAGCAGCCGCAAGCCGCCGATGGTCACATCCTTGAGCAAAGTGGCTCCGATCAGCGTGAGGAGCGGTATCATCAGAATCGGCAGGAACAGCTTGTTTTTATATTTCGCCGCCGAAGCCGCCCGTTCTTCATCCGCCACTTGCTTATGCTTGCCCGGCCGAACGCCCCCAAAGCCTGCGATGACCGCCATAACAATGACGATGATTCCCATATACATAGGTGGGATTAACTTGCCGAAAGCAAAGGATATGGCGAAAAGCGCCCAAAATGCCGCCGTCAGCAGCCGTCTCGGATTGCTTGTATCCTTCAAGCTGAGACCTGCAATAACGATCAAAAAGACCGCGGCTACATAATAAACGTATTCCAGATTAACGAGCATGGCTCTGCACCTCTTCCAAGGTTTCTTCGGACGAGCCGGACGGCTCCGAATCGATCATCTGCTTGATTTTACGGTCCAGCAGATACAGCCTTGTGCCATGAATGAGAAACGCCGCGATCGCCGTCGGGATCCCCCAGACGGAGACGTGCAAAGGCTCCACTTGAACGCCATTTTGCGCTAAGAAGCCTTGAATCAGCAATACGGCGCCAAATGCGATAAATACGTCTTCTCCAAAAAACAGGCCCACATTGTCTGTCGATGCGGAATAAGCTTTGATCCGGTCGGAAACGTTTTTGGGCAAGGGTCCGTGCTTATGCGCGGCTGCGCCTTCGGCCATCGGGGAAACAAGCGGACGAACCATCTGCGCATGCCCGCCGAGGCTGGTAAGCCCTATGGCCGCGGTCGCTTGGCGGATCACCAGGTAGACCAGCAGCAGCCGGCCTGTCGTGGCCGCTTTAATTTTACCGATCAGTTCCTGCGACTGCTCCTTCAGACCGTACCGTTCCAGCAGTCCGACAACCGGGAGCGTAAGGATAAACAAGGACAAGTAGCGGTTGGAAACGAAAGCATTGCCGAAGGTTGTCAAAATTTCGCCGAAGGACAGATGGCCGGCAATTCCCGTTACAATCCCGGCCGCGCAAACGACAAGCAGCGGATTAAAGCGCAGGGCGAAGCCGACGATGACGATCAGGACTCCAAGCAGCGTCAACATAAATGTATTCCTCCTTTTAGATGTTGCGGTTATCGTGAGCCGGCACTAGTGTAATTCCTTCGGCTTGGAGCATGTCCCGTATGCCGCGGGCGAACTCTACGGCATGCTTCCCGTCGCCATGGATACAGATCGTCTCGGCCAGGATAGGAACATCCGTCCCCTGCTGCGATCTGACCGTTCCTTCCTTCACCATGGTCATAATTTGCTCGACGGCGGCCGACGGATCGTTGATCATAGCGTCCTGTTGGCTGCGCGGAGTCAGGCTTCCGTCCGATTGATAGGTGCGGTCGGCAAACACCTCGCTTGCCGTCAGCAGGCCGAGCTTAGCCCCCGCGCGAATCAGCTCGCTTCCGGACAGGCCGTACAAGATCAGCTGCGGATTCACTTTATAAACGGCTTCCGCAATCGCCTCGGCCAGCTTGGCGCTGCGGGCCGCCATATTGTATAATGCCCCGTGCGGCTTGACGTGACGCATCACGCCCCCTTCTGCCTGGACGAAGCCGTTCAGCGCCCCGATTTGGTAGACGACCATATCGAACGCTTCCTGCGGCGAGATCTCCATATTCCGCCGGCCGAAGCCGATTAAGTCCGGAAGCCCCGGATGGGCGCCGATGGCCACCTTGTTATCCAGCGCGGACTTGACGGTTTGACGCATCGTGCCGGGATCTCCGGCGTGGAAGCCGCAGGCGATGTTCACCGAAGTGACAAGCCGCAGCATTTCCTCGTCATTTCCCTGCTTATAGGCCCCGAAGCTTTCCCCGAGATCGCAATTTAAATCCACCACATACATAGGCTGCGCCTCCTTTCAAATTTCAGCGGATAACGCACCGCCGGGCGTCACTCACCGGGCCTTCAAATAAAGCTTTATCACCCTGGTCAATCGTTCGAATTCCAGCTCTTTCCGGATATAAAGCTCCTCGGCCTCCTGCAAAGAAACTTCGGCGAAACGGATGCTGTCACCGGGCTTGGCTTGGGCCAAAACGGGAAGATCCGCCGTGATGACCTGCGCGATTCTTGGATAGCCTCCGATCGTTTGCCGGTCCGCCATCAGCACAATCGGATTCCCTTCGGGCGGCACCTGTATGGTACCGAATGAAACCGCTTCAGAAAGTGTCTCCAGCGATTCCTTGAAGGCAAGCGTCTCCCCCTGAAGCCGGTAGCCCATCCGGTCCGACTGCGGTGTAATCCGGAAGGTCCGGGTGACAAACGCAGTTTGGCTTTCTTCCGTAAAAGCATCGTATTCCCGGCCCCGGATCACCCGGATCACGGGATCTTTAGCATAGGCTGGCAGCGCCTCGTTCCCCATAAACCATTCCGCTGCCAGCCACCTCCTAGCACGAAGAGCAGCCTGCCGGGCTTTCAGGTATCCGGCCGCCGTTTCGGAAGGAAGACCAAAGTCAAGCCGGTCGCCGGCCTTCAAGGCTCTCCCTTCATGCCCTCCGATTTTCGCCCGAAGGTACGTGCTCCGGCTGTGCATCACCGGCGGAACATCGATTCCGCCCGCTACCGCCAAATACACGCGGGCGCCCGACCGGCACGGCCCGAATTCCAGCGTCGAACCTTCTTTGATCAAGAGGGGTCTCCATAAAGGAACCGGCTCTCCTTCAATTGTGGGCGACAGATTTCCGCCGCAGACGGAAATGAGCGAATCGGCTTCAAAACGGATGACCGTTCCCATTAACGTAACTTCCAAGGCGGCTGCATTCTCTTCGTTGCCGACCAACACATTCGCCGCACGAAGCGCGAACGTATCCATAGCCCCGCTGACGATAACCCCCTGCTGTTGAAATCCGAACCTCCCTTTATCCTGTATCGTGGTCAAGAGTCCCGGATTGACAATCTGCATGCTCATGTGCTGTCCTCTCTCCACTCTTCGAATTGTTTAAGCCCGATCGGCTGGAATCGCACGATATCTCCCGCCTTCAACAAACTGGGCGAAGAATCGTCGGGGCGAAATAACGGCAGCGGCGTTCTTCCGATCAACTGCCATCCTCCCGGCGTGGAGATCGGATAAATTCCGGTCTGGTTTCCTCCGATGCCTACCGTTCCCGCCTCAATCTGCAGCCGTGGCGTGCTTCGCCGCGGGGTGGCGATGCGTTCGGACAGCCCGCCCAAGTAAGGAAAGCCCGGAGCAAACCCGATCATATAGACCAAATAATCTTGCGACGAATGGATTTCGATGACTTCCTCGGGAGTCAATCCGTGATATTCGGCTACGCTGTTCAAATCCGGCCCCAATTCGCCTCCATAGCATACAGGGATGCGAACAATATTCGAAGCGCTTTCAAAGGTGTTATCCAAATTAGCGGCCGCCCGCTTGACGATGCCTCGGATCAGCTCATACGGGGAGCGGAACCCGCTGCCGTCTCGCGCTCTGCAGCTTTCCCCCGTCGCCGGATCGCGCAGCTTCAAGGGATCGTAAAACACGGTAACCGTCACAAAGGCTGGAACGATTTCGATCAGCCCCGGAAACGGATGCCGCTCAAGATAGGCGGTTAAAGCTTGAACTTGGCGGTGCGTCTTCGGATCGATGCCGCTGCCCAATTGGACGGAAACCGCAGCATCGCCCAACGGGTATATTTCCGGCTCCATCCGCTCTTCGCGCTGGTTGTCAGGCATGCTGCCCACCTCTTTCATCGATGTTCGTTTGCGGATCGTTCCGGATGGATTTCATGCGTTTCCAGAAACTTGGTATCAAAATCACCCGATACGAACGTCTCGTGCTCCATCAATTGCCGATGGAACGGAATCGTCGTCTTGATCCCGTCGATCACAAATTCGTCCAGGGCCCTTCTCATTCGACGAATGGCATCCTGCCGGTCTTTGCCCCATACAATGAGCTTCGCGACCATGGAATCGTAGAACGGCGTAATCTGATAGCCGGCATACACCGAGCTGTCGACCCGGACGCCGAAGCCTCCCGGAGGCGTGTAAGCCGTAACTTTGCCCGGCGAGGGCATGAAATCTTGAGCCGGATTCTCGGCATTGATCCGGCATTCCATCGCCCATCCGTTGATGCGGATGTCCTCTTGCCGGAACGAAAGCGAGCAGCCTGCCGCTACGGTCAACTGTTCTTTGATGAGGTCGATCCCGGTGACCATTTCCGTGACCGGATGCTCGACCTGAATGCGGGTGTTCATTTCCATAAAATAAAATCGCCCATGCCGATCCAGCAAAAATTCCACGGTGCCTGCGCCACGATAACGGACCGCTTTGGCGGCGGCGACGGCCGCAGCGCCCATTCGCTCCCGCAATTCGGCGTCGATCGCAGGGGACGGTGCCTCTTCCACCAGCTTCTGATGGCGTCGTTGAATCGAACAATCCCGCTCGCCAAGATAGACGACTTGGCCCTCTTGGTCGGCCATAATTTGCACTTCGACGTGCCTCGGACCTTCCAAATATTTTTCCAGATAGACGCCGGAATTGCCGAAAGCCGCGTCTGCTTCTTTCCGCGCTTGCTGGATGACCTCGACCAGCTGCTTTTCGTCCTGGGCTACCCTCATCCCTTTGCCTCCGCCGCCGGCGGTTGCTTTCACAATGACCGGATAGCCGATTTCCGCCGCCATCCGAAGGGCGTCTTCCACCCGGTCGATGATGCCGTCCGTGCCCGGAACGACCGGAACGCCTGCCTCCCGCATCGTTTCTTTGGCCACGGCCTTGTCGCCCATCTTGCGGATCGCTTCCGCGTCCGGTCCGATAAACGCGATACCGTATTCTTCGCACGTTTCCGCAAAATCGGCATTTTCGGACAAAAATCCGTAGCCGGGATGAATGGCGTCGGCCCCTGCATGCAAAGCAACTGCGATTAGACGGGCCACATTCAGATAGCTGTCCTTGGCGGCCGTCGGCCCGATACAGTAGGCTTCGTCCGCCATACTCACATGCAAGGAAGGTTTGTCCGCTTGGGAGTATACCGCAACCGTTTTCATATCCAGTTCTTTACATGCCCTTATAATGCGAACGGCGATTTCTCCCCGATTGGCAATCAATACTTTCTTAAACATGAGATGCTCCCTTCCATCCGTTTGATTCACGCGATTACTCGGGTTTGACGATAAAGAGCGGCTGCCCGTATTCCACGAATTGCCCGTTCTCGACGGCGATCTCGACGATTTCTCCCGACACCTTGGCCAATACTTCCGTAAACAGCTTCATGGCCTCCAACACGCAAACCACCTTCTCCGGAGTGACCTTGTCCCCGACTTGCACGTAAGGAGCCGCTCCTTGCTCGGCGGACGTATAAAACGTGCCGACGGTCGGCGCGACGATCTCGATGAGCTTGGGAGCATCCGGCTCCGCGTTCTTTTCGGCCATGGCCGGCTGCGCGCCGTCGGGTTCCGAAGGCTTCGCACCCGCAGCTTCCGCATGCTCCCCCATGGGCTCCGACGCCGCTTTCGTGCTGCGTTTGTCCGCTTTTGGCGATAAGGCGGCGTTGTCTTTCACAATTAATAATTGTGCCGTCCCATCCGAATATTTAAACTTCTGAACGGGTGACCGGCCAATCAATTCGATGATGTCTTGCAGCTCTTGCTTCGTAAACACGTTGCCGCCTCCTTGAAAGGAATTCGTCGAAATGATGAGTCAAAATTTTGTTGTACCGAATTTCGGAATTTAAGTTCCGTTTTTTAATAGTTTGATTGTAACAACATCTTTCTAAAAAAACAAGATGCTATGTGATGTTTTTTAACATCGAAATATAAATTGACAGAGCGCTTCGGTTTACACATCATAAAAACAACATTCTTTTCAACAGTAGTGTAAGATTATTGCAAAATTTCCGTCTAAATCTATTGAACGAGCAAAAATCGGATGAGGCCTCATACCGAAGCTTTGGTTATTGGAGGATGTTGCATGCAGGATGATCTGGCACTTATCGAGCGCGTGCGGCAGGGCGAGCAGGAAGCCTATGCCGGGCTCGTCAACAAATACAAGCACCGGATTTATGTCTTTTTGTTTCGGATGCTCGGTGAAGCGCAAGACGCTCAGGATTTAGCCCAGGAAGTGTTTATCAAGGCATACTTCCAATTGGACACGTTCACAGGGTCCAGTCAATTTTTTACCTGGCTCTATCGCATTGCCTACTGCCGTGCCATCGACGAGCTGCGGCGCCGGAAACCGGTCAAGAGCGTCCCGATCCACGATCTGGAGTTCGCGGACACCCTGACGCCCGAAAGCATATGTCTGGCCAAGGAACAGGCGGCTTCCCTGCGGGAGCAGGTCATGGCCTTGCCGGAGAGCTACCGTACCGTGCTGCTGCTTCGCCATACCCAGGAGCTGAGCTATAAGGAAATTGGCGAGGTGCTGGATCTTCCTCCCGATACGGTGCAAGTCCGCCTGTACCGGGCCCGAAAAAAACTGCGCGAAGTCCTTACGGCAAGCGAGCAAGGAGGCGGTCTGCATGAAATGCTTGATATTTAAACAAATGATTGCATACTTGGACGGGGAAGTCACCCTGCAGGAGCGGCAACGGATGGACGGTCACCTTGCAGCGTGTTCGGCCTGCCGTACGGCGCTTGAAAGCTGCATGAGCGAATTCGCCGCCTTGGACGCCTTGGATGATGCTCCTTCTTTGCCGGACTCGTTCACAAACGAAGTGATGGAAAAAATCTCCACAAAGGCTGCGGAGGACAAGAATGAGCTGAAAATGCTCGATCTTATCTTAAATGCATGTTGGAGAGGCAGTATGAGGAAAAAAATGGCTGTCGCCACCGCCGGCTTGGCCATCGCGATATCCATCGGCACCTATACGTCGCCGACATTCGCATCGTACGTGCAATCGCTGTTGAATCTTCAAGCCGAGACAAAGGATCAGGACATCGTGTTCAAAGTAAAGCGGGCCGTGATCAATCCGAAGGTCATTTCACTTGAAATGGAATTTATCAAAGATGGAAAGCATCTTCCACTTGACGTCCCGGGCGAAGCGTTCAGTTTTAACATGGTGCAGGGTTCGTCGGAGCATCAGTTTCATAAATACAATCTCGAAAATTCGAACAAAAACGACGTATATGTTACAGACGAGAAAGGAAACCGAATTATTAATCGTTCCAAAGTTTCGTACTCTGGCATGCATCCTCAGATTGACAGCATTCCTATCAGCATATTGAATATTTCTTTAGACGACGAAACGTTCGAGAAGCTGCCGGAGCAGGTTATCGTCCACTTTGATTTGAACCGGGTCGACGGCAAACCAGGCAAGTGGCATTTGACCGCTCCTATCAATGTCAAGGAGCTGAAACAAAAATCGAATCTCGTTGTGCTAAATAAAACATATCAAATGCCGGGCAGACCGGCTTTTCATCTCATAGGGTGGCAATCGATCAATGCAATCTCCCAGATCATCACAAGCATCGACGGCAGGGGGAACTATGGATACCAAGTAAAGAACAAGAAAGGAGAGGTTGTGGCTGCCAAAGATCCTTCAAGAGTTCAAAACAAGAACCTGATAACATCCGGCGATGAGAGCGAGAAACTAGGACATGTCGGTACTCAATTCAAACGATTCGAAGAGGATGAAGACCTCACCTTTGAATTAACGGCCTATTATTGGTCGGAGTCCCTTCAACAAACGATTACGATAGACCCGCAGGCCGTATCCCGAATGCCGCAGGTGATTGATCTGGGGGAGGGAAAAACGTTAAAGATAACGAAAGTGGAATTAAAAACGGATGATAGCTTCAGACCATTGCCAAGAAATACTGTTAAAAAGGTATTCGGAGAAACGGAACCGTATCAGGATATGCGTACTTCTGCTAAGGGTGTCTACCTAGAGATGGAAGGCATATTGGACAAAAAAACGGTTGAGTTATTTGATTGGAACATCAAGGTGAACAATCAAGATTGGAAGAGTTTCGATTACACAAGGCGCGAACAGGATGAAAACGGAAAGTATAAGTTCCGAAAAGTAATTCACATTGAAGATCTGGACAAGATGCCAGAGACAATTACTTTGGAGAACCCGGATGTACTCAAAAAAAACACGTCTATCGATTGGAAAGTTCCGCTTGGCAAGCCTATGCCTGAATAACAACCAAACACGCTTTAAAAGCGACGAACCTCAAGCCCCTACGCCGGACTTGAGGTTCGCTTTTTTATTCCGCGGGAACGACCCGCTTCACCATATGATTGTATAAATGGCCGCTGACCTCCAACTGACCGTCCGCTTCGTAGCCTTTGGCCTCGTACAACCGTCTCGCTTTGTCGTTGCTTTCCTCGACGATCAGCGATACCTTGTCGTATCCCCGCCTTGCGGCTTCCGCTTCGAATGCCTCCATCAAAGCCTTGGCAATGCCCTTCCCTTGATAGGCCGGATCGACGGCAAGCGAATCCAAATAAAATTCGTCGTCCCGCGCTTCTTTCGTAAGCTTGACGTCCGTCTGCCCAATTGCGGCCAGCCGCTCGACGAGCGGCCGGTCCAGTTCGTCCGTACGGCTGCCATGGTAGAACAAAATAAAGCCGACCGGACGCCCGTCCCGCTCCGCGACGAGCGTATTCTCGTAGCTGAGCCGGTTGTCCGTGCGCTCGTAAAATTCGCGCAAAATACGCTGCGCCTGCTCCGGGTCGGTGGTGCCCGTCAAAGTAAACGCAATATCGCCGATGGCGGAATAAATGAGCGGTATGACGCAAACGGCGTCCCCCGGTTGAGCTTGTCGTATCATCGGAATCCTCCTCAGGCTTCGGCCGTGCAAGTCAGTCTTACACGGACTGCAGCCAAACATTTTTGAAATCGATCCAGCCGAGCGAATTAATCGTTACCCCGCGCAAGGACGGGTCGTGCACCGTCTGCAGCCCTTTGAACAAGAGGAACAGCGCCACATGCTCATGATTCAGAAGCGCCTCCAGCTCCTGCATCCGGTGCTTGCGGTATTCGGGCGAAGGAGAGGCCAACAGGTCGGACGCAATTTTGTCTACGCGCGCGCTCAATTCTTCGTCCATGACGAGGCGGATGTAGCTGTCTTCGCGCAAATACAGCTCCAGCAGCGACACTTCTCCTTCGTCGATCACGAATTGATGCAGCAGCGCCTCCGCGTTCAAAGTACGGTCCCGGACACGCCGGGCCAGCTCGTCGATCTCGTAGCAGACGACCTCCGCCTCGATCCCGAACTCCCGGCAGCGGTCCCGCAGCCAGTGCGCGTCCGCCAGATGCTTCCAAATAGCTGCGATCCGAAACGGCTCTCCCGTATACCCCATCTCGTCCAAAAGCTTCCGGGCAACGGACGGATCAAACGCATGATCCTCCTGCCCCAAATAATTGTGAGGCTGCATTCCGGTTGCGGGAAAGCGGCGGTTTTCGCCCAACTGCTCCACCATGCTCTTCCGGTCGACCAGATGATGCAGCGCTTTGCGAAAGCGAACGTCCTGCTGCGGTCCGCCCTGCTGCATATTATAGGACAACATCGAACAGCCGTTGTTCAGCAGCTCGATACGCTCCCAGTGATGCCGCACCGGATAGGTGACGCCGTCATGATTGCATAGCATTTTTTCGGAATCGGTAACTTGAAAGCTGTGCAATTCTTCCGGAGGCAGGAACACCACCTCGACCCGGTCCAAGTGCGCCCGGCCCTCGAAATAGGAGGGGTTCGCCGTCAGCACGCACCGATTCTCGTTCCACAACTCCAAGCGGAACGGGCCGCTGCCGACCGGAGCCAGCGCGAACGCCTCTTCCCTGCCGTCCACCAGCTCTTCGGGCAAAATGCTGGTGGCAGGGAAGCACAAATAGCGAAGCAGCAAATGATTCGGCGAGCGCAACCGGATTTCGACGACCCGCTCGTCCAGCACGCGCACTTCGTCGAAGCCTTGAACCAGCCAGCGCTGCGTCAAAGGGTCCGTCTCGCGCATGAGCCGCCGCAGCGAAAAGGCGACGTCGTGAGCCGTTAATTCCCGACCATGGTGGAACATAATGCCTCGCCGTAAGTAAAATTTCCATGTGAGGTGGTCCGGACTGCACTCCCAGTAGTGGGCAACCTTCGGCTCCACCGTCTGGCGCTGCTCGTTAAAGATGACCAGCGTATTATACAGCTGCTTCATCAAATGCACCTCGAACGCATAGATCATCCGCCCGGGATCAAGGGTCAGAATGGACCGAAACACCGGGAAGCGCAGCGTTTCAACCGGCTTGCTGTCCGCTGTTTCCTTCTTGTAGCCGAAATAATCGGACAGCCACGCCATGAACCGTTCCTTCGTATCCGTTCCCTGGCCGAACCGATCCAGCCACTCCAGCGCGTCATTCAGCCGGCCTTCCTGCATCGCCCGTTTGGACAGCTCCAGCAGCAGCTCCTGCGGTTCCATAAGAAACCGGATCCGGGATACATGCCCGCGGCCACGGCCCGGGCTCCACTCGATCCAGCCGGCGCTTTCCAGCTTTTTAAGAACTATTTTCACATTCCGCTCCGTACAAAGCCAGAGCCCTGTAAGGTTGGCCACCGACACTTCCGGCCAAGCTTCCCCCGGTATATGGAAGGTACGATGCAGCTCAAAGTATTGGATTTCCAGCATGATCGTTTCAGCCGCTTTCGTTTGGGTTAAGCTTATTGTACTTCTTTTTGGGCTTGGGGTGAACCCGGGGGGAATGCTTGCGGGATGCGGGGGCTAGACGAGCTGGGCCTTGGCCCGGTGAAACTGCTGGAAATCGCTTGTCAATCGGTACAGCTTGGCTTCGGTTTTTTTCACGAATTTCGGATTGGTGCTCTCCAATATTTCGTCGATATGCCAGTCCAGCTTCCCTTTTAGCTCGACAAGCCAGGAAGCGGGACGATCCTGCCGGAGCCGCCGCAAATCGTCCGCGAAAGCTTCGGATAAAAAACGGAGCTTCGGCGGCTCCAGCCAGCCACGGACGGCAAAGTGGCGCGGGGTCGTATCATACCGGAACTGCTGCCCCGGCACTTGATCCCAGAACTCTTCCCATTCCCGGATCAAGTCGGCTTCGTAATAGATATACTTCAAGAAACCGCACAACCAAGCCGTACAGCTCGTATTACGCTGTCCGCAGCCGACGCCGTCTTCCAAAAACGGGCAGCCTGAGCAGCAGGAGCCGCCGCCCGGAATGCAAACTTTACAGATCAGATCCGCTCCCACACCTTCGAGGTAAGCCAAACCCGCTTCGATCACTTCTTGTTTGGTCGTCGGGCGTGCGAGCTCTTTTTGTTCCCAAGTCCAAAAGCCGGACATACGCCATCGCCTCTTTCTACGAATAACCGCTCAAATCTTTGATTATTTGAATATAACAATATTATACGCTCACGGTTTGTTTTACAACCGGCTTCTTTTCTGTGGTATGATATTCATATATTCAGACGTTCAACGTTTTAAGGGGCTTAGATCCATGAATCGTGAAATCCAGCAGTTTAAAGCGGAGTTTTTCAAGGCGTTGGCGCATCCTATGCGCATCCGGATTCTTGAGGTACTGTGCGAAGGGGACAAAAACGTCAACGAGCTGCAGGCTATTCTGGGAAGCGAAGGCTCCGCCGTGTCGCAGCAGTTGGCCGTGCTCCGCAGCAAAAATGTGGTCAGCGGGACCAAAGAGGGAACCTCCGTTATTTATTCTTTACGCGATCCTCTGATTAAAGACCTCCTCGGGGTAGCCAGACAAATCTTCGATAATCATTTGGTGGACGCCATCTCGCTGCTTGAAAACATACGCAACGAATAATTATGCCGACGAACGATTGCAAATGTCAAAAAACCGGTCTCCTTGTGCTTGCAAGGAGCCGGTTTTTTGGTCGTTATCCGTTGATGCGGCGATAAACCTCGTAGCTACGCCGGGCGCATTCCGAAATCGCGATCGGATGAAAGCCGTTTATTTCCGAATATAACGTATCGTTCAGCTTCGCGGTCCAACGCTCCGGCAGCCGCTTCGCCCCGTCTATCGCGCCCATGATCGAACCGACGGTCGCGCCGTTGCAGTCGGTGTCCCAGCCGCCGAGCACCGCTGTCGTGACCGCGGTCTCGAAATCGCCGCGGCCGAAGACGAGCGCTGCCGCGCATAAGGCGGCGTTGTTGTTCGTATGCACCGGATGGTAATGCTTGAACGCTTCCCAGATCCGGTCAACCAGTTCGACCTGGTCTTTCGCTTCCCGGGCGATCGCCACCGCTTGACGAATATCGCTAGCCAAGCGGCAGTGCTGCGGAATTTCGCTCAAGCCGATCTCAACGATCCGCTCCGGGTCGCTTTCGACGAACGCCGCGGCAATCATCGCCGCCACAAACATGGCGCCATAGATGCCGTTCTTCACGTGGGAGAACGAAGCGTCCCGCCAAGCGAATTCGGCGGCCAGTTCGGGATGCCCGGCCGCACCGTAGGCCAATCCGTCCACGCGAATTTGCGCGCCGATCCATTCGCGGTAAGGATTCAAGTGCATCCGCACCCACTCCTTTTGCGCATCGGAATCGGTTTCCCGCTGCCACCCCATCTGGCTGTTCAGCACCGTAAAGTTGACGTAGGACCGCGCCTCAGCGGTGAACACCTTATGAAACGGCAAATGCTTAAGCCATAGGCCGCCGACGTCCCACGAGTCCCAATCCTTTCCCTTCTCCTCCAGCAGCAGCAGACCGAGCACCGTATAGCGGATATCGTCGTCGGTTTCCATATACCGGATACGCTCCAGCTCGCTTTCCTTTCCGTAAGGAGCAAGTGCCAGACCGTATTGCTCCTGCGCCCGCGACTGTCCCGGCGTGTAATCGCGAATCGGCCAGGCATCCGCTCCTTCGAACCACAGCTTTACGTTGGCCCAGCCGGGATGACTATCCGTACCGTACAGGAACGGCCCAATCTCCAGTGGTTTACCCAGCGCGCAGCCGACGCTTCGTCCGAGCCACGCACCATAAAACTTATCCTTCCACTGCTCCTCCGTCCACTCCGCTTGCAGCTTGCGCGGACCTTCCGGACGCGCCGCTCGGATTTCGTCCAGCCCGTTCGGCTCCGAATACGGGAAATCCGCCGCGATCGGCAATGCGGACAATTCCTCGTACACGGCCGTCAGCCTGACGACATCCTCCCCGGCCTCCTCCAGCTTCGCTTGAAACCCCTCGACGTTGCAGCCTTCTTCCTTCCGCTGCTTGATTTCGTCACGCAGCAAGCCTTGCAGCGCTTGCCAGCCCCAACCTGCCATCTGCTCTCCCCATTTCCGTATCGAATGTACACCTGCCTGACCTAAGTTGTACTTTCATTGTAATCGGCGGGAGAGCGCGTCGTCGTCTTATTTTCACCCGAGTCATTCTCAAAAACGGCTAACTTCCTCGATAGCTCGCGATATTCCAGCGGAGCGGCGCCGACGATTTGCCGAAACGCACGGTAAAACGGCGCATGGCTCTGGAAGCCGCTTGCAAACATCACCTCCGCCATCGGCAGCTCGGTGCTTGCCAGCAACCGCTTGGCTTCGTTCACGCGCAGCCGGAGCAAATACTGCTTAAACCCGACGCCCAGCTTCTCCTGAAAAAGATGCCGCGCCCGGGACGGGCTTAAGCCAAGCCGGGCAGCCGCGTCTTCCAGCGTCAGCGATTCTCGAAAACGCTCGTCGATATAATCGAGCGCCGGTTTGATCCGGTAGTAGGACGAGAGGGTTCGGTTCCATTCCGCAGACGACGTTTGTTCGCTGTAATGCCTGAGCAGCAGCGCGCAAATCTGCAAAATTTTCCCCCGTATCATGCCATGATAGCCCGGCCGCTTGTCCCGCTGCTCGTCTGCGAGCTCATGGAACAGCCCTCCGATTCGGCGGGCCACGTCCAGTTCCCCTGGAATGCGGTTCTGAAACTTCGTCGGCAAATAAACGAACGGCAGCAGCAGCTCCATATCCGCCTGCTCGATCACCATCGGGTCAAAATATAAAAACAGATAATGGCTCGGATTGTCCGCATCCGACGCGGCGGCATGCCGCTCCAGATGGTTGACGACGAAGACATCGCCCGGCTGGGCCGCATAGGCTTTTTGCCCGAAATAAAAGGTGCCGCTGCCCGATAAACAATAACCGATCTCCAAATGGTCGTGGGTATGAAACGGATCGATATGCACGCGCGGGGACCATTCGAACAGATGGATTGCCGGCTCTTTTCGCATCCTTTTTACATCGCTCCTTGCCTGGCGGGTTATTGTGCCCTGTAGGGGTATCTTTCCTTTCATTATACCTGAGATTATGCAAAAATCGGCACTTGTCCGCCCATTGACAAGAACGGATGGCCGGGTGTATATTCCCCATATATTCAAATAATCAAATATATGAAAAGAAGGTCTTGTCATGAAGCGGTCGGGTAGATTTGACGGGTACAGCGCAAATGATTTTCGCCGGGATCTGATCTCAGGCTCGATTGTCGGGGTTATAGCCATTCCTTTGGGGATGGCTTTTGCCATTGCGGCCGGAGTCAAGCCTCAGTACGGCATTTATACGACGGTGATTGCCGGATTTCTCATCTCGCTGCTTGGCGGGTCCAAATTCCAGATCGGCGGGCCGACGGGCGCGTTCGTTCCTATTTTGTTCGCCATTGTGATGCAGCACGGGTATGAAAATTTGCTGATCGCCGGCGGGCTGGCGGGAATCCTCCTTGTCTTGATGGGAGTGTTCAAGCTCGGAGCGCTGATTCAATTTATTCCCCGTCCGGTGACGATCGGCTTTACCGCCGGGATCGCCGTTATCATTTTCACCGGCCAAATCGCGAATTTTCTAGGGCTGAGCGGCATCCGTAAGCATGAGGATTTTATATCCAATATGAAAGAGATCGGGCTGCACCTGTCGACAGTAAACCTATACAGCGTCCTAACAGCGGTCGTGTGTCTCGCTCTGTTATTGGTGACCCCGAAACTGGTGCCTCGGGTGCCCGGATCGCTCATCGGCCTGCTGGTATCCAGCGTGCTGTCGGTGCTACTGTTCGAGGGCCGGGTCGATACGATCGGGTCAACGTACGGCGCCATTCCCGGGACGCTTCCCCAGTTTCACGTGCCGGACGTGACGCTTGAGAAAATCATCCCGCTTCTTGGCCCGGCTTTCATCATCGCGGCGCTCGGAGGAATCGAGTCGCTCTTATCGGCGGTCGTAGCTGACGGCATGACGGGAAGCCGCCATCACAGCAACCGCGAGCTGATCGGACAAGGAATTGCGAACATCGTCACCCCTTTGTTCGGCGGAATTCCGACAACGGGCGCGATTGCCAGAACCGCGGCGAATATTAAGAACGGGGCGGCGAGTCCCGTATCGGGGATGGTGCACAGCGTCTTCGTCCTGCTCGTGCTGATTGTGCTCGCCCCTTTGGCTTCCGCGATTCCGCTGGCCAGCATGGCGCCGATCCTGATGGTCGTGGCCTGGAATATGAGCGAGCGCAGAGAGTTTGTTCATATTGTGAAAACAAGAACAGCCGATTCCGTCGTCCTGATCATTACTTTCTTGCTTACCGTGATGACCGATCTGACAACGGCTGTGATCGCCGGATTGATTCTGGCAGTCGTCCTGTTCGTCCGTCGGATGAGCGGCATGCTCAAGGTTGCCAAGGTATTGCCGGACCCGGCTTCGCACCGCGGGAAAGTAGCCTCTCATATCGTAAACGACAGCCATGACTGCCCGCAGATTGCCATTATTTCGGTGGAGGGAGCGTTGTTTTTCGGAGCGGGAACGCTGTTTGAAAAATCGATTTCGGGGACGCTTGACGAACGGCCGAAAACAGTGATCCTGCGCCTCGGCAAAGTGCTGTTCATGGACACGACGGGGGAATCGTATTTAGCCAGCGTGGTCCGGGATATCGTCCGGCAAGGCGGCATCGTTCTGATCTCGGGCCTGCAGCCACAGCCCCGGGACGTGTTGAAACGAACCGGACTCGACGCGCTGATCGGAAAAGAGCACTTTTTTGCGCATACGGGTGAGGCAATCGATTTTGCTTTGACCCGTTTGGAGCATCCAAAGTGTGTGGGCTGCCGGCATTTTGCTTTTCGGGAGTGCGCCGCCTTGTCTCAACCGGATATTGCAAGCGAGCGTTAAAAAAAGCAGCCCTGCCAATCCGAGCTTGGCGGGGCTGCAGCGTTATTGAATAGCTTAACCTTCAACTAAACTGTTCAGCGGAACCTCTTGCTCCTGCTCCGGCTGATCGAGCGGATAAATTCTGGCAGACTCCCGTTCTTCATCCACATGCTGGATATAAATCGGAACTCCTTCGTACGTCACGTTCGCCATCACCGGCGAAGCGGCGATTTCCTGGGCGCGCTGCTTATTCATGGCTATGACCTCCTTGGATTAGGTGACCGTCATAGTATGCGCCCAAGCGGCTGGAATATGCTTCCCTACTTCCCAGGCTATCGGATAATGACCGCGTATACCTTGCCCGGGCCATGGATGCCGATCGTCAGATCGTTCTCGATGTCGGCGCTGCGGCTCGGCCCGGTAATCAGGTTAAGCGACGAAGCATACTGTGCCGGCAGCTGCTTACCGCGGGTGATCTGCTCGAACGCCTCGCCCATCCGGTACACGAGCTGATCGGCACGGAAGACGGCGAACAAAATTTCCGTCAGCAAGCTCACCGAGCGGCCGCGCTGCGGGGAGCATTGGAGCACCAGAGTGCTCGTATTCGCTACGGCGAAGTCGGGCCAAACGATCCCGAGCTGGCAGCGCTCGGTTCGCTTCAGCAGCTCGCTCCGCTGCGCCCAGTTCGCGCCCCCCGCCGCCTTCGGCCATGCCGCGCTGTCATCCGCTTCCACCGGCCGCCATGGCGCGACGGCGATGCCTGAGGCAGCCAGCGCCTCGTCCAAGCCAAGCGCCGTCAGCCCTTCGTGTTCCCAGCGGGACACATGCGTAACGCCAAGCTCGGCGGCAATGTCACACAGCCAAGCGCCGACTTTGTCCGCCGCCTCGGCTTCATCCACCACCAGCACCTTGCCGGTCAAAGCCTGCCAGTTCCGGGCGAACAGCTCGATCTTTTCCTCCCTTGAAGGCTTGATCTGCTTATAAAACTGCGGCGCGCCGCGAAACGGATGCGCCGGAGCCGCCGCCGGGACCTCCCGGCGTCCGAGCCTCGACGACAAATTCGCGATAAACGCTTCGCGGCCGCGGATCGTGCCGTTACTCATGGCGCTCGCCTCCTTTCGCTGAGCCATCTGTCTCGTCCCGTCCGGGCACAGCTTGCCCGCGGGCTGCTCCGGCTTCGCTCCGGCCGGCCTGCTGCTTCAGCTCCTGCTGGAGTGCCTCCCAGCGGTCGCGGAACGCCAGCTTCGGCTTCATTGGAAAATGGCGGGACTGCGTCCAGCCCGCTGCCGGACCCGGCGCCTTCGTGATCACGCCTTTGCTCACGAAAGGCTTCATCATATAATAGGCGGACTTCGTCGCCATCTTGTACAGCGTGACGTTCCCGAACGTCGTCCGGAACGTCTTGAAGGCGGCGCGCTCCGCCAGCGGCGTCAGCCCGAGCCGCACCTTGCGCGCCCGAAGCTGCACCAGCATGTCGTGCAGCGGAATTTTGACCGGGCATGCCTCGTAGCAGGCCCCGCACAGGCTGGAGGCGTAAGCGAGCTGCCCCGCTTCCTTCATGTCCTGCTGGAGCAGCGGCGTCAGCACCGCCCCGATCGGGCCGCTGTACACGCTGCCGTAGGTGTGGCCGCCCACATGACGGTACACGGGGCACACGTTCAGACAGGCCGCACAGCGGATGCAGTGCAGCACCTCCTGAAACACCGGATCGCCAAGCTGCGCCGACCGTCCGTTGTCCAGCACAATCAGATGCAGCTCCTCCGGCCCGTCGAGCTCGCCTTCACGCCGCGGCCCGGTGATCATCGACGTGTAAGTCGTCAGCTTCTGCCCGGTAGCACTGCGGGCAAGCAGGTTCAGGACGACCTCCAGGTCGTCATAGGTCGGCACGAGCCGCTCCATGCCCATGACGACGACATGGCACTTCGGCAGCGTCGTCACCATCCGTCCGTTGCCTTCATTGGAAACGAGCGTGATCGCCCCCGATTCGGCAACGCCGAAATTACAGCCGGTCAGCCCGATATCCGCTTCCAGGAAATAATTGCGCAGCCGCTGCTTGGCATACTTCGCCAGCACCTTCGTCTCGGGCGCAAACGTCTCGCCCGCTTCCTCCGAGAAAATATCCGCGATCTGCTGCTTGTTTTTGTGAATCGCCGGAATGATCAGATGCGACGGCGTCTCCTTCGCGAGCTGCAAGATATACTCGCCGAGATCCGTCTCGATCGCCTCGATCCCGCGTTCCTCCAAATGACGGTTCAGATGGATTTCCTCCGATACCATCGATTTTCCTTTCGCCACCAGCTTCGCCCGGCGCTTCTCGGCAATTTCCATAAACGTCTTGACCGCCTCGTCCCCCGTCTGGCAAAAATAGACGTGGCCTCCGGCTTTGGAAACGTTATCGGTAAACTGCGTCAAATAATAGTCGAGATGCTCCACGACATGCTTCCGGATCTGTCTCCCCCGCTCCCGCCAATCCTCCCAATGGCCGAAATCGTCCGTCACCTGAAGCTTGGCCGTCTTCAGCTTGTCGGTCGTAAACGCAACCGCCTTGCGGAGAAAATCGTTCGCCAGCGCTTCTTCCGTGCGCTTTTTTAAGCCCGTGCCGATCAATTCCTTCTCACTTGCCATGCCGCTCACCGCGCTTCACTCCTTCCTCCAGCAGCTGGGCCAGATGCATGACGCGCACCGGCTTGTTTTCTTTATTCAAACGGCCCCCGATGTTCATCAGACAGCCCATGTCCGTCCCGATCAACAGCTCGGCCTTCGTCGCGCAGACGTTGGCGGCTTTCTCGCAAACCATCGCTTCCGACATGTCGGCCATCTTGACGGCAAACGTGCCTCCGAAGCCGCAGCAATCTTCCTTGCGGGGCAGCTCGATCAGTTCCAGCCCCTCGATATGCGCCATCAGCTCGCCCGGCTCCTCGCGAACCCCAAGCAGACGACTCGCATGGCAGGACGGATGATATGTCGCTTTGCCCTCGTATACGGCACCGAGATCTTTGATACCCAGCACGTTGACTAAAAACTGGGAAAACTCGTACGTTTTCCCGATCAGCTTCTCCGCCTTGGCCTTCCACTCCGGCTCGTTCTCGAACAGCTGCGGGTAATAATGGTGGACCATTCCGGTACAGGAGCCGGAAGGCGAGACGACATAATCGCTGTGCTCGAACGCGCGGATCAGGTTCCGTGCCACCTCGCGGGCTTCATCCTGGTAGCCGCTGTTGTACGCGGGCTGTCCGCAGCAGGTCTGCATCTGCGGAAAATCAACCTCGCAGCCGTATCGGTGCAGAAGCCTGACAACGCTTTCGCCGACTTCCGGGTAGATCTGGTCGGCCAAACATGTAATGAATAAAGAAACTCGCATACAGGTCCCCACTCCATCCCTCGGATTCTGGTTCCTTCTCTTACTTGTCAGGTTATCAGATAAGTTGTTTTTTGAAAAGAGTCTTCTCCATTAAGGCGAAACTTTTTACCGTGGAAAGGCGTCGAATGAGGTAAGCGATAAAGGATATTTAAGGTGCCCTATCGTTATATTTCCAAGAAAGGAGCGGATTTCCGATGGGCAACCGTTTGAATAAAATTCTCGGGACCGTCTTCCTGCTCGCCAGCGGAGCCTATTACACCGCCGAAAGGATCGGGGCGAAAATTGCTGCAGCGATTCCTGCAGCCGGGTCGGCAACCCGAGGATCATACGATGCGACGCCGTCCAACCCGGCATTTTTTGAAAACTTCTTCGTATGGTTTTTTATGCTGGTCGGCTTCGTGCTGCTTACCTTCGGCTTTCCGAAGGACAAAGACGGATAGGCCGCTCGCTCGGCAACGGCCGTTCCCTCCCCTTGTCCTACTTTTTCAAATAACGGACCAGCACCTGCTCGACATGAAACAAATGCCGCCGCATCTCGTTCTGCGCAGCCCCCGGATTTTGCCGCTTGATCGCCTCGTACACGGCCTGATGCTCCTGCAGCAGCTGCCGGGACACCGTGCGGTCTCCATACATTTGCAGCCGGCGCGTTTCGCGGATCGCGGTCTGCATCTGCGTCGAGATCGATTCGATCATCCGCGCCATGATCGAATTGTGCGTCGCTTGGGCGAGTACAAGATGAAACTCGATATCCGCCCGCTCGCCTTCCTCTTCATCGCCCAGATGCTCCTCCATCCGCTTCAGCACCGCCTCGAAGCGCCGCAGGTCGTCCTCCGTCCGCTTCTCTGCCGCCAGCGCCGCATTGGAAACTTCCAGCGCTTGGCGCGCCTCAATCAGTTCCATCACCGTGTCCCGGCTCATCAGCAGCGAATTGAATTCCGGCAAGTCCACGTCCTGCGACTCGATACTGCGCACATAGCTGCCTTCCCCTTGATGGCTTTCCACCAGGCCCATCGCTTTGAGCGCGCTGAGCGCTTCCCGGATCGTGGAGCGTCCCACTTGGTAGCTCTCCGACAGCTCCTTCGTGGAAGGAAGCTTATCGCCCGGCTTCAGCGCACCGCCGACGATCTGCTCTTTGATTTGCTCGGCGATGGCTTCGGAAATTTTGCGCGGCGTAATTTTTTGAATATCCACCTTCCCGTCCCCCCCCGTTCGTCTTGACGCGTCAGTTCCATTATACCCGCTCTGGCAAGGAGCACAACCGGACGCGTCAGCAGTCCGTCCGGGAAGAACGGGAACGACGCGTCCTCCGGCTCATGAACCGATGTTTTGACGGGCCGTCTGCTCGTCCAGCCAATGGAGAACGTCCTGCATCACTTCATCGCGGTTGATCTCGTTCAGCATCTCATGCCGGCCTTGCGGATACAGCCTGTACGTCACATGCTGCAAGCCCAGCTCCCGGTACAGGCCGGCCAATTCGACAACTCCTTTTCCTCTACGGCCGACCGGATCGAGCTCGCCGGAAAATAAATAGACAGGCATATCGACCGGAATCAGACGCATGTTCCGTTCATCGTGAATCTCTTGCAGCCCGCGGAAGAAATCGATCCAGAAGCCCGCCGTCATCGCAAAGCCGCAATCCGGGTCTGCCGCAAAAAGGTCAACCTCCCGTTCGTCGCGGCTGAGCCAATCGAACGGCGTCCGATTCGGCCGAAACTGGCGGTTATAGCTGCCGAGCGTAAGTCTCATCAGCAGCTCGCTTCGATGCTGCTCCCCTTTGCGGGCCGCCAATCTCCGGGCCAGCGCGCTGCCAATTCCGAGCAGCTTTTGCGGTCCGTTCGTTCCGGACAAGACGATGCCGTCTACTTTCCCGGGAAATAAGTACATATATTTTTGAGTCAAAAACGACCCCATGCTGTGGCCGAATACGTAAAAAGGAACGTCCGAAAATCGTTCGCGAATCAAGTCCGTCAGCTGCCCCATCGCTTCCGCCATGCGCTGAAAACCGTTCTCGCCGATGACGCCGAACCGCTCAAGGCTGCCGGCCGTCCGGCCGTGCCCTCGGTGATCGTTGGCATACACCGCATAGCCCGCTCCCGTCAGCACCCCGGCGAATCGCTCGTAACGAGCGGCCGTTTCGGCCATCCCGTGCGCGATTTGTACCACGCCCTTCACCGGCACATCCTCTTCCGGCAGCCATTCGTAAACGAATATCGCTTCTCCGTCAGCGTCTGGGAATGTAAATTGTCTGTCTCTCATCGGACTCCTCCGTTCTCCCGAATATCCTACCGTCCTATTATAGGACGAATTGCTCTCTCGGGGAAAGATGTCTCCGTCCATAAAAAAACGCCTGATTTGCTCAGTCGTTTTACCTCAAGGCATTTCGGTCAAAACATCCGTACAACCGCGTCCCGGCCCTTCATTCCCGGCACCACGCCAAGCGACTCGGCTCCGTAGGTGACCGACTCCAGCGGCGCTTCCAACAGCTCCTCGATCGTCCGTACTCCCGTCGCCCGGGCGGCGATAATGCCCCGTTCCTTCAGGCGTTCATTCAGCAGTCCCACATCTAGCGCGCCGCACATAATGTACCCTTTGTCAGTCGTCACGGCGAGCAAATTCGTTTTCGGCAGCTTCACCTCGATTGCCAGCGCTGTACGCCCATCCAATTCCACCGGTTCCATGCGCATCATTGACCCAAGCATCCCCTTTAACACCCGTATGCCTACACTATATGCCCATGGGCTTTCATCCGTGCACGAAGTTCGGGGAATTGTATGGAGACTGGTAAAATTGAAATTACTACTTTCTTAACTCCGCAACTACTCCGGCAATCAAAGCTTTAAACTCTTCAAAAGCTATCCCATATCCGTATTCTTTTAAAATTTCGTTTATTTCCTCATTGCTCTCCATCTGTTCAATGCTTTCAAGTTGGGCTATTAATTGTTCCACAATAGGTCTCTCTTCCATCATTTTATAAAGGTCGGCATATTGTTGAAGAGACTCGGAAGAAGGCGGAAGCTCGTAATTGCAGAAATACATCGCCATAAAATGCTCAAATGTGATCATGGATTCGGCCATGATTATCCTCGTTTCTGTTTAACGTCAAGTTGAAATGAAATGCACGATGCCAATAACAATTAACAAAGAAAAATAAATGACGACCAACCATAAAATGATTTTGACAACTCTGGCTAAAAGCGACTCTTTCGTTGGAGAACTCATTTTGCGATCAACTCCAATCCCGGATCGTCCCTCAAATAATATAACAATGCTCGATACGTTGGGCTATAGACAATTTACCATACAATTACAAATATATCCATAATTACTGAAGAACTCAAAAAATTTGACATAGTCCTTTAGATGTAGTATCCTCGCATCATATTTAGTTATTAGGTCCTACCATTTTTTATCCTGAACCTAGTTCCAACATACTGCAGCAGCAGCAAGCCAATTTCACCATCAACCGTCGTTCGGCCTTCAAGTTATTTCCATCGTATACGAACAACCTCAGGATAATAATTCCAGTCTGTTTACTTCTATTTTCCTATAGTAAAAAGTGATATAGTAAAGATTACGCAAGCATCAAATGAGGAGGAGCCGCCTGTGGAAGCCAACAAACTGCAAAAACGAAAGTTTTTGTTCAATGTAGACATCATGATTGAGGAAGATACCAACGGGCGAGCCTTGGAAAAGCTGCTGCATCTGCTCAATTCGGAACTTGTCACCGATTATCAAATCAAGCAAGGGGTAGAATTAGGTAAGACCATCGAGGCCTCGCTGAAAGAATCCATTCTTAAAAAAATCGACATGTCTGCCGAGCTGAAGAAAAGCCGGCCGAACGCCGCTTCTGCCGAAACCGCCCCGAAAGCTCCATCCGCTGCGAACGACAAGACAGCCAAGGCTGCGGAGGAAAAACGCCCGGAAGCCGATCCGTTCAAGCAGATCTGGGAAGAAATGAAAGCATTTCAACAAAGCAATGCGCTTGTACGTTTGTCCATCGTGAAAGAGAAAGGGGTCAAGCTCAGCATGCCGTGCCGTATTCTAAATACGGACCCGCCCAGCGGAAACCTCACGGTCTATCATGTTGACGAGAAGAAAGTCTACCTGCTTAAAATTAACGAAATTGACGATTTTCAGGCCCGCTGAACCGGGCCTTTTTTAATTTAAAGGGGGACTCTCCTCGCCGGCCGCAGCCTGCGCCGAGTAAAGCTTCATCAGATGCTCCGCGTCGGGAACGGCCAGGGGCGGACTCAAATAAAAGCCTTGAATGAGATGGCATTGGTTGTCATGCAAAAATCGGAGCTGCTCCTCGGTTTCGACCCCCTCTGCGATCACTTCCATGTTCAAATGCCGGGTCATGGCGATGATCGAAGCGACGATCGCCGCATCGTTCGGATCGGTCATAATGTCGCGCACGAAGGAGCGGTCGATTTTTAATTTATCGATCGGGAATTTTTTCAAGTAGGACAACGAGCTGTAGCCGGTGCCGAAATCGTCGATGCTGATTTTGACCCCAAGCTTTTTGAGCTCGTGCAGCAAATCGCTGGCATAATCGACATCCATCGTGCAGCTCTCCGTAATTTCAAGCTCCAGCAGGCCGGGATCGAGCCCCGTTTCCCGAAGCGTTCTGCCGATTCTGGCGCACAGTTGATGCTGCATGAACTGCCGGATCGACAAATTGACCGACACCGGTACGACCTCCAGCCCGGCGTCCTGCCACTGCTTGTTCTGCCGGCAGGCTTCCTTCAACGCCCATTCGCCGATGGGCACGATCAGACCGCTGTCTTCCGCGAACGGAATGAACTCTCCCGGCGCAACCAGCCCGCGCTCCGGATGCTGCCACCGGACGAGCGCCTCGAACCCGACTATGCGGCCGGTCGCAATATTGATCTGCGGCTGGTAATGCAGCAGCAATTCGTTCTTGGCCAAAGCCCGGCGAAGCTCGCTTTCCAAAGTTAAGCGTTTCAATGATACGGATTTCATCTCGCTGTTGAACAACTGATAGTTGTTTTTGCCTTTTTCCTTGGCTCGGGTCAATGCCATATCCGCGCATTTCATAAGCGAATCCGCAGACTCGTCTTCCTGCGACAGCAGCGATATGCCGATGCTCGCCGTCAGGTGAACTAAATTTTGCCCCAGTACGAAGGGCTCCTCCAGCAAGTCGAAAATCGCCTTCGCGATCGTTCCCACCGGCTCCGCCTCTTGATCAGGCACTTGGAAGAAAAACGCAAACTCGTCTCCTTCCGTACGCGCGAGGTAATCGTCCGGACTCAAGCAGCGGGAGAACCGTTCCGCTACCTGCAGCAGCAGCATATCTCCGTAGTCGTGCCCAAAGCAATCGTTGACGATCTTGAAACGGTCGATATCGACGAACAGGACGGCCAGCTTTTGTTCGCACCGGGACGCGGTCGCTATGGCGGCATTCAAATGCTGCACGAACAGTCGGCGGTTCGGGAGCCCCGTCATATCGTCATAATAGGCGAGATGCCGGATCTGCTCTTCGGTTCGCGTCGCGGACGTAATGTCTTGGCAAACGATCAGAACCCCTGTCGTGATCCCCTGCTCCATCACCGGGACGACTGTCGTATCGAGATCGACGCGGTATCCGTCTTTATGCAGAAGCGACGTTTTGAACGAAAGTGGCGAGCCATGCAGCGCTTCGGTGAAAAAGTTGGTGGTCCTGCCGGACAACTCTTCCGGAAACAGGGTGCGCAGGTGCTTCCCTCTCAGCTCTTCCTCCCGGTATCCGAACATGCGTTCCGCAGCCGGATTCCATTGCAGAAAATATCCCCCCGGATCGATCAGCCCTACGGCACCCGGATGGTGATGGAATAACGCGTTCAATCGGCTGTCTACCCTCCGAAACCGTTCCTCCGCCGTACGGCTTCGGGCGTCCGATTCGGAGACGGCCCGGGACAGCCGAATAATTCGTTCCCACGAATAAGCCATCAACAGGAAGACGGCGATACCGAATCCCCATAGGATAGCCCCTCCAACCCACCAGCAGACAAGGAATCCGACCGCCGTCCCTCCGCATGCGAACAGCATTGTTCTTTTTTCATCGCGCGGTTGTGCTTCATTTGCTGATTCGTCGGTCCTAGACATGCGGGCCTCCTTTCCCGGAAAGATTCGTTTGTCAGAGTATTCCATTCCCTATCTTGTCCGTAGAAATTCTACGCACAACTGTCTTTTTCCTGCTAAATCGACAAAAAAAGCGAGTTATTCCAGAAAGGTAGGCATAAAAAAATTCGGCATGAAGACCTGCCGAATGTGGAGAAAGAGGCTTAAGACTTATTTTGCCCGAAGGGCCAGAACCAAGGATAACCAACCGAACAAAAAGGCCACCCCGCCGATAGGGGTAATCGCACCCAACTGCTTGATCCCCGTTATACTCAGAACATACAGGCTGCCGGAAAAAACGACAATCCCGACAAACATCGACCAGCCGGCCCGGCGTAAATGTCCGCTGGCCGGAAGCAGGGAGGCAGCTAGTCCAATGGCAATCAGCCCGAGCGAATGCATCATCTGGTACTGGACGCCGGTCTGGAAATTAGCCAGCATATCTGCTGCAAGCTTTCCTTTCAGCGCATGCGCGCCGAATGCTCCGAGCGCCACCGACAGAAATGCGCAAATGCCGCCAAGAGCCACAAACGTTCTGTTCATCAACTTCACCTCCCTATCCATGATATAGTATTTTTTCCCCACTGCCAAATGAACAAAATAAGTCCTGCCTTCTCGCCGAATTCGGCGTTGTCAGCAGGACTTCTCACGTTATGCAAATGATGGATGCGGCGTTACATCTGGCCGATATCGTGCTGGCCCACGATCAACGTAACAGGCTCCAGAAAGACGCGGGTGATCGCAGGCTTCTTGAGCAAGTCAAACTCGATGTCGATAACCTTGAACCGCTCCTGCTTGCCTTCGCGCTTGTCGTACACCACTTCGAACTCTTTTAACCCGAGCTGGTACGAAACGACGGAGCAGCCGATTGATAAGGCCGGCGCCTCATGTTCTCCGTGATCGAACAGCACCTCAGCCATAATCTCTTCGTTCATGTCCACAATTTTGACTGTTTGGCAAATCGCATATTTCATTGCCATCCTCCTCCGGCAGGGGCGAAGCTGATCGTTGCTCTATAGTGACGTGCCCCCGTTTCATATGACGAATTCGACGTTCTGCGTCCAAACTCCTGCTTTTTTCCAATCGGATGAGGGACAAAAGTTCGTTATTTTTTTGAACGAATCCCGCCGCCGGCAGCGGATTACACCGTATGCGGTCCCGATTCGCGGGCGTTTCCACGCGTTTTCCGCTCTTGCCGGGCCCATTGGAACACGATAAAGAGAAGCACGAGCAGCTGCGGAACGAACGTTTCCCAAGTCGGGTAGACGCCGAGCCAATTCCAGGAGGGAAGATAGCCGGGCACATGAGCAGGAACCTGTCCCGCGATTTGCAGGGCGTGAATGCTCTGGCCCAAAAATTTGAGGACCAGGTAATAGATCAGTATCGTGGCTCCCAGAAAAAACGGGCGGATCGGCAGCAGAACGCTTCCCCGGACGATGACAAAGCCGAGCAGGAACAGCAGCACGGCGGCCGAGCCGATGCCTAGCGCAAGCTGCGCGGGATCGATGGAAGGGGCCATGCCGATATAGAAGATGGCCGTCTCCGCACCCTCTCGCAAAATCGAAAGCGCCGCAACCAGGAAGAGCGACCACAGGTTGCCGCTGGCCAGAGCCACGCCGACCTGATTATTAATATACCGATTCCAAGTATCGATATGGGATTTGCGGTGAAGCCATGCGCCCACGGTCAGCATCAGAAACACGGATATAAGGCCCATGACGCCCTCCAACAGCTCGCGAGTGCTCCCGGAGGCCACATTGGCAATCGTGAAAGTAAGCACGACGGCCAGGACGCCGCTGGCGAGCAGCCCTGCCGCTCCGCCGCTCCATACCCATCCTTGCTTGGAGGCGTTGCCGGTCCGGCGCAAAAAGGCGAGCAGCGCGGCCAGCACGAGCAGCGCTTCAAGTCCTTCCCGCAGCAAAATAATCGCGGCATCCCAAGCCGAATAGCTCGTTTGCGCCGTGAACGGCTGAAGCTCCGTCTGCATCCCCGAGACGATGCGGCCCGCCTCCTCCGGCTGCGGGGGATTGGATAGCAGCCGGCTGGCCGCCTCCGTCATCTCCCGTTCGATCCGGTCATACGTGTCCGGAGCTCTTGTGCGAACTTCTCCTTCCACGGAAGGCCAGATCCGGATAAAGGCTTGAAGCTGATCGGCCGCATCCTCGTTGCGGCCCGCGCCGATGGCGTCCGCGGCTTTTTGCAAAATCGCCAGCGCGTCGGATACCGATTGCTTGCCGGAAGCGGCCGCGTCCTCCCGGAGCTTGCCGCTGGCGTAATCGTCGATCAGCTGGATCAATTCGCGGATGCCCTTGTCGGCCGCTTCCGCCTTCGGCGGGTCCGCTTGCAGCGCGATCCGGATCAGACTTAGCTTCGTCTCGATCTCGCCGTACACGCCGGACGGGTCCGACCGGATGGCCGCTTCGTTCTTGGACCACTGGCTGTCGAACTGCTTATAGTGGCTCCGGGCTTTGTCCCAGTTGCTATGCTGTATGTCCGTCTGTGTCTGCCGCAAGATGGGAAGCAGCGCGCCTGCCGCTTGTTTCCCGTCCGCTTTCGACTCTTTTTTCGCTCCGGCTCCGACGAAAGCGCCGACCGCCTTGGTCGGCCTGGTACGCCTCGTCGGGCTTGGAAGCGGCGTCGGTCACCGCCTTCTTCGCCTCGGCCAGAGCCGACGCGACGCTACCCGCCGCTTCGCCGGATGGCGCGTTCAGCTTGCGCCATTCCGTCTCGAACTTCTCCAGCTCCGCGGCCGTTTCCTGCCACTTGTGCTCGCCCGCATGAACCAGCGCTCCGCCGACGAGCGGCATCAGCGAGTCGGGTGCCGCCGCTTCGGCGAGCGTGCGGCCGCTCCAGCCGAACAGAAGCACGGCAGCAGCCAGTAGAAGGACGAAGAAGCTCTGTCTCCCGTGAGAGCATATCCCGTATGCTTTTTCCACCTTCATCCCCCGGATCACTCGAACAGTCCCTCCCCGATGTAGCCGCCTTGCCGCGCACCCGGAAAACAGGCAAACAGCGCGCTGCCGACATGCACGATATATTCGTTCAGCTTGTCGCGCTTCGCGAGACGCTGCTGGATCGGGACAAACTGGGCTCTCGGGTCCCGTTGATAGCAGATGAACAACAGCCCGGCATCCAGCTGCCCCGTTTGACGGTCGATGCCGCTGGAATAGGAATACGAACGGCGCAAAATTTTCTCTGCCGGTTGCTCGCCATGCGCCAAACGGGCATGCGCAGTGAGCGGGACGAGCGGCTGGCCGGCTTCGTCCTTGGCGTCCAGCGGCAGCGGATCGAACTCGTTCTTCGCGCCCAAGGGCGCTCCGCTGCTCCGGTATCTCCCGAACGTCGCCTCCTGATCGCTGAGCGTGGAACGGTCCCACACCTCGATGCGCATCCGGATTCGCCGGACAACCATGTAGCTGCCGCCGCTCATCCATGCCGGCTGCTCCGAAGGCTGCACCCAGACGATATCGTTCATCGCTTGCTTGTCATGAATATCCGGATTGCCCGTGCCGTCCTTGAAGCCCAGCAAGTTGCGGGGCGTCTCGCCAGCCGGACCGGACCCGCCCGTCCGCTGAAACCCTTCCTGGGTCCAACGCAGCACGGCGACGCCGCGGGCAATACGCGCCAGGTTGCGCAGCGCATGGAAAGCGACCTGCAAATCGTCCGCGCACACCTGCACGCCGACATCCCCGCCGCACCATTCGGGCCGCAGGCTGTCTCCGCCAAAGCGGGGCAAATCCGCCAAACCCTCCGGCCGCTTGGCCCCCAGCCCGAATCGGCCGTCGAACATGGAGGGGCCGACGCCGAACGTAATCGTCGTCCGGCACGGATGCAGACCTGCCGCTTCGCCCGTATCCGCAGGCGGCATACTTTGCTGGTCCTCCTCGCCGCCGACCGGCTGCCCCGCCGTCATTTTCGCTGCGGCTTCCGTCCAACGGCGGAACAGATCCTTGACTTCCGACAGCTTCACAGTCGTCAGATCGAAGGCGGCAAAGCAAATAAAATCCTGCGCAGGCGTCACAATGCCCGCCTGGTGCGCATCGTAGAACGGGATAACCTGTTTAGGGTCCGCGTTTGAAGCCGTGGAAGCAGCGGGCGCCGCCAGCTTGACCGTTCCCGCCCACACGCCACCGACGCCGACCGAGCCGAGCAGCAGTCCGACTCCTCCGGCTCCGGCCAGCTTGAGCAGGTCGCGGCGGCTGATGGACGAACGGTCCTTCCCGTCTTGCGGCTTTTCGCCTTCCTGGCTTTTTTCCGTCACTTGCTTATTCGCCTCATCCATGAATTACGCCCCCAGCAGCTTGCCCATGCCCGACAGCGGCTCCGCCAGTGCGTCGATGGCTTGGCTCAGCTTCTTGGTTTGCTCTTGCGTCAGCTCCGTGTACGTCACATAGCCGCTGCCCTTCTTGAAAGGCGCAAGCGTTTGGTTCAATTCCGCGAAGCGCGTTTCGATCGTTTTCGCCAGGTTCGCGTCCTTTTTCTCCAGCTCCGGCTTCAAGAGCTCAAAAATTTTGTTCGCTCCCTCGACATTTGCGGCAAAATCGTACAGGTCCGTATGGGAATAACGCTCCTCTTCCCCGGTCACCTTCGTAGCCGACACTTCGTTCAGCAGCTCCACGGCGCCGGTGACCAGCATATTGGCCTCGATTTCCACGGTCTCGACTTTCGCCCGCAGCAGCTTGCTGTCGCTCAGCAAACGGTCGGCCGTTTCTTCCTGGCCCTTGGTCGATTGCTCGACCCAGAGCGCTTTCTCGAGCCGGTGGAAGCCCCGCCATTCCTTCTCGTCCACGTCGCCTTCCCTCGCATCGATGTTCGGATCCAGGTCTCCGAGCGCTTCGGCAATCGGCTCGATCCGCTCATAGAACATCCGCGTCGGGGCGTACAGCTCCTGACCTTTTTTCAAATCGCCGGATTTGACGGCTGTCGTGAATTCGCCGGTTGCTTTGACGAACGCATCGCACTGCTCAATGACAAACTTCCGGTACTGTTCCGTTGCGTTTTTAAAATCTACCGCCGCAGCTGCCGGTTTCGCACCCGCATCGCTTGCAGACGGCGCAGAGGCCGGCTGGGCCTCTTTCTTGGTATTTCCGCCGCATCCGGCGAGCAGCAGTGCGGAGCAAAGCACGATAGAGGAAACGGCCGTGAACGTCTTCGACATAAATTCAATCTCCCTTTTACCTAATCATTATGGAAACATTTCCGTGATAATGATAATTATTCTCACGGATAAATTATCATAGAAGTCGATGTTTTTCAATGAAAATTTTTAGTAGTAAACATTTTGTCAACATTTGCAAAAAAAAGCCCCAATCTTCTACAATTCCGAAGATTGAGACTCCGTTTCAACTTGCGATCTGTTCGCTTAGCCGGCGTCGGCCGACGGATTGGCGTGCATCTCGGCATACAGCCCCCGCAGCGCCAAAAGCTGCTCGTGCGTCCCCCGCTCGACGATCTCGCCTCCGCGCACGACGAGAATCAGGTCGGCCTCCTGAATCGTGCTGAGCCGGTGGGCGATGACGAAGCTGGTCCGCCCTTGCATGAGCGCCTTCATCGCTTCCTGAATATGCATCTCCGTGCGCGTATCGACGCTGCTGGTCGCTTCGTCCAATATCAGAATGGACGGATCGGAAAGAATCGCCCGGGCAATTGTCAGCAACTGCCGCTGCCCGTGGCTCAGATTGCCGCCTTCCGCCGAAAGCGGCGTATCGTACCCTTGAGGCAGCTTGCGGATGAAGCCGTCCGCGTTCGCCAGCTTGGCTGCCGACCGAATCTCCTCCTCCGTCGCGTCCAGCCGCCCGTACCGGATGTTGTCGCGAATCGTGCCGGAGAACAGGTGCGCGTCCTGCAGCACCATACCGAGACGGCTTCTGAGGCTGTTTTTGTCCCACTCCCGGATATCTTTCCCGTCGATCCGGATCGTCCCTTCGGAAATATCGTAGAAGCGGGTGAGCAGGTTCATGATCGTCGTTTTGCCTGAGCCGGTCGGACCGACCAAGGCAACGACTTGCCCCGGCTGAGCGGCGAACGATACGTCCCGCAGAACCGGCGTGTCGCCGTAGCCGAACGTCACATGATCAAACTCGACTTCCCCGCGGACGGCTTCTTGCGGTTTCCGGCCGCCCTCGCCGCCGAACTCCGTCTCGGTATCCAGAATTTCAAACACCCGTTCCGCTCCGGCCACCCCGGATTGAATCATATTGTACTGGTTCGCCAGCTCGTTGACCGGACCGCTGAATTGCTTGGAGTAATTCAGAAAGCTGACGATAACTCCGATCGTCGTCCATCCGTTGTACGCCATCCAGCCTCCGGCCACCGCCAGCAAAATGAAGCTCGTATGGTTCAACAGGTTCATGAACGGGCCCATCATCCCGGAAAAAATTTGCGCCCTCGTCCCCGCCTGCCGCAGCCGGGCATTAATCTCCTGAAACTGCTGCGCCGCCAGCTCCTCGCGGTTGTAGATTTTGACGACCTTCTGTCCGGATATCGTCTCTTCGATGAAGCCGTTCAGCGCGCCGAGCTGGCGCTGCTGTTCCTTGAACTGGCTTTTGGTGCGCTTGCCGATTTGCCGGGCGACCCCGGTCACGAGCGGAATGATCACGAGCGCGACCAGCGTCAGCCAGCCGTTCAGCAGCAGCATCATCGTCAGCGAGCCGAGCAGCGTAACGACACTCGTGATGAGCTGAAGCAAGCTTTGGTTCAGCGTATTCGAGACGTTGTCGATGTCGTTCGTCGTGCGGCTCATCAGCTCACCATGGGGCGTTTTGTCGAAGAAGCGCACCGGGAGCTCCTGCATGTGGGCAAACAGGTCGCGCCGCAGCTCCCACACCGCCCGCCCGGCGATGCTGGACATAACGTACGTTTGCAGCCACGAAACGGCGCTGCCGCCAATATAGACGGCCAGCAAAAGAGTGCACAGCCGCAGCAGGCCGTTCGGATCGCGAAGCGCAATATAGCGGTCGATCGCCGTTCCGATCAAATACGGTCCTGCGAGCGACAGCGCGAGCCCGAGCAACACAAGCGCGATGACGCCGGCCAACGCCGCCCGCTGCCGCTTCAGATATCCCCACAGCCGCCGAATGGCAGCCCGGGTGTTCTTGGCCCTGACCTTGGGCACCGGTTCGCCCCGGCGTCCGAATCCGAACGCGGCCGCCGGAAGGTCCGCCGTTTTTTTCCCGTCAGGACGGGCTGAGGGTTGAGCTTGAGGTGTCACCGACGCTCGCCTCCTTTCCGTGCTGGGAGCGATAAATATCGCGGTAAATCGCGCTGCTCCGCAGCAGCTCCCGGTGCGTGCCCCGGGCGGCAATCGCGCCGTCCTCCAGCACAAGGATCAGATCCGCTTCCGTCACTGACGCAATGCGTTGGGCAATGACGATGCAGGTCGTTTCGCTCTTCAAAGCTTCCAAAGACTCGCGGATGCGGGCTTCCGTCACCAGATCGACGGCGCTCGTACTATCGTCGAGAATAAGAATTTTGGGCCGCAGCAGCAGCGCCCGCGCGATGGATAAACGCTGCTTTTGGCCGCCCGACAGATTGACGCCTCGCTGGCCCAGCTCCGTATCGTAGCCGTCCGGCATACGTGCGATAAACTCATGAGCCTGCGCCGCTCTGGCCGCCGCCTCGACTTCCTCCTGCGAAGCGTCCGGCCGCCCGTAACGGATGTTGTCGCGAATCGTGCCGCTGAACAAAACCGCCTGCTGCAGCACGATGCCGACTTGACTGCGCAAGTGTTTGGAGTCGATGGCTCTCACATCGGTACCGTCGATTAATACCCGGCCCTCCGTCGCATCGAACAGCCTCGGGATCAGGCCGACCAAGGACGATTTGCCCGAGCCGGTCGCGCCGAGAATGCCGACCGTCTGCCCCGGCTCGACGGCGAAGCTGATGTCTTTCAGCACGAAATCGGTCTTCCCCGGATCGAACGAGAACGATACCCGGTCGAACCTCACGTGCCCCGTCCGGATGGCGCCAGCGTTGGCCTGTTTAGCTTCCGAGATTCCCGGCTGCGTCTCCAGCACTTCGCAGATGCGGTCCGCGGACGCTTTGGCCCGGGAGAACGAAATCAGCAGCATGCCGACGGACAGCAGGGAGAAAAGGAGCTGCGACATATAGCTGAGGTACGCGATCAGGTCGCCCACCGGCATCGCGCCTTCCCACGTCTGCGCGCCTCCGTACCAGAGCACGGCCACGATGCCTGCGTTCAGCACCAGCATCATCAGCGGCATATTGGCGGCAACGGTCCGTGCGGCTTTCAGGGCGACTTCCAAGTGCTCCCGATTCGCCTTCCCGTAGCGCTCGCGCTCGACGGCGGAGCGGACGAACGCTTTCACCACGCGGATGCCCTTGAGGTTCTCCTGAAGCACCGTGTTCAGCCCGTCCAGCTTTTCCTGCACCCGGCCGAACAGCGGAACCGACAGCCGGATCAGCGTGTACAAAATGATAATCAGGAGCGGCACGACCGCAAGCTGCATCAGCGAGAGCCGCGGGCTGAGCGCGATCATCATCGCGATGCTGCCGACCGCCAGCGACGCGCTCCGAACCATGGCGCGCAGCAGGATCTGGATCTGGTTCTGCACCTGCATGACATCCCCCGTGAGCCGGGTTACAAGCGATCCCGTCGTCAGCCGGTCCAAGTTGTCGAACGAAAAGGTCTGTACTTTTTGAAACAGGCTGAGACGCAGATCCGCCCCGAAGCCAAGCGCCGCCCGGCTGGAAAATATCGTGCAGCCCATACCGCCGAGCAGTCCGACGAGCGCAGTTCCGATCATCAGCAGGCCCGTATGCCAAATGTGCGCCAGATCGCTGCGCATGACGCCTTCGTTGATGACGCTCGCCATCAGCCTCGGCTGCAGCAGATCCATGCATACCTCCAGCACCATCAACAGGGGCGCCAGCAGCGCTGCCCATGTATAAGGCTTCAAATAGCTTCTAAGCTTCCACACTTTTTAATTTCCTCCGATTGAGTTATCCTCCGCTTGTTTGTCGGCTAACGATTCATCCTTGAAATTTCGTTGAAACGTCTCCAAATCGTCGCGGACCTGCCACAGCAGCCGGCGGAACAGCATTTTTTCCTCCGGGCTGAAATGCTCGAAGCATTTCGCCTCCAATACCTGCAGCGCTTCCTGAACGCCGGCGGCGGCCTGCCGCCCTTTCCCGGTCAAGTAGACACGGGACACGCGCTGATCGTCCGGGTCCGGCTTCCGTTCAACGAGCCCCGTCTTCTCCATGCGGTTGATCATCACGGTTAACGTAGGCGGTTTGATGAGCATGCTGTCCGCCAGCTCCTTCTGGCTCTGCCCGTCCCGCTCCGCCAACCGCATGAGCAGCGGAGGCTGGCCGGGAAAGACGTCGTATTTCTGAATCATCAGATCGACGCTGTGCCGGTGAAGCTTGAGCACGTGCCGCATCAGGCGGGTCAGTGAATCGTCATGCGACATCGGGTAGCCCTCCTTTTAGTTTGTCGGCTAAATAAATTCAGGTTAGGGGATTTTGGAGCGGCTGTCAATGGGGATTAGGAAATTCGGGTGCGCAAAAAGCCCCGCTTCGGGAGAAGTGGAGCTGAGCTTGTTGAGAAAGTGGTTAATTGAGGTGATAGAGGTTACGAGGGGGTGGGGTATCCACTTCCGACCGCTGTTGTCATCGGGAAATCGTGATTGGAAGCCGCTTGGCGGCGGACATTTCCCGAAGACAAAGGCGGCCGCTATCGCTTCTCCAGTGGATACCCCACCTCCGTATGTATCTCTATTCTTGTTAAAAAACCACTTTCCCAACAGCAAGAGCCCCGCTTCGGGAGAAGCGGAGCCGTCTTACTTTTAAAAGATAGCTAGTATAATATCGAGTCCTTACTGGCCGGTGCCCGGCTGTCGGATTTAAGCAAACTCGTGCGGAATTTTGCGTGCCACGCCGGTTTCCACCGCGGCTTGGGTTACTTTTTTTCTCACCGCTTCCACGACCCGGCTGTTAAAGACGCTCGGAATGATATACTGCTCGTTCAATTCGTCGTCCTCCACGGTCGAGGCGATCGCGTAAGCGGCGGCGAGCTTCATTTCCTCGTTAATCGTCGTCGCCTGGCAATCGAGCGCCCCTCTGAAAATACCGGGGAAGCACAGCACGTTATTTAACTGGTTCGGATAATCCGACCTTCCGGTTGCCATCACACGAACGTACGGTTCCGCAATTTCCGGCAGGATCTCCGGCGTCGGATTGGCCATGGCAAAGACGATCGGATCTTTCGCCATTTTTTTCAAATCCTCGACACCGATCACCCCCGGACCCGACAGGCCGATAAATACATCCGCATCCTGCATCGCATCCGATAAGGTACCCGCAATGTTGTCCGGGTTCGTATGCTCGGCATACCATTGAAACATGGGATTGCTGTACGCTTCACCCCGGCGAATGATTCCGACGGACCGCGAAGCGCCGATGATATGCGTCACTCCGGCAGCCATCAGCATCTTGGTGCAAGCAACTCCGGCAGCGCCGACCCCGCTGAAGACGACTTTAATATCCGTCAGCTTTTTGCCGACCAATTTCAATGCGTTAATCAGTCCCGCCAGCATGACAACGGCCGTTCCATGCTGATCGTCATGAAATACAGGAATATCCAGCTCCCGCTTCAACCGCTCCTCGATTTCAAAGCAGCGCGGAGAGGAAATATCCTCGAGATTGATTCCGCCGAATGCCGGCGCAATGGCTTTCACGATTCGGATAATTTCTTCCGTATCCTTCGTATCCAAACAAATCGGAAACGAGTCGATGCCCGCCATTTCCTTGAACAGCATCGCTTTCCCTTCCATCACCGGCATGGCCGCGATCGGCCCGATATCTCCGAGCCCGAGGACGGCCGTTCCGTCGCTGACGACCGCGACCGTATTTCTTTTGATTGTCAGCGAGTACGCCTTGGCAGGGTCTTCGTGCAGCGCCATACAGACACGGGCTACACCGGGGGTGTACACGTGGGAGAGATCGTCCCGATTCTTGATCGGCACTTTCGAATGGACCTCAAGCTTGCCGCCCAGATGCATCAAGAAGGTGCGGTCGGAAAAGTTAATGATTTTAATTCCCGGTACTTTGGTCACATTCTTAATCAAGGTAGCTTCGTTTTCCGCATTGGACACGTTTACCGTAATATCGCGGATTGTCGTATTTTTACTCCGGTTCACGTTATCGACAGCGACAATTTCGCCCCCGGTTTCGTGAATCGCATTCGCGATATGAATGAATGGAACATTCGGTTCCGTCTCCATCCGCAAAATAATCGTATAGCTCCCGCTCGTTTGAACTCCCATGACAAATTCTCCTCCCCTGATATCCCCTGCAAGTGGATCGACGATTTTAATATTGTATCACATATGAGAAACAACCCCTCATTAATGCGTACTATTAATATATATGATACAATCTTATTCGTAAAGAGTATGATTGCCAAATCATAGCGGAAAGCGGGATGAATCCCGATCACTCGTTAAATCTTCCCATCACGATGGTGTTATAGTAGTTGCCGTCGGAAAGCATTTTGTCGTTTTTCAATAGGCCTTCGACTTCAAAGCCAAGCTTTTTATACAGTTCAACAGCCTTGTCGTTGGTTTCCAGGACATTCAAGGTCATTTTTTTAATGCCGTTCGCGTCAGCCCAAGTAATCGATTCTTTTAAAAGATTTTTCCCGATGCCATATCCCCAAAACTCTTGCAAAACGCATACGCCGAATTCGACTTTATGAGAGAATCGTTTCAAGTACACTCCTTCGCATCTTGAAAACCCGACAATCCGGTCCTGAACGGCGGCGACTAAAAATAAGTTCCTCGGTTTCTCGGTATCCGTTTTAATGATCTGCTCGAAGCCTGCCGGATCGATGAACGCCTCTCCTCTTTCTCTGTCCGTATTTTCGGTTTCTCCGTCTATCTGCAACCTTACTTCGGACAATTGTCCGGCGTCTTTTTCCATTGCGGATCTGATCGTATAATTCAATCCGTTGATGTAAAACTCTTGTGTATTCGCTAGCATGATAGGCTCCATTTCTGTTTAGTTGGTTCTTCCTATGCTTTGTTCCAAGTATACGCATCAAAAAAAACAAAGCCCCGATATCGAAAAATCCATATCGAGGCACGTGCATGCAAGCAAAACATTCAGTTAACCTATTCTATCATAATTTCCATAAAAACCAAAATATCATAGAACCGATAACGGTTCGATAGACGATGCGAAAATGACATTCGTCACCAAGATCGGATTACTTCTTTCACTGTTTGACAACTCCCCGATGAGTGATACTTAATTTACAAATTGATCGAAGGAGTGTTATCACCATGAACGCAACTGTATCTCTAGGAATTTCGGTATTGATCTTTCTTCTCATTATTCGCGGGCAATTCCGCGGCATGGGCACCCCCATCAAGAAGCCGGGGATTTCCTTATTGCTGCCGATTTTATACATCTCGACCTCGTTATTTCAATTAATGGACCCGAACCTGCATCTGCAGTCAGGCCAAGTTCTCATCGCGCTGCTCATCGGTCTGGTCGTTTCCATTCCGCTTATTATGACGACGAATTTTGAAGTCCGGGAAAACGGGGCGGCGTTTATCAAGCGTAATAAAATCGTGTTTGTCATCCTGATCGTCGTCTTTGCGCTTCGGTTCGTGTTTGTCGGCACGGTTAAGGTTATCGATCCGAGTACGCTGGGCTTTTTGTGCAACTTGGTCACCTTCGGTTATGTGGCATGCTGGAGAATCGTAAGCTTCATCAAATTCCGCAATGTGCTCAAATTGGCTTAGCCGTCACCGGATCTTCTCCCGGTACTGTCCGGGAGTTACCCCCTTGAGGGACTTGAACATTTTGGTAAAATACTGCACGTCCTCATACCCGACCCGGCGCGAGATTTCGTAAATCTTCAGCGTCGGGTCGCCCATCAGTTCCGCCGCTTTATTGACCCTGAACTCCATCAAATATTTCGTATACGAAACACCGAGCTCCTCTTTGAAAATTTTGCTGAAGTACGACGCGTTCAAGTAAAACCGCTCGGCCACGGCGTTCAGATTCAGCTCCTCCGGGTAGTGAAGCTCCATATATTCCAACGCTTTCTCGATCACCTTGCGCCTTTTTTTGCACTGCGAATGCTCCAGAAAGTCGATGATTTTCGTAATGGTATCGCCGAGCAGTCCATGAATTTCGTCCGTCGATTGCGACTGCTGCAGCAGCTCGAAAAAATGCAGGCTAAACTTCGAAAAGTCTTTCGCCACTCCGCTGCCCTCCACGGCGGTCCTGACGATCGAATTGACGATATCGATATAAATAAACTTCAAGTCGATCGGGCGGATGCTCCCGTTTTCCCGAACAAGCTGATCCAGGCTTGTCAAAGCTGCAGCCTTGTTCCCCACCCGGATATGGTTGATCAGCGCTTCCGTATCGTAGAGCCGGTATCCTCCCGTTTTGTGCGATCCGATCGCGCTCTTCGTCTCCTTGCTCCGCCCCGTGTCCAAATAGCCGTGGAGCAGCATCTGCTTCGCTTGCCGGTAGGAGGCGGAAATGTCGAGCAGGTCGCCGACCGCTCCGCCTAAGCCGATGACGAGGGAACTGCCGACGATTTTATGAACGATTTTGCGGATATCTTCGAACATCGTCAGGCAGGCGCGGGCCAGCGCGTCGTCCCCCTCGCAGGAGGAAACGATGCACACCACCTCGTCCGCATGGGCGAAGAAGATCTCGTTCTCGCTTAGGTCCGTCAGAAAATCGTTCAACAAATTGCACAGCACGAACTGGGCAAAATTCGCGTCCGGCTTATTTTCCGGTGGAAACGCTTGCGGCTCCGGCACCTGAAGCACGAGGCAAGCATGACGGAGGCCATTATTCTTCAGCCCGAAATCGGCCAAAGTCTCGCGCAATTTTTGCTCGTCGGGCTTATGGCCTATAATCAATTTCGAGAAGAGCATTTCCTTCAATAGAGGCAGCCGCTTGTTGACCTGATCGTCGGCCTTTTTCAGCAAAGCTTCCTTTTGCCGGTCCGTCTCGATCTGCTCCAGGCAACGCGCGACCACATCAAGCAGATCGTCGTCCTCCACCGGCTTCAGAATATAATCGGAAGCGCCCAGGGAAAGCGCCTTTTTTGCGTACTCAAAATCGCTGAAGCCGCTGATAATGACCACTTTGGCGGCAAGCCGCTGCTCCTTGAGCCGCTCGATCAATTCCAGCCCGTCCATACGGGGCATGCGGATATCGGTCAGAATGAGATCCGGCTGCACCTCTGCGGCGAGGGCCAGCGCTTCTTCGCCGCAGGTCGCTTCATGTACGAAGCCGATGCCCAATTTGCCCCAATCGATCGTATGCACGAGCCGTTCGCGAATCCATGCTTCGTCATCGACCACGATCATGCGGTACATCCGAATCTCCCCTTTCTATCGAAATGGCAGGCAGCTTGACGGTCACACGGGTGCCTTGCCCGTAGACGCTTTCCAGCGTAACGCCGTAGGCCGTTCCGTATTTTAACCGAATTTGCCGGTTCAGGTTACGTAAAGCGAAGCCGGACGTTTCTCCCGGACCGTTCCCCTCAAGCATGCTTTGCAGCTTCTCCAGAGCGGCGGGCTCGATGCCGATGCCGTCGTCCTCTACGTACAGGAACAAAGCGTGCGATTGTGTTACGGCGGAGATCGTCAGTTGACCTCCTCCCTTGCGCCGTTCGAGCCCGTGGTAGACGGCATTTTCCACAATAGGCTGCAGCAGCAGCTTCGGCACCTGGCAGGCGTACAGCTCCTCGGGAATATCCAGGTCAAAGGTAATCGCGCCCTTATACCGGACATTGAGGATCGTCAAGTAGTTGATCACGAGCTGCACGGCTTCCTTCAGCGTCACGACCTCTTTGCCCGAGCTCAGGCTGATTCTGAAAAATTTGGACAACGCGGCAACCATCTGCGAAATCTCGTCCACTTTTTTGATTCTGGCGATACTGTAGATCGAATCGAGCGTGTTGTATAAAAAATGCGGGTTGATCTGCGCCTGCAGCAGCTTGATTTCCGCTTCCTGATTTAAAATTTTTTCGTTCTCCAAATCCCGGATCAGGACGTTCAACTCGTCGACCATATCGTTAAACCCTTGATATACCCGCTTGTATTCGTCCCCGCGGTTATCCTTGATCTTGAAATCGAGCCTGCGGTTCTCGATTTTTTGCATCGCCAAGACCAATTTCTCCAGAGGCTTGTAAAAGAAGCGGGACAGCAGCAGCGTAATGCCGAAGATCAAAATCCCGGTCACCGAGATGACGATCAGCATAAATTGCTGCATTTCATTGACTTTCCCCAAAATGTCCGAAGCCGGAATCACAACCACATAGCTCCAATTCGTGTAGTCCGAAACGGAATAAACGGCAAACTTCTCCTCGCCCTGCACGGTGATAAAGAAGCTGCCGCTCTTGCTTTTCATGTTTTGGATCGTATCGTTCATGTGGGAATAATCCGCGGTCCTGCTGCCGACGAGCCGGCTGTCCGGGCACGCCACAACCGTGGAGTTCCGATCCAGCACGACGAACTCGCCGGGGATGCCGCGCTGAATTTTTTTATAATAATCGCGGATAAAGCTCTCGTTGACATTCGCCGCCAATACCGCGATATCGTGGCCGTCCTCGTCGCTCAACGCCGTCGTGAACGAAATCTGCTTCGCGGTTTCCAGCCGCGTTTCGATGCCGTTCAACGAATCGTAATTGACCGGGGCGGATACGAACCAACGGTCCTTCCATTGCCCGCTTTTCGCTTGCTGCACAAAATCGACATGATCTACGTTGACGTCCTCGTAATAGGTCGACTTGGAGTCCATGATCGTATTTTGCTTCACCAGGTACAAGTAGAACGAGTCGATGCCCTCCAATATATTCATCACTTTAATCCGTGTAATGAAAAAGCTCAGCAGATCCATGATGCCGTTATATTTTTCATTTTTCTCTTCCGGCTTCAGCGGTTCTCCTCGCTTGGCGATGGCGATCAGCCGGTTTTCGGTCAGCAGCATCTTGCTCATGCCCGCGACGTTTTCCAGCGCGGAATCGATATTGGTCACGGCAAATTCGATGCTGCTGATGACGACCTTGGAGGTCTGATCCGTGATGGCCTGCTCCGACCATTTGAACAGGATGGTGCTGACCAAAATCATGGGAATGAGAATGACGATAAACATGATCACGAACATTTTCAAGCGAAAGCTCATATTTCGAAGGGCCATGGTGTCTTCGTCCTTTATTCATCGTTCGTATCCACATTATACCGCGGCGATTCCGTTTGCGCTTACCCCTTTTTCTTCATGTATTGAATCGAGGCGATGAGGACAGCGACCAAAATCAGCAGCCCGCGCACGATATACTGCACATATTCGTTCACGTTGAGCAGCGTCATGGCATTGATCAGCACCCCGAGGAAAATAAGACCGATAAACGTCCCCCGCACTTTCCCGATCCCGCCCATCAGGCTCGTGCCGCCGATAATGACGGAGGAAATCGCCATCATTTCCCATCCTTTCCCGAAGGAGAACGATCCGGACATGACTTGGGAGGACACGAGGACGCCGCTGAGCGCCGAACACAGCTGCACCACGATCATGCAAATGATTTTCACCCGCGACACATGAATGCCCGACAGCCGCGCCGATTCCGGATTGCCGCCCACGGCGTAGACCGAGCGTCCGAATTTCGTATAGTTCATCACGATATACACGACGGCGAAGACGAGCAGCAGCAGGATGGCCGGAATCGGAACGGACAAAAATTCGCCCGAGCCCAGCTCGTTGTACCACGAAGGCAGCGTCGTCACGGGGAAGCCCTTGGATACGACCGCCGCCAGGCCGTAGATGACGTTCAGCATCGCCAGCGTGACAATAAAGGACGGCATTTTATACCTGGTCATAATCCATCCGTTGAACAGCCCGATCAGCCCCGCCACGACAAAAGAGAGCACAATACCGACCACGACCGCCTGCTCCATCGGCATCATTCCCGAGCTGCTGAGCCAACCCGTCGTAAGACCGATGATGACCCCCGTCAGAGCGACGGTCGAGCCGATGGACAAGTCGATCTCCCCGGCGATAATGACCATCGTCATCCCGAAAGCGATACAGCCCTGCAGCGCGATGTTGCGAAGAATATTCAGCAGGTTCTCCGACGTCAAAAAGCCGGGAGAAGCGAAGGCCATGGCAATCACGATCACAAGCAAAATAAGTTCGAGCACATATTTGTTCAAGCCTTTGCGGATGTCGATACGGGAACCTTTGTTTACTTCCAGCGTTGTCGATTTCATGCGGTTTCTCCTCCCATACTTAACGCGTACAGCTCGTCGATCTTCAGTTCCTCGGGGATGTATTCCCCTTCGATGCGTCCGTCCCGCAGAATCAAAATCCGGTGGCACACCTCAAGCAGCTCCTCCAGCTCGGACGAAACCATAATGCTCGATATGCCCTTGCGCGACTGCTGCCAGATCACTTGAAAAATCTGCTGCTTGGCGTTCACGTCGATCCCGCGCGTCGGCTCGTCGAAAAACATAATCTTCGGGTCCGTATTCAGCCAGTTGCCGACAACGACCTTCTGCTGGTTGCCGCCGGACAATGAAGACACCGGATGCTCGACGTCGGCCGCTTTAATCTGCAGCTCTTCCATCTGACGGCGCACGAATTCGGCCTCCGTCTTCTTTCGGATCATCGGGCCCTTCGCGATCCGGTCAAGGCTCGCCACACACAGGTTGTCGCGGATCGAAGCGAGCTGGATCAGACCTTCGTGCTTCCGGTCCTCCGGCGTTAAGGCCAAGCCGGCTTTTTTCATCCTCGCGGGAGTCGGCGAATCGATCCGCTGCCCACAGCAATAAATTTCGCCGCTATCGAGCGGGTCGGCGCCGAAGATCGATTTGAGCAGTTCGGTACGCCCGGAGCCCAGCATGCCGGCGATGCCGAGAATTTCCCCTTTTTTCAGCTGGAAGGAGATGTCGCGGAATTTGTTTTTGCGCGTCAGCCCTTTGACCTCCAGCACCACCTCGTCGGTCACGCGCAGATCATCCGGACGCGTCCGGATCTCCACGTCGCCGAACATCATATGAATCAGCTCTTTCCGGGTGAGACCGGCCATCGGAGCCGTGCCGATAAAATGCCCTTCGCGCAGGACGGTGCACGTATCCGCAATCTCCCACAGCTCATGGAGCCGGTGCGAGACGTAAATGATGATGACGTCTTTTTTCTTCAGCTCGCGGATCATGTTGAACAACGAATCGATCTCGTTTTTGGCCAAGGCCGAGGTCGGCTCGTCCAGCTGAAGCACCTTCGGCTTGAACGTCAGCGCTTTCACAATCTCGATCATTTGCGCCTGACCGACACTCAAATTCGCCACCGGCTCGTCCGCAGCGATATCGATGTTGTATTCATTCAGCAGCTCGCGGGTCATCGCATACGCTTTCTTCCAGTCGATGAACGGGCCTTTCATCGGCAGACGGCCCAGGAAAATATTTTCCGCCACCGTCATGCCGGGGACCAGACTGAGCTCCTGATATACGGTGGCAACGCCTTGGGCGAACGCGTCACCGGGATCTTTAATGCGCAGCGCAGTACCATCCAGTACGACTTCTCCTTGCGTCGGCTGGACGGCGCCGGAAAAAATTTTGAGCAGGGTCGACTTGCCGGACCCGTTCTTGCCGAGCAGCGCGTGCACCTTGCCGCTCTCAAACGACACCGACACCTGATCCAAGGCGACCGTGCCGGGATAATGCTTCGTAATGCTACGGGTTTCCAATACGCTCATATGCCTTCCCTCGCGATCTCCTCTGGGGCTTCTACCGGCCATCCGGGGCCGCCGCAGCAGCCCCGTACCTCATACGTCACTTGCTCATTTTGGCATTCAAATCCGCTTCGAACTTGGCGAGGCCTTCGGGATTGGACCGGCTCAGCAAAATCCCGTCGACGCTCGTCGTCTTCCCTTTATTCGCGCTCACATCTTCGCCCTTCAGGCCCTTGATCAGCAGCTCCATCGCTTTATATCCCATGTTGTACGGGTCTTGTCCCGCAATCGCCTGCAAAATATTGTCTTTCTCCTTCAGCATCGCGATCAACTGATAGCTCGCATCGGTGCCGAAGACATACACCTTGCCCGATTTGCCCGCATTCTTCACCGCCATCGCCGCTCCGATCGTGCCGCCCTCGTTGGCCGCCCAGATGACGTTCACGTCCGGGTGAGCCGTCAAAATATCGCCGACGACGGAGACGGCCTTATCCTGCAGCCAAGCGTCTTGATCGGCCACGACCTGCACATCGGGGTTTACTTTCTTCACCTCTTCCAAAAAGCCGTTCACCCGGTCGGTGCTTTGCTGCGGGAGCTGGGACTTGTATTGCAGCACGGCGATTTTGGCTTTTCCCCCAAGCTTCTCTTGGATGAAGCGTGCCGCTTCTTTCCCGGTCACCTGGCCGATATTTTTGTTGTCCGACGTATAGCCGCCGACGATGAACGGCGCGTTGGTCAAGGAAATGTTCGTTACGGAAACCTTCACGCCTTTGTCGTCGGCCCGTTTCAGCGCAGCCACCGAAGAATCCTGATTGAGCGGCGCGATGGCGATTCCGTCCAGCTTTTGCCCGATATACGTGTTGATCAGCTCGGTTTCTTTTCCCTGGTCGTTCCCGGTATTCCCCGTCAAAATTTTGACGCCGGCCGCGTTGGCCGCATCCTGATAGCCGAGCGATAGCAGTTTCATAAACTGGTCTTCCTGAAAGACGACGCCGGCAACCACGAGATTCGCTTTTTTCTCTTCTTTTTGGGCCGCGGTTTTCTCTTCCTTTTTCCCGGAATCGCTCGCCGCCGGTGTCTGCCCGCAAGCCGCTAACGAAAGCGCCAGCGTAAGCAATGCCATGGAAACCAGACCCTTTTTCAATCTCTTCACATTCAGCACCCCTGACTTAGTGTGGATTTGTTCCTGCGGAGCATGCGGTCCGCAGCACCCGAAACCGACTTTTCCAAGGCCGTCCGGCTTCTGTTTTTATTCTAAAATGCACGAAGAAAGCCAACAACAAGACTGTTTTTTTATTTGTTGTATTATTTTTGTTTCTTTAGGGCGGCTTTGCAGAATCGGCGGGATGGAGACCGGCGGATAGCCCAAGGAATATATACCTTGCCATTACAAATAATACCTTTACAAGGCAGGCATTGAGGTGATTTTCTTGACATACGAGCATCCGATCAGCAGCACATTGGCCATGAATATTGCGCATCTGAAGGAAACGTTGGGAAGAAGCGACGACGTGATTATCCGGGAATTTGAGATCGGTTTTGACGAACCGCTCAAAGTCGCGATATGTTTTATTGACCACCTTGTGAACACCGATACGATCAATCAACATATCGTCGGAAATTTGCTCTCCATTCCCGATTCCTTCCGGCTCCGTCCCAACGAAAGCGACGACGGGCGGTTAACCGCCATCCAAAACCGCATCACGAGCTTGAGTCAAGCCGCGGTCATTCAAACCATGAACGAGGCGTTCGACGGCATCTTGTCCGGGGAAACCGTATTACTTGTGGACGGATACGGGTCGGCCATCTCCATCGCGTCAAAGGAGTACGAATCGCGAAGCGTCGAGGAGCCGAAAACCGAGGCGGTTACAAGAGGGCCGCGCGAAGGCTTTACCGAAGATTTGCCCGTCAACATTTCGTTAATCCGCAGAAGAATCAAAAACGCCAAGCTTATCTTCGAAAATACAAAGGTGGGGACGCAGACCCGCACCACTGTTTGTATCGCCTATATCGAAGGCATGGCCGAGCGGCAGCTTGTTCAAGAAGTAAAGAACCGCCTGAACCGGATCGATGCCGCCTCCGTTCTCGATTCGGGACAGGTCGAACAATGGATCGAAGACCATCCGTTTTCTTTTCTGGCCTCAATCGGCAACAGCGAGAAGCCGGATATTGTAGCGGCCAAAATACTTGAAGGCCGGGTCGCCATCTTATGTGAGGGATCTCCTACGGCCCTGACGCTTCCTCATCTGTTTATCGAAAATCTGCAAAACAGCGAAGATTATTACTCCAGAGTGTTGATCGCGACTTTTTCGAGACTGCTGAGAATTTTTGCGTTTTTCGTCTCTACGGCGACTCCGGGCCTTTACGTGGCGCTTACGACGTTTCACCAGGAAATGATTCCAACCGTGCTTCTTGTCACGATGGCCGCATCGCGGGAAGGGACTCCTTTTCCCGCTTTTGTGGAAACTTTGCTGATGGGCATCACGTTCGAGCTGCTTACGGAAGCCGGGGTCAGAATGCCGCGGCCGATCGGACAAACGATAAGCATCGTCGGGGCTCTCGTGCTCGGACAAGCGGCTGTAGAAGCGGGAATCGTAAGCAGCCCCATGATCATCGTAACGGCGCTTACGGGAATCTCCAGTCTGATCGTGCCTTCCTTAAGAAGCATGACGATCCTTTTCCGCATTATCCTCATATTTTTGGCCGGCTCCTTCGGAGGATTCGGCATTTTGATCGGATTTATTTTGATGCTGGCCCATATGTGCTCTTTACGGTCTTTCGGAGTCATGTACATGGCGCCTATCGCTCCGATCATTTGGGCGGACGTCAAGGATTCCTTGATTCGCATGCCTGTCCAATTGTTGCAGAAGCGGCCAAAATCGATTGCCCGGCGGCCCCGGACGACAAAATGAACGGGGGAAACAGATTGAAAAGGACAGTGGTTCTGATCGCGCTTGCCGTACTGCTCTTAACGGGATGCTGGGATCGAAGAGAGCTGAACGATATCGGGATCGTGGTAGCGGTTGCTCTGGATAAAGAGCCGAAAACAGGCAAAATCATCGTCACTTCTCAGATCATCAGACCGGCGGCTTTGGCCAAAGGAGCGTCGCAGAAGGAAGCTCCTGTGGAGATTTTTTCGGCGACAGGCAATACGACCATTGAAGCGGCCAGAAACGTAACACAGGTGTTGGATCGAAGAAACGTGTATTTTCATACCAAATTGCTTGTCATCAGCGAGCAAATTGCGAAGGAAGGGGTCATATCGTACCTGGACGTGTTTTCAAGAGGGAGAGAGTCGAGGGGCTACATTTGGATATGCGTTGCCAAAGACGTACCGTCGCGGGATATTCTGGGGGTTAAAAAAGGGATCGAACAAATTCAGGCCCGGTATCTCGTGAGCTTAATCCGAAATGAAAAATTCCATTTTCGTTCGCACACCTTAAATATACTGCGTTTTTATAAACAAATTTTGGGGACAGGAATTAATCCGGTCACCGGAGCGCTGGAAATCACGGAAAGTCCCGCCTATCCCATTGAACAGAAGCCGGAAAAGACGACCCGGAACATTAGACTTCATCGGTCGGCGGTATTTAAAAAGGACAAATTGGTCGGCTATCTCACACCGCAGGAAGCCCGAGGGTACAATTGGATCATCGGCAAGCCGAAGAACGGCATTATGTCGATGCCTTCCTTCTTGGATCCGGAAAAAAAGTATTCCGTGGAGATCCTTAATTCCAGCTCGGACATTATCCCAAGCTTGAAGGGCGGGAAGGCCTCGTTCGTCATTCGCGTTAAAGCAACGACGGCATTGGCCGAGACCCAAGGTCAAACCAAGCCGCTCAATCCGGGGCAGATGCTTGAATTGATTAAAAAAGCGGAGAAGCGAAATGAAGTCATGATAAAAACGGAAATTGAAACCGCCATCCGGGCGGCCCAAACAAAATTCAAATCGGATATTTTCGGCTTCGGCAGTTCCGTCAGTAAAAAATACCCGAAGGAATGGGTCAAAATGAAATCCCGATGGGAGGAGCTGTTTCCCGAAGCGGAATACACCGTAGAAGTCAAGGCGACGATCAAAAGAACGGAATTGACGATTTCGCCGATGAAGGCTGAAGAGTAACCAGACTTCAGCCTTTACTCTTTTTCTTGGCTTGCGTCCGCTTTCCGGCAACACGCCGAATGGCATAAAAGACGGCGACAACGGCAAGGATGCCGCAATACGCCGCCCCGCCTGCGATCAGAACGGTCGGCAGAAGTCCCGCTTCCTTTAACGTTCCCGCATCAGGCAATCGGATCATCCTTTCTTCAAAGAGCCGCCGGCAGTTCTTTGGGGATCATTTTTCCCATGTTTCAACCACACGATAAGCAGCAGCAAGATTGGCAAAAAGACTTGGAACGGCATGTGAACATACGGAATAAACACTTTCGTGCCAACCCACCGATGAAAGGAAAAGCTGGAAAAAAACACATAGCTGAAACATACGGATAAAATGCCCAAGCATAAGATCAGCCAGGTTTCGCGCCGGAATTTGACGATGGAGTTCAAAGCCTGTACCGATCCGTAGAAAAAGATGGTCATTTTGTAGAAGCCGCCGATAAACATGATGATGACGGCAATAAAATCGAGATTGGTCAAAATTTCCGCAATGTTGATCGTTTTAATCACGATAAAAATAGGAATGGTCGAATTCGCGGCAAATTCGACGCCCAAGACGGAGATGATGGCCACCAGAGAGATGGACAGCATCAGGCCCGATATGCCGACAGCCCAGAAGGAAGGCGGTTTAATTGAAAATTTTGTCGACGCAAAATGCCAGTACATGAAGAAGACGACCATTTCCCCGAACGGAAAGTTGACGATCGTGGGAACGGCTGCTTTTATAACCGGTTTAAAGCCGTGTCCCAGCACAGGCAATAACTGCGACCATTCGGCCTCGCCCGAAGAAGCGACAAGAATATACGCCGTGACAATGAAAAACAATACCATTCCCAGCACGATTTCGCTTGTGCGGGCCAGCACTTCCACCCCCAGCGAAAGCACATAAACGGCTGTCAGGATGACGATGAAAAGCAGCACAAGCAGCGGAGAGGTAGGCAGAATGATCATTTGGATAAAGGCTGTAAATTCCCAAAGATTCGTGCTTCCGATCAGAAAAAAGTATAGCCCGTACAAAAGAACCAGCGGTATGCCGACGGCTTTCCCCAATACGTCGATAAGAATATTACCCAAATTTTGGTTAGGGTAAAAGGTTTGAATAGATAAATAAACCCATAACAGGCCAAGACCTATTACCGTAGCGAACAGAATGGCGATCCAGGCATCCTGTTTCGCTTCGATTCCCAATGCAAAAAGCGTTGTGCTGCCTAATTCAAACAGCAGGATCAAGCTAAAAAGCTGGGATTTGCTCATACGTGCCAAGACAGGCTGCTCCTTTCCCCCTCTAAACAGCTATTGTTTCCTCAAATGGAAACAAATATAATGCAGCACGCATGTGTCATAACATTTTCTCCTTCACCCGCCGGCACGGTGACCAAACGGGCGGGCCGCTCATAGAATGCATCATCCAAGCCGCGGGAGATGAAGACTGTGAGCAAAGCGAAAACTGCCAAAAAGAATGTCCCGGCGTCGTCCATCGACAAGACCAAGTTCAACATGAAGGTGGTGACCTCGGACGTGTGCGCCCGCTGCCGCAAATGCGAGCGCGGACTACGATATCTGGAAAAAATGTCCCAGCCGGGCGCCGTCGGCAACGGGGTGGCGTGCATCCTGACCAAAGGCAAGGCTTACGCTTAGCGCGATGCCTATACGGCAAATCGGGCCCGGCGAAACGAAAAGGGCAAGGCACGCTTCCGGCGGTTCCGGAATTCGTCCCTTGCCCTTTCGTTATGTTAGCTTGCGGTTGATTGCGCTTCCTTGCGGTTGACTACCTGTCCTTCGCTCGTCGGCAGGCTTCTTCTACCCCTTCAGCACGTACGTCCGCCCGCCTTCCGCCCCGAACGTCAGCACGCCGTCGCGGTCCTCGAACGCCACCGCTTCGCCGTCCGCTACAATGGCCGATACTGCCGTCTGTGCCCGAACCCGACATATACCGCTGTATCCGGCGCGAATCGTCGCTTCCGTCAGCCGATGGTCGTCCCAAGTCAGGCCGACCTCGTAACCCCCGCGCGCCCGCAGCCCGTAAACGCGGCCCGACGGCCACGCCTTCGGCAGCGCCGGCAGCAGCGCCAGCTCGCCTCCGTGAGATTGCAGCATCATTTCAGCGATCCCGGCTGTGCCGCCGAAGTTGCCGTCAATCTGGAACGGGGGATGCGCGTCGAACAGATTCGGGTACGTCGATTGGGCCAGCAGCGCCGCTAAGTTATCGTACGCCTGGTTACCTTCGCCGAGCCGCGCCCAGAAGTTGATAATCCACGCCCGGCTCCAGCCGGTATGCCCTCCGCCGTGCGCGAGACGGCGTTCCAGCGTCCGCTTGGCCGCTTCCGCCAGCTCCGGCGTGCGGTGAAGGTGAATCATCTCGCCGGGATGCAGCGCGAACAACTGCGAGATGTGACGGTGACCCGGGTCGGCTTCCTCGTAATCCTCCAGCCACTCCATGATCTGGCCATGCCGCCCGATCTCGGGCTGCGGCAGCTTCGCCATGGCTTCCGCGAGCTGTTGGCGGAACCCCTCGTCCAGACCGAGTGCTGCCGCCGCTTCCCGGCACGCCTCGAACAAGGTGAATGCGATCTGCGAATCCATCGCAGGCGCCATGCATAGATTGCCCGTCACTCCGTTTGGCAGCACAAACTTGTTCTCGGGCGATATCGACGGTCCCGACAACAGCCGTCCTTGCCCGTCCTCCAGCAAATAGTCCAGCAGGAACTGCGCCGCTTCCTTCATGACCGGATACGCCCGGTCCGCAAGGAAAGACCGGTCAAGCCTGAAACGATAGTGCTCCCACAGATGCAGCGACAGCCACGCTGCGCCCATTGGCCAGATCGAGGCGCTGACCGGTATGCCTTCTATATGCGTATCGCCCCACAGATTCGTGTTGTGGTGCGCCATAAAACCGCCGCAGCCATATACCTCCCGCGCGGTGACCCGGCCATTTTCACGCATCCGCTCGATCAAGTCGAATAGCGGCTCGTGGCATTCCGGCAAATGGCACAATTCCGCAGGCCAGTAGTTCATCTGTGTGTTGATATTAATCGTATACTTCGATTCCCAAGGAGGAGTATAGTTATCGTTCCATATGCCCTGCAGCGTGGCTGCGAGCGAGCCCGGACGTGAACACGAGAGCAGCAAATACCGCCCGAATTGGAAAAAGATCTCCAGCAGCCCCGGATCGTCATGCCCTTCCTTCACACGCTGCAGCCGTTCATCCGTCGGCAAGGAGGCCGCTGCATCCGGCTCCGGCTTCGCCAGCTCCAATCCGACCCGCCGGAAATAGCGGTCGTGATCTTCCGTATGTGCGCGCTTCAACTCTTCATACGGCAGCGATGCCGCCTTGGCTATCTGCTCCAGGCAGACGGCCTTCGGATCGTTATGCCGGAACGTCGTGCCTGCCGCGAGCAAGAGGGTTACCGCATCCGCACCCTCCACCGAGATAAAGTCCCCGATCGACTTCACGCTGCCGCCCTCGGCAATCGCTTTCAAGACCGAGCTGAAGCGGACGCCTTCCGTACCGCACTCGCCGTACATGATCATCGTATCTTCGCCATATTTTTGGCTGCCCATATCGAACGGGCGGCGCATCATATGCGTACTGAACGTGAGACTCCCGGGCCGGTCTGCTGTCAGTCGGACGGCCAGCACCTGATGGACCGCACTGCTGAAATATTCCCGGGTATAGCGGACACCGTCCATGTCATAACGGACCTGTACAAGAGCCCGCTCCAGATCGAGCTCCCGCTTGTAGGCTTGCGGCGGCTTATCGTGCCCGAGCATGTACAGAAGCAGATCGCCGAGCGGCTGGTACGGATGCAAATATTTAGGCGCAGACATCAACGCCATCCGGGCCAAATGCTCCGCTTCATGCTGCTTTCCTTCCATCAGCAGCCGCCTGATTTCCGGCACGTTCGCCCGCGCGTCGGGATTGTTCGCTTTTTTCGGTCCGCCGTACCAGACGGAATCTTCGTTTAATTGAATTTTGTCCTGCCCCACCGTGCCGAATACCATGCCGCCGAGCCGACCGCCCCCGATCGGAAGCGCCTCCTCCCACCTGCGGGCCGGAGCCGAATACGACAGCGCCAATCGGCTGGAACGTTCCTTCATCCGTCATCCCTCCCCTATTCTAATTATTGTAGCCGATAGCTCGGCGCTGGGATATGTACTTTCTTACGATGCATTTGGACAAAAATAAGGTCCGGCTCAGGGACACGCCCGCAATCCGGACTTACGTACGGCATAACGTCAAAGCGATACTTGCTGCTCGCTCAGCCACGACACGATATGCTTTTTGAACTTTCGCGCAGCCGGAGAAAGGTGCTTGAAGGATACGGCCGCGAGCACGATCGTGCGGTACGGGTCGCCTTCAAGACCGATCATGTGAATGCCGTCCAGCGCTTCGTACAGCACCATCGCCGGCAAAATGCTGATCCCGAGCCCGTTTTTCACCATCGCCATGATCGCTTGATCTTCCAGCACCTCGTATTTGATGTTCAGCGACAGCCGGTTGATTTTGATGATGCGCAGCAGGTCGCTTTCCTTGCCCCACTTCGGCATAATGAACGGCTCCGCTTGCAGCTGGGCCAGCGACATGACAGTCATCTCGCGATAAGGGGACTCGTCCGGCACGATGCAGAGCAAGTTGTCCTTGGTCAGCGGAATGATGTCGAAAGGCCGGGCCGCCGTTAACGAAACGAAGCCGAAATCGACCGCGCCGCTCGTAATCCAATCGTTAATTTCGTCGTAGTCGCCCTCCAGCAGCTTAATCTCAATGGCGGGGTGTTCCGCTTGAAACCGCTTCATGATGCCGGGCAGCCACTGGGTGGAAATGCTCGTGAAGGTGCCGATCCGCACCGTACCGGTCTCCAGCCCCTGAATCGAAGCGACCTCCTGCTTGAGCAGCTCGCTTCGCTGGATAATGTCCCGGACATGCTTCAGCACGCGCGCTCCGTTCGGCGTCAGCCCGATCCCTGCGCGTCCCCGGGTCAGCAGGGCAAAGCCCCATTCGGACTCCAGACTGGCGATGGCATGGCTGACCGCCGATTGGGTCAGTCCGAGCTTCTCGGCCGTCCGGGTCAGACTCCCTAACTCAACGACAGTGCTGAATACTTCGTATTTCGCCAATGACATGGATCGTCTTCCTTTTCATGAAAATAATTCACATATTATATGATAAACATTCATTTTTCTTATTCATAGTGTACCGTTATACTAATCGATGTGTAAATACATATCGTGTTGGGAGCCGGACAGATGAGAACGGAAATTAAAGCGGATTTGATGATGCTGGGAGCGACGATGCTATGGGCGTCCTCTTATTTGTTCACCAAAGTCGGATTGCAATCGCTAGAGACATTCAATCTTATTGCTTTGCGGCTGCTGATTGCATTTCTGCTGTCGGCGCTTGTTTTTCATAAGCGGGTACGGAACGCCAGCTGGTCGACGTTGAGTTCGGCTTTTGTGCTAGGCTCGATCTTGTTTCTCTGCTTCGTGTTCATCACCTTCGGAGTCCGGTCGACCTCCGCTTCGAACGCAGGCTTTCTTGTCGGTCTCTCGGTGATTTTCGTTCCGATCCTATCGATCCTTTTCCTGAAAAAAAGACCGGAGGCGCGCCTTCTTCTGTGCATCGGACTCGCTATCATCGGGATCGGCCTGTTGACGCTGACTTCGTCGCTGACGATCAATCAAGGGGATATTTACTGCTTACTCGGCTCGCTGCTCTTCGCCGTGCATATGCTCGTTACGGGCTCGGTCGTCAAACAGGGGGATGCGATCGCCCTCGGCGTGCTGCAGCTCGGGTTTGCCGGACTGTGGGCGCTATCCTTCTCCTTCCTGATGGAGACGCCGAAGCTGCCGGATACGTTCGATGCCTGGACGTCAATCCTCGGCCTGAGCGTCTTATGCAGCGCCGTCGCTTTTGTGCTGCAGGCCAGCGTGCAAAAGTACGCCTCGCCTACGCGCACGGCGCTGATTTTCGGCATGGAGCCGTTGTTCGCGGCGATTTTCGCTTTTGTTTTTGCAGGGGAAACGTTGACGTCCAGAGGGTACGTCGGTGCGGCGCTGCTGCTGCTCAGCGTATTTCTCGCACAAACCGATGTGAAGAAGCTGTTTGACGGGAAACGGCTCGCCGTCAAGAAGCACCGGCCGGTAAGCAAATAGCTTGAAGAATATAGAGGAACGCAGATGTCTTAACGACAGCAAAACCCCATTGATTTGAAAAATAAGACATCTGCGATGCGTTAAGCCGTCCATGCGAAGGCAAAATAATATTATTCGACACACATAGAGGAACATGTGTTCCTCTATCATCCGCGGTCCAAGGTAAAAAGGTACGATAGCGCATCCTGGTTCCTCTAATTTGCGCTACGCACACTTTCCCGGCTGTGGCGTCACGGCCCTGCATGGTGCAGAGTCCCATTAAGCACGCACCCGGTAGCACTCTCGCAAACCACAAGATCCCGCCTGCTCCTTCTGAGAGCATGGGCGGGATCTTTTCATTTCGCCTCAAATCTTAAACCGGTACCCCGCGCCCCAGATCGTATCGATATACTGCGGATTGGACGGGTCCTGCTCGATTTTGTCCCGCAGCTTGTGGATGTGCACGGTGACGGTCGCGATATCGCCGACCGAATCGTAGCCCCAGATGTGCTCGAACAACTGGTCCTTGCTGAACACGCGGTTCGGATTGGAAGCGAGAAACGTCAGCAGATCGAACTCCCGGGTCGTAAACGTCACTTCCTGGTTGTTCACGAACACGCGGCGGGACGACTTGTCGATGAGGAGGCCGCGGATGCGGATTTCCTCCGTCTGCGGAGTTCGACTGCCGAGCAGCCGCTCGTAGCGCGACAAATGCGCCTTCACGCGGGCGACCAGCTCACCCGGACTGAACGGCTTGATGATATAATCGTCGGCGCCGAGGCCAAGGCCGCGGATTTTGTCGATCTCCTCCTTTTTCGCAGACACCATCAGAATCGGAATATCGTGCTTGTCGCGGATTTTCCGGCAAATCTCAAAGCCGTCCACTTTGGGCAGCATCAGATCGAGAATGATCAGATCGTAATTCCCCATGAGCGCCTTCTTCAGTCCTTCGTCCCCGCTGTGCTCCATATCGACCTGATACCCGTTAATTTCGAGATAATCCCTCTCCAGCTCGGCAATGCTCGTTTCGTCTTCGATAATTAAAATATTTTTCATCGCTCAGCCCTCGCCGCCCGTAATTTGATGGAGCGTAAAATAAATGCTCGTGCCTTCGCCAAGCGTACTTTTAGCCTGAATGACGCCGCCGTGCTCCTCGATAATATGCTTCGCAATGGCAAGTCCCAGCCCGCTGCCTCCGGTGCCACTGTTCCGCGACGGGTCCGCCCGGTAAAACCGGTCGAAAATATGCGGCAGCGCCTCCGGCGGAATGCCTTGCCCGTTGTCCCTGACTTCCACAATGACCCGTTCGCCGTCGGACCGCATCCGCAGCGTGATGAGTCCCTCATCCTTATCCATATATTTGATGGCGTTGCCGATCAAATTGACCAGCACCCGCTTCAGCTTCTCCCGGTCGGCCGTAACCCACACCGGAGCTTGCGTCTCCGGAGCGTCGAACCGAAGCGTGACACCTTTCTTTTCAATGTCGGCGTGCAGCTGCATGTCGAGGGTGCAGTCCTGCAAAAAAGCGTTCAAATTCACCGGTTCAAAATGAAACGGCAGCTTCTTCAAATCCAGCTTGGAGAACAAAAACAGCTCATCGATCAAATGATCCATCTGAACGGCTTTGGCATAGATCGTTTTCAAATATTTGTCCAGCTTATCCGGCGAGTTCGATACGCCGTCCATAATGCCTTCGACATAACCTTTTATGGCCGTCACCGGCGTTTTCAGATCGTGCGAGATGTTGGAAATAAGCTCCTTGCGGTTCTCTTCGTACTTGAGCTGCACTTCGACGGATTGCTTCAGCCTCCGGCGCATCTGCTCGAAGGACACCGCCAGTTCGCCGATCTCGTCCTTCGCCTGCGGACTGACTTCAAAGTCAAGATTGCCTTCGCGGATTTCGCCTGCCGCCCGCTGCAATTGACGAAGCGGACGAATCACGCTGCGCGACACCCAATACGTCAGTAAGCCGTTGGTCAACACGAGAATAACGAGCAGCGAAATAAAAAACGCCGAGGTGTAGGTGCGGGCAAACTTGCCGATAAAATTCATGTCAGTGGCGACAAAAACACTCCCCGGACTGCCGTCCTTGAACCGGAAATCGTACTGCCGGGATAAGAACCACGGACCCCGGTCCTTCATCGTCCGACCGCTGCGATCCGAATCCGCCACCCCGTACGGCGGCAAATTACGAAGCAGCCCCGGCTTGTTCAGCTTCTCTGAGACGTAGGCGACGCTCTCCTGCTTGCGGATGACCAGCCCCATATTAATCGGCTTCAGCCGCTCTTCGAACTGCGCCACGACTGCCGGGTCCAGCAGGGAGTCCGGATCTTCCGTCGTCTTAAGCTTTAATTCGGCACTGACGGCGGCTTCCTTCTCGATCACTTCCTCGATGGCATTGTGGCTCTTCATATCGACGTTGTACAGAGACTTGACGTCGCCAAAAAAAGCGGCGACAATGATCAAAAACGCGACGCCGGCAAGGATGACCGGCACGATAAGCATCAAGAAATAGGATAGTACCAATCGGACTTTGATGGACATCGCTTCGGTCTCCTAATATTGTTTTCGCTCGAATAAGGTATAGCCTCCTGTAAAAAACAATATACAACAAGCGGCCAGAAACATAAAGACGTTCAGGATTTTGCCGGACGCCACCGAGGCTCCGAGCCACAGCATATGCCAGTCGGTGTAAGCCGCAGGGGTGTATACCGCCAGCGCGGGCACGAAGTAAGCGCCGAGCTTCGCCGAAGCGTACAGCAGAATGCAGACCGTCAGCGCGCCGCTGCCGTTTTTGAAAAATTGGGCGATAAAGGCCGCAGCCAGTCCGAGCGTGAACAGAGGCAGCAGCGACGTGACATAAGCGGCGGCCGTCCGGCCCAGTCCCTGTACAACCGCATACCCGCCGCCCAGAAACAGAAGGCTTGCCACCGATACGATAAGCGCGATCGCCAAATGCAGCGCTGTATACCCGAGCATGGCGGCCAGCTTGGACGCGAACGCTTGAAATCTTGTGATCGGCCGCGTTAGAAGCAGCTTCATCGTCTTGTCGCCCGCTTCTCCGGCGAACATGTCGGACGCCGTCATGAAGAGGAGCAGCGGCAAGTAGACGGCCGTATAAAAGCCAAGCAGGACGACCGGGAAATCCGCAGAGGTCAGTGCCGCTACGCCGAAGCCGAATTGAAGCCGCGAGGCGGCAGCTGCCGCAACAATCGGGATCAGGGCGGTCAGAACGAGAAAAACAACTGTTTTGCGCCGGGCCAGCAGCTTCGCCAGCTCGTTTACCGTATTCGCATAAAAACTAGGCATGGACTTCCGCCCTCCTTTCTTCGCGCACTTGTTCCATAAAATAATTCTCCAGCGTCATCGGGTTCGCGCCGCGTACGATATCCGCTACGAAATCTTCCCGAACCAGTCTTCCGTTATACAAAATGCCGATCCGGCTGCACAATTGCTCCATCTCCGTAATCAGATGACTGGATAGGAAAAACGTAATGTGCTGCTCGCGGGCCAGCCGGGCGATCAATTCGCGCATCTCCACCATACCCTCGATATCGAGCCCGTTCGTCGGCTCATCCAGAATAAGCAGCTCCGGCTCGGACAGGATCGCCGCGGCCACGCCCAAGCGCTGCTTCATGCCCAGCGAGTATTGGCTTACTCTCTCGTGCTTGAAGGCGGCGAGCCCGACCAGCTCCAGCACCTCGTCGATCCGTTTGCGGGGCAGCTGCGGGTAAAACCGGGCGGCGAGCTCCAAATTTTTGTAGCCGCTCATGTAATCGTAAGCGTCCGCCGTTTCGATTAGCACGCCCACCTTGCTCATCGCTTTCACGAAGTCGGCAGCCGCATCTTGCCCGAACAAGCGCACCTGCCCCCGGTCCGCCCGGCACAGTCCGGCAATGATTTTCATCACGGTCGTCTTGCCGGCTCCGTTTGGACCGAAAAATCCGTAAATATCTCCGCGCTGCACTTGCAGCGTAATATTTTCCACGCCGCGCCGGTTGGGATAAATTTTGGTCAATCCGTTTAGCTCCAGGACAGCTTCCATCGGCTCATCTCCTTATTTATTGAAGCTCAAGTTTTTGCGCGGACGGCGAAGGACGGCTGTCGGGCCGCCCCTCGTCGCGCCGCAGTACCGAGCTTATTCTCCGTGTTTGTTCACATCGATCGTTTTCACTTGCTTGCCGTTCAGATCGACGTGATCCGCCGTCGTGCCGTTGAAGTTGGACAAGCCGAAATCGGCGGCAACGACGACTTCGTGGGAAACGCCTTGCGCATCCTTACCGCTGATCGTCAGCGTCATTTGCTGCTTCTCGATCCGGTTGTCGGCGTTGACTCGGGCAGCCAGATCGAACTTGTCGATCTTCACGTCCTGCGTCAGCTTCGGCATGCTGTCTTGCAGTCCCTGGAGCTTATCGCCGAAAGGCGCTTGAACGCCTTTATGATGCCCCTCTGCGTTTGCTGCCTGCTTCACCACAAGCGATCCGATCGCATTCGCCACCGCCGGAATTTGGCTTCCGCTCAGCTGCATCGAGATGTTCTTCGTCCCATCCGCTTGCGGCGATAAGGTGACATAATCCTTCAGATTGCCGACCAGCGCGTCGACGACATTTTCGACTTCGGCACTAATGCCGTCCGGAGCTTGCCTCCGGTGCTCGCCCGCTTTCCCCTTCCACTCATTTCCTTCTATGATGTTGTATACGTCGTTGTCACTCGCTTTGACGATTTGCTTGCCGTCCTGGTGGTAGAGGCTAACTCCCTGGCTTGCCCCGCCACCGCTGAGGTTGATTTCCGCGCTCATTTCGTCCTTCGCCTTATCGGCTTTAACGGTCGACTGCACGTCGAGCAGCTTCGTTCCGTTATCCTTCACCGTCACATTCATTTGCTTCGTCACGTTTTGTACCGCGAACGTTTGCTTGACGGCCGACTTGTAAGCGTCGTACCCCGGGGCGTCTCCAAGCCCCGCATAGGCGGAACCGATCAAAAGCAGGCTTCCGACGGCTACGCTAACTCCGGTTAATGCGATTCGTTTGTTCATGGTTTCTTCCTCCTTGGGATTGGGGTTTGAAAGCATCTCCGGCTTCCATACTTTCATCCTAACTGGAAGAGCTAAACATTCTAGAAACCAGGGATTAGCCGTTTCTAAACAAATCATTAAAACTTTATTAACCGGGCGCCCCGATTCGACCGGGAATACGAAAAACTCCGGATCGTTCTGATCCGGAGTGGTAGGATTGGATTAAGATTTAACAAAACGCCAGCAATTTTGTTAGGTCTGTCGAACGCCAACCGCCGGTTCAAGCACCGTCACTGTATTGTTGAACGTATTCAGATTCACCATAGCCCCGATAGGAATAGCAGCTTTATAGTGGCCGTGTCCGGTTGCGAGGTTCGTCAGAAGAGGCTTACCGAGAGGAACGACGAATTCGGTGACCACATCTTCATAGGACTTGCCATAGGCAGGCGGACAATCCGTGCATTCGCCCATGACGATGCCAAGACAGTCCCGGAATTTACCGGCCAGCTTCAAATGATTCAGATACCTGTACACCGTATTGGCCGGCTCGTGGGTTTCTTCCAGAAACAACACCTTTCCCCTTGTATCAATCTCGTAAGGCGTACCCAACGTATCGACCACAGAGGTCAGATTGCCGCCGACGATCGGTCCGATGACATTCCCCGGCACACGGCTGACCAGCGGAACATTCGGCGGATTTACAATAGGGCGGTAAGAAGATAATGACGATACGGCGGTAAAAAACTGGTCGAAATTATACGCGGGGGTTTCCGCCTTGAAATCAATCAGCATGAGGCTGTGAAAGGTAATAAGCCCGCCGTACAAGTACAGTGCATTCAGAAGAAACGTCACGTCGCTGTAGCCGGTAATGATTTTCGGATTGGTTCGGATGATGCGAAAATCGAGGTAAGGCAGCATGCCGGCCACGCCTACACCGCCGCGGGTGGGAAGAATCATGTTGACCTGCGGATTGGCGAACATCGTCATCAAGTCGTACGCCCGCTCTTGATCGGTACCGGCAAGAAAGCCGTTGCGGGCATACGCATACCGTCCCAAGACGACCTGAAATCCCATCCCTCTCAACACCTGGACATGCGCATCGATCACGTCAGCCTCCAACGGACTGCCCATGGCAACGACTCCGATGGTATCGCCTCTTCGCAGCGCAGGCGGTCTAATGGCCATATGCCCACCTTCCTCTCCCAAAGCGTCGTGCGACTTCCGTCTTTTCAAGTATATGGGGGTACGTATCCGGGCATCCCTATTTTGCCCGGCAGATAAAAATGATTTATCAGGGACTCGCAATGAGCGCTTTTTGCCCATCCAACAAGGCAATAAATTGCTTGGCTGCCGGCGAAAGATGTTTATTCTTGAGATAGACATAATCGATTCCCCGTTGCAGTGCGACTCCCTTGATCGGAACGGAAACCAATAAGCCGCTTTTGATTTCCTGCTGCACGGCAAACTTGGAAACGATGGAAACGCCGAGCCCGTGAATCACGCCCTGCTTGATCGCTTCAAGGTTACTGATCTCCATATCGCTCGGGAACGAGATTCCGTGTTCCTTGAACTTGCTTTCCAGATAAATGCGAGTGGCCGACTTTTTCGGCTTCAAAATCATCGTCTCCGCCGTGAGCTCCTCCAGCGAACACTCCTCTTCATGGGCAAGGCGGTGATCTGCTTTAACAATCAGCACAAGCTCGTCCTGGTAAAAGGTGACGGCCTGCATACGGGTTTCGTCAACCGGGATTTGATCGGAAACGATCAGAAATTCGACCTTGTTCGTTTCCAGCATGTCGATCAATTGCCGCGATGAGGTAATATTCATATTGATTTTGATGCCGGGGAAGGTTCGGTTAAAATGACCGAGCGCGGCCGGAAGCAAGTAGACGCCGACAAAATTGCTTGCTCCGAAAGACAGCGTGCCGTAGGTCAAATTTTCCAGCTGTTGAAGATGCTCCTTCGCCGATTGGAGCAGGTTGACGATCTGCTCGGCATAGGGCTTTAGCTGCTCGCCTTGTTTGGTCAAATAAAGCTTTTTGCCGACCCGGTCGAATAGCGGAACGCCAAAATCGTGCTCCAGCCCTTGAATTTGCATGCTTACGGCCGGTTGCGAGCAGTACAGCTGCTCGGCAGCCTCGGTAAAGTTCAAGCATTCCGCCAAGGTCAAAAACGTTTGCAGCTTCGTGATATTCATAGAGCGCCCTCTCCTTTTGCGCCGGGAAGTCCTGACCGACCTTCGGGCAACTTCCCGGATATTGCTAACGAAACTATAATTTTTTCTTATGGTTATTACAATTAAATCAAATTGTATTATCATTTTACCCCCGCTATAATGAAAGCGCAACCAAAAAACAGCATAAGGGGGAACGTAAAATGACAGAAGTCGCGCAGCCGGATAACAAGGCTACAGCCGATCCGCCGGAGAAAAAGAAAGGCGGCTTGGAAGCAGCAATGAAAACATGGGGGATTCCCATCGCTATTCTCGTATTCTTGCTGCTGTTCTTTATGCCGACACCGGAAGGCATGAAGCCTGACGCGCAAAAATCGATCGCGATCTTTACAGGGGCTTTGGTGCTGTGGATCACGAATCCGATCCCTATCTACCTGACATCGATCATAGCGATTCTGATGCTGCCTTTAACCGGAGCCGTGAAGGATCAGGAAACCGCCTTCGGTACGTTGGGATTCGATGTCATCTGGCTGATGGTTTCCGCGTTCGTTCTCACTTCCGCCATTATGAAGTCGAATTTGGGCAGACGCCTTGCACTGTGGATGGTAACGAAATTCGGCAGGACGCCGAAGATGACGCTGCTAGTCTTGGTGCTAATCAACTTTATATTAGCGTTCTTCGTTCCTTCCACGACGGCCAGAGCGACGCTGATGGTGCCGATTTGTCTGATCCTGCTTGATATCTATAAAGCGATTCCGGGCAAGGGCAATCTGGGGAAAGTGATGATGCTGCATTTATCGGGTTGAAAATTTTCCCTTTCAAAGGCGAAGCTGCGTTTCATAACACCATTGATACGTTGAAGGACGAGTTAAAAAAACTGGGGGATTTTTCCACAAACGAGAAGAAGGCGACGGTCATTTTCCTGATTACCGTGATCCTCTGGGCAACCGGAGACTATCAAAAAGGCTGGTTCGGCTTTGAAATCAGCACGGAACAAACGGCCGTTCTCGCCGCGCTCCTGTGCTTGCTGCCCCGAGTCGGGTTGCTTACGTGGAAGGAAGCGAACATCAAATGGGAATTGATGATATTCGCCGCGGGCGCCTATGCCGTCGGGAACGCGCTGGACAAATCCAAGGGCGCGGAATGGATCATCAAAAAGGTGGTCAACGGACTGGGACTGGAGCATATGAGCCACGTTGCGGTATATGTGCTGGTTGTTTTCCTGAGCATGTACAGCCATCTCATTTTTACGAGTAAAACCGTCAGAGTCACCATCCTGATTCCCGCTTTTATCGCACTGGCAAAAACACTGGGGATGGACCCCGTAGCGCTAGCGCTCGCATCGGCGATGACGCTAACGTATACGATCACCCTGCCGCCGCATTCGAAGGTGAATACGATTTATTTCTCAACCGGTTATTTCAGTGTATTGGACCAGGTCAAATATGCGGTCGTTACTTGCTTTATCGGCGCCGTCGTCATCAGCCTGTCCTTATTCACTTGGTTCAAAATAATTGGAATCCATTAAATTCTGGAGGATCGCATGCTGCGCAGAAAAGTTATTCTGGCTATCGCCGACGGGTTGGGGGATCGCCCTCATCCCGCTTTAAATCATAAAACACCGCTGGAGTCTGCACAAAGACGAAATCTGGATAAGCTTGCCATTCAAGGCATTACCGGAATGATGGATTTGATCGGGCCCGGCATCTCTGTAGGAACCGACATGGGGCATCTCATCTTGTTCGGTTATCAGCCTGACCATTATCCGGGACGCGGTCCGATTGAAGCCTTAGGCGTAGGAATGGGTGTGGAGCCAGGGGATGTTGTGCTCCGCTGCAATTTCGCAACAGTAAACGACGAAGGAATCGTTGTAGACCGGCGGGCCGGGCGTATTCGCGAGAAGACAGCCGACATCGCAGAAGCCTTGAACGGGATGGTACTCAAAGACGAGGTGCGGGTATATGTAAAAGCGGCTACGGAACACCGTGCCGTCCTAATCCTGCGGGGAAAAGGATTGAGCGACAAAATCAGCGACTCCGATCCGCATGCGCCCAATGACGGCCAGCCTTATCGTGAGGTCCAGGCGCTCGATGCATCGGAGGAAGCACGCAAAACGGCATATTTTCTCAACCTCTTTTTAAAGAAATCCCACGAGCTGTTGAAACGGCACCCCGTGAATATTGAGCGCATGAAGAACGGGAAGCTGCCGGCCAATTACTTATTGACAAGGGGGGCCGGTCAGGCGGCTCATCTTGAACCGATTACAAGCGGGCGAGGCTTCAAAGGCAGCTGTATTGCGGGGGAAAGCACGGTGCTGGGCGTCGCCAAATTAGCCGGTTTTGAGACGTTTACCCATCGCGGCATGACCGGGAACATGGACACCGATATCAAGCTAAAAGCGCAATGGACGATCGAGCAAATTACGGCAAACGACATGGTTTACGTTCATCTGAAAGCCCCCGATCTGAAAGGACACGATAACGATCCGCACGGCAAGGTGCAAGCTATCGAGCTGTTCGATGAGCTTGTCGGTCTCATTGCCAGGCAGTTACCGGAGGATACGTATTTAGCCGTAGCCGCCGATCATTCCACGCCATGCGAGATCGGCGAGCATTCGGGCGATCCCGTGCCGGTGCTGATCTACGGACCGAGCTTGCGAAGAGACCGCGTATTTGAATTCACGGAAATCGACTGTGCCTACGGCGGACTGGGACGCCTCTCCGGACATCAATTTGTGACGACGCTGCACGGCTTGATGGGATGCGTGAAGAAGCAAGGATCGTAGTTGTTACGAACATGGGTCATGCGCTCTACATCCGGAGCGCAGCCCTTATTCCACCTTCGCGCCGTGCGAGCGCAGAAACAAGATCGCTTGCGCCGCATCCATCCGGGCGCCCTTAACCTCAAGCGACTTAAAATCGACGCCGTCCAGGTTCGCTCCGCGCAGATCGGCTCCATACAGCTTGCATTTGGCCAGCTGCGTGCGGGAGAGGTCGGCTTCCCGCAAGTCCGCTTTTTCGAAATTGCTTTCGTACAAATCGGCTTCCGTGAACCGGACTCCTCGCAAGTTTTGCTTGGACAGGTTGGCGTGCCTCAGACTTGTGTAGGACCAGTCACCCCGCTCGATCGTGATTCCGTCGAAGCTGGCCTCGGAGAAGTCGGAGCCGACCATTTTGCACTCCTCAAATTTGGCGACAAACAGATTCGCGCCTCTAAATCGACAGTTTGTGAAAGCCGAGCCGTGATGAACGGACGCGTTAAACTGAGCCCCGGTGAAATCGCAATCGATAAACCGGCAGCCTGACGTCAATAGCTCCTCCAAATGAGCTGTGCGAAACCGGCAGCGCGAGAACGTGCAGTTGCGCAGCTCCCCCTCGCGAAAATCCGCTTGACTGAAATCTTTTTCGGCAAACGATTGATCCTCATATTTAAACATTCGATATCATCCATTCCTATGAATAGTAGGAAAATAGCGAGCAAAGTCCGAACAAAATGAGAACAAACGTTCCTGTTGTTTATATTAGCAGATAGCGGAAAAAGAAACAAGGTTTAGGTCGACAAATTCATCCCTCTATCCTTCTGGCAAGAACCCGGGGTCATACGTTACAATATAGAGCAAAACAAGTCTCAAGGAGTCGTTAACTTATGATCGATCATGCCCGTCTTATGGAGTACGGACTGAAGAAGCCCGGAACGAGCCTCAAGCATCCTTTCGACCCGGACCTGCCCGTCCTGTTCGTCGGCGACAAAATGTTCGCTCTGCTCGGCACCCACCAAGGCATCCCGAGCGTCAATCTGAAATGCGATCCCGACAACGTCTGGATCGTACGGCAAACGTATCCGACCGCCGTGCTCCCCGGCTACCATATGAACAAGCGGCACTGGAATACGGTCGTGCTGAACGGCGAAGTTCCGGACACCGAGGTACTGGACATGCTGGAGGAATCATACCAGCTTGTGTACCGCAAGCTGACCAGAGCCGTGAAAGAAGCGATCAGCGCCGGCTGACGAAACTAAACGAAACAAACCGCTCAGAACCGGGCATCCCGGCTGCCGCAAAATCTCTTTAATTACTAGTAAATGAAAAACAGCATCCGCTTGGATGCCGCTGCTGCCTTATTCCGCTCCCTAAGCCTTAAGCGCGGCCGTCGATTCTCTGATGACCAGCTCGGGCTTCCATTCGACCGTGACGCTTGCCGTCGAGCCGGCTCCGATCCATTTGAGCAGCAGTTCGACGGAGCTCTGGCCGATGCTTTCCGCCGGCTGACGTACCGTCGTCAAATAAGGACGAAGACGGGACGCAATGTACTGATCGTCATATCCGATGACCGACATCGCCTCCGGCACGCGCATCCCCTCCTCCGCCAAAGCGTTTACGATCCCGACCGCGATATAGTCGTCCCCGGCGAATACGGCCGTAGGCAGCTTCCCGCTTCTGATCCAGGACTTTGCCGTTTCGTAGCCGAATCCGATTTCGTAGTCCCCTTGCACCACAGCGAACGGAGAAAGTCTCGCCTCCCGGAGCGCATCCAAAAAGCCTCTCTTTCGCTCCCGCGTGCTCAAAAAATATTCCGGCCCGCATACGTGGGCGATCGAAGTATGGCCTAATGAAAGCAAATGCCTCGCCGCTTCGTAGCCTCCATAGTAATTATCCGTCAGCACCGAAGGGACCATGTGATCCCGTCTTTGATTATCGATGAGCACGAACGGAATGCTCCGCTTCTTCAATTGGGCGACATATCGGTCCTCTTCCGGCAACGACAATAGAATCAAGCCGTCCACCCGGTCTTCGTGCATCAAATCATGACTTTCGCGGGAACGAACATCGTTCGAGACGGAAAGCGCCAGAAAATAACCGTACCGGGCAAGCGTGCGGTTGATTTCGTTGACGACCGTCTCAAAAAAACGATCATGCAGCGCAGTCATGATCAAACCGATAATGCGGGTATGCCCCCGGGCAAGACTTTGTGCTGCGGCATGAGGCCGGTAATCCAAAGCCTCGATGGCGTCCAGCACCTTTCGCCGGTTTTTTTCCCGTACGTTGCCTGTGTTGTTTAACACCCGGGAGACGGTCACTACGGACAACCCGCAATATCTGGCCACGTCGTATATGCTTGCTTTCATGGGGTAGGCTCCTTCCGATACGCGCTATGAAAATTAAACCGCTTTAATTTTGAGAATAGGCAAATCGAATCGCCGGTGGCGGCAAGAAGCGACATTTATTTAGGAAAAATGTAACAATACTTTACTTTTGTGAGCCTATATTACCATCCTCCCCTTTCGATAGCAATGTGTTTTTTTGAATAATCCGGTCGTTCGACAGCGCCGTATCTGTCGGACCCAGCCGCTATGCGGATTAGCGATTGATCGAAAGACGGGCTCCTCATCATTTTCTTCCGCCACGAAAGCAAAAGACGCTTTTCTCTTTCACCGGATTGTTCCGCTGCATGGCCGCTTGGCGCTACAATATGGATAGAAAGCAAATGCAGAAACAATGGAGGTACCGTTCCTATGGAAATTCAACTCATTCGAAACGCAACGCATTATATCGAATACGGCGGAAAAAAGCTGCTCCTGGATCCGATGCTAAGTCCGGCCGGAGCTATGCCTCCTATTGCGAATACGCCGAATTCTTTTCCAAACCCGACCGTGAACCTTCAAGTTCCCGTAACCCATCTGCTGCAAGCCGACGCCGTCCTGCTTACCCATACCCACCCGGATCATTTCGACGCCGTCGCGGCGACGCTGCTGCCGAAGGATATCGTCTTTTTCTGCCAGCCGGAGGATGCCGGGAAGCTTCGGGAGCAGGGCTTTCGGGATGTTCGGCCCGTCGAGTCGGGCATCGTGTGGGATTCCATCAGCATCGTACGCACCTCCGGTCAGCATGGCACAGGCGAGATCGGCAAGCGTATGGGGCCGGTGTCCGGCTTTGTGCTGAATGCGCCCGGCGAGCCCGTTTTTTATATTGCCGGCGATACGATCTGGTGCCCGGAGGTAGAGCAAGCCTTGGCAGAGCATACGCCTGACGTCGTCTTGCTGTTCGGAGGCAGCGCGCAGTTCTTGCAGGGCGGACCGATTACGATGAATGAAGTAGATGTGGCGAAGGCCGCGAGCGCCGTACCGGACGCTCAAGTCATCGTCGCTCATATGGAGGCTCTGAACCACTGCCTGCTGCGGAGAGAAGATTTGAGAGCGTATGTTGCCGGACTCGGTCTCTCCGAAAGAATCCGCGTTCCGGAAGACGGAGAGTCCATCCGCTTCCATCCGTCCTCATCGCACGTGTAGCAGTTGAAGCTTGTTTCCGGCGCGCGGACACGGTACAATCGGTTTGAGCAATTTTCCATACAAGTAGGTGTATTCATGGAACTGGATCAAACCGATATTGAGATTATCCGCCTTCTCCGGCAAAATGCCCGTATCCAGTGGAAGGAGATCGGGGAAAACGTATTTTTGTCGGGGCAAGCGGTCGGAAACCGGATCAAGCGGCTGGAGGATCTGGGAATCATTCAAGCCTACACCGTTCAGGTGAACGAGGAAAAAATGGGCCGCTCCGTTCTTGCCTTCATCACGGTATTTATGAAATCAACGAATCATAGCGGCTTCGAGAGCTTTATTCAGGAACAAGAGGCGGTGCTCGAAGCTTACCGAGTCAGCGGCGAAGGGTGCTACACGGTTAAAGCCGCGGTGTCCGACCCAGCCGCATTGAACGGTTTGCTGGATGCAATTCTCCAGTACGGCAACTACAAGGTCAACCTGGCCATCGGAAAAGTAAAATAGAAGTTGCATTGCCAGTAACGCCCCGAAATACGGGGCGCTATTTCTTTTTTTTCCTGCCGAACCGCTGTACTCCGCCATCGACTGGCTTCTCCCCCGCTTCATTTTCACCCAAACATAAACCTCCCTCTTGTCATTAGTACGAAATCGTAGTAAGATGAAATCGTAAATTAATTCCATATCGTAGCAAATGACTATCGCAGTACATTGGAGGATGCAGCCGTTGATGGAGCAGATGCTGGAGCTATTTTTCAAACACGGTCTCCGGCCCATGACCTTGATGGCGGAGGCGGCCGAGCTGGAGCAAACGCTGAATCGCTCCGAAATTTCCGCGCTCATGTTCCTCGAATATCGCGGCGAGCTGACTATGTCGGAGTTGGCCGCGGAACTGGGAGCGCCGCTCAGCACGGTGACAAGCCTGACGAAACGTCTGGTCCGCAAAGGTCTTGCCGAACGCAATCAATCCGACAAAGATCAGCGCATCATTCTGGTCAGGCTGTCCGACGAAGGCCGCAAGCTGGCAGGTCAGGCGAAAGCCATGATGGAAAACATGTTTGCCCGCGTACAGGCGGCTCTCTCCCCGGAGGAGCTGCAGCAGTTTCTGACACTGGCGGTCAAAGTAGGCAAAGCGCTGCAGCACAAAGAAGATAAAGACAGCGTGTCGTCCGATCGAATCGTCCGGAAAATCCGGATAGACGATTAAATTCGGTCGAACCGCAGCCCCTATTTTTTTAAACAAATACTACGAAATCGTACTAAATGGAGGGATACGATGAGAATCATTCTATATACCGGGAAAGGCGGCGTTGGCAAAACGAGCGTCGCTGCGGCGACGGGCGTTACGCTTGCGGCGCAAGGGCTTCGCACGCTTGTGATGAGTACGGATGCGGCTCACAGTTTATCCGATTCGTTCGATCAGCCGCTAGGCAGCAGCCCCGTTCCCATTACCGAACGTTTATGGGGGCAAGAAGTCGACAGTTTGCGCGAGACGGAAAGGCACTGGGGTGCAGTCCAAGGCTGGTTGGCCGGCTTGATGAACTGGGCCGATCTTAGCGACGTAACGACCGAGGAAATGCTGGTGTTTCCCGGCATGGAAGAGCTGTTCAGCCTGCTGGAAATCAAACGCCATGCTGCCAGCGGCAACTATGACGTCATCGTCGTCGATTGCGCGCCGACCGGAGAGACGCTCCGGCTGCTCAGCTACCCGAACGTGCTCGGCTGGTGGATGGACAAAATTTTCCCGTACGAGCGCCGGTTAGTAAAGCTAGTGCGTCCCGTCGCCAAAATCGTCACAGGCGGGCTGGAGCTGCCCGACGATAACGTCATGAACAGCATCGAGTCGCTCGCCCGCGAACTGGAGCTGCTGCAAAGCCTGATTCTCGATTCGGAGACGACCTCCATCCGCATGGTGCTTAACCCGGAGAAAATGGTTATCTCCGAGGCGCGGAGGGCGTTCACCTATTTGAACTTGTTCGGCTTCAATACCGATGCGGTAGTCGTCAACCGCGTGCTGCCGGAGGAAGCCGCAACCGGTTATTGGGCCGGATGGCGGGCGGCTCAAAATAAATATGAAGAAGAAATTCGCGACTGCTTCAGCCCGCTGCCGATCTTCCGCATCCCGCTGATGAAATCCGAAGTGCATGGCCTGCCGCTGCTGGCTCAAATGGGCGAAGCCGCTTTTGGCGGCCGCAATGTCTCGGAAGTGCTCCACTTGGGGAAGGTGCAGGACATCCGCAAGGAGGACGATTACTTTCTGGATCTGACGCTGCCTTTTATAGACAAAAGCGACTTGTCGCTGAGCCAGAAAGGTGACGAACTGACCGTCCAAGCGGGCCCTTACAAACGCAAAGTGGTGCTGCCGCGCATCCTGCTCGGCCGTCCGATTGCCGGCGCCCGGTTTACGGAGCAGAAGCTGTCGATCCGCTTCGGCGAAAGAGAGCTGCCGCAAGAACCCAAAAAGGAGGAGAACGATGAGAGCCGATAAGGTAACAAGATTGCTGGAAAGCTTGTCGGAGGCGCAAGAAACGTTGATTTCCGAATTCATTCCCGCCGGGGCGCGCGGCCATTTTCTCGCTTCCCGCAGAGAAGCCCTACTCGGCCTTCGCAGCCTACTCGACGCCGCAATCGACCGGACGAAGGAACCATCGGAGGCAGCCGATAAAAAATCACCCCCCAGCCGTTCCCGCGGTGTGATCGACATTTCCGATTGAGCTATAGCACAGTCTGCCGCCCGAAGCTTTAGAGCTTGATACGAGGAGGAATTGCCCATGCTGCTCGATCGCTACTTGCCGGTCTACCACTACCACGAAAAGCATTCGATCGACGTCCGCGCGCCGAGGGATGCGGTCTATCGTGCGATTCGCGAAGTAAAATACGGGGATATTCCCGTGCTGCGCCTGCTGTTCGGCATTCGGATGCTTCCGGCCTGGCTGGCCGGCAAAGTGAAAACAGGGGCTTCGGGTGGCGACGAACCGTTTATAAAGCGAATGATGCGCTATGGATTTATGCTGCTGGAAGAAACCGAAGGGCTGGAGCTTTTGGTCGGCGTAGTCGGCCCATTCTGGAGACCGGTCGGTAACGAGCCGATCCGCTTGGATTCGGCACAGGCTTTTATCGATTATGACTCCCTTCGTCATGCGAAGGCGGTCATGAATTTCCAAGTGCGGGAGCAGCCGAACGGAACGATGAAGGTCTTCACCGAGACGCGGATTCAAACGCAGGACAGGGCGGTGCGGCTGAAATTCGGGCTGTACTGGCTGCTGATCTATCCCGGCAGCGCCTTGATCCGGCGAGGTCTGCTCAGGGCGATCAAAACCAATGCGGAAAAGGAGCGAGTTGTTTATGGCAGCCAAACTTAAATTGTATTCGGGCATGATGCTTGCTTGGACGGCGGTACTGCATACGGTAGTCGGCATTTTCGTCTATTGGCAGCCGCTCGTGGATATCGGACGGAGCGGACTATTTAACAGCATTGATCCTCATTACGACCGGGGTTCGGCGTTCTGGTTCCTGTTATTCGGCGCCCTGCTGTTTATGCTGGCCGGACTGATCCGCTGGCTGACCCAAGTCAAAAAAATGGAAATCCCGAAATTTATCGGCGTCTACATGCTTGGGCTTTGTCTCGTTGGTGTCTTTTTCATGCCGATGTCAGGCTTCTGGCTCGTTATTCCGCAGGCGTTTATCATGATGCGGGATTGAAACGAATGTTATTGAAATAATGACCGCTGTCTTTGGAGGGCGGTCTTTTACATTTTAGTAGAATCACTCAGTCATAATATACATTTAATACATAATATTAACATTTAATTGAATTAATTTAATTTTTATGTTATATTTTGGTAGAGCATCTGGCCAGATCTCATAGAACTCATAAATGGAGGCGTAAAAATGAAAACGATCAAAGCATTAGCCGTATTATCTATTTGTGCTGCTTTAACGACTCCACAATCCATTTTCGCAAGTGATGTAGTTCCAACCCAAGCACAAAATGTTGAGCAAACTGCTAGCCAGCTCAGTACTTACATCTATAGTTTCAACGTCAGTGCCATTGAGGACGGTTCCTGGCATGATACACGCGCCTCAAGCGGAAGTTTTTACCTAGGCTCTAGTCAAACTGTAAGACTCCAAGTTGTGCAGCGCCCTCAGAATCCGCAGGACAACGGCCTAATTAATTCTTCGTATTATATCATGAGGTCTGACGGATCCATTGCGGGGATGTTTTCCGGAGTATTCGGAACTGCTCCTCAATCCCGAGATTTTAATCTTGGCCCGGGATCCTATTATATTATGTATACCACCTATACAAAGTTCCCTATTTACATTAACGGCAGCGTGTCCACTTTGTAATTAGATTTCAATTGATCGGCACCTTACAGGTGCTCAGCGTGTTGAGAAGCCCGGTGTCTTATTCAAAGACATCGGGTTTCCTTTTGTTTTATATCAACGTCCGTTCCTATGAACCTTGCATATTGCATTATATTAATGTTGTGTCTTCATTAAATATAATGAAAATAAAAAAGAGCTGTCGCGAATTTCTCGACAGCTCTGAGGGGCGATTTCTCGCCCCTCACATCAATGCGCTACCGCATTGTAAGTCATAATCCAGATCGAGCCTGCTACGATGGTCAACAGAATAATCATGCCAAGCAGCAGCGCCATCATGTTCCAGCGGGCATTCTCGCCTTCGCGCAGGTGCATGAAGAAGACGAGCTGCACGACGAACTGAAGAATAGCCATCGCAAGAATCACGATCAACGTCGCCGTCTTGCTCAGCATGCTGTTCAATACGATCGTAATCGGAATGATCGTCAAGATGATCGAAAGCACGAACCCGATCGTATAAGACTTCAGCGAGCCATGGGAGCCGTGCTGGTCATGCGAAGAAGCTCCATGCGAGTTCCCCATCTTACATCACCCCCATCAAGTAGACGACCGTGAGGACGAAAATCCAGACGACGTCAAGAAAGTGCCAGTACAGGCTGAGATTTTCCACTTTGCGCTTGGTGACGGGATTAATGCCGCGTTTGCGGAGCTGAAGCATGAGCCCGATCATCCATACCAAGCCAAGCGAAACGTGCAAACCGTGCGTCCCTACCAACGTGAAGAACGCGGATAGAAAAGCGCTGGTGGAAATCGTCGCGCCCTCGTGCACCATATGCACGAACTCCGTCACTTCCAGCGCGATGAACGCCGCGCCGAGCAGCGCGGTGACCGCAAGCCAGCCGATCAGTTGCTGCTTGTTGCCGCGATGCATCGCAAGCACCGCAATCCCGCTCGTAAAGCTGCTTGTCAGCAGGATGAACGTTTCGGCAATAATGCCGGGCATTTGAAACAGTTCCTCGGGCGTCGGTCCCGCATTCGTATTGCCGCGAAGAACGATATAGGTAGCAAACAATGTGCCGAATAAAATAACGTCCGTAATCAGAAAGAGCCAAAAGCCGAACGTCTTCAGCGACTCTTGATCGTGATGATCGTGGTCGTGAGCGTCGTGTCCGTGATTTGCCGCTGTATGTGCCATTAAGCTTTTGCCCCCCTTGCCAGTTGCTCTGTGCGCTTCACTTCATCGACCGGAATGTAATAATCGGTATCGTACGAGAACGAACGCGCCAGCATGCAGATCGCGATGCCGACAAGCGCCGGAATCGTCAGCCACATCCAGTTCCATACGAACCCAAACCCGGCGAAGAACCAGAGCGCGGACTTGATGAACGGAATCGCCGAGTTTTTCGGCATATGGATCGGCTCCAGCTTCGCATCCGGAATCGGAGCGAGCGGCTTCTCGCCTTTCTGCTTCCGCTCCCACCAATCGTCCGTTTCCTGCACGGTCGGCGTAATAGCGAAGTTATACATCGGCGCCGGCGAAGGAATCGTCCATTCGAGCGTGCGTCCGTCCCAGGCGTCGCCTGTCGTGTCTTTCTCATGATTTTTGATGCTGTAAGCGATCTGCCATACTTGGAAAATGAACGCAATCCCCATCAGGAAGCCGCCGATCGTCGAAACGAGGTTGAGCGGTCCCCAGCCCATGTCAAAATCGTACGTATACGTACGGCGCGTCATGCCGTCCAGTCCGAGGAAATATTGCGGCATGAAGCACACGTAGAAACCGATGTTCCAGAACCAGAACGCCCATTTGCCGAGACGCTCGTTCAGCTTGAAGCCGAACATTTTCGGCCACCAGTAGTAAAGACCTGCAAAGTATCCGAATACGACGCCGCCGATCAGCACTTGGTGGAAGTGCGCAATCAGGAAGTAGCTGTTGTGAAATTGGAAGTCAGCCGGAGCAACGGACAACAGCACCCCGGTCATCCCGCCGATGACGAAGCACGGAATGAACGCGACCGCCCACATCATCGGTGTCGTAAACCGGATTCGGCCGCGGAACATCGTAAACAGCCAGTTGAACACCTTGACCCCGGTCGGTATCGCGATCAGCATGGTTGTTATCGCGAAGAACGCATTGACATCCGCGCCGGAGCCCATGGTGAAGAAGTGATGGACCCAAGTAAAGAACGAAAGCACGCTGATCCCGATCATGGCGAATACCATCGAAGAATAGCCGAACAGCTTTTTCCTGGAGAAGGTCGCAACCACCTCGGAGAAAATGCCGAACGCCGGCACGACGACGATATACACTTCGGGGTGGCCCCACATCCAGATCAAGTTGATATACATCATCGGGTTGCCGCCGCCGTCGAGCGTGAAGAAATGCGCGCCCGCAAAACGGTCAAGGAACAGCAGGAACAACGTAACGGTCAAAATCGGGAACGCGAAAATGATCATGATACAGCTGGACAACACCGACCAGGAAAACATCGGCATTTTCATCAGCTTCATGCCGGGCGCGCGCATTTTGAGAATCGTAACGATAAAGTTGATCCCCGTCGCCAAGCTCCCGATCCCCGAGATCTGAATGCCCCAGATGTAGAAGTTTTGACCGACGCCCGGGCTGTGGGACAGCTCGGAAAGCGGCGGGGATGCCAGCCAGCCCGCATCCGGCGAACCGCCGATGACGAACGAAAGGTTGAACAGCATGGCACCGAAAAAGAACAGCCAGAAGCTGAGCGAGTTCAAAAACGGAAAGGCAACGTCGCGCGCGCCGATTTGCAGCGGAACGACGACATTAAACAGACCGAACATGAGCGGCATCGCCATGAACAGAATCATGATGACGCCGTGCGTCGTGAAGATGGCGTTATAGTGATCCGCCTGCAGAAATTCGACGCCGGGCATCGCCAGCTGCAGCCGCATGAGCAGTGCGTCGACACCGCCGCGGAACAGCATCAGAATGGAGCAAATAATATACATGATGCCGATGCGCTTATGGTCGACGGTCGTCAGCCATTCGCGCCACAGCCAGCCCCATTTTTTGAAGAACGTAAGCACGAAGACGATGGCTACCATCGCAAGCCCGATACTTACCTGTGCCCCGAGAATTAGCGGATCCCCGGTGACGAAAAACTCCGATGCGAATTGTTTAATGGTATCCAGCATGAGTGGGCCTCTTTTCTGTTAAAAATAAATCAAGCGTTGCGTTATTTTCCGGAGGCGCTGTGAACCGCTCCATGAGCCCCGTGGCCTTCGCCCGCGGTTACGTCCTCCATCTTGTTGCTGCTGACTGCAGCGCCCTGCTTCCCGCCAGATTCGTTGCCGCTGCCGCCGGATGTCGCTCCGTGAGCGCCATGAGCGCCGTGCGAGCCGCCGACCGCATATTTCGTAACGATGTTGTAGAACAGGTTATCCGGGAACGACGAGAAAAACTGCTCGCCGGAGCGGCCTGGCTTGGCCAATGCGTCATAGCCGGCTTGCGTCAACGGGCCTGCCGATTTTTTGACTCCCGCGGCCCACTTGTCGAACTCTTCCCGCGACGTCGCATGGACGTCAAATTTCATATCGTTAAAATGCTCCCCGCTGAAGTTCGCGGCGGTGCCGAAATATTTGCCAGCTTCGTCCGCTTGCAGATACAAGGTCATCGCCATGCCGGACATCGTGTACATCTGTCCGCCAAGCTGCGGGATCCAGAAGGAGTTCATCGGAGCGTCGGACGTCAATTCGAACTTGATCGGAACGCCCTTCGGAATTTGCAAATAGTTCACCGTCGCAATTCCCTGCTCCGGATAAGTAAACAGCCATTTCCAATCCAACGACGTCGCTTGAACGACAATCGGCTTCTGGTCCGATTGAATCGGCTTGGAAGGCTCCAACGCATACGTATATTTTACCGTCACGCCGCCTAGAATAAGGATGATGATGATCGGAATCCCCCACCAGATCATCTCCAGCTTGGTGCTGTGCGCCCAATTCGGCTTGTAGGCCGCCTTGTTTCCTTTCGCGTCGCGATAGCGCCATACGATGACCGCCGTCATGACCAGCACGGGCACCAATACGATAAGGCAAAGCACGGTCGAGATCACGATCAGGTCTCGCTGGTCTTGGGCAATCGGCCCTTTCGGGTCGAACACCATCATTTCTTGTCCGCAGCCGGTTAGCAGCGCCATCATCAGGATGAACAGCAGCGCTAGCGAAATTCGGCCGATCTTTACCGGTTTTCTCATGTCGATCCTCTCCCAAGCTCTCCGAAATGCATGATTGTTCTGACTGTGAGCCAGATCACTCTATAAAACCACCATAACAGATTACGACAAAATGTTCGCGGCATTTAACAAATACGTCAATGTTTCGTCATTTTTCTGCAAAAAAATTTTCACGAAGCTGACAAATATTTTGCACTTGTTAAAATATGACACTCCAAATAACACCAAAAACCCCTCCGGGAGATCCCGAAGGGGCTAAAATTTGTGTGTTATGTCACTTATTTACTGTCGTCTTCCGCTTTGGCTCTGGAATGAACCAGATGGATGGCCGTACGGATTACATAGATATGAACGCTGCCGACCATGAACCCGACCCCGACCATGAGGGACGTGTTACGATCACTGAAGTCATGCAGATTAAATAAACTAAGCAGCAATCCGATTCCAAGCAGCACCCATGCTGTCGCCGTCATCAAAGCTACCAATCTGCTCACATTGCGCTCGTTTCCGGTTCCTTCGGCCAAAACTGCCGTTTTCGTCGTCATAGCGATCACTCCTAAACCATTGAAAGTGCTTTCTCTTCCAATAGTATACCACACTTTTGCGATTTTGTTCATATAAAATTCAATTTTTGATCAAAATTCAGACAATTTTTTTTTGAAGAGCTCGCTCGATTCACCAGCAGCGATTCGATGCGAATGTCCGCTGCCGGACATAAATAAATCGCCCTCCCCGCCAAGAAGGCAAGCTGGAGGGCGATTGCTTTTCCCTGCAATCCGGATCACTTTTTAACGACTGCCATGCTGATCTCGTAATCGAACGTCTCGATTTGATCATGCGGAATTTCGAACGGATTGACCGGGTTTAGCGGATACGTTTCGATCCAATAGACGTCATCCGATTGATCCAGCTCGTACCCGTTCTCTTTGATCCAGTTGATGAGATCAAAATAAACCGTGTTCAGCTCTTTCCATCCTCCGCGGAAATGAGTCGTTACGTACTCCCGCTCCGGCACTTGGAACAGTTCCATCGGCTGCGCCAGAGTGGCGTGCGACTCGACCTGCACCCCGATTTTTATTTCGAAGCTGCTGATGTCGCTCCCCAGAATGCGCTGCGGGGAGAAGGTGTAGGCCACATCGCCTTGCAGCCGCATCGGATGGCCCTTCGGAATCAGACTGTCTACCTGCTTCCAGGACTTTCTCACTTCCTTGCCCATTTCGGTGTAATTCGCCACTACCGGGTGTACGGCTGCGGTAAAAGCGGGAATGCGTTTGATGGAAGCTTTCAAATCCGTGCTTTTCATGATTGGTTTCCTCCTCGAATCGTGGAATTAATAGGCTTTCACATGAAGTAACGAATCGCAGAAGGAAAACCATACAAGCTGGAGAAAAAAATTTTTTTCGCGGCTTCGGCGACACCCATCACGGGCCCGGCAAAGCCTGGAACAGCGCCTCCATCGTACGGAGCGCTTCCCGGCCGCTGACGGCAGGGGCGCTGCCCGTCCGAATGCTGCGGATGAAATCGTCGGCCACGCCGGAGCACAAGTACCCGTCGCGACGCAGGGAAAGCGCCACGGTTTCCTGTTCCGTCTTCCCGCTGCCGTAATCGGCGAGGGTGATGCCGTCGAATGTCTCTCCCATGACCAGCATCCCCCGCTCCCCGTAGATCACGGTCCGATGATCCTGCAGCGGGTTGCTCCAGCCGACTTGAATCGTGCCGATAGCGCCGCCGGAAAAACGCAGCGCCATCGCCGCATTGTCTTCGATGTCCGTGATAGGGCGCCGATGAGCGGAATAGACGTTCAACTCGGCGATTTCGTCGTCCAGCAGCCATCGCATCAGATCGAGCCGATGGACGCCAAGGTCGCCGATGACGCCAAATCCGGCGCTGCCGCCCTGCAGAAACCAACTCGCGGCTCCGTCTACGCTCCACGTCTCCGGACCGCCGTGCTGGAACTGCGTAGCGAACTGGATGACCGCGCCGATCCGCCCGGAAGCGATCAGCTGCTTGGCCCGCCGGAACACCGGGTGCAGCCTTTGATTATGGCCGACGGCCAAGACGAGCCCGTATTGCTCCGCCGCTTCGACCATGCGGATGCAATCTTCGCGGACAATCGCCAGGGGCTTCTCGACCAGCACATGCTTGCCGGAACGCAGCGCCTGAAGGCTAATCTCGGCATGCAGCGCATTCGGCGCACAGACGACGACCGCGTCGATATCGCTCGATGCGAGGAGGAATTCGTGCGAATCGTATGCCTGCGGGACACCGAACGACTCGGCGACCGTCTTCGCGCGGTTCCCGTCGGGGTCGCACACGGCGGCCAGCTTCGCGTCGGGATTATCGAGCAGCTCCGGGAGATGGCGCGTCTGCGCGATTTTGCCGCAGCCGATGACGCCGACGCGCACCGACGCATGTTCTACGTTCAGTCTCCGCTCCTTCATTTCACACCTGCCGCCGGGACCGGACCATCCGGTTCCGTCACTTTCAGAACCTGATTGGCTTTCACCTGGGTCAACTCCTGCAGTCGGCCGCTCGGCCAGCGGATCGTGATCTTGTCCGCTTGCGCCGCATCCCCAAGACCAAAGTGCAGACGCGGCTCGCTCTGGGCTCCGTGCGAATTGCCGCCGTCCCGCTCCATGACCGTCTTCACGCCTTTGACCTCGAACGTTACACGCGCTCCGACGGCTTCCCGGTTGCTCGGCGCCGTCCCCGTCAGCTCAAGCTTGATCCAATTGTGATTTGTCGTATTGGTCGTCTTATACACTTTGGGCTGGGCGCCTTGATTCGCGAACACGAGATCCAGCACTCCACGGTTCCACAAGTCGACGGCAGCGACACCCCGGCTGTCGGAATCGAACGTAATTCCCGTTTCCTGAGCAATGTCTTTGAACGTTTTTCCGTTATTCCAGAACAGCCGTTTTTTCTCGTAACCGGACAAGCTCTTGTCGGCGAAGGCAGGCCAGTTTTTCATATCCTCGACGATTGTACCAGGGGTTGTGGCCAACGTGCCGAGGTCAAACCAGTAATCCCGTTCTTTGCCCGCCGAGATGAACCCGTTCGTGACCATTAAGCTGAAATTGCCGCTGTTATCTGCGTCGAAAAACCGCGCCCCCCACGAGAACCCCGCCAGATTGATCCCCATTTCCTCCGCGCGGTCGACGTATTGGCCTTGGGCATTCGGATGCCAAAGCTGATTGCCTTCCAAAATATACCTTGATTTGCTCACATTCGTGACATAAATCGCCAGATTGCCGTCGTGAAACACATCGGCAAAGTCCGCATTCATTCCCTTGTACGTGTCGTCTCCGATGCCTCTCGGCTGGATGATGCGTTTAAATCGTTTGCCCTCCTCGTTCAAGTAGAGCACGTCCGGTCCAAAATCGTTGGCGTTATACAGGTCGGGCCAGCCGTCGTTGTTCAAGTCTCCTGCCGCCGTCGCGAGCGTCCAGCCCCGGTCCTCCACTCCGAGCTCGTCGGCTACATCGGTGAACGTGCCGTCCCCGTTGTTGCGAAGCATCACGTTTTTGCCGCCGTTTCGCGCCTTCTCGAAATCGTTGTGCATGATTTTCGTCGTCGTGAGATGGAACAAATTGTTTTTTTCGTGAAAATAGCCTCCTAAATAGATGTCCAAAAGACCGTCGCGATTATAGTCCAGCGAGATGGCTTTGGCGTAGTTTCCAATATAGTTGCTGACGCCGCTTTTCTCGGATACGTCCGTAAACGTGCCGTCCCCGTTATTATGGAATAGTTGGCTCGGCCCGCCCCACTTGCCGATGAAAAGGCTCGGATGCCCGCTGTTGTCGTAATCGATCCACAGCGCCGTCTCGGAGACGGCTTCCCGGTTCACGTCCGCAAGCCCCAGCTTGGGCGCTACGTCGGTAAACGTGCCGTCCCCGTTATTATGGTAAAGGGCGTTCATGCTGTTCGCCTTGGAGCTGATGAAGTACAGATCCATAAGACCGTCTCCGTCGTAATCGCCGACGGCCACGCCCGCGCCTGTCGATTGCAGCCAGGGCATGATGTTGTCCCCTTTGGAATCGAACTGCGCCTTCTCGTGCTTAAATTTAATGCCCGCTTGCTCCGTGACGTCCGTATAGGAGATGCCGTATTCGGTGCTGCGGCCCCCCGTTCCGGCAGAGCAGCCGGCCACTAGAACAAGAGCCGCACTTAAAATGCCCACTACCCGGATTATCGATTTCATCGCATGGTCTCTCCCCTTGTTAACTTTCGTTTGCCAGACGCCGGCGGACGCCATCCAGCCAGTCGGTATAAAAACGAACGGATGCCCCGCTGTCCAGCAGCTCCTGTCTGACCTGGTGCACCGACCGGACATATCCGTGAATCGTATCCGCCGCCTCGGACGAAATGCCTTCCAGCTTCGCCGCAAATCCCGGGGTCTGCAGCCTTCTGGCCTCCCAGCCGAACGCAAGCCCTTGCCGAAAGGCGGGACGCAGCTCCTCAGGCATCGGGCGGCGCAGCTCCAGCGCCCGGTGCGGATCGTCGAACAGGCTGTAAGCGACGGCCAGCCCGACTCCGCTCATCGTGTCGCCGCGACGCTCGGGCGGCAGACGCTGCACGTCTTGCATCACCCGCAGCAGGTTGAATTCGTGCAGAAACCACAGGCACCGGCCAAGCCCTTGATAGCAAACCCGCTGCCCAAACGGTCCGAATTCCGCAAAGCGCGCAACGATCCCCGGATTTGCCCCGAAGCGGAACAGCCCGGTACGGAACCCGACCCCGTCAAACACGATAGGGCCATAGAGCGGGCTTAGATCGCGCAGAAAACGGCGGTAGCCTGTTTGGCGAAAGCCGTAGCGCATCGACAGCCACCAGCCGAGCCCCACGTAATATTGGTACAAATAGCCCGGCGCTACCGCGTTCATGGCTTGTTCGAGCCGCATGCGTTCGGAGCGGAGAAACAGCGTCCGGGCTCCGAGCCCCATGCCGAGCCCCTCATACGCGAAGCCCCGGTAAAACTCGTCGAAACGTCCGTCCAGTTCCTGCCGAACCGCCTCGGGCTCCAGCCGTCGGCTGTTTAGCACGCTGTTGTAGCCGTACAGGAAGGCGGTCAATATCGATTGAAAACGGTCGACAAAAAACGGATCGTCGCTTTGAAGCGGCCGGACTTTCCGCGCGACGGACGCATAATTTTGCCGGAGCCATTGTACCCGCATCTTAGTCTCCTTTAGCTTCGACAAACCGGACGATGTCCTCCAGCGTGCGAATCTGCGTCAGCTCCTGCTCCTCCAGGCGGGTCCCGAATTCGCGCTCCAGGTGCACGGCCAGCTCAAGCGCCGTCAACGAATCGACCCCTAGCTCGGGCAGCGGCGAAGTTAAGTAAACGTCGTAATCCTGGTCTTCGCCGAGCTCCCCTTCTCCGGTAATTTCAAATGCCAGCTCGACCAAGCGTCTCTTCAAAGCTTCCTGATTCCGTTCCATCCCTCGACAGCTCCTTTGTCAATATAATCCCCCGTCCGCCACCAGCACGGAACCGGTCATGTACGAAGCGGAATCCGACAAGAGGAACAGGACCGCCTCGGCGATTTCTTCGGGCCGGCCGAGCCTCCTGAGCGGAATGCCCCGCGTCAGTTTTTTCTTTCTGTCATGCTGCAGATGGCCGAGCATGCCGGTTTCCACATAGCCCGGAGCGATGGCGTTCACCCGTACCCCGAGCGGTCCGGCCTCGCGCGCCAGCGCCTTCGTAAATCCGATGACGCCGGCTTTCGCCGCCGAATAGTTCGTCTGTCCGGCCGTGCCGCTGATGCCGGCAACGGACGCGACGTTAACCATGCTGCCCCGGGAGCGGGCCAACGAAGGAATCGCTGCTTTGGCAACCGGGAATAAAGCGGATAAATTCACCTGCAGCACGTCCTGCCAATGCCGTTCCGGCATCGTGTAAAGCGGTCCGTCGAGAACGATGCCCGCATTATTCACCACGCAATGAATTTCCGGCTCGCGGAAAAGGAGGTCTGTCAGCCGCTCCAAGCCGGATGAGGCCGCAAAGTCCGCTTGTACTGCCGTGACGACGTTCGGACCGCCGCATTCCCGCACCAGCGTCTCCGCCGCTTCGGCATGGCGCGAATACGTAAACAAGACGGAGGCGCCTGCTGCGGCCAACCCCCGGACAATGGCCGCTCCGATGCCTTGCGAGCCCCCGGTGACGACTGCTCGTTTATTGGAAAAATCCCATTGTGTCCGGCTCATTCCTTCCCCCCGTATTCCTCTTTCAGATCTATGGTTTTGAAAAGGCAAGCCGCATGAAACCCTCCGTACGCGGGAACCGCTTTGATGGCGGTACGAATGTCCCGCTTCTCCCAGGCCGCCGTCACGGGGAGCTCGATCTTCGCTCCGGACTCTTCGTAATGAAGCGTCGGCGGAACGAGGCCTTCCTTCATGCAGCGCAGCATTAACAGCATTTCCAGCATGGCGCTTGCTCCCAGCGTATGGCCGAGATAGCCTTTAAACGCCGTCACAAGCGGCGTTGCCATCGACAGCTGCGCGAACGACCGGCGAATTTCGGCCGCCTCATACCGGTCCCAAAGCGGGCTCCCGGCTCCGTGCGGCACCAGCAGATCGACCCCGGCCCCGCCCCATCGGGCGACGGCATCGGCAATGACGGATGAGTAAGTATGCCGGCTGACGTCTGGCAGCGTGAGGCTCCAAGTGTCCTGGCCGAAGCTGCCCCCGGCGTATTCGCAAACCGCACCGGCCCCCCTCCGTGCGGCACGGTCTGCGGACTCCAGCACGAGCGCTCCCGCTCCGTCTCCGAGGATCGAGCCGTCGCGTTTGCGGTCGAACGGGCGAAGCTCGTGTTTTTTGGACAGTGCACCCTTGTCCTGAAGCCATAAATATTCGGTGACATGCGCATAATCCGAGCAGGCGACGATAACGGCGTCCGTGCTGCCGGAGGCGAGCAATTGCCTCCCGAGCTCCAGCGCGTACAATCCGGAAGCGCAGGCGTTGTTCACCGTGTACGTCAACCCGTTCACGCCGAACAGCCGGGCCAAATAAAACAAATAGGGGAACGTTTGAATATGAAAAAACGAGTCCTGAAAGTGCCGGAACGAAGGCAGCGCCTCGTCCGGTCCGGACGGTACGATCCCTCCGCTGCGCAGCAGACGATCGACCAGGAACACGGTGCCCAAATTTTCGTGACCGATCACAAGCGAGAGGTTCATGCCTTCCCGTCCCGCGGAATCCGGATCAAGCCCGGCGGACCGCAGCGCTTCCCGGATCGTGACAATAAGCAGAGCCAGATCGACGTCGCCGGATAGCCCCCACTCGGCCATCGCCTGCCGCTCGGACTCGGTCAACCGGGCCCGCAGTTCGCCTGCGTCGATGCCGTACACCGGATAACGGACGCTCCCGCCGACGCCCGTCTCATATGTTCGCGAAGTGACCGGCGAGCGCTGGTGAAGCACCGCCTCCCAGATCCGGTCTTCTCCGAAGCCGGACGAGGCGGCAAGTCCGGTCCCGGTCACTACCGCACGAAAGGGCGGCGTCCGGCGAGCGTCTCCTTTCCTTGCCTCCTGCCCGCTCAACGCCAACCACCGTCCGCATGCGGAAGCAGCGTGATCCGGACATCGTTTCCGGATTCGTCCGACGTTGCGATCACTGCTTCCCCGCAGCCTTCCTGCCTGATCCGGTGCACGGCGGAGACGATGGCAAGCGGCACCTCGGACGCTGCCGTAGCCGCCAGCGGGCGCCGCTGTTCTGCCTCCGGCGCCGCTTCCGAACGAAGCGCAATTCCCGCTTCGGCATCAGCGGCCGCCGGACCCAGGAGCAAAGCGGCAACCGATTCGCGCTCGTACGCGCACGGAAGCGTCCTCTGCCCGAAGGGCGGCGGGGGCAGCAAATGGACCGTGCACACGATCGCCCGGTCGGCCAGACCGAGACGGAGCAGATCGGCCGCATAGCCGAGCGCCTTCAAGCCGGTTTGGGGGCCGCTGGAGATCGTCACGTTCACCCCGGCGATGCGGAAATAAGAAGAAAGATGCCCGCCGATTACATTCAACACCGTTTCCGGGAACAAAGCCGGATTCGTCCCGTTGACGCCGTAGCGCTTTGCTTCCGCATCCATCGCCAGAATCGCCTCCAGATTGGTGTAGTCGGCTCCGATGACGATCGCCGTCCGCACAGGGTCCGGCTCCGGGTGCCCGGATAACGCCTCGTGAACGGCGAAACAGGCCAACTGGGACGATCTGGACCACTTCTTCATCCGCTTCAGCCGGGCGTCTCCGCTATCCGGTACAAGGGCAGCGCGTTTCATATCGCCGCCCGTTTCGATTGCGGACGGCAGGCTGCCCGCAAATGCCGCGCCGAAGCCTGCCTGCGTTATGGCTCCGACGCCGAGAACCTGAACCTGTACATCGTTCGTCATGATGCGGCTTTCCCTCCTTTCGGACCGGCCAATACGATGGACGAATTGATTCCCCCGAAGGCGTAGGAATTGGACAGAACGGCCTCTACAGGTTCGGACCGGACACTGCGGTTCAACCGGACGCTGTCATGCGTGCATAACGGATCGATGTCCTCCGTATGCAGCGTCGGCGGGAACAGGCCCGTTTCGATCGCCTTCACCGCCATCACGGCTTCGATAGCGCTCGCCGCCCCCAGCGTATGGCCGATATGGCCTTTGATCGAATTGACGGTCACCGTGCGGCCGCTGCCGGCAAACACTTCCGCGATCGCTTTCGTTTCCATCTGATCGTTCGCGATCGTGCCTGTGCCATGGGCGCTCACATGGCTGATATCGCCCGGCGTGAGACCGGACATGGCAAGCGCCTGCCGCATCGCCCGGACCGCTCCTTTGGCAGACGGATCGGGCTGCGTGATATGGTGCGCGTCGCAGCACAGTCCGTAGCCGAGCAGCGTCGCCTTGACCTGCGCCCGGCGTTTTTCCGCGTGCTCTCGCGTCTCCAGCACAAGGACGCCGGCGCCTTCGCCAAGAATAAGCCCCTGCCGCTTCCGGTCGAACGGCCGGCACACGTCCGGCGACATCGCGCGAAGGCTTGCGAAGCCGGTAAACGCCACCCAAGAGAGCGAGTCGACTCCGCTCGCGATCATGATGTCCGCCCGTCCCAGCCGCAGCTCTTCCATACATCTGGCGATGGCAAAATTACCGGCCGAGCAGGCGTTCGTGAAAGTCCATTGGGGTCCGGACAAACGAAGCAGGCGGCTTAAGTGAGCGGCAATCGTATGCGGTCCTCCGGGCGTATCGACCGGGTCCCCGCTCAATGTTTTTTCCAGAGGCTCAATCTCCCCCATCGTCGTTCCGATGCACAGGCCGATCCGATAAGCAGACAGTCCGTCGGGAGCAAGTCCGGCGTCCTGCAGCGCCTCCTCCACGGCCGGCGTGACGATGCCCGTCGTTCTTCCCATGCCGGACACCCGGTCTTGAAAATACGCGGACGGCTGCATCCGCTTGATTTCGCACGCTCGCTTGTGGTTATGGCCGCTCACGTCGAACACGCCGACCGTACCGATGCCGCACGCGCCTTGAAGCAGACCGCTCCAGAACGTCTCCGTGCCGAAGCCGATGGACGTATGCACTCCCATTCCGCTGACGACTACTTCCTTCATTTCCATCCACCTTTGCCGTTTACTTGTTCCAAATGACGCTGAAGTCGGTCATATCGGGCGCCGGACGTTGAAACTGCTCCATGCCCCGTTCCTTCGCGACGATTTGCTCCGCCTGCCCGTTACCGGCCTGAACGCGCCGCTTAAGTTCCTCATGCTCCGGAAATCGCTTCAGTCCGTCCTTCCAGACCTGCATGCCTTCTTTCACGTCGCCTTTCTTGACCAGCGCGTCGCCGAGCGCCGTGTAGGCTTTCGGCCAGAGCACGGGGGAACGGTCGGCGAAGCTGTGCGCCACCGCAACGCAGAACGCTAAATCCTGAATCGATTTATCGATCCGCTGCAGCCCGACAGGCCAGTACAGGTTATTCACTCCGCGGGCGTAATGAGCCATCCAATCGTACGGATTGTCTTCGAGCACCTTATCCAGCACTTCGATGGACAAGTATGATAATTGTCCGAGCGATGCCGTTCCGATTGTCGGCTCCTGCAGCCGGTCGACGAGCGACATCGCCTTTTGCAGGCGCACCTGCGGCAGATCCGCCTCCTTCAGCCCGTCCATGAATTGAACGAAAGCTTCGCCTTGGCCCGCCGCCGCCATTTCGCGCCGGAGCGGCGTGCTGTAGGCCAAATTTCGCGGAACGAGCCTTACGGCTTCCTGCAAATACCGGATTCGCTCGTCCCGTTTCCCGTCGCCGGCCTTGGACAGCGAAAGAGCGTAGGCGTAAGCCCGGTCGGCCGCTTCTTCGCTCGTGAGGGGCAGGGCGGGCGGCTCCGGCTTCTCCCCGAGCGATTTCGCATTGCGGTACGACTTCTCTTCCTTACTGAAATCCAACTGATAAGACGTCCACGGAACGTCGGACGACACGGACGGCAGCTTGTAAGGGCTTGTCCAGGTCATATACGCCCACAAAGCCGCGAGAATGACGATCATCAGAGCTGCCGTCAAGACGATTGACTTTTTCATCCGAGACTCCCCTCCCTGCTTCCCGTTTTTTTCCAATGCATGCTTTTAAACCGGGAAGGCGGCATGCCGACCTTTTTTTGAAACATGCGGCCAAAATGCGTCAAATCCCCGTACCCGACCGCATAGCACACATTGGTCACCGATTCGTCGGTCAGCAGCATTCGTTTGGCCAAATCGATGCGCTCCCGAATAAGAAATTCCCGGAAGGTGATGCCGAATTGCTTCTTGAACATTTTCGAAAAATGCCATTTGCATACGTAGTTTTGCTTCGCTACCTCCTCCAAAGAAAGCTCGCTGTTATCCAGATTGTCATGGATGTATTGAATCGATTTGTTCCAGTCGATCTCGTGCGCGCCGGCAGACGACGGTTGGAGAGGCCGGTTCGAATCCAGCGAGAGCGACGCCAAATAGAACAGAAAAAAACGGATCAGCAGTTTGGCCTGCTTGTCGACGTGCGTAATTAAATATTGCGGAACGCCGGACGGAAGCGCGCCCCCGTCCCCTTCCGGCGGCGGCTCGGTCCGGGAAGTCATTGTAAACAAAGCCCCGCAGCCTTCCTGCACGCTGGCGCTTACCTCTTCCCAATGCGTCGCGCATCGAATAGGAACATATTCCTGCATTTCCTCGATCTCATGCCCGACAATCGTGCCCGAACCTTTTTCATGATCGACATCCCATAAAACAATCAATCGATTCCCTCCTGCCCATGAATAGTTGTGTTGCCGTCCTACCGTTTATGATAGGCGTTTCGTGCGCTGGCAACTCGGCTTTTCTTATCACGGAGTCGGCTTTAATAGGGAAGGAATCGGCTTTTTTCGCCATGTGGAAAATCATGCGTCCGGACCGTGGGGCGACGAAGGTTTCGGGCCCGAAAAAAAAGACATCCTCTCGGATGTCTTGAGCTTGTTGAGAAAGTGGTCGAATAGAATTATAGAGGTTACGAAGGGGTGGGGTATCCACTTCCGACCGCTGTTGTCCTCGGGAAATTTGATTGGAAGCCGCTTATTAGCGGACATTTCCCGAAGACAAAGGCGGCCGCTATCGCTTCTCCAGTGGATACCCCACCTCCGTATGCTTCTCTATTTTTGTAAAAGCCCACTTTCTCAACACTCTGATGACATTCTCTCGGATGTCTTAAACCCAGCCCTTAATCATCACGCCCCGGACCTGAGCCCCTGCGTTGACTTCCGCCTGCGCCTTGCGGAACCCTGCGGCCTGCATCAGCTGCCGCCAGTCCTCGGCAGTCCGGAAGCCGAAGCAAGGCGGGGCCTCCGGCCATGGCTGCACGTTGCCGAACCCTGGCAGCAAGGAGAAGACGAACTCCTGATGAAGCCGGCTGGCATAATCGGCTCTCACGCATTCCGAGACCACAAGGCAGCCGCCTTCGGACAGCAGCTCTCGCAGCATGGCCAGCGTATCCCGAACGGACTCGGCGCAATGAATGACGTTAACCGCATAGATGAAATCAAACGAACAGGCGGACACGCCTTGAATGCGGTTGATGTCGATTCTACGGGACTGGATCGCAACGCGGGGATAGTCCGCTGCCAACATTCCCTTCGCTTTACCGGCCAGGAGGGGACTGACATCGGACAGCAAGTACGTGTCGATCTCCTGAGAGCGCAGCTGGCATTCGGCAAGCAGCGCACGCGCTGCCGACCCGTATCCCACGCCGACCTCCAGCACTTTGGCTTTCCGGTCATCCGGCATTTCGTCGGCCAGCGATTCGGCGGCCCATTGATTGTGAACCGCATACAAGTCGTGGCCGTTGTTGAAATAGCGCTCCCAAAGGGAGGAGCCCTGCGAACCGAACATCACATGAAGCGGATCGGCTTTGCCTTGAACGATCGCGGGCCAACACGAAATGACGTAGTCGATAAGCCTCATCGACGGTTCGATGTTTAAATTCAAGCCCGCCGCCTGGGCCGGACGATACCAAGCCTCCGGACGGACTTCCATATATTCTCCTTGTGCCGAAACAGTCAATGCTTGCTGCTGGACCAGAAAAGCCAGCACCCACCGCACATGCGGACGGTACTGCGGCAAGCAGCCGAGCCGCTGCACGGCTTCCTCTTCCGAAAAGCCGCCGCGAATCGGAACGCCGGCTGTCCTCAGCGCGCGAAGCAGCGAAAATGCCGTATAATCCGAGACGTAATCATAGGCCGCATGGTATGCTTCGTTGAACAGAGTGGTGCTGCCGTTCGTCGTATTCACCTCGCATCGCCTCATAACGCATCAACGATCTTCTTCTTCTCGACATTGTAATCGATATACAAAAACAGCACGCAGCCTTTTTCCGTCGTCACTTCGTGGCTCTCGCCAAGGCCCGCCGTGAGAAAGTCGCCTTCCCGCATAATTTCCGTCTCGTTTAAGATCATCTCGCCCTCCAGCAGCATCGCAATTTCCCGCTGCGGATGATCGTGCATCGGGATGACGCTGCCCGGCTTCATTTTGAGCAGAAACACTCTGCGCTCCAGTTCAGGATCGTCCCACAGATAACACATTTCGGTATTTTCGTAGACGCCGGGACTCCATACCATCTTTTCCTTCGGAATGATCACATGTTTGCTCTCCATCGGCTCTGCTCCTTTTTGGACAATATCAGCATGCGGGGACTGTCCGCCTTCAGCGGGGAGAAATCGAACCCGCCGAATACATCGGTCACCCGCAAACCGGCGTTTTGCGTCATCGCGATTAATTCGGTGGCGGCATACAGCCGCACATTCAACACCGTTCCCTTTTTCTCGCTGCCTTCGAACCAGAAGATCCGCTCGGTCCAGCGTCCGGATACGCTGTCGAATTGCCGTTCCGAGAACACCGGGCGCCCGTTCATCTCGTTCCATGTATTGCGGAGGCCCTGCAGCTTGTAATCCCGGTTCTCCGTCTCCTGCAGAAACGAACCGCCGGGCTTCAGCGCCAATCGCACGCGATTCAATATGCGACGGTCGCCTTCTTCGTCGGCGATATAACCGAAAGCTGTGCCTACGTTAAGAACCGCATCGAATTCCTCGTCGAAGTCGAGGTCCCGCATGTCGCCGTGCAGGAACTTTACGTCCGCTCCGGCCTCTGCCGCCCTGCGCCGAGCAGCCTCCAGCAGCTCAGGGGAACCGTCGTAGCCGGTCACCCGGTAGCCCATCTTCGCCAGCGGAACCGCAATTCTTCCTTGCCCGCACCCCAAATCGAGAATCGACGCGGCCGGCGGCAGGTCCAGCAGCTCCAAAATGCGCTGGACCTCAAACCGGGTTCGCTCAGGGGAAAGAATGACTTCGGAAAAGGTCAAATAGTCCGATCCGAAAAATGCATGCCACACTTCTTCACTCAATGCTTATTCCCTTCCTTTCCTTCGCCATTTTCCATCCTCGGCCGAATCAGCTTGCCCGAGGAAGTTTTTGGCAGGACGGATTTGATTTCGATCGCATCCGGCCACAGCCTCGCATCCCGCTTTGCCCGCAAAATGCGCCGGTACACGTCGCTGCGTTCCAACTCCGGCTCCGTCACCAGCCAAGCGACCGCCCGCATCACGTTCGCGTCCCGGCGGCCGAACACCAAAGCTTCCGTAACGCCTTCGATACCCAGCAGAAACGATTCGATCTCGGCCGGATGAACATTCACGCCCCCGCGGATAATGAGATCGTCGGCGCGGCCGTGCACGTAGAGCATACCGCCGTGGACGGAAGCCAGATCGGACGTGCGCAGCCAGCCGTCCTGCAGCTTGCGGCGGGTGGCCGGCTCGTCTCCGTAATAGCCCAGCATCACGTTCGGACCCGATACCCAGAGCTCGCCCCGTTCGCCTTCCGGCAGCGGTTCTCCCCCCCGGCCGGCGATCTTAACCTTCACTTGGCGTAGCGGTCGGCCGACACAATGCAGCGAATCCGCCTGGCGGATGTCCGGCTGGCAGCTGACGCGCGGAGAAGCCTCGGTCAGCCCGTAGGCGTTGCCTACGGCAGCGGAAGGAAAGGCCGGGGCGATACGATCGTAGTGGGAGGACAGCAGCAGCTCTCCGCTGAGCATAATACTGCGCAGTGACGTCACGTCGTACCGGTCGGCAAAATGCGCGAAAGCGGAGGCGACCGTCGGCGTCGTGCACAGCACCGTTGGCCTCTGCTCCTCGATATCGCGGATGACCCGCAACGGCGAAACGTCATGCGGCTTAACGGCAATGGAACAGCCGCAGTACAGCGCAGGCAGCAGCTCTCCCGTTATAGCGGAAGCATGGGTGAGCGGGCGCACCAGCATCAGGCGGTCCTCCGGACGGAGACCGAAATAGCCGAGAATATCCGTCACGTTGCTCCACAGGTTGCGATACGTGAGCATAACCCCCTTCGGAAACCCTCCCGTACCCGAGGTATACATAATAAGCGCTACGCCGCTCAACGCACCGCCCTGTCGGGAAGGGGGCGTTTCCGGGACCCGGGACAGCGCGATGCGCCCGTCCGTCTCCAACTGCTCTTGGTTGAGAACCAGCAGCGGACGCACCTCCTTCAGCACTCGTGCCGTCAATTCGGGGCTGCGGAACGGATCGACCGGCACGACCGTGACCCCTTCGCGGAGTGCAGCGAGCAGCACGGGCACCGCCCGCCACCCGAGGAGCACATTCAGCGCCACACAACCGCCCCGTCCCGTCGTGCAGCCTAGCTTGCGGAGCGCGCGGGCATTCCAGTCGATCGTTTCGTGCAATCGTTCGTAGGTTTCCTCCCCGTCGTCAGCGTGTACAAAACACACCCCCCGGCGCTGCGCAAGAACGTTCATAAACCCGTACGTATCGAGGTCCGGCAAACTCATGCTAACCCCGATGAATGATTTGATCGAAAAATTTGGCTTCTTTGAATTCAAACAGCGACTCTTTCGTCTCGACCACCCGCGCTGCAGGGTTCAGCTTGCGGCGAACCTTCTCCCCTTTGCGGTTCAGCAGGTAACTGTAATTCAGCGTAATTTTTTCGACGCTTGCGCGCGCGTAGTGCGTAACGATCGCCCGGCGGAACGAATCCCGGGAATGATTGTCCGACGACCCGTGCAAAAGGTTGCCGTTAAAAATAACGACGTCTCCGATGTCGTTGGCGAGCTCCTTCTGCTCGAAGCCTTCGGGCACTTGAATGCGTTTGCCGTAAACGTTCACCTTCTCATGAACGGACTCCGGCGAAACGATGTCAAAAACGTGGGAACCCGGGACGACCCGCAAACCGCCGTTCCGCTCGTCGGATACGTCCAGACTGACCCAGATGGCGTAAGTCGTATCCGGGTAAGCGCCGATGCTGTAGTTGTCCTGGTGCAAAGGCAGCCCTTTGGCGCCCGGCGCTTTGAAATAATAGCTCGTTTGGCAGGCCAGCATCTCCTCGCCGGTCAGCGCTTCGAGCGCGTCCATCGCCCGGTCGTCCAAAATAAACCGGGTAATGGCCTCATTACCGCGGTGATAGTCCCGGAGCCGGGGATACAAGCTGTCGAACGGGCGGTTGGCCGCCTGCACGATTTTGCCGTCCGCCATTAGCTCCATCCATACCTTGTGATAAGCTTCGTTCAGCGCCCTTACGGCTTCCTCGGAAAAAAAGCGCTTGAGCACGAGATATCCTTCCTTCTCGAAAAACGCCTTCTCCGCTTGCCCAATCGTTTGCTGCTCCATGTTCGTCATCTCCTCAGCACATCATATCGTGATCGACGTACGGTTTGCCGTTCATTTCGCTCAGCATATGGATCGCCACGCGAGCGCCGTCTCCCGCCGTAACGGCCACGTGCATGCTCACGCCGGTGCACAACCCTGCGGCCCAAATACCAGGGACGTTCGTTCTCCCCTCGGCATCCACTTTAATATAGCTTCGGCCTTCGCCGGATTTCAGTTCGATGCCGGCCTGTTCGGCAAGCTCCCGGCCCGGACCGGATGCGATCAGCACGTACGCCGCCTCGTACACTTCTTCTTCCGTCACGACACAAAACCCCGTATCCGTCGGTTCGATAGCGATGGCCTCGGCGGTGACGAGCTGCGCCCCGCATTTTTGGGCCTGCAGCTTGCCCGTTTCGTACAGGTCGAACCCCGTCACCCCCATAACGGCATAATGATTGTCTACCCATGCCTTGCTTGTGCCGCTTCGGTCGTTATCCAGCAGCACCGTCTTCTTGCCCGCCCGACCGGCGAAAATCCCGGCGCTTGCCCCGGCGGGACCGGCGCCGATAATCACGATGTCAACTACCATCCCGGTTCACTCCTTCCCTTTGCATCAAATTCGGCATTTGCCGTGCATGGTTCTATCGTACAGCCGAAGCACTCCTCCCGACTCGACTAAGCTTGCGCCGTTTTCGGGTTTATTTGGCCGCGTGCGCTCCCGCGAAAGAAGACCGCCGAGCATGCAGGACGCCGCCCGCGGTGACCGCAATTCAAGAACGGAGCGCGGGGACGGCATACTCGTACTTCTCCCGCACGACAAGCGGCTTTTCGTCCAGCAGAAGCACTTCCCGGGGGAGCGCATGGCTTAGAAAAAGCACCGGGCTCATCGTCAAGCCGTACGCGCCCGAAGCCAAAATGCCAATCAAATCGCCCGGCTCCAAAGGCGGCAGTGTCACCTGATCGCCAAGTGTGTCGCCGGGGGTACAGAGCGGCCCGGCAATGGCGTATTCCCGGAGCTCGCCAGATTCCCGCGTCCAGGCCCGGACCGGAAAGTTGCGCCGCATCAAGCTTCCCGCGCCGCCGGCCGCCGCATGGTGATTCGTACCGCCGTCCGTGACGGCGAACCATTTGCCCTGCGACTGCTTCGTATACAACACGCGGGTCAAATACGTGCCCGACTCGGCGACGACATACCTTCCCGTTTCCATCAGCAGCCGGATACCGGGATGCTTTCCGGCGAACAATTCGAGGAGGCCGTGCGATTTGCGGCTGAGCTCAGACAGGTCCAGCGGAGCTTCGCCTTCGTAGTATGACACGCCGAAGCCGCCGCCAAGCCCGATATAATCGAGCTCCAACGCATGCTCGGCCATCGTGCGTTCGGCAAAGCCTAGAATGTATGCCATATTGGCGGCCACCGTCTCGGCGCTCAAAATCCGTGTGCCGTAATACGCATGAAGACCGGCCAACCGTAAAAATGGAGACGCTTCGATGAGGCGTACGGCGTCGGCAGCCTGTTCCTCGTCGATGCCGAACTGGCGGGCGGCCCCGCCCATCTTCAGGCGAGCCCCATGGATCGCCATCTTCGGGTTGAAGCGGACCCCGACGTCGGCCCGTACCCCTTTCCGCCCGGCAAGACGGTTCATCAGTTCAAGCTCTTGAAGCGATTCGGCCACGATGTACCGGACGCCCAGCGTCAGCAGACGATTGAGCTCGGCTTCGGTTTTCCCCGGACCGACGTACAGAATACGGCGCGGATCGGCTCCCGCCGTCAGGGCGATGTCCAGCTCCAGCGGCGAGCACAGCTCCAGATTCGCGCCGGCCTCGTAAATATGCCGCACAACCGTGGTGTTCGGGTTCGCTTTAATCGAGTAAAATAGCGATATCGACGGATGGAGATGACGGCGGAGCACATCCAGCCGTTCCCGGATCACGCCGAAATCGTAGACATACAGCGGCGTACCGAACCGCTCCGCACATTCGCGGAGCCGATCGCCGCGCTCCGAAGATACGAACATTTGCCCATTCCCCCTTATCTTTCTAATGAAGTGACTGGCCGGAAAGCCGTACCCCCGCAATCGTCTGAAGCCGCTTGCAACATTGCTCGTACCAGTGCAGACATTCGTCCCGGGAATCTCCAATCATCGCCGCGTACAGCCTGCCCTGTCCGCCCGCCTCCCCGCTTATGCCGGCAGGCGCAAACGCGCAGACGAAGATGCCCCGGCCGCCGCGTCTGGTATAAAACGCCTCTCCCAGCGCATCGCGCAGGACGGCAAACGGAAAGGGCGCGACGCTCGTGAACGGCACGGCGCGGATCAACGCATACCGGCCTTCGGGAACGTGCTCGCTCAGCACGCGCGTGTGGTACGTGGACATATTTAATCTCGCGTTGATTTCTACGCACGGGTAGAGCGTTCCGTCCGACCCGACCATCGCGTCCACGCCGACGACGCCGTAATACCCGTCATACGCCAGCTCCCGGCCGATACTCGCTGCCGTGTCGGCCAGCTCGCGCTCCGCTTCCGGCGGCAGCGTATGCGGATGCAGATGTCCCTGATGAACCCCTCCGCGCACCAGGGCGGTCAGCACGCCGAGCATTTCCGTTTGTCCATTTTTCCCCACCAAAAACTGGTAGTTTACATCGGCACTTTTGGAAATCCACTGTTCGACAATGAATTCCGCACGGGCGTAGCCCCGCTTGTCCACCGCTTGACGGAGCATACGGAGCACTTGCCGGCAGCGGGCTTCGTTCTCCAGCAGCAGGATGCCCTTGCCCGACACGCCCATCGCATCCTTGAGCACGAGCGGCGTCTGAAGCAGCAGGGGCGCAAGCTCGCGCAGCGCCCGTTCCAGCTCGTCCAGCGATAGCGCAATGCGGCCTTCCGTCTGCCTAATGCCCAGGCGCGCGCAGAGCCGGCGCGAGTACACCTTGCTGTTGACGCGCCGGGCGACAGCAGAGAGCGGAGCGGCAAGCGGAAGTCCAGACTTCCGCACCAGCTCTTCCTCCAGCGGCGAGACGCCGTGCGGCATTAGCCTGCCGGACGAGGCCTTCGTCCATGCGCGGATCGTCTCGAGAGCCGAAGCGTTTTCCAGCAGCGAACGTGTAAGCGATAGCTCCTCTTCTCCGCCGGCCGCGACGAACGACGGCGTCTTCCAGCCCAGCTCTGCCAAATAAGCGAGAAAATCCGGGTCCGGCGCCTGCTTCAACAGCACCAGGTCTTCAGGAGCGGCGAGCAGCAGCGCAAGCTCCGACAAGCTGTTGTTCAACGCTTCCGAAGCGCGTCCGGGCAGGCCCGGAATTCCTAGGACATCAGCCCGCTTCCAATCGCGCTCCACTTCAAAATTGCCGAGCCATGCCCAGCTTGCGCCGGCCGGCCCCCATCCGCAAGCGCGGGCAAGCTTCGTCCGGAATGTCTCCATCGCTTGTTTCCTCCTTTCGAGTAACCGTTGTATCCGCAGCATAAAGACAGCTAGCCCGGAAGTCTTGCCGAAGGAACCCGCTGAACCAAAATGCAGCCGACTCCCCTCGCAGGCTCGGCCATGTGAAGCAGCGCAAAGCGGGTCGCGCCGGAAGCACGGAACGAGGCGAGCCCGTAATATGGGGCCGCCGTCGCCAGGTTCCGGTTGTCCAGCTCGCAAAGGACGCGTTCGTACCGTCGGCGCAATCGGTCGACATAGCCGGGGGCCACGGCCTGCGTCAAAATCGTCGTCTCGGCCGCATCGACGCCGCACGTCCGCAGCGTATCGTCGATCAGCTCGCAGGCGTCCTCTGCCAGCTCCGATACGCTCAAGCCGCCAGAGGGAAGCTCGTCGCGCTGCACAATGCCGTAGGCGGCCACCCGCAGCTCCCCCGCATGGGGGGACAGCTGGAAAGCTGCGATGGCATCCGATCTGATATATGCGGAAGCGAAATCCGGCTCCTGCGGATCGGCCGCCTGCTCCAAGCAAGCGACCCATACGCACCGGCGCACCGCTTCCGCCCAGTCGACTGCCATAATCGAGCCGAGTGGCCCGGCGTCGGCGATAGAGAAAGTCAAGGCGCTGTTCAATTGCAGCGCCTTCTGCATGGACAAGGCGGCATTGATCTTATCCGTCAGCGGGTAGGATTCGTAGCAGCAGACCAAATAGTCCGGCTGCTCCCGGGCAGAAATCCGCGCAAACAATTCGGGCGCATATTCGCACGGCTCCCGGTCGAAGAAGACGGATTGGCTGCCGGTTCCATCCGGGTGCGCAATGCCTCCCGAAAACGTAAGACCGCTTCCGCCCTGCAGGTCAAAACGATCCGTCTGCGGGGCTGCTTGCTCGCCACGGCCGTAGGCCGCAGCTATTTCGCGGTACAGATGATGTTCGATTGAAGTCAGGGGCCGTCCGTGTCCGTACCGGTTATGGACGGCGGGCCAAGACAGGCGGATCGTTCCCTTTTTGACAAACCGCACAGCCGATCACCCCCCCATTGCCGAGACTGATCATCGCGTAGTAATCGCCGGGACGGAGCTTCCCCTCCAGCGCGAGCCGGGCATAATTGACCGGCAGATCGCACGTGTTCAAATGCCCCGACACCGACGGCCCTTCCGTGTAGAACAGCTCCGGCGAAATTTTGAGCAGCACCGCCAGCTGCCGCCACGTCTCCTGCGTAATATTGTTCGGAATGGCGACCTTGAGATCGCCGAAGTCCAATCCGGCATCGGCCAGCGTCCGGCGAATCATTTTGGCCAGATTGACGAAATAAAAATAATTCGGCACGTCATCCGCCCGGTTTTTCAGCTTGCCCTGCTGCAGCGTGCGGATATCGGTGACGCTGCGGACGGCAAGCACGCGGTCGCCGCCAAGACGCTTGCCGAGCAGCGAAGCGGCGCACGCATCGCCCGTGATCAGAACGCCGCCGCCGTAGCGTTGGCCGGGAAGCAGACACTTCTCCACCGTCAGCAGGACGACCGCAGCCTCGTCTTCGGCAGCCTCCAGCAGCTTGCCTGCAGCGTACATTCCCATCAGGTAGCCCGAGCAGAGCTGATCCCGCAAGGAAAAGCATACCGCTTGCCGGAAGCCGTACTTGCGCCGCAAGCTTCCGAGAACGTCCTTGGTGTACGGGAACGAATAGTACAGATAGGGCATAACGACATACCGGACGCGCTCCGGGTCCACTTCAAACCGGTTCAAAAGCGCATGCAGCGTCAAATCCAGCATGTCCGGCGACGGCAGCGACTTCTCGCAGGGCACCGACGCCATGCCCCGGCCAAGCAGCGACGCCGCTTCGTTTTGCGAAAGAAGCCCTTGGTCCGCCAAGCTCTCCACCGTCAGCCGTTCCTCCGGCACGTAAACCGCCGTCCCCCCGATAACCATCGAGTTCCCCATGCGCGCTTCCTTTATTGTCCCAGACGCGCTACGTAATCGTAGACGTCGGATACTTTTTCCATTTCGTAGAAGTTCAGATTCGCGTCTAATATATCGACGTTCATGACCATTTCCAGCTCAATCAGCACTTCGACCAAATTCGTGGAATCCATCTCCAGCTCCACGAATGAAGATTCCGGCGTAATCCTTTCCTTTCCGCTGATCGTTCGAATGATATCAAGCAAGGTATCGATTTGCAGCATTCCCATTCACCTCATCGCAAGGATTTGTTAACGAGCAGCGATTCAATCGTATCCGCGCCCCGCCGGTTGGATGCCCGGCCGTCCACTTTGGGGGACAGCCTGCGAATGTTCTCTTTTTCCCGGCCTCCGGCCAACAAGCGGCAGACGGCTTTTTCCAGCGTCTCCGCGCTCATCCGCTCCGGTTCGATCGTCTCCGCTATTCCGAGCTCCGTACAGCGGGCGGCTGCCCACGCATGGTCCGGGCCGAGCGGAACGATAACGAGCGGGACGCCGTAGCGGATCGCTTTTTGCAAGGTGCCGCAGCCTCCGTGAGTAATAATCAGATCGGCCTGCGGAAACAGCAGGTCGTGATTCGGCACGGTCGTCACCCATTCCACGTTGTCGGCAAGGGGCGTCTCTCCGGCATAAGGAGCATGGCCGGAGACAAGCAGACGGCCGGGCCGCCCGGAAAACGCCCGCAGCGCCGCTTCCACGTACGCTTCGGTCGTCTCGCGGTAGCCGCTCCGGTCGGCAGACGTAGTGCAAACGACAATGCACGGTCCGTCGTGCCCGCGAGCCGTTACCGGACGCGTTCCGGCATCCGGATCAGGGCCGTAGGAGCACGGACCGATAAAGACCGAGGACAGCGGAACTTCGTCCGGCAACGGATTTAGCTCCCCCAAAATCATCATCAAATGCGCGTCCGGCGACAGCCCGGCCAAATCTCCCCGGGTGCGCGCGAAATCCGCAAGCGGCGGCAAGCCGATGCAAGCCCTCGCTTCATTGGCCGCTTTCTCGAACATGGTCCGCATGCGCGCGTTGACATGCGGCACGCCTGGCATGAGACGGTCCGGCCAGAACGCCGCCGTCATGTAGCTCACCCACGGCACGCCGCGTTTTTCGGCGATATAGGCCGGCGCGCACAGCCCGGAATCGCAAATCATAAGGTCAAACTCGACGGCTTCCAGCACGGCCTGCATTTCAAGCAGCGTCTCGGTGACGAACTTTTGCGGATACTTGCCATGTCGGATTTCGCGAAATTCAAGCCCCGCCTCCTCGATAAGCGGACGGAAGGAGTCCGCGGACAGCACACAAACCGAATGCCCGCGCCTTTGAAGCTCGGTGCCCAGCCCAAGCGCGGGAACGAGATGACCAAGCAGCCACTGGCTGACAATAATGATGCGCGCCATGGTCACTCTCCCAGCCACGTATCCAGAGGCTGAAGATCCGGAGGAAGGAACAGGCCGTCCTTGCGGATCAGTTCGTCGTCGAAAAACAATGCGCCGCCCCCGGACGCTTTCGTTTGCGAAAGCACCAAATCCCAATGCACCGAAGATTCGTTGCCATTGTCCGCCATCGGGTACGCTTGGCCGAGAGCAAGGTGCAGGCTGCCCCGCATTTTCTCGTCAAAGAGCACGTTGTTCATCGGCCGGTCGATGTGAGGATTCAATCCGATCCCGAACTCGCCGATTCGCGATGCCCCTTCGTCGAGTTTCAGCACCGCCTGCAGCCGTCCGGTCCGTTCGGCAACCGAGCACGAAGCGTCGGTCACCACCCCTCGGCGGAAGCGAAGACTTACGTTTTCATAGACAATGCCCATGTACGAGGCGGGCACATTGAAGGTGATGATTCCTTCGGCCGAATCGATGCGCGGAGCCGTGAACAGTTCCCCGTCCGGCAAATTGAAGCGCCCGTCGCAAACCATATGGCCCATGCCCCGGATCGAGAAGGCCAGATCGGTTCCCGGCGCTACGATGCGGACCCGGTCCGTGCGGCTGAGCCGCTCGCAGAGCGGCTGCGTCAGCTCGGCGAACCGCTCGTAATTCAAGCCGCAGGCCCGGTAATACAGCCCGGTGCAAGCGTCCAGACTCATTCCCGCGAGCTGCGCCATGCCAACCGTTGGACTGCGCAGCAGCACCCACCGTCCAAGCCGCGCCATCGCCATCTGCTTGGGCTGCAGGTAAGCGCGCACGTAACGGTCGTAGCGGTCCTCCGGGACGTCGGTCATTTCATAAATGTTGTCGTCGGCGCGAATGCCGACATACGCATTCATGGTACGAAGCCGCTCCCGGTCCATCTCGGCCCACTGGACGAGCTGCTCCTCCGTACACCCGCCAATCAGGCTTTTTAAGTGCCGTACAGGCATCACGTTCAAATACGGCCGCGCTCCCGCTTCGCAGGCCGCTTCAATCATCGCTTCCGTCAAGGCTTCCGCGCGTCCGACGACATCGATGAGGACGCTTTCCCCTTCCCGGAGGCCGAGAGAGCGGGCCATTGTCTGCCGGGCCAGCCGCTGCATTGCCGAATCGGTCATGGCCGTCCCTCCAGCAAGCGCTCCAGCCCGTCGAACAGCTGTCGTTCCGCTTCCAGCGCCTGACGCAAATACCCTGTCAGCCTGCTCCCGTAAGACTTCTCCGGCTGGCGCTTCCATTTCATGAGAACTCCCATCGCATACGACCACTGGTTGCAGGCTTCCGTCAGCGGGCCGGTCCACCGGGAATCGAGGCACACCTTGGGAATGACGCCGCTGCCCGCCGCCGTTTCCCACAGCTTTCGCAGCCGCCGGAAATAATGAATATCGAATTCCAGCTGATCGAGCGACGCCCGAAGCTCGTCTTCCGGCAGCGCTTCGACCGCAGCGACGAAGCCGGCCAGACGGTCCAGCCCTCCCTGCCGCAGCATCTGCTCCACCGAAGTGCGCGCCAGCCGCGCGAACTGCACCTCCATGGATGCGGCCGCTCCGGCATCGTTCCGGCGGACAATGGCAGCGCCGCTTCCCCCGGCGGACTGAAGGGCGGGAAAGAACACATCACTCGGAATGCGCCCGATATAACCTTCGAAATAAGCCGGATCGCCGGTATCGTCGATGACGGTCACGTGCGTCCCGTCATCCTCGATGAGCAGCGCCCAGTGCACGACGTCATGCTTGCGGTAATAGGCGGAGAACGGCACCTCGAAGGCGTTATAATAAATCAGACAATAGCCCTCCGCGTCATAGACGGAACGGACCAAATGCCGCAGTTGATCGGTCGAGAGGGACGGGAAGCGGATCGCAGACCAGCCGTTTTGCAGCACCGGCTCGCTGCGCCTCAGCAGTAGGCCATCGGTCCGGCAATCGAACGCATTCAAGAAGGCGGGGATCGGATTGCGCTCTCCCTGCCACTTCATAATTTCCAAAATGCACAATTGACGGCAGTCCAGATTGCGTTCGCACAGGCCGAATTCGTCTGGAAACCGCCAATCGACTTTGGGTCGCTGCCGAATATACCCGGCAAGCGTAAGCGGCTCGCTCATAAGTTCACCTCAGTTCCTTTGATCCGGTCCGTTTGATCCGGCTCGGTTAATGCGGCCGCGCCCGCACGGGCAAGCCGCGCAGGAATGCGAGCATTCCCCTTGCCCGCGGAGGACAATGCCGGCGATGATCTCAATCGCCTGATCCATCGCAGCGGGATGCTGGAAGTAATAAACGACTCCGTCCAGCAGATGAACCTCTGCTCCGGGAACCGCCTTCCATTGCGCAAGCGCTTCGGTATCGCGTTCCCCGCAGACGACGGCGATACCGGAACGGCCGGCTCCCGGCAAATCTTCCTCGCTCAGCGCATCCAGCTCATCCAGCATCGCCCGGCCGATGCATTGACCGTGCAGGTACAGCAGATGCGCACCGAGCGAGGCGAGATATCCGACTTGATCCATGTCAAAATCGCTCAGTGTATAATAGTCGTAGCCCGGTACCAGCAGTTGCGAGTCCACGCTCCCCTCCCGCGCCAGCGCATTCAGCGCGCCCGCGTCCAGCAGCTCTCCGGAACGCGGAAGCGGCAGCGCGGGCGGCGACAGAAGCACCGGCCGGCACGTTATGCCGGAGCGTTCCTCCCAAGCGAGCGCGGACCGCAGCGCAACCATGGCCCCGAGCGCGTTGCCGACGAAGAAGATCGTGTCCGGCCGGTACCCTGCGGTTGCCTCCTCCACCACTTCGAGCGTGTCGCGGACCATGGACGAAACGGTCGTTTGCCCGAGTTCTCCGGCGCTATCCCCATGACCGCGATAATCAAACTGCACGACCCATGCTCCGGAAGCGGCCAATCTTTTGCGCAGATTGGAAAACAAATAATTTTTCTCGCTCATCGCCTGGCCAAGTCCGGGCAGCGTGACGATCAGCGTCCGGCGTTCCTGCGCTGCCGGCTCCTCCACCAAGCCGACGATGTCACGACTGCGGCCAAACCGGACTTGTTTCCACATCACGTATCCCTCCTTCGCCCGTCTCCGACGCCTGCAGTTCCCGCTTGAGCCATTGCCCCGTCACGTCCATAATCCGCTCTTCGAACAGTCTGGACGTAAACAGATGTCCGGCTCCTTGAACCGCGCATACTTCATGCCCGGCGTCTCCCCGGTAAATCGCATAAGAATCGGTCCGCACCTTCTCGAATTCCTCGCGGATAAGCGGATCGTCGTCGCCATAAACAAGGAGCGACCTGCCCTCGTAGGCGCGCAGCACCGCTTCCTTGTCAAGCTCCTGCAAATCGCGGTAAAACTCCATTGAAATCCACAGGCCGGCCCAAGGCATGACCAGCTTCTCCTTGTCAAGCGCATGCCGCGTAAACCGGGGGGGTTTGCCGCTTGGATGCGCGCCGCCGAATTCGTAAAACAGCGGACTCCACAGCACCACGCGGTCTACGCCCGACCGCTCGGCGGCCATAAGGGCGATCCGCGCCCCGTCGCTAAAGCCCAGATAAGCCGTTCTTCCGGAATCCAGCTCCGGCCTGCGCCGCACCTCGTCCCACGCTTTCAGCACGTTTGACACTTTCGAGGAGGTCGTCATGTCGTAGTAGTGCCCGTCGCTGAGCCCGAGGCCGCAATAGTCGAAACGCAGCATCGCCACGCCTTCGTCCGCAAGCCGCCTTGCCAATTTGACCGCGAGCCGGTGCACCTCGTAGCGCTCGCCGTTTTTGCCGGGACAATAAATGACGATGGGAAAAGGGGGAGTCCCACGGGTCGGCAGATGAAGAATGCCCGCCATCCGCCGGTCTCCGTCCCGCAGCTCGACAAACTGCTCGTCGTTCAATCCGCTTCGCCTCCTTTCCCGAATTCCACGAACGCGCGGACGACTTTCCGGCCGTCTACTGTGCCTTCTGCGGCAAACACTACCGACCGGTGGTCCTCCCGAATTCGTTTCACGGCGTACGTTACCGTGTCGCCGGGCCGCACCGGCTGCAAAAAGCGCGCTTTCATGTCTCTCCTCCCTCCGCCTTCGACAATTCCCCGTTCCATCAGCAGCCCGGCCGCCTGTACGATCCCTTCCAGCAGCAGCATGCCCGGATAAATGCTGTAGCCCGGAAAATGGCCGAGCACGTAAAAGTCGCTGCTCGATACATGCTTGCGGGCGATGACTCCGTCTGTCGCCGAGCACTGCACGATCGTGTCGATCAATACCCATGGTTTACGGTACGGGAGCACGTCCTCCGCTCTCATGGCCCACTCCTTTCGTCTCCGGTCCCGTCCGCTACCGCGACGCAGAGCGTAGCTGTCGCCAGGACGCCGCCGCCCGCCCCGGACATCGTCCCGGACAAGATCGCCTGCGAGCAGGTCATACGGATCGGCCGAATGTCGTAAAGGAGCGGCTCCCGCCAGCTTGCTTCTCTTCGAACGGACGCCTCGGCCTTGCCGAGCAGCGGAATTTCGCCGGGCGCCAACGGCTTTGTCTCCAGCTGAACGAACAGCACGGCAGCTTGGGCCAGCCCTTCGATCATGACCGTGGACGGAACGGTCTGCGTATAGCCGTACATGGAACGGAGCGGTTCCGGCCTGAAGCGGGCCTCCAGCCGCTGCCCCGGTTCATAGCGGGTCACCTCGTCCACAAATCGGAACGGATATTGGTGCGGCAGGAGCGCCGCTATCTCGTCCGGACTCCGGCTACGGCCCGCATCGGGGTTATGGCTCACGTCGGCTCACCACGCGCACCAGCTCGGAAACGGTCGTATTCGAATCGATTTCCAGCATGCCGTCAGGCACCTCGATGCCCAATTCTTCTTCGAGCAGCACGATCAGCTCCATATAACGAAGCGAATCGAATCCAAGGTCGAACAGCTTGCTGTCCCGTCCGATCTCGCTCTGCGGGAGAACGCCGCAGCCTTCGCTGCTGAGCAGCCGGATCATTCGTTGTTCTACGGTCACGGTTTTCATTCCACCTGCTTTCTTTTTCACCCGGAATATGTTGTTGGTTTCATTCTGAATTATAGCCGCCCGGTTCGCCGCGCACTCGGCTTCCGATGCGCCGTAAAGCTCGGCGGAAGCCGAGTGCGGCCGAGGCGCATTTTACATAATGAAGAAAAAAAGGAGTTGAGCATATGCGCGCAAATCACCGCACCGCCTCGCATAGCACGATGCACATCGAAGCTGCGCCGGAGCAGATCTGGGAAGGTCTGGCGACCGCCAGGGGCATGAAGACGTATTTAACCGACGAGGTACACGCGCCGAACGAACATATCTCGGAGGGCGACGAAATCCGGATCGTGATCGGCGACATGATTAACGACGCCGTCTGCCTGGCCAGCGATCGGCCGCGCTTGTTCCGGCTCAAGGACCGCTTTCGTTCCCTTCTGGCGGACGATTCCTACGTCGAATACGAATTGGTCACGACGTTCCGGTTGGAGGAAGAGGAGCATATGACGAGGGTGACCGTCGAGGTGGACGGCTACGACGAAAACAGCGAGCTGCACCGGTGGGTCCGCGAATGCGGAGAATTCGGATGGAAGCAGTCGCTGTTTAATTTAAAGCTCGTGTTGGAGCTCGGTCTGGACTTGAGATACGACGTATTCGGCTATCCCCGGTTCGGCGTCTGCAATTATACCGCTACTCCGGCTCAGCTTCGGGCGCAAGGGCTGTACCCGGACCGCGTTCAAGGGAATTATTTGATGGAGGTGTTTCCCGAAGGCCCTGCCGCCCGGGCGGGGCTGCGCCCCGGGGACATCGTCGTGTCCTTCGGCGGCCGCGACGTTCCGACCTATGCCGAGTTCATCCGCTCGCTCGGCCTGTGCGCCGGGACGAACGGGCCGGTCGGCGTGACGTATTACCGCGAAGGACGCAGACTGCACACGGAAGCCGCGCTGTCGTATGACAAGCTGCTGACGGGACTTGTAGACCCGACGGAAGAGTCGGTGCGGCAAGTGACCGACGGAAAGCGTTCCTCCTGATACAAAAGCCGCTGGCAGCGGGCCGACGAACGCAGTAGCCCCTGCGCCGTTTCGCTCTTGCAGAACGAAGCGGCGTCCGGGGTAACGAGCCGTCATTTCGAATCCGGCACGGATTCGGAACGGACGGCTTCGTCCGTTTTCCACAAGCTGCCGGATCCGGACCGCTGCCTGGCAAGCAGCTCACGTTTCTTTCTCACTTCTTCGAGCGGGGTTTCCTCGATATCGATCAGGCCCGTGAACGTTTCGTCCAGCGACAGCCGCACCGTCGTTTCGCACCGGACCCCGTCCCGCACATATGCCACTACCGGCTCCGCGGTCTTTCCGTAGAACGACGAAATGGCGCGAACGAACGCCGGATAGTCGGGTGTCGGCATTCCTCCGATCTCGACGATGACATCGCCGGCCCGCATGCCCGCCCGGTCGACGGGGCTGTTCGGAAATACCTGCAGCAAGTAGTTCCCTCCCCGGACCGGAACGCACACCATCGGGCTCTGCTCTTCGTTCACCGTACAGTTGGCGACGCCGAGGCGCGGATAGCTGAACATTTCGATGCGCAAATCCAGCCCAAGCTCAAGCACAGACTTCAAATTCATCAACGACCGCCGCCATCCCATTTCCAAACATTCCCGGAACCACTGGCCGTGCGTCGTCGGCTCGAATCCGGTCACCTCCAGGGTCAGCTTGACAAAAGGCCCCTGCTGTTCCAACGTATATGCCGTGCTGACAAGGTATCGGACCGTGCGGCCGTCGGGGTCCATGGAATCGTACGTGTCGGCAAAAGCGATATGATGTGGCGGCTCGCACCGGATCACGACCGATTCGTTGTTAATATCGCCGTAATTAAGCGTGTACCGATCGCCGATTTTCGGCTCATCCTCGGTCCCGGTCGTTCTAGCGTAATACGTCAAATACGAGCTGGAGCCAGGCGCGGTCGCTACCGACCACCACACCCGCTCAAGCGGAGCTTCCAAATACGTAATATTGACGGTCCGGTCCAGCGGACATGGGATCATGGCTCGTTCTCCTCCGTTAATAAGGTATAGATTCGTTCTGCCCGACCGCCCAGCTCTTTGACGAGTCCGGGGAAGGTGCACAGCACGTCCAACGTAGGCCAGTGCGCCTCGGGAATAGGCTGTCCCGCGCGCGCCAGCGTCTTCAGGCAGGCTTCGTACTGCGGTATGATCCGTTCGTCCCGCCGCTCCGTGTAAGCGCTCATCGCCTCGGTCCACGTCCGTTCTCCGCGCATATACGCATCAAGCTCCTCGGCCAGCATCTCGGCGGAGCATACCGCATTGTCGATGCCGACGCCGGACACGGGATGCAGGTGCGCGCCGGCGTCGCCGACCAGTACCCACCCCGGGCCGAACGGTTTGCGAACGTAGCTGCGGAGCGTATCCACTCCGCGAACGCTGCCCTGCAGCCGCGCGTACCGGAGACGGGGGCCCAGCGTGCGGATGCGGCTCAGCCGCTCGACGAACTTGGTAGCGGGATCGCCCGACCAAGAGCGGAACGTCTCCTGCGGCAGCATGACCGCGATGCAGTGCCGTCCCCCGTCAATCGGATTGCATAGCACAATGTCCGTCTCGCTCCAATACCACTCCACAGCCGGAATTGGCAGCGGGTCCGCATGCAGTACGTACGCATAGTACACGCCCAAATGGCGCTCGTCCGAAGCCATCGCCGTTTCGGCTCCGACCCGTCGGGCCACCGACGAATGTCTGCCGTCCGCGCCGATCACGGCCCGCGCCTTGTACGTCTCCACGGAGCCGTCGGGCAATTTGCAGCGGACGCCGCATACGCCGTCCTCCCCTTCGAGCAGATCGATGACCTGCGTCGACAGTTTGGCGTTCACCTCCGGCAGCCCGCAAGCCGCATCCAGAAGCCATCGATCCAACAGCTCCCTCCTTACGCCCAGCGCCCTGGGGGTGACGCAAATATCCGACTCGAACAGCCGTCCCTCCAGATCGATGCGCATCCTCGTCAGGGCGGGAATGCCGCTGGTTTCCATTTTTCGCGCAATGCCAAGCCTTTCATAGACCCCCGTCTCGCCCAAGATGTGCGTTGACAAAGTCGGTCCCGGCACCGTATAACGATCGATCAACAGCGTCCGGTAACCTTTTTGTCCGAGAAAATAAGCGGTGGCCGCCCCGGCGCACCTGGCTCCCACGATAATAAAATCGTACATAGTCCACTCCCTTGCCCAATCGAGTCCGCGGATGCTAAAGCTTTCGCATGTCCGTACGCTTGAAAACGAAAGGGCCATACAGGATGGCCCTCTCGCTGGATAACGATTAGTTGGATTGCAAGCAGCCGTAGATGGTGCCTACTTGGTTGTCTTCCGCATCGAACAACGGAATTACGCTGTCCGAATAGAACGTGGCGTCCTTCGGAGGAAGACCTTTCAATGTGCCTTTCATATGGATCGGTTTTTTGTTGTGGAACTCGCCTTGAGGCGTTTCGATCACCCAGTACAACCAGGACTCTCCTTGTACGCCGTCCGCCATTTTTTTGTTGAACGGAATGGAAGCGCTGGCTTTCATCGTTCTGCCTTGTCCTTGCAGACCGCCGCGCACGCGGATGGTAGCGCCCGGCCAGATGACGGTGGAAGTGGCTACGAGATCGACGTTCATGATTTCCAGATCAACGGTAACGCCCGTTTTCAAGCTGAATTCGGAATCGCTCACCGTGAAGTGAGTCGGAGCGGCTTGTTTGAAGTGCAATTCTTCGCTGCGGCCGTCGAGCAGTTCCAGGTACGTTTTGCTGTTGGAATTTTCGAGCGTCATGCCGATTTTCTTTGTGATGGTTTTCATTGCGATACCTCCGTTTGGATTGGTTTGTTGTCTCCCGGGGACATCCTTATCATCGCATGATTGGGGAAATATCACTCAGCTTTTGACCTGCTGGTTTTTCGTCTTTTGTTGGCTCCGGCAGGGGATATAAGAAAAACGGACCATCCTGTAAAGGAGGTCCGCCAGAGTGTTGAGAAAGTGGTTAATTGAGGTAATAGAGGTGTACGAGGGGGTGGGGTATCTACTTCCGGTCGCTGTTGTCAGCGGGAAATTTTGATTGAAGCCGCTTAGCAGCGGATATTTCCCGCAGACAAAGGCGATCGCTATCGCTCCTACAGTAGATACCCCACCTTCGTTTGTTTCTCTATTTTTATAAAAATCCACTTTCTCAACAAGCTCACGGACCATCCTGTAAAGGAGGTCCGCCCGATTGCCGAAAGCTTGCCGCGTCACACGGTCTTCTGCAAATAGTCCCACACCAGATCGCTGATTTTCGCGACCGAGCTGAAGTTTTCCAGCAAAATGGATTCGTCGGCAAATTCGATCTCGAAGCTGTCTTCAATGGACGCGACAAGCCGGATGAACGTCAGCGAGTTGATCCCCAGCTTCAGCAGCTCGCTTTGCTCGTCCACCGTCACATGCGAAGGCAGAATGTCTTGAATGCAGGCAATGATTTTCGATTGCAAGGATGTATCGTTCACAAGCTTCCCTCACCTTTCCGTTCGAATTTCAAGCGAACCAAATATTCCATCAGCAAAGGAACGGCCCTCTTCTCCTGCTCGTACATCGCTTGGAAATGATCGCCAATGCGCGCCAGCAGACGCGCGTCTCCGGTTTTCTGCGCCTTCAAAGAATCCGCGCGGATGCTCATCAGCCGCTGCTTCGCATTCTCGTAGAGCCGCTTGCTTTTGCCGAGCAAAGGGGAACCGGCCGCACGTTCCAACGCATCAATGCGCTTGAGCATCCATTTATGCCGCTGCATCATCTTGTGCACATTAATGTTCCAGAAGCTGAACTCGCGCGGGTCGAGCGAAACGTCGCCCCCGGCCATTTGATGGAACAAGCCCGCCATATAGTCGTATACGAAATAACCGCTGGCAAACGCATCCTGGGACAAGCCCGGCGCACGAACGCGTCCCCGCTCCAGCGCAAAATACAGGCTGCGGTAATCGAAGCCGGACGGCAGCGAAGGGCTCCGGTGAAGCCGGACAGCGGTGAGCGGAAAGCCGTAGTATGCAAACCAGATATGCGTATCGGCATGACGCTCCGCCACGTGCGCCAGCTCCGCCTCGCACGTCTCGTAAGGCAGACAGACCGAGCCGTAGGCCCGGCCGTTCGTTTCGAAGGCAAGGATGTCCAGCGTCCCGGATTCGTCGTCGTAACCGTAGACCAGCGCGTCGTGCACCATCTCCCGTACGGCGAAAAAATGGGACTGCGGAATGCGCTTCCAGTCCAAGTAAACTAGCACGTAGCTTCCCTCGTCGATCGCCTCGCGAATGGCGGACACGTATCCGCCCGGCTTGACCGCAAGAGGTTCTTCCGCCAGCAGTCCCCCGTACAGCTCCAGATGCTCTTCGAAGCGGACCAGCGGGAATTGTCCCGCGCTTTTGGACTGCACGATCAAATTGACGAAATGGCTGAGGCACCAAGGCATCAGCCGAGGCTCCGTCATGACGATGCTGAGGCGCAAATTATGGTAGCACTCGGTCTCGAAGCCCGGATTCGGCACGACTGGCAGCCGTTTGGCGGTCAGCATAAGCGGATCGCCTCCCCGGCCGCATGCTCCCGCATCGGTTCGAGACCCGGGAACGCTTTCCCCGCCTTCTGGATCGCAATGACCTGCGCAAGCGCATAATCCCCCGAATGCGAGAGGCTGATGCAGAACGACAAGCCGTAATGCGTCGCCGCTTCGCCGGTTGAACCATGCAGCTCAAGCACGGGACGGCCGGAGGGCAGATTTCGGACCTCGACGTCCAAGAAACCGTATTTTCGCGGAAGCACGTCCCCGACCGCCTTGTAGAACGCTTCCTTCGCCGCCCAGCGAACCGCGTAATGCCGGGCCGCCCCGCCATGCTTCGAGCAATAGGCGATCTCGCCCGGAGTAAAAATTTTGCGCAAAAACCGTTCGCCTTGCCGCCCGATGGCTTCGTCCATCTGCGGCACGCTCTGCAAATCGATACCGACGCCGTAAATCACGGCCTCACCTCCCGGCGCGCGAACAGCCCTTCCCATCCGTTTATCGCCACGGCCGGTTTCCTCCTACGCCGCTCCATTCGTCCTTCTTCAACGTATCGTTTTTGAGCTTCGGCGCGGCGTTCAGCCGTCTGCGGACGCGTGCGCCGCTTCGGTCCAGCAAATAATTGTAATTTAAAGCTACCCGCTCTGCGCTCACTCCCATAAAATGGGTCACGTTGGCATAGCGGAACGTGCGGCCGGACAAATTGGCTTCGGACCCGTGAAGCAGGTTGCCGTGGAACGCGACCAGATCGCCCGGCTGCGTCCGCAGCGGCACAGCTTCGTAACCTTCGGGAAGCCCCAGCTTCTCGCCGTATTCCGTGCGGCTCTCCTGAACCGGCTCTGGCGACAAAAGTCCCAGCTTATGGGAGCCGGGCACCACGTAAACCCCGCCGTTATCTTCGTGGCTGACGCTGAGCGACAGCCACAGCGAGCAGGTGGTCGTCGGGGCCGCCCCGACACTGTAGTTGTCCTGGTGCATAGGAAGTCCCCGCGTACCGGGACCTTTAAAATAATAGCTGGTAGAGATGGCCAGCGCCTCCTCGCCCAGCAGTCCTGCGGCCACATCGAACATCTTGCCGCTCAGCAGCAGCGCCGCGATGGCCGGTCTCGTCTGATGGTAATCGCGCAGACGCGGAAACACGCTTTCCAGAGAGCGCCGGTTATCCTGCACGATGACGCCTTCCCTGACCAAATCGAGCCACAGCTTCATAAATTCGCGGTTAATTTCCGCCACTTCCGACCCGCTCAACATGCCTGGAATCACAACATAGCCGTGCTCGTCATAAAAATGCCTCCGCTCGGCGGTCACCCATCCGTTCATAGCTCAACCTCCCGATAATTTGAACGTCTATCCCCAGTGTAGGGAACCTTCCTCCGCGCTTCTCGGCTTTGTTTGCCGGATCGGGCGCCGTACCTTTTGGCCAATTGGAGGGCTGCCGAATCGTAAGCGGGCACCAGCATATACCCGAGGCCCCGGGCGTGCAGCAGCAGGCCGAACGGCGCCTTTTCGGTGCGCAGCTTCCCCCGCAGCCGGTAAATGTATTGACGCGGCATGTCGGAGCCGGTGTATTCATCCCATAGCCCCCGGAGCAGCTCTTCCGTGCTTACGAACCGTCCCCGGCGCCGGAGCAAAAAGCGGAGCAGCTCCAGCTCCTTGCCCGGCAGCGGATGTACGACGCCGTTGTTAATCACGCTGCGGAGCGCCGGATCGAATACGAGTCCCGGCGCCAGCGCAAGCGGCCGTTCTGCGGAATCCTCCGGCGCAGAGTACGCCGCAGGTAAAGCAGAACGCTCCGTTAGCGCAGCTAGCGTGCGCCGGATCGACTCCCCGTCGGCAGCGGACGGCAGAACGATAATGCGCTCTTCGCGTGCGCTTGTCCCGGCGGCAGACGGCTCGTCGGTCAGGCATACAACCCGCAAACGGGGGTATGCTCCGCACAGCCGAAGGATGATGCGCCAATCGTTTCCGTTCCAATTGTGCGCAGACCAGACGACGATCTCGGGAGCCATGGCAGCGCCGAACGAACGCGCCAAGGCATCCGGACTATCCGCGTGCATAACGCCTGTTCCGCCGATGGCTGCGGCTTGGTACAGCCGCGGATATTCTGCCGCCGGACAAATAATTCCTATTCTCATAGCTCACCATCCGCTTTCTTTCAAGTATTGCAGATCGATTGCAGCCGCCCCGTAGTCCAATCCGGCGAACAGCAGACAGACCCGGTCTCCCCGCTTCAGCTCTCCGCTTTCCTCCAGCCCGCGAAGCGAAACGAGCGGATCGGCGCACAGCAAGTTCGCCTCGCTCCATGCCGCCCTCTCGAACAAGCGAATGCGCCCGTCTTGGCGAACGGCGTTCCGTATTTCCCGGAGAAACGCAGCGCTCACCTGCTGCGCGACCAGCCAACTGCGCCGGACATCGCCGCCCCGCAGCCCCGCTGCAAGCCGCAGCGCCGCCTCCGTTACTTGGCGCTCCGCCGCTTCGAAATGCCGGCGCTCCCACTTGAAAGGCGGCTGCGCAAGCGGTCGGCACAGCGCATAGCGCGTCCCGGCCCACCGGTAATCCCCCGGCGGCTCCGTGGAGAGCACACAACACGCCGCCGCGTCTCCCTTCGGGTACGCGCGATGAAAACTGCGGCCGAACAGCGGCTTGACGCAGTCCGCCGCCACAAGCAAAGCGTGCCGCTTGCCTTCCGTTCCGAGAAACGCGGCGAGCAGCTCCACTGCGGATACCGTCGCCAAGCTGCCCTGCTGTCCGACGCCAAACGGCAGGCCAGCTTTCAGGCGCAAAGCCTGCGCCATTTGCATCGCGGGCAGCGTGGCGGGGTGCGGAGCGGACGTTTCGTGGGCCCAGCACAAATAAGCTGGGGTGGGATCTCCGGCCGCCGCCCCGGCCAGCAGCCCGGCCGTCAGCTCGGCTACGCTTCCCTGGAAGGCAGGAATGCCCGCGCAGGAATTCCCAGCGTCATCGGGCAGCGGAACTCCTTCGATGCGATGGAAAGCCTCCGCATACCCGATCTCGGGATCAGCCACCGGGCCGGAAGCCGGAGATGGAACGTCCCGATCGACAGGAACCGCAATGTCGGGCGACGACAGATAGACCGTCATGCCGACTTCTCCTTCCGCATTAATATTGATGCACGGCACAACCGAAGCTTCCCAGTCCGACCGATACCGTCATATAGCGGTCCCCCCGGCGGAGTTTCCCGCGAAGGACCGCGTCGTGCACGTTATACCAAAGATCGGAGCCGTGCAAATGGCCGACCTTCGCTATCGTATCCGTATAAAACAGCCCGATGTCGCAAGGCAGCATGGAAGCTACCTCCTCCCATGTCGTGCGATTGACGTTACTCCCGAAGATGAACCGGAGGTCGCCGACGGTCAGCCCGCATTCCCGCAGCGCTGTGCGAATCAGCTGACGGATCGCAAAATGATACGTCGTCTGAAACCATTTGACGTTCTCCGGTAGAGAATCCAGTCCGGCATCCATGCCTGCGTCGAAGACGCTGCGCAAGTAAAACGTCCGGTGCGGTCCGGCCTCCCGGGTTATATAGCAGGCGCACGCCGCGTCACCGAGCAGCGAATGGGGCAGCCGCTTAAGCGCGGGGTGGAACGCTTTGTCGGCCGTAACGAGCACGATGCCTTCCGCGCTTCCCGCATGCAGCAATTGCCCTGCCGCCTGCATCGCAAGATGCACGGTAGCGCAGTTGTGCTGCGACAAGGCGAACACCGGCGTATCGCCGATCTCCGGCGCATCCCGCAACTCCCGCAGCGCGTGCTCGTCATGCCAGGACAAGTCCAGCGTCCGGGCGATGACGATCCGGTCGACCGGCCGCCCCTGCCGCCGAAGCCGGACGAGCAGCGGCCCGCACGCCTCGGCGAGCATGCCGCCGAGCCGTTTCGAGCGCTCGACCGGCACCCGGTCGAAGCCGTACCGCCCGCGAAAGCGCGCCACGTCCTCCGGTGCAAACGGGAGTCCGGCCTGCCGCAGCTGCTGTGCCACGTCCTCCACGGCTGCAGTCCCGGAAGGAACGTACAGGGAAAGCTCGGGGACGGAAAAACAAACCCGTGTCACGACCCGGCTTCCGGCAGCGCCGCTTCAATATAGTCGAGCAGCTCCGAAAGCGGCCTCCGGTCCCCGTTCCATATATTCCGCACGTCCAATTCCACACCGAAAGCGTTTTCCAACTCGACCATGGCTTGGATGAACCGTACGGAGGAGAGCTCCAGCTCGGGATCTCCGATGCAGCTCTCCTCCGTAAGAATGCTTTCCTCCGCCCCGCAGCCGGCCAAAATCCGCTTCATGCTCTTCCATACCATATCGCGTCGGCTCGTACTCATTCCTGCCCCGCCCCCTCCTGTTCGTCCTCGCAGACGTACCGTTCCTTCCAGCTCGGCAAAGCACCGTCCAGATGAATCTCGTGCGGGATTTTGTAAGCGGCCAGCTGCGTTTTCAAATAATCGCGCACGGCCTTGACGCTCACTCCGGCATCCGCCGTCAGCCACGCGACAATGATTTCCCCTTGCAGCTCGTCCGGACGCCCGGCCACCTTGGCTTCTCGAATCCGGGGCATGTGCTTGAGCACATCTTCGATTTCCTTCGGATTCACTTTGCGGCCGGCTACATTGATGTGCCGAGGCACCCTTCCGATGACCGTCAGCTCTTGCTCCTCGATCGTCGCCAGATCGTCCGTCACAAACCATCCTTTTTGAACGGGACATTCCTTCCCCGAGCCGGTAACGTATCCCCCGAAGAGACTCGCGCTGCGGACGGCAAGCCTGCCATCGTCTTCCATTCGCGCTTCCACCCCGGGCAGCAAATAGCCGCAGCTTCCTTTCCGGTGACGACGATGCGGATGCTCCGCCGCAACCGCCCCGGTCTCCGTACTGCCGTACAATTGCAGCACCCGCTTGCCGAATTTGCCTTCGAACGCCGCGGCCGTGTCCGGCGCGAGCGCCCCTCCCGCGGAGATGGCAAAGCGGAGCCGTCCGGCATGGCCTTGACCGATGTGGCGGGACATGCACAAAAGATGATAAAAGGAAGGAACCCCGAGCAGCACCGTGCCTTGGCAGGCGCGAAGCAAATTGGCCGCCTTGCGGGGAGTCGGATGCCGGCAAATGTGCAGCGTCGCCCCGGCGGTCAGCGAGCCGAACAGCGCTCCCGTCAAACCGTACAAATGATGCAGGGGAACGGTCGCAACCAGCGAATCGTCCGGACGATATCCGAACCAATCGCGGTATTTGCGCCCTTCCCGAAGCAGTGTTTGCATCGGCAGACAGGCCATTTTGGGCAGGCCGGTCGAACCTGAGCTCAGCAGATACAAGCTGACAGGCTCCTCACCCGGCTCTTCCTTGTGACCTGGTCCGCCACTTCCGCCGCCCGCTTTCGGTCCTCCCGGCTCCCGCTTTCCGTCAAGCTCGACCGCTGCCGTTTTGGCGGGGACTAGCAGCCTGGAATACGGGACCACCGGAGCCGTTTTCGCGGTATTCACACCAGCCTGTGCTCGATCTTCAGGCGCGATCCAGTAGGCGACGCGACTGGCCGTGCCGATTCTGGCCAAATCGGATGTTGTCTGCAGGTCGTCAACAGGAAGCACGGCGACGCCCCCATCGAGACAGCTTAACAGAAGAATGACCGAGTCCACGGTTTGGTCCATCACAAGGCCGACGGGTTCAAAATCCTTTCCGCCGGCGGGAAGCCTGCTCCGGACGATTCCGATGCGCTCCGCCAATTGCCTGTACGTGACGGTTTCGTTTCCCTCCGCAAGCGCGATCTTGTCCAAAGGCGCCGTCTGCTCCAAAAGCCGCAATAATTCTCCCATATCCGCTCCCCCTTTCCTGGTCGCTTACCCATCATTATAGAAGCGGCGGGGTCCCGTCCTCTCGGCTTTCGTTGGGTCCGCCCGCCCACTTGCCGTCCACGCACAGTACACGCCGTATTTATGTACAAAACGGCGGGCTCCGCGTTACGTTAAGGAGAGTCTATCCGCAGGAGGGAGGGAGATGCCGATGGCCGGATTAACGCATATCGCCAGTTACATACCCGCGGAACGTCCATCCCTGTGCGAGCTGCGGGAGATGCTGGAAATCAACGATGCCGAGCTGCGCGTCCTGATCCAGTCGCACGGCCTTTGCCGCATTGCGGTCGAGAACAAGCTCCGGGTCCACGAAATGATCGGCGTCGCCGTCGATCTTCTGTTGGAAGGGAGGGCGAAATTGGCGGGGGAGATCGGGCTCATCTTGTGCACGTCTACATTTCCAGCGTTCGTTCCGTATCTGTTCGATCCGTTTGCAGGCATGCAGCGCAAGTGGGGTATGGAGCGGGCGGAGGTCCGGTTCGTATCGCAGCTTAACTGCGCTTCGCTGGACTTCCTGTTCCGGTTGGCCCGCCTTTGGACGGAACGGCGCGGAAGCGGCGTTCTCGTATTGGCCGCAGACAAAATGGGGCTGCCGAGGAGCCGCTATTTGCAGGACAGCACGGTATCGGCCGACGCTGCCGCAGCGGCCGTCGTTACGAAGACAGCGGCCTGCAACCGGATCGTCGGCTCGGCCGTGCAGTCCAACGCTTCCGTATACAACAGCATGCAGGCTTCCCCGGAGGAGTACGCCTGGTTTCAGAACACGTTTACGGTCGGTCTGGTCAAAGTGCTCCGCGACGTATTGCAGCAAGCGGGAGTAACGGCGGAGCGGCTCCGGTACGTGTTTCCGGCGAACGTCAACCGGGGGACGTGGCAGCGGGTTGCCGACGCTTCGGGGATTCCGTTTGACCGGTTTTATTTCCCGACGATGGCGGAAATCGGACATGCTCATAATGCGGACCCGTTGTTGAACGCCGAACACGCCCTGCGGCACGGGATGCTGCAGCCGGGCGATCTGTTCGCTACGCTGACGGTAGGCATGGGGAGCACCTTCGGATGCACGTTATTCCGTCATTGAGAGCAAAACTGAGTACGATTCGGAACGATACGGGAGGATCAACCTTGACCTGGTACTTGTCTCACATCACGCCATATCCCTTCTATGAAGAGCAGCCGGATCGGCTGCTGGCCGGAGGCGTGCCGCAGGTGACGCGTTTTCCGCCTGAAGAACCGCTGCTGACGCTGTACGAACAATACGGTATAAACCAACAGGAACATACGTTCCTTGAACAAGTTCCCTGGGAACTAAAAGCGAGGCCGGTTCCGGCCAGCCGTGCGGAATCGGCGGCGCATATGGGAACGGAGGCGCTCCGCGCTTTGCTGGAGAGCGCCCCCGAAGCGCGGGAGAAATGCCGTTATCTCGTGTATGGCCACGAAACGACGGAACCGAATTTTTATTTGACCCCTTGTCTCTATGTCAAAAAAACGCTCAAGCTGAAACGGCTCTTGCCGTTTGCATTGAGCCGTTGCGGCTCCTGTACGCTGCCGGGCGCCCTGGAGCTGGTGAAGACGCTCCATCCTTCCGCTCCCGGACAGGCTGCGGCGGAATCGCTCTTCGTCACCGCCGACCGGCTGTGTCCCCCGCATCCCCGTTATTGGTTCGACGCCGATCCGAAGGGAGATGCGGCGGCCGCTTGTCTCCTTTCGACCGCCGGCGGCGACTGGGCCGTGGTCGACGCGGTAGCGGACGGCTGGCCGCTTGCCTCGGACGATCCGTACCGGTGGTCGGAAGCTGACTACCGCCGGCACGAGCGGCGGCTGCTCGCCGGATGCCGTCAAGCCGTCTCGGTCCTGCTGCGGCGCAACGCCGCAGACGCCGGACGGATTGTGCTGGCCGTGCCGCAGACGCTAAGCTCGACGTTCCGCCGTTACGTGGAGAAGCTGCTGCCTTATCCCGTTTACCGCCGGATGTATGCGGCAGGCTGCAACCTGCTCGGCAGCGACTGCCTGCTTTCCCTGAAGGAGGCGGAGGACGGCCATTCGTTTCAACCGGGCGACTGTGTCCTGCTCCTTCAAGCCGGACCGCTATCGCACCTTGGGCTGCTGCTGCTTCGCAAAACGAACAAATATGGAGAAACGAACGGAGGGTATGCGAAATGACGACCGATTTGCCGAATGATACGACCTCCCGCATGCTGCTGCGCAGCGACGGTTCGACGACGCTGCTTCTGGAAAGCATGCTGGGGATGGAGCTCGGCGTCCGGGTGATCGGACAACAGACGGTGCGCGGAGAAAGCATCGACGGCAGTATCCGCGACCTGCTTGAGGCAAAGCCGGAAACCGTTTTATTCGAGCGGCATTCCGAGCTGGAAACGCCGAACGGGCAGTGGGTTTCGCGCAACTATGTCGTGGCGCGGATCGACGGAATGGAGCTGTTCCTTGGCCAGTTAAAAAATCACAAGATTCCGCTCGGCAAATTGTTAATGTCGTTCAAGCTGGCGGCGTACCGCAAGCTGCTGGGGTACGGCGCCGAAGAGCGTCCGCTGAACGGCCAGATGGTTCGACTGCCGTACAAGCACTATGTCATCTGCGGCGAAACGGGACCGAAAATCTATATCCGGGAAGCGTTCAATCCGATTTACGTCACCTTCCCCGGGAACAACGATCCGGCTTGCGGGAGCTAGCTTCTGCAAGCCTTTGCCGCCCTGTCCTCGCAACGATAAAACAGCCTGCTTCCGCTTAGGAAAACAGGCTGTTCGCGTTACTATCCCAGCTCATCCCACTCCGCCAGCCAGCGAACTTCCTTGTCCGGGTCGAGACCCATGCTGTAGCCCGGAGTCGGCGGACGGGCGTCGCACCATTCCAGCGAAGCTGCGATCGTATCTTCGAGCGTGCGGAACGTCAAACCGGCGGCTAGCGCTTTTTCCACGCTGATGTTCATATAGTGGGCGAAGCTTTCCAGCCCTGCATGCACGGGAAACCACAGCGGAATTTCGTCCCACGGGCTTGCCCCACGGCTGTGCAAAAACTCGTCGCCGACCCAAACGAGCTCCGGATCGCTCCTTGTCACCCGTGCGCAAGCCTCAAGTAGTCTGCGCATCGTAAGCGGCTCCGCCGGGCCTACCGCGTTGAACGTGCCGGCCGTCTTGGCCTCCGCCATCCGAATGATCCAATCGCTCAAATCGCGGACATCGATGAACTGCAAGCGAGCTTCCGGACGGCCCGGGGCCAATACCCGACCGCCCTTGCGAATGCGGACCGGCCAGTACGCAAACCGGTCCGTCGGGTCCTGAGGACCGACGATCAGCCCGGAGCGGACGTTCAACGCCCGTCCCGGCATCAGCTCTTCCAGCTGTCGTTCGCACAGCGCCTTCAGCTCGCCGTAATACTTGCGGACATTCTCAGACGCCGGATCGTCCAATTCTCCGACCGGATCGCCTTCGTGAACGCCAGGCTTGCTGAAATCCCGGTAAACGGAAATGCTGGAGACGAACGTATAATGCTCCACGCAATCGGCCAGCCGTTCCGCCGACTGTTTGACGATTCTCGGCACATAGGCCGACGTGTCGACGACGGCGTCCCACCGTCGTCCCTTTAAAGCGGATAGATTGCCGTCGCGGTCTCCCCTCAGCTTCTCCGCTTCCGGGAGTACTTCCGGGTTCGTTATTCCTCTCGTGAACAGCGTGACCTCGTGACCGGACCGCAGCGCGGATTGCGCCAAGTGATAGCCCAGAAATACGGTTCCGCCCAAAATTAGCAGCTTCATCGTTCCTCTCCCCCCTATTCGGTTTCCTGCTTATTCGTCGTCTTTCAATGCCTGGATCGTCAAGGACAGGCTTCGGACCGACGCCAAATGCTCAGGGGTCAGCTCCTCCAGATCGAACGCGACGCCGCACGCCTGTTCCAATTCGAGCAGCAGCGAAACGATCGCCGCCGAATCGATGCCCAGGCTCTCGTACAGCCGGTCCTCCTCCCCGATTTCCTCCGGCTTGATGGATAAATAAGCGCTAAGCGTTTCTTTGACCGTCTCCATAATCGGCTTCATGGTGATCCACCTTTCGTTTCAAAATAATACGCAGCCCGCTTCAACGAGCGGTTGAGCGGTTTGTGCCCCGAAGCAGCTGCTGCGCGCACTCGAATACCGAAAGCGCGCCTTGGTACCCGCGCTTTTCCAGCAGCTTTTGCAGGTCCCCGGCATGGTCGCGGTATTCGTCCTGCATGATGTACTTCGACAGATCGTACAAGTGGGAGGGACTGAACGAACGCGGCATCATATACTCGCCGATGCCGAGCTCGTGCAAATGCCTGGCGTTGAATTCCCGCTCCGTATGCGTCGGAATGATCAGCGAAGGGACTCCCCTTGCAATCGATGACATACAGCTGCCGTGTCCGCCATGATGAATGAACAGATCGAACTCGCCGACCCGCTCCTCCTCCACGAAAGGAACAATCCGGATGTTGGACGGCAGGCCCGCGAGCCATGCCTCCGGCAGCGCTTCCGACGTCGCAATAACGACAAAGACGGGGGTTTCGGCGAAGGCGGTTAATACCGCCTTTACCAGATACATGCCGGAATCGCCCGCCGAGTCGGTCAGCCTGCCCGGATAGACGAGCACGGCAGGCCGCCGGAAATTTTTCTCCGGTTCCGTGCCCACGGAGACAGGCATATTCATTGAGATCGGACCGACGTAACGGACCCGGTTATTGTAAATGCGGTCCATCTCGGGAATGCCCGGCACGATATCGACATCCGCCCGGAACAGCTCCTCCATCCGCTCCACCGCCGGCAGTCCGAACGTATGCAGCAGCCGGTTCATGACCGGCGTCACCTTCGGCAAATTACGGGGCGGCGTCCCCCAGAAATACAGCGGTTTTCCATCCGGGTGAAAGCACGATTGGGTGATGGAAACGGACGGAATCCCGAGCACCTTGGCGGCAATCAGCGTATGGGGGCTCATATCGGCAATAACGAGGTCCGCTCCGATGCTCTCCAGCATGCGAATGCGCTGGCGAATCCATGCTTCCGCGAACCGCTCGTCGAGCAATCCCATCTGCGCATAATAATGGTCCAAGTCGTAGATCGCCGGCTGCGGGGGAATGAGCTTGTCCGGATCGGGCATCGTCGGATCGTCATCGACCAGAAGCTTGTATCCGAGACGTTCTACCCATGCCATGCTGCTCTCGCCGTAGATGGACATGTACACCGAGGCCCCCGATTGGATGAAACGTTCTGCGGTCGGCGCATTCCGCATCAGGGGGCCAAGTCCCCCGCTAAGCCCGAAAAAAATATTCGTCATTCTGGCGTTCACCTTCCCGAGTTAATTCGTAGACGGAACGTTCGAAAGCTTGCAGCTGCCCGGGCGTTCCGATCGGATAACAAGCCTCAGCCGGTTCGATCCGGAAGCGGTGTCCTTTGCGGACAAGCTCATGATAAAGGGGAGCCACGTAATATTCGCCGTTTACGGTCTGCTTGCGCTCCAGCGCTTCTTCTGCCGCTTCGACAAAATGCCGCGTGTCGGCAAAATGGTATAAGCCTGCCGTCGCATAGGGCGAAATGACCTCTTTCTCCCGTACCGCCGTTACGATGCCGGCTTCGTCGACCTGCACGTAGCTGAGCTCCGGAGCCTGCGAGCGGAAAACGGGAATAACGCCGTCGATCCCTGCCGTCCGCTCGAAGCAAACGGACAGGTTCATGCGCATATACGTGTCGCAATTGTAAATGAGCAGCGGACGGTCCGGGTTCAGAAACGGCTTCGCCTCCAGCACCGTCAGAGCTTGCCCGCCTGTCGCCCGTTCCAGCTCGATGATGCGGGCAGACGGCGAATAGTCCAGCACCGTCCGGCGCAGCGGGTGGCTCTCGGCATCCTCGGCCAAGCATACGAATATGGCGCTGTCGAGATTCACATGCGGTTTCAGACTGTCCAACGCCCAATAGAGCATCGGCCTCCCGGCCGCCTCAATAAGCATCTTCGGCACGGTAAAGCCGGCCTCGCGGAATCTTGTGCCCCTCCCGGCCATCGGTATGACAATATTCACAGCCTCCCCCCGTTCTGCTCCAGTTTGGTCATGACGGAAGACCAGTCGCGAAACGTCAGCGCCAGATCGTCGATATACACGTGGCCGTAAGGTTTGCCGAAGACGATCTCGTCGTACGGCACCTCGTGCTTGTCCAACCAGGCCAGAGTGAGCGCTCCGATCTGGGCGACGGCCTTGCCGGCGTTGCCGCCCTGTGTCTTCATGTTGCGGGCCGTATGAATAATGATTTCGTGCCCTTCGGCCTTCAGTCTTTGAAGCGCAGCTACGGCTCCCGGCAGCGGGAGGACGTCGCCGTACGATTGCTCCGGCTTCTTGAGCTCGCAGATCGTTCCGTCCAAGTCGACGACGATTCTCATCCCTCTCCCCTCCCGATCAGGCACGATTCCCGCCAGTAGTTGAGCGCCGCCGACATGGAAATTTCCGGATCTTCCCCGGATTCGTCCGCTTCGAGCACAACCCAGCCTTCGTAGCGTATTTTCCCCAGGAAGTCCTTGAGCTCCCGAATATTGCCTTCTCCGAGGCCCGGCGGGCTGTACCTCGTCCTACGTCGGAACCTGCCGGGTGGTGGCGAAGCGATCGTTTGGTAATCCTTTACATGAATCCCCAGGATGCGTGACCCATAGCGTTCCAGCAGTCCGTAAAGATCCAGCCCCGCTTCCGCCGTATGCACGACATCCACCACAAGACCGAGCTCCGTCGGACCTTCATTCATGACCAGCTCGATATCTTCCCCGTCAAAAATGCAGTGACCCCAGTGCGGATGAATGGCAGCGCGAACCCCATGCATCTCGTATCTGGAAACAATTTCCGTGATCATGCGAAGCAGTTTTTGCCGTCCTTCGGGTGTACGGTTTCTGTTATACCGGATGCCGGGACCAAGCACGGCCATTGGAATACTCGCTTGCTTCATGAGACGACCCAAGCGTTCGTGATGCGTATAGATCGCCCGCCGCCCGTGCCAATTCTCAAAATGGCCGAATTCGTAAACGCCGGATACCGAAGTGCCGTACCGGGCCAACAGCTGCTGAAGCTCGGACAGGCGGTGCTCGTACGACATAAGATGCGGGCCTCCGATTTCGACGGCCGGACAGCCTGTCCCGGCCACGAAACGGATAGCTTCCTCCGTCCGGTCACCCCAGACGGATACTTGGCAAGACAGACGCAGCTTGCAGTTCATGTCAGCCTCCTTTTGCACATTGGTTTGGTTCAGGGTAACACGCTTTGGCGGGAGGGCGCTCGGCTTTTGCCGTTCATCGGCAGCTGCCGCCTCCAAACTACGAAACGAACGAAATGCGCGAGCTCAAGTAAAGCAGAGAAGAAGCCGGTCGCTCCACGTATCATGGAAAGAGAACGGGCATCGTTTTCACCTGCAACCACTCAACTGAAACGGAGGAACCAAGCCACATGAACGAACGAAACGCAATAACGGTCGATACGGAAGATTCGCTTGTCTTAGGGTATCCGATGCGCAAACGAATCTATTGGGCGCTGATAGGCATCGCCGTCGGCGTCTTCATCGCCGGGTTCTGGAACTATAAGCTTGTGGACGGCTTCGGCAACGAAATCGTCGCCGGCCACACGATCGGGAAAACGTCCGAGCTGGCGGGCTCCTACGGAGAACGCGGACTCGGCTTCGGCTTCCTGTTCGCATCCGTCGCCGGCTTGGCTGCTACTTTTACCGCTTGCAATTGCGTCGTGTTCGCGATGATTCCCGGTCTGGCCTGCGCGGACCGCCGATTATCCCGATCGGCCGCGCTCCGGGCCTTCGGCGTGTTTGCCTTTGCCGTCGTCGCGGTCTGCCTGCTGTACGGCTTGTACATCGGCAGCCTTGGCACAGCCGGCATCGAGGCGTTTACGGATCGCAGCGTTCGCCTGGGGCGGGCCCAGGTCACCTTTACGTCGCTTGGCATCGTTATGGTCGCTTGGGGCGCGTTTGTCTTCGGATTTATGGACGGACTGAAGTCCCGGCTTCCGGCCGCCGTGCGTTCGTTCTTCGCCCGGCCGCTGACTCAGGCGGGGATCATGGGAACGATGGTCGGCATTTTCTCCATCGGCCGGCCGTTTCCCGTCTTTCGCGACTTTCTCGTCTATGCGGCTTCATCCGGCAATCCGCTCTACGCTTCACTCGCCATGGGCGTGCAGGGACTCGGCCAAATCGCCTTCATGGTGCTCTTGTTCCTCGGCCTCGTCTACGCCTTCGGCAGCCGGCTCCTCCGCTGGGCGGCACAGCGCCCCCACCAGTCGCGACTGGTCAGCTCCGTCGCGCTCTTCATCGGGGGCGCCTATTTCATATACTATTGGGGCCTGGCCCGGGCACTGGATATTGGCAGCTGGGGCTTCAAGCTGGGCTGGTATCACTAGTAGCTCCACACCCAAAGCGCACAAAAAAAGAAGCGAAGTTTGACGCCCGTTCAAAACTTCGCTTCTTTTTTGCCGCTCCGCCTACCGCTCCGGCATGCTCCAATCGGGATGGGCCAGCAGCCACCCGGCCAATGCCTGCGTATGGTCCGCTTCCGCCTCCAGCAAACGCGCAAAGCGGCCTTCGATTCGGTCACGCAGCGATCTCGCTTCCTTGCGCAGCAGCCCTCTGGCGACCATATTGCCCATCACCTGCCAGTGCTGCGAAGCCTCCAACGCTTTTCCGGCGAGCTCCGGCAGTCCGCACAAGCCGAGAAACACATGAAAATGATACCGGGTGAACGAAACTTCCTTAATCATCTTGTGCGTCAGGTCGAGCCATTCGCTCTCGGTTTCCAGCAGCCGCATCAGCTTTTCCCCAAAAACCGGAATCGCCGGCAGCCCGTGCCGCATCGTTTCGTCCAAATCCGCCTCAGGCGGACGCCCCTGCATCGCATCGACGTTTCGCTGAATCGCCCTGCGGTGCCCGAATGAAGCTCCGGCGCAGTTTTGCCCCGCCTGCCGGGCCAAATAAAACAAATGCAAATCCTTATATCCGCCGTATCTCGATTGGTACGACTCCATCGCAGCGAGCAGGTCTCGTCTGGAAATCGGTCCGACATACTGATAATAATGATCGCACACGACGTAACCGTCCGGCGCCGTCCCAATCACCTCGACCGCATGCGAATCGTGCGCTTGCCGGTAATACGCATGGTACGGCAGCTCGTACATGTCCGAGATGACGCCCGCCGTTCTTCCCAACGCCAGCCATTCGTCAAGCTGGACGGCCAGTTCGCCGGCGTCCGGGCTGCAGGCTTCGACCCAATCGATTCCATGATCGTCGGCCAATTGCCGCCGAACCGGCGTATAATACGGATCGACGATGACATAGTCTCCTTCGTCTTTATATCCGAATCCCGCCTGATTCCACACGAGCTCCGTCGGGACGCCGAGCCGTTTCAGCATGGCGGCCACAATAATTTGCATACAATTGTGATAGTTATGAATATACGGTGCGTAATCCATTCGGACTCCTCCGGTATTCCAGCGTCATTGCAAAAATATGCATGGAAGGATTGTCTTCGAACACAAGAGCGCGCGCCGCCCCGGCCTCCCCGGGGTACGGAATCGAACAGATCCACAGATTTGGCCGTACATGCGCATATCGGCCCGATACCATGTGCATGTACGGAAGCGTCATCGCCAAGCGGTCGCCGAAAGCCGGGCGGTCGGACACGAAATCCGTCAGCGCCAGTCGCGCCGTATGAAGCAGCCGGTCCCCCGCGACAAAAGAAACGAGGTCGAACGAATCCCCGTTCGCCGAAACGCCCAGCGCATGAACGCAGTCAAGCGTTCCGGGCATCCACGGCAAAGCGACCGTTTGGCCGGACGTTTCGATATTGTCTCCATCCTCCGACGTCTGATACCGGAACGGAATGCCGCCGAACCGGTACATCCGGCCAAACCGGACCGATTCTGCCGGAAACGAAGAGGAGCCCATGGTGAGTCTGCCTTCCTCGCACCGGGATTCGTAAGTAAATCCCCGGTTGTTGAAATAAGGCCGCAAATCCATCGCATGAAAAAATCGCACGAGCCTGTCCTCCTATGAATCTATTGACTTGTTACGGCGCTTCAGCGATAGGAGACGGTACGGAATGCCGTACAGCACGGTCACAATAAAGGCCGCATAAAACAACGAATTCGTAACCGCCTGAAGGCGGAACAGCGCGTCGACGAACGCAATCAGAAACGCCGCCGTCATCCGTGCCGCCGGGCGGGGAGCCGTCGTCTTCGGATCGGTGATCATGAAAAAGGTGAACAATTGAAACGACGCGCCGAGCATCGGTCCGAAGGCGTAATAAAGCGGTTCGCCGAACAAGTAATGGCGCAGGGCCGCGAACAGCACGAAGCTGAGCACGAACGCGAGCACCGTGTCCAAACGCTTGGCCACGCCCGCTGCGATAAAGCCCAGGACAAGGATCAAGATCATCACATCGATGCCGTTCGTCCACTGCTTCGGCGTGCTGACCGCATATTGGGGCAGCACGAACAGCAGAAACACGATGGCGATGTTGTTCGGATTGAATACATGGCTGCCTCCGATGCGTATGACATATTTCATGACGATCGCCAGGACGGCGGCCAGCACATAAGGCCAAACCAGATAGGAGCTGAGCAGCAGGCTGAGGCCGATGCCAGAAATGATAGCGCTTAACGGAAAAATCCATTTTTTTAGAACAATCCTCGCCAAAAGAAGCTCGGTTGCCACCGCGCTAAGAACGGACGCAAAGAAGCTGTCCCATCGCTGGAAAAAGCCGAGAAAAAATTGTCCCGCGAAGACAAAGCTAATTAAAAACAATAAAATGAAATACCGGGCGTCCCACTTGATTTTTGCGGCCATGACGGCTAGACCTCCTAACGAAATGGGGTGATACTGCCCCGCCGAATAGAAGAAGGACATATGCACCATATGAAACGGACTGCTGTAAAAGTAAGGATCTCGCGGAACTTCCGTTTCCGCGTTGGAGGTGTCCGAGACGGCGTCCGTGCGTTCGGCTTCCTCGCGTATCGCCTCTTCCAGTTCGATGTAGCCGGTCTCCCCGGTCTCTCGTTCAGGCTTCATGTTCAAGCTCCTCCTTAAGCAGAATTAACGTTCGGCTCCCGCATTAACCCGTGTAGGCTTTCGACGGAATACTCATCGGTATGGACGGCGCCGGCTCGAAAATGGATTTCCGGTAAGCGGACGGACTGATACCGACCAGACGCTTGAATATTCTGGAAAAATGCGTCAAGTCGTTGTAGCCGACCGAATAGCAGACGCTTGTCACCGACTCTCCTTTAATCAACAGCTTTTTAGCCGTTTCGATTCTGCGGCTCATAATGTATTCCTTGAAGCCAATTCCCGTTTTTTTCTGAAACACTCTTGAGTAATGATATTTGCTTACAAAAATATGGTCAGACACCGTTTGAAGCGACAGGTCGGTTTCACAAAGGTTTTGATCGATATATTTCAAAGATTCGTCGAACAACGAATGCTCCTCGACGCACTCGGGACAGGGGGCCATCCTCTGCATCCAATCGTTAACCAATTGAATGTGAGATTCTCTGACCTTGGTCAAGATCATGGTTGGACTGTGGTTCGTCACAAGCTCGTGGACATACCATGAAGCCGGGAATGCGTCGTCGAAAGTTAAAAACGCTATCAAATGATAGCGGCGTGCAGTTGCAATTTTCACGACTTCTTGAAAGCATCCCGTAATGACCAGCTGTGTTTTATGGGAGAGCTGACTCATAATCTTGCTGCTTTCTTCGCAATCACCGGGTTTTGGAAATATGAATAACATACTCAAGTAAATCGCTCCTTCCCCTGACCATGATTTTGTTTCATTTTACAACAGGTAAATTTAGGAACGATCTGCATTTGTTGCTAACCTTTAGTCTTAATTTGACATATTTTCTTCATATTCCCCTCTATAGAGCGCAAATTCACCCGACAATCCGACAACAAAAAGCGAGTCCTTCCGTTTCGGCGATCGTATGCTAAAGGCAGCACAAGTAAAGGAGGAACGGTCGTTCATGTATCCATTCGATCGCTTTGAGATCGGGCTGCCCGACCGGCAGGCCGATTATCCGACACAGGTGGCGGATTGCGCTTATGTCCGATGCGCGAACCCGATTTATGCCGGGGAACCGAATTGGCATTATTACGGGGAATGGTTCTGCAGCTCACTGTGCATCGCCAAGCACCTTGGGGCGGATAAACGCTGCGCGAATTAATCGGAATTGACGCGACAGGAGGCCCATACGCAAACTTAGGCTGTCGAGCTGGTCGGCAGCCTTATGTTCGTTCTTGCTTGCCCTTTCGATCACGAGCCCGCGCTCGTATAGAAGCGGACGGACGTCCGCCAAAAATACCAGCTGGCCGCAAACCATACCGGCGCAAGCAGCAGCGTGGCGATCAGCATCTCCGCAGATCCTTTGTCCAGCAGCAGGCCGACCGGAACCGTAAACACGAACAGAACCGGCAGCGCGTAGGAAAAGACGATCCGCGAGACGCCCCCGTATACCGTGGAGGGCACGAACAAAAAGCCGAACAGCGAAAAAAACACCTGATTGACGAACTCCGCCCGCTGGACCCACATCGACAAGGTTACGATCACCATGCACACCGAGTACAGCATGACGAGGCCGATAGCGGTAAACAGCAGCGCCCCTCCGAGCCGAATCCAATCGGTCTCCCAGCCGATATGCGCGGAGCTGTAGAGGATCATGCCCAGCGCCGATACGAGATTCAGCGCAAAGCCCAGATGCGGATCCGACAGCGAAACCATGAACTGGGAGTGGATCGGCTTTAACAGAACAAAATCGAGCCGGCCCGTCGTAATTTTTTCGGGAAGCGTCTGAAGGTTGTTGATCGCGAGCATCAGAAACAGCGTAAAGAACAGCTCGGCGAACCCCCGGTAAAACAGCATTTCATACTTGGTCCACCCCGCAATAGCATCCACATGGCCGTAAATCGTCCGGTAAAAATAGACGAATAAGCCGAAATTCACGGACATCCCGACGCCCCAAAATATAAAATGAAGCGGCGACTGCATTTCCCGAATTAGCGCGATTCGCAAAAACGTCAAATAGACTCTCCCGTACCTTCTCACGCGTTCATCCTCCCACCGCCTGATAACTTTTCACGCCTTTTCGCCAAATCCAATACGAGACGGCCGATAATATGCCGATCCACAGCAGCTGGCAGCCGATCCCCTCCACAATCTGCCGTTCGGTGAGCCCGTTCGTGCAAATTTTCGCGGTAAAATATACTTGATACGGAAATGGAACGAGACGGAAAAGCCATTCCAGCGATGCAAACACATCCGGCGGGAACCACATACCGCTCAAAAACCAGTAAACATTGCTGAAAAATATAAACAGCACATGATACCGCACGAACCAAAAAGCCACCAAGCCCAGGCAGTAAAAGATCAGAAAGCTGATCGCAAGCCCGAGCAGTGCGCTCGCGACCGCCCAGCCCGGCTGCTGCGGAAGCGCATCGGGAGCGAGCAGACCGGCCGCCGTCAATCCGGGCAGCAGCACGACAAGCGGGATGAACAGAAGCGCAAACTGAATGCTTCGGCGTCCCGCATTGACGAAAAACATATACGCGAAATAATGGACCGGTTTGTTCAAATACTGGTTCAGTTTACCGCTCTCGATATCGCCGGCAATCGTGTAATGGATACCGTCCGCCAGGACGACGTATTTCAACAGCGCAATAACGACCAGGTACAGCGTCATGGAATGGGCATTGTAGCCGGCAATGTCCGGCGTTTCGCGGAAAATCATCGCCCACATCGCCAGCGGGATGAGAAGCGTATACAGATTGATCAGCCAGCTTATGACAAAATTTAACCGGTACGTCATCGCATCCTGCACGGTAAGCAGCCAGACAGTCCCGTATTTACGTAACCTCCGCATGCGGATTCTCCTTCCCGTACAGCCGCTCGATCGTATCTTCGATGGGCGGCTCCTCGACGCTGATATCCACCGGCATCCAGCGCCCGGTCGAGGCGATGAAATCCGGTACCCGCTCCCGTTCCAGCCGAAAGGTAAAATCGTAGTCCCGCCAAGACACCAGAACATCCCGCCGCTGATCCAGCCATTCCTTTTCCGGAAGCGAGGCAAAGCGGACCTTGACGATCTGCCCTCCGCCCATCCGGCGTTTGGCCTCCTCCAGACTGCCGTCGTAGACGATCCGGCCTTCGCTAATGACAATAATGCGACGGCAAAGCGTGACGATATCTTCCATGTAATGGCTGGTCAGCATAATCGTCGTCGCGCCGCTTCGGCTGTATTCGCCGACAAAGCTGCGCAAGCTTCGCTGCGAGGTCAGATCGAGTCCGATCGTCGGTTCGTCGAGAAACACGATTTTCGGATCGTGCAGCAGCGAGCCGATGATTTCCATCTTCATCCTTTCGCCAAGCGACAAATTGCGCAGCGGCACGCTCAGCAGCGGCCGGACCGACAGCGCGGAGGACAAGTCGTTCACCCTTTGCCGAAAACGCTTCTCCGGTATTTCGTAGATATCCCGGTTGAGCGTGAACGAATCGATCGCCGGAATGTCCCACCACAACTGGCTGCGCTGGCCCATCACAAAGCTGATCTGCCGCAAATATTCCCGCTTCCGCAGCGAAGGCTCATGCCCGAGTATGCGCACGTAGCCCGACGTGGGGGACAGGATGCCCGAGCACATCTTCAGTACGGTGGTTTTCCCCGCCCCGTTCGGTCCGATGAAACCGACCGTTTCGCCCGGCTCAATGCCGATATCGATGCCTTTGACCGCCTCGTTCACCCGATATTCAGGACGGAAAATACCGCGCAGCGCGCCTCTAATCCCTTCCTGTTTCATCGGGACCTTGTACCGTTTCGTCAAGCTTCTGACATCCACTGCTTTCCGCATAGCTTCGCTCCTTTTGATCGCTCAAGGCTTCGTCTTGTGCCATCTTAGCATGGGAGCAAGCGCATCAATAGGCGTACGTTGGCCTACTGTTCGGCGTTCGCTGTGCATCGCCGCACTCCGCAACAACCCCCGGACGGCCCGGCAACAAACGCCGAGGCAAGCGCTTTCGTTTTCACTTATAGTGGGACAAGCGGCTGCGGGCCGAAATCCGAATATGGGACAAGGCAGGGAAGAAGGATGACCAGATGGATGACAACCGATGAGCGAGCGTTTTTTGAAACAAACGGTTATGCGGTGATTCAAGGGCTGTATACCCGGCAGGAAACGGAAGAGATGAAGCAAGAGCTGGACAAAATTTGGCTCGACCGCATCGTCGCGGGCTCCATTGTACAGCAGCCGAAGCGGCCGCTCGACAGCTTGTTTCCTCCGCTGCGCGACGTGCATCTGACCAGCGAGCACCTGCTCGGCGTTATGACCGATCCGCGCCAGTTCGACCTCGTCGAACAGATCATCGGCGAAGAGGCGCTGGCCATCGGAACCGGTTGCTTTTTCAAGCCCCCCGGGGCGGCAGCGCTTCCGTTTCATCAGGATAATTACGATATCGGGGTGTATCCGGGCACGACCTGTGCCGTATGGATTTCCCTGGATGACACCGATCCGGATAACGGCGGACTTCGTTTCGTGCCGGGAACGCAGCATCTGGGGCTGCTTCCGCCGAAAATTCCAGGTCACGCGTCCGTTTACGGACAGGCGGTACCGGTGCCCCGTGGCTACGAAGTGGCCCATGTGCGGACAAGGCAGGGGGATGCCGTCGTATTCGGCGGAAACATTTTGCACGGATCCAACCCGAATGTGACCAAGTACCGCTTCCGGCGCGCTTTCGTCACGCATTTCGCCGGAGTCGGCACCGAAAAAATCATGGTGCATCACCTCGATTTGCGCAACCGCCATGGCGAGCTGATGCAGCGCCGGATGAACCGCTATCATAAGCTGCAATTTATCGACGAATATCAAAGGAGGAAATGACATGTCCGAATTGTTCAGCCGAGTGGATACCGTATTTCTCATCGCCGAGGAATTTGACCGGTCCATCGAATGGTACGGGGAGAAGCTCGGATTGACGCCGGGATACCGTTCCCGGGGCGCAGCGACCTTCCACGCAGGAAGCGGCACTCCCCTTACGCTGATCGACGCCGCCGTGCTGGAGGAGGAGCATCCGATCTTCAACTTTTACACGCCCGATATCGATGCGGCCCACAAGCATCTGACGGAGCGCGGCGCCGATCCCGGCCCGATCCGCCATTACGGCGATATGGCCACCTTCGACTTCCGCGACGTTGACGGCCGGCTGCTAAATGTCTGTCATTATTGAGGCTTTGCGCGTATAAATCCGGTACCTTTTACGAAAACAGGCGCTAACGTGGTTAGCGCCTTAGCCTGTTAAGAAACCAGCTTCGCGTAGAAATTCTCTGCATACGCCAGTGGGGTATATCCATCCAGCCGCTGCCCTCCCCCGGAAAGTGAAGTAACACTTGGAAGCTTATTCCGATTACTTTCCGTGGCCCCCTATCTACCCGTGAATTTGATTACAATTAGCGGTATTTTCACGGGTTTCAAAGGCTATGGGATATCCCCCACCTCTATTGGGCTGAGTTTTTCTACTTCTAGAGTTTCTCAGCAGCCCAAGGCGCTAACATGGTTAGCGCCTGGAATTGTTGAAAAAGTGGATTTTCACAAAAATAGAGGAACATACGGAGGTGGGGTATACACTGGAGGAGCGATAGCGTTCACCTTTGTCTGCGGGAAATGTCCGCTGTTTAAGCGGCTTCAATCAAATTTCCTGCAGACCCGGGGTCCCCGCAAAGTACTCGGACCAGCTTCTCTGATTTAACTTCACTTTGTGGGGTGGAGCAGCGACCGGAAGTGTATACCCCACCCCCTCGTACTACCTGTAGTGCTCCCCGATCACTTTCCCAACATGCTTAGGCGCTAACGTGGTTAGCGCCTGTTTTCAATACCTGAGGAGTCAGTGCGGCCGATAAACTCTCGCCCCGCCGATCAAAGGACGCTCCCCCCGGTGCCGGCCATTCGACGGGATGGGAAAAAGCGTCTCCCGCACCGTCTGCGGCCACTCCTGGATGACCGGCCCGTGCGTCATGAGCAGCGCCTGTACCCAGCGGTCGATGCCGAAGCCGACGCAGCCCGATTGGAACGTATGGCTGCCGTCGTCGATCCCGAACGATTGGCATAAAAGCGAGCCGCATAAGTTGAACGACGTAATGGCAGCGTCAGTCTGGTCGTCCGGTGTCACCCGCAATTCGTACTTCAGCGCGCCGGTTTGCTGGTAGAACAGCATGGCGCCGTCGTCGTGAAAATAAAACGGGTCTGTCGCCGTTTCCAGATACCCGCGCAACCCCAGCCGCTCGAACAGCGCCCACGAATCCTCCACAAGGGTGGCCCGCATCTGCTCGACCGGCTGTTCCTCCCCGAGAAACACGATTTCGCGCATACGGAATTCGCGCACCCGGACAGGCGACAGACGCGCCCGGTGCTCATGACGGTAACACGGACCGGCGGCGGAGAACAATTCCAGCTTGCCCGGTTTCCGCCGTTCGGCGGCTAACTCCGCATACACGTGGTAGCAGACGCAAGGCTGCAAATACAGCTCGTTATGACGCATCAGCTCCCCGAGCGGCTGCTGCTCGCTCAAATGGGAGCGGCAGCGCTCCAACGTTTCCTGCTCATGCTCCACCTCCGAAACGCCGTACACGTTTTGCGGATAATGGTACATATAGCCGCTGCGCATCATGTGCTCCATCGTCATAAAGGACGGGTAGCGCCTCATCTGCGCGCCGTAGCCTGCCGCCATGTCAAAAAACAACCGGTCCAGCGCCTGCTCGGCCAAAGCGGCATCCCCGGTCAAACGCAGGCTGCCGACCGGCGCGAGCGGGGCCTGCTCCCGGCACGGCCGGGGCGGCTTGGCCATCCGGTTGTCCTTCAGCGTCTTGCGCGGGATAAGCCGGATCTTCAGGTTGTCATGCAGGAAGCGCTCGGCCTTCCGGCGAAAGGCTTCCTCGTCGTCCCCCTCGTAGTCGACCTCAACCTCCGTCTCGCCGACCCGCACCGCCGTGATGCGTTCGGACAAGTAATACATCGACTCCGCCACTTCTTTTGCCTTTTCCCTCGCTTTAGGGCTGGACAAAGCATAACGGAAGCGCATCTCCGTCTCCTCCTCTCCATTCGTGCCTGGATTTAGTTTCGCTTAATATATTGATCGTACAAAGCCGTGTCCTTGTACGTAAAAATCGATTGCTGCATTTCGATGATTTTCGGGGACGAATTGAGCTTGCGCCTTACCCTCCCGCCATGCTTGTCCACCAGATACCCGTAATTCAGGGTTACTTTCTCCAGACTCGCTCCGGCAAAATGCGTGACAAACGAACGGCGATACCGGTACGCCGACTTGTTGCGCGTCGAACCGTGATACATATTGCCGTTGAAAATAACGACGTCGCCCGGAGAGGTGCGGATTTGAACCGGTTCATATCCTTCCGGCACGTACAAAACTTCACTGCTGTAAGCGTTACAGCTTCCCGGCAGAACCTCGGCGGAGACCAGGTCCAGCTTCTGCGTTCCCGGCACGAAGAGCAGGCTACCGTTCTCTTCGTCGGCCGGATCGATGCTTACCCATACCGCATAAGACGTGCCCGGCCACACGCCGATATGGTAGTTGTCCTGATGATACCCGAGTCCCCTTGTGCCCGGCGGCTTGTAATAGTAGCTCGATTGAACCGCAACCGGCTCTTCCCCGATCAGCTCCTCCAGCGTCGCAATAATCCGGGGCTCCAGCATGAACTTTACGATCTTCTCGTTTCCCCGGTGAAAATCCCGCAGCCGGTTCGGGTACAAGCTTTCCAGCGGCCGATCCGGATGCTGCACAATTTCGCCCGACGCAAGCAGCCCGAGCCAGATGGACAAATACTCGGCGCTTATTTCTTCCAATTGCTCCGGATCGTACGCTCCGCGAACGACCAGATAGCCCTGTTCTTCAAAAAACGTCTTCTCCTTCGTACGGACAAGCGATTGGGTCATTTTCGATCCTCCTCCGCGTTAAAAATGGCACACGTTCAGCAGCTGCCCGCTATCATCCCTGAAATCGAACGTTTGTACGGTTCCGTAATCACGAATCGGCCCGACCTCCACTCCGAGAAGCTTCATTTCCTCATAGGTCTCCCGAAGGTCGGACGTGTAAAAATTGAAAAACGGACACTCCTCCTTCACCGCCTCCTGCGGCACGAAGGTGATCGGCGTTCCGTCGCCCGCCTTCAGCGTGGCGATCAAATCGGTACGCCACTTGATTTTCAAGCCGAGCGTCTCCGTATACCACCGTACCGTCCGCTCCAAATCGGGCACGCGCAGCAGCACCGTATCTATCCGTTCCAGCCGATGCTTCACCTGAATCCAACCTCCTGTTATCGGAACTGCCGTGCGCGAAGTCCGCACATTCGCCATCTCCCCCCGGCCTCCGTTCCCTTTCCTTCCGAATTGTAGCACTGGCCGGCGAGCGCTTTCTCTGCCCGGATTGTCCGTCAATCGGGTTTTGTTGCTTTCTTTTCCGGCCGCATCCAAAACCCGATCGCTCGCCAAAAGCCGAGTCGCCCGTGCGGACGAGCGGCTATAATCCGTAACAGCGGCGCCGGGCCGGCGGCCAACTGACGAAAAGAGGTGATTCCGTTGCGCGAAATCAGTGTGGTCATACCCGTATACAATCAGGCGTACCCCCTGTCTTTAACCCTGTACGGCTTTACGCGGCAGCCGCCGCCGTTCGACCGCTGCCGCATCATCGTGGTGGATGACGGCTCGTCCGAGCCGATCGAAGCGGTTGTCGAGGCCTACCGCGACCGACTGAATATCGCTTATGTAAGGCTCCCCCGCAAAGGCCGGGCGGCGGCGAGGAATGAAGGCGTACGCCGAGTGGGCGAAGGGATCGTCGTGTTTTGCGATGCGGACCGTATCCCGCGGCCGGGCTTCTTGCAAGCCCATTACGAGGCGCACTTCGCCGCGGAAACGAGGATGGCCGTCGGCCATGTCCGCGAGCTGTACGTTTCGGAGCCGGAGCGAAACCGGGAGCTGGTGCTGGAACGAATTAGACGGGAAACGCACGACCGGGTGCCCCAATTTTGCCGATTGGTGTACGGCCTGTTCGATGCCGACGGCGGCACCTCCGCGGCCGCGGCCTGGGTGTCGACCTTAAGCGGCAATTTGTCCGTTCCCGTAGAGCTGTTCCGGCGGCTCGAAGGGTTCGACGAACATTTTCACGAGTGGGGGTTCGAGCACATGGAATTCGGCTACCGGGCGCATCTGCAAGGCTGCCGGTTCCGATATGCGCGCCAGGCGGTCAACGTGCATTTGGCCCATCCGCGAAGCGACTCCTCGTACGAAGCGCTCATTCGCCAGAGCCACGCCTACTTTTACCAAAAGCACCCCCAGCCGGTGATCCGGCAGTTTCTCGGCTTTATGCTGGGCCATACGAGCCTGCGGCAGCTCGAACAGACGGCGCTGGCATGCGAGGGAACCGGCAGCGCCGCTTCCGTTCCGGACGGATTTGTCCGGATCACGAATTTTTAACGAATAGCCTCTCCAAGTCCAATGAAAAGAGGAGCTGCGCTCATGACCTATATGACAGAAGACGGTTCTAAGCCGTATCCGGTGCTTCATCCATTTACGTATATGCCCGAGCCATCCGCGTTCGATTCGGGCAGCCCTTATATCCGTCTGTGCCGCGCCCAAGGATGCTGGGCGTACGACGAGCAGAACCGGGCATACCTGTACGCAACGACTGGTGCCACGTCAGTCGGGCTCGGACATCCTCGCGTTCTGGAAGCAATAGCAAAGCAATATGCGGCGCTCAGCTTTGCCTCCACATGCGCGCAAAGCCATCCGCTTGCGGTCCCGCTCGCGGAACGGCTCATTCGACTGTGCGGCGAGCACTACGCCAAAGCGTTCTACAGCGCCGACGGCTCCGGCGCGGTCGAATCGGCCATGCGGCTCGCCAGACAATACTGGATTGCGGCCGGCCAGTCCAAGCGCTCCAAGTTCGTTTCGCTGGAGGGCGGCTATCACGGGACGACGTTCGGCTCCGGTTCCGTCACGCATCTGGGTATCCGCGAAATGTTCGGACCGGGACTTGCGGGGTGTTACAGTGCCGCGACGCCCAATCTATACCGCCCTCCGGTTGAAGGAAAGCCGGAATGGATTGTTTCGTTTTGCCTCGATCATCTGGAGGAAACGATCTTCGAAGCCGGACCGGACGAGGTGGCTGCCGTGCTGCTGGAGCCGGTGCAAGGAGTGAACGGCATCGTTCCCCTTCCCCGGGAATATGTGGCCGGGGTACGCGAGCTGACCCGCAAATACGGTATTCTGCTCGTGATGGACGAGATCGGGACGGGACTCGGACGGGCGGGGCATTGGACCGTATCTCAGCATTTCGGCATCCAACCGGACCTGCTGACGGTTTCCAAAGGGCTGACAGGCGGCTATTTTCCGCTAACCGCCACATTGCTCTCCGCGGAGATGGACCGGCTTCTCTTCGGCCGAGGCGGTTTTTTTCTGCACGGGGTGACGCTAAGCGGACATCCGGTCGGCTGCGCCGCCGCTATGGCCGTACTGGACATTTTGGAGGAGGAAGGGCTTGTGGAGCGCTCCCGCCATGGGGGAGCCGCGATGCTGTCCGAGCTGAAAAGCGGGCTGGGAGATCATCCGTTTGTCGGCGACATCCGGGGCATGGGCATGATGCTCGCTATCGAATTCGTCGCTTGTAAGGACAGCAAGCAGCCGGTAGACGATGCGTTCGGCTTGCAGCTGTCCAAGCTGCTGCGCGAAGCGGGCGTCCTCGGCAGCTTCTTGAGCGGCGTATTAACGCTGTATCCGCCGCTGACGCTCGGGCAGGACGAAGCCCGGCAGCTGACGAACGCCGTGATCGATGCGGTGAGCAAGTTGTCATGAATAGTTGCCGAAACGGAGGAAAGGCATGAGAACAAGTCGCAGCTTGGCCCGCTATGCGCAGGATACGAACGATCTCTTGAGATCGTTATATTCGCCGATGATGCACGCATTGTGGATGGTGATGACGACCGGGGAATGGAAATGGGTGCAGGAGTCGGTGCGCCACGAGAAAGCTTACCAGAAGACGCTTTCGTCCCCGCTCTTCCGGAGGAACTTGCTGCGGCGTATGGAAGATGACTCCGCAGAGCCGCTTCTGCGGCGGCAGCTTGACGTGCTGAGACGGGAAATGCTCGAGCACCGGGCCTCCCCCGTCAAACGCGAACGGATGGCTTCCCTCTGGAACGATCTGCACTATACGCTGGCAACGTTCCAGGCGGAAGTAAACGGCGCGCTGCTGTCCGAGCATTCCATACTCGTCCTGCTCCGTTCGCTGCGGGATACCGGGCTCCGCCGGAAAGTGTGGCTTGCGGGAATGCAGGTCGGCGCTTCCGTCGCTCCCCGGCTGATCGAGCTTGTTACACTGCGCAACGAGGTTGCCGTCAAGCAGGGCTTCGCCAACTTTTACGAAATGAAGCTGTATGCCCAGGAAACCGAGCCCCGGCTGCTGGAGGAGCTCATTCGTACGATCCGGCGCGGGCTCGACGCGGCATACCGGAAGGAGAAGGAACGCATCGACGAGGAACTCGCCGAGACGTTTCGCGTGTCCAAGAGCGCTCTCCGCTCCTGGCACTACGCCCATCCTTTCGTGCAATCGCACAATCCGTTCCTGCTGGGGGAGACGATCGATTCCGATGGCATGGAGGAACGGGTCGCCTCCTGGCTTCACAGCCGCGGGTTCGATATCGGGCCGGTGCTCCTCCGCTCGGATACGGCCCCAAGGAGCGGCAAAAGCCAGGCCAACTGCTGCCTGAACGTCAACCGGGGAGACGACATCCGGCTCTCCTGCCATTTAACGCCGGACCGCAAAGGACTTTCCTTGTTTCTGCACGAACTCGGCCATGCCGTCTACGAGCAGGAGATCGATCCCGCGCTTCCGTTTCTGCTTCATCAGCCCGCGCATCCTTTGCTGAGCGAGGGAACGGCGCTGCTGTTCGAGCGGCTGGCGTGGGACCGGGGCTGGCTTCAGGAGCTGAACGGCGGAATCTCTTTCGTGTCGGAGGAACAGGATACGGGCCCCGCGCTGCGCAGAGAGCTGCTTGTGAAGCTGTACTGGACGATGACTGTCGTCGAATTCGAGAAGCGGATGTACGAAAACCCCAGGCAGCCGTTGAACCGGCTATGGTGGAAGACGGTCGAGCAGATTCAAGGAATCCCCCGGCCGGAAGAATGGGACTTCCCCTACTGGGCGGCCAAAGCCCATCTGACCACGCTGCCTGTCTTTTATTACAATTATTTGCTTGGCGAAGTGGCCGCTTCCCAATTCCAGCATGAGCTTACAGCCCGGTTCGGCACTTGGCGGTCCGCGGAAGCGCTCGGGTATTTGCGGGACAGCGTATTCCGTCCGGGGGCTGCCAGACCTTGGACCGGCCTGTTGGCGGAAGGCTTCTCCGGCAGGCTGGACCCGTTGCCCCTGATCCGGCATCTCCAGAATACGACAACACACGAGGAGCGAAAGGAATGAGCTGCGGGGACAACAGGACAAAGAAGGCGAGGTGATGACGAGTTTGACTAGGATGCGCTCCCGATTTTTCAACGCCGTCGAATACGATCCGGAAACCGGCATCATTACCAAAACGAGCCGGGCCGCGGCGAAGCTGAAAGACGAAATCCGCTGGTATCTCGATCTGCCCGCAGAGCTTCGCAGCCTCATTCCCGAAGTTGTGGATTATTCGCTGGGCAGCAAGCCTTTCCTCCGCCTGATCCACGTTCCCGGCCCGACGCTCTCCGAGCTTTATTTGAACGGCAAGGCTGCGCAGCCGGAATGGGGGGCCGTGTGGGAGCGGATCGATGACATCTTTCGCACCTTTGCCCGGTATCCGGCTGGCGTAACCCGGCATCAGCTCGCGGACATGTATATCCGCAAAACGCGCCAGCGGCTCGCCTCCTTTTTAGCGCGGAGCCATTGGGCGGCGGACGTGCACCGGACGGGGCGGCTTCGTTTGAACGGGGCCGATCTTCCTTGCCCGGTCCGCCTGTTCGAAAGCGGGATCGCCGTATTCCGCGAGCTGTTGACGGATTCCGTTCCTGCACTTCTGCACGGAGACATGTGCTTCGGGAATATACTGTATCACCCGGCAACACGCGAACTAAAGCTGATCGATCCCCGCGGAAGCTTCGGCAAGCGGGGGCTATACGGCGACCAAAGATACGATCTGGCCAAAATCCGGCACAGCCTGAGCGGCTACGAGCATATTTCCCATAACCACTTCTCGCTCGTCCTCGCGCCGGGCCAGCTTGAGCTGGACATTCCGTTTACACCGCTTCAGACCAGCCTGCGCGACGAATGGGACGCAAGGCTCGGCAGCAGGCTGGAAGCGGTGCGCGGGATCGAATGTCTGCTCTACCTCTCCATGCTTCCGCTGCACGAGGAAAGCCGCTCCCGTCAGCTTGCCCTATATGCGGTGGGAGCCCGGCTCCTCCGCGAACTGCTGCCGGAATAACCATCGCGCAAAAAATTTCCGACGAAAGGAGGCCGCTTCGCGACATGTGGGCTAAAACGCTCGTGCGTACCAAGGACCTCCCCCATGAGGAATGGCTGGCTTGGCGGCGCCGCGGCCTGGGGGGAAGCGATGCCGCGGCCGTCTGCGGGGCTGACCCGTGGAAAGGTCCGATGGACGTGTATATGGACAAACTCGGAGAAGCGCTCTCCCCTCCCGAAACCGAAGCGATGCGATTGGGAAAACAGATGAAAGACTTTATCGCCCGCCGGTTCATGGAGCGGACCGGGCTTCAGGCGATTCGCCGCCACTCGCTTTTCCAGCATCCGCACCACCCGTTTATGCTGGCGACCGTCGATCGCTGGCTGGTCGGTCAACAAGCCGGTCTGCTCTGCAAGACCGCAGGCGAATACCGCAAGGACGAGTGGGAGCAGGCCGTCCTGCCGGAGCGCATCGTCATACAGTGTCACCATCTGATGGCTGTCACAGGAGCGGACCATTGGTGGATCGCCGTCCTGATCGGAGGCAACAAGTTCCGCATGTTCCGCTTGGAGCGCGAGGAGAGACGGATAACGGAGCTGATCGAGAAAGAATCCCGCTTCTGGCACGGACATGTGCTGTCGACACGCCCGCCCGCTTGGGACGGTTCGCCCGCCTCCTCGGCGCTGCTGCTCCGGATGTTCCCCCCGGACGAGACACATTCGCATTCGCATCCCGTAGCGCTCTTGAACGACGCCGAAGACTGGATTGAACGGTATCAACAGGCCGACCTCGCGGAGAAGGCGGCTGCGCTGCAAAAGGCGGAAGCCGAAAACCGGTTGAAGGGCATGCTTGGAGAGCACGAACAAGGGGTCACTTCCCGTCACCGGGTCGAATGGAAGACGATCCGGCCGAGGTCCGGCCGTCAACCGGCGTACCGACGGTTTCAAATCCAACCTATATCGAAATGAACGGAGGATTGTATGCGTAACGAACTATCCACCAAACTGCGTACCGTCGTATCCTGGTCGGATTATAAAATCGACCCCCGGTATTTCGTCCTGCTGTTTTTGAGCAGCTTCGCCGTCGCCGGTCAAGTGTATCTCGGCTTTTTCCAGAAATGGGACGCCGTCATTGTCTCTGTGATCGCCTCCGCCGGTACTGAACTTGTCCTGTACCGGCTAAAAAGGGGAACCTGGCAGTTCCCCCTCAGCGCAGTCATCACGGGCATCGGGGTCAGCCTGCTGCTCAGCTCTCATGTCGTTTGGGCTTATGCGCTCACTTCGTTTCTCGCCATTGTCATCAAATATGCGATACGGTTCAAAGGCGGACATATCTTCAATCCTAATAATGTCGCGATGGTGATCATGCTGTTCATGCTTCCCGAGTTTGCGGTCAGCACGCCGAAGCAGTGGACGAATGGCTTGCCCGTCATGGCGGCGATTTTGGCGCTTGGCATCGTCGTCTGCTACATTGCGAACCGGTTGGACTCGGTGCTTACGTTCCTTGGCAGCTTCACGCTGTTTGCGCTGATCCGTCATTTTTATTTCGGCGCCCCGCTGTACGCCGCTTTGGGACCTCTTCTGGGCGCATCGCTGCAGCTCTTCTCCTTCTTCATGATTACGGATCCGAAATCGTCCCCGACAACCTGCAAAGGGCGAATGCTGTTTGCTTTTTCCGTGGCGGCGCTCGATGCCGTTTTTCGTATCAACCGCATTCCGAACCCGCAATTTTATGCGCTCTTTGTCGTTTGCCTTCTGATGCTTATCCCCTACCGGCTGTGGGCCGAACGGAAAGTAAAGGCTGAGGCGGCAATCCAGTCGTGAGCCGTCCATTCGCGGCCTAGTCCCAAAGTAGGATATCCATGCCATTAGACTATGAAATTCGACACGATTTACCAATCATTCCTTTTCAAATCTATTTTTTTGTAATAGAATAAGCAATGTTGCAAAAATAGAGTCAGATTTGGAGAGGGGATCAACACAGATGTACAGGAAGAAAATTGCACTTGCTCTTTGCGCGCTGCTGGTTGTGATGGCAGTCCTTGCCGGCTGCGGAGCAAAGCCAGCACCGAAGGAAACGCTGGAGAAGGCGTTCCAAACGGCTGCGGATATGAAATCGGCGGACTACAAAATGACCTTCGCGATGAACATGGACTTCCCTGCCGACGCTGTGGAAGAAAATCCGCAGCTTGCCGTAGCGGCGCAAATGCTTAAAAACATGGAAGTGGCCGTAACCGGTGCTTACCAGCAAGAACCGTTCCAAATGGAAATGAACATCGAAGCCAAGCTCAAAGGCGATATGGCGATGAACATCAATCTGCCGATCGTGATGACCGATCAAAAAATTTGGGTGAAGGTACCGAACATTCCAATGCTGCCGCTGCCGAAAGATGTGGTAGGCAAATTTGTGGAGCTTGATCCGAAGGAACTGGCGAAGCAATCCGACCAAAAAGTGAATTTCGACGCCGCTACCATTAAAAAGCAGCAAGAGCTGGGCCAAGAAATCGGCAAAATCTTCTTCAAGCACGTGGACGAGAAAACGTTCCTCTCCTCCGTGGACAAGAAGGACGCCAAGCTGCCGGAAACGGTTGAAGCGAATCAAATCGTTAAATTCACGGTTACGAACGAAAATTTGGAGCCGTTCATTACGACGGTCGCCGAAAAAGTGCTGCCGGAAGTGCTTGATCTGATGATGAGCGACAAATACGCGAACGTGTTTGACTTCAAGAAAGAAGACCTGGAGCAAGCGAAGAAAGATTTGACAGCCAACTCCGGAGACAAGCTCAAATCCGAAATCGCCAAAATGAAGGAAGACGTGAAAATCAAGGACCTGCAAATCACGACAGCCGTCAACAAAAAAGGATTCCCGGTTTACCACGATGTAAACGTAGGTCTGGAAGTCAAAGAAAACGGCAAGCCGTCTCAAGTCGGCGCCAACATCAAGGCGGAATATTCCAAGATCAACGAAAAGCCGGAGTTCAAAATCGGCATCCCGAAAGACGTTATTACCCTCGAGCAGCTGATGGCCAAAACAAACGGCATGTAATTCAACGCAAAGGCCGCGCCTCCGATCGGAGACGCGGCTTTTTTTGTAATAGTATCGGCTCATCTTGGAAAATCTAGCACTAGCGGACTTAGGCCGTCGGCTTCAGCGCCTGTTTCGACGTTTCCTTTACTGTAGCGGCGTAAGCGAGTCCTTTTTGCTTGTCGTATTGCCCTTCCCACTTGGACATGACTACTGCTGCCAGAGAGTTGCCAAGCACGTTAACGACCGTGCGGGCCATGTCGAGAAGACGGTCAATCCCGGCAATGAAAGCGAGTCCTTCGACCGGAATTCCAACCGAACCGAGCGTCGCAAGCAGGACAACGAACGAAACTCCCGGTACGCCGGCGATGCCTTTGGACGTCACCATCAGCACAAGCATCAGCGTAATTTGCGTGCTGATCGGCATGTGGATGCCGTACATCTGAGCGATGAACAGCGCGGCAAGCGCCTGATACAAGGTCGACCCGTCGAGATTAAACGAATAGCCGGTCGGGACGACAAATGACGTAATTGCTTTAGGACAGCCGAACTTTTCCATCTTCTCCATCACTTTAGGCATGACCGATTCGGAGCTGGCCGTGGAGTAGGCGAGAATGATTTCGTCCTTAAGCAGCTTGATGATCGTCCAAATGCTGGTGCCGGATATTTTAGCGATAGCCCCGAGGACGACGAAAATAAAGAACAACATGCTGGCATAGACGACAATGACGAGCTTGCCGAGCGGAATAAGCGAGCTTACGCCGAATTTGGCCACGGTAACGCCGATCAAGGCGAATACCCCGAACGGTGCGAATTTCATGACTTGATTCGTAACCCAGAACATCGTGTCGGCAACACCATGGAAGAAGCTAAGCACCGGCTTGCCGCGTTCTCCGATGGCCGCAACGCCAAGTCCGAACATGACGGAGAAGAAAATGATCGCGAGCATATCGCCGTTCATCAAAGATTCGAAGATATTTTTCGGCACGATGTTCACAAAAGTGCTGGCGATGCTGTGGCTTGCTTTTTCGGCCGTATCGACATAGGTTTTGATATCGGTCTTCGCGAGGTGCGACATATCGATCCCGGCGCCCGGCTTGAAGATGTTGGCAAACAGCAGGCCGACGATAATAGCAATTGTGGTAACGATTTCAAAATACAAAATCGTTTTGCCGCCGAGCTTGCCCAGCTTCTTGATATCTCCTACCCCGGCGATGCCGACAATCAGCGAAGAGATAACGATCGGAACGACGATCATTTTAATCAAGCGGATGAAGATGTCCCCAACTGGCTTCAGGTACGTTTCGACAGCGGGATTCCCGTAAAAGATGGCTCCGACGGCGATCCCGAGCATCAAACCGATTACGATTTGCAGAGCCAATCCGAATTTTTTCATGACTGTTTCCCCCTCTTTTGTTACTAAAAGCGCTTCCAAATCAGTTGCGTCTATGAAATAATAGGTTTGAATATTATCATATGGACCGTCTACACTAAACTACAAAAACCTACAATTGCGAGTTGATACGAATTTTGAAAAAGGCTGTATCTTGGCAAAGCCGCCTGTTCCCGCTCGCCCTTGTCGCCATTCTCGTACCGCTGGCCGCCGAGCTGAAATTTTATCCGTTCTCGGATTCGTTCCGCGTCGGCATGGGGCCTCCCGTGCTTTTTTTCAGTTTGCTGTGGCTTCGCGGGTTAACGCCGCTTGCGGCGGGATTCGTAACCGGCCTCACGGTGCCGGCCTTTCGGATCGGACTGGATGCGCTGGGCGGGGCAGCGCTTGAAGCTTCATTCTATCAGCATGTTCCCGCTTTCTTCTTTTATTTCTCTTATGGGGCCTTGTTCACCGCAGCGCAGGTCAACAATTACCGGCAAAGTCCGCTGCTGATCGGGCTGATCGGCATGGGATTGGAAGTCGGCTCCAATGTGGCGGAGCTGTTTTTTCGCTATTCGCTTCCCGGCCGCACGATCATTCTGCACGAGCTGGAGCAAATTATCGTGATCGCCGTGTTCCGTAGCTCGTTCGTGCTGGCGATCTTCAACATCATCCAGCTGAGGCAGGTGCGTGCGCTGCAGGAGCGGGAGCGGCAGGAGAACGAGCATCGGCTGATGCTGATCTCGACGCTGTACGAGGAATCCGTGCATTTGCAAAAAACGCTGCAGCAGGCCGAGCAGATCACCCGCTCGTCCTATGAGCTGTACCGGGGGTTGAAAGACGCGGCCGAGCCCGATTTCGCCCGGCAAGCCTTAGGTATCGCCGGACAAGTGCATGAGATCAAGAAGGACAATCAGCGGATCTACGCCGGATTGTCGCAGCTCATCACAAGCGAGCAGCGGGCCGACTTCGGCCTGGCGGAAGAGCTAGGCGGCGTGGTAGTCCGCTCGAATGAAAAATACGCCCACTTGCACGGCAAAACGATCCGCATTGCGTTGAGGGTGAAAGGGCCGCATCCCCCTTATCACGCCTACACGCTGCTGTCGCTGCTGAACAATCTCGTCTCGAACGCCGTAGAGGCGATTGCGAAGGACGGGGATATCGAAGTCGTCATCGACCGTACGGACGAGCGGACGACGGAGCTGCGCGTCCGGGACGACGGCCCGGGTATTCCGGGGCATTCGCGGGATATCGTTTTTCATCCCGGCTATACGACCAAATACGATGCTTCCGGGGTTCCTTCGACGGGCATCGGCCTTTCCTACGTGCAGGAAACGGTGGAACGGCTCGGCGGAACGATCGCCATTCAGGAAGGAATCGGTGGAAAAGGAACGGAATTTATCATACAATTGCCGTTAGCAAGTTTAACGACAAATAAGGACGGGTGAAAAAGGAGTGCGATTTTTTATAACCGATGACGACCCGGCGGTACGCCGGATGCTGGCGCAACTGATCGAAGACGAAGACCTCGGCGAGGTGGCGGGCGAAGCCGCGGACGGAGCGGATGTGGATGCCGGGCTGCTGGCGGTCACGCGGACCGATATTTGGCTCATCGACCTGCTGATGCCGAAGCGGGACGGGATTGAGACGGTGCGGGAGATCGCCCCGTCGTTTCCCGGCAAAATCATCATGCTGTCGCAGGTCGAATCGAAAGAGATGATCGGCGAGGCATACGCCTTGGGCGTCGAATATTACATAACGAAGCCAATCAACCGGTTGGAGGTGCTGTCGGTCATCCGTAAGGTCGAGGAGCGGATGCGGCTTGCACGGTCCATTCAGAACATTCGCCAGTCGCTGCTCGGACTGGACGACGGCGGCCTAGGGAAGCCTGCGGCCCCGCGCGAGCAGGATCGCGGTTCTGCCGGAATCGGCTCGGCGGGCCGTTATTTGTTCTCGGAGCTTGGCATCACTGGGGAAATCGGCTGCAAAGATTTGCTCGCGATGCTGCAAATTTTGGCGGAGCATGACGACGCCGCTTCGGGCCAACGCGATTTCCCCCAGCTGCGGGAGCTGTTCCGCGCAGCGGCCGTGCGCAAGCTGGGCGATAAGGCGGACGAAGCGGTGATCAAGAAAGAAATCAAAGCAGCCGAACAGCGCGTGCGCCGGACGATTCATCAAGCGTTAAGCCACTTGGCTTCGCTCGGACTGACGGATTATTCGAATATCAAGTTCGAAAATTACGCTTCGAAGTTTTTTGATTTTACGGAGGTTCGCAAGCGGATGATGGAACTGGAGGACGAGAGCGGGGACACCGTCTCGCAAGTGCGGATCAACGTCAAGAAATTCATTCAGGTCCTTTATTTGGAGGCCAAGCAGCACATGCGGGAACATTGATGCGAGAAAGGGCTCTCCCCAGTCTGTATCGGACTTACGGGAGAGCCCTTTTTTCAGTTGATCATCTTACCAATATCTTCTGGAAATGCAATGCTCCTTTTCCAGCTTATAGCCGTCCAACTCGACAAGCTCTATACACCCTTCGGAATCAGGGGAATGAAGCATCCGGTTGTCGCCTGCATAGATTCCGACATGATGCACGCGCCCCTTGCCTTCTTCGTAGGCGAAGAAGAGCAGATCCCCCGGTTCCAGACGGTCCCGCTCCACCCTCTGCCCCCGATCGGCTTGGTCGGAAGCGTCCCGCGGAATGAGAATACCTTGTGATTTGTGCATGCTGTAAGCAAAGCCGGAGCAGTCGTAGCCGAAGGAAGACATGCCTCCCCACAAATAAGGCAGACCGATAAACCGCATCCCCTGCCGGACGAGCCGCTTGCCCGCTTCTTCCGTGCCGCAGGATGCCGGACGGCTAGCGATCCGCACTTGATCCTTCGGCAAAAAGCCCGCTCCGTGTGGGGTATCCACCACGACGCCGTCGTTCGTCTCTTCGATGACAGGCAGCCGGGTCAGGAAGCTCAGCTCAATTTCGGCTTGAAGCGAACGGAGGGTCAACAGCGCCCGGGGAGCGCTCACCTCCGCCCATTGGTCCACGGAAGATTGGGCGCTTGCTTCCGTCAGCTGGCGCTTCGGCACCCATCCGGGATAGCCTGCTCCCTCCTTCCGGGTGCTTTGCTCGGGAATGAGCACCTTGACCCAGTCGCCGCTTTCTTCGTCAACTACCGCCTCGGTTCCGTACAGCATTTGCGTCTGAATGCGATTGGCGCCGTACAAATCCAGCTTATCCTTAACGGTCATAGCTCCCAGCCATTCCGTTATGGCCGCCGGATACCGCAGCGCCGGTTCGTCCAGCGGGCGCGGGGAATCGGGAGACGTCCACACGGTGGCGACGGACACCGCCGCTCTCACTCGCTTCGGTCCGCTCATGATACGGCTCCCATCCCGTCCTGGCAGCGCACGTTCCGGATGCCGAGTCCGGCCTCGTCCGGGAACGTCATGACCCGCCCGTCGTATCGGACGCCGCCGTCGACAATATCGTGAAGCATCATGAGCGGCGCATCGAAATCGAAGCGGGTAATGTTCTTTTTACTCGCCGCAAAATGAGCCGCCGCCGTTACCGCAAGACGGGATTCGATCATGCTGCCCACCATGCATTCCACGCCGTATTCCTCCGCAATTTGGTTGATGATTTGCGCCTTGTAGATCCCGCCCGATTTCATCAGTTTGATATTGATCAGATCGGCCGCGCGCCGCTGCAGCACTTCAAGCGCCTGCACCGGAGAGAACACGCTCTCGTCCGCCATAATCAGCGTTTCGACCGCGTCCGTGACGGCCTTCAAGCCTTCGATATCTCCGGCCTTCACCGGCTGCTCCACAAGCTCGATATTGAGGCCCATGTCTTCCATCCGCCGAATCGATTTGATCGCATCCTTCACCTGCCAGCCTTGGTTCGCATCCAGCCTGATTTTGACCCGGTCGCCTACGCGGCTGCGGATCTCTCTGATCCGTTCGATATCTTCGCCGATATCGTCCTTCCCTACCTTGATCTTCAGCACGTTGAACCCGGATTCCACATAACGGGCCGCATCCTCGCCCATTTCTTTCGGCGAATTGACGCTGACGGTAAAGTCCGTCTCGATCCGATCCTTGTAGCCCCCGAGAAATTGATACAGCGGTACCCCGCAGGCCTGCGCCACCAGGTCGTAGACTGCCATATCGACCGCGGCTTTGCCGCTGCTGCACCCGACCATCGCCTGATGGACGGATTGAATGATTTGTTCGTAGGCCAGCAGGCTTTTGCCGACTAGCAGCGGTGTGAACGTATGGACAATGGCGGATTCGATGCTCTCCAGGCTGTCCCCCGTAATCACTATCGTAGCCGGCGCTTCGCCCCAGCCGACCCGGCCATCGTCCGCCGTGATCCGAACCAGGACGGATTCCGCTTGAAATACGGTCCGCAGCGCGGTTTTGAACGGTTTGACGAGCGGGGTCGACTGCCGCATGACGTCTATTCTTTGAATTTGCATCCAGGGCGCCTCCTTGCGCTTCTACTCTATAGCCGGTTCGATAAGCTCCAGCTTCTTTTGTGCGGTATTTATCCTCGCCTCGATGCCTAACGGAACGGCGATGTTCGGCGAGCAATGGCCGATTTTAAACCCTGCTAGCACGGGTCTTCCCGCCTGAACGAGATGATGCCGGATGACCTGCTCCAGCGTTAGTGAATTTTTGTACTTGTTTGGCTCGCAGTTGTGAAAATCGCAGACGAGAATGCCCGACGCATCGGCCAGCTTTCCGGCCTGCCGCAGTTGGTTCAGCATCCGGTCGACGCGGTACGGCTCCTCGTCAATCTCTTCTATAAACAAAATACATCCGCGGGTATCCAATTCGTACGGCGTCCCGAGCGTGCTTGCGAGCAGGGTCAAATTGCCTCCGACCAGCGGTCCGTCCGCCTCCCCTTCCACCAAGGCAACAAGCGGCGAAATGTTTTCCGTGTAAACGACCGGCTTCGGATAAAACAGCTGCTCAAAGCCCTGCAAGGTCAGCGGGTGGACAGGCTCCTCGGCAAGGCAGGTCAGCATAGGACCGTGAAACGTGACGAGCCCCGACCGGTTTCCGATGGCGGTGTGGAGGAACGTAATATCGCTGTAGCCCCAGAAAATTTTCGGGTTATCGCGGATGCGGTCGTAATCCAGCATGTCGGCTATTCTTGCCGACCCATATCCGCCGCGCGCGCATACGACGGCCCGAATGCCCGGGTCCGCGAACATCGCGTTCAGTTCCGCCGCCCGCTCCTCGTCCGTCCCCGCCAAATAACCGTACTGGCCGGACAGCGTGCCGCCGAAGCGGACGTTCAAGCCCATCCGGTTCAAATAACCGGCCGCCCGCTCGATTCTGCACCAGTCGCCTTGGCTCGCCGGGGCCGTAATGCCTACCGTATCGCCCGCGGCGAGACGCGGAGGTTTGATGCGATTGCACATGGTATCTTCCTCCCTTCGTTAGCGAAGCCGACGATGGCTCGGATTGGTCGATCATGCAGTATTGCAAGAACCATCGCGTAACATGATATGAAGGTTTTTGAGCATCGCAGGAGCTATCGCACGCCCCATTGGACGCTTTTTCAGCATCGCTGGCACTGGTGAGACAGTTCTGTTCTCCTTGCGCTCGCTGGGAGAGGCGCCATGTTGCGGCACTGCCCGGCGAGTAGTCAATCCCCATGTACTACCGTATTCAACATAGAGGAACTGCGATGCGTTATTTGGCCTTATGTCGGCGCCTTGTGCCAAATAGAGGAACTGACGTTCGCTATCACTCCCATTTCGCGGGTCGTGACCATTTTTCGACACAACTAAAGCACCTGCCTTCCGCTATATTCCAACGGACGCTGTATCCTACCCTTTAACGCATCGTACTTCCTTTAATATCAAGTGTAGCTCAGCTGCCCCCAAGATTCGCCAGCCCACCGGCTCCCTCCAACCTCAGAGCAACGGAGCTGCTCGCCCTGCAACCTGCAAGCACCTGACCAACAGGCCGTCGCGCCCCGGTGCCGTCTATTTCAAATCGGCCCACTTGAAGTCGATGTAGCCGTAAGCGTGCCGGACGACTCCTTCCAGCTTGTCGCTTTGCATATAAGCGGAGTTGTAAAAGTACAGCGGCATGATCGGCGCTTCATCCAGCAAGATTTTCTCCGCTTCGTGCAGCAATTTGAATCGTTTGGCATTGTCCGGCTCGTTGTAGGCGTCCTGAATCAGCTTGTCGTACTGCGCATTGCTCCAGCCGGTCCGGTTGTTCGGATTGCCAGTCTGGAAGATGTCCAGGAAATTGATCGGATCGGCAAAATCCGGCAGCCACGACGAACGGGAAAATTGCAATTGCAGCTTCTTCTGCTCGGCCGTCAGCACCTTGCCTTCCTTGCTCTCGATTTTCACGTCGACGCCCAGGTTTTCTTTGAACATCGCTTGAGCCGCTTCGGCAATTTTCTGGTGCAGGTCGTTCGTATTGTAGGTCAGCGCCACCTGCGGGAGCGTTTTGTAGCCGGCCTCGGCCATCCCCTTCTCAAGCAGCTTTTTCGCCTCCGCGGCGTCGAACTTCACCAGTTTACCGCCAACCTTGCGGAAATCGTCCCCTGCCGGATCTTTGAGACCATACGAGACGAACCCGTCGGCCACCTTTTGCTTCTGCTTGACGACGAGGTCGACGATTTTCTGGCTGTCTACAGCCATCTGGAACGCTTTGCGGATGTTGACGTTATCGAACGGCGGCATCTTGGTGTTGAACCGGTAAAAATACGTTCCCGCCGAATCCTCCACCTTGACCTTGCCTTCCGCGAACAGCTTCTGGCTCAAATCAGCCGGAATGACGCCGTCAATATGCAGCCCTCCGCTCTGATACAGCTGATACTCCGTATTCGTGTCGTTGACCATTTTGAACGTAACGCCGTCCAGCTTGACGCTCGCCGCATCCCAGTACTGGTCGTTTTTGACCATTTTCAGCTCGGAATCGTGCTTCCATTCGGTGATTTTGAACGGACCGTTGCTTACAATCGTGGCGGCTTCGCTTGCCCATTTGTCGTTCTTCTCCACGGTTGCCTTATGTACCGGGAAAAATGCCGGGTTGGACACCATCCCAAGCAGCCACGGGGCCGGCTTGGTCAACACGACCTCCAGCGTCTTGTCGTCCGTCGCTTTGATTTTGACGCCGTCGGCCGGACCTTTATCCGAGTTGTACGCTTCCGCTCCTTCGATGACGTAAGCCAGAGGCGCAGCCGGCGAAGGCTTCTTCGGATCGAGCATCCGCTTCCAGGCAAATTCGAAATCGGACGCCTTCACCGGATCTCCGTTGGACCACTTGATGCCGTCCCTCAGCGTAAACGTATACTGCTTGCCGTCGGGACTAATCTTCCATTCCTTGGCCATCGCGGGCTCGGGGGATTGGGTTTTGCCAAGGCGCGTCAAGCCTTCCATGGCGTTGTTCAGGATGTCGTAGGACACCTGATCGAATCCGACCGGCGGGTCCAGCGACGTAGGCTCCCGCAGATTGTTGTATAGCAGGATTTTCGCTTGCTGTTCGTTCCGGGCCGGATCGGTGCCTGCCCCTTCTTTGCCGCTGCAGCCTGCCAGCGCCGTGCCGGATAACAGGATACAGCCGAGGAGTAAAGCCGTTCTTTTCTTCATGCAACGTCTCTCCTTCACATTGTATGATAGGATTCGCTAACCTATTGCCGATCGGATAAAAGTATTCGCGTCCATTGGAACCATCTGCTTGGCGCGCGTGTCCTGCAGCCAACAGGCAACGCCGTGCCCGCTGGGCAAGCAGGACGTTTCCGGCTGGAAGTCACCGCACACTTCCATCGCGTAAGGACAGCGGGCTGCGAACGCGCAGCCTTTGGGCGGCGCGAACAGATCCGGAGGGGTCCCCGGGATCGATTGCAGCGGGGTATTCCGGTCGCTGTCCAAACGCGGCATGGATGCAAGCAGCCCTTTCGTATAAGGATGCTGCGGATGCTGGAACACCTCGTCCACCGTGCCCGACTCGACCACTTTGCCGGCGTACATGACGTTCACGCGGTCCGCAATATTCGCCACCACGCCGAGGTCGTGGGTGATCATGATGATGGATACGCCGGTTTTGCGCTGCAGCAGCTTGAACAGATCGAGAATCTGCGCCTGAATCGTCACATCGAGCGCCGTGGTCGGTTCGTCGGCAATGAGCACCGAGGGCTTGCCGACCGCTGCGATGGCAATCATGATGCGCTGTCTCATGCCGCCGCTGAACTGGTGCAGATGCTGCTTGAGCCGGCTTTCCGGGTTGGAAATGCCGACCAGCTCCAGCATCTCTACCGCCTGCTTGCGGGCTTCGGACCGCGACAGCTTCTGATGGCGGATGATGCCCTCCATAATCTGCTCGCCGATGGTGATCGTCGGATTGAGCGCGGTCATCGCATCCTGAAAAATCATCGTGATGGCCGAGCCCCTGATCTCCCGCATTTGCTTCTCCATCAGCCCGGTCAGCTCCCGTCCCTGAAACCGGATGCTGCCCTGCCTGATCTTCGAGGTTTGCGGGGGCAGCAGCCGCATCAAGCTGCGGGCGGTGACGCTTTTGCCGCAGCCGGACTCGCCTACGATGGCGAGCGTCTCGCCGCGGCGAAGCGTCAAGCTCACGCCGCGGACCGCCTGCACCTCGCCGCCGTACGTGGCGAAGGAGACATGCAGGTCTTTCACTTCGAGCAGGACGTCCGAGGGAGACGATGAATCGGGTCCATTCATGGAGCTTACCTCCTCTGCTTCGGATTAAATGTGTTTTGCAGCCCGTCGCCGAGCAGGTTGAACGCCAGCATCGTCAGCGAAATGAAAAACGCCGGAAAGAACAGCCGCCACCAATAGCCGGATAAAATCGTCGGCAGCGCATCGTTCGCCATCGTGCCCCAGCTGGCCAGCGGAGGCTGAATGCCGAGACCGAGGAAGCTGAGGAACGCTTCCGCGAAGATCGCCGACGGGACGGAGAACGTCACCTGCACGATAATGACGCCGAAAGCGTTCGGCAGCAGATGTCTGCGGATAATGCTCCACGCCCCTGCTCCGAGCGTCCGCGAGGCCAGCACGTACTCGGACGACGCCAGCTGAAGCACCTGCCCCCGCACGATCCGGGCCATGCCGATCCAGCCGGTCGCCGTTAGTGCGATGATGATGGTGAACAAGCCCGGGCCCATGACGACCATCAGCAGAATCACGATCAGCAGGTACGGAATGCCGTACAGGATGTCGACGATCCGCATCATGATGTTATCGACCCGCCCGCCAAAATAGCCAGCGATGCCCCCGTAAACGACGCCGATGAGAAAATCGATGAGCGCCGCGACGACGCCGACGGTTAGCGAAATGCGGGAGCCGAACAAGATGCGCGCGAACACATCCCGACCAAGCTCGTCGGTGCCGAACCAATGCTCGGCGGACGGAGCCTGATTGCCGTTCAGCAGGTTTTGCTTGGAGTAGCTCTGGTCCGTCAGCCAAGGCCCGAAGATCGAAAGTGCCGCCAGCGCAACGATGAAAATAAGCCCGAGCAGAGCCAGCTTATTCTTGAACAGCCGGATGCGCGCCTGTTTCCAGAACGTCAGCTGCGGCCGGACGATCGCTTCCGTAGGGCCGACGCGTTTTTGCATCGGCACAAATAAATGATCGGGAACCGACATCGTCATCCCTCCTTTCTATGCATCCTTTTTATGCATCCCTTCTATGCAGCTTGATGCGGGGATCGATCAGACTGTACGCGATATCGACCAGGAACATCATGAAGATGAGCAAGGTGCTGTAGAACACCGTCGTTCCCATGATGACCGCATAATCCCGGTTGTTGATGCCGTCCACAAAATATTTTCCCATGCCCGGAATCGCAAAAATTTTCTCGATCACAAAGCTGCCCGTCAGCACGTTCGCAAGCAATGCGCCGACTAATGTAACGACCGGCAGCACCGCATTGCGCAGGGCGTGCTTGAACACGATCGTCACTGGAGAAAGCCCTTTGGCCCTGGCCGTCTCGATGTAGTCCTGCGTCAGCACTTCGACCATATTGGCCCGCGTCAGTCTCGCAATGATCGCGATCGGTCCGGTGGACAGCGCGACTGCGGGCAACACGACATGCTTCCATGTCCCCCACGTCGCCACCGGCAGCAGCTCCCATTCCACTGCGATGTATTTGATCAGCAGCGGAGCCACGACGAAATTGGGCACCGCGATACCGCTGACGGCGAGCACCATGGCGATGTAGTCGATCAGGCCGTTTTGCCGGAGTGCGGCGGCCGTTCCGAGCGCAATGCCCGATACGATCGCCAGGAGAAGCGACACGATGCCGAGCTGGAACGAGACCGGGAAGCCGCGTTCGATCATCGTGTTTACGCTTTCCGGATAGTGCGAGATCGACGGCCCGAGATCCAGTGTGAGCAGCGACTTCAAATAAAGCGCATACTGGACGTACACCGGCTTGTCTAGATGGTAGAACGCCATCATGTTCTGGACGACGGCCGGATTGGCCTCCTTGCCGTCCCGGTCGAACGGCGAGCCCGGAATCGTATGCATCAGGAAAAACGTAATCGTGACGATGAGCCACAGCGTCACCAGCATGGACACGAATCTTTTCAATAGGTACGGCGCCACTCGATCACCCGCTTTTTAACAAAATGAAGTTCGCATGGCCAGTTCCGTCATGACCAGCATCGCTTGGTACGCCTCCAGAATGTTTTTGGCTTGAAAGGAAACGACCGGCGAGCCCTGCTCGATCGTCGTTCCCGGCATCAGGTGCGCCCACTCCGCCTGCCCGTAATTGGCGAATTCGATCGACAGCACCGGACTCTCCGGGGGCGTTAAAGGCTTCACGCGGCCGCGGGCCTCGAGCGCTTCTCTCGTTTTGTCGCGAAGCAGCTGGCCGCTTTTCTCCGGCGTCAAACAGAGCGCCGCCGTCCGCGAGATGCGCCGCTTGACGATGGCCGTCGTCACTCCCGGGATCAACGCCTCCGCTTCCTCCGCCGTCTCGTCGTCACCCGCCACGAGCAGCACCGGCACGCCGTAATGACCCGCGACGAACGCATTGAAGCCGAGCTCTCCGACCGCCGTATCGTTGATGTACATGTTCCGCACGCCGAAAATCATCGTATGGCTGAGCACACCCTTCCTTGCCGCCCGCGTATGGTAACCCAGAAAAGCGGCCCCGGCGAAGCTGGCGTCAAGCCCCTGCACCATCGAAAACGGCTTGACGTCCCCCGAAATCAGCTGCGTCTCCGGATGCAGCTTCTCGATCAACAGGTTGTTCATCTTGGAGTGGCTATCGTTGACCACGACTTCCCCGCATCCCTCCTGGAATGCCGTTTCAATGACATGATTGGCCTCCGCAGTCATGATGAGCCGGCCTCTTTCATAGTTGTGCTTGCTGGAATCGACAAACGTCGCATCGACCAGTCCGGTAATGCCTTCCATATCAATCGAAATGTACAGTTTCATCGCTCAATCCTCCAATGTGATAGGTATAAAAAAATCCAGCAAACGACAACCGGCAGCCGCAAGGCTTCCAAGCGTATCGTTTGCTGGATTTTATTTACGCGTATGTCGCCATACTAATAAACAAAGCAGCGTTATCCGGTCCCTGACGCACCGGAATCGCAATCCCGGCCGTTCAAGGCCAATTTGTATTTTTTTTGCGCATCCTTGAAGGCGACAATGATCGCTTTCTGCGACGAACCGTGGTACCTTCGTTTGATTTCGTCGGCGACCGGCTCGAAGGCCAGAATGCTCTGCCCGACGAATAAGGAGCGGACAAATTGCGAGGTTAGCGGAATGGTGGACGAGCAGCCCGCATCCACGATCTTGTGGTTCGTCGTATCCACGACAAGTCCGATAAAAAATGCGCTGTACTGCTGAGTAATCGGATTATTGAGAGATGTCTGCGCATCGCCGACCACGTAAACCGTGTCTTTATCGTAATCCATACTCGACTCCCTTAATCGGCGTCCTTGGACTGGACGAGCAGGGATGAGGGAAGGGATGCTTCCCACGACCTGCCGCCTTCGGACGCACAATGAAGAATATGTAACTTATTCTAACAACAAACTAACATCTTGTAAACATGAAATAAAATATTTTGTATGCGCTTACGTTTTTGATCCCGAAGCTTATCAAAGGAACGATTTGGTACAATTGTTAAACTTTCGTGAAAATTCCCATAACCAATTCTATTATAATCAACTCCGCTGCGTCTGAATAGCTTTATTTCACAATTTTATCAATGATTTGTCGATGATACGACGATGATAGGGTGCAGAAAAAAAGCCGACCATCCCACAAGGACGACCGGCTTGCCGCTTCACACGCTACTCCAGACGGTAATCGTCAATCTTCTCCCCGTCTTCCCACACCTCGACGAACAAGGCGTCGCAATCCTCAAAATCGGACGGCTTGAACGAGAGAGCTTTCTCCTCGTCCTCGCCCACATACACATTTTCCATCCCGTCTTCATTGAACGAGAGGATAACATACAGCTTCATTCCAGAACCTCCAGCAGCTAAGCGTATTTTATAGTGATGCCAAAATAAGCGGACAATTAAACGTTGTTCTTCAAAATTTGACGGCCCAGATGGTATTCCATATGTTCCACGTAATCGTCGATGAGCCACTGCAAGCTTTTCGTTTCCTGATTGGCGGTGACGCATGGGTATGACAGCTTTTCGGCCGGTATGTTTTCAATGGCCTTCAAAATCCGGTTATTCAAGCCGGACCACAAATTCAGGATTTCTTCCGCTGGAGCCTCCTGATAATTCTGCAATGCCACCCATTGGTCCTGGTCGTAAGGGATGAGGACATACGGCTGCTTTTCATATTGAATTTTAATAAATCTCGGAAGATTGTTGACGGCCGAATCGCACAAATGCCCCAGCGCTTCTTTCGGAGACCATTTACCGGGCATGGGCCGCTCGGATACCTCCGCTTCGGACATCCGGCCGAACTGCTCCGGAACCGTACGCAGCCAGCGCTTTAAACGTTCCGCTGCTCTTTCCATCGTACTCCCTCCCTCATCTCAAATGAATAATAGCCTCTCTACATAACTATTTCTCCGTTCGTCCGGGCTCACCTTTTTTCAAATTTAAATAAATCCGACTTCCCGGCAGTACCGCATCATATCGTCCATCTGCTTATCGCTGATCGCCTGCCATTCGAACCCGAGCTTCTTCAGCAGCAGGACCGTTTTCTCCGAAGCGAGCGTAAACCGGGTCTGTTCCTGCTGCTCCAACCAGCCGTAATGAAGCATCAGGCTCTCGATCTCCTCCCGGCAAAAGCCTTCTTCATACCTGCTCTTCATGTAATCGATAAACTCATCAATCGCCCCCGATGCCACCCTTCCTCCCGAGCGCCCATCTGCCAATACACGGTGCATACTCTCATAGTGCGGGTTATACAAATGAAATATTTCGTCCCGCAGGGCAGCGGGCTTCATCAGGAGAACGATCGCTTGGCTGACCCGATCGACACAGGAGAAATCGATATCGGCCTCCAGCCGGGGCACCATGCCGAGACGGACAAACGACTTGAGCGTAGCGTAAAAGGCGTTTTCCTCGATGTTTTGCTGGAACTTGCCCGTATCCGATTGAAAGACGAGGTTTCCTACCCGGTAGATGCTTGTGCGGAGCCCTTGAGCCCGCGCCTGAACGACGCACTTCTCCGCTTCGAACTTGGATTTGGCGTAATAGTTCTCGTACTGCTGCCCCCGGTCCAAGTCGTACTCGGTAAAATAAGCCGCAGCCTGTCCCGGAATATGTCCTGTCGCGACGCCCAGAGTGGAAATATGGTGCACGTCTTTGGCCCGTTGCGTGCCGGCAAAGGCCAGCAGCCGCTCGGTCGCAGCGATGTTATGGCTTTCGAAGTACGAATAGCTGCCGTAATGCTTTACGGTCGCCGCCGAATGCACGATGCAGTCGACGGTGCGCGCGAGTTCCAGATAAACATCCTCTTCGAGCCCCAAGCGATCCTGCGACAGATCTCCCTGGTAAATCCGAACTCGGCGGCCGAATTGCGCTTCTAGGGCATCACCGACGAAATAAAAAGCCAGCTTCGCAAGCAGTCGTTCCCGCGCTTCCGCCTCTGTCGCCGCACGCACAAGAACATGAACCGTCGCCGCAGTTCCGGCTAACAGCTCCCGCAGCAGATGGATGCCCAAATACCCCGTGACTCCCGTCAGCAAAATGTCGCTGTACCCGCTTTCCTGCGTCAGATCAAGCCGAGCGTACCGTTCGTTTCTCGCCCGGTATGCGGCGATCTCTACGTCGAATCGTTCCATCGGCTCGTCATGGCGGGCTATCTTCAGTTGCTCCAGCTTGGCGGTCAAATAGTTGGCCTTCGGCTTCACCTTGGCGGACAAGGATGCAATCGTCTGGTGCTCGAAGACGTCGTTGACCCCAATATCCAAATCCTGCTGCAGCCTTGCGGTCATCGCAGCCGCCTTCAGCGAATGACCGCCGAGCTCGAAGAAGTTGTCGTGGACGCCGATTTCGGCAATGCCCAGAAGCTCCTCCCATACCGCCGCCATCTTCCTCTCGATGTCCGTACGCGGGGCGACGCGTTCGCGCCCCGCTGCGGCACGCTCGCCCGGATCGGGCTCGGGCAGCGCCCTGCGGTCGATTTTGCCGTTGGGCGTGAGCGGCATGCTCTTTAACGACACGAAATACGAGGGCAGCATATACTCCGGCAGCACCTTGGACAAGTGCTCCCTGACAACCTTAACCGGGAGCTCTTCCGTAACGGCGAAATAAGCGCACAACTCCTTTCCGCCGCTGCCAATCTCCCTGGCGATCACAATCGCTTCCCGGATCGAAGGATGGCTCAGCAGCGCGTTCTCAATCTCTCCGAGCTCGATCCGAAACCCCCGGATTTTCACCTGATGGTCCAGGCGGCCCAAAAACTCCAGCGTCCCCTCCGGCGTCCATCGCGCGAGGTCGCCTGTCTTGTACATGCGTCCCTCTCCGGCGAACGGGTCTGGCACGAATTTCTCCGCCGTCAGGCGATCGTCGTTGAAATATCCTCTGCCGACGCCATCCCCCCCGATGTACAGCTCTCCCGGCACGCCGGGCGACTGAACCTGCAACCGGTCGTTCAACAGGTAGATGCGCGTGTTGGCTATCGGCTTTCCAATGGGCGGAAGCTCCGGGATCGGGCCGTTCGGATCGATCGTATGAGCCGTCGCGACATGCGTTTCTGATGGGCCGTAATGATTATGCAGGAACACCCGATGCCGCCGCAGATGCGTCTTGAATTTGTCCGGTACGGTCAACGGCTCTCCGGCCGTTATAATATGGCGCACCGACGCCGGAAGCTTGTCCGCGTACGCGCTCTCGTTCAGGATGAGCTTCAAGTACGAGACGGGCATAAACAAGACGTGAATCTGTCGTTCTTCGATAAGCCGCAGCAGCTTGTCCGGGCTTCGCCGGATTTCGTTCGTCACGAGATGCAGGGTGCCTCCCGCCAGCAGAGCGGACCATATTTCCTGCGAGCTTACGTCGAAGCTGAGCGTCGTAAATTGCAGCACGCTGCCGCTGTAATCGACGTTCGTATGCCGAAACTGATGGTGAAGCATATTGACCATATTGCGGTGCTCGATCATGACGCCCTTCGGCTTGCCGGTCGTTCCCGACGTATAAATCACATACAGCAAATGGCTCGCACGGGTGCGGGGAGGTGGGTTGTCCGCCGCTTCCTCGTAGGCGGCATGCGTATCCAGGCACAGCTTCATGCCGTCAAACTCGACCCGGTCGGCCAATTGCGTCTGTGTCAGCAAAACACGGGTCCGGCTGTTATCCAGCATATATTTTATACGGTCGGCGGGATATTCCGGATCGATCGGAAGGTAGGCCCCTCCCGCCTTCAAAATGCCAAGCAGACCGACAATCATGTCCGGAGACCGCTCGGTCATCAGTCCGACGAGCTGCTCCGGCTGCACGCCGTGGCGAATCAAGGCGGCCGCCAGCCGGTTCGCCCGCTCGTTCAACTGCCGGTAAGTGAGCGCTTCGTCCCCGAATACGACAGCCGGCCGACCCGGCGTCTGCCGCACTTGCTCCTCAAACCATCCGTGAATCGTCAAGTCGCGGTCGTACGCGGATTCGGTTCGATTCCGCCCCTCCACCTGCTCCTTTATTTCCGCTTCCGAAAGCAATCGCAGCTCGGACAGCCGCTTTTCCTCCAAAGCCAACGCATCCTCCAAAATCCGCACATACTGATTCGCCATCCGCTCGACCGTATCCCGCACGAACAGATCGGTGCAGTATTGGAAATCGATCCGAAGCGTATCTTCCGTCTCCTCCGCATCAAGCATCAGATCGTACTTGGAGATCGGGTCCACGTACCGCTGAACGGTGATTCGGCTCCCTTCGATCGACGGCGTCGTCGTGCGGCCCGTATTTTGCATGACAAACATTGTATCGAAAAGCAGGCTGCGTCCCGGCACTCTGGGAATACGCAGCGACTGCAACAGCCGTTCCAGATCGTAGTCCTGATGCTCGAAGGCAGCAAGCAGAATCGACTTCAGCTCCTGCAAATAGTCGGCGAACGTCTTCGTTCGCTCCGGGAAGCTTCGGATTGGCAGCGTATTGACGAACATGCCGATCAGCGGCTGCAGTTCGGCTTGCGGGCGGCTGGCGACTGGAACGCCAACGATGATGTCTTCCTGACCGGAATACCGGGCAAGCAGCACCTTGTAAGCAGCGAGCAGGATCATGTACAGGGTGGCATCCGTCCGTAGGGCGAACTGCTTCAAGCGCGCTGTCAATCCGGCATCCAGCCGAAGCGGGTAAGTATTGCCCTTGAAGCTTTGAAAGCTCGGTCTTTCCTTGTCGGTCGGCAGCTGCAGGACTGGGAGCTCCCCGGACAAGGCCGCCATCCAATACTCGCGCTGCTGCGCCTCCTCTTCCGGTTCTCGGCCGTTCAGCCAGAAGGCATAGTCTTTGAATTGGATTGCCGGGCGAGGAAGCGCATCCCCCCGGTATAATCGGCTCCACTCCTCGTAAAACACATGCATCGAGACGCCGTCCACAATAATATGGTGAAAATCCAGCATCAGAAAATGCAGCTCCTCGGAGCAGCTAATGAGTCCGGCCCGGAATAACGGCGACTTCCCGAGATCGAAGGGAACGACGAACGCGGACATCAGCCGCTCCGCTTCTTCTTCCGCTGCCGCATGAAACTGCATTTGAAACGCCGCACGGGGCCAGACGGTCTGCGCGAGCTCCCCATCTACCCATGCAAAAGCCGTACGAAGCGGTTCATGACGCTCGATCATATGCTCGAAAGCTCGCTCCATCCGCCGCCGGTCGACGTTCCCTTCAATCTTGAGCAGCAGCGGGGTGTTATAGGCCGTCCCCGCCTGCTCCATCTGCCCGATGAAGAAGAGCCGCTTTTGCGCCGGATGAAGGGGATAATGCTCCCGCTCGGGCGCCTTTTCAATCGCCTGACCACCTCCGGCCGGTTTACCCGCTTGACCGATCCGCTCCGCTTGCTTACGGATGGTCGTATGCTCGAACAACTCCGCAATCGACAGCCGGACGCCGAAGCACCGTTCAATTTGTCCGCGCAGGACGGCGACATGCAGCGAATGACCTCCGGCGTCGAAGAAGCGGTCATGCACGCCGACCGTCCGCAAGCCGAGCAGTTCCTTCCACAGCTCCGCCAGCCCCTGTTCCGCCTCACTGGCCGGAGGCGCGTAAGAAGCCGACTCCGCCTCTCTCCCGGGATCGGGCAGCGCGCGCCGGTCAACTTTTCCGTTCGCATTCACAGGCAGCCTCGGAAGCGTGACGAACCAGGACGGAATCATGTAATCCGGCAGCTGCTCCGCCAAAAACGCCGACAGCTCACTGTGGGCGAGAGGCTCTTCGGACACGACGTATGCGCACAGGTACGCACGGCCGGCATCGTCTTCGCGCGCGATCACGATGCAATCAAGCACCCGATCGTGCAGCCGGAGCCGCTGCTCAATTTCGCCTGTTTCGACCCGGAAACCGCGAATTTTCACCTGATGATCGAGGCGTCCCACGTATTCGACGGACCCGTCTGACAGCCACCGGGCCAAATCCCCCGTTCGGTACAGCCGCTCCCCCTCGCAGAACGGATGGGCGACGAATTTCTCCTCCGTCAGCTGCGGCCGGTTCAAGTAGCCCCGGGCCAGACCGACACCGGAAATGCACAATTCCCCCGGAACCCCCACCGGCTGCGGCTGGCCGCAGGCATCCAAAATATACAACCGAACATTGCTCAGCGGCTTCCCGATCGGAATGTTATCCGTCTGCCCCTTGACAAGATGCGTCGTGGTGAAGATCGTATTTTCGGTAGGCCCGTATACGTTGTAAATAAGGTAGCTTTGCGGGTGAAATGTCTTCAGCTTCTCTCCGCCCGTCATCAGCACACGGAGCGAGCGATTAGGAAGTTTCATGAACTGCTCGCCGAGCTGGGTCGGCAAGAAGCTGACGGTAATGCCATGTTGGTTGAAGTACTCGTTCAGCTCCACAGCATCCAGCCGGATGTGTTCGGGAATGACATGAACCGCCGCTCCGGAAATAAGATAGGGGAAAATCTCCAGTATCGAGGCGTCGAACCCGACACTGCAATATTTGCTGCTGACGTCCTCCATCGTGACCTGAAAATGCGAGCAATGCCATTCGCAAAAATTGACCAGCGACCGGTGCTCGATCAGCGTGCCCTTCGGCTGCCCGGTGGAGCCGGACGTATAGATGACATAAGCCAAGCCGGATGGTTCCGCAAGCTCCGGCAAAGGAGACGCATCCCCGTCATGCATCCGCTGGTCCGCGAGATCGACAGCCTGTCCATTAAAGGTAAATGGAAGCTCCGACTGCCCCTCCGTGAGCAGCAGCTTCGCTCCGCTATCCTCCAAAATGTAGCGTATGCGGTCCGGAGGATAACTCGGATCGATCGGCACATACGCCGCACCCGCTTTCAGCACCGCCAGCACACCGGCGAACATCGACAGCGTAGGGCGGGTCATGACGGCGACAAGGGTATTAGCTTGTACTCCAAGTTCGATCAGCGTTCTGGCTATCCGGTTCGATTGCTCGTCGAGCTGCCCGTAAGTCAAGCAGTCGGTCCCGTTAACAATCGCGGGGCGATCCGGCGTCCGCCGCGCCTGCTCCGCGAACAGCCAGTGAATGGTCGCATCCGAGGAAAAAGGCGTATCCGTTTGATTGAACCCGACCAGCAGCTGCTCTCTCTCGTCTTGGCTCAGCAAAGCGATGCGGCCGACAGGCGTATGGGGAGATTCGAACCAGGTCATGACGATATTCTCCAAATGCCCCAGCAGCCTGCGGATCGTCTTCGACTGAAACGAGTCCGGCTTGTACTCCGCGCGAACTTCGATTACATGCGAAAGCACGAACCGGATCGCGAGGTCGCACCCCGGAATGACGGACCACGCCCGGACGGCGCCGGGAGCTTCCACAGCTGCGGCCGTATTGAAAGGAAGCTTCGGTGAGTCGGACCCGCTCAGGTCGCGAAGCTTGCTGCGTGTAAGCGCGTAAGCCTTCGTCTGGGCCAGCGTATCTTCCGCCCGGGCGACCAGCGATTCGAACGGCAGCGAAGCTGCGCCTGCGATTCGGGCAAGGATGATCCGGTCTTCTTCGGGTGTGACCACTGCAAACCGTACCTCTTCGGTCCGCAAATAGCGCTGCAGCAATACGGCCCACGCCGTATAAAGCAAAGTGCTTACTTGAACCCGATGCATGCCGCAAAGCTGACGCAAACGATCTAGCGGCGCATTTTCGAACGTGCGGCTAAGGGTTTGAGGCGCATCCGGATCGCCCGCCGGGCCGCGATCCAAACGGAGAACGGTAGCCTCCTCCGCGTCCTGTATCTCCGTTATCCAGCGGTCAATAATGCTGATCGTCCCTTCATCCACTTTCTGTGACATCCTCTTTCTCCCTCCCGAATTCAATTGGCTGTGAAGACAAAAAGCAACCCGTTCCAAATCCGAAACGAGTTGCTTTTCGAAACGAAGGCGTTTGACGCATACGGCCCCTCCATGGCTCCTCCTGCAATGAAAAGACGAAGCCCTTTTTATTCAATTCGCAGAACTATCGATTTGTGTCGATTCGTTAAATAATATTGCGTATTCAGTTATATTTTACCATATTTCGTCGAATATCCAATATACTTTTTTTAGGTTTCAGCCGTTATTCCCTTAACCGCGCTTTCTGTGCAAACCATCCTACGCGAATGTGATAAATACCACTTTCGGTCCCCTTTTTTTGCGGTAAAATGAGACGACAGCAGGAACTGGGCGTTAGCACATCATTTATTGTGAATATTTTCACAAATAGTATGGAAAGGTCGTGTCTAGGCATGTCGTACCGCAAACCGGAAGAAATTGCGCATATTACCGCAGCCATGGGCGAGAAGAAAGCGAATATGCGTCCGCTGCAAACTTGTACGCTGGGCTTTTTGGCAGGGGCTTTTATCGCCCTGGGCTTCCTTCTGTATCTGAGAGTAGCTGCGGGCGTTCCTGCGGCCTGGAGCGGGCTCGGCTCCTTACTGGGCGCGGCGTTGTTCCCCATTGGCTTGATCCTCACGATTATTGCCGGGGGTGAGCTGTTGACCGGAAACATGATGGCGGTGCCGCTGGCCCGGCTTCAGGGCAAAATAACGACGAAGCAGCTCACCGTCAACTGGCTGCTGATTACGCTATCCAACTTTGCCGGGGCGCTCTTTGTCGCTTACCTGTTCGGTCACGTCGTCGGCTTGACGGAGGCTGAGCCGTACTTATCCAAACTGGTCAAGGTGGCGGGCGCCAAGCTTGACGAAAGCTTTCTGCAAGCCTTTATCTCAGGGATCGGCTGTAACTGGCTTGTCGCCTTGGCCGTCTGGCTCGCTTACGGCGCAGACGACGTCGCGGGCAAAATGCTCGGCATCTGGTTCCCGACGATGACCTTCGTCGCCATCGGCTTCCAGCACGTTGTCGCGAACATGTTCCTGATCCCTGCCGCGATCTTCGCAGGGCACTACACCTGGCAGGAATACCTGGGCAACTTTGTCCCCGTCTTTCTCGGTAATGCCGTCGGAGGCAGTGTCTTCGTCGCCACCGCCTATTGGATAGCGTATTTGAGAGCCAATGAAAAAGCGGTGCTAAACCGAGAAGCAGCTCTTCCGCAGTCGCAGCCTCTACCGACAAACGAGCGAGCGGTGGCTGAAAGTAAGGCCTGAAGGAGCGGTCAGGAACGGTTCATGATCGTAAATAAGCAAAAACAAAGTAAATGCCTTTCGCAACGCGCGCTTCTCCCGGCGCGCGTTGCGGCGCTTTATGACTCCTGCAGTAACCCCTGCCTCCCTAAAAAAATCCGCTCCTCCCCCGCTCACATATCCCTCCGGGACTTGAATATATTTAGTAACAAGCACTTTTTTTTCAAGTACTTGTCATGTTTCGTTACATGCTGCTTTACACGCTATCGTCCATCCGCTCCCCAACACCGTTCAAGCTTTCGACGCCGGCTCAGCCGCTTTTTGACCGCGCTATCGAAGCCAGCTTTGATCCAAAAGCTATCAGGAGGTGTTCCGCATGACAGAGCCTTTATTTACCGTATCCCGCGAGGATTGGTCCCTGCACCGCAAAGGATATCAGGATCAGACCCGCCATCAGCAGAAAGTCCGGGAAGCGATTAAGCAAAATCTGCCTGATCTGGTGACGGACGAAAGCATCATCATGTCGGACGGCAAACAAATCGTCAAAGTGCCCATCCGCAGTCTGGATGAGTACCGTTTCCGCTATAACTACAACAAGAGCAAGCATGTGGGGCAAGGCGACGGGGACAGCCAGGTCGGGGACGTGCTCGGGGTAGACCCGCAGCCCGCTTCCGGTCCGGGCAAGGGCGAGGGCGCCGGCGATCAGCCGGGAGACGACTACTATGATGCCGAGGTGCAGATGGAGGAGCTGCAGTCCTTGCTCTTCGAAGAGCTGGAGCTGCCAAACCTGCAGCAGAAGGAAAAGCACAATGTCACCACCAAAGAAATCGTTTTCAACGATATCCGTAAAAAAGGAATCATGTCCAACATCGACAAGAAGCGGACGATTCTCGAAAATCTGAAACGGAACGCCACCTCGGGGGCTCCCGGCATTCATCATATCAGTCCGGACGATCTGCGTTACAAGACGTGGGACGAAATCGTCACCCCTCACTCGAACGCGCTGGTGCTCGCCATGATGGATACGTCCGGCAGTATGGGGTCCTTCGAAAAATATATCGCACGCAGCTTTTTCTTCTGGATGACGCGATTCCTGCGGACGAAATACGAGCAGGTGGAAATCATTTTCATCGCCCACCATACCGAGGCCAAGCAAGTGACGGAAGAGGAATTTTTCACCAAAGGCGAAAGCGGCGGCACCATCTGCTCTTCGGCCTATCAGCTTGCGGTGGACTTGATCGACCGGCGTTATCCGCCGTCCCGTTTCAATATATATCCGTTTCATTTTTCCGACGGTGATAACTTGACATCGGACAACGAGCGGTGCGTGCGGCTGATCGGCGAGTTGATCAAGCGGGCGAATCTGTTCGGATACGGCGAAGTAAATCAATATAACCGCAGCAGCACGCTCATGTCCGCTTACCGGAACATTCACGATCCGAAATTCGTGCACTACGTCATTCGTGAGAAAGGCGAAGTGTACAAGGCGCTCAAAACCTTTTTCCCGAAGGGCGCGGAGGGGAGGATCGCCCAGTGAATGCGGATGACATCAAGCAATTGGAATACGCCATCGCGGAAATTACCGAGGTCGCCAGCGGCTTCGGTCTTGACTTTTACCCGATGCGTTACGAGATATGCCCTTCCGATATTATTTACACCTTCGGCGCTTACGGGATGCCGACCCGTTTCTCTCACTGGAGTTTTGGAAAAACTTTTCATAAGATGAAAATGCAGTACGATTTCGGACTCAGCAAAATTTACGAGCTTGTCATCAACTCGGATCCGTGCTACGCTTTCCTGCTCGACGGCAATTCGCTCATCCAAAACAAGCTGATCGTGGCGCACGTGCTGGCGCACTGCGACTTTTTCAAAAACAACGTCCGCTTCTCCAAAACGAACCGCAACATGGTCGAGAGCATGTCCGCCACGGCCGAGCGCATCCGCCAGTACGAGATCGCATACGGGACGGACGAGGTGGAACAGTTTATCGATGCCGTGCTTGCCATTCAAGAGCATATCGATCCGCTGATCACGAAGCCGTATCGCGGACGAAGCAGTGGCCGGGAAGAAGCGGCGGACGATCCGAAAAAGCCTTCGGAGCGCAAGTTCGGCTACGAGGATTTGTGGGATTTGGATGAGAAGCCTGCGGCCAAGACGGCGAACACCAAAGAAGCCCCGGCGAAGTTTCCGCCCGAGCCGGAGAAGGATCTGATGCTGTTTATCGAGGAGCATGCCCCTTACCTGAAGGATTGGCAGCGCGACATCATGACGATGCTGCGGGACGAAATGCTGTATTTCTGGCCGCAGCTGGAGACGAAGATTATGAACGAAGGCTGGGCCTCCTACTGGCATCAGCGCATTATGCGGGAGCTCGATCTGACCGACTCCGAAACGATCGAATACTCCAAGCTGAACTCCTCCGTTGTCGTCCCTTCCCGCCATACGCTCAATCCGTATTACCTGGGACTGAAAATTTTCGAGGACATCGAGAAGCGCTGGGATCAGCCGTCACAGGAGGACCGCGACCGCTTCGGCTATAAAGGCGGCGAAGGCCGGCAGAAGATCTTCGAGGTGCGCGAATTCGACTCCGACCTATCGTTCATCCGCAACTACATGACCAAGAAGCTGTGCGACGAGCTCGATTTGTACATTTTCGAGAAAAAGGGGCCGGAATGGAAAATTACCGACAAGTCTTGGGAACAAATCCGCGACCAGCTCGTGTATTCCCGGGTCAACGGCGGCTTTCCTTATATCGTCGTCGAGAATGGGGATTTCGAAAAGAACGGCGAGCTGTATTTGAAGCATATGTACGAGGGTATCGAGCTCGATTTGAAGTATGTGGAACGGACTCTCCCGTATATTCACCGGCTGTGGGGGAAGACGGTGCATCTGGAATCGGTCATCGAAACGAAGCCGGTGCTGTTCACCTACGACGGAAAGAAGCAGAATAGGAAGTTTATGTAAACAAGAACGGAAGCCGCGGCGGCAAATGCTGTTGCGGCTTTTGTGTCGAGCCGAGCGAAGTAGTAGATTGCCGAAGAATAAATGATGTATACTATTTCCTGTACACTAGAACGGCTTGCAAGGGCGGTCGGCTAGCCTCTCGGAAGGGAGGTGATGCCTGTGGAGGTTAAAGACGCTCTGACGCTCATGATCGGCTTCGGTTCGCTTCTTATTGCGCTGCTGACGCTGGTTGTGACCATCGTCATCGTGCTTACCCAAAACAAAAAGAAATAGACCGCCCACTCTGGTAAGGTAACGGTCTATTTCCCTGACTCACTTTACTTTGAAGCCGACCGCCTTTGAAGCGGCCTACTGTACTATAGGAGTCGTGTTAGCCGCACGGCTCCTTATTTATTCTTATGATACAACTTCTTTTTCATACCTGCAAGCCGTCCCCTGCTCATTTACGACATTAAAAAATATGTTCATACTCCGAGGCAACGCTACCAACCTTACTGCTGAATTTCTCGGGAGTACCGCTTGGATACTGGTAGTCGTTTGGTGAAGGGACTTTCTCTACTTTTTCCTGCTTATTCACCCGCTCAACCATTTCCGAGGCAGCAGCCTTAACCTCCTTGGCCGCATTTACGTATTTTTCATATTTATATTTATCGGAACTATCTTTGTCGACCATGACCTGATACTGCTGAGTGACAATCTTGAGATCTTCCACAAGCACGTCGTATTTCGGTTTGAAAGCATTCATATCCAAATCCAGCACGTTGTCAGCCGTAATGCCTTGATGCGACAACTCCGCGGACATCGCTTCGGCATCGACCACCAATTTTAAGGTACTGTACCGGAAATCCTGCTTGTCGCTCGTATAGCTTTCCAGGTGCGCTTTTCTGAGCTCGGCGCCCAGATTTCTCATCGCTGCGGAAAATTCTTCTCTGATTGGGTATAGCGCCGCCCACGCCTGTCTTATTCTCGCATGCAGTTCCTTGCCCTTGGCGAAATTATCGTCGACATAGTTTTTCATCTCGTAGTAATCGTATGCTTCAGCCAACGCGGCCTTCAACTCATTGATCACCGGCCTCATTCGGATCACGATCGGATCGACGGTTGGAAAGACCGGTTTTTTGTCGACATAGCTTAAGCTCCTGTCAAGAAGCTCAGTCTTATTCGTTCGACTTCCTTTATACGTTGAGAACGAGCGCATCTTGTAGTCGAAATCCTTTGGGATCACCGGCTGCTCGCCGTCACCCAGATTTTCGAAGTAATCGGACAGCACTTTTTCTATCAAATGCGAGTCGATGTAATCCTTCATTGCCCAATAAGCCCTTTCCTTTTCCGGCTCTGTTGCCGCCATCGGTCTCGGTCCGCCGCAAGCGGTGATGAGGGCACTTAATAAAATGAGTGTAAGAAACAACTGGACTTTGTTCAATTTTTCCTAAGCCTCCAAGCTGGTAGTAACCTGACACATCCTATAGAAAGGATTCAGCTTGTATATCGGCTTGACAACTAGAAATCTTTAGAGCGAATGCCAATAAAGTGGTAAAAAAAGAAGCCCCAGCAGCAATACGCCGCGGCTTCATAATTCGAACTAACTTATTTTGAAATAAAGAAGATAACATAGTACAACCAAGTTTAAAACCATAATCCACAGATTGGCGGCCTTGCCCTGAATAAACTTGGAGAAAACGAACAGCACCCCAAAGTACAATAGAACGAACAAAGCATTTATCTGCTTGCTAGCCATCACTAGAAATAACACGATTACAATCACAAGAAAAATGTAAAAAAAAGATTTGTAGTTCATTATCCTCACAGTCCTGCCGAATCCGTTTCAATGTAGTATATATATCGGACGATGGACTCCAATTTTTCACCTTATGGCGACACCTCTACCCCGCGCGGGGCTTTCCACCGGGTCAGCGCATACGCAATCCCATAGGCAACCACGGTAAGGCCCGCTGCCGCTTCCGTGACGCCCGCGCCGATGCGCTCCCATTCGCCGATGAGGATAAGAAAAGCGGGAATCGTCGCCGTCACCCACGCTTGAATAAGCGTCACCCAACCGACAAATGCGCCAATATTGCGCTTGAGCGCCAGCAGAACAAAAAACAAGGTCCACAGGAACGACCACATGAGCCAGATGATGCCGAACTTTTCATCGTGAAAGTGAAGAAAATTGATGGCCGCATAGCCGACGGCAAGAACGGCGACCCATAACGAATACCAACCGACGCCGCTCGCATCCACGCCTAACAAGTTCGTAATTCCTACATATAAATAGGTAAGACCAAACAGAAAAATACCGGACGCCTGAAATATCGTCCATGCGTCTCCCCCTGAAGTAAAGATCATATAAAACGGGGTAATCACCTGCATGGCTCCGATAAACAGGTTGAACACGCCTGCGCTCTTGCCATCTATGCGGCCGAGCAGCATCAAGCCGTTCAGAAACAGTACCGCGCCGACATACAGCAGACCAACGGCGCTCATCTTGTCACCTCCTGAGATTCGTATACCAGCCGTTCGTCGTCTTCGTACCACGCCAGCCCTTTACGTCTCCCCCGCACGTAATATGTCACGAACGGATCATCCTGCCGCCGGTTTCCGAGCAGCCCGGCCAGCGGGATTTCGATGCAGGTTCTGACGGCTCTTTTCAGCGAGCGCGCGCCATACTGCTTGTCGAATCCCAGAGAGGCTATGACCTCCTTGGCGGACGGGTCGAGGAGCACCATGCAGCGATGCTTCAGGACCCGGCGGTTGAGCGAATCCAGCAGCGAATCCAGGATCGGTCCGAGCCCGTCGCGCCGTAGCCAGTTAAATACATAGATATCGTCGATGCGGTTGATAAATTCGGGCGATAACCGGCGCTCCGACTTTTTTTGTACGATAGTCCGCAGAAGCTCGCGTTCGGAAGCCCCCCAATGGCGGGGCTGCGCATACCATCCAAGTTTTTTCCAGAAAGCCTTCATGCTCCCGTCGGCAAATTCCGTGATGTCCTGTGCCCCCAAATTACTGGTCATAAAAATAATACTGTTGCGGAAATTGATCGTTTTCTCTCCTGACGACAAGACCATCATCCCGTTGTCCAGCACACCCAGCAGCGAATAGATCACTTGGTCGTTCGCTTTCTCCAGCTCATCGAACAGCACGATGCCGGGTTTGCCGTAAGAGCCCTCGATGCGCTGCGTATCGAAGAGCGACGTGCCTTCCTTGCTTCCTACGTAACCGGGAGGCGCTCCGGTCAACGCGGCGGCATAATGCTCCTGGGCCAGCGTATTCATATCGATCCGGCAAAAGGCCTCGGCGCTGCCGTGAATCGCTTCCGCCAACGCTCTCACCGTTTCGGTCTTCCCTACCCCCGTCGGTCCCAAAAATAACGCCACGTACAAAGGCCGGTTCGGCTCCGAAATGTCGGACCAGACGACCCTCAGCATCTCCTCCAACCGTCCGACGACTTCGTCTTGCCCGAAAATTTTCGACCGGACCTGCTGCATAACGCGATCGACGTCAAAACGAAACCGGGTCACGGTCCGGGGAGAAGAAGAGCGGTCCTCCTCTTCTTCGGTAGCCTGTTCCTGGCGCTGATGGATCGTTTTCAGCTTCTCCGCGATGAACGTCATGTCAGCCTCCAGCCGCCTTTTGCTTGCCCTCGTGAGGAATTCCCTCGATTGGGCATTCGGCGGTTCCGACGGTCGACCGGGTGATCTTCTCTACGTTTTCCCTCGCCTTCTCGGCATCCAGCACCCAGGTACGGTAAAAGTCAAACGGACATTCCGCAATTCCTTTGTCGCCGTCCCCGGAATGAATGAGTCCCGTGTAGCCGCGATGAAGCAGCTTGAACAGATGGTTCTGGGATTGGGCGTTTTTGCGGAAATCGCGGATTAGCGAAACCGACAGCTCGGCGTACTGGATGCCGTTTTCCTCCGTGCCGCATTCCCCAAGCGTGCGCCCGTCAAAGCCGATGATCGAGGAGTGGCCGAAATAAGAATAAACGCCGTCGAAGCCGGCCGCATTGGCTACGGCCACATACGTATTGTTGGTCCAGGCCATCGCTTTCGCCATGATGATTTGCTGGTCCTTCGACGGGTACATATAGCCTTGGCAGCGCACGATCAGCTCGGCTCCCTTCATCGCACAGTCGCGCCATATTTCGGGATAGTTGCCGTCGTCACAGACGATAAGGCTGATTTTGAGCCCCTTGGGCCCTTCCGCGACATACGTACAGTCGCCGGGATACCAGCCTTCGATCGGGCACCACGGGATGATTTTTCTGTATTTTTGAACGATGTCCCCTTTATTGTTCATGAGAATCAAGGTGTTGTACGGAGCTTTGTTCGGATGAGCCTCGTGCCGTTCCCCGGTCAAGGAAAACACGCCCCACGTGTTGGCCTTCCGGCAAGCCTCGGCGAAGATGGCGGTTTCTTCTCCCGGAATGGAGGAAGCGGTTTCATACATTTCCTGCTCGTCGTACATAATGCCGTGGGTGCTGTATTCCGGAAAAACAACGAGGTCCATGCCGGGCAATCCCTGCTTCATCCCAACGATCATATCGGCGATCCTGCGGCAGTTGTCCAGAACCTCCGCCCGGGTATGCAGGCGCGGCATCTTATAGTTCACCACTGCCACCCCTACTGTGTCCTGACTGCTGGAAATGTCTCCATGTCTCATCGAAAACCCCTCCTTGGTGTGTTTTGCATCAGCCGGGACAAATATCTCATCGTCCGACCGACTTAACCGGGATTAAAGCAAAATCCGTGCCAATGAAATTTACCGCCAGATAAAAGAAACCGCTTACAAAACACGCCGCCGATTGTCTTAATTTGATACAATCACAGCCCCGTTCCTGTGCAGAAAGCGTTAAAACCATCCACAGACCAGTGACTGTCGCAAAATGATACACTGTCTTATTTTTACACACGAGCCATAAGAAAAAAGTCAACCCCCAATTTCAAACGGTTCGATTTTTGTTATAATAAAGACACAAACCTACCAAGGAGAGGCGGAGTTCGATGAATACCAGAGTCGGTTTATTGTTTTCATTAACTGGCACGACCGCCCTGACGGAACGAGGACAATGCGATGCGGCCATCCTGGCCATCGAGCATTTTAACCAAAACGGAATGAACGTGGAAGCGATCGTACGGGATATTTGCTCGGACCCGGCCAAAAGCGCGAAAGAAGCGGAAGCGCTTGCAAAAGACGGCGTGAAAGTGTTCATCGGCTGTTATACTTCGGCTTGCCGGAAAGCGATTCTTCCCGTGCTGGAGAAATACGGCTGCCTGCTGGTCTACCCGACGTTGTATGAGGGACGGGAATGCCATTCCAACGTCTTTTATACCGGGGAGGTGCCTAACCAGCAGGTTCATGTGCTACTCGATTACTTGACCGAGCACTTCGGGAAGACTGTCTACTGCATCGGCACGGATTACATTTATCCCCGAGAAACGAACCAGCAGGTCCGCACGTATCTCGCGGAAAAAAACGGCTCGGTCGTCGGCGAAGCCTATGTGCCGTTCGGTCATCAGACCTTCTACGACGTGCTGGAAGACATCATTGTGAAGCGGCCCGACGCCATCTTTACAACGCTCGTCGGGCAGAGCGTCATCCCGTTCTATCGCGCGTACCGGCGAATGGGCTTGAATCCGGATCACCTGCCCATCTTCAGTCCGATCACGAAGGAAACGGAAATTGCGGCCATGGGCGCCGGCTACGGAACGGGGCATTACGGCTCGGCCAGCTATTTTCAATCGCTTCAGAATGAGCCTAATCTGCATTTCGTCAGCGCGTTTCACGAACGCTTCGGCGCGCAGCAGGTGATTTCGTCGGTCATGTTCAACACTTATCTGGGCACGAAAATGATCTTGGACAGCATTCATGAAACCGGGAGCCTGGATTACCGGGACGTCTTTTACCACCTGAGCGACAAGAAGCTTGAAACCGCTTGCGGGACGGTGCTCGTCGAAGGCGACCACCACCATTTGTCCAGACCGGTAAAGATCGGAAGAGCGATGCCGGACGGGCAATTCGAAATTGTTTGGGACTCGCAGCGCAATATTGCCCCGAAGCCGTTTAAAGAAAAAAGCCGGGAGCCCGGCCAACTGAATGAAATCATTCTGGAGTCGTGGGGCCGGATCAGTGATGAAGCGATCGTCGTTCTATCGGAGCGGCAGCATATTGTGTACATGAGCAAAAAAGCGGAAGAGCTGACCCGGTTAACGGAAGGACAGCTCCTCACGCCGACGCTGCTGCAGCAAATCCATCACGCATTCGAGGTGCATCCTTACGGAACAACCGGTCAGCAAATGCTTCTGCTCAAGCCGAAGCCTAGCGTCCGTTCTTCGGGGGCACCTTATCAATTCGACCGCATCCGGACCTTGAACCCCGAATACCAGTTGGAGCTGGAGGTCGCCAAGCTGGCGTCCCAATCGTGCGCCAACGTGCTGATTACCGGAGAGACCGGAACGGGAAAAGAAGTGCTGGTCCAGGCGATTCATCAGCAAAGCGAACGGAAGAACGGCCCGCTGGTCGCCGTTAACACCGGCCTGCTGCCCCGGGAGCTGATCGCGAGCGAGATGTTCGGCTATATCGAAGGAGCGTTCACAGGCGCCAAAAAAGGCGGGGCCATCGGCAAATTCGAAGCCGCGAACGACGGAACTCTTTTTCTCGACGAGATCGGCGACATGCCGTTGGATCTTCAGGTCGTCCTGTTAAGAGCCATCGAGTCGAAGCGGATTATGAGACTGGGGGAAAATAAAGAACGGGCGGTCAACGTAAGGATTATTGCTGCGACGAACCGGAATCTGCAAGAGGAAATCGCCTACAGCGGCTCGTTCCGGTCGGACCTGTTTTACCGTCTGAACGTCTTGTCAATCACGATCCCTCCGCTTCGCGAGCGCCCGGAGGATGTGGAGCATTTAAGCCGGGAATTTCTTCGCGAATTTCAGACAGTCCACGGCGACGGGGCGGACAGCATCAGCGACGAAGCGCTGCAAGCCTTGGTTCAATATCCGTGGCCGGGCAATATCCGGGAACTGCGAAATGTGATGGAACGCGCCTACCTGCTGGCCGGACGGGAACGAGCTGCGATCCGGGTAGAGCATCTGCCGAGAGCGCTCAAAGGATATTATCAGAGAAAGCCGAGGGCGGCCGAGCCGCTCAAGCAAGTCGAGCGAAGGATGATTGAGCAGGTGCTGAGCGAAACGAAGACGATCACCGAGGCGTCTAAGGTGCTTGGCATTACGCGGAGTACGCTCTACCGGAAGCTGAAGGAATTTCAAATGACGCCGTAAGCCGGTACCGGTTTACGAGCGAACAAAGCAAAGGGCAGGCCCGCTTCGTGCAGCGGATCTGCCCCTTTTGTCGTCGACAAGCGGCTTGCCCGCTTTATCTGGCTCTGACGTGCAAGCCTCCGAGAATATCGCAAATGTCTTCGAATACCTTGTCCATTCCGGCCTCTCCGTCCACCGAACGAAGCTGGCCTCTCATTTTATAAAATTTCAGCAGCGGCTTCTGCTGCTTTACATTAATTTCCAACCGAGTCGTTACCGTTTCCTCCGTATCGTCCGGCCGCTGGTACAGCGGTCCTTCGCACTTGTCGCAGCTCCCTTCTTCCTGCGGAGGGCGATACATCACGTGGTACGTCTCGCCGCAGTACCGGCAAATCCGCCGTCCGGTCAGACGTCCGAGCAGCTTGCCGCTGTCTACGTCCAAATGCAACGCAAGGTCGATCCGCCGCCGCCCTTCAACGAGTACCCGCTCCAATTCCAGCGCTTGAGATACCGTTCTCGGAAATCCGTCCAGCAAAAAGCCGCGCGCCGTATCTTCTTGGCTTAGCCGTTCCTTTACGATGCCGATCGTCACCTCGTCGGGCACCAGCTGCCCTTTCTCGACATACGCTTTGGCCTCAAGGCCGAGCTCCGTTCCTTCCGACATCGCGGCACGGAACATGTCTCCGGTTGAAATATGCGGTATGCCGAATTTCGCTTGGATGAATTCGGCTTGGGTCCCCTTGCCCGCACCCGGCAATCCGATAAAAATAATACGCATCCCGTTATATCCCCCATCTCTGTTTATGATCCGAAGCTTAATCCTCTATCGTCGACATGTCGCCGACCGGCAAATTCAATTCCCACGCTTTCAGCACGCGGCGCATAATTTTGCCGCTTCGCGTTTTGGGCAGCTTGTCCTTGAACTCGATTTCACGAGGCGCCGCATGAGCGGACAAGCCGGTTTTGACAAATTGGACAATCTGCTCCTTCAGCTCCTCCGATGCCGTATAACCGTCCCGCAGCGCGATGAACGCTTTGATCACTTCGCCCCGCATCGGGTCCGGCTTCCCGATGACGCCCGCCTCCGCAACCGCCGGATGCTCTACCAGCTTGCTCTCGACTTCGAAGGGGCCGACCCGCTCGCCCGAGGTGTTGATCACATCGTCAACGCGGCCTTGAAACCAGAAGTATCCGTCCTCGTCGCGGAAAGCAGAGTCTCCTGACACATACCAGCCCTGGAAACGGAAATACTCTTCGTACTTGGCAGGATTGTTCCAAATGCGGCGCATCATGGACGGCCATGCTGTTTTGATCGCCAAATTTCCCATGCAGTAAGGCTCCAAAATACGGCCCTCGTCATCCAAAATAGCCGCGTCCACGCCCGGAATCGGTTTGCCCATCGAGCCCGGCTTGATCGCCATCCCGGGGTAATTGCAGATGAGCTGGCCGCCGGTCTCCGTCATCCACCAGGTGTCGTGGATGCGCTGCTTGAATACGTTCAACCCCCAGCGGACGACTTCCGGATTCAAAGGCTCGCCGACGCTGAGCACATGGCGGAGTCTGGAGAGATCGAACCCGGATACCAGCTCGTCTCCGGCTCCCATCAGCATGCGGAAGGCGGTAGGCGCGCTGTACCAGACGGTAATACCGTACTTTTGCAGGGTGGCGTACCAGTCCGCCGGCTTGAACCGTCCCCCGCGGATCACGTTCGTCGCGCCGTTGAGCCACGGAGCAAAAACGCCGTAAGACGTGCCGGTCACCCAGCCCGGATCGGCCGTGCACCAATACACGTCGTCTTCCTTCAGGTCAAGCACGATTTTACCCGTATAATAATGTTGAACCATCGCATCGTGGACGTGAAGCACGCCTTTGGGCTTGCCGGTGGAGCCGGAGGTGTAGTGCAAAATCAGGCCGTCCTCGCGGTCCATCCATTCGAGCTCCAGCTCCTCGGAAGCGCTTTCCATTGCTTTGTGGAAGTCGACTTGCCCCTCCTCCAGCCGAAGATCGTGCCCGACCAGAATCACATGCTTCAGATGGGGCAACTCTTGAACCGGGATGCGCGGAAGCTGGGAAGGCGTCGTGACAATCGCCACGGCTTGACTGTCTTCCAAGCGGTCCTTCACGGCCGTTTCCATAAAGGCTTCGAACAAAGGACCGGCAATCGCGCCGACTTTAATAATCCCGAGAAGCGCGAAGTACAGCTCGGGAGAACGGGGCATGAAAATAAACACGCGGTCCCCTCTTCCAATGCCCAGTTGACGAAGCACGTTGCCGAAGCGGTTGGAGCTGCTTTTCATTTGCCCATAAGTGTGCGCTTCTTCTCTCTCGCCGTCGCTGTAGTACAGTGCGATTTTGTCCCGGCGCGAGGACTCGGCATGCCGGTCGATCGCTTCGTACGCCATATTGATTTTTCCGGTTTCGTGCCAGGTGAACTCGCTCTCCACCTCCTCCCATCGAAACTGTCCCCGCGCCTGCTCGTAATTTCTCAGGTTGGGGCTGACCGCCGTGGCCGCAATACGCTCATTCGTAAACGAACTCATGATGTAGACCCTCCCAATCGATAATAGTTGATTGCCTTTCTGAGCCTAAGTAAAGCAATTATTGTGCCAACCGTCGGAGTGCGGGAAATGAAAGGAACGCGCAAAAAAATGTGTCCCATTTCGGGACACATTCGCCGATTCGATCCGATACAGTGATGCAAAATGGGACACTTGGGGCATCCGCGGCAACCTGCGTGCCTGACGGATTTCTCATTTTTTTCTCAATACAAGTTGAATGACATGCGCTAAACCGGTATGCGCCTTCCCTTCCACCCGTTCTTGCTCGCCATAGAAGAAATGGACCACCTCATGGCCTTCGCACCAGGCAAGAATTTCTTGGGGGTCGTAGAGCAAATCCGGGTCCGGGGGGCCGCCGGTACCGTACTTTAATTGATCCTTGGAGTATACCTCAAGCATCATAATGCCTTCAGGCTTTATGGCGTTTTTCATTTTATTGAGAATCATGGCCTGATCGTCTTTATGAAAATGTCCGAACACCATGATGGCGGCATCATATTCCTCGTTCGGCACATCCTCTGCCAACAGGTCCAGTTTTCGGGTATGCACGTCCACGCCATGCTTCCGGGCCAGTTTTTTCGTTTTGTGCAGGCCGCTCTCCGCATAGTCAATGGCGGTCACTTCATGATTTCGTTTTGCTAAAAAGACGGCATTCCGGCCCTCGCCCTCTGCAAACGCGATAACTTTGGGACATTGTTCTAATCGAAAAGCTTGTTGTTGAATAAATACGTTAGGCTCTTCCCCATAATAATATTCCTCCGAATTAAAACGCTCATGCCATACATTTCCCATCATTCCCGACCTCCTGTGGATAAGATATTGGACATCGAAGACTCAGTATGTCTTTAATAATGCAAAAAAACAGCATGGGTGCAGAGCATACTTCGCCGTTTTAGTAATTTTCGTCATCGATTGTAGAGTTATTATATCTATAATATCTTCGAAATTGGCAGTGTGTCAATAGCGCAAGGCATCGATGACGCGCCGATTTATCCGTATTTTTCCGGCTATGAAAAAAATAAGCCGCGGCACCTATTCGGGGCCACGGCTCGTTGTGCAGTAAGTCGCTCAAAGCATACGAAACTTAAGATTTTTGCAGTCGATGGCGAACGAGAAAGCTCTCTGCTCGCTTCCATCCAACGAAAGCTCCACGATCAAACTCTCCAGCTCTTTCTCCGTTAAAGCTTGGCCGCTGATCCAGCCGTGCCTTTCTTTACCGGGCAGGATCGTCGCACCGGTAAAGTCCGGATTGGTTGGGGAAGCCCCGACCTTTTCGCTTGACTTGTCCGCGTTCGAATGATTCGCCTGTACGGTAAGACGGGTTGGGTCAACCGTAACGGTTTCGTTCGCGGTCCCGTTCTTGATCGTAATTTCGAAATCCGTCGTTTGTACGGTCCGCCGGATGGAATGAACGATAACCTCAACGCCGTTAGTTGTTTGCGTGACCGGCAGTTTCTGTAGCTGAGGCTCCGAGCCGCTTTTATTCGGAGTGGATTTTTCGTTCCCCCCGGCTGTTTCTGCAACATAATTGCTGTCAATCGACACGGGATTGTCGATATCTTGTGCAGCATGCGGGGTCCCGTTCATCAAGACAGCCCCTGTGAACACAATCGAACCGCAGACGAGTCCGAGCATAATTTTTTTCACCATGATAATTTAATCCTCTCTGATGTCGTTAGACCAGCGTTCGACGGTCAGCTCCAACCACGAATCGGCCTCGGCCCGGTAGTGGCGCACCACCGGATTTCCGGCTTGATCCGTTTCCGTCACGCCGTCGGCCCTGCTGATTTGATAAACAAACTCGGTATGAAGCGGAAGCTCAAGCCGCCCGGAATATACAGGCGCATCCGGCTGCTTGCTTAAAGGAAACCAAGCGTATAACGTGACGGAGTCCGGCGTATGCGGCTGGACATGAACCCTTAAATCGAGGGTAACCCGCTCCTTCAATTCCTTGACCACACGGATCGAAAGAGCAGCCTCCATGCCGCAGTAGGTGACCGTCACCGTTGTCTCTCCTTCTTCCTTCGCCACCACGGTCCCGTCCTCTTGCATCTCCAATATCCGAGGGTTCTCCACCCGGTAAGCCGCCCTGAGCAGGGACATCTTCAAGCCGCTGTCAAACTCCGCGATCGCGTTTAACCGGCAGACCGGATCGTGGATGCCGACTTCGTCCCAGCCTTGCAAGGATAAAGAGCGCGCCTGGCCCTTGGCTCCAAATAAATGAAGCAGCGGAGAGGCCAGTCGGGCCGCCCAATCTTTCTCCACATGCGCCGCTTCGGGATCGAAGAAATACATCAGCTCGTCGTCGGCTTCGTATCCGAGGAGGGCAAGCTGCTCCGCCACCTCGCGGACATGCTTTTCCATGATCAGCGTGCCCTCCCTGCCTCCCAGATCGATCCAGATCCGGGAAACCGGCTGCTTCGTGCCGAACGTATGATACTGCCGGAATTCCTCCAGCGTCACGGGATCGACGTAGTAAAAATACGGCGACAGAATCGCCAGCTTTCCGAAAATGTCCGGACGGCGCAAGCCGATATGGTAGGTGACCTGCCCCCCGCGGGAAGACCCCATTAAGCCCGTATGCTCCGGGTCCGACTTCGTCCGGAACAGCGCATCGATGTAAGGCTTGACTTCCTCGATGATGAAGCACTCGTAGAGCTGCCCTTTGGGCTGGATACGGACTTTATCGGACGGGTACAGTACCCCTTCCAGCTCATGGGTAAATTCGTCAGCCCGCTCGACGCCCCGATTCGGGATGCCGACGACGATGATTTCTTCCATGAGGCCGTTCTGAATCAAGCGGTCTGCGGTTTCATGGACGTTCCAGGAGTAGCCGTTGAAGGCGGGGTGGAAAATATTTTGCCCGTCGTGCATATACAGCACCGGATACCGCTTCGCTTGATCCCAGCGATATCTCGGGGGGAGGTAAACAAACAGATCCCGCGTGTTGTCCAAGTGGGCGGAGTAGAAATTTTCCACCTTCAAAATGCTTGATTTGTTCTTGTGCATCCTCATCACCTCTGCTCGCTCACGGGCGCCGCATCCACCCAATTTTCCACTTCGTACTTGAGAACGATGCCGTCCTTGGCCGTAAATTTCCGGTAAGGAATTTCCTGGCCCTGCCGGTCCGTCTCATGCATGCCCAAGCCGCGGGAAATGCGGAATTCGAAGGACATATCCCGCGGTACCTCAAAGGTTCCTCCGTACAGTCCTTCGCGGATCATCGGCAGCTCGATGCCAGCGTATAGCGCAGCTGTTGGCGGCGTAAAGGCCGGCACCTTCACGTACGCTTGGACGGTAACCGTCTCCGAAACCGACGGGACGACGTCAACAGCCAATTCAGCCGTCAGGCTGCCGTTTATGTACCGGACCGTCGTCTCCCCTTCTTTCTTCGGCAGCAGTTTTCCGTCTGCCGTCACGTCCAGCAGCTCGGGATCGACTACTTCATAGCAGGCGTTTAAATCCGTCATCATGAAGCCGCTGTCGTAGTGCACCACCGGATTGAGCGTACGCTTCGGCCCTTCGATCCCAACCGCCTCCGGCCCATGCAAATCGACACGAACAGGAGTTCCGATGCGACCAAAAAAATAAAGCAGCGGCGCATGCACTCTGGCGGCCCAATCCTTCTGCGAATGGCCCGAATTAACGGCATAATAGTACATAAAATCGTCCCCGGGCCGATATCCGGCGCCGATCAGCGTATCCGCGACATGCCGCACATGCTTTTCCATAACGGTAAAGCCTTCGGCATCCCCCACGTCCATCCAAATGCGCAGAGCTTTCTTTTCCGTGTAGACGCGGCTCAACCAGCGGTCCTCCATCGTGCGGAGATCGACGCTTGCGAAGAACGGACACAAAGCCCCGATCATCCCGAACGTCTCGGACCTGCGGAACCCGATATTGTAAGAAACCAGACCGCCCGCGGACGATCCCATCAGCGCCGTATGCTCCTGATCCGGCAGCGTCCGGTATTCCCGGTCGATATAAGGCTTTACTTCGCGGACGAGAAACTCCTCGTACAGCTCGCCTTGATTCGTCGTATCGAAAACCCGGTGTCCGTACGGATTCTCATGCATATATTCCGCAATCCGGGCATCCTCGATATGGGTTACCGCAACGATGATAATTTCCCGCATGCGTCCTTCGGCGATCAGGCGGTCAACCGTTTTGTGTACGTCCCACGATTCGCCCTTCCGGTCCTTGCAGAACGCGTGCTGCCCGTCCTGCATATACAGGACAGGGTACCGCTGCCCCGCGTCCGTTTCATAGCTCGGAGGCAGATATATAAATATATTTCTGGAATTGTCAAGAATCTGGGAATAAAAATGATTGATTTCGATCAGCCGCGACGAACTCACGCCACATTCTCCTCACCGGATCGTCACGTGATGACGGACAGGCAATAAAACTTTTCACGGCTTACCTCATCCGCATCCTGAATATTGCGATCCATCATACGGACAATCTCTTTGTAGTCATTCAAAGCAAACGCAACTTTCGCCACCCCTTGCGGAACGATTTCCGGGCAATGGCTTGTGCACAGAACAGCGAACCGATTATGGGTCTTGGCCGCTTCATGCGCCAAAAATTCATTCAACACGATCCCCGGACGTCCGGCATGCGCAGATAGAAATTCGTTCATACCTTCGATGCTGTCGCACACATGAATCCGTCCCTCATCCAAGCCGGATTCCCGCTTGATAAACTCCACCAGCTCGGCATTGTTATACGAATCCATCACCAGAAACTGCGGGGCTTCGCCCAGCAGGCTGCGGGCCGCTTGAAAGCTCCCTACGAAATCCGGAACGATTTTGTGAAACAACGGGTCTTCGATATAGCTGTCGATCACGAAGACGGGAACGCCGAATCCGAAATAATGCGATATGGTCGTGAATTGTTCTTGATCCACGTTCATCAAGAAGACGCCGTCCAAATTGCGCTCCATAATAATTTTCGAGGACGGGCCCAGGTCGTCGATTTGCATAAAAAGGACATGATACCCCAGCTCGCTGCAGTGCCGCTCGATGGCATTGATCGTTCTCGCATACTTCAATTCGGACCAAATATGACCATCTTTACCTTTAAACCATAAAATGCCGATAAGTCCGGTTTTCTTGACCTTCAGCGACTGCGCCGTACGATTCGTTACGTATTTCAGCTGCTGCGCGGCCTTCAAAACCTTCACGCGTGTTTCATCGGAGATGGATTGGGTCTTCACGTCGTTCAAAATATACGAAACCGTCGCAATGGAAACGCCGGCCGCTTTAGCTATGTCTTTGATCGTTGCTTTTTTCATGGTTTAACCGCCTCTACTTAAACGTTTAGGTCGATTAAAGCATACGGCCCTGTCTTTGTCAAATCATGACAATGGCGCCTTTAAAATAAGCCATCCGTACGGAGGCAAGCTGATAGAAAGCCGCTCGTCCGTCAGTTCGAAGCTTCCGTCGCCCATGGCGATTTCGAGCGGTGCCTGCGAGTCCAAAACGACATTCGTGACGGCCGAATGCCCGCTGTTATTGAAGCCGATGTAAAGCTGCTCGCCAGCATCCGTTCTACGGATGACAAGCTGCCGATCCTTGGCATAGATCACCTGAAAAGTTCCATCGCGCATTGCCCGATGCTGTCGTCGGTACGAAATGATCGTCCGGTAAAACGCAAGCAGCTCCTGGTTTTGCCGGGTCTCGCCCCAAATCATCGGCCGCCTGCAGTCGGGGTCCGCTCCGCCCTGCATCCCGACTTCGTCGCCGTAATAAATGCACGGCACGCCGGGGAACGCAAACTGAAACAGCACGGCGAGCTTCGCTTTCCTTGCCTCCTGCGCGACCGTAAGCAACCGCGGCGTATCGTGGCTTCCGACGATGTTAAAGGCCGCTTCGTTCACCTGCTGCGGATACTGGGCCAGCAGCCGGTTGATCCGGTGGGAAAACTGTCCCGCATCGATCGCATCCTTGGCAAAAAAGTCCAATACGGCCTCCGTCGCCGGATAGTTCATGACTGCATCGAACTGATCTCCCTGCAGCCACGGCATCGCGTCGTGCCAAATTTCGCCCAAGATATAAAAGTCCGGCTTGAGCGACTTCAAGGTTTTGCGGAAATGCCTCCAAAACTCGTGGTCGACCTCATTGGCCACATCCAGCCGCCAGCCGTCGATATCGCATTCCTTCACCCAGTACTGCGCCACGTCCAGCAGGTATTGCCGGACCTCCGGATTCGCCGTATTCAGCTTCGGCATATGCGCCTCGAAAGCGAAGCAGTGGTAGGAAGGTCTGGGCTCCGTCTGCACCGGAAATTGCTTGATATGGAACCAGTCCCGGTAGCGCGATTCCGGTCCGTGGCGGACCACATCTTGAAAAGGAGCGAACAGCGCGCCGCTATGATTGAATACGGCATCCAGAATGACGCGAATCCCGCGCTCGTGACAGGCCTGAACCAGCTTCTTCAGCATTCCGGTATCCCCGAACTGCGGATCGATCTTCAAATAGTCCGTCGTGTCGTACTTATGGTTCGTCTCCGCCGCAAACAGCGGGGTAAAATAAATCGCATTAACGCCAAGCGAGCCAAGGTAATCCAGACGGTCCAATACGCCCTGCAAATCTCCGCCGTAGAAATCGTGCGGCCCCGGGTCGGCCTCCTCCCATGAACGAACGCCGGCCGGATCGTTCGACGGATCGCCGTTCGCAAACCGCTCGGGAAATATTTGATAAAACACAGCCTCTTTTACCCACCCCGGCGGCTTCAACACTTCATCCGACCACAGAAACGGATAGTCGAAGAAGGAAAGCGGGTCCAGCGGCTTTTCCTTCTGAAAGCCGGTCTCCGTGTACCAGACCGTTTCGTCGTCCGAGATCAATGCAAACGCATAGCGCAGTCTGCGATGCAGCGGGACGAGCTCCGCCTGCCAATAATCGAATCGTTCATCGCTTGCCAGCTTATGAAGGTATTGCTCGCTGGCGGTTTGCTCCCAGTCGTACTTGTCGCCGTAGAGCGCTTTTACCGCGCGCAGATCATTTTTCTTCGTCCGCAGCCGGATATGGATCGTCCGGTCGTCGTAAGCGTAACAATCCGCATTGCCGGACCGGTGATAAACCGCTTCTAATAGCATGTCATACGCCTCCTTTGGAATAAATTTGTGCTACCCTTTATCCGCGCCGGCCGCGATTCCGTGAATTAAGTACTTCTGGAAATACATGTACAGCAGTGTGATCGGCAGCGCTACAAGCACGGCTCCGGCCGCAAATAATGTAAAGCTGGAATTGGTCTCGTTGGCGACCATCGCATACAGCCCTTGCGCCAGCGTCATTTTGTCCGAAGACCTGAGCACGATTTGCGGTAAAATAAAGTCCATAAACGGCGTGATGAAGCTGTTCAGGGCTACGAACGTAATCGCCGGCAGCGATAAAGGAAATATAATTTTGAAGAATGCGTCGGCATGGCTTGCACCGTCGATAAACGCGGCTTCCTCCAGACTTTTCGGGATCGTGTCGAAGTGCCCTTTCATGACCCAGGTGCCCATGGACACCGCTCCGCCGGCATAGATGAGAATCAATCCCAGATGCGTGTCGAGCAGCTTCGTTTGCAGCAGCAGCACAAAAATCGCCATGACGGATAGAAACCCCGGAAACATTTGCAGGACCAGCAGCATCATCAAGCCTTGCTGTCTCCCTTTAAATCGGAATCTGGAAAAAGCATACGCCGTCGCTGCTACCAATGCCGTCGATACGATCGCATTCACCAGCGCGATCTTGATCGTATTTTGATACCACAGCACAAAATCGGTCGTTTGCATCAGCTCGATGTAATGCGCGATCGTCGGATGGTCGGGAATCATCTTGCTGACGAGCAAGTTATCGCCCGGATTCAGAGACGTGCCTACGATCCACACGATCGGGTAAACCGTCGTGACGAGCAGCACCGCAAATACTAAGTAAATTCCTGTGACGACCAGGTTGTTTTTGAATTTGGACATCCAGATCAAATCCTCTTCTTAAACGGACTTCATCCGCTTGTAATTCCATAAAGAAAATGCCGCAATGAGAATGAACATAATGATAGATACGGCCGAGGCCATATTAAACTGGCTTTGGTTCAGCGTCATCTTGAAGATCCACGAGATCAAAATATCCGTGCTTCCGGCGTAGTAATAATCCGGATTATTCGGCTTCCCGTCCGTCAGCAAGTAAATCAGGTTGAAGTTATTGAAGTTAAACGCAAACTGCATTATAAAGATCGGCGCCGTCGCCATCAGCACGAGGGGCAGCGTAATTTTGACGAACTTTTGCAGACCCGATGCCCCGTCGACGTCCGCCGCTTCGTACAGATCGCGCGGCAGGGTCGTCAAAATTCCCGACATCAACGCCATCAGGAACGGCGTCGAGAACCACAAATTCACCAGAATGACGGATACTTTCGCCATCGTCGGATCGGAAAGCCAAGGCACGGGAGAGAAGCCGAGCTTCACGATCAGATCGTTCACCGGGCCGAACGTCCCGTTCAGCAGCACCCGGAAAACGAGGATCGAGATAAACTGCGGGATCGCCCAAGGCAGGATGAACACCGTTCTCCAAAATTTTTTGAACCGGACCTGTGGGTGGTTCACCATCATCGCGAGCAACAGTCCGCTGAGAAAGACGGTGGAGGTCGAAGCCGCCGCCCAGACGATGTTCCAAACGGAGATGCCGAGGAACGTGGACCTCCATGCATCCTGCGTGAACAGATCGTAAAACGTGCGGAAGCCGATCCAATCCACCAGCGCCCGGTCCGGAATATGCGACGGAGCCGAATAGTTGGTGAAAGCGATCAACACGTTAAATACGAGCGGAATGACCGTAACGAACAAAATGAAAAATGCGGCAGGAATCAGCAGCAAATAAGGAAAATGCCGGAACTTCGCCTGCTTCACCGATTCGACGAAGCCGAGGACATGGCCGCCTTCGTCCCGAAGCTCCCCGTTCTTCTTCGCATCGTAAACATTCATCGCATAAAACCCAAGGAACAGCAGGATGACGACGAGGGTAATGAGACCGTTGATCAGTAGAAAGATCGAATGGTCGCCCTGTACGATTTTTCCCCGGATAATCCGGGTCGGCACATCGCCTAGCGTGATCAGCCCCAGAATGCCTTTCCATGCGATCGAATAATAGTTCCAGAAAAACAATTGGGCCAAGACGATAAACAGCAAGCCTTTGATATATTGTCTGTTGTAGAGCTGGCCCAAGCCTATGAACGCCGCGGAACAAACGGCTGCCGTGACCTGATGCCGCCGGACGCTTGGTTGTGATTGCATACGTAAAACCGCCTTAGCCGAGTTTTGAGGATGAATCCGTGCGTTACTTCGTCGTTTTCATGGCTGTCTTGATCTGCTCCACCGCGGTAGTCAGAACGGCTGCCGGATCTTGACCGTCGTTCCAGATCGCAGCGAGCGCGGCGCCTGCGGGCACCCATACATTGCCCATTTCCGGAATGGACGGCATCGGCGTCGAATATTTCGCCTGCTCCAGAAACGCCGCCGCTTTCGGGTCTTGCGTAATGATGGGATCGTCCATCAGGTCCTTCCTCGGAGGAAGCTGGGTTGTCATCTTGAACCGCTTGATCAGATTGTCCTTGCTGGTCGCGTAGCTAGCGAACAGCTTGGCGGCAGCCGGATACTTCGTGTACGAATTGACGTACAAGGCCCGAATGCCGGAGAAGCTGACCGGATGCTCGCCGTTCGGCAGCAGGGGCAGCGGCGCTACGCCATAGTCAAAATTCGCCTTCGACAAGCTGGCCATCAGCCATGAGCCGTTGATGACGGCAGCGGTTTTTCCTTCCTGGAAAAAGCCCGTAATGATGTTGTCGTTGATGTCTCCGGCGTTCAGCGGCAATATTGTTTTGAGCGATTGCAAATATTTTGCCCCTTCAACCGTTTTCGCGCTGTTGAGACCGATATCGTTCGGGTTCGTGCCTTGATTACCGAACACATACCCGCCGTAACCGGCGAGGAACGAGTACGATTGATACAGTTGGCCGACGTCCCACATCAGGGCGAATTTTTTGGTTTTCGGATCGTTGTAGGTTTCGGCGAATTTCACGATGTCGTCGTACGTTTTCGGAGCTTTGTCCATCAAGGACTTGTTGTAAAACAGCGCATACGTATCGATCGCCGTCGGAAAGCCATAAAGCACGTCCTTGTAGGTAACTCCGGCCAGCGCCGAGGACATGATCTCGTTTTTCATGCTGTCGCCCGAAGCGTCGTTTTCCAACACGAGCCCGGCCGTCACCGCGTTCCCCAGTTGATCGTGCGGCGCCGAGAAAACGTCGGCTCCAATGCCCGCCGGACCGTCGGTGGTCAGCTTCTTAACGGTGTCGATCGCGGGAACCGGCTCCACCTTCACTTTTACGCCGTAGTCTTTCTCGAAGCTTTCCGCTACCGCTTTCAAATAATCGAGCTCCGGACCTTTCGATTCCCATACGAGCAATTGGGCGCCTTGCTCCGGTTTTAACGGCTCCGCGTTTGCGCTTCCTTCGGTTTCGTTCCCCGGCTCCTGCCCGGCAGGCGAAGGACGGCCCTCTCCGCAAGCGGTTAGCAGGGAAGAACTCAGACAAAGGACAAGAACGGCGGAAATGAAACATCGTTTTGACATGCGGGGTCCCCCTTTTAAGTCTACTGCATTGTTCGTGAACTGAATCGTTTAAGTACTGAAACGTTTAAGTACTGCTTAAGTGATATCATAGCTTTTCATTTCCGCAGGAGTCAATGATAAAAAATGGAAAACAGCCCTGTCCGGCAAGACTCGAATATAGAAGCAGCGGCAGCCCAGGATGAAAACTGCTGCTGCTTTTATTGCTAACGCAACGCATCCTGTTAGTTCAATCCTGCCTCAAACAATTGTTGCACAGTAGCCCGTTTCTTTACCTTTTTCAATTGCCTGGATATACCCATCAAAGTAATAGGGTATCTCATCCTCTTTTCCATTTTGAAGTCTGCTTCTAACTTTTTCGAATGCAAATATTGAAATCGAAAATTCCGGCTCGCCAGTAACTAAAACAGGCTGATCTCTTTCTTGTACCCAGTAGTACTTTCCGCCATAGTTCCTTCTTGCTACTTCGAAAATATAACATCCAGCCATAGAAGAGGCAGAATCCAAAATATCATCATCTAATTCAAAGTCACGTAATTCTTCAAGAATATCGTCTACGTTTCGCAGGCTATCTACGCTAAAATTAAAATTCCCTTTATCAGAAAAGTTCTTTGTGAAGTTTTCTGCCGTTATAATAATATCTTGTTCTAAACTACTTTGCATCAATCTCGCCCCGCTTTATGTGTATTACCTGCCCTTAAGCAGAACAAGGCTGCCGAGTTTTGCTGGCAGCTGCTCCGCAATTTTAATAAGCTGTAGTCATCCGTTAGCTTAACACTGAGGAAGAAGATGTTTTCGTACCGAATGCGGTTATTGTTCCAATACCTTTTCAAGTTCGCCGCACCATTTACTCCAGCCATACTTGGCTCCATTGAGTGCTGGTTCATTGGAGATTCCGGTTTGCTCGAGATGAAGGTTAACCTTTCCGTCCCCTAAATCCTGCAGCGTCCAGGTAACCGTGTGCTTCTCCCCTCCGCTGGCCCAAGTATAGGACAACCGGTTTGGCGCTTCCACGATAAGCACTTCGCCGTCAACAATCCCGTCCCACCACTCGGTCGGTTGAGTGCGAAACTGAAAATGGTGTCCGACGACGGGCTTAAAATCATTTTCCATCGCCTGACCGTTATGGATGTTGACCACCCACTTGGCAAGCTTGCTTGAATCGGTTAAAGCGGACCAAAGCTTCACGATCGATGTCTTGTACTGAAAATCCAGGGATAAGGTTAAACTCATTCTTCTTCCTCCTCTAATAGTTTGTTCAAGTTCAGCATATTCGTACTCCAGAACTTGCTATAGAAAGCCACCCAATCCTGAATTTCTCGGAGTGGAGAGGCGTTAAGCCTAAATCGCGTTTCTCTGCCGACTTTTCGGTCAAGGACCAGTCCGGCCTCTTTAAGGATTGTCAAATGCTTGGATACCGCTGTCCGGCCCATTTGAAACTGTGCCGTTAATTCGTGAAGCGGTAACTCCTCTGCCTCTGCTAACAGACGAATCAGCCGGCGCCTGGTTGGATCTGCAATCGCGTCATACACATCCCGCAATTGGTTGTTCTCGCTCACAACACCCTCTCCTAAATATTATTTTCTGTCGTAGAAATCTATTGATGGTACGAAGGGACAACCGTTGATTTCATCACCTCCCTAAAGTTTGCGACTCTTCGGACGTAAAACTTTTTCAGATTCCAATTTTTCTAAAAGACTCGCCCCCAATTGGACACCATTTGGTGACGGTTCGATTATAGGACACCATTCAGTGTCGTGTCAATACCATTTTCAAACTCAACATGTTCAAAAGCCTCTGTGCGATAATGCCGAAGCTTTAGGATCATGATTACGTTTTGAATTTGAACGACACGTATGGCCTTCGCAATTAGTTGCCAAAAAGAAACTATTTTGATACGATGACGAATAGAACGTACGATATCGACAGGGGGTATTCCTATGATACAGCCAGATCAACCCGGTGAGCTGGAAAACGCTTTGTCCCATCTCCAATGCGTGCTGGTCGCCAGACGCACCCGGATCAATCCGGAGCAGCTTACTTGGGCACAATACGACATCTTGGAGATTCTGCGCATCCGCGGTCCCCTGATGCCTTCGCTCATCGGCGAAATACTGGGGATGTCCCGCCCGGCTACCTCAAAAAATCTCCGAGTTTTAAAGGATAAGCAGTTGATTGAGCAAACGGCGCGCGAGGAAGACCGGCGGGAACAAACGACGTCGCTCACCGATAGCGGCCGAGCTTTTCTGGAGCGTGCGGCCTCAAGCCGGCGCGAGGCTGCCGAAATCGCCGCCTCCGTTCTTACGCCCGGCGAACAAAGTATTTTTGCGGAGCTGTGCCAAAAGATAGCGGCCGCTCTCGATGACAATCAGTCACGATCCGTTTAAATATATTTTCCGATTGGAAACTAATATCCTTAAATCATCATTCTTGAAGAAGGAGGAAATCCAACCGATGAACCTGCAAAACGGCGCCCCCGACAACCGGCACGATCTGATCCGCGTTACAGGCGCGAGGGAAAATAATCTGAAAAACGTGACGGTGAGCATACCGAAGAAGCGGATCACCGTATTTACGGGCGTATCCGGCTCCGGCAAATCTTCGCTCGTCTTCGATACGATTGCCGCGGAATCGCAGCGCCAGCTCAACGAAACGTTCACCAGCTTCGTCCGGCACCGTCTTCCTCATTACGGTCAGCCGGATGTGGACTCGCTGGATAATCTGTCCGTCGCGATCGTCGTCGATCAGAAGCGGCTCGGTGGCAACGTCCGCTCCACCGTTGGAACCGTCACCGATATTTACTCCTTGCTGCGCTTGCTGTATTCCCGGATCGGGAAGCCGTTCGTCGGTTATTCCAATGCCTTTTCGTTCAACGATCCGCACGGGATGTGCCCCAAATGCGAAGGATTGGGAACGGTAGCGGCGATTGATCACGACCGGCTGCTCGACCGGCAAAAGTCCCTGAACGAGGGGGCCATCCGTTTCCCCACGTTCCGCCCCGGTGAATGGCGTTGGAAACGGTATGTTTGTTCCGGATTATTCGACAACGATAAAAAGCTCGGAGAATATACGGACGAGGAATGGGACACGCTGCTTTACAAAACGGATATGAAGCTGAAGCATCCCGGTCCCGGATGGCCGCCGTCCTCTAAATACGAAGGTGTGATTCCCCGTTTCGAACGGAGCTTTCTGACCAAGGAATCCGAGGAGGCCAAAACACGCTACAAGGAAGAGTTCGATCGGATCGTCACCCGGGGTGCTTGTCCTCTGTGCAAGGGGGCCAGACTGAATCAGGAGGTGCTCGGCTGCAGAATCAATGACAAGAGCATAGCGGACTGCACGGCCATGCAGATCAGCGAGCTCGCCCCCCTAATACGCGCCATTGACGCGCCTGTCGCCGCAACCATGGTCGACGCCATCGTCGAACGGCTGGAGCATCTGATTTCCGTCGGCTTAGGCTACCTTAGCCTTAACCGGGAAACGTCCACGCTGTCCGGCGGCGAATCGCAGCGGGTCAAAATGGTGCGGCATCTTGGCAGCAGTCTGACGGATATCACGTACATTTTTGACGAGCCGAGCATCGGACTTCATCCTCACGACGTTCACCGGCTGAATTCTCTGATGAAGCGTCTCCGGAACAAAGGGAATACGGTCCTTGTTGTGGAGCACGATCCCGATGTCATCGCCATCGCCGACCATGTGATCGATATGGGACCGGAAGCAGGCGCCAAGGGTGGCAGGATCGTCTACGAAGGCGATCTGGCTGGTCTGGCGGCTTCTGGCACCCTGACCGGAACGTATCTCGGCCGCCGGCCCCGGCTCAAGACGCCGCCGAGACAACCTTCCGGTTCGCTCGTGATCGGCCCCGCCTCTCTTCATAACCTCAAAGACGTGAGCGTCCGCATCCCGCAAGGCGTGATGGCAGTCGTCACCGGCGTAGCGGGCTCAGGGAAAAGCACGCTGATCAACAAGGTGCTGCCCCGGCATTATCCGGAAGCCGTGTTCATCGATCAAGGAGCCATCCAAGGCTCGAAGCGCTCCAATCCCGCGACCTACACCGGGATGCTCGACCCGATCCGCGAGCTGTTTGCCCGAGCGAACCGGGTTAGCCCCACGTTGTTCAGCTTCAACTCCAACGGCGCATGTCCGGAATGCAAAGGGCTTGGCGTCACGTATACGGATCTTGCCTTCATGGACCCGATCGTCAGCCGATGCGAAGGCTGCCAAGGACGCCGGTTTACCGAGGAGGTTCTGAGCTATACGCTGCGCGGCAAATCGATCGACGAGGTTTTGGAGATGAGTGTAGCGGATGCGCGGACCTTTTTTGGGGAGGAAGCGATTCGGACCATTCTGGAGCGGCTAGGCGATGTCGGGCTGGACTACATTACGCTCGGGCAGCCGCTGAACACGCTCTCCGGCGGGGAACGACAGCGCCTGAAGCTCGCGGCCGAGCTGGAGCGCAGCGGTCAAATCTACGTCTTCGACGAACCGACAACCGGATTGCATCTCTCCGATGTCGACCGCCTGATCGGCCTGCTGAACCGGCTCGTGGACAACGGCAGCACGGTGATCGTGATCGAACATAACCTCGACGTGATCAGTCAAGCCGATTGGATCGTCGATTTGGGTCCCGGAGCCGGACAAGAGGGCGGGACGGTCATCTTCGAAGGCGTTCCCGAACAGCTCATCGAGCATCCGCATTCGCTTACAGGGCATTACTTGAAGCGGCATCTCCACGGCGATTAACGACAAAACGCCTGCCGCAAAAGGGCAGGCGTTGCAATGATATAGCAGCTTATTTTCGCGGCTTTTAGCGCATATTGCCGATAATTTTGGAGCGGCTATCCTGCAAGCGTCCGGCCATTCCCTTACAAGGAGTTACTACACACAAAAATGAACTATTTCACGTGTTCGGCCGGCTCATCAGCCTTAGGAAAGCCGGGACCTCGTAGAACACACGGTATTTTCCATATTTATCCTTCACGATGCAAGCCGTGCTCACTTCCAAGGAGGGTACGTTCAGACTGCTCGCGTTCACGACGCAATGCCGCTCCCACTTTTTGGATTTGGCGGCTATCAGCCATTCGGGAGCGGTGAAAACGACGGTAATCCTGCCCAGCGGGTCCGAGAGCAAAAGAGCATCGATTTCCTTGAAGCCTGGGGCCGTATAGTCCAAGAATAAGATCAGCTCATTCGTTTCATTCGCCAACTGCCCGATCTGCCGGACTTGCGCTTGAATTGCCCTTTGCTCCCGCCTTCTCAAGATGTAAAGTACCGCTGCACTTATGGCAAGCCACAGCAACGTACATAAAAACAACGGATCGGCCATGGTCAGACCTCTTTTCTTTTCCAACGCATCGTCATGAGCTCAACGGTAAACGACAACGCCATGACCAAAACAAGCGAATGAAGCATGAAGTAAGCATCTGCCGGCTCCCGCTTCAAGCCTGCGTCGATCACCAAAATACCAATAAGAACAAGGTTTCTATAGATGGGAAACCGGTTGAGAAAACCGACATCGCCATAGCAGGCGCAGGCTTCGGTCCCGGTGCTTTTTTTCTTTCTCCAGGTCAAACAAGTAAACACGGACAGCAGCCCGATCCCTGCGATTTGTTTCCAGCCTTCCGCCAATCCCGTTGCAAACAAGAAAAACAGCAAAAACTCCGTGATCAAAACGGCACAGGCCGCCAAAGACAGCATGGATGCCGGCAGCACCCCATAGGCATAAATTTCCACTTTTAAACCTTCGAAGCTGCGCAGCTTCATGTAAAAGGGCAGGAAGAACAGAACCGCTATCGTGACGTCCAGAACATACGCTATCAAACCCGTCATCGTCGTCGCTCACCTCATCCGGTACTAGACGTTTTTTGCAACTTGTCCTCCTGCAATCGGATCGTCAGCGGATACCATGCCGCTTCTTCGCCGTCGGCAAAGCACTTGATGTGAACGATTCCCGGCTCCGTCAGCACCAGCGTAAATGCAAAATCTTTGTCGACGCCCGGAATTTGATCGTCCGCTCGGTAATTTCTGAGGACGGTCATCGCCGTTTTGCCAAGCCGATCTCCACGGTCATTATTGAATTCAAAATGCGTATCTATCGATTTTCCCTGCGGCAAATCAAAGATTTTGAGCAAAACGTACAAATCCAAGGCATACGGCAGAACAGGAATCGTCCGATGGTTTAGTACGGTACCTAACTGATGCCCCTTCGCCTGTTCGTTATGGGTAATCCGGTCGCATACGATTAATTGAGCTTTCAAAAAAGATCCCTCGTTTCTTGAAAGAATAAAAAGAGAAGAGGGATGATCCCCCTCCTCTAATCGGTTTAGTAGCAGCAGCCAACTCTGTCCTGATGGCATGGTACCGTTCTTCCATCTTCGCAGCCAAGAATCTTATTAGAGCCCATGATTTTCGGATAGTTTGTACCGCCAGCGGTGCAGCTGCTAAGGTAACAATAGGTTTCATTTTCCAATACAACTTGACATTTCGGATCAGTGCAAGACATGGTTCTCACCTCCTTTCATTGGAATATGAAGCTTTATCTTAAGGTGTAAAAACCGGGATGCCACTATCAAGCCAGCGCATGACGGGCGTAATCCTTCACAAGCTGCTCGAAATCGTCGGCATTATAGACTACTCCTTTGGCGGCCACTTTTCCCGAGTCGTCGACGAGGATAGCGAAGGGCAGATACGTCACCGCAAAATACGCCTCCATGTCGCTCTGGTCCAGCGAACAAACCGGGAATGTCCATCCGAAATATTCGATCATGCTTCGATGATCGTCCTCGTCGCCCGTAGATAAGAGCCGGAAGGAAAAGGACGGGTGGTTCCGCGTCATCGCGTTGATATACGGAAGCAAATCGATGCAATGCGAGCAGTAGGTGGACACGAACAGCAGCACCGTATCGGTCGCTTCGTCCGGCTCCGCCGGCGTTCCGATATTGCTGATATGGGGCGGCAGCTCCGATAACACGGAACCGATCGGCGGGCCGCTGTCGGCTGATCCGCCCGGCTTACGGTTGAACGACATCGTTACTCCCTCTTTTCGCCTGAATTAGTCGTACCATTGCTTTTGCTGATGCCACATCTCATGATAAAGTCCTTGCTTGTGAAGCAGCTCGTCGTGCGTTCCGGCCTCGGCAATGCGCCCGCCCTCCATCACGAAGATACGGTCGGCTCTCCGCGCGATCCCCACCCGATGGGACACCATAATTACGGTCTTGCCCCGGCAGTGCTCAAGCATTTCATTCATCAGCCGAACTTCACTGACCGGATCGAGTGCGGAGGTCGGTTCGTCAAACACGACCAGTTCGTGCTCCTCAGAGACAAACACGCGCGATAAAGCGAGCCGCTGCCACTGTCCGCCGGATAAGTTAACCGCGTTATCCTCCAGCGTTCCCAGCTTCGTATCCAGTCCTTGCTTGAACGTCTTGGACAGCCCGACCTTCGCGAGTACCGCTAGCAGCTTGTCCGTGTTGTGCGCCTCGGCAATATTGCCGACGGCGATGTTATCCCGCACATCCGTCATATAGCGGATGTAATCCTGGAAGACGGCGCTCGTTTTGTGCCACATTCCGATCCGGTCCATCGTCCGGACGCTCACACCGTCGTACAGTATGGCGTCGGTATCGCTCCGGTAAAGACCCAGCAGCAGCTTGATCAGAGTCGATTTTCCCGAGCCGTTCTCCCCAAGGATGGCGATCATTTCGCCTTTGCGAATCTCCGCGTTGATGTCGGTCAGCGCCGGCTCGTCCCGATTCGGATAACGGAACGTCAGGTTGCGGATTTGAAGCTCGTCCTGAAAGCGGAATGGGCGGGGCCCGACCTGCTCCGGCAGGCGGGCGGCGGCATGCACGTCGCTTTCGATCTTATTCAGCCTTTCGATATGGGTGGCGTTTTCCGTCAGCCTTGAGATCGAGGCGAACATCATCGTAATATTGCTTTCCGTCATCGTTAGCGCCATCGTGATGGCCACGTAATCTCCAATCGTCAGCGAGCCTTTATAAATGAGCAGCGCGGTGATCACGATGACAATGCCCGAACTAATGATGGACAGCAGTTCGCCGGAAGCTTGTCTTTTCAGATTTAAGGTTTCGAGCTGCATGGACAAGGCGTTGGCCTCGTCCTTCTTGCGCAGCCACTTCTCCCGGAAATACGGCACCAATTGAAACAGCGTCATTTCCTTCTGCGTCTGGGAGCCCGTCAATACATCGAAATAATAATGATATCCCCGGGATTGCCTCATCATTTCTTCGTTGATCGCTACCCTTCGCCGGACGGCGCGAAGGTCGTAGATGCCCTTGAGCGTACCGACGAGCAGCGCCAGCAGGCCGATGTACAGATGATAGTACAGCAGATAGCCCAGACTTACCGCCGCGATCAAGCCCTGCTTGACGAGTCCGGTCACGGTGGAATACGATTCCAGATATTTGCCGTTAATAAAGGACCAATAAGAGAAATCACCCGTAAACTGGGGATGCTCCTTATCCAGCAACTCCGTCCTCGCAACGAGATCGACCAATTCGTTCTCGCAATGAACGGCAAACGCCATATGCATCCGTCTGCTTTTGAGCTGGGAGTACGTTTCCAGCAGCAGCCGCACAACCTGAAACGAGAGAAGAAGCGCGATGCTACCCAAGAGCAGGTACAGATTATTCGCGGAGAGCTGGTCTACGATCTGCTTGCTTAAGTAAATGCCGATGTTGGATTGCAGAGCCACTACGATGTAAACGAACAGTGACAGCAATACGATGGGTCTATTGAACCGGTATACTTTGCAAAAGGCTTGACCGGCGCATCTCATAGTGTGCGCGAACGACTTCATACTTGTGCCAGGCTGCGCTCATACACACGAATCAACGGGGCCGCCAACCGCTCGAGCTTCTCGCAGTCGTTGAAGATGTCAGCGCCGACCGCTTGTCCAAGCTTATTCAAAATCAGGGCGTAAGGAACGATTCCCACCTTCAGTTGGCTGTGCAGCTTAACGGTATCGCACAGGTAGAACGGCATGTCCAAGTCATAAATCTCACGCTGCTGCTCCATCGCTTCCTCGCTTCCCTCGAATAACACGCAATAGCGGAATGCCTCAAACCGTTCCGTGAACTCTTGAACAGGTGCCATGCTGCAGGCCGAGCAGGAAGCGCTCATCAGGAATACGACGGAACCATGCTCCGTCTCTCGAAGCCATTGGAAGGAGACAGGCTCCGATTTGGCGAGTAAAGTCAGTTTTTCGGGAAAATACGTTCCCAGCTTGTATTCTTCGGCATGTTGTTTTAAAAATCGTCTGTGATCATCGGGCGGGCGTTCAGGCTGCACTTCAACTCCTCCAATGCTGTGAACTCGAGTGAGCGGTTGTTCGTCTCGCCTCTGGTAATATTGTATAATTTAGGATGAATACCCCACAATGGAATATCATTACTTTATTTGGTAATTCCATGACTTGAAATTCAACGATTCGACATTGTATTAAAATAAAAAACCCATCGCAAAGGATGGGTTTCAGAGTGTTGAGAAAGTGGTCTAAGCAAAAGTAGAGAAGCGTACGGAGGTGGGGAATTCACTGGAGAAGCGATAGCGGCCGCCTTTGTCTTCGGGAAATGTCCGCTAGTAAGCGGCTTCCAATCAAATTTCCCGAAGACAAGAGTGGTCGGAAGTGGATACCCCACCCCTTCGTTACCTCTATAATCCCGTTTGACCACTTTCTCAACAAGCTCAAACCCATCGCAAAGGATGGGTTTCATCACTTACCAGCCACGCTCCTGCATCCGCTCGGAGGCTTGCAGCGTGGCAATTTCGATCCCTTTCATCGGGGTACCCAAGTTTTTGGATACCTGCGCAATCAGGGAATAGTCCGTGTAATGCGTGGCCGCCGCCACAATCGCTGCGGCGAACTTTTCCGGCGCGTCGGATTTGAAAATGCCCGACCCGACGAAGACGCCGTCCGCGCCCAAGTGCATCATAAGCGCGGCATCCGCCGGAGTCGCCACGCCACCAGCCGCGAAATTGACGACCGGCAGACGGCCGGTCTCGTGAACGTGCAGCAGCAACTCGTAGGGCGCGCCCAAAACTTTGGCTTCGGCCATCAGCTCGTCCTTGCTCATGCTCTGCACCTTGCGCATCTGGCCGATCATCATCCGCATGTGCCGCACGGCTTCCACGATGTTCCCGGTGCCCGGCTCGCCCTTCGTGCGGATCATCGAAGCGCCTTCGCCGATCCGCCGCAGCGCCTCGCCCAAGTCGCGCGCTCCGCAGACGAAAGGCACGGTAAACGCCCGTTTGTCGATATGGAACAGCTCGTCGGCCGGCGTCAGCACCTCGCTTTCGTCGATATAGTCGGCTCCGAGCGATTCCAGCACCCGAGCTTCCACGTAGTGGCCGATGCGGGCTTTAGCCATCACCGGAATCGTCACGGCCTTCATCACTTCCTCGACGACCGTCGGATCGGCCATCCGGGCCACCCCGCCGGCCGCGCGGATATCCGCCGGCACCCGCTCCAGCGCCATCACCGCCGTCGCGCCCGCAGCTTCCGCGATTTTTGCCTGCTCCGCGTTCATCACGTCCATAATGACGCCGCCCTTTTGCATCTCGGCCATTCCTCTTTTTACACGTGTCGAGCCTGTCTCCATCCCGATTCCCCCTATTTTCTAGTCTCCGATCGTCCGGTAAACCTGTCCCTTGCCGGAAGCGTACAACCTACGCTCCGTCTCCGAACAGCGCCTTTCCATTGCATCCAGCAGCGTGTACAAAATCGTTTTCGACGCGTCCACCAGCTCCGTGCGGTCCGCCATCTCCTCCGGCTTCTGCACGTAGGGGCCTTGCATCAAATCGTCCTTGCCGTGCTTCAGCATCCGGCCGATTCCCGCTTCGTCCATCTCCAGATGAAACTGCAAACCGACCACATGGTCTTCGTACACGAATGCCTGATTTCGACAGCCCTTGCTGCTAGCGGTGCGTACCGCCCGATCCGGCAGCTCAAACGTATCCCCGTGCCAATGAAACGGGACAAACCGCTCAGGAAAGCCCCGGAACGCCGGGCTTTGCTTCACCGCCTCGGTCAGCTCGACCGGGAACCAGCCGATTTCCCGGTAGTAGTTCTGGCGAATCTTGCCTCCGATCGCCTCCGCGATCAATTGGGCACCCAGGCAGATGCCGAGCAGCGATTTCTTCTGCCGGATCGCGGCGGCGATCCACGCCTTCTCTGCGCTCAGCCACGGATACAGGCGCTCGTCGTAAACGCCCATCGGACCGCCCAATACGACGGCCAGATCGAAATCGCCAAGCGCGGGAAACGAAGCCTGCTCGTATACCTTCGTTCCCGTAACCGTATGGCCCTTCTCCCGGGCCCATGCTTCAATAAGGCCGAGCGTTTCAAACGGCACATGCTGAATGAAATGAAGCTTCACGGAACATCAACCTGCCCTTCCTTTTTCCTATCGTTTACTATATAATGATCGTCAAAATCTATGATTAAGCGATAATAAATTCGACATCATCCCGGAGGAATGCCCCTTGGAGCTCAGACAATTGGAATATTTCATGGCCGTATGCCAGGAGCTGCATTTTACGCGTGCCGCAGACAAGCTCGGCATCGCCCAACCGTCGCTCAGCCAGCAAATCCGCACGCTTGAGCACGAAATCGGCTCGCCCTTATTCGACCGCGTCGGCAAGAAAACGATCATTACCGAGGCGGGCAAAATTTTGCTCAGCCACAGCTACAGCGTGTTCCACGAGCTGTCGCAGGCCCGCGCCGCCATCAGCGAGCTGCAGGGCTTGAAGCGCGGATCGCTGACCATCGGAGCGTTGCTGACGGTCGTCAATTATTTGCTGCCCCCGACGGTCATCTCGTTTCACGAGCGGTATCCGAACGTCAAGCTGTCCGTTCAGGGCCTCCGCACCGGCGATATTTACAGCGGCCTACTGCACAACGAGCTCGATCTCGGCATCGTCTTCATGCCGATGGAGCACGAGGAGCTGGAGACGATACCGTTATGCAAGCAGGAGCTCGCTCTGGCGGCTCCGCTCAATCATCCCGTCACGCAGGAGCGCTCCGTGACGATCGAGGCGTTGCGGGAGACGCCCAGCATTTTGCTGCCGGGGAACTATCATTTGCGGCAGCTTCTGGACGAGCGGTGCCGGGCGCTCGACTTCGCTCCGCAGCCGGTGCTGGAGATGACAACGATGGAATCGATTATCAATATGGTCGCTCAAGGCGTCGGCGTAACCGTGCTGCCCAAGGCTTACCTCGACTATATCGCCGACCCGCGAATCCGCATCGTACCGATCGCGAATCCCGCGATCACGACGCAGATCGGGGTCGTCTACCGGAAAAATAAATATTTGTGCGCGGCAAGCCGGGTTTTTATGGAGCAGCTTATCGCTACGGTCAAAACCCAAAGCCCCGGGTAACCCCTCCCGCAACGGCAGACCATCAAACACCTTGGCGCCCGTCCGCGGAAACTACTTGTCCGAAGCTTGGAAAAGGACATGCGTAAGCCGTTCCACCGCCTGGTCGATTTCATCGTGGGCCACGTACAAATTCGGCATAAACCGGATCACGTAAGGCCCTCCCGGCAGCACCAGCAAGCCCTTATGCTGTAGCTCGCGGATGAACGGCTCGACCGGCCGGTCCAGCTCGATGCCGATCAGCAGCCCGAGCCCGCGGACTGCCTTCACCGCCGGGGCCTGCTGCAGCTCCGCCACCAGCCGCCGCAGCGCGTAACGCCCGGCCGCTGCCGCCCGCTCCGGCAGCCGCTCGTCCAGCATCGCCCGCAACGTGGCGATGCCGGCCGCCATAGCGAGCGGCGATCCGCCGAACGTGGAGGCGTGGCTGCCCGGCGTGAAAGCTTCGCGCAGCTTGCGTTTCCCCAGCATCGCTCCGACAGGCAAGCCGCTCGCCAGCCCTTTGGCCAGCGTCACGATATCCGGCTCGATGCCGTAGTGCTCGTAGGCAAACAGCTTGCCGGTCCGCCCCATCCCCGTCTGCACTTCGTCGACGATCAGCAGCAATTCCCGTTCTTGGCACAACAGGGCCAGCTCGCGCACAAATGCCGGATTAGCGGGATGCACGCCGCTTTCACCCTGCACGAGTTCCAGCATGACCGCTGCGGTCCGCTCGTTGATGCACGCCTCCACCGACTCGATATCGTTATACCGCGCATAGGCAAACCCTTCAGGAAGCGGGTAGAAGCCGTCCTTCACCTTGTCCTGTCCGGTCGCCGTCAGCGTGGCTAACGTCCGGCCGTGGAACGACTTCTCGAACGTCACGATCTCGTACCGCTGCTTACCCTGCACCCGCTGGGCATAGCGCCTGGCCAGCTTGATGGCCGCTTCGTTCGCCTCTGCGCCGCTGTTGCAGAAGAACGCGAGGTCCGTACAGCTATGATCCGCCAGCAGCTTCGCCAGCGTCTCCTGCTGAGGACTTTGAAACAAATTGCTTACGTGCCACAAACGCCCCAGTTGCTCCTCCACGCTCTGCTTGACTTGTGGGGGAACATGCCCCAGGTTGCATACGGCAAGTCCCGACATAAAATCCAAATACACGTTCCCCCGATCATCCCACAGCCGCGAGCCTTCGCCGCGGACGAAGGTCAGAGGATACCGCGCATAGGTCGGAAACAGCGCGCTTTCCTTCGTTTCAAGCGCCGCTAACTCCATGGCATTCCCTTCTTTCTTCAATCGATGTCGTCATAGAGCGGAAAAGCCGCCGTCAATTCCTTCACCTTGCGGCGTGCCTGCCCACGGACTCCGGCATGGTCCGGGTGCTTGAGCACCGCACCGATCACGCCCGCAAGCTCGGCCATCTCCGACGGTCCCATGCCCCGCGTCGTGACCGCCGGGGTCCCGATCCGGATGCCGCTGGTGACCATAGGACTAGCCGTATCGAAAGGAATCGCATTTTTGTTCACTGTAATGCCGACACTGTCGAGCAGCTCCTGCGCATCGACGCCGGTCATCTTGATGCTGCGCAGATCGAGCAGCAGCAGGTGATTGTCCGTTCCGCCGGTCAACACATCCAACCCCTGCACAAGCAGGCCGGCGGCCAACGCTTTCGCGTTCGTCAGCACGCGCGCGGTATACTCGGCGAAGTCCGGCTGCGCCGCTTCGCCCAACGCCACCGCCTTGGCGGCGATCATATGCATCAGCGGCCCCCCTTGCGTCGCCGGGAAGACCGCCTTATCGATCTGGGCCGCCCACGATTTGCGGCATAAAATGATGCCCCCGCGCGGCCCGCGCAGCGTTTTGTGCGTCGTCGTCGTGACGAAGTGCGCATGTGGCACCGGGCTCGGGTGCAATCCTGCGGCGACAGGACCGGCGATATGCGCCATATCCGCCAGGAATAAAGCTCCGACCTCGGCGGCAATTTGCGCCAGCCGTTCGAAATCGATGATCCGCGGATAAGCGCTCGCGCCGACAACCAACATCCGCGGCTTGTGCTTGAGCGCCAAGTTCCGCACTTCGTCGTAATCGAGCCGGTGCGTCTTTTCGTTCACGCCGTAAGGTACGAACCGGTACATCTGGCCGGAGGCGTTCACCGGACTTCCGTGCGTAAGATGGCCGCCGTGCGCGAGATTCATTCCGAGAATCGTATCGCCGGGGCGGACGGCTGCCAGGTAAACCGCCATATTGGCCTGCGCACCGGAATGCGGCTGCACATTGGCGTGCTCCGCTCTGAACAGCTCCATCGCCCGCCGGATAGCGAGCGATTCGGCCATGTCCACATACTCGCAGCCGCCGTAATACCGTTTGCCGGGATAGCCTTCGGCGTATTTGTTGGTCAGCACCGTCCCCATCGCCTTTAACACAGCCGGGCTGACGAAGTTCTCGGAAGCGATCAGCTCGATATGGTCCCGCTGCCGGACGAACTCCTTTCGGATGGCTTCGGCCACCGCAGGGTCTTGATTTTGCAAATGCCGCATCGCTTGCCCCCCTTTCGATTCCATCGTTCGGTCTCCGTATGACGGTTAACGATTTTCATTATAGGGAGGGTAGTCCGAGCCATCAATTACGAATTCCCTATCGCTATCATAGGCTGGAGCAATCGTTCATCCCGTTTGCATCGGCGTCCCCAATCGTTTTTCCAAGCTCCCGAGCTCAAACAAAACAATGCCGCGAGCAGCAAAAAGCCGTCTCCTCCGAAGAAGAAACGGCTTTATCACGAAACGTGCGGATGTACGCTCCCTGCATCCACTCCGCTCCCCTTTGTTCCGGCAACACCGATCCGGTCAGGCATGGGAAAAGCGCTTGCGGTAAGCGCGCGGAGTCAGGCCTTCCACTTTAACGAAGCAGGACGTAAAGTAGGCCGCTTGGTTGAAGCCGACCTCTTCGGCCACCCGGGCGACCGGGAAGTCGGTTTGCAGCAGCAGCAGCTTGGCCTGCTCCAACCGGTAACGCAGCAAATACTCGAAGGGCGAGCAGCCGAACTCCCGCTGCATGCAGCGCGCGATATATACCGGGTGAAAATTAAGCGCCTCCCCCAAGCTCTGCGCAGTCACCGGCTGCTTGAAATGCTGGCGCAAGTAGGACGCCGCCTGATCCGCCACTTCCGCTCCGGGCGGTGGCGTTTCCGCTTGCAGCGAAGCGTTAAGCTGCTCCAGCACCTGCTGAAACAGCTGCTGATGCTTCCAGCGCGCCCAGTTGCGGTGCGACTCCTTCTCCAGCTCGCCGAGCTGCTGCAGCGTCCGGTAGACGGACGTCGGCTTCAGCAGCTTGGTGAACTGGGGGAGCTGAATCGCGAAGGTTTGCATCGTGAAACTTTTTTCCTCCATCGAAACGGACGGCAGCTGCGGGGCTTCCTCTTCCGTCTCTCTCCATGCGCCCGTCGTGTTGAAATGAAGCCAATAATGCGCCGTGTCCGTCGTGCATCCCTGCGGCGAATAATGGTGCCGGTCAGGCCGGAGAATGATCGCATGGCCAGCCGTAACTTCGTAGTAAACGCCGCCTTCCATGATATAGATGCAGCCTTCCTGCACGACGAGCAGATCAAACACGCCGATGTTGTGCCGGTTCGGATGCTTGCGCCCGGGCGCAATGACGCAGAAACCGCTGGCCAAATAGTGAGGAAGCGGCGGGGATGTAAATTCCAGAATTGGCATCGCTTTCACCTTCACATCATATAAAGTCAGGTTTATAAATTGATATTTTTAGTTCGGATACTGATACATGCTTTCAAGTATACGCTCTATAATGTGATATGGGAATACGGCATCAGGAGGATACGGAACATGAATGACGACAAAAAGTTTACGCTATGGGCGCTCGCCTGGCCCATTTTTATTGAAATGTTTTTGCAGTTTTTGCTGGGTACGGCGGACACGCTGATGGTCAGCCGTATATCGGACGGCGCCGTTGCCGTCGTGGGCATTTCCACGCAATTGTTTGCCGCCGTCACGATCTTGTTTATGACCGTCGCCAACGGGGCCGGCGTGCTGATCGCGCAGAAGCTCGGGGCCCGCAAGCCGGAAGACGCGCGGACGGTCGCCATCATGTCAGTCAATATATCAATCGTGATCGGAGCTCTGCTCAGCCTTGCGCTCTATGTTTTTGCCCGCGATATCGCAGCGCTGCTGCAAGTCCCGGCCGCGCTGCTGCCGATGGCCGATACGTACATCTCCATCGTCGGCGGAGGCATGACGCTGACCGCCGCCATGGCCGCTCTCAGCACGGCGATTCGCAATACGGGGAACACGCGCGGTCCGATGTATATCGCGATCGGGATGAACGTCATTCACGTCGTGCTGAACTACGCCTTTATTTACGGCGCCCTCGGCTTCCCGCAATGGGGGCTGGCCGGCGTAGCCGTCTCGACCCTGGTCAGCCGTCTGCTGGCCACGATCGTGCTCGCCTTCCTGTTCGTGCACTCTTTCGAGCGCAGGGTCGGCTGGAAAGATCTATTGCAGTTCGACCGCCCTTTGTTCCGCGAAACGATGCAGATCGGCTGGCCCATGGGCGTGCACTCGGCTTCGTGGGTATTCTCGCAGCTGATTCTGTTTTCGTTCATTGCAATGCTCGGGGCCAAGGAATTGGCGGCGCGGACCTATATGAACACGATGGAGTCGTTTTGCTTCACGCTCGGCTATTCCGTCGCCATGGCTTTGCAAATTCAGATCGCCCATCTTTTCGGGGCCGGACGGGCACAGGAGGCTTACCGCGCCGCTTATCGGGGAATGTGGACGGGACTTGCGGTCGTCATGACCAATGCGCTGCTGCTGTACGTATTCGGCAGCAAGGCGCTGTCCCTGTTCACCGTTGATACGGAGATTGTGGCGCTCGGAGTTGCGCTGCTCGGCTTGAACCTGCTGCTGCAGCCGGGGAAAATGATCAATATGGCTATGGGCAGCGCCTTAACGGGAGTCGGCGATACCCGGTTCATTATGATTACCGGAGTATTCTCGCTCTGGCTGCTCGCAACGCCGTTTTCCTACTTCCTCGGCATTCGGCTCGAGTGGGGCTTGGCCGGAATTTATGCGTCGATGATCGCCGACGAATATTTACGCGGCTTTCTCGTTCTCCGCCGTTGGAAAAGCGGCAAAATGCTGCACCCGTCCGCAGCCTCGCCCGGACATCAGACCGTCTCGGCACAAAGCTAGCGCGCACGGCAAAAGCCCGTCCGATTCGTCATTCGGACGGGCTGAGCTTGTTTAGAGACCAGCTTCGCTTAGAGAAATTCCCCGCATACACCGGTTGGGTATATCCCTCCAGCCGCTGCCCTCCCCCAGAAAGTGAAGCAACCACTTGGAAGCTTATTCCAATCTCTTTCCGGGGACCCCCTATCTACCCGTGAACTTGATTAGAATTTGCGGTATTTTCACGGGTTTCAAGGCGGACGTAAACTCTTACGGGATATACCCCACCTCTATTTGTCTGAGTTTTTCTACTTCTAAGGTTCCTCAACACTCAGCCGGTCAACCCGGCTTCGCTCCGCTGCCGGACGGCTTGTCCGGGTTGGCCCGCCGTCTTTTCACGAAAGCGGCATGACCTCCCAGCAAGGCGGCGGGAATGACGGCCACGAAGCCGATGAGATGATACCATAAGGGAACCTCGGCGTTGGCGAAGGAATAATAAAAGCCGATCGCGGCTCCCACGACGCCGATAATCGAAGCGTGGAAATAGGCATCCCGCTTCGCCACCGAAGCCGCTACATACCCGCCGAGCCCCGTGCAGAACAAGCCGACAAGCAGGTAAATCGCCAAAATCGGCGTATTCGCATACACCTTGGAAATTTCGCTCGGACTGATATGGTTGGACGTGATGTAGATCGTGCCGATCAGCAGCGAAGAGACGAACGAAGTGACCTGATCCACCAAAATGCCGGCCAGCACGCCGCCGAAATGTACGTTTTTCTTTTCCATGATTTGAGTAAGTCTCCTATAATGATGTAGTTCGACTTCTTTTTCCGGCGCTGCTCCTATGCCCCCTACGTTCCAACTATACCATACTCCAATCCGGATCGACAGCGTTCGATCCCGAACCAGTATTGCGCTACCACCGATGCTGAAGTGCAAATTTCCCGAATAATCGGGCAAAGAAAAAGACAAGCAGGGCTGGTATGATAACGTTAAGAAAAGGAGCGATGTCTATGGAAAAATGGGTGAAACCCGATGTTCCGGAAAACGCCGGAACGAAGAACCCCATTCGCGGAAAACGTCTGACAAGGAGAACGCTGCTCGCTTCCATTGGTATGGCGGGCGCGACGCTTGCTTGCGGAACTCTGCTCCGGCCAAACGTAAGCGGTGCCGGGGCTGGCGCCAGCGTTTTCGAAAGCGTTTACACCAATCCTCCCGCGGATTCCCCGCTGCAAGAAGGCGCTGCTTATCCGCCGCAAGTCGACTTCGTCCGGCTGCTTCGGGAGCATAACGAAACGGCGGCCACGCTTTACGCGAAAGTTTCCGGAAACCGCGCCCTGGAAGTGCTCATTCCGTTTAAGGGAAAGCGGTGCGCCCATTACGCGTTCGCCAAAGATCTGAATGACGATTTCATCAAGCTGATGAACGGGTCCGTATCGGTCATGACCCCGGTAAATCCCCCATCCGGCGCAGTCCACGCAAGCAAGCAATTTGACGTGCTGCATTCCTGGAGCAACAAGGAATTTGCCTTCTCTGTTACGCCTGCGGGCTCCGCCCTCCCGACGCAGTGGCTGCCCGAGCATGTCAACGTCGGCACCGTCTACGCCGTTGCCCAGCGCATCTATTTCGATGATACGGAGATTGTCGATTGGACTCCGGAGACGTCCTTCCGACCCGTCAAATCGGTAAAAATCGTACAGCGCATGCTCGGCAGACACCCCTCTGATCCCGGCAATCCGCTTGCCGAGATCGATTGCGTGCATACGGCTTCGGCAAGCGGCGTATCGGTCAAATCGAAGGTCAAATGGCTTCGTCCGGTTACGATTTCGACAGGCTACGGCATGATGTTCCCCGTGCCCGGTTCGTTCGCGGCCAAGCTTCTCACCGGCTGCGGGAGGTCGTATGACGCCGTCGCTACGGATGGCAGTACGACAGACCTGACGGAAAACGATCAATCGTCGAGCTATGCCTACGTGCATAACAGCGCCGGAACGAACGGAGAGCCTGATACGATGGTCGCGATGACGATTCACGACATCGCCAACGCGTTCAGGCAGGGCATGCCGGGACGCAGAGCCGCCGGCTCGATCGTTTGGCTGCAGCACCGCGACGCGAGCATGCAGAAGCTGTATCCGCAAGTATTCGATCGTTATACCGCCGCCGCAGGAGAAACCTACGAAGCGGGCGGCACTTATTTCATCGGGGAGCTTCCGCTGGCGGACCGTTTCTTTGGCTGAATCAGCTGTTTTGGCAAAGACCTACTATCTGATCCTTAACATTTACATTGCTTATTCCCCCGTGATAACAAACCACGGATGCAATGTCGAGGTCCAAATACTTTTTTAAAGAAAGACGAGCTGTATTCATATCCGGTGTCGTCGGGACATGAATTCCCCCGAGAATCCCGTTTACACTGTACATCGAATCCCCGGCAATGAGAGTCTTGCTTTGCCTTAAATAAAGGCTGATATGACCGGGAGTATGCCCGGGAGTATGGATGACGCGAATCCCGCCGCAAAACGGCAGCTCCTGGCCGTCACTCAAGGTATCGTCTACTCTGCCTTTCGGGGGATTTTCAAGATGACCGTCTTTTAAAAGGGGTAGCTCCCCCTGAATATACGGCTTATCCAGTTCGTGCGCATAAACTTTAACATGATGACCGCACTCCTGCAAAATGTCGGGAAGACTGCCTATATGATCCACATCCTGATGCGTTAAAATCACAACTTTTAGTTTGTCGAACGACACTTCTGCCTTTTCCATGGCCGCGCGTAAATCTTCAATTTGCCCTGGGAATCCTGTGTCAATTAAAACAGCCATTTCTCGATCCCACAAAAGAATGGGGTGAATCATATTCCCATGAAAATCGAGATGAAGCATTTCTACTCCCTTTGAAATTTCCATCATATCGAGCCTCCGTAAAATAAAATTTTTACGCAAAGTAATATTATTATGCGGGTTAAGTTGTTGTCAACATCTTCTCTATCCATCCGCTCGACATAACAGAACGGTTCTGCACAGCTATAGAAAAAAGGCTGTCTCTCAAGTAAATCGCTCTACTTTTTTGAGACAGCCCTCGTATATGGCCCATATGCTGCACAATCGCGAAAGCGCGCTAGGCGCTCGCCCCCTCCGTGCTTCGCTTGCGGAACAAGCTGTCCACCGCCAGCACACGGTTCCCGCTGATCAGCAGGTGCAGGGACATGGCGAACAGCGCAAGATCCAGCTCATACCCGCCGACAAAGCCCTGCGGCAGCTTGACGGTCAGGATCGCGCCAAGCATAATGATCGAAAACAATGCGCCAAATACGCGCACGCCCAGACCGAGAATCATGCAAATGCCGCCGATCAGTTCGATGCCGCCGACCGCATAGGCCAGAAAACCGGGCAACCCGACGCTTTGAAAGAAGCCTGCGGCTTTTTCAATCCCCGATTGAAATTTTTGCAGCCCGTGCAAAAGAAAAGTCACGCCCAAGACGATACGTACAATTAAAGCTCCCAGTTCAGAAAACATGGTCATTTCACCTATTCCTCCTTGAATTAAATTCTGATTTCAGGCTGACTCGAGGACCAACCGCTCCCTTCATCCGCCCTGCTTCATTCGATCCGCGTCACCTCCTAATCACGGCACACTACTTATTGTAGTGTCCGACCGCAAAAAAATGCGCCGGCCGGTAAAATAATCCGCCTGCGCAGCGGTTCTTTACTGCACGATTAGAGGGTGGCGAAGAAAAACATCGCGCCAAGCAAAAGCACCGCATGGAAAGAAATCATGGTCAGCTTCAGCGGCAATTTGAACGGAATCTCGTATTGCGGGTCCAAAATTAACTGAATGCGGCAGTTGATCGAGTTGTCTGCGAACGAGACGTAGGAAAACACCATCGTCTCCGACTTTCTATGCTTCAGGAGCTTCAGCAAGGCGCTGCCGATCTCTACGGACGAACCGAGCTGTTCGATGGCATAGTTGTCCGCGAGCACCTCGCGAACGGTCCGGTATTTCTGGTGCACCCAGCGGAGCAGCGGGACGTATCCCATGACCGACGAGCAGAGGGACAGCACGAACGTTTTGAGCGGATCGCCGTGCTTCCGGTGATACATTTCATGATGGATGACCGCCTCCAGCTCCTTTGCATCCAGCAGCCGGATCAACCCTGTCGATAAAACGACTTTCGGGTTCAGCAGGTTCATCGTAAACGCCCGCGGCTCCTCGCACGCGACGACCAGAATCGGCTCGCCGCCGCTGCCGTACTGCTCGTTCAATTCCGCCGTCATCCGTTCGTCCCGTTTGCTTTGCAAGCGCCGGAACGTGCGCCACGACGCCCATTGCTGCTGGACGATGAGTCCGACGGTCAGCAGCAGAGTGTAGAGTACGACAATGTCGAAGGCGTACACCAGCCCGTCCAGGCCGTAAATGCTCGCCGTAGTGGCGCAAAATTGGATCAGGTTATGCTTGAGTTCCAAGCCGAACAGCAAATGCAGCGCATACGCGATAATTTGGGACATGATCAGGGCCGACAACCCAAGGCCCGTAAGGAAGAGGGTCCTGGAACGTTTTTCCCACATAGGCTATCTTTCCTTTTTCAGAGCTTGAATTTTTTGCTCCAGCTGCTCAATAAGCGCCGGGTCCGCTTCTTCCAAGGCGTCCAGCATATGGTTCACGACAAGCGGTCCGAATTCTTCAAGCAAATCGTTCGTCAGCTCTTTGGATTGGGTTTCGAGAAACTGCTCCAGCGATTGGGTAGGCTGGAATAAGGAAACGCGCCCTTCCGCTCTTTTGCGCAGCACGCCCTTGTCCACCAGCCGGTTCATGACCGTCATCACCGTGTTGAAATTGATTGCCTGCTCCTTGACCAGCCTCGCCTGCACGTCTTTGATCGCCATCTCCGGACCGTTCCACAGGATATGCATGATTTTCGCTTCCAGAGGTCCGAAAAAGCGGTTTAATCCGCTTTCGTTCGTTTTGAATGAATGTATTTTCATGAAAGCACCTCACACTACCTATTGTAATGTTCGCAAAAGGCACCGTCAAGTTTACAGTTCGTTCCAGAAAAAAAGCACGGCGCGGGCTCCTACGCCTCTGCGCCGTGCTTTAACTTCTATAAGTACTCGCGCAGCCAAGGAAGCTGCGATTCGATCTCGCTTCGAACTTCGTCCGGATCGCTCAGCTCAAGTACCGCTTCCGCCAGCTGGCCCATCTCGCTCCGGTCCAGCTTCGCGATAAGCGCCCGCGTACGCGCCACATGGACGCCGCTCATGCTGAACTCGTGCAGCCCCATGCCGAGCAAAATCGGCACCGCGTGCGGCTGCCCCGCCATTTCCCCGCACATCCCGACCCATTTGCCTTCCCGCGCCGCCGCGCGGATGACCTGATCGATCAAACGCAGCACCGCAGGCTGAAGCGGATCGTTCAATTGCGCCAGCTTCGGATTCATCCGGTCGGCCGCCATCGTATACTGCACGAGATCGTTGGTCCCGATGCTGAAGAAATCGACTTCCTTGGCCAACCGGTCCGCCATCAGCGCCGCTCCCGGTACCTCGATCATGATGCCCGTCTCCAGATCGTCCCGGAACGCCCGGCCTTCGGCCCGCAGCTCCGTTTTGGCTTCCTCCAGAACAGCCTTGGCCCGTCTCCATTCGCGAAGCGAAGCGATCATCGGGAACATGATCTTGACGTTCGCCTCTGCGCTGGCCCGCAAAATGGCGCGAAGCTGCGTCTTGAACAGCTCCGGCCGGTCCAGGCAAATGCGGATCGCCCGGTAGCCGAGGAACGGGTTCTCTTCCTTCGGCAGCTCCAGCAGCGGCAGCTCCTTGTCCCCGCCGATATCCATCGTGCGGATCACGATCGGCGCCTCCGGTCCGAAGGCCCGGGCCGCCGCCGCATACGCTTCGTACTGCTCTTCCTCCGTCGGCAGCGAATCGCGGCCCATGTATAGAAACTCCGTGCGGAACAGCCCTACGCCTTCGGCCCCGCCGTGCGCGGCCGCTTCCGCATCGGCCGGCGAGCCGATGTTGGCGACGAGCTCGACGCTCGCGCCGTCCAGCGTCACAGACGGGCAGTCTACAAACGCGCGGTACCGTTCGGCCAACGCCTGCTGCTCGCTTGCTTTTTGGCGGTAGGCAACAAGCTGCTCCTCTGCCGGAGCGACGAGCACGACGCCTTCGCGGCCGTCGACGACAATCCGCTGGCCGTCCTGCACCTGGAACAGGCTCTCGCCCAAGCCGACGATCGCCGGAATGCCGAGCGAGCGGGCCAATATGGCGGAATGCGACGTCTTGCCGCCGGAAGCAGTGACGAAGCCCGCCGTCGCTTTCGGATCAAGCTGGGCCGTCTGCGAAGGCGTCAGCTCATCCGCGATCAGAATGAAGGGCTCATCCGTCAAGCGCGTATCCAAAGGCTCGTCAGCATGGAGCAGCTTGCGGATCACACGGCGCGTCACGTCGCGGATATCCGCAGCTCTCTCCCGCAAATATTCGTCGTCCAGGCTTTCCAGCAGCGCGACGGTCTCCTGCATCGCTTCGTCCAGCGCCGCTTCCGCGCAGATTCGCTCCTCGCGGATCATCGTCTGAGCCTTGCCGATCAGCTCTTCATCCTGAAGGAACAGCCGGTGGCCTTCAAAAATTTCCGCTTCCTGCTCCCGGCCCCGGTCCGTCAAGTCCCGGCCGATCTCCTGCAGCTCCTCGTCCGCCCGGCGGATCGCCTCAGCCAGCCGTTCCAGCTCGGTGTCCGTCTCTTCCGCCCGGATTGGAAGCCGCTCCGGCCGCTGCTCCTCCCGCATCACTTTCGCGACGCCGATCGCAATCCCCGGCGCCGCGGCAATTCCCTGCAGCCGCACGGTTACCCCTCCTTCCGGGCCGGCGCTTCGGAATATTCGGCCAGAATGCGGCCGATCTCCTCCTGCGCCGCTTCTTCCTGCTCCCCCTCGGTAATGAGCGTGACCGTGTCTCCGTGCTTGGCGCCGATGGTGAGCACGTTTACCAGGCTTTTTGCGCTGACGCGCTTACCCGACTTTTCCAAAAAGATGTTGCATTCCTTATAGCGTCCGGCCGCCTCCACAATTTTTTTGGCGGGACGTACGTGAAGTCCCAACAGGTTTTGAACAATATAGTCGTTTTGCATCGCTCTGCACTCCTTGTTCCGTATAGTTTATATTTCTCTATCTGAATGATTGCCTGCAGCAGGCAAATCTACATGATCTTCTTAATCTCGTCTTTCAACTGCTCGGATTGCGGTCCGAAAATAACCTGCACCGCGCCTTGACCGAGCCGCATGACGCCGGAGGCGCCCAGCCCCTTCAGCGCTTTGTCGTCAACCGCCGCTTCGTCCTTCACAACCAGCCGAAGCCGGGTAATGCAGGCGTCCAATCCTACGATATTGTCGGCGCCGCCGATGGAAGCCAGGACTTGGCCTGCCTTTTGAGAGACCGGCGTTTTGCCCGCAGACGCCGCTCCCGTTTCTACGGCAGCAGCCTCGACGATGTCGTCGTCCTCCCGCCCCGGCGTCTTCAGATTCAGCTTCACGATCAGGATGCGGAACATGAAGTAATAGACGACCGCAAACGCAAGACCGATCGGGATAATCAAGAGCGGCTTCGTTGCCAGCGGGTAGTTAAGCGCATAGTCGATGAAGCCTGCCGAGAACCCGAAGCCGTGCTTAATGCCAAGCGCATACGTGACATAACCGGCTACCCCGGCCAGTACGGCGTGTACGGCATACAAAGCAGGAGCGAGGAACATGAAGGCGAATTCCAGCGGCTCCGTAATTCCGGTCAGGAACGAGGCGAATGCCGTTCCGAACAGCATGGACGCTACGATTTTGCGCTTTTCCGGCTTCGCCGTATGCACCATCGCGAGCGCGGCAGCCGGGAGCGCGAACATCATCATCGGGAAGAATCCCGTCATGAACATCCCGGCCGACTTGTCGCCTTTGAAGAAGCGGTACAAGTCCCCGTGAATCACTTGGCCGGTCGCATCCGTAAAGTCGCCGATCTGGAACCAGGCGATTGAGTTCAGCACGTGATGCAGGCCGAACGGAAGCAGCAACCGGTTGCCGAGCATATACCCTGCGGCCCCGAAGCCGCCCAAGCCGACGATGAAGCGTCCGAGTTCGTCCAGCGCATGCTGAATCGGTCCCCAGATAATTCCGAACACGATCCCGATCAGCACCATCGCAAGCGAGGTAATGATCGGCACAAACCGCTTGCCGCTGAAAAAGCCTAACCAATCAGGCAGCTTGATATTGTGATACTTTTTATAAAAATACGATGCCAGCGCCCCTGCGAGAATGCCGCCGAGCACGCCCATGTTCAGCTTCACGTCTTTATCGACAAGCATCGGGAAAGCCGCGGGAATTTTGGACAATACGTTGGTCAATACCAAGTAAGCGATTACAGCAGCCAACGACGCGACTGCGTCTCCGATGAAAGCAATCGCGATGCCGACCGCGAAAATCAGCGGCAGGTTATCGAATATGGCGGAGCCGCCGGCGTTCAGGAACGGCGCGATATACTGGTTCAAAAACCCGCCGACGCTATCCCCCATATGAAAGTCTTTGACGTAATCAATATTCCCGAACCGCATCAGGATGGCGGCCGCCGGAAGAACGGCGACGGGAAGCATCAGGGCTTTTCCGACTTTCTGCAAAGAAGCGAGCATAATCACTCAACCCTTTCGAAATGGTTATGTTATTTTTTTAAAACCGCGCTCAGCAGTCCGGCGTCTCCCGCACGAACCGGTCCCAGTCGGTATTCCACGGCCGACACGCTTTCTTCGCCGTTGGCGATGATAACCGGGGTAATCAGCGGGTAGCCCGCTTCCTGAATACGCTCAATATCGAATTCGATCAGCGTCTGGCCGGCCGTCACCTTGTCGCCCGTCGATACGTGGGACGTAAAGCCTTCGCCACGCAGCGCCACCGTATTGATCCCGATATGAACCAGGAGCTGAACGCCCGACTCATGCTCCAGAATCAACGCGTGATTCGTGTCGATCCGATGCGCGACCGTGCCGTCGAACGGAGCGACCAGCTTGCCTTCCGTCGGCTCGATGGCAACTCCTTCGCCCATATGCTTGCCCGCGAACGCTTCGTCGGGAACCTGTTCGAGCTCTACCGCCTTGCCCGTTATCGGAGACGCGATTTCCAGCCGGTTCGTCTTCGACTTGTTCGATAGCCATTTTGAGAACATCTGTTACTTCCTCCCTTGTTGTGTTGACCGCTCTCCCGGATACGTTTGAAACAGCCGGTACAAATGCATGACCATATAGCCGATCTCATCTTCGGGAACGTCCGTCTCCAGCCGCTGCCCGATCAGAGAGCCAAGCTCGGCGGCCAGCCGGTATTCCTCCGGGTATTGGGTTTTGAATTCGTTCATAAACGGGTTGCGAACGACTTTGCCATGGGCAATCCGTTCGATCGCATGACGCAAATGCGTGATAAGCCGGACATAATCCATGCTGTCCCGCGGAACGGGAACGCCCAGTTCGCTTTCAACTACTGCGACCGCTTCATTCACCAGATTGGAAAACTTCACCAGCTCTCCGACCGGAACGCTGGTAACCGCCGAGTGGACGTGAAAGGTCAAAAATCCGATTTCGTCCTCCGGGATTTCGATGTCGAACGCCTCGCTGATCATGGCCGCCGCACTTCGCGCAATTTCGTACTCCTTGGGAAACCACAGCAGCGTTTCCTGCAGGAACGGATTGACGATATCCATCCCGTTCTTGAGCCGGTATACCGCGAACTGAATATGGCTTGGCAGCGCGAAGTACACCTTGTTGTTCAGCGGCTCGGAAAATTGCCCGGTAATGCTGTCGATGATCCGCTCGGAGATTCGGATCACCTCGGGGTCGATTCCTTCCAGCAGCGTGTGATACTCGCTCATCTGATCGCGGTCGTCCAGCCGAAATCGTTTTTCAATACGGGGGTCTTTGGCCTCGATCGTCCCGCTTCCTTTAGAGGAAAATCCGATGCCCTTGCCCAGCAGCACGTACTCCTTCCCGGAATCCGAATCCAACACCATAAGCACATTATTGCTGATGACCCGCTCGATTCGAAGCAGACGATTCGCTTGCATAGCCTAACCCACCACCTTTCCTTACGTTCCGAGCTGACGGCAAACAAAAAAGAGCCAAAAAAAGACCTTTGAACTTAGTCTTTTCCTGGCTCATGCCCTTTTATCGGTAACACGCCAATTTGTATTCGGTTACAGTCACATCATACCCATTTGTAAACGTTTCGTCAATAGGATTTGCGCGGAATTAAAAGGCGAATTATTGAACAAACTGCCAACGGCTATCCTTCTTGACGGGGCAAGCTTTGCAGCGCCGCGTTCACGAGCAGATCGTAGAAATCGTCGTCTTCTTCCAGCCTTTCTTCTACCGCAAGAATGTCCTCTTCCGATCCCGATTCTTTAGAAAAAATCAGGCTGTAGCTCCAATCCTTCGCATTTCTGCTATGCAGCGTAATTTCATACGGCGCTTCATGGCCTTCATATTGAAACTCGACATGGCCCACGTAGCCGCTCTCTTTGCTGTGCGTCATCCGGCTTCCGATGATATTCACGTTCATTTTCGTCAGCTCATTCCTTTCGGTTTGTCTATAGACATTATCGCCTTTTCCGCCCGTTATGCACCAGCCTTTTTTTACGCTTTATCCCGCAGCGTCTCCGCGGTCGATGCCACCCGGCTTACCGCACTGCCTATTTCGCCTATCGTATGTACCAGCCGGTCCATCTCACAGCCGATCTCATCTGTCTGATCGATATTCGTTTGCATCGAATGTACGATTTCGCTGAACACCCTCCGCGCTTCCAGCGCTTCCGTACGGCTCGTTTCCACAACTTGACGCACCTCGTGAATGGAACGTACGACCCGATCGTTGCACTTATCCGATTCGGTGACGATATCCGCAATGCGCGTCAGCGTCTTCTTCGTATCGTCGGACAATTTGCGCACCTCGCCGGCGACAATCGAGAATCCTCTTCCGTGCTCGCCGGCCCTGGCCGCCTCAATAGCTGCATTCAGGGAAAGCAGATTGGTCTGCGCCGCAATGTCTTGTACGATCGTGACGATATCCTTGATCTGCGACGACAGCTCGTTCAGCTGCGCAGCGGACTGCTGCATATGATCGGCGCGCTCATGAATGACGACAATTTTCGCTTCCAGCGCCTGAATTTGCTCCTGCCCTGTGCCGGCCATCTCCTGGCTCGATCTCGACTGCTCCGCCATCGAGGCAAAGGCTTCTTTCACGTCGCTGCTCGTCGAGATTAACGTCTCGACCGCCGCGTTGTTTTCCTGCGTCAGCGCGGCGAGCTCCTCGCTTAACATGCGCAGATCGTTCCGGTATTTTTCATGCTGCAGCTCCCGCTGGCGCAAATTTTCTTTTTCGTACGCTTCCAGCACGAGCTGCTGCTCGAAGTTGAACAGCTTGGTCAACACCCGGTTAATCGCCACCATGTCGTCTTTGTGCTGAACTTGGCTGACGACAGCGTCGATAAATCCATTCTGCAGATTTTGGAAAGCGCTTAAATACCACTTTGGTTCCAGTCCGATCCGCTCGTGAATCAGGGCGATTTTCGTTCTCTTTTCTATAAACGCCCGGTCCATTTTGCCATCGAGCAGCTCGGTCAAATGCGTCTTCATCGTCCGGGTCAGCCGTTCGACGGTCGAATTGTCCCGTATAATCCGGTCCAGCTTGTCCACTTGCAGCACGGCTTTGTAAAACGAATCGACAATCTCGCCGATCCGCCCCTCGATCATAGGCTTAAACATGGCCAGAATGCGCAGATCCTCTTCGGACAAAGCGATCATTTTGAGCTGCGCCTCCAGCTCCGCATCGTTCACTTTACAGGTGACCTCAACCCCGTTCAGCTTGTCCTGCTGCAATAACGAAACATGTCCCTCCGGTGCGGTACCGCCGCCTTTCCCAAACCAACGGGCAATGGTGTGAAACGGACACTTGCTCATAAAACGGACCCCCTCTAGTTTATCTGTGTCGGTCCCGAACGCACGAAAAAAACCGCAGCGGCGCGCGCGGCTTCTATGGTTGGCGTTGAAGTGGCGGAATGTCACAACAGTGGCAACCTGGCGATCGTTCTTCCCGTTCGGGAAGGGCAGACCCATGGCTTTGCGTCCCCGCTTTTCAGACAGGTATGCCTTATTCCATATGCACTTTGTAAATACTCGATCTATTCTACTACAGTTTGTCAGCGTTTTCTAGCACGATTTATTTTTCTTTACCACCAGCGGCGGCGAATTAATTTTTTTCGACACACCCTGTAGAATATTGTAAAATGGAAAAGTATAGGACGAATAGGAGGGAAATTCTGTATGAACAAATGGTACGCCATGCTGCCGGCCTGTTTGCTGTGGACGGCGCTTGCGGCACCGGGCTTGGCAGGCGCAGCCGATCCGCAGGTGCGCGTGTATCTGGACGGCAAGCCCATCAAATTCGAAGTTCAGCCCATTTTGGAAAATGGAACGACGCTGGTTCAATTCCGGCCGATTTTTGAAAAAATAGGGCTCACGGTTGGCTGGGACGAGGCTACGCAAACCGTGACCGGCACGAAGGACGACCTCTCCATTAAGCTGGTTATCGACGACGTGGACGCTTATATCAACGACCGGCTGAACGAGCTTGAGCTTGCGCCCCGCCTGGTCGAGGGCAATACGTTCGTCCCGCTGCGGTTCGTCAGCGAAGCAAGCGGCAAAGAAGTGACATGGGATGGAAAAAGCATGTCGGTACATATAAAAAGCCCGGCGGATTCGACAGGGCCCGGAAATTCCGGCGGGACCCCAGGCGGCGGCTCCAAGCCTGGCGGCGGAGACTCCGGGACCAAACCGGGCGGCGGCACGGACACGACCAAGCCCGACAAAGGAGACTACACCTACCCGAACGGGGACAGATATACCGGCCAGATGGTGAACGGGTATCCCGAAGGACGGGGCAAGCTGTACAACCTGGGCGGCAAGCTGCTGTTCGAAGGCACGATGTCGAACGGGCTCCCCGGAGACGGTCACCTCAAGAGCTACTACGAGAATGGCCAGCTGGAATTCGACGGCAATTTAAGAAACGGGGTGCGCACCGGCTCCGGCAAGCAGTACTCTTCCACAGGCTCACTGCTATTCGACGGCACCTTCTCGGTCGGCGAGCGGGAAAAAGGTACACTGTACTACGACAACGGCGACAAATATACCGGTCCTTTCGATAACGACAAGCCGAGCGGAGCCGGCAAGCTCATCTACAAAAACGGCGACGTATACGAAGGCGATTTCTTCGACGGACGGCGCGAAGGCAAAGGAACCTATACGACGACCAAGGGCGAGAAGCTGGTCGGGGATTTTAAGAACAATATGATGAACGGCATCATCTCTCATTATGACAAAAAAGGCACCTTGCTGTCCGTCAGCGAATTTTCCAATGACGTCCTGATCCGCAAAGTCGATATGGGCAACGGCAACACGACGCTCCCGAATACGAATCCTTCGGCGCAGCCGGACAGAGTCAAGCTTGAGAATGAGCGTCACGAGAAGCTCGTGAATTCGATCCGGGATAATTACAATCAGAACAAAAAGCAGTTGGAGGACCAAATTGCCCAAATCCGCAAGGATAACCCGGGAACCTACTCCAGCCAGGCGGAATATAACAAAGCGCTGAAGGAAGCCGAGACGAAGCAGACGGATATTTCGAATAGGCTGAATTCGCTGGCAGGCGATTATTCCAAGGCGGCGGAGGCGGCCAAGGCCGAGCTGAACAAGCAGCTGACGAATGTTCAGACGCTGATCACGCAGATCCATGCCAAAGGGTCGGCCCAACAGCGAATCGAGGCGCTGCGAGATCAATTGAACTTCCTGAGAGACAATTTCAACAACGAGTTGAAAAGAGCGAACGACCAGCACTTGGAAATCATCAAGCAGTTGAAGTAATGATGTTCCATTGTTCGTTATAACTTACAAAAGCGCAAAAAGGCCTGCACCGCTAACCGGATGCAGGCTTGAGCTTGTTGAGAAAGTGGTCTAAGCAAAAATAGAGAAACAAACGGAGGTGGGGTATCCACTGGAGAAGCGATAGCGGCCGCCTTTGTCTTCGGGAAATGTCCGCTAGTAAGCGGCTTCCAATCAAATTTCCCGAAGACCCGGGGTCCCCGCAAAGTAATCGGACTAAGCTTCCCCGATTCAACTTCACTTTGCGGGGTGGAGCAGTGGTCGGAAGTGGATACCCCACCCCTTCGTTACCTCTATACTCCCGTTTGACCACTTTCTCAACACTCTGAGGCCTGCATCGTTGCTGATGCAGGCTTCTTTGCGCAGCCCTCGGGCTTATCCTTTGACGGAGCCGCTGGTCATGCCCGCGATGAACGACTTGTTCATCAGGAAGTAGACGACCAGAATCGGGAGCATTGATACCATCGAGCCGGACAGCATCAAGTGCCACTCCGCCGCAGCGTTGGCGGAGTACTTCAGCGAGATGACGCCGACCGTCAGCGGCCGCAAGTCGGGGTTCGTCATCGTAAAAATAAGCGGGAGCACGTATTGGTTCCACGACTCGCGGAACGTGAACAGCCCGACGACGCCGAGGCCCGGCGTAAGCAGCGGCAAAATAATGCGCCAATAGATCCCGAAAAATCCGCAGCCGTCGATTGTTGCCGCCTCATCCAAGTCTTTCGGGATGGAGCGTACGAACCGTTCAAGCAGAAAAATATTAAAGGACAGGTGCGTGCCGACGAAGATCAGCACGATGCTCCACAGCGACTTGTGCAAATGCACCTCGCGCATCATGTCGTAGAGCGGACGGTACGTAATGGCCCCGATCGTGATGAACATCGTGACCGCAAGAACGCCCATGATGAGGCCGCGTCCCGGAAACATCCGCCGGCCAAGCGCATAAGCGCCCATCGAGCAGACGATGATATTGATGACCGTGGACGCGATAGAGATAAACAAGCTGTTCCACGTATATTTCGCGAAGTTGGCCCGCTCCCACGCCTCGGCGTAGTTTTTCCAATGCCATTCCTTCGGCCATATGCTCGTGCTGTTCAGCAGCTCGAAATTCGACTTAAACGAGCCGAATAACGTAAAGACGACCGGATACAATATCGCGATGACGATGCTCAGCAGAAAGATCCAGACGATCGTCCAGGCCAGCAGCGGGCCGACGCGTACGGAAGCGCCCTTTTTGGCGGCGATTGTGCTCATGATACGGTTCCTCCTTCCTTAATGCGCCTGACTGGATTTGCGCGAGATATATAAGTAAGCCGACGTAAGCAGACCGACGATTAGTGCGGAGACGAAGCCTACGGCAGCGCCATACCCGTACTGCTGCACGACCGCATCCCCTTCGGATACCGGGAAGAACAGCTTGTAGATGTACAAGTACATGACTTCCGTTTTTCCGCCGGGACCTCCGGCCGTCAAGACCATGATGCTTTCGTAGCTCTTGAGCGTGTTGACAATCGCCAGCATGACGATGATCTGCATGACCGGCCCCAGGAGCGGAATCGTGACGTACCAGAACTGCTGGACCTTATTCGCGCCGTCGATGGCCGCGCTTTCGTACAAATCGTTCGAGATGCCCTGCAGGCCTGCGAGAAACAGCACCATGTAGTTCCCGACCGCGCCCCAGATGGCGACGAGAATGGCGGTGAGCATCGAATACTTGACGCCGAGCCATTCGATCGGTTGATCGACTAGTCCGATCGACATCAGCATTTTGTTAATAATCCCGTTGTACGAGTTGAACATCAGGTAGAAGACGAGCGAGATGACGGCCGTACTGATGATGGTCGGCATGAAAATGATGGCGCGCATCGTATTTTTGCCGAACAGCTTGTTGTTCAGAATAAAAGCTAGGATAAGAGAAAGCGGCAAAGTAATGACGAGCTTCCCGGCCGTAAACACCAGCGTGTTCCAGACCGAATGCCAGTACTGCGAGTCGCGCGTGAACAGCCGGACAAAGTTTTCGAGCCCGATGAAGGTCGCATCCGAAAAGCCGTCATAGTCATAGAACATATATTTGAAAGCCCATGCCAGAGGATAGATGGCAAACAACAGCAGGAGGACGACTGTTGGCAGAACCATGACATAAGGTCCCGTATATTCCTTCAATCTTTTTTTGAGCGGCACGCAAATCAGCTCCTTCCAAAAGCGGTTTTTGGCAAAAAGAGAGCAGGCGACTCCCGGATACCCATATAGGAGAGCCACCTGCTGCCCGGTCGTTTATGCAACGAGAACTTTATTTTTTAATTTGGCTGCGCGGGTCGAAATTCGGCTCGACGATCCGCTTCATGTTACCGGCCTTTTCTTCGTTGTTCAAGCCGTCGTTGTAACGCTTGTTCAGATCTTCGATCCCTTTGTCAAGCGGTGTCAAGCCGAGAATCGTCTCGGAGATGACGTTCTGCCACGGCTTGCCTTCAATTTTGTGTACGGGATAGGCCGGCCACATGACATCGTCCTTCGGCGCGAATTCCTTGAAGTTTTTGAGCGTCGGCTCTTTCGCTTTGGCGAGAACGCTGGGCACGACGCTGATGCCTTTGCCCTGCTCGTAGTAAGGAACGAGCACGTCGTCGCTGTAGAGGAAGTTCAGCAGCTCCCAGGCTTCTTTTTTGTGCTTGCTTTTCCCGGACATGTATAACCAGGATGCGCCGCCGTTGATATAGTTCGCGCCCTTCGGCGCTCCGCCGTCGAGCGTCGGCACCTGTGCTACGCCCCAGTTGACTTTGGTCGGGAACTGCGTATCGTACACGCCCGGCTCGGCGGATAGCGAGAAGTACATGCCGATTTTGCCTGCCGCAAACTGGTTGCGCAGCGGGTCGATGTCCAGCGATTCGTAGCCCGGAAGAATGCTTTTGTTATCGACGATTTGCTTCAGCGCTTGGACGTAAGGCTTCAGCACTTCGAAATCGTACTTCCCGTTTTTCCAGTCGTAGTAGTCTTTGCCGTCGAGACGAACCATCGGCAGCAGTCCGCGCTCGAAGGCTGCGGCAGGCGTCTTCATGTTTAACGCGAAGCCGTATACGTTGTCCGCTTTGCCGGCTTCAGTAATTTTTTTCGCATAGTCCACAAGCTCCGCCATTGACTTCGGCGGCTCGCTCAGGCCGGCTTTGGCGAACAGGTCTTTGTTATAAACCAGTCGCCAGGTTGTGCCGTAGTTCGGAAGGCTGTAGGTTTTGCCGTCCAGCGAGTTTTGCCGGTCGACCTTCAGCAGGTTGTCGCCAAAGCGGGACTTTACTTCCGGCGTCAAAAATTCGTCGAGCGGTTGAATCGCTTTCATTTTTACCAAATCTTCTAACTTGAGCTTCATTTTGGCGTTGAAAATGTCCGGCGCCTCGTCCGCTTGAATCGCCGTTTGCAGCGCTTGCTCGTAGTTGTCCGTCATGATCTGGGATTCGACTTCGATCTTGCCTTTAAACTTTTGATTGAACTCGTCCAGCTTCGTTTTCATCAAGTCGGCATCATGCCGCGCATTGGTCCAAAATTTCAGCTTGACCGGTTGACCGCTTGCCCCGCCTCCGCTTTCGGATCCGGCTTTCGTTTGTTCGCCGCCGCCGCATCCTGCCAGCGCCGATGAAGCCAGTGCCATCGCCAATCCGAGCTTTACATAGCCTTTTGTATTCACGGACTTCGTCCTCCCCTGTAAGATTCTCTGCGTATACGTGAGTTGATCTTCCTATTTCCAAGTATAGCGAACCGTGTCGAATTTCCTAGGGAGGGAATTTTCATGAGCGAGGGGGAGGATTTTCTCCTCCTCGAGCTGTTGAGAAAGTGGTGAAATTGAGGTAATAGAGATGTACGAGGGGGTGGGGTATCTACTTCCGGTCGCTGTTGTCAGCGGGAAATTTTGATTGAAGCCGCTTAACAGCGGGTATTTCCCGCAGACAAAGGCGAACGCTATCGCTCCTCCAGTAGATACCCCACCTCCGAAATGTTCCCCTGCATTAGACAAACCACTTTCCCAACACTCTGGGGGAGGATTTACTCCTCCCCTGTCGAGGTGCCGAGCCGCTGCTCGCGGTACTCGGACGGCGTGATGCCGTTCTTTTTCTTGAAAATTTCGCGGAAATATTTGCGGTCGTGGTAGCCAAGCCGCTCGGCAATTTCATAGATGGGAATGGCGGCGTCCTCCAGCCAGTCTTTGGCTTGGGCCAGCTTCAGATCGGTGACGTATTCCACGAAGGAGATTCCCGTCTCCCGTTTAAACAGGCCGCTGAAGTAGTTGGGGCTGACGCCGACATAATCCGCTACCGCCGACAACCCGATTGGCTGCAGCAGATTCTGCTCGATGAACGTCTTCGCTTCGCCGACAATCGATTTGGAGCCCGCTTGGACGAACTGCTTGACCTGCAGCGCCGCTTGATGGAACCAGACCGGAATATGCTCCTTTAACTCGCCCAGCTTCGCGCGGTTGCACAGCTCAAACCACGCCTCGGGCAGCGGGCCGCGTTCCCCTTCCGCCATCCCCAGATCGTGCAGAAGCCGGTTCAGCGCAGTAACAAGCTGAATACAGGAGAAGCGGAAATCGGCCGGCTTGCCCTCCTCCCCTTCGAGCGCACGGAAGAAGGAAGCCGCCGCTTCCTGGGCCGATTCCGCCTGGCCCCGCCTGACGAGCGTCAGCAGCTCCTGCTCCTGAAGCGACGGGTAGCCGGTCCGCTTCATCCGAAACGGGATCAAGTCCTCCACGTGTACCACTTGGTTGTTCCCGAAAAAATACACATGCTCGATCGCCTCGCAGGCTTCCCGATATGCGCCGGGCAGCTCACGCAGCTCCGGACATAACGAGCTGATGCCGATCGTTACCGTAAGGCCCGAATGCTTCTCCACCGAAGTGCGGCACCAGTCGGCAAACTTCAACAGCTGTTCCTTGACCTCTTTGGCCGGCTCAGCCGGGTCGTAATTGACGAGCATCGCCAGCACCCCCCACTCGGCATAAAAAGCGATGCCTGTCCCCCACGACGACAAGCAGTCGCCGATAATGTTCTCGACGATAAAGCGGCTGAGCTCGACTTCCTCTACGGGCTTATGCGAAATTTCGTCGAAACGGTCGATCGCGACGGCCAGCAGCCCGAAGCTCGAAGGCTTGAGCGGGATTTCCGCAAAATCCCATTTATCCCGCAAGCGTACTTGCCGCTCGTCCCGAAATCGGATCATCTCGTTCAAATATTGCTGCCGCAGAGCAGGCAGGCTGCGCCGGATCGTTTGCTGAAACTTCACCCGCTGCGCGTCCCGCTCCTGCTCCTTGCGAAGCTCGCCGAGCAGCTTGGCGATAATCCCGGTCATTTCTTTAATGTCAACCGGCTTTAATACATAATTCGAAGCGCCGAGCGCGAGCGCTTGCTTCGCGTAGTCGAATTCCTCGTAGCCGCTAAGTACGACGAAACGGACGGACCGCTCGAAGCGTGCCCTGATTTGCTCCATCAGCTCGATGCCGTTCATATTCGGCATCTTGATATCCGTCACGATGAGATCGGCCGGATCGCTTGCATAGCGGTGCAGCGCCTCCTTGCCGTCGAGTGCGATCTCGACCTGCGATACGCCGAGCGTCTCCCATGGAATATGCTTGCGGATGCCTTGCACGACGCTCTCCTTATCGTCCACCAGCAGTACTTTCATGCAGTACCTCCTCCTTCGCATCGCGGATGCGGATCTCAAATCGCGTGCCTTCCCCAACCCGGCTCTTGGCCCGGAACGATGCGCGTTCCCCGAAAAAGTAACGAAGCCGTTCCTTGATATTCATAATCGCGTAGCCTTCTCCGCTCTGAGAAGCGACGCCCGGCGCCGCGTCCGCGGCATGCAGCCGCGCGTTGAAAAGTCCGAGCAGCTCCGGATCGATCCCCGAGCCGTTGTCTTCCACGGTCAGCACGGTCGTGTCCGTTCCTTCCCGGAAGCTTCTCACATAGATCCGGTTATTTTGATACTCGTTGTCTCTAAACGCGTGCAGCACCGCATTTTCCGCCAAAGGCTGCAGGATGATTTTCGGTACAATCGTTTCCTTCGTCCGCTCGTCCACCGACACCTCGAACGTAAACTGCCGCTTGTATTGATAATTGACGAGCTTCAAATATTGCTCGACGTGTTCCATTTCTTTCTCCACAGTCGTCGCTTCCTCGCCACGGTTCAGACTGAGCCGGAAGAAGCGGGACAACGACAAAATAATATCGCTGGCCGACGAATCGTTGAATTCGAGCGATTTCCAATAAATTTCGTCGAGCGTATTGTACAGAAAATGCGGATTGATCTGCGCTTGAAGCGCGCGCATCTCCGCCCTCCGCTTCGCGAGGCTCTCCTCCACCACCTGCTTCAGCAGCCGCTGAATTTGGTCCAGCAGCTCGTCGAACCGCCGCCCCAGCTCGCCGATCTCGTCCCGGCTCTCGGAAGCGAAGCGCACGTCGAGGTCGCCTTTTTTGGCTTGGGACATGAGCCGCTGCAGCCTGCGTACCGGAAGGGTAACCCAGCGGGCGATCGATTTGTTCATGAAGAAAGAGAACGCCAGCAGCGCCACCGTCAGCAGTACGGTAAAATATTTAATGTAAGCGATCTTGACGAGCAGCTGCTTTTTCGGCTGAACGACCAGCGCTTGCCAGCCGGCAATCGGAATCGGCTTATGATTGACCAGATACGTCTGATCTCCCAGCTTCACTTCGAAAAACGACGGTTTGCCCGAGACATCCGGTACCTGCGCCTGCTCCAGAAACTGTTCCGTCGCTTCGCTCCGGGAGGACAGCAGAATCGGCCGGCCGTTCTCGTCCAAAATCATCGAGAATCCGTCGGGCACCAACTGGATGCTCTGCAGGTTGCGTTCGAAATAGTCTGCCCGCAGCGTGATCGCCAAATAATTGTCCAGCTCCAGCGCCCCGTTGGCCGTGGCTGGCCGGCTGACCAGACCGATCACCGCTCCTTCCTCGACAAAGAGCGGATTTTGCCCGGCGTAGACCCAGCGGTTCGTCGACGAAGGCTTGATCGCCTTGTAATAGGCCGTCTCCTTGAAATCGGTTTCCTTTCTTGCTGCAGGAACCCCTTCGAAAAATTCTCCCCTTGGCGTATATAAATAAATCCCGCGAATCGTGGGAGAGGACAGACTCGCTTTCGAGAACAACGAAAATACATTGTTGAAGATGACGGAATACGCTTCATCCGACCGGTTCTGGCTCCAGTCGATCGCCCTTGCCAGCTCGTCGCTGGAATTGATCCAGTACAGCTTGTCGCTGACGTTCTTCAGCTCGTTGCCGACATTGGCGCTAAGCTGGCTGACCGTCCGGTCTGCGGCGTTATAGGCGTACTCTTCGATATAGCGGGCCGCCTGATTGAACGAGAATGCCCCCGTCAGCGGCACGGCGATCAGAATGACGACCGACGTCATCAGGAACACCTTCCACTCGAGCCCCCAATCGCGGAAACGTTCCGCCGCCCGGCGCATGCGGGCTCCGAACCACGGCATAGCCACCACCTCTTTCTAGTCTGTTTTAGCATAAACCTCCGGGGCCGAAAAGGGATAAAAATTACAGGCTGCCGCGCTTCCACCGTAAATATACCGCCTCTCCTCCCTGACGCCCGGCAAAAAAAATAAACCGCGCCTTGAATGGCTCAAGGTTACGGTTTACAGTTTCAATGCATGGCTGGCGCCCCCGGCGATGAATTTATAGCCGACGCCATGGACGTTGATAATATATTTCGGATTCGACGGGTCCGGCTCGATCTTCTTGCGAAGGTTGCTGACATGGACGATAATCGTTCTCGTATCGTTGAAGCTCTCCTGCCCCCAAATTTCGCGGAACAGCTGCTCATGGCTGAAGGTCTGCTCCGGACGCGAGGCGAGAAAGCTCAGCAGGTCGAATTCCTTGCGGGACAACGTTACTTCTTGCCCGTTCACTCTCACCACACGGCTTAACCGATCGATCCGCAAATGGCCGACGACCAGCTTGTCGGGCTGTCCTCCCGCCTGCTCCGCCGCAGCCAGATGCGGCCTGCGCAAATGGGCGCGCACCCGGGCCATCAGCTCGTTCGGGCTGAATGGCTTCGTAATATAATCGTCGCCGCCCAGATTCAAGCCGGCGATTTTGTCCGCTTCGTCTTTTTTGCAGCTCAAAAATAAGATCGGCACGGGAGAAACCGCCCGAAGCTCCCGGCATACTTCAAAGCCGCTTCGCCCCGGCAGAAGCACATCCAATATCGCCAGATCCGGCCGCTCCGCCTCCGCGATCTTAAGCGCTTCTTCGCCGCTGGTTGCGAGCAGGACACGGTAATTGTTTTTTTCCAAGTAAAGACGGATCACTTCCCGAATCTCGGGATCATCTTCCACAACTAACACTGTTTGCTCCGTCATCCGTTTCACCACCGCATCGATGTAGTTCCCTGGTCCTAAGAAGAGAATAAACAATTGGACTGTTGCCGGTCAAGCTTTTTTTGGGGATTGGCAACGGGTATCGTGAAGCAGAACACGGTTCCTCGTCCCGGTTCGGTCCGGTCAACCCAGATTCGTCCCCCATGGTATTCTATGATTTCTCTGGATATGGACAGCCCGAGTCCTTTGCCGCCCGCAGCGGAATTACGCGATCGGTTGCTGGTATAGAACCGGTCGAACACGTAAGGCAAATCCTGTTCGTTGATGCCGCCCCCCGTATCGCTGACCCGGCACAGCAGCTGTTCCCCGTCGTCGATCATTTCTACCTGAATGGAGCCGCCTTCCGGCGTGAACTTGATCGCATTGAAGATCAAGTTGCTGAACACCTGATGCAGCCGCTCCAGATCGACCTCCACCGCGGAAAATTCACGCGCCGGATCGTCTCCATCGGCCCGAAGCGTCAGCATATAATGAATGCCCGCATTGCGCGTATCCAGCTCGTAGCGGCTGAACAGCAGCTCGATCAGGCGGTCGGTGCGCATGAGCTGCTTTTTGAAAGTCACTTGTCTCGCTTCAAGCTGGGAGAGCTGGAACAGGTCCTCGATCAACCGGTCCATGCTGACGACTTTGCTGTGAATGAGCCGCAAATAACGCTCCTTCTGCTCCTCCGTATCCACGATGCCGTCCAGCACGGCCTCCAGATAGCACTGGATCGTCGTCAGCGGCGTGCCCAAATCGTGCGATATGTTGCTGAGCAGCCGACTCCGGGACTTCTCCATCCGCGACAGCTCGTCGTTTTTCCGCTGCAGCTCCAGGTTCGCCTGTTCCAGATCGGCCGTCCGTTCCTTGATCTTGTCGTGTAACCCGCTGTTCAGCTGCGTCAAAGCGGCCGACAGCTTCTCCTCGCTCCCGTACCCCCGCGACAGCTTGACCGAAAGCAGCACCGACTGGGAGAAAATAAAGATCAACAAGCCGAAAGCGGACATTTTGTCCGTTGTCTGCACCAGCTCGTGAGCGTACAGCATGTCGTTGACGATCGTAGCCGCGAAGATCAAGCTGGCGAACAGCAGCAGTCCGCTGCCCTCTCTGCGGCGCAAAAAAGCGAGCACGATGATGCTTATGATGTAGCAAATGCACGCTCCCACGATCAGTTGCAGGACGACAAGCCATTTCGAAAAAAGCACGGTTGGCAGCAGCGGAATGACCACGGCGTAACCCAGCGTGACCGCACAGAAGAAGGTCGTGATTTTCCGCGAGCTTTCCCTCGGATACATGCTGGCGAAAAACAAGACGAACAGCGGCATGCTTAAATCCGCCGTCAAATACTCCAGAACCAGCGCCAGCGTCCAATCGAAGCGGGGAAGCGCCTGGGTCACGACCATTTCCCCGATCAGCGCCATGCGCAGGCAGAATACAAGGCAAAATAAGCCGAAATAAAGCATAGCCAATTCTTTGGTCCGTACGACAAACAAGCCGAGATGGTAAAGCCCCATGATCAGCAGGCTGCCGATCAGCAGCGTATCGAAGCCGACCGACAGTTGCTTCGCTCTCGCCACCGACTCAAACGGGCCGAACTCGATCGGCTGCCGGATGCCGCCCTTCTCGTGCGAATAATTCGATATCTGGAGAATCAGCTCCATCTCGCTCAAATGGGTATGGGCCACAGCCAACCGGGTCATAAAATGAGGCTTCGCTTCCGGCTCGGATCTGCTTACGGTACCGGCCGACGCGATTTCCTCGCCGTTAATCCACAGCCTATAGGACGTATAGATCGGAGGAAGCCGCAGGGCGAACATCCGCTCATGATCGGACAATAAAATCTTGAGCCGGTAAGTGGCGTACCCTTCGCCCGTCAGTACTTTTCCGTCCTCCGTCGTGCCGTTCCAGGAACCCGGAAGCCTGGCGTAGCGTGGCGCTCCGAAGCGATCCGCCGCCAAGTCTTCGGGGTGCTTGAATTCGTTCCAGTAAAACTCCCATTCGCCGTTCAGCGGAAGATGCCCTGTCCGGTCCCAATCCCATCCCCGGAGATCCAATTCGCCCTGAACCGCCGTCGGAGAATTGCCGTAGTTGAAGAACAACCGTTCTCCCGCAATCAGTCCTACGATCAAAAAAACGACAATGGTGAAAAATGCGGCAATCCGCCTCGATATTCGTTCCAGCGGCATGTGTTACCTCACGCTCCTCCGGCTTCGAGATACCGGCGGATGCCGCTTGCGATTCTTTCAGCCAATTTCGTTTGGTGTTCTTGTTGACATGATAATGGTTTAAAACTGATCGGTTCGATCAAATGTTTATTCGCCCCTCAAGCGTTAAATCCTGCTTTTTCCAGACTCCGGTCTACCTATCTCTTCCCATTGTGCCTGAATTTTCCCAACTGAACAAGGGAGAAAATACTATAGTCTTTTCTTCCTATTCCAAGGCAGATTCCTGCTGCTTTCTTTCCTATGTAAAACGGCCCGGCGTAATCCGCCGGGCCAGGTAACAGCTCAATGAATAATATATGCAAGATCATAGCTGAGGCTCTGGCGGTACATTTCCATAGCTTGCTTATTTGCTTTGGTAAGATAGGGCGAAGTCCAAAGTGCCGCCAGAGCGGTCGATCAATGCCAAGTCGGCTTTTCCATTGCCGTCGACGTCCCGGACCATCAGATTAACGCCTTTTCCCGGCGTCCCCCACGGCCCGAAGGTGGAAAGCAGCCTCCACTCCCGGTCCTCGTCCCTTGCATAGACGGTGCAGCGCATCGTCTTCGAGTCCCACCGGAGCGCGTCTTCCCGGCCATCCCCGTTGAAGTCCCCGAGCCGGATCAAGCCGTCTTCATTCGGGAGACCGAGATCCACACGGGTCAGCTTCCAGCTCATCTCGAAGGTATCCGGCTGAAGCTGAATGCCGCCCGAGGCGCCGTCTTTGGAGGCAAACAGCGCAGGTCCGCCCTCCATGCGAACCTGAAGCTCCTGATTCATTTCGCTTCGGAGCTTGTACGGTTTAATCGGCTTCAGCTCCTTCCCCCGGATTCGCCAGCCGTATAGCTGAAGCTTATCCTTCGTTAGTCCGGCCACAACCACATCGCCGTTCGATAACGGGAGCGTATATAGGGAGCTCCAAGCTTTGGCTTCAATTTTCCAGCTCTGCGCCAGATAGAACTTCCGCCCGTCCGATACGTAGCGGTCCAAGCGCCCGCCCGGATTCGCCGTCCAGAAGCTGCACAGCCCTTCCGCATCTTTGCCGCTGACGGCGGCGGTAGCCCCGTTCGCATCTTCCGCCTGCCCCCATCGCACCGGCGCCGGCTGCGCTTCATTGCGCCGTCCCTCGAACCGGCCGGGAATCACGCTGATCTCCCCATTCGCCGCATTCCACTGCACCGTATCGGCTTGCCCGTCGCCGTCGACATCTTCGAGAAACACGTTCTGTTTGCCGCCCGGCAGCAGCTTGACGCTCTGAGCAGGCGTGAACGGAACATAGTCGTGGATGGAGCGGAATGCATATCCTTTCGCCCGCAGGCCGGCGATGAGCTTTTGCAGCACGCTCTTATTCTGCTCGGGGTAACGGAATTCCGGAAGCCCGTCCCGCAAGACCGGTTCGCCTCCCGGGTCCAGGACGGGGGTCAAATATTTAAACTCAAGAAAGGGATGATAAAAAAAGGAAGCCACGTGATTCGATTGACCGACCCGGTCCACAATCATTTTCTCGTCTTTATTATAAGGAATGTAGTCGTAAGGTGTCGGAACGTAAACGGCGCCAAGCGTCGGACTGCCGTAGCCGGAATTGCGCTGATTCCAATAAAAGACGCCTTCGGCATTGCGGTGAGACTGTACCTCCGCCTGATAGTTCAGACCGAAGTAGGAGCGGAACACCCCATCCTGTTCGGGAGTCGTCCGGTAATGCGGCGCCTCCCAGAACTGCGGCTTCACTCCCGCACGCTCGAATATCGCAAGCCCCTCTTTTATACGCTGCTCCGCATACGATGCCTTCATCGTTTCTTCCACATCTGACACTTGGAACTCGTTGCCGATCCCCGATTCGTGGTGGCCGTCATCCCGGCGCACGCTGCCGACTTGGTGCGTATAGCCGTGCATGCCAATGACCGCGCCGCTATCCGAAGCCTGCTGGAGCACCTTGCGGAAAGCCGCCGCGTACGGACTGCCCTCCTCGTCAAGGGGTACGTCGTACCGCGATCCGTCCGGGGGCAGATTGATCCAGCGGGGAATGACCGCGATATGGTACGCCACCTTCTGGTCGCGCAAATATTCCAGCACGGTTCTCAGCTTTCCAAGTTCCTCAAGCGAAGCATATTGTCCGCCGGGTCCGATATCCTCCAGACGCATCAAGACAAATTTGGGCGTACGGGCCTCGCCTTCTACGGTAAAAATCCGATACGCCGACACCAGCAGCGTAAGCGCGATTAAGGAAACAACAAAACGTAGCCATTTCGAATGGCGCAAATAGATCATCGGGTGTCCGGAGCTCCCTTCTTGCTGTGTAAATCTACACCCGAATTGTACCAGATTTCCCGCCGAGCGAGTACGTTTTTTTTGCGGTCATAGGGATGAAAGCATAGCTTAGTCGCCATATTTCCCAACTCTCCCTGCCGACGGACCTAAACAGCTCTGCGCCGCCCGAATCATATAAATAACGAAAAATCCGAGAGAGGGGTGCTTTCGACGCATGGAAAATCAATTGAAAGCGATCACGAAAGAGCTGACGGACCTGCATAAGCGTTATGCCGGAATTTCCCTAAGCTTTGCCGCTCTTGAGCGCAAATTGTCAGCCATGGAACACCGCATGACTACGCTTGAAACCGAGTTTGCGAGGCACGTCCCCTTTCCGCCGGAAGAAACCGGCGCGCCAGCCCACTAAAGGTATCTTCAACCGCTGTTCATCTTCATCCGTATCCTTATTCCGCCAAGAAGCTCTTCACCTAGGTCGTCCGGAGGCTTGCGACTTAACCGCAAGCTTCCATATGCGGCTTATCTCCCCGGTTGCCTGTTCAAAATAAAGCCCATGCGCTTCTCCCTCTGAAAAATCCGCTATCCAAGCTCGGCATTTACTTCCCGATTCGGCACGCTATATAATGAAATGGCCGCTTCTCCGCGCCTTTACCGGCCTTGAGATATCGTTTGGATGCCGGCTTAGCTCTTACGCTCCGAAGCATCTGAACCCCGTTCGGATTGCCTTTGGGCCTATTTTTAATCTGTTACGATGGGGGCAAGCATGGTATAATGAATCGAATGCGACAGGCAGGTGATATCAAAATATGCAAAAAATCCCAGTCATTCGTGATAAAAAAAGTTCTGACATCACCATCATCCCTTCTGATGAAGTCGTTAAAATCGAATGCGTACGGGATAAAGAATATATCATTCACACGGTTTCCGATAAATATTACTGGGCAGCGTCGCTGGAAGCTTTCGAAGAGTGGCTGTACGAGGAAGGCTTTCGCCTGATCGATCAGATGAATGTGGTCAATATGAACCACGTAACGGAGTACGAGCCCCGCAAAGGAATCGTCACCTTGCAGCACGGCCAAACGACCCGTTATAAAACTGCTTCCGCGGCTTGGATTCACGGCGAGCATATTACCAACGTCATGAATCTTCTAGGAAAGATGAAGGATCTTGACAAAGGCATCATCGACGACGAAGCCGATCGCATCTTCGAGAACATACTGGCCCAGGAAGAGGATCACCGGTTCGCCCGGTCCTACGCGATGATCAAAGCGCTCTACGATAAGAAAAAGACCGAACTGCTGCTTGAAGAAAGCGAGCTGCGCTATAAATCGCTGTTTGAGCACAATCCCGATCCAATTTGCTCGTTGAACCTGGCGGGCCTCATTACGAGCGTCAATCCCGCCATGTTCGGCGTCACCGGCTACGCGGAAGCGGATTTGCTTCACCGCACGATCAATCCGCTGATTTCCCCGGACGATTATACGCGATGGCTCGACCATTTCGAGGAAACGCTCAACGGCATGACACCCCATTATGAAATTACGTTTGTGCGCAAGGACGGCAACCCGGTCGAGCTCAGCGTATTTAACTTTCCGATCTTCGTTAACAAGCAAATTGCCGGCGTTTATATGATCGGCCAGGACATCAGCGAGCGCAAGCGGGCCGAGGAGATGATTCTCCGCTCCGAGAAGCTGTCGATCGTTGGGCAACTGGCCGCCGGGGTCGCCCATGAAATCCGCAATCCGCTAACCTCGCTCAAAGGCTTCGTCCAACTGCTTCAAAGCAAGGTAAGCGGCTACGACAATTACTTCGAAATCATGATCGACGAGCTGGAGCGGATCAACTTTATCGTCAGCGAATTTCTGGTCATCGCGAAGCCGCAAGTCGTCAAATACCAGCCGAAGAACGCCTTCATCATTCTAGAAAATACGATTATGCTGCTCGGCTCTCAAGCGATGATTCATAATGTCGACATTGTCACGGAAGCGGACCCCGATCTTCCCGAAATCAACTGCGACGAGAATCAAATCAAGCAGGTATTTATCAACATTTTGAACAACTCCATCGATGCCATGCCGGAAGGCGGACAAATCCGCGCCGAATTCCGCAAAATGGAGGGCGGAAAGCTGCTGATGCGATTTACCGATCAAGGCTGCGGCATTCCGGAAGACCGTATTCCCCGACTGGGGGAACCGTTCTATACGACGAAGGAGAAAGGTACCGGGCTCGGTCTCATGGTCACCTTTAAAATTATCGAAAATCATGGGGGCAGCATGAAGATAAGCAGCGAGCAAGGAAAAGGCACGACCGTAGACATATACATGCAGGGCGTCCGAAAAATCCGGTCCTAGCAAGCGATACGGAAGCCCGATATAAGCAAACAGCCTTTCGAGTCCAACAGGATTCGAAAGGCTGTTTTCGTTATGCAGCACCGCCGCTTATTGTTTGAGCGTGGTAATATACCGTTTGGCTAGCCCGCTTGGCGTATCGAATGCTTCATAAACACGGATGGTAAACGGATTTTCAAGTTGGTCCGTTTTCGCGGTGAAGGTCAAAATCTGCTTGCCTGTAATCAGCTTGTTCGGACCGGTGAACGGGCCTTCGGCCGTGCCGAGCATGCGTCCTTGCGAGTCCACCAGCTCCATATAAAGCCTGGAGAAGTTCTGATCGACCACGACGTTATCGGTCTGCTTCACATCCAGCGTAAACGACAGCTTGTAGCCGTAGGACAGGCCGGTCATTCCGGGTGAGGTTGTAGCGGACAATGTCCAATCGACGATTTTCAGATCAAACGGGTACATAGCGAACGTATCCCCTGCCGCCTCGCTGCTTGCAGCCGTCTGTAAGGAAGCGATTGTGCTCGTGTAAGGAGCTGTGGACTGCGTATCCAAGAGCTTGATCGTCAGCTGCTTGCCGTTCTCCGTCTTCGGCACGTTGAACGAATAATTCACGACATAACTCATGTTCGGGTTCAACGCAGTCGCGACCCCGGATTGCCGCGCTCCGGCATAAGCGGCTCCGTCTCCTCCGAGGATCTCGGTCTGGAAAGCAGGCACCGGCACCGGCTTATCGCTCTTGTTCGTGATCCGGAATTTGGCGACTACCGAATGAAAGCCGTTGTCACTCTCATGAAGATGCATTTCCATCAGAGTCACTTCCGTATTGGCATCGATCATCTTATTCAACGAATCGAAGACGATCGGGCTGCCGATCCGGTAAGAAATCGCAGGCGCCGTATCCGTCTGCGCGCCGCCCGGAACCGCAATCTGCACGCGGCCGACGTCAAAGCCTGTTGCCGTAGTCGGCGTACCCTGTCCTCCTCCCGATACGAACGTTTCGGTCGTTGTAACGAATAAGGAGGTCAGCGTCACGTTGTGTTCGACCGGTATGGCAAAATGAATATATTTTTTCTCGCCGGCTTCGACCATCACGGCGCCATGCTCGGTACGGCTGCCGGTATACGTCTTATTCTCCGATTGCCCGTCGATGCGGAATTCGGGTACCGTCTCCCGCCCAACGCCAGGGTTTTCCACCAATAAGGTGACGAGCGCCACAGGCCCCGTTGCTTCTCCTGCAGCGTTCGGTGCGGCTGCTGGAGTCCCAGTGGATGCGCCAGACGCACCGCCGGGCGCACTGCCTGACGCAGCCGCTGCACCGTCCGGGGCAGCGGCTGCCCCTCCCGCTTCCGGCACGGATGCGCCACCGGTGGTCCCGCCGGACGCGGCTCCCGCGGAAGCTCCACCGGACGGCGTGCCTGACGCTCCGGCAGAAGCACCGCTTATCGGATACTGTACCTTGATAGCCGCAGGAGTGTAGCGCAGGCTGGAATTTAAGCCCGGAATCGTAAACGCTTCTCCCCATCCTTTCGGCTCGGCGGCTTTATCCGCTCCTGCCGCCGACGCGTACCACACTTGCCTCGCGCCTAGCGGAATCGTCAGCAGGTTCGTTTCCTTTTTCGGATAAACATACTCATCCACATTGACGAAGGACAGCTCTGACAGTTTAATCGCCGGCGTACCCTCAATGACGGTCATATATACGAGTTCGCCGATTTCGCCCGGCTCAAGCGCAGCCTTGTTCGCGGCGCTCGCCTTCAGCGTATACTGCACTCCGCCCGTCGTACGGACGTGCACCTGATGATCGGGAACCCGAGTTTTCTGCGTTCCCCCGTTATACAAGCGAACGGACGCGCCTATGCGTGTGCCGCCGGCGGTCGTTTCGATCGCCAGACTTTTCACCGCGGCACGGATCGAATCCGTTAAGCCGAAGTTGCTCGGAGCGGCCATTGTCGTTTGGGTCGTATCGGCCGCCAGCGCCGGCACATTTGCCGGAAGGAGTGTCGTCCCGATTATGACGAAGGTTAGCGCTGTTTTCCAAGGTTGTTTCATCGATGATTCCTCCTTATGCCGTGGATCTTATTTTTTAGCCGGCTCTTGAGCCGGTGGGGCGGGTTGGCCTTGAGGGGCTGGTTTGGCCACCTCCACCTTCTGGCCGTCCTTCAGCTGATGCTGCCCGCTCGTTACGATTTGCTCTCCTTCCTTGACGCCCTCCAGTACTTCCTGATAAGCGTCGCTGATACGTCCCAGCTTGATTTTACGTTTCTGGGCCGTATCCCCTTGAAGCACGAACACGAACGAATTCGATTCTTCGCGGACAATGCTGAGCGTCGGAACGGCTGCGACCTGCTCCTCCGCCTCGGTGGTGAGCTGAACTATAGCCCGGGTACCCGGTTTCAGCTTCTGATCCGGATTCTGTACTTCCAGCTCCAGAGAATACGATTTTGTGGCTGCGCTCATGACGTTCGATAAAAACGTAATTTTGGCCATTCCTTTCTCGGCCGGATTATCCGGGCTGTAGTAGGCAAGCTCCTGCTTGTTTTTGACCAGCTCATACGACGGCTCCGACAGCTCGACCTTCAGCTTGATCGGATCGATCTGCTGGACTTGCCCTATCTTGCCGTTAGGCGAAACGCTCCCGCCAAGCTCTATCGTATAATCCGTCAGCACCCCGCTGACAGGCGCTTTGACGTCATAATTCTCAAGCGACCGCTGAGCCTCCTCCAAGCTGATCCGCGAGGATTCCACCTCCGTCTGCTGGTCGGCCAGCGAATTCGTTTTGTCCAGGGCTGTCAGCTTGTTGCGCTGTGCCTGCACCTCCATGCGCGCATTCTTCAGCGCCTGCTCGGCCTGTTCCACCTGCCGCTGCGTTGCTGCACCGGCGTCAAAATCATTCCGCATTTTGTTGTAGTCTTTCTCCGCGTCGCTCGCCTTCTGCTCCGCCTTCGTAATCTCGTCCTGCAAATTGCGGCGGGAATTGGCGTTGTCCTCCACTGTTTTCGCAAGCGTCTGCTCCGAGCTCTTCAGCTTGAGCTGGCTTTTTTTCAAGGACGATTCCGCCTCGCGATTGTCGATTCGGAACAACACCTCCCCCGCCTGCACGACATCTCCGCGTTTCTTCAAGACTTGCGTAATCTGACCGCTCGCCTTCGGGATAATGTCCATGGCGGACATCCCCACCACTTCCGCCACCTGCTCGCGCGGATCGCTTATTTTGCGCTTGGCGACCGCCTCTGTCTTTACCGGGCGGTTATCCAGCTTGAGGTCAACCGTGGATTCTCCCTTGGCGCCCGGGGCCGAGCAGCCTGCCGCAAGCAGGGCGGCCGCTGCCAATAAGGCGAGGACCCGAAGCGTGAGGGCTTTCTTCATCGCAACGTCTTTTCTAACCTTTCTCATCTTTCCGTGCCTCCTCCTTCGTTACATCTCTATCGTCGCCGGCTTCGAACCGTCGTCTGGTTTTTTTCGGTTAAACCAACCGGAAATCCGGCTTTTCCAGCTTTCGATCATTTCATAGACGATCGGCACGACGACCAGCGTGAGAATGGTCGAAGTCGTCAAGCCGCCGATAACGACGACCGCAAGCCCTTTGGAAATCAAGGTGCCGTGCGCAAATCCGAGCGCGAGCGGCAGCAGCGCCATGATCGTCGCCGCAGCGGTCATAATAATCGGACGCAAGCGGACCTTACCCGCTTCCATCAGCGCGTGGCGCACCGTGTACCCTTCTTCCCGAAGCTGCTGCACCCGTTCGAGCAGCACGATGGCGTTCGTAACGACGATCCCGATCAGCATCAAAAAGCCAATCATCGACGTGATATTAAGCGATTCCCTTGTTATGAGCAACGCCAGCAGACCGCCGATCGCCGCAAGCGGCAGCGAGAACAGAATGGCGAACGGCGCCGAGGCGTTGCCGAAGGCCAGCACCATGACCAGATACACGATAAATACCGCAACGCTCATCGCCATATACAGTTGGCCGAAGTTTTCGTCGGTGTCCTTGTTGACTCCTCCGAGCTCGCGGGTTACCCCCTCCGGGAGCTCAAGGGTCTTCAGAGCCTCGTTCACCTGGAGACTGACGCCGTTTTTGTTCGCGCCATTAATTTTCGCCGTGATCGAGACCTCTTGCTTTTGGGTTTTCCGTGAAATGCTCGCCGGAGCCTCTACCTCGCGGATTTTGGCCACTTCGTTCAAATAGACGGTTCCCGTTTTCGTAGATATCGGAAGCCGGCCAAGCTTCTCAAGCGTATCTTTATCCTTTTTACTAAGAGAAACGGTCGTTTTGTACGTTACGTCGTCCAGCTTAACATCGCCGAGCTGCTGCTTCTGAACCCAGCCCCGCGCCGTTTCGCGGATCGTGCTGACATCCAAGCCGTACGTTCGCGCCTTTTTCTGGTCCACGACGATATCGACTACGGTTTTGGCGTCGCTTAACGCGTCCTTCACTTCGTAAAGCTCCGGGAACTCCGCCAGCTTCTTCTTGACGATCCCCGCCGCAGCAATCAAATCCTTCTGATTGTTTCCGTACAAGGTGTACCCGAAATCAGTCGTCGCCGGACCTCCTCCGCCGAGGGAAGAAGGGAGAACTTCGGAGCCCTTCGGCAGCTCGGCCAAAATCGCGTTTTTGAATTGATCCCTGACTTGATCGGGCTTCACGTTCTCGTTCATTTCCACAAAGAGCTGGAACGCATAGGGCACCCGGTCGTTATTCACTCCGTCTCCGCCGTTATATCCGACAAGCGCCTCCACGTAACGCAATACGGGATCGCCGTTCGAATCCTTGCTCTCCATCAGCATCTTTTCCAATTCCTTGGATTTAAGATCGGTCGCGGCATAGGAAGTCTCGTAAGGCAGCTTCACGGTATAATAAATATTGCGCGGTTGAGCGCCGTCCGGGAATAGCGCGATAGCCAAATTAGGTACGACGATGACAATCGAAAGGATAAACAGCAGGCCCGATATGAGCAGCGACTTGATCCTGTGCGTCAAAGACCACTCCAGAGCCGATTCGTACATCGAGGTAAACCGGCCGACTTTCGTTTCGTCGTGCGCTTTGAACTTACCTCGCAGCACCAGCAGCTTGGCGAGCATCGGAATGACGGTCAACGCCACCAATAATGAAGCCATCAAGGCAACGGCTATCGTAATGGCGAACGGCCGGAAAAATTCACCTACCATCCCGCTGACCATCCCGATCGGAGCGAATACGGCCACAGTTGCAATCGTCGAGGACGTAATGGCCATGGCCACCTGCTTGGTCGCCATCAGGATGACCGATTCGTTGCGCTCCTGCGCTTTTTCCAGCGACGTATAGATATTCTCGATAACGACGATCGAATCGTCTACGACCCGTCCGACAGCGATGAACATGCCGCCGAGCGTCATCATGTTGAGCGTGATGTTTAAATAATGCAGCAGCAGCAGCGTGATCAGCATGGACAGCGGAATCGAGACGAGTACCACGAGCGTCATCCGGACGTTGCGCAGGAAGATGAGAATCATGAGCGAAGCAAGTATCGCCCCCATCACGCCTTCCCGCAGCATGCCGCTGATCGATTCCTTTACTTCGTCCGCCGTATTAAAGATCGAGCGGAAGGTGACGTTCGGCATCGTCGTCTTCCAATCGTTCATCAGCTTGTCGGCGGCATCCGAGAACTCCACGGCGTTCGCATCGCTTGTTTTAAACAAATGAATGCCAAGCGCTGCCTTGCCGTCGAGTCTGGCCATGAATTTGGATTCCGTCACAGCGGAAACTTTCGCCACCTGAGACAAGAGGACCGTTCCACCGGAGCTCACGGTCAGCTCCAGCTGTTCCACAGCATACAAGCTTTCCAAATCGCCGAATACGCGGGCCATCTTCTCGTTGCCGCTCAGCTCGACGGAGCCGATCGGTCCTTTGGACAGCGCGGATTCGATCGAAGCGGTCACCTGCGATGGCGTCAAGCCGAAGGCGCTCAGCGCGTCGGCATTAAGCTGAATGTCCATCGTCGTTTCCCGGTTGCCGATGGCCGTGATATGGTCGATGCCTTTAATGCCTTCGAATCCCGGCTTGATCTTGTCCTTATACAGCTTGTCGAGCTCGGTTTGACTCACGCCTTCGTTCGCCGACACGACCAGATAATAGGCCGGCATCGACGAGAACCCGAACGTCATGGCTTTCGGCCTTTGTGCCGTAGAAGGCAAACTGACATCCTGGATTAAGTTTTCGACTTCCCGCTTTTTCTTGTCCAGGTCCACCCCATGCTTGAACATCACCTGAATAAAAGAATAGTTGTCGTTAGAGGTCGAAGTCAGCTGGTCAAGGTCCGGTATATTCGCCAGCTTATCTTCAATCGGCTTGGTCACGTTGTCCATCACATCTTTGGGCGATCCCGGGTAGGTGGTGCTGATGAAAACCGCAGGGAACGAGATGTTAGGGTAGTTCTCCTGCTTCAGCTTCGTAGCCGAAAACATCCCGCCGCCGAACAGCATGGCGACGATGATGATCACTGCCGCGACGTTCTTCATCGAAAATTTAATCAGTCCGTTCATTCCACTCCTCGCTCCTTTATAAATGTCCATCCGATTCTGGAAAATACTTTACCTTGCAAATATGAACGGAGCGTGAACCGGACAAAAAAAGATCAACCCGCTTTGGGTTGATCTCAGCCTGTTGAGAAACCCTCAGCAGGCTATTTCTTTGTTTCCGTTTTTTATCCATTCACCGCGTTAATATGGTATAATATTGTTATCCTAACAAGGCGGTGGTTGCATGCTTCGCTCTAATCCGAATGTGCAAAACAGCTACGAATTCG
>NZ_JAHNZO010000099.1 GCF_018998565.1 Paenibacillus oleatilyticus | reverse complement strand
GAATGGACGAAAAATAACGCATTTTAATCGCGTTCAAAAAAACGTCACCGGCGCGGTTATGTGCTTCATTATCTGAAAAATTATGTTTTTAATAACAAGCAATTATGCCATTTGAAATAGTTACGCGAAATTTTTGTGATTCGATTCAGCGCTCAACCCTAACAAATCAAGGCTTGCAGAGCATGCCGCCCGGATGATACAGATTTATACTGCGTCGCACCCAGGGCAGGTGAACGCTTCCACTGAATTAACATAAGCCTGTAATAAATGATTAAGTATTCTTTTCGCCGTGTTGCGACTTTGTACGGCGCAAAGAGTCTTTGAGGACTTTTTGGGTATGAAAAGTGTAAAAATTAGCCTGGCTTGGCAAATCCTGATCGCGTTGGTACTGGGTATTATTGTTGGCGCGGTATTGCAC
>NZ_JAHNZO010000098.1 GCF_018998565.1 Paenibacillus oleatilyticus | reverse complement strand
GGCCTTGGTCTGGCGATCGTCGAGGCGGCGGTCAATCAGCATCGCGGCTGGGTGAAGGCCGAAGACAGCCCGCTTGGCGGTCTGCGGCTGGTGCTGTGGCTGCCGCTGCATCATCAACGCCTATCGTCTAAGACAGAACAGGAAGAGTTTGCTATCCTTCGCCCCTCGTTCACGAGGGGCCTGCAACATGCTGAACATCGTTTTATTTGAACCCGAAATTCCACCCAATACCGGCAATATCATTCGCCTGTGCGCCAATACCGGCTTTAATCTGCATCTGATCGAACCGCTGGGTTTTCCGTGGGACGACAAGCGTCTGCGCCGCGCCGGGCTGGATTACCATGAGTTCACCCGCGTCCACCGTCATGCCGACTACGCCGCTTTTCTCGCCGCCGAGGATCCGCAACGGCTGTTTGCTC
>NZ_JAHNZO010000097.1 GCF_018998565.1 Paenibacillus oleatilyticus | reverse complement strand
GTCCATCAGCGCTTTGTCCAGCGATTCAATGGGCTCGCCTTCCAGCAGGCAGCGCGCCGCTTCGTTGATGTACGGCGCCAGGATGCGGTTGACATAAAAACCGCCGTTGCCGCCCACCACGATGGCGGTCTTGCCCTGCTTGTGCGCCAGCGCCACGGTGGTGGCGTTGGTTTGTTCGCTGGTGCCGGCGTGCGGGATCACTTCCCCCGGCGGCATTTTGTCCACCGGGCTGAAGTAGTGCAGACCGATCACCTGCTGCGGCCGCTGGGCCTGTTCGGCGATTTGACCGATAGGCAGCGAGGAAGTATTGGAGGCGAACACGGTATGCGGCGCGCAGTTCGCTTCGACCTCGGCCACCATCTTCTGCTTCAGCGCCAGATCCTCAAACACCGCCTCGACCACGATATCCACCTGCTCGAAGCC
>NZ_JAHNZO010000096.1 GCF_018998565.1 Paenibacillus oleatilyticus | reverse complement strand
GCCGGCACCAACTTCAACGTTATCCGTTCCGAAACCAAGGTCAACGGCGAATGGAAGAAGCTGGTGGTCGATACCGCCAGCCCATCGAAAGTCACCGCTTATGTCGGCTGGGCGCCGGGCGACTGGAATCTGCGCTTACAGTCGCAGCCAACCTTCGATGTGTCGGACGACGGCGATTACACCAAGGCCAACTCCACCCAAGGCCGCAAAATCGATGGCTACAACACCCTCGATTTTCTCGGCAGCTATACCCTGCCGGTAGGGAAAATCAGCTTCAGCGTGGAAAACCTGCTGGACAAGGAATACACCACCGTTTGGGGCCAACGCGCGCCGATCCTGTACAGCCCGACCTACGGCTCGCCTGAGCTGTACAGCTATAAGGGCCGCGGACGCACCTTCGGTTTGAACTACTCGGTGTTGTTC
>NZ_JAHNZO010000095.1 GCF_018998565.1 Paenibacillus oleatilyticus | reverse complement strand
GTCTTCATGCCCGACCTTGCGCTGGTAGACCTTGCCGACCCGGCGCTGGTTGTACATGCCGGTCAGGTTGCCGATCCAGTTGCTTTTCAACATGTCGCGGTAGGCGATGATCTCCCCGGCGCCGCGGTAATTCTTCACCTGCGCCAGGTCATTCTCGAAGGTGTAATAGTGTGAGCAGACCACGTCGTAACGCTGGGTTTTAAGGATGCCGACCTGGCGGGCCAGCTTATTCGGGTGCCAAACATCGTCGCTGTCGCAAAACGCGATGTAGTCGCCGCGCGCCGCCTCGATGGCGATGTTGCGCGTTTCGGCCACCCCCTGATTGGCGTTGTTGCGGATGTAGGTCAGCCGATCGTGAATGAACGGCTTGACCACCTCGGCGGTGTTGTCGGTGGAGGCGTCGTCAATCACATACAGGTGATAGTCCTGATA
>NZ_JAHNZO010000094.1 GCF_018998565.1 Paenibacillus oleatilyticus | reverse complement strand
TATCAGATAACGCCGGTGTAAAAGATAAAGCTTCCAAAGCTCCGATCACCAAAGACACTATGTTTGGTATAGGTTCGATAAGTAAAATGCATGTATCTGCTGCAACGATGATACTAGCTGATGCTAATAAAATTGATATTGATAAACCACTTACAACGTATATCAAAGACTTCAAAATGGCAGATGAAAGATATAAAAAAATTACACCTCGTATGTTAATGAATCATGCGTCAGGGCTTTACGGTTCTCACTTTCCGAATAGTACTTTATTAGATGACAATGATACAAAACTCCACGATGAATTATTGATCAAGTTACAATCGGAACATTTAAATGCAAATCCAGGTGAATTCTCCGTTTATTGTAACGATGGGTTTGGTCTGCTTGAAATCATGATTGAACGAGTGAGCGGTATGAGCTATACCGAATTCCTTGCGAAATATGTGAGCA
>NZ_JAHNZO010000093.1 GCF_018998565.1 Paenibacillus oleatilyticus | reverse complement strand
TCTCCTCACTGCCTGCCCCTCCGGTTGGCGTAGGGTGAAGCTCTTTAAGCAAATCAGCAGCATGCGAAGAAATAACGCGGGAAGACCCCGGTATTCTCATCACCGCTTATCCCCGTTACGACTATACCAGTGGCTCGCACGGCTTATTTACTGAAAGAGTTTAACATTATCAGGAGAGCATTATGGCTGTAACGAATGTCGCTGAACTGAACGAGCTTGTCGCACGTGTCAAAAAAGCCCAGCGCGAATATGCCAACTTCACTCAAGAGCAAGTGGATAAAATCTTCCGCGCTGCCGCCCTCGCCGCTGCTGATGCCCGTATCCCGTTGGCCAAAATGGCCGTGGAAGAATCCGGAATGGGTATCGTCGAAGACAAAGTGATCAAAAACCACTTCGCTTCCGAGTACATCTACAACGCCTATAAAGATGAAAAAACCTGTGGCATCCTGTCTGAAGA
>NZ_JAHNZO010000092.1 GCF_018998565.1 Paenibacillus oleatilyticus | reverse complement strand
GTGGTGTAGAGGCCTAACATGCCTGCCTGTCACGCAGGAGACCGCGGGTTCGAATCCCGTCGGCTCCGCCATGAATTATCTTCCCTGTAAGGGATGAGAACCCATTGGGTTCGTCGGAGCAATGCTTCGATAGGGTTACTACGCAGTCTCGGAGTGAAACGGAGAGTATCCCGTCGGCTCCGCCATGATTTACAATTTGCAAGAAATGAGATACAATAAAGAAATATGGCTCGGTAGCTCAGTCGGTAGAGCAGAGGACTGAAAATCCTCGTGTCGGCGGTTCGATTCCGTCCCGAGCCACCACTCGCCGCTGTAGCTCAATTGGTAGAGCAACTGACTTGTAATCAGTAGGTTGGGGGTTCAAGTCCTCTCGGCGGCACCATTGCAATTTCATATGGAGGCTTAGCGAAGTGGCCAAACGCAGCAGACTGTAAATCTGTTCTCTGACGAGTTCGGTGGTTCGAATCCATCAG
>NZ_JAHNZO010000091.1 GCF_018998565.1 Paenibacillus oleatilyticus | reverse complement strand
CATCTGGTCGTGGACGGCGTGTCCTGGCGCATTTTGTTCGAGGATTTGGCTACGGGCTATGAACAGGCTTTAAGCGGCCAAGCGATCCGGTTTCCGCACAAAACGGATTCGTTCCGGACGTGGGCCGAGCAATTGTCCCTCCATGCGAATAGTCCGGCAATGCAGTCCGAACGGACGTACTGGCAGGGGATCGAACAAGCGGGGAATGTTCCGCTGCCTAAAGATTACGAGCAGGGCAAGTCGCTGCTCCAAGACAGCGATGTAGTGACCGTAAGATGGACGGCGCAGGAAACGGAGCAGCTCTTGAAGCAGGCGCACCGCGCCTACAATACGGAGATGAACGATCTGCTGCTTACCGCGCTGGGCATGGCCGTGCGCCAGTGGACCGGGCTGGACCGGGTGCTTGTGAATCTGGAGGGCCACGGGCGGGAAGACATCGTGAAGGATGTCGACATTACGCGCACGGTAGGTTGGTTCACGAGCCAATTTCCGAT
>NZ_JAHNZO010000090.1 GCF_018998565.1 Paenibacillus oleatilyticus | reverse complement strand
GGCGAGGCGGACGTGATTCTGCAAAAAACGACCTTTACGTTCGACGTGTCGGTGTGGGAGCTGTTCTGGTGGGCCATGGTCGGCTCAAGCGTCTGCCTGTTGACGCCGGGCGGAGAGAAAAACCCGGAGCTGATTTTGCAGGCGATCAGCCGTTATGGCGTGACCACGATGCACTTTGTCCCCGCGATGCTGCATGCGTTCCTGGATTACGCGGAGCAGCAGGCGAAGCAAACGGTCGCTGAACAAACGTCCAGCCTGCGCCATGTATTCGCCAGTGGAGAGGCGCTGCCGCCGCAGCACGTGGCCCGCTTCCAAGAGGCGATAGGCCAGGTGAACCGGGCGCGGCTGGTCAATCTGTACGGCCCGACGGAAGCAACGGTGGACGTCTCGTACTTCGATTGCGAGCCGGATGAGTCCTATGCGGTGATTCCAATCGGCAAGCCGGTGCACAATACCCGGCTGTATATCCTGAAGGAAGGCACGGAGCAGCTGCAGCCGGTCGGGGTGGCAGG
>NZ_JAHNZO010000008.1 GCF_018998565.1 Paenibacillus oleatilyticus | reverse complement strand
GATAGGCTGAATGCCTTGGCGATGACCATGTTTTAGGGAATCGCCGCATCGCCGATCATCATGCCCACAGAGGCTCCGTGTCAAGCCGCGGCATCGTAGTTGCTAGATCAATTTTGAGAGCTTACACAAAATTCTTGACAGACTCAAAGAACAGGTTGAAATATCACCTGTTCTTTCTGATGTTGTTTTCTTACAAACTACAATTATGGCGTAATATTTACTGTTCTGCTTGGATTATCCCACTTTACGCTGGCTCCCATGACTTTCGAAATAAAGCTTAACGGAACAAAGGTGCGTTCCCCGCTTTTTTCAACCGGACCATCGAGTTGGATCTGTTGATCGCCTGCCAATGCAGTTTTACCTCCTACGTTAACTGAATAGATTTTGCCGTTGTAGTTGATTTGAGTGGTTTGAAAATCATTGTTCCATTCCACTGTTGCACCCAAAGCTTCTGAAACGAAACGTACAGGAACATAAATGATGTCGGCTTTGGATTTATAATAAGGGGACTCTTCACTTTGAATCGGATTGCCTTTAACATTGACCTTGACATCATAATAAGTATCATCTTTATCGCTTACAGTATCGAGAATCATACCAGCCTTCACATCCACTCGAGAAACGGAGAGATCGCGATTAAGGACATAAGCAAAGTTTCCATCCTTGCTGAAGCTGATCGCTTGCCGGGGCTCTGAAAATCCTTTAATGGTCCCGATGATGCTGTTGTCGGAGGTGCTGATTATATTAATGGTATTATCCAACTTGTTGCTGGCAAAAAGAACCTTTCCATCAGGAGAAAGGGATGCGCCGTAAGGATCACGCCCAACCTTTACCTCGCCAATGATTTTGCCTTGCGAGATGTCCACTATGGCAATACTATTACGCCCGCTGTTTGCCGCATACATGGTAGAGCCATCGGCGGATATTGAAATCGCTCGAATCATCGAGAATCCGGAGATCTCATGGACGATTGCATTGGTTTTGACATCCACAACCGATACCTTGTCTCCCTTGAAGTTAGTAACAAACACATAACGACCGTCGGGAGATACTTTTATCCCTTGACGAGGTTGGGAGAATCCCGGAATGACAGCGGTCGTCTTATGCTGCCCGAGATCCACAACCGTTACTGTACTTTTGGCTTCATTGTTGACATACATGGTATTTCCGTCCGGGGTGACAGCAGTTCCAAATGCGCCTTGACCTACTGCAACTTCATCCTTCAATGCCAGGTCTTCCGTGTTGTAAAATCGCAGGGTGCCCAGTGTGCTATCCGAAACGACAAACTGCGAACCGCCGTTAATGAAAATAATGTTTCTTGGTGTGACAAATCCGCTGATTTCCTTACGCAAAGTTCCTTTGGCAAGATCATAGACTCGAATCCATGGCTGACGACTATCCGAGACAACCGCAGTTTGCTCGTCGGGACTTACGGCCAACGAGTTATTGGTAATCTCGCCGTCAAAGGGGCGGATTGCCGCAGCGGTGTTGTTTCCCGCAGCCGGGATCGAAGCCGGATTGTTATCAGCAGCAAAAATAATCGCCGGTTGAATAGCGGAAAGTACCATTCCGGCAAAAAGTACAGGTTTTATCATTTTGTTTACCATCATTCACTCATCGCCTCTCTGAAAAAGTTTTTTAGCCAACGTAAGACGGGGCTCTTGACCAATGTAACGGAGAATTGTAAAGATCATATAAAGAACACGAAAGCATCATGTATGATAAAATGATAGCCGTGGAGGTGAACGTTCCGATGGACAAGCTGCAGCTTGAAGGTCCTATTCTGATTGCGGACGATGATGCTTCGCTCGTCTCGTTTTTGCAGGAATACTTTGAGGCACTGAACTGCCGAGTGCTTGCCGCGAGCGACGGGCAGCGAGCAGTTGAACTGGTGAAAACTGAGGCTCCATCTTTCATCATTCTGGATATTATGATGCCTTTCATGGACGGCACTACGGCATGCTGGGAAATACGCAAAATCAGCAGCGCGCCTATAGTCATGCTTACGGCCAAAATCGAGGAAGAGGACAAAATCCGGGGTTTCGAACGCGGAGCCGACGATTACTTGTGCAAACCGTTCAGCCCGAGAGAACTCGTCGCCCGGATGCAGGCAATTCTACGCCGGATGCGTACGTCGGAGCGGAAAGCTTCGGGGCTTATTTTGAACAATAACGCGAATTTGTCATACGATTCCGAAAGCCATCGATTTTATTGGAAGAAAGCGCCCCTGCAATTCACGTACCAGGAAGCGCAAATCGTCATCACCTTGCTCAAAATGCAAGGAAAAGTCTGTACCCGCGAGCATTTGCTGAACGTGCTGTATCCGCTGGGCGATAAAGATGTTGTCGACCGCATCGTGGATGTGCATATCGGCAATATCCGGCAAAAGATCCGTGATACCGATCCCGGATTCGATCTCATTGAAACCGTCCGGAGCATCGGCTACCGGTTAAAGGAAGGGTAAACGGTGAAAATCAAACTCATTTACAAGCTCCTGGCACTTAACGCGCTAGTCTTAATTTTGCTGGCAGCCGGAATCAGCATCGGATTTAGTCAGTACACGCTTCAACTGATAGAAGAAAACCGCTTGATGGTGTACCAAAATTTCCTCATGTTCCGATCGGCTACGGGGCGTTATTTTCTATATACCAGTCTAGTCATCGTTCCCCTCTCCATTGGGATTAACTGGCTGTTCATCCGTTCGATCGTCCGCCCCTTGTCCGGGATGCGGAAGCTGACTGAGCGAGTCGCGAGCGGGGATTATACCGTGCGGGCAGAAATTCGATCGAACGACGAAATCGGCGATTTGGCTCGTTCATTCAACCAAATGGGCAAGCAGCTCGAGAGGATCGAACAGCTCCGGCGAAGCCTTGTGGCGGACGTAGCCCACGAGCTCAGAAATCCGCTTTCCACGGTACGCGGCTATATGGAAGCGATGAAAGACGGCGTCCTCTCCGCAAAGCCCGAAACGCTCGATAAATGTTACCACGAGGTGGAGCGGCTCGTTTTTCTGGTGGAAGACATTCATCGTCTGGCTGTGGCGGAGAGCGATTTGAAAGCGGCCATTCCCTCAAATCCGGTCGATCTCCGGTCCGTTGCCCAAGAAGCCGCTTCAAGGTATATGCCGAAATGGGAGGAAAAAGCAATTGTTTTTCAAGTGGATGTACCGTCCTCTCCGGTCTGCGTCATGATCGACAAAGTTCACGCCGTACGCGTATTTGAGAATCTGTTCGACAACGCGATGCGCTATACGCCGAATGGTCATTCGGTTCGTTTATCGATGCAAGCGAACGCTAAAATGCTCCGCGTGGAGGTTACGAATACTGGAGCGGAGATTGCTCCCGAGCATCTGACGCTTTTGTTCGAACGATTTTACCGGGTTGATCCTTCACGCTCGCGCGCGTACGGTGGTGCGGGCATTGGGCTTACGATCGTGCGCGACATTGTGGAACGGGCGGGGGGACGCGTTTGGGCAACGAGCGGGAATGGTTCCGTGACGATACATGCGGAACTGCCGGTTGAATCATGATCATAAATCCCCTTTCATCAAAAGGGGGGCACTCTTATAAGAAATCAGGTTGTGGTGCAAAAACTTCCTCTGTGGTATTATTGGCTGAACTGAAAATGTGGGATGGGTCCATCAGTTCGGGCCTGAAATAGATAAACGAATTCGACCCTACTTGAAAATAACAAACGATTCTTATCGATCCGGAAGAATTGGCTGTTTACCAATACGCCTCGTGGCGCAAAAGCCAGTGCGATCATTTACAGCCGGGGCGGAAGCGAACGAACTGCCGTTTACGGGTCGCTCGGACATTCCGTCATGGGCAGAGGAAACGGTCGGAGCCGCGATGGCAGCAAGCTAGCACCGGAACAGGAAACTTCCGGTGCCAGCTTGCTGGTGTTCTTAATGTGATGAAGAGCCAATGAGTTGCTCGGCAATGCTTTTGGAAAGGGACAGCGCAAACATATGAATAAATTGCTCGATAATACGGGCGCTATGCAATGCCCATGCGTAAGCTTCTTTTGCTTGTCGGCATTTGCTTTATTTTTTTCTAGCAAATCAATAATAGACCGGGCATTCCCGATTACACGTACTTTGTTGGCATGTTTGGGATTGGCATTGTAGTCACGAATCCATTCCAACATTTGCGTCATTTCTTTATTGTTAAACACGGGGCTAAGAATTTTGCCTGGATGCCCTTTACCTGTAAGAACATATTGATCAAGCATCAAGGAGAAGAATGCAAGCAAATTAACAACAACAGAGCCTCGTGCTTCTTTGGAAGATTTACAACCACAGGGATTGCGATGGGGGGAGCTGGCACTATGGAAACGGCCGATATGGTGTTAATGGCGGATAATATAGAAAAACTGCCCCATACCGTTAAACTTAGCCGGACGCGCTGCGGCGCTGATCTTGATTTTCCCGGATTTGCTTACGCTATGGATTGCGGCCATTAGCGACACGGGAGCCGCGCTCATCGTCATTTTGAATAGCATGCGATTACTCAAAGTTAATTTTAAATAACTAAACAGACTAAAACACCGTGAACGACGTTGGTGTTTTTTTGTTGTCCATCGTGAATCGCATCGAGCTGTTTTTTTATACTTAAACTTAAGTCCGGAGAGGCATTTTTATAGCCCACACATCTTGACAATGATAATCGTTATCAATAGTCTGAAATAGACGAGAGTCCTCTGTCAATTTCCTCATTCCAGCGGCAGATTATTGATTACACAGCCAAGTTAAAGGAGGAGATTCGGACAATGGCTTGTTGAATCGTAAGTACTGCTTGTGGTCAAGAGCTGTACAGGGTGCATAACGATCAATCTCAGGTTAACTGGCATTACTAATGAAATGAGGTACGAAATATGAAAATCGACGTGAATCAGTTAGCGGAGCATTTTGCATACATTCCTTTTCAAGTAGAAGGAGTATATAGATATGCTAAAGATCCAGGTGTGCCTTATGCTGACTATACAGATTCTTTTCCTGGATTTGTGTTTCCACTTACAGGGAAGATCCAATTTCAATTTAATGGCACGCCCTATATCTTTTCGCCGGGAAAAGTTGTGCACGGGGGTGCAAATATGAAACTAGATCAAAAAACGTTCGGCAGAACCGACTGGGAATATATTCTTGTCTTGTACCGGATATGTGACTCGAAACTGGAAGAGTCAAGCTTTTCTCATCAGCATTTTGAACTATTAGCCGGACAATCTCCTCGTCTTATCGAATTAATTACGCGTCTTTGGCATGTGTATAATCAGCGGGGAGGCATTTCGAAGTTTCAGACCGAAATGCTATTTCGCGATGTACTGAATGAAACCTTATTATGTGTTGCTAACAGGCAAAATAGCTGTGAATCCCATACTTTATTCGAGCGGGTATGTAATTATATTCATGAATACTATTATCAAAGCCTTACAGTGGCATCGCTTGCAGAACAATATAACGTTAACCGAAATCGACTTTCTTATGTATTTAGAATACATGCAGGTATGGGGCCGGCAGAATATTTATTAAAATATCGTATTAGCATGGCGCAAGAAATGCTATTTACAAGTAAAGCGCCTGTACAACAAATTGCGCAAACGGTTGGCATTGCTGACCCCTTTTATTTTAGTAGAGCGTTCAAGAAACAATCGGGTATTTCTCCAACTGAATATCGAGAGAAGTTCATCAATAATCCATGCTAATTTCAACAGGCATCCATTCTAATCTAAAAATGACTTCACTATACTAATGGCAGGCCGAAGAAAACAATAGGTTGGAGGAATAGGGTATGCGAAAGATGAAAGGCCTGCTAATCTCAATGCTATTATTAGCAGGCATACTGGCAGGTTGCAATGAAGCGCCTGCTAAAAACAAAGGATCAACTACAAATGGCGCATCTGCTTCAGCAGTCAATGCAAATTCAACTGCTTGGCCAAGAACATTTAAGGATGCCATAGGCAAAGACATTGTTATCAAGAAAAAAACCGAAAAAATAGCCGGACTATGGTATTTTTATCCTGAAATCTTAGCTGCATTAGGTGAGCCGGCGGCTGCTTCTACTGAAAAGGAGTATCTATCTACTTTAGCTTATTTAAAAGGGAAGATGGATTCAACTGAAGAATTAGGAGAAAAAACGTCTCCGAATATTGAAAAAATTTTATCAGTTCAGCCTGATATTATTTTAGCGACAGAATATCATGAAAAATTTCGTGAATCAATGGAAAAGATTGCGCCAGTCATTACGTTAAACTCCAAGAGCATCTATGACAATTGGCAATATGGACTCCGCACAGTAGCCGAGATTATTGGAAAAGAAGACGAAGCGGAAAAAGTAATTGCTAACATGATGAAAGAAATCGCAACGGGGCGCGAAGCATTAAAGTCGATGCAAGGAGAGTCAGTAGCGCTTATATTGTCTTGGGATGGAAAAACCTTTAATGTTCTAGGTGAAGGCAATCCTGTCTATACGCTTGCGTTTGATAAGGAAAAGGGACTGGGGCTTAAACCAGATCATACATTTAAAGGGGATAATAATAAATTTACTACGTTTGAAGTCATTTCCACTATCCAAGCAGACCATATTTTCCTTATAGGCGACATTACGAAAAAGGATAAATTAATGAATGAATTCAATCAAAGTAATGTATGGAATGCTATGAATGCCGTAAAGAAAGGCAATGTCCATTTAATGGATAGTTCCGCTATTACCGGCGGCCCATTAGCTATCCAATACGCTTTGCAAAATATAACAGGTTCCTTGTCGAAAAAATAGGGAGGGATTACTATCTATTACCAAGCTATTAATCTGAATGAGAAGCTATCTAAATTCAACGATCAATGGTCTCCTAAAGTCATTGGACAAATAAATGACCATCAATTTAAGCTCGTTAAGATTGCCGGGGAGTATGAATGGCACGTTCATGAAGAGACAGATAAGGTATTTATGACGATCGAAGGGGAAATGATCATTGATTTTCGTGATGGTCAGGTGAAAATTTCCAAGGGTGAGATGTTTATCGTCCCGAGGGGAGTCGAGATGAAGCCTTCTGCTGAAAAGGAATGCCATATCATGTTGGTGGAGCCTAGAAGCGTAGTAAACACTGGCCGAGATAATTGAAATATAAAGGAAGTGTAGCGCCTCTGAGACATTGAGTTTCAGGGGCGTTAGTCCGTGGTATTAAAAAGCATTAAATTATGAAAAAAACAATGTTCATTAAACTCAAGTTCCGATGAAAGCCGCCAAGTGTACGGTGAATTAAATTAGGTTGCATAACATACTATTGAACTAAAAGCGGTTGCATAACATGCAGTAGGTATTGTAAGATAATACCAATCAGCTGTTTAGTAGAGGTGTTTTAATGAATTTTGGGGCACTCCATTTAATGGCACTGCACCCTTACCCCAATATTCAAACCAAACTTGCCATGACCAGGCAAGTTTTATTTTTTATTTAAGAACCTTATAGGAGGAAAAATAGACCATTTTGTCGAAACAAAGAACCTTATAGAAGAAAATGCAGTAACCCTTGAAATAATTGGGGCATATCATGACCTCTTTGTATAATGTGGGTTCTACTGCACTATCGTTAAATCCTGACATGCTACATTGGGCCCTTAGGAGCTCTAAAGAAAACTTGGATAGATAGTGCTTAACTGCAACAATCTTTGGAGGATTTATGAACAATCAAATTTCCATTGAAGTTGAAAAGCACAAATCAGAAATTAATAAATGGTATCAATTTTATGTGGGTTTAGATATCGGTGCAGATTTTCATGTTGCTGCTTGTATTCCCCTTCGGGGAGATCGTTAAGGGAGGCCGCGATGAACGAGACCGCATTTGACGAACCATTATTTGCAAGCTTGAAGCCGGGCTTAACCTCGTTCTGTTACCGAATGCTAGGCTCCATGGACGATGCGGACGATGCCGTTCAGGAGACGAGTATTCGGGTCTGGCAGAGCTGGAGCACGTTCAGACAGGATTCCTCGTTCAAAACTTGGGTCTATCGGATTGCCTCCAACCTGTGCTTGGACAAGCTGAGACAATCCAAACGCCGCGCGCTTCCCGTTGACCTGTTCGACCCGGCCGTCGCCATCGTCGAACCGCGCGACACGCTGCCGGACTCTGCCTGGATCTGGCCGTCTCCCGACTTTGGGGGCAATCCGGAGGATCGGCTCGTCCGCAGAGATACCCTTCAACTGTGCTTCATCGCTCTCCTGCAGACCTTGCCTCCGCGGCAGCGCGCGGTACTCATTTTGAAGGATGTATTTGAATGGTCTTCCAAGCAGATTGCGGAAACGTTGGCGATGTCGCCGGCAGCGGTGAACAGCGCCTTGCAAAGAGCCCGAGAGACGATGGACCGGGCGCAGCTTCGCTCGGATGAGCTCAGCAGCATGGACGTTCAACCGGAGCAGCAGCTGCTGTCCCGGTATGTGGAGGCCTTCGAGCAATTCGATATTGCTGCGCTCGTCGCGTTGTTCCACGAGGAAGGCTGCATGTCGATGCCGCCCTTCGAGATGTGGATCCGCGGCAAGGAAGATTTGTCCGCCTTCTATTCGCTTACTCGCTGGCATTGCGAAGGTTCGCGATTTGTGCCCACTACGGTGAATGGCGGTTATCCGGCGTTGGCCCAGTATATGCCGGGCAAAGAGGGCTCTGGCCTGGTACCCTGGGGCATCCACGTCATCGAAACCAAAGAAAATCAAATCCTGCACGTTCAAAACTTCATTCATACGCCATTATTTTCGCGATTTGGGCTGCCTGAGCGAATTGACCAATGAATTTCGTCATTGGCTTACGTCTATATCTATGAGAATAACCAAACGACGAATATCATGAGAGAGGTGTCTATTTAAAATGGAAACGAGTCAACCGACGAAAGTAACCGTGCAAGCCGTCATTCAAGCCCCTGTCGAGAAGGTATGGCGCTATTGGACCGAGCCGGATCACATCACGAAGTGGAATCAAGCGTCCGAGGACTGGCATGCGCCGAGAGCCGAAAACAATCTGCGGGTCGGCGGCAAGTTTCTGACACGGATGGAAGCGAAGGATGGCAGCATGGGCTTTGATTTTGGCGGCGTCTACGATGTCGTGAATCGGCATGAGGCGATCGGCTACACCATGGAAGACGGAAGAAGAGTGGATATTGCTTTCGTCGATCAAGGGAATGAGACGAAGGTCATTGAAACGTTCGACGCGGAAAGCTCCAATCCCGTCGAGTTCCAGCAAGCAGGCTGGCAAGCGATCATGGACAATTTCAAAGCCTATACCGAACAAAACTAATCATCGCGAAGAAGACGCCGGGGGAGATGCCCGGCGTCTTTCTTTTTGAACCCTAGTACGAGCGTGCTCTCCGTTAGCCTTAACCTTGTGCCGCATCCATGTTCATGTAGTTAATGGCCCACAGATGGCCGTCCAAGTCCACGAAGCCCCAATGATACATGAACCCATGATCTTCAGGTTCAGCGTGCAATTTCCCGCCCAAGGAGACCGCGGTATTCACGATTTCATCGACCTTTTCCCGGCTCTCGAAGGCCAATGCGATCGTCATCTGCGCATACTTGCTCGTATCGACGGATTCCTTCTCCGTGAGCGTATTAAAGAATGCTTGATTGATCAGCATGACCTGCAGGTTGTCGCCGATCACGATGGCTACCGAATTCTCGTTCTCGGGGAATTGCGGGTTGAGCTCGAATCCGAGTCCGGTGAAGAACGCTTTCGATTGTTCTACGTTTTTTACAGGCAGGTTGAAGCTCGTGAATGCGGACGTTAATGCCATTTTCAAAACACCTCTTCGTCAAATTAGTTTGTGTTCATTTATGCCTTCGTTTATATAGACGACAGCCGATCCGGGAATTCATCGGTCTCATGGATTCGGAAGCGTAAATTTTGAAAAATAACTTGGTATTGAGTTCGGATACCCGCCATTCCCGTAAGGTTGCTTATTCTTATTGTGCAGGGATAAAGATTGAACCTCTCTAAAAAGGAATTCGTCTGAATATATGACAATTAAAGGGTGGGTATCGAGGTACGTTTTGCTTATCTACAGTTCGTCGAGGGTCCGAGTCTTTAGGAACGCCAGACAAGCATGATCACGAAGGCGTATCCATCCCGCCCATCCGCGGCAATATTTACGATTCGGCGGGACAGCAGATCGCATATTCGATCTCAACTCAGTTGTCTTCAAATAATAAAGTTTTAGCCTAGATAATAATGTTATAGACTGGAATAATAAAGTTATAGACTGACGATATCGCTCAACTACCCTGAAAATCAATACACGGAGTAGCTAAAAATGGCAATACGAAACTAAGCGCGGCTAGCGTGTTTTTTTAAAGCGGCGCCTTCATTCTATATAGGGGTGGATGGACGTCATGAAGCAGCGGGGTTGGATATTGTAACGGTAAAGCCCAGGTTTTCTAGTCTTCGTACAGATTGTTTGACGATCATCTCTTGCTGCCTCGTTTCAAAATAATTGGCACCCAGATCACGGTAATTCTCGCCACGCGTCAGCAGATAATATGCGATCGTCATCATCGAATGTGCAACTGCGATGGCCGCACGTTGCCCTCCTTTGCGGGCTGCAATACGTCGGTATTGGGCACCAAGATAGTTGTCTGACCCTCGTATGGATTGGGCGGCTTCTGTGAGAGCTGCACGGAGATACTTGTTCCCCTTACGAGTCTTGGAAGGCTTGCGTTTACCGGCGCTTTCGTTATGCCCAGGAACAAGTCCAATCCATGAGCAAAGGTGAGCTGCACTCGGAAATCGGGCACCTACATCCGTTCCGATTTCGGCAAGGATTTGTTCAGCGGTGCGACGAGCGATCCCCGGGATGGTGTCCATTCGGTCCAGTTGCTCCTGAAAAGGGTCGAGCCGTTTGGCTACCTCCGTAGGCTTCAGATGGCGCTGAAAACAAGTAGGGAAGCCAGAGCTGCCTTATCCCGAATATCGGTGCTTATTTTTTCAACTGAAATCAGGAGTAGGAACGGGGATACAAAGTGGATTTAAGTCAACTCAATTTTAATGAATTTGGGGAAAAGAAAACATCGACGTGGTGCTGACTGGCCAGCAAACTACTTATTGGAATTTTTATCATTATTGTCTCGTATGGTGTATAGACCATGGCTACCAAAATTACATACTAAACCCTAAAAGAGGAAGTTCTAAAATGTTAATAAATGTATAAAAAGAAAATTATTCTTATGCCTTTGGATTTCCATCTTAAGCTATGAAAATGAAATTAGGGGAGGTGTCCAAATAAAGGAGGAGGCGGCTTGCCAAAATCGCCCAAAGGACGAGAGGAGTGGGAGGATCCAAGCGAATAGGTCGTCTAATGATGCACTGAACCTGCGGGGATACAAACCGGCAACATAGGGAACCTGGTTGAACGTCATTAAGCTTGTCATTCAGCTCGAGTTGTCCTATGTTTGATTCAATCAATTCAGCTGTCCTCTAAAAGAAAATATCGGCAGTTCTATCTAAAGCTGCCGAGATTCATATATTGGAGCCGGTCTTGTGTCGGACGCCACCATGCCTTATCGGTGATCATCAATACCGTGGACCGCAGCGATTGGGGTGCGTCCGTACGCAGGAACTCTGCCTCGGCGGTCAATTCAAAATAAGCCACTTGCTGAGTCTTACAACGAGATGGAGTCCTAGACCGGTTGGAGACGGTTGAAGGGAACCTGGTCCATACCTTTATTACTAGTAGCTAGGCTATTAAACTAGGGGGTAGTATGTTAAAACCTTGTCCATCCTCATAATTTGCATGGATGCCGAAAATAGGCTATACTTGACTGGTTTCAATTATTGATGAGTCACTAACTAGGGATAAGGAGTGTTGGGATCATGGCAAAGGATGAAAAAAGTAGCGTAAATCGAAAAGCCGAAATCATCTCGGCAGCGATTGAGGTTTTTGCGGAAACGGGTTATTACCGCGCGACGACGGCACAGGTTGCAGAACGGGCGAAAATTTCCCAACCGTATGTGTTTAGATTTTTCGCAACGAAGGAAGCGTTACTGCTCAGCGCACTGGAGATTTCGTGGGAAAGGATCCAACAATCCTTTCGATTGGTCGTGGAAAGCGCAGCAACACCTGAGCAACTGGAGAGCGATCTGATCGAGGCATATAAGGAAATCCTAGCCTCCCATATGAATGAGACCTATTTGCAAATGCAAGCTCAGACGATGCGTGAAGAGCCGATTCGGGAAGTGATGCGTGACGGTTTTCGGGAAGTGCGTCGAATCGTGTTGAGCGCTTTTCGCGAGAAAGGGTTGCAGAATCCGGAGGACCGTACTTTTATGTTTCTTGCCAGGGGGATGTTGTGCAATATTTCATGGGCACTTGATATGCCGGAGCTCATCGAACGGGAGGCTTAATATGGCGAAAGCCATAATTTTAAGTTTGGTTATTGACTAATCAATAACGAAGTGATAAGATGAATTCAAGTTAGTGATTGATCAATAACAAAATCGAAATGAGGCTGATAAAAATGGAAAAAGCGATTGTTATTGGAGCAACGGGCGGGACCGGAGCAGCCATCACGGAAGAACTTGTCAAACGGAGGATACCTACTATTGCTTTCGGGCGTTCACGCCAGAAGTTGGAACAGTTTACTGCAAAGCTTGGTCATCCTAAGCATTTGACGCTTGCCGTAGGGGACGCCATGCGCCCTGACGATATTGTAGCTCAGGCCGGCGATGCTGACGTATTGTTCCATTGCGCCAACGTACCCTACCACGAGATGGTGAACAAGCTGATTCCGCTGGGCGAATCCGTGATGGAGGCGGCAGAACGGCTTGCGATTAAAGTAGTAGCGATAGACGGGATCTACCCTTATGGAAAAAAACAGATGGATCTTGTCACGGAAGAACATCCTAAAGAGCCTCATACGATAAAAGGAAAGCTGCGCCTGGACTATGAACGGATGCTGTTTAGCAATCGCTGGACGAAGGCAAAAGTCATGATTGTTCGCTTGCCCGATTATTATGGACCTACGGCAAATGAAGCCTCGTATTTAGGTTCTACCCTGGAAGCGATAGCTGCCGGTAAAATGGCATTTTTTGTCGGCAATATGCATGTACCCCGGGAATTCATCTATTTACCGGATGCAGCCGCCATGGTTGCTGAGCTGGCAGGCAAAGACTTCGCTTATGGACAGAACTGGAATATCCCGGGTGCCGGGCTTATATCGGGGCGAGAGATTGTACGAATCGCGCAAAAGGCGAGCGGCCAAGTTAAACCGGTCATTCCGCTGAAAAAGTTAGGTTTATCGTTGATAGGTATGAGCGTGCCCGTGATGAAAGAAGTCGTAGAGATGCTTTATTTAACCGAAGAGCCGCTGACGCTAAGTGGAGAAAAATACAAGCGGTTCATCGGACCGATCATCGCGACGCCGTTCCAGGAGGGTATTACTGCGACCGTGCTGGCATTGCGGGAGAGTAAGGCATCTATTGCTCTATAGTAATTGATTAATCAATAACATTAAGGGGATGAAAGAGGATGAACAGATCGTTTAAGTTTAAAACATTCACGATGAGCTTTCTTTTACTGATTATCATTTTGATGGGTGGGGTCATTGTTGCGAATTCCTTTAATGATTCCAAACGGACCACCGTCGATGTTGACCGAAACGCCCAGGTCATAGTCGACCTATCCATCGAAATCAACGCGCCGCAGGAGACGGTATGGCGGATACAGACTGGCATCGATCAATGGCCAACTTGGCAGAAAAACGTCTCCGAGGCGCGGTTATCCGGTCCAATCGCGGTAGGCAGCACCTTCCTGTGGGAGACGCATGGACTCCCCGTCGTCTCCACTATCCGCGAGGTTGATCCTATGCGGCGCATCGTTTGGGGGGGGCCGGCACAAGGCATCGAGGGGGTTCACGTATGGACCATCACTCCCACCCCCAATGGAGTCGTCGTGCAAACCACTGAGTCCTGGGACGGTCCGCCAGTAGCAGCCGACCCCGAGGGCATGCGCGCGGCGCTCACATCCTCGCTCAATGCCTGGCTTGCCGATCTCAAGACAGCCGCCGAGGCGGCCAATTAAATATTATGGAAACTACAAATTGTCGAGGAAGTGGGCTGAATGAAGAAAACAAAGCCATAAAATGCCTGCCGAAAGCATTCCAATCGGGTAAGCCCTAGCTGGGGTAGTCGAAAGCGGAAGGGAGCTCACTAGAACAGTCCCAATAATGGGAACCCTTCGGGTCCTATAGTGAAAATACCGCTTCCCAGGACGAAAATCCCCATTCTGCCCGTACAGGCCCATCACCAATGGGAACGGCTCTTGCCGCAACAAGAGCCGTTTTTTTTGCATTGTTCCACGAAATCAAAATCGCCGATTAAGACAACGAGCTAATAATCAGAGCCCCTTCTTGTCATCCTGCGAGATTATCTTCAGTCAGGGCTATGCTACGCAAACCATAGGATTAGTTCCGAATTGAAGAGATTAACTGATATTCGGCGTAGATTCCCTGATAATAGGTTTTGTGTGGATATGGGAAACCTGGTAAGGCTGTTTGGGATCGCGAATGCGGGAGAGAAGCATCTCCGCACCTTTAATGCCCATTTCGCTGCTGTAAATGTGGACGGTTGTCAGATGAGGCTCGACAAGGACAGATTCCGGCCCATTGTCAAAGCCGCAAATAACAACATCCCGGGGGACATGAATGTTCCGGTTCCGAAGCGCTTTCATAAAATTTGCGGCAAGGTAATCGTTGGCGCAAACAAAAGCTGCGGGAAGCTCGTTCATTTTGCGGACTCGTTCATCCATCCAACCGGGCTGCGAGAAAAGGTGGTCATCATCAACGATGCACTGCGAGAGATCAAGGTTGATCCCGGCTTCGGCAAGCGCCCGGTTAAAGCCCGTCCATCTTTCGTTAAAGCTTCTGCAATGGGAGTAGTTCCCGATAAATCCAAAGCTTTTGTACCCGCCGTCAATAAGCCGCTTGGTAAGCTGATAAGTGCTGTGCTCATTCTCCATCAGCAGAACGTCGGCTTGAAAATCGGAATAACAAATGGAGGCGGAACAGTCGACAAATAGGGTAGGTATACCGAGACCTGTAATGAGCTTGCTGTATTCCATATCAAACAGCTCGATACAAATAATCCCATCCACATTAGCGGCATCGAAATTGTTAGGCAACGACAAGGTGCTGCGCTCAATGTCTCTGACGATGTGAATGGACAGATTATAGCCTTCGCTGCTGATCCGCTCCTCCAGTCCGCTGATCAGGGTGGACCCGAAATGGGAAGTATTCGGCAGGTTTTCCGTTAAAAGCGCGATGTTCCCCGATTTTTTGGACAACTTGCTTTCGCTTTCCATATACGCAAACTGTTTATATTTTAACTCTATCGCTTTCTTAATGACCTTGTTGCGAGTCTCCTCCGGAATGCTTTTGCTTCCGTTCAGCGCCTTGGAGGCGGTGTTGCGCGAAATGCCCAGCGCGTCGGCGATGTCTTGTATGGTCACGCGTTCCTTCGTCATTATTTCACCTCAAGTTTCTCTCTACAGATCTCCTTCCAATTTATAATAGTTTGTGAAAAATAGCAACATGAGTTTACAAATGCACAAATAAATTTGCATTTAAAAATTTCCGATATTTTTATTAATATGCGTTTTTTAACTGATTATGGTAGCAGATGATAGACAAGAACATCTCTTTTGAATCGGTATTCCCATAAAAATATAGCTTTTAAACGATCTTCAAGGATCGGATTTGTGCAAATGTAAAGTTAAAACACATTAAATTCACACAAATCAGTAATCAAAATGACAAATTTTAATTTACATTTTGTATTGACTTCTGACGAAATGAAGTGCTAAATTGTAAATGGATAGGGAAGCGGAGGGCATAGAACAATGTTGATGAAAGCCTTTACGGTTGGCAAATGTAAACTTCAAGGAGGGACGGAGGTGAGAAAATGCACCATAAGCTCGGCTATTTGAAAAAGTATTATTTTCATTACATACTGCTTGCGCCGGCTCTTATATTAACGCTGATCTTCAAATACGGTCCTATGTACGGAGCCGTTATTGCGTTCAAGAATTTCAGCCCGATCAAAGGGATTATGGGAAGCGAATGGGTCGGATTGAAGCATTTCGAAAAGGTTCTGTCCGCACCGAATTTTGAAGTGATTCTCATAAACACGCTCAAGCTAAGTGTGTACGGCCTTCTTCTCGGCTTTCCCGTACCGATATTGCTGGCGCTCATGTTAAATCAGGTGCGGAGAGCAGGCGTAAAGAAGAATATTCAATTATTTTTGTACGCGCCAAACTTCATCTCCGTCGTTGTCATCGTCGGGATGCTGTTTATTTTCCTATCGCCGACAGGACCCATTAACCAGCTGCTTGTCTGGATGACGGGCGAACCGGTCATGTTTATGTCCCGTCCCGAGTACTTTAGGTGGATCTATATTTTGTCCGATATTTGGACCGGGGCCGGCTGGGCATCCATTATCTATGTGGCCGCGCTGGCGAACGTTGACCCTGAGCTGCATAATGCGGCCAGCCTTGACGGAGCAAATCTGATCCAGCGAATTCGACATATCGACCTTCCAACCGTTCGTCCGATTATGGCTATCGTCTTTATTTTGGCCGCCGGCGGGATTATGTCAATCGGATTTGAAAAGGCTTACTTAATGCAAACGGCTATGAATCTGCCAACCTCGGAGATTATTCCGACCTATGTCTACAAAATCGGATTACAGGCAGGGGACTACTCGTATTCCGCCGCCGTAGGGCTGTTCAATTCCTTGATTAATGTCATCCTGCTCATTACCGTAAACATTGTCGTCAAGAAGCTGAATGAGGGCGAAGGACTGTACTGAAGAAAGGAGCACCATCATGCCCATCAAACATTCCAGACTGGATCGCTATTTGCTGGTCCTGATCGCCGTTTGCCTGACGTTGGCCGTCCTGGTTGTGGTTGTGCCGCTGCTGTACATCGTCGTGGCCTCCTTTATGGACCCTTCCGTTCTGCTTAGCCGGGGGCTATCCTTTAATGTCTCGGATTGGACCTTGGACGGGTACGAGAAGATTTTGACTAACCCGGCGATGGTTCGAGGCTTTGGAAACGCAGTGGTGTACTCGGCCGCTTTTGCCGCTATAACCGTCCTGGTGTCCATCTTTGCGGGATATGCTTTGGCGGATGGCCGCTTAAAAGGGCGCAGATTTTTTATGACGCTTTTTCTCATCACGCTGTTCTTTGGCGGAGGACTGGTGCCTACCTATCTGCTTGTCAAAAAATTGGGGATGATCGATACCATTTGGGCGGTACTCCTTCCCGGCGCGGTGAACGTTTGGAACATTATTTTGTCCCGAACCTTCTTCAAAGGCGTGCCCCACGAGCTGAAAGAAGCGGCAAATGTGGATGGCGCCTCCGAAATGAAAATTTTTGCCCGCATTGTTCTGCCGCTCTCCAAACCGATTATTTTCGTACTGGCGCTTTACGCTTTTGTCGGCCAATGGAATTCGTATTTCGACGCCATGATCTATCTCGATAATGCGAAGTTGCATCCGCTGCAGCTTGTGCTCCGCTCTATTCTGATCCAGAATCAGGTTGATCCGGGGATGATTGGCGATCAGCTTGCCATGGCGGAGATGAAGCGATTGTCCGAGATTATTAAATATGCGGCAATCGTCATCTCAAGTCTGCCGCTTATCGTGATGTATCCGTTCTTCCAAAAGTATTTTGAAAAAGGTGTCTTGGTAGGTTCCCTCAAATAGAGGGCCGCATTACATAGATGCGATTTAAAATGGGAGGTCATTAGGATGAAAAAGTTTAAACAACCGAAATCTGCCTTCAAGGCCGCATCCGCATCCGTACTTGCTTCCGCGCTCCTGCTTTCCGCCTGCAGTAATGACGGGAGCGGCGGTTCCGCCAGTCCCCAGCAGGACCCAAGCGGGAAAGTCACGCTGAATGTGATGACGCAAAGCTCTCCGCTTGCCCCGGCCGATCCGAACGAAAAGCTAATCTTTAAGCGTCTTGAGGAAAAAACGAATGTTCACATCAACTGGAAAAACTTCACCCGGGATGTGTTTGTAGAAAAACGAAATCTCGCAATGGCGAGCGGCGACCTGCCCGATGCAATCTTTGACGCGGGGTACGGTGATTATGAGCTGTTGAAGCTAGCGAAGGACGGGGCCATCATCCCGCTGAACGATCTGATTGAGAAGCACATGCCGAACTTAAAGAAAGTGCTGGAGGAAGCGCCTGAATACAAAGCGATGATGACGGCTCCGGACGGTAAGATTTATGCATTCCCGTGGATCGAAGAGCTCGGCGAAGGAAAGGAGCGCATTCAGGCTGTCGACGCGGTTCCCTGGATCAATGTGGCGTGGCTAAAAAAGCTGGGACTCCAAATGCCGAAAACGACGGAAGAGCTGAAAAAGGTGCTGATCGCCTTTAAAACGCAGGATCCGAACGGCAATGGAAAGGCGGATGAAATTCCGCTGTCCTTTATTAACAAACCGGGCGCCGAAGATCTCGTCTTCCTGTTCGCGGCATACGGGCTTGGGGAGAACCCGGACCACGCGGTAGTGACGAACGAGGGCAAAGTCGTCTTTACCCCTGCTGAAGAAGGGTATAAGAATGCGGTAAAGTTCATTAACGAGCTGTATAAGGAAGGGCTTATCGATATTGAAGCGTATACGCAGGACTGGAGCACCTACCTGGCTAAAGGGAAGGATCACAAATACGGCCTTTATTTCTCCTGGGATAGGAGCAATATCTCCGGTGCCAATGACAGCTATGACGTCATGCCTCCTGTAGCCGGGCCAAGCGGCGAAATCAATGTCACTCGGACAAACGCCCTCGGCTTCCACCGCGGCAGAATGGTCATTACGAGCGCCAACAAAAACCTGGAGACGACGGCGAAATGGGTCGATCAAATGTATGACCCGATTCAATCCGTCCAAAATAACTGGGGCACCTATGGCGATGACAAGCAGCAAAATATTTTCGAGTTTGACGCTTCGAACAAGATGCTGAAGCACTTGCCGCTGAACGGTACGGCGCCGGTAGAGCTGCGCGAGAAAACAAGCGTCGGCGGTCCGCTCGCGATCCTGGACAGCTATTACGGCAAACATACAACCTTGCCGGACGACGCCAAAGAAAGAATGCAGATCGTCAAGAAAATTATGGTTCCTCACATGAAAGCGGAGAATGTGATGCCGAGCGTCTTTCATTCGATCGATGAGCTGGATCGCCTGACGACCATCGAAACAGACCTCTTCGCCTACGTGCTTAGAATGCGCACAGAATGGTACCAAAACGGCAAGATTGACGAGCAGTGGGATGCCTATTTGAAAGAGCTTGATCGGCTGGGGCTGAAGGAGTGGCTTAAAATTAAACAATCCGGTTACGATCGGGCCGCAAAGCAGTAAGGGATGTCCAAGCGGAGGTTGTGCACCTGGCGGCGATGAAGGCGTTGAAGTGCGCAGCCTCCTACTAATTGAGATATATAGAGACAAATTCCGGCACGACAGTCGGACGGATCTGATTTCGGAGAGAAAAGGAGAGCTGCACCATGTCTACCACGGTCAAGCACAATTATAGAGGTACGTATCATTTCTCACCTAACGAGAAGTGGATGAACGATCCGAACGGGATGGTCTATTTTAAGGGCGAATACCATCTGTTCTTTCAGCATCATCCCAACGGGATGACTTGGGGTCCGATGCACTGGGGCCACGCCGTCAGCAAAGACTTGGTCGTCTGGGAGGAGCTTGATATCGCGCTGGCGCCGGATGAGAACGGTATGATTTACTCGGGGAGCGCTGTGGTCGATTGGCGAAATACAACGGGTTTTTTCGGGGATGAGCCCGGACTTGTCGCTATTTTTACGCATCATCTTCCGCAGGAGGGCGACCTCTACCTCCAAACGCAGAGCCTCGCGTACAGCAAGGACAACGGGAGAACCTGGACAAAATTTGAAGGCAATCCGGTATTGAAGCATGAGTCTTATATCGACTTCCGCGATCCGAAAGTATTTTGGCATGAGGACACGAATCGCTGGGTCATGGTCATCGCATGCGGGCAATCGGTATGTATCTACCATTCCCCCGATTTGAAATCGTGGACACTTGGAAGCGAGTTTGGCGCTGGTATCGGTTTCCATGGCGGAGTGTGGGAGTGTCCGGATTTATTTGCGCTGAATCTTGACGGAGATTCGTCCAAGCAAAAATGGGTGATGCTGGTCAGCATCGGTGATGATCCCGCCTATAAGGAAGGCTCGCGGATCCAGTATTTTACCGGAAACTTTGACGGAATCGCGTTCACGCCGGATGAATCGTCCCACACGGTGCGTTGGCTGGATTATGGCCGCGATAACTATGCGGGTGTAACCTGGTCCGACGTTCCTGCGGAGGATGGAAGACGCCTCTTTATCGGCTGGATGAGCAACTGGAAATACGCCAATCTTACTCCGACGGAGGGATTCCGCGGTGCGATGACGGTACCAAGAGAGTTGCAGCTTCGATCCGGAGCGGACGGCTGCGAAACCTTGGTGCAGAAGCCGGTGCGTGAGTTCGAGTATGTCCGTGTTCGGGCGCTGGAGCTGACGAATGTGTCCTGGAAAGAAGCGAGAGAAGCACTCGCTTCCTTGCAGCTGGAGAGCTATGAAATGAAAGTGGTCGCGTCGTCCGGCTCATCTTATGCATTCAAGGTGAAAAAGGGCGATCAGGGAGAGACTATAGTCGGGGTGGATGCAGCGCGTGGAGAAGTGTATGTAGACCGGACGAAGTCCGGATTGCATGAGTTCCATGAGCAGTTCCGAGGCGTTCATGCGGTAAAGCTGCAATCTCCGGGAGCGACGATCGATCTTCAAATTTATGTGGACCGTTCCTCCGTCGAAGTATTTGCCAATGGCGGCCAGGCGGTCATTACCGACCTGATTTATCCCGAAGGCGATGCTTTAGGAATTTCGCTAACGGCTGAAGATGATCGGCTTCTGCTGGCTTCATTGTCGGTTTATGAAATGGCGCCGTCCGCCAAGGGCTCGAACTAAGTACGGAAGGGGGCAACCCGATATGTTGCGCATTGGAGGAATCGAAGCGGGCGGAACCAAGTTTGTATGCGGGGTCGGAAACGAACGCGGCGAAGTCGTCGACAGCATCAGCTTTCCGACGGAGGATCCCGAGACTACGCTCGGTAAGGCGATTGCTTATTTCAAAGAAAAATCCGTGGATGCGATAGGGATCGGATCTTTCGGTCCGATCGACCTTCGCCTCGGGAGTCCGACCTACGGATATGTCACCACAACGCCAAAGCCGGGCTGGGGGAATGTCGACTTTCTGGGGACTCTGCGGCGCAAATTCGATGTTCCCTGCGGATGGAACACCGATGTGAACGTGGCCGCCTTTGGCGAGGCGACCTGGGGAGCGGCCAAGGGATTAAAAAGCTGCCTCTATTACACGGTTGGGACAGGAATCGGCATTGGCGTCTTTTTGGAAGGCAGGCTTGTCCAGGGGCTGGTCCATCCGGAAGGCGGGCATATGCTAACGAGGCGGCATCCGGGGGATGATTTTGCAGGCTTATGCCCTTATCACGGCGACTGCCTTGAAGGCATGGCGTCCGGGCCGGCGATCGAGGCCCGTTGGAACGTGAAAGGGCATGAGCTCCCGTCGAACCATCCGGCTTGGGAGATGGAAGCCTACTATATTGCGCAATCGATTACCGGAGCCGTTCTTTTGAATTCGCCGGAAAAGGTCATTCTCGGAGGGGGCGTCATGCAGCAGTCCCAACTGTTCCCGCTCATCAGGGAAGCGGTGAAAGCGAATTTGAACGGTTATGTGAGCGCCGGCGAAATTGTGGAGCGCATGGACGAATACATCGTACCGCCGGGACTTGGACAGCAGGCTGGTTTATGCGGGGCATTCGCGCTTGGTCTTGCCGCCCTGCAGTCTCAGGTTCCTTCACTTTAACTTGACGCTGCAGCTATAATGTTCGGCCGATTTGTAAAAAGGGGGGCTGGCTGTGCGAGCAGCTCCTTTATTCCCATGATTCAGGGAAGGGAACGCAGTGACAGCGGGTTCAATAATAGACCCTTTACGCAATGGTATTGCTTATTGTTACCTTGAAAGAATAGAGGAGGCCTATGGATGAAATTCGAGAAAGGTTTGCCTATTCTATTATCCTGTATGCTGCTTTTCACTTCGGTTCCGATGTTGACCGCCTTTCCGTCAACGGGCCGGGCAGCCGGGGAGCTATCGGCACTTCAAACCGAAAAGGAGGAAGCTCTCATTTCTGAAAGCGCAATCAAATCGAATAGTGATCTATCGGGCTGGAGAATCTCCGGGAAAGGGAGGCTGGAGGATACAGAGCAAGGGATTCGGCTGGCCTCCGAACCCAAAGAGAATGTTCTGGCCATCTCGGATACTGTGGCGGATGATTTTATTTATGAGGCGGACATCATGCTGACGGATATGAACGCCGATGCAACACTGCTCTTCCGCTCCAACGAGGAAGGTTGGTCTTCTTATATGTTACAGCTTGTGCCTCAAGCCGGTCTGTTCCGTTTGAAGGATGCCAACGGGAAGGGAACGCTAAAGGTGGAACGGCAGGTCGCCCTTGCGGCGGGCGAAATTTATCATTTGAAGGTGAAAGTGGAAGGGGACAACATCAAGGTTTATTGGGGAGATAGGTACCAACCGCTCATCGATATAAAAGATGATACCTACAGTTCGGGGTATCTTGGGCTGCATGTCTGGGACGGCTCGGCGCTCTTTCAGAACGTGAAAGTAAGCGGCATGAGAGGGAATCTCGGCACCCCGCAGCACCGTGCCGGAACTTGGAGGCCCGATCTTAGAGGCTATAAAGGAACGGGAGCCGCCGGGCAGCAAGCGGTGCAAATTTTTGGGTTAACCCATAATGTCATATTTGAAGGGGATATGTCCTTCGGCAGGGATTCGGCGGATGGTGCTATGCTCTTCAGGACCGATAAAACGGGGCTTTCGGGCTATGCGGTTTCTTTACGGAAAGACGGCAATCAAGTCCGGGCCCAGCTGCGAAAAGCGGATGGTACCGTCATCAAAACTTCAGCACAGTCCTATCTTACGCAACCGGACTCTAGACATCATGTCGAAATCTATGCCGTCGGCAATCGGATTCGGGTATTTGTCGACGGGTACGCCGAGGCTGCTGTCGATATTACCGACAACAGCTTTAAAAGTGGGCACGTCGGATTTTCCGCCTTGAATGGAAGCGTTTACTTTCAAAATATGTATGTGACTGCGGCAGCCGACTATTACACGGAACAGTTTCGCCCCGCTTATCACTACTCGCCTGCCCGCGGGTCCGCCAGCGATCCGAACGGGCTTGTCTACTACGAAGGCGAATACCATCTGTTTCATCAGGATGGGGGAACCTGGGCCCATGCAGTCAGTACCGATCTGGTGAATTGGAAGCGGCTTCCGATCGCCTTGCCGTGGAATGATTACGGACACGTATGGTCAGGCTCGGCTGTTGCCGATCTGGAGAATGCGTCCGGGTTATTCACAGAATCGGGAGGCAAAGGACTGATCGCCTATTATACGTCCTATAACCCGGATTTGCCTGGGAGCAATCAGCGTATCGGGCTCGCTTATAGTACAGATCAAGGGCGTACCTGGAAGTACTCCAAGGAGCGGCCGATTGTGATCGAAAATCCCGGAAAGCAAGGAGATGACCCGGGCGGCTGGGACTTTCGCGATCCCAAGGTTATCAGGGACGAGGAGAACGGCCGTTGGGTGATGGTCGTGTCCGGAGGGGACCACATCCGTTTTTTTACCTCGACGAATTTGCTCGATTGGACGCTGACCGATAATTTCGGCTATGGAAATTATGTTCGCGGCGGGGTATGGGAATGCCCGGACTTGTTTCCTTTAACGGTGGAAGGGACGGGTGAGAAAAAATGGGTGCTCATGATCAGTACGGGCGCCAATCCGAAGACGCAAGGCTCGGATGCGGAGTATTTTGTCGGCGAGTTGACTACGGAAGGGAAGTTTTTCAACGATAATCCCGTCGGCAAGGTGCTGCGAACGGATTACGGCAAGGAATTTTATGCGTCCATGTCCTTCTCCAATCTGCCGGATCATCGACGGATCATGATGGCTTGGATGACCAATTGGGATTATCCCTTCGCATTCCCAACCGTAGGCTGGAAGGGAGAAATTACGCTGCCGAGAGAAGTGACGCTAAGGCGGACGGAAGAGGGAATTCGGCTCGCTCAGGCTCCGATCGAAGAGCTTAAGTCTTTGCGAAGCGAGCTTTATACCGCGGTCCATAAAGAAGTGAACCCGAATGGGGCGAATTTGCTTCAGGGTATCGCTTCAGGAGCTTATGAAATCGAAGCCGAAATTGAAATTCCGCAGGGAAGCGGGGTGCGTGAATTCGGGTTTCATCTCCGCGAAGGAAACGACCAAAGAACCATTGTAGGATATCAAGTCGCTGAAAAACAGATGTTCGTGGATCGTTCGAATTCAGGCGCATCCGATTTTTCAAATTTATTTTCAACGGTTCACACAGCTCCGCTTCAGCCGGAGGGCCGACGTGTTAAACTTCATGTTTTCGTGGATAAATCCTCCGTTGAGGTGTTCGGGAATGACGGCAGGGTTGTCTTCACGGATGTCATCTTCCCCGACCCGTCAAGCCGGGGCATGAGCTTTTACACCGATGGCGGCAAGGTGAACGTGCTGTCTATGAAGGTGTATGCGCTTAAGAACGTGTGGAACCAAACGGCGGATGGCACAACCCGAATGTTGGCGGATACAAGCATCCGGGAAATGAATGTCGGGGACAGTCAAATTTTGAATGTCGCAGTAGAGAACGGCAAACGGAACGGGACACAGCCGATCAAATGGAAAACAAGCGATTCAAATATTGTGAGGATCGAACAAGCCGACCACGCGAAAGCCGTTATTCGGGCGACCGGCAAAGGCGAAGCTGCTATTACCATTACTACTCTAAACGGGAAAGCAGCGGCGACCGTGCCCGTAAAGGTGTATGACGGCAAGTTCCTGACGAATCTAACCGGCTGGACTTCCGATCCGGCTTCGTTAAAATGGGTAGCTACCGAGCGCGGTATCCGTGGCAGTTATCCAAGCGATGCCCATTATATGGCACAGGAAACGGCGGGCAATTTCGTCTACGAAGCGGAGATGATGCTTGCCGAATCCGGCGGGGCAGGTTCCCTTTTGTTCCGGGCGAGCCGGGACGGAAGCAGCGGATACTATTTTAATCTGGATCCGAATATGAAGGCCTTCAGGCTCTTCTACAAGATCGACGGAGGCTTTGCGGACAGACAGGTGCTGGCGAAGGTACCGGCTTTTGTACAGCCCGGGAAAACCTACAGCGTCAAAATCGAAGCCGATGGACCGTATATCCAAATCTTCGTGGACGGAACAAGGATCATGGACCTTAAGGACGGCACGTTTGCAGATGGACACTTCGGGCTGCATGTATTCGGAGGTCAGGCTTATTATCAAAATGTTAAAGCCAGCTCAATGCAAGCGGCTAAGCTGCAAAAGGCAAGATTCACGAATATCGCGACTGACGGATTTCTTTATACGTCCAAATCGGAAAACGGGGAGCCGGCCACTCTTAAGGTTGCAGGAGAAGGCGAAGCCGCGCAAACTTGGGTTTTGGTGCCTACAGGCGATGAGCATGGCTCCTACTCTATCCGTACCCTGGAAGGCAAAGCTTTGGATCTCGATACGGGACAAAACAAAATCCAGTTGTATAGCTACCTTGGCTTTAACAATCAGCGATGGCTGCTCCATCGGAACGAAGACGGCACCGTAAGCATATCTTCAGTTCATAACGGGAAAGTGTTTGAGGTTTCAGAAAACGGAAACGGGCTGAGCTTAAGCGAGCCTGATCCCGTACTTGACCGGCAAAAGTGGAGGATGGAAGTCGTCGAATAGCGTATGTCAGACTGTGAGTGTGTTTCCATGAGACATGCTTACAGTCTTTTTCAAATTGCGACGATTATTAATTGCACTTGCAACATGCTCCCTTAAACCGTAAAGGAGCAAGAATTGGCATCTACCCCTTGAGAACGAAGGAATGTGAGGGCATAGACCCAGCGTGACATGGGAGGGTCAAACCCCGAGGGTGAATGTGGATATCCAACTGTGCGATTATACCCAATTATCCACAGTTTTGGAGAGTCTGATATCCTAAGCTCTGTTCCCGCCTACGCTCTGATTCCATTCAGTTGCATGGGCTACATTCTTCACTACTACCGCTCAGACTGTCAAAGTCGAAATATTGAGATTACGTGAGAAAACGGGAGATAACATTACTTTTTAGTGGGAGGGCGAGTTATTATCTGTTTTGTGCTATGGATATACGTTTCGAAAAATGCACAAAAGCTTGGTAAAGTTTACCGACGTGTTTGAGATAAGCAGTAGAACATTAATGGAAGCCGTAAGCCTTTTGTACCGGCGTAATCATCGCAGTCGTTACTTTTCTCTAGGTCTGAGTCCTATAATGATATGGGATCATTTACCTATTGAACTTGTCGTCGAAATAAAGATAGAATAAAAAAGCAAGCAAAACTACAAAGCGCGGGATTGTTACTGCTAAAGCAGGCAAGACCTAAAATGTTTTCAGAATCGTGCCTCAGGCGCGCGATTTTGAACGTTTTAGGTCTTTTTTATTGCCCGCAAAATCGGGGAGGGGGAGAAAACAGAGATTATCACGCCTGTAATAGCGGAATCGAGAAAATCAATGCCACTCTTAGGGAGGAATACAAATGAAAGCGAAAGTAATGTTTAAATTCGGAACACTGGTGCTGGGAACTACGATTCTTGCAAGCAGTTTGGCAGGCAATTATGTGTCGGCCGCTAAAGCAATAAGCGCGGGCGTTCCCGATAATTTCACCGCGATCTGGTCCCGCCAGCAAGCGGAGAAAGTAACGCTGACGAATGAAAATACCGCTCCTGAAGTGAATATAGACTTCGATCTTGTCGCACCGGATCAATGGGTTTGGGATACATGGCCGTTGCAGAACCGGGACGGCTCACTTGCGAACATCAAGGGGTATAGAGTTGCCTTCGCTTTGGTTGCTCCACGCACTTATGGATGGGGCGAGCGCCATACGCATGCCAGAATCGGAATGTTTTACTCGAAAAACGGAAAAGATTGGGTGTACGCCGGGGTTCCGTATGATGAAAACAAAGCTTACGGACATATGCAATGGGCCGGTACGGCAATGCTCGATGAGAACGGCAAAGTGCATCTGTTCTACACGGCAACCACGGATATGAACGCAGGCGGCGGCAAGGCGTGGAACGAGGACAACTGGACGACCCGGGCAGAGCAGCGCATCGCCAAGACCACCTTTGATATCAGCGCCGATAAAAATGGCGTGCATCTAACGAACGAAGGCGATCACCAAATTATTCTGCAAGCGGACGGCAAGTATTACGAAACGATTCAGCAATTCCAAAACAAAGGAAATATCATTACCGCCTTCCGTGATCCGTTCTTTTTCCGCGATCCGAACACCGGCAAAGAATATATTATCTTTGAAGGTCAAGCGGGCGACAACTATGCGATGAAGCCGGAAAATATCGGGGACGAGGAATACCGCCGTACGCATTCCGTCCCGGATCGGGCGGCTTTGTACAACGGCAATATCGGCATAGCGGAAGTATTGGATCACGACGTCACCAAGTTGAAGCTGCTGCCGCCTCTTGTCGAATCGATCGGCACCAACCACCAGTTGGAACGGCCGCATGTTGTCGTCAACGGCGATGAGTACTATTTGTTCACGATCAGTCACACGTTTACTTATGCTCCGGGTCTGACCGGCCCTGACGGCGTATACGGCTTCTACGGCAAAGGCGGCCTTCGCGCAGACTACAAACCCATGAACGGCAGCGGACTCGTCGTCGCCAATCCGGCTTCCAACCCTTATCAAGCCTATTCCTGGATGGTTCTTCCCAATCAACAGGTGATTAGCTTCGTTAACGAGCCGAGAGATGGAAACGGCAATGTCAAATTCGGCGGCACGTTCAACACCACGCTGAAAATCAACCTGAGCGGCGACAAATCGGAAGTCGGTAAAGAGGAGCAAGCCGGCGAAATCAAGCCGTTTGGCGCGAACCGCTAAGCGGTCCCGATCGGGGACGAACCAACTGGAGAGGAGCAAGCAAACAATGATTCGAATCAACATGAAGGGCTTGGCTGCCGCCGCATTGGCCGCGTGTATCGTCACTTCTGGGTTGTCCGTTCATCCTGCGTTCGCCCAAGGAGGAGAACAGACAGTCAACTGGACCCGGGAAGACGTTTCGAAAATCGAACTGAATCAAGATAATACGTTGCCTTACATCGATGTAAGCAAGCTGGAAAAGATGGCTCCCGGCTACCACATCTGGGATACGTGGCCGCTGCTGGACCGCGACGGGAACATCGCATCCTACAAAGGCTGGAAAGTGATCTTCTCGCTTTCCGCCCCGAATACTGTTCTTCCCGGCAAAGTGCACGATATTGCGACGATCCGCTACTTCTACTCGAAGAACGGCAAAGACTGGACCCTGGGCGGCGAATTGTTCCCGGCGGGAACAGCGCTCGGCCAGCGCCAATGGGCCGGTTCGGCGATGCTCGATGGCGATCAAATTCACGCCTTCTACACCGCGACCGGACGGGAGGGCCAGGCTCAGCTTACCTACGAGCAGCGCATTGCCAGCGCCGCGGGCCGTATTGTGGCCGACAGCACCGGTGTGCGATTCGAGAACTGGGGGCAGCACCGCGTTATTCTGGAACCGGACGGGAAATACTACCAGACCAAAGAGCAAGCGCAGCAAGGGGAAGGCGGCTATGCGTTCCGCGACCCGATGTGGTTTAAAGACCCGAAGACAGGCAAGGAATATTTGCTCTTCGAAGGCAACTCCGGCGGCGCTGTCGGCGAGCGGAGCTTCAAGCCCGAATACGCCGGAAGCGGGGAGTATCTTCGGCAGCATCCGGTGCCGGCCGGCGCCGTGCACGCCAACGGCAACATCGGCATAGCCGAAGTGGTGAACGGCGACTTGACGAACTTTAAGCTGCTTCCGCCGCTGATGGAAGCGAACTATGTGAACGAAGAACTGGAACGCCCGCATGTGGTCGTCAAAGACAAGAAATACTACCTGTTCACCGACAGCCATATCAACAAATACGCTGAAGGGCTGCATGGACCGGAAGGCATGTACGGATTCGTCTCCGATACGTTGATCGGCGGCTACAAGCCGCTTAATGGAAGCGGCCTGGTCTTGGCTAATCCCCCGGAAAATCCGTACCAAGCCTATTCCTGGTTGGTCACGCCGGAACTGAATGTAGTAGGATTCGCTCATTTCGGCGATCTGGACAACCTAACGATTGGCGATGTAGGCAACCAATCTCCGGAATTCCAGTTCAGCCACTTCGGCGGCACGTTGGCGCCTACGGTAAAGATTTCCATTAAAGGGGATCGAACGCAGATCGAAAAGGTTCTGCCGCAGGGTTGGATCAAGTAAGTCCGCTTTCTATTTAATATTATGGCACACCGCCAAAACAAGCTCGCCCGATGGGCGAGTTTTGGCATTTTGTTTTTAATTGAAAAGAAGCGAACCGAAAACGAATGGTATAAACGAATGGTATAACAGCTAATAATGCGTAGAGGAGGAGATAGCGATTGCGGACTGAGGCGGAACAAATCGTCGAGAAGCTGCTGCCGCTCTTAGGCGGGAAGCAAAACATCATAAGCGCAGTTCACTGTACGAGCCGACTGCGATTACAGCTGCGTGACGAACAAAAGGCGGATACCGCCGCTGTTGAGAATCTGGATCACGTCGAGGGAGTGTTCAGCAGAACCGGACAGTACCAAATTATTTTCGGCGTTGGCATGGTGAATCGGGTCTATAAGAAACTGGAAGAAGCGATCGCAGATTCGGACGCAAGCAGCGCAAAGTCTTCTGTGAGCGGCCCCACTCCTTCCGCAATCAAACGGACAAAGCGCCATCTCCTCATTTCGTTTACAACAACGTTGTCGAACATCTTTGTCCCAATCCTTCCTTTTATAGTAGCGGGAGGTTTGCTTATCGGATTGGCAGGAACGATCCAATCCGCTCATTGGGCTGCGCCGGACAGCGCCTGGATGAACATGCTTAACTTTTTCTCATCCTCCGCCCTGCTTTTTTGGCCGATCATCGTTGGCTTCAGCGCCGCTAAGGAGTTCGGCGGCACTCCGGAACTGGGCGCTTTTATCGGCGGAATCGTGGCGCATTCCGATATCACGGATATATTCGGCTTGCCGACCGGCTCCATCGGATACCAAGGTACGGTCATTCCTGTCCTGATGTCCGTTTACTTGATGAGCAAGGTCCAGGTAGGGCTGAGGAAAGCCGTGAATCCGTCTATGGCCTTGTTCGTTATCCCGATTATTACGGTCCTGTTCACGGGAATTGTCTCGCTGCTTATGATCGCGCCGCTTGGCGCTTTCATTGGCGGTTTGCTTACTCGAGGACTGGAGTCCGTTTATGTGCACGGAGGCTTGATCGGCGGCTTTCTTTTCGGGGGAGTTTATTCGCTCATCGTGATTACGGGACTTCATCATAGTTTGCATGCCGTTGAGGCAGGTTTGATCTCGGACCCGCATATCGGAGTGAACTTCCTTCTTCCTGTTTGGTCGATGGCCAATGTCGCGCAAGGCGGCGCCGGACTCGCGGTCTATTTGAAAACAAGGAACAAGAAGTTGAAGGATACAGCCCTTCCGGCCTCGATTTCATCTTTTGCGGGCATCACGGAGCCTGTCATTTTCGGCATCAATCTTCGATTGAGAAAGCCGTTTGTTGGTGCTTGCATCGGAGGAGCGGCAGGCGGTGCCTATGTGGTCTTTACGCAAGTAGTGGCGAATTCGTACGGTTTGACGGGGCTGCCGATGATCGTCCTTGCGGCCCCGTTAGGCTGGTCCAACTTGTTGAACTATCTGATCGGTTTTGTCCTCGCTGTGGGATGTGCTTTTGCGGCGACCTGGTTCCTTGGATTCGATGAATGTAAAGGAGCGCGCGATGTTTAAGAAGAGTTTTTTCTCGACCAAGCGGAAAACGGAAGAGATCCTGATCTCTCCAATGACCGGCAGAGTGCTCGCGATGGAGGATGTTCCCGACCCCGTTTTCTCCAATAAAAAGGCGGGGCTGGGGATTGCCGTCGATCCGGAAGCGGGTACGGTTGTTTCTCCCGTAGACGGCGAGCTTGTTCACTTGTTTCGCACGAAGCACGCGCTGTGGATTCGTGGCGAAAGTGGCCTGGACATCTTGATTCATATCGGTCTTGATACCGTGTATATGCAAGGAGAGGGGTTCAAGGCATTGGCAGGGTCCGGGGAACGGGTGAAAACGGGCCAGCCTCTTAGCGAGTTTTCGCTCGATTTGGTTCGTAAGAAAGCCGTGAGTGCCATAACGCCGATGTTCCTTATCACTCCCAGTCAGATCGAGCATGCGGAGATTGAACTGCCGGACCGTGCCGAAATGGGAGTCACTCCGTTGATGAAGGTAAAGGTGAAGCCTTACGCCGGAGACTCTGTTGAAAGAAGGGTACATCATGAAGATTAACAAGATACTGAACAACAATGCGATTATTGTCAAGGAACCGGATGGGGAGAAAATTGTCATGGGCGCGGGGATCGCATTTCAGAAGCAGAAGAACGATCCCGTGGATCAATCCCGTATCGAAAAGATCTTTGTTATGAGCGACCGAGCGAAGCATCGGCAGCTCGAAGAAATCTTGTCGACGTTACCCGAGGAACATATCCAATTGTCGGAGGAGATCATCTCCTATGGCGAAAGCCAGTTGGGCGTCAAAATAAACGAGCACATTCACATCGCGCTGACCGATCACCTCTCGTTCGCGCTTGATCGCTTGGTCCGGGGAATGGTAATCAAAAATACGCTGCTCAACGAAATTAAAGTGTTGTACCCGAAAGAGTTTCAGATCGGCCTTTATGCAAAAGCGCTCATCAAAGAAAGGCTTGGAATCGATATTCCGGAGGATGAGGTCGGTTATATTGCATTGCATATTTATACGGCCAAGCGAAATGCGGGAGAAATGTCCAAGACGCTCGACATCACCTCCATGATGCGGGACATTGTCAAGGTGATTGAGGATAGCTTGAAGGTCAAACTTGAGGGACATACCGTGTCCTACGAGCGGCTCATTACGCATTTGCGGTTTGCTGTCCAGCGGTCGGAATCCGGCGAGCCTTTTCACGAATTGGATTCGGATATGGTCCATATTATTAGGGAAAAATATAAGGAATCGTATGCCGTTGCAAAGAGAGCGGGGGACTTGATCCAAAAGGAATACGGTTTCGTCCTTGACGAATCGGAGTTGGCTTACATCTCCATGCAAATTCAGCGAATTAAAACGAGAGAGATGGTGGAAAAAAATAATTGAAACGTTTCCAATATCGTGATATGATAAATCCGTGATAGCGCATTCATGAATGCCGGAGGTAATTACATTGCCAAGTATAAAAGATGTTGCGGATTTAGCGGGAGTCGGAGTCGGCACTGTTTCTCGGGTCATTAACAATAATGTCACGGTAAAGCCTAAAACAAGGGAGAAGGTGCTCTCGGCTATCCGCCAGCTAAATTATATCCCCAATGAAGTGGCCAGAAACTTTAAGATGCAAAAATCAACCATGGTCGCTTTGTTGCTTCCAAGCATATGGCATCCGTTTTTCTCGGAGCTTGCTTATTATATCGAAGACGAGCTTGATCGAGAGGGTTTTAAATTAATGCTTTGCAACAGCGGAGGCAAGCCGGAGAAAGAGCTGTATTATATCGATATGCTTAATCAGAACAAAGTGGCGGGGATTATCGGGATTAGCTACAACGACATTGATGACAGCGTCAGTACGGATATTCCGATTATCAGCATCGACCGTCATTTTGCCAAAAAAATCACTTGCGTTACATCGGACAATTTTACCGGCGGCCGCATCGCTCTAAGAGAACTTGTGAAAGCAGGCTCGAAAAAACCTGCATTCCTCGGAACCGTCACTTCCGTTTACAGCGAAACCATGCTTCGCAAAGAAGGATTCATTGCAGAAGCCGAATCGTTAGGAATTGACTATATCCTCTATGAGGAGTCTGATCCCGTTCCGGACGAAGAGAAGTACTTTGAGAACTTCTTTAAAACCAAGGCACACCAGGATGTTGACGGTATCTTTGCCATAACGGATATGTTTGCCGCCCGGTATATCAAAACCGCGAAACAATATGGATTCCGCACCCCCGAGGATGTGAAAGTCATCGGATATGACGGCATTCAAAATAATACATTGTTCCATCCGATCCTATCCACTATACGCCAGCCTGTTGAAGAAATGGGGAGAATGTCGGTCAAGCTTTTGTTCCGAAAAATGGAAGGAGAAACGCTGGAGTACGAGACGTATCGACTCCCCGTCGAGTATCGAGCCGGTGAGACCACTTAGCGGGATGCTTTTTTTTAAAGCAAAATGGAAACGTTTCAAAAATAAATGAAAGCGTTTCAGTCCAAGAAAGAGAGGTAATCTTATGGAATCCGTCATCAGTAAGGAGCAAGCAACGGGCGTGAAGAAGAGCGGTGTGTGGAAAAGGATCAAGGCAAGTTATCAGCTTTACTTGTTTTTATTCCCCGCCGTCGTTTTGTATCTCGTGTTTAAATACTATCCGATGTACGGCATTCAGATCGCCTTTCGAAATTTTACGCCCTCCAAGGGAATATGGGGTAGCGATTGGGTCGGAATCGACAATTTCGTACGCTTTTTCAAAGCCTATAATTTTTGGCAGATCATCGAAAATACGGTTTCCCTGCAGGTATTGACGCTTTTATTCGGTTTCCCCATGCCGATCCTTATAGCATTGATGCTGAATCAGTTGAATGGCAGACGGTACAAGAAGTTTGTCCAGACGGTCATTTATGCGCCGAATTTCATTTCGATGGTGGTCTTGGTCGGGATGCTGATCGTTTTTTTGTCTCCTACAAGCGGGATCGTGAATCACCTGATCGTGCTGCTCGGCGGCAAGCCCATCCAGTTCATGTCGGATCCCCAATGGTTCAGACCGCTCTATATTTTGTCGGGAATTTGGCAGGAAACCGGGTTCGGCACCATCATTTACTTGGCGGCGTTAGCCGGGATTAATCCGGAGCTCCATGAGGCGGCGACTATGGACGGAGCGAGCAAATGGAGACGTATTCTGCACGTAGATATCCCGGGGATTATGCCCACGATCATCATTCTGCTGATTTTTACGCTGGGCAATATCATGAACGTCGGATTCGAGAAAGCCTTCCTGATGCAAAACGATCTCAACTATTCAGCTTCCAACATCATTCCGACGTATGTATATACCCAAGGGATACAGAAAGCGCAGTATAGCTATTCGGCCGCCGTAGGACTGTTCAACACGCTAATCAACATCGTTCTGCTGCTTGCCGTTAACCGGATCGCGAAAAAGGCTACGGGCACCAGCCTGTTCTAAGCGCATGCTTCCGGAGTGAGTTTTGTTGCACAGAACTACAGGAAGCATAGCTCTACAAAAATTATAGGGGGATGCGACATGGAACTGGTCATGAGAAGACGTTCAAGAAGTGATCTGATTTTCGATTTGATCAACTATGCATGTTTGACCATCGGGGTTTTGCTGATCCTGTATCCACTCTATTTCGTACTGATTGCCTCCATTAGCGATCCGAACGCCATCTATGCGGGCGAAGTTTATATTCTGCCGAAGCATCTGACTTTTGACGGGTACAGCCGGATTCTCCAAGACAAGCTGATCTGGAGCGGTTATGCCAATTCGATTCTGTATGCAGTCGTCGGTACGGCGATCAGCGTATCGATTACCCTGATGGCGGCCTACCCTCTTTCGCGTAAAGATTTGTATGGAAAAACGTTCATCACCTGGTTCCTCCTGTTTACTACGTTTTTTAACGGCGGCCTCATTCCAACCTATTTGCTGATAAAGAGCCTGGGGATGGTCAACACGATGTGGGCCTTGGTTCTCCCCGGAGCGGCAGGGGTATTCAATATCATCATCGTCAGGACGTTCATTCAGAACACTATCCCCGACGAAATGCGGGAGGCGGCTGCTATGGACGGATGCTCCGATACGACATTTTTCGTGCGCATTGTGCTGCCTCTATCCAAACCGGTTATCGCCGTTATGGTCCTCTTTCATACCGTCGGATTTTGGAACTCGTTCTTTGACGCCTTGATTTACTTGAATTCCGATAAGTTATGGCCTCTGCAACTGGTATTGCGGAATATTCTCGTCCAGAATCAGGTGGATGCCAAGGTTCTCGTCGATGTGGATTCGTATTTGGCCAAAATGAGAGTCACCGAACTGATCAAATACGGGGTCATCATCATATCCAGCGGACCATTGCTCGTCCTGTACCCGTTCCTGCAGCGCTATTTCGTCAAGGGAGTTCTGATCGGTTCCATTAAAGGCTGATTCATTTCCGTGAAATCCCTAAATGCCTAGGAATTTAGGGGATTGATACATGTAAGAACAAAAAGGAGGGAAACAGCATGAAGAAATCATTTTCCGCCACATTATGCGTCCTCGTTTGCAGTTCGCTTGTCATGACTGCATGTACCAAAAACGATTCCAAGGAGGCGCCTGTGGACTCATCCGATGCATCAGGCACGGTCACTCTGAAGATGGTTGCTCCCAAAGCTTCGCTATCTCCGGGCTATGGCGAAATGGAAATTTTCAAACGTTTGGAGCAGCAAACCAACGTTCATGTCGATTGGACGAATATCCCGGATACGGATTACAAGGACAAGAAAAATCTGCTTATCGCCAGCGGCGATCTACCGGACGCCTTTTACGGCGCAGACTTCTCCGACTACGAATTAGTAACCTACGGGAAAGACGGAACGATCATTCCACTAGAGAAGCTGATCGAGGAGAATGCTCCGAATTTCAGCAAACTGCTCAAAGATCGGCCGGATATCAAGGCAGCCATCACCGCGCCGGACGGTCATATCTACGGGCTTCCCATTTGGGAGGAGAACGAGCTTGGAACCAATCCGTTCTTCCATGTCATCAACAAGAAATGGCTGGATAAGCTCGGTCTTAAAGTTCCGGAGACGCTGGACGAGTATACAAACGCCTTGCTTGTTTTCAAAAACAATGATCCGAACGGTAACGGAAAGAAGGATGAAATCCCGCTCACTTATATGAATGGGTGGTGGTGCGCGGATATCGCCGGATTGTTCGGCGCCTTCGGCATGCCGGATAATCAGGATCACCGCATCGTTCGAGGTGGTAAAGTGATCTTTACGGCTGTGCAGCCGGAGTTTAAGGAAGCCCTGAAGTATTTTAGCGAGAAATGGTACAAACAAGGACTGATAGACCCGGAAGCCTTCACGCAGAAGGATGCCCAGTACCTGGCTAAAGGCAAAACGCCAAACGAAACGGTCGGTTCGTTCATATGGTGGGACAACGACGGCGAGTATACGGGGCCGAATCGCGTTAATGACTATGTCTTCCTCCCTCCATTGACCGGGCCTACCGGCGAAAGAACGGTCGGGCGAGCCAATGGCGGCGGCCCGAGTCGAGGGGCGTTCGTGATTACAAAGGCTAACAAGAATCCAGATGCGACCATGAAATGGGTGGACGCACAATACGAGCCGTACATGGCGGCCCAGATTCACTGGGGCCCGATTGGAGTCGTGTTTGAGAAGGATGCCAATGGGAAACTAATCAATCTACCGCTTCCGTCCGGCGTCGCTATGGGCGAATTCCGCCAGAAGGTCGCTCCTAACGCTGTCGGTGTCGTAACAAAGAATGATTTCGAAACGATCGTCGATATGGAACCACGCGCGAAGGCCAGGAAGAATGCGTTGCTGAAGTACTATGAGCCCTACATGGAAAAAGAGAATTACCCGAACATTTTCTTCCAGCCGGATGAACTTGATAAAATCAACCAAATCGAGCCGGATTTGAAGAAGTTTGTCGACTCGCAGAGAGCAAATTTCATCATTGAAGGCGTTACCGATGCCGCTTGGGACAACTACGTGAAGCAAGTGAAAGCGATGGGGCTGGACGAGCTCATGGCTGTTTATCAAAAAGGATTGGACCGTTACAAAATCGCACAAAAATAACGGTTGAGGAAAGGAGGCAAGGACCATGCGCAGCTTTGCAGCATCATTGATAAGCGATTCCATGATCGCCCAATGGTCCTTCGACGAAGGCAAAGGCGCTTTCGCCCGAGATCTCGTTACGGGATCTTTTGACAAGATTGAGTTCGCGCTAAGCAAAGGTCGCTTCCAGCCGCATAAAGAACCGGAGTGGCGTCGTGGAATTTCGGGTAATGCGTTGCTATTTGACGGCTATTCGACGTACATTCGAAGATCCGCATCTGAGGTAAAGCAACCGTCGACAGGGTTGACGATAACGGCGTGGGTTGTTCCGCGTTTGTACGAATACGGCGCTGAGGGACGCTTGGCAGCCATTATAAACCAGCATAACAGGGAGCAGGGAGGAGGCTATGCCTTTGGGGTGACGCGGCACGGCGCATGGTCACTACAGCTCGGACTAGATGGGGAGTGGAAAGAAGTGTGGGCGCGCGAGCATCGGCTTCCTTTACACGAATGGTCCTTCGTAGCCGCAACCTACTCATCTGCGACGGGTTTGATGAGGTTGTATCTCAACGGCGAGGAGGTCGTTTCCAAACAGGCTGCTCCACCGGGGACGGTGATAACCCCCTGCTCCGGAGCGGATTTGCTAGTCGGACGCAACAACGATGGGGTTATTCTCGCGGAGGCGTTCACGATGAATAACTTTTGCGGTTTGGTCGACGAGCTGACGGTGATGAACCGCTCCTTGAAGCAGGAGGAAATCAGCGGATTGTTCGCAGCTTATTTAGAAGCGCATTCGGGACGGATTCCTGCATTGAACTATGAGGAAATTGCGCTGAATCGCGGTTTGTTTGCAGACGACCGGCACCGTCCGCAATTTCATGCAAGCCCTCCGGGTCATTGGATGAACGAGCCGCATGCACCGATCTATTTCAATGGTCAGTATCACCTGTTTTATCAAGCGAATCCGAACGGTCCGTTCTGGCATTATATTCATTGGGGGCACTGGGTCAGTGAGGATCTCGTGCATTGGCGCGACCTGCCCCCGGCGTTGTTGCCAGAACCGGGAATCGATCCGGACGGCGTTTGGTCTGGCAGTGCGGCATACGACGCGCAAGGCTTGCCGGCTCTGTTCTTCACGGCGGGCAACGATGAACGTTCTCCTAATCAAGGCATTGGGCTAGCGCGAAGTACGTATGCCGAGGATAAGGACAACGATCTAACCCGCTGGCGCAAGGAGCCGCAGCTGATTGTTGAGCAGAAGCCGGGAATCGGTCTGTTCGGGCAGTTCAGGGACCCCTTTGTCTGGCAGGCGGAAGGGAGATGGTATATGCTGATCGGTACCGGTACCGAGGGTTGCGGCGGCACGGCTGTCGTCTATACGTCGGAAGATATGAGGGCATGGTCGTACCGCGGTCCGCTGTTCGTCAGTGATTATGGAAAGTACCCTTATCTTGGCACCGTTTGGGAGCTGCCGGTTCTGCTGCCGCTGCCGCTCGCGCGCACCGGAGCTCCTTCCGGCAAGCATATTTTCCTTATATCTCCTTGGGGCGATGGCGCCGATGTGGAGGTGTTTTATTGGATCGGTACGTTCGACGCTGAGGCTTACCGGTTTATGCCAGATCAGGAGGAGCCGCAGCTGATTGATGTTGGGGATTTTCACTTTACGGGGCCTAGCGGAATGGTGGATCCGAAGACAGGGCGATCTCTCCTGTTTACGATCACGCAAGGGGAAAGAACGCCGGAAATCGACTATGATTGCGGTTGGTCGCATTCGGCAGGCCTTCCGGTGTCGCTGTATTTGCGCGACGACGGACTTCTTGGGGTGGAACCAATCGAGGAACTGCGGCTTTTGCGGGGAAGGGAGTTGCTTCATATGGAGCATTCGTTCTTGGGAGCGGTTAACGAGCAACTCGCCTCCATACACGGAGATATGTTGGAAATCGACTTGGTATTGGAAGGCCGTAAGAGCACCGTCGACGATGCCGCTGCCAGTGAGGATTGCGGTATCTCCTTGCGGCGTTCGCCGGGTGGCGAAGAAGAAACGGTGATTGGATACGACGCCGGCAAGCAACAGTTATTTTGTGACCGCACGAGATCGACGCTTGACGTAAGGGAGAGATCGAACGGCATTCAAGGAGGCGAATTGAAGCTGGGCGGGGAACCACTGAAGCTGCATATTTGTGTTGACCGCTCTCTGATTGAAGCCTATGCCAATGGGGTGAAAAGCCTGACCACACGCGCGTATCCGTCGCGTAAGGACGCCGACGGACTGAGGCTGCTGGGGGATGAAGGACTGCAGATTCGCTTGATCCGGATTTGGGAAATGGGAAGGGCATTTTCATTGCCGGTGATTCATACGCAACCATAGATATTGGATTTTTGAACGGATGGATGGTGGAAGTTATGCTCGATGTGACTGCAATCGGAGAGGTATTAATCGATTTTACGCCGGCCGGACATTCGGATAACGGGAATGAGCTGTTTGAGCGCAACCCAGGCGGAGCACCGGCCAATGTGTTGTCCGCACTCGCAAAGTGGGGCAGGCGAACCGCTTTTATCGGTAAGGTAGGGAATGATTCGTTCGGGTGCTTCCTGAAGGAATGGCTGCAGCAGGCTGGCATCAGGACTGATACGCTCGTGATGACGGAGGAGGCGAATACGACGCTGGCCTTTGTTCATCTGAAGGAGAACGGGGACCGCAGATTCGACTTCTGCCGCAAGCCGGGCGCCGATATGCTGCTTGAGGAGCGGGAAGTTGATCTATCCGTTGTGAGTGGCTGCAAGGTTTTTCATTTCGGCTCGGTATCGCTGACGCATGAGCCGTCGGCAACCGCTACACTCAAGTCGGCTGCGTTAGCCAAAGCAAGCGGAGCACTCGTCACATACGATCCGAATGTGCGTCTAGCTCTCTGGGACGATGAGGAACGTGCCAAGCGCATGATCTGCGAAGGCATTGCCGTTGCCGATGTCGTGAAAATGTCTCAGGAAGAGCTCGAATTCTTGACCGGAACGCAAGATTTGATCGCGGGATCGCTGCAACTGCACCGGAATTACGGCTTGAAGCTGATCCTTGTGACGTTGGCGGAGAAAGGCTGTTTCTACCGCATGATCGAAGCCGCCGGTCTTGTAAGCGGCTTCCCTGTAGAGGTGATGGATACTACCGGGGCGGGAGACGCTTTCCTGAGTGCATTCATTCACGGTTTGCTTGAGCGGGGTGCCACGCTGAAGGGTCTTGAGGAGCGCGAGTTGTCCCAACGAATACGTTTCGCTAATGCTGCGGGAGCACTGACGACGATGCGTAGAGGGGCGATTCCGGCGCTGCCGACGCTGGAAGACGTTCATAAGTTGCTGAACTGCTTTGGGACTGATAAGCATCGGGAGTCTTATCGTCCTAAACTACATTATACGCCGGCCTTCGGGTGGATGAACGATCCCAATGGAATGGTGTATTTTGACGGGGAATATCACTTGTTCTATCAGTATTATCCGGATGCGACGACTTGGGGGCCCATGCATTGGGGGCACGCCGTAAGCACGGATTTAGTCCATTGGGCGGAGCTGCCAATTGCGCTGGAGCCTGACGAACACGGGGCGATATTTTCCGGCAGCGCGGTGGTGGATTGGCGCGATTCGACGGGGTTCTTCAGTGGCGGAAACGGGCTTGTTGCGATCTTCACGCATGCGGATACGAATCCTGAGACCGGCAAACCAAGACAGCGGCAAAGTCTCGCGTACAGCACGGACAAAGGTAGAACGTGGATTAAGTATGCCGGCAATCCGGTGCTGTCCGATGCGCTGCTTGAAGATTTTCGCGATCCGAAGGTGTTCTTGCATGAAGCAAAACAGCAGTGGACAATGGTCACCACCGCAGCGGACCGCGTGCGCTTTTATGCGTCCGACGATTTGAAGGAATGGCGCCTGACCGGCGAATTTGGGGGAGAAGGGGAAGGGTCCCACGACGGAGTATGGGAATGCCCGGATTTGTTCGAGCTGCCTGTAACCGGTACGCAGGGGCTTACGAAATGGGTGCTTATCGTCAGCATCGGGGACCGGGAAGATCTGCAGGAGGGGTCCCGAACCCAGTACTTTATCGGATATTTCGACGGTTCGACTTTTCATAACGACAATTCTCCGGATACCGTGCTCTGGCTGGATCATGGTAGAGATAATTATGCGGGAGTTACGTGGTCCGATGTGCCGGTCCAAGACGGGCGGCGCCTGTTCATCGGATGGATGAGCAATTGGAAGTATGCGAACCTGACTCCTGCTTCGATGTGGAGAAGCGCAATGACGCTGCCGCGCTCGCTGTCGCTGCACAATCGGCCTGAAGGGGTTCGGCTGCTTCAAGAGCCGGTGAATGAACTGACCGGGCTGCGTCATACGCTTAAAAGGTACGAGAAAGTAACGATTGCAGCGAATGCGCAGGTTGTGCTCATGCCCCAAACAAGCAGCGATGCATTCGAGTTGGTTGCGGTTATCGAGTGGCAGAGCGACGAGACCGAGATCGGTATCAGGCTGGCTGCTTCCGAGCGGGAGGAGACGATTATCGGCTATAACGCGAAGTCCGGCAGCCTGTTCATTGATCGAACGCGTTCCGGACAGACACATTTCCACCCGTTGTTTCCATGCAGACACGAAGCTCCGCTGCATGCGGAAGGCCGGAAGCTCAAACTTCGTCTGTTCATAGATCGTTGTTCCGTTGAAGTGTTTGCGAACGACGGCGAGCTTGTCATGACCGATCTGATCTTCCCCGCCGACAGTTCAACTTGCATCGAAATGTACGCCTCAGGCGGACTTGCAACGTTGCTTTATGCCGATGTTTATGCGCTCGATTCCGGATACGATTGACCAATCGGGTGCTGGCGGAAGCGGTCGTTTGAAGGATTTAAAAAGCGGCTTATGAATTGTAAACAAATTCGAATCCTTTCCCTAGGAAGAAGTCATGTTCTTGCTGCGCCGGGATGTTTTTTTGATGCTTGTTATTTCACATTATGAAGGAGAATGGCGATGAAGAAGAGACGCGCACTCTTTCGCAATCTGGCAAGAATGAGAGACATAGGCCTCGGACTGCTTATAGCGGGGATACAGCTTTACTCCCCGCTTCCGGCGGTTCTTGCTTATACTAACACCATTGCCAATCCAAGTTTCGAGACAGGGGATTTGACGGGCTGGACCGTTGTCAACGGAACCGCGTTTAGCAACAACGCTGCTGTTGCCTCAGATTCGAACTACTGGAACAAACAAGCCTTTCATCAACATAATTTTTGGCACATCAGGTCCGGGCGAGGTGACGATTCGAAAGTCGGCGTTTTACAGTCCGAGACTTTTACCCTTGGAGGTGACGGCGCGGTCGATTTTCTGATTGGCGGTAACAATGATCCGAACCATTTATATGTCGCTCTCGTTAGAGATTCCGACGGGGTCGAGCTGATGAAAGCGACCGGCAGCAACACCGATGCTTACTCCCGCGTGAATTGGGATGCGTCTGGTTATGTCGGTGCGGTAGTCAAAATCAAGATCGTCGATGCTTCCAAAACAGGTCATATCAATGCCGACGACTTTCATGTCCCGCAGACGCCTTCGCTGCACGGACATGTGCAGCCGGCGTTGTATAATCCGGATTTTGAGCTGACGGATCTCGTACCGGGCGAGATTAAGGGATGGACCAGCCTAAGCGGTGATGCGTTTGCCCCGAGCAGCCTGGTGCACGATGATTATTTCAGCGATGGAGGCACCTTCAATCAGAACGAAACTTATCATCTGTGGGGATTTAAGGCTGGCGGCGATAGCGTGGTCGGGGTACTAAAGTCTGAAACATTTACATTGGGCGGCAATGGCGGAATTGACTTCCTCGTGGGCGGTGGCCGGGACTTGAACAATTTGTATGTCGCTCTTGTACGAGCGTCGGACGGCGCCGAGCTGTTTAAAGAAACGGGGCGCAATTCCGAGGCTTACCAACGCGTATTCTGGGATGCTTCGGCCTATCTCGGTCAAGATTTGTACATTAAAATCGTCGATAACGCCATCGGTGGTTGGGGACATATCAATGCCGATGATTTTCACGTGTACAACTCGGTTTATGCAGGCGGCTTGGTCGGACAGTGGCATCTGAATGAAGGTACGGGAAAGACGACGAAGGAGTCGATATCGGAAAATGCCGATCCGATATCATATCATCTTAATACCGGCATTTACCAGCCTGCGCAAGATCCGCTTTGGAAAAGCGACGGTATCAGCGGCGGAGCTCTGTTGTTCGATGGTTATTCGACGTCTGTCACTCATACTGCCGACAAGTTTCCGACTCCAACCAAGGCAATAACGGTCGAAGCGTGGGTGGCGCCGCGCAACTTCGAATCCGGCGCCGAAGGGCGATTATCGGCAATCGTGAATCAGCATAACCGGGAAGCCAAAGAAGGGTTCATACTCGGAAACTATCGACACGGGACATGGGGATTCCAATTCGGGACGGGCACCGACTGGCGGGAAATGATGTCGGATAAGCAGCTTCCGCTCGATGAGTGGTCCTACGTGGCCGCTACTTACAGCAGCGATACGGGGCAGGCGGCTTTGTATCTCAACGGGCAGCAGGTGGCAGCGGCGAATTTTCCCGCAGGCGAGCCTATTCTGGCAAGCGGTACGGATCTTCTCATCGGTAAAAATAATCAAAGCTTCTGGCTGTACGGATTCGGTTTGAACGCGTTCAGCGGGCTCATTGACGAGGTGAAAATCCGCAATCAAGCTCTTCCGGCCACTGACATTCAAAGCGCTTATCACTCGTACATAAGCGCATTGGGTGGCAATTTGCCGACGGCCGATAATCGCATCGACCGCAGCGTGTTGGCGAACGATTCCCAGCGGCCGCAATATCACGCCGAACCCCCTTTGTCCTGGCAGAACGAGCCCGGCGGCCCGATTTATTTCAACGGCCAATACCACGTTTTTTACCAAAGCAATCCGAGAGGGCCGTACTGGGATCATATCCGTTGGGGCCATCTGGTCAGCACCGATATGGTGCATTGGCGGGACGCGCAAGATGCGGTCTTCCCAGAAAAAAACACCGTCGATCCCGATGGCGCATGGGCAGGCGGCTCCGTACTCGACAGTAACGGTGTACCAGTTATTTTCTACACGGCCGGTGACACGCGGGAAACCCCGAATCAACGCATTAACATAGCGCGCAGCACCTATCCGCAAGATGGCGACAACGACCTTAATCGCTGGACGAAAAGTCCGCGTGTTATCGTTGATCAGCAGCCGGGACAAGGCATCATGGGCGAATTCCGCGATCCGTTCGTGTTCAAGGACGGCAGCACATGGTTTATGCTGGTTACCTCCGGCATACAGGATTCTCAAGGAAACGACGTCGGCGGTACCGCCTTGGTGTATTCGACGACGGATCCGACGCTGGAAAACGGTTGGACGTATCGCGGTCCGCTGTATGTCGGCAACTATGCGACGTATCCCCAAACCGGACGGGTATGGGAGCTACCGAATTTGCGGCCGCTCGGTACAAGCGGCAAATACATCTTCATAATCAATCCGGCCAAAATGTCGAGCTCCGAATATCAATCCCGATATACGTATTACTGGATCGGCACATGGGACCCGACGACGGCGCGGTTTACACCGGATAACGAGGTGCCGCAATTGCTCGACGTCGGCGAACATTTCACAGGGCCGGCCGCCGGCTTGACGCCGGACGGACGAACCGTCATTTACAGCATTGCACAAGGCAGACGAACGGCTACTATGGACTCCGACGCAGGGTATGCGCATAACTTCGGACTGCCGCTGAACGTGCACCTGCGGCCGGACGGCAGACTCGGCGTAGAGCCAATCGTGGAACTGCAGTCGCTTCGCGGTACTCAGCTCGTCAACATTACGACGGACACAACCTTCGAAGCAGCCAATGCTGTATTGTCCGGCATTCATTCCGATATGTATGAAATCGTTGCGGAGATCGATCCGGGAACGGCGAATGAAGTCGGTTTGAGCCTGCGCCGCTCGCCGGGAGGGGAAGAACAGACCAATGTGTACTATAAGAAGAGCTCGACTGAATTCTGGGTTGACCGAACAAAAGGAAGCCGGAACCCGGACGTTGAGAAATGGTATCAAGGCGGCGGCGTCGATATCGAAACTGAAAACATCAAGCTACGCATTTATGTGGACCGATCGATGATCGAAGCGTATTTGAACGGCTTAAAATCGCTGACTACTCGAGCGTACCCCACTCGCAACGATGCCAAAGGCATTCAGCTTTATGCGAATGCCAATTCGAACACGGTAATCGTGAAGTCGTTGCAAGTGTGGGCGATGAATTCGGCATACACGGCGGTAAATCCGACCAGCGTTACTATAAGTCCGGCCGCCAAACCGTTGACGATGGGCGCCAGTGTTCAGTTGACGCCAACCGTATCGCCTGCAAACGCTACCAACAAAGATGTGATCTGGACCTCCAGCAATCCGAACGTAGCGACGGTCGTAAACGGCAAAGTAACTGGGAAATCGGTCGGCACAGCTACCATTACGGCGACTTCGAGAATTGGAGGCTTTACCGGCACGAGCGAGATTACGGTTGTCCCGGAGCCCGTGCACGGCAATCTGATTAATCCGGATTTCGACGATAATTTATCGGGTTGGATCATCCTGAGCGGAGACGCTTTCAGTAATTTGAACGTGACGACGGACAAGGACTGGGGCTGGGGAGGACCGTTCAACCAACACGGCGCCAGCCATTTCTGGGGCGCGAAAAATACTGACGACTCTCATATAGGCGTGATGCGTTCGCAAACATCCATTCTCGGAGGCAACGGACAAATCGATTTTCTGATCGGGGGAGGCAACAATTACTACGATCTGTATGTCGCGCTGGTCCGCGCATCGGACGGGAAGGAGCTGTTCAAAGCGACCGGCGGCGACCGCGAGGCGTACAGCCGGGTGAATTGGGACGCATCCGACTATATTGGCACTCAGTGTTACATCAAAATCGTCGATAACGCGAAGGGCGCATGGGGCCATATCAACGTCGACGATTTTCACGTCCCGACGCAAGAGCCGTCGACGAACAATATCGTCAACCCGACTTCGAAACTGGCGCTTTATCGGGCAGGACGGTCTTGAGCGGAACGGCGTTCGGCAACGACGATGTGACCCCTGACAACGATTGGGACTGGGGAGGACCGTTCAACCATAATGGGACGTATCACATGTGGGGTTCTGAAGGCGGCGGAGATGCCCCGGTCGGCGTGATGAAGTCGACGACATTCACAATGGACGGAAGCGGTTGGATCGACTTTCTGGTCGGCGGCGGAAACGACATCAAAAAAGGTCGCGCTTTTGCGGCCTTTTTCTTTTTGTCCATACATATATTGTGATACCTGGCAAGGGAAGTATGGTAATATACATTTACTTTTTAGGTGATATGATGCTGGAGAAAAAGATTCTGCGGCGAAAAATTAAAAACCCAAATTTCTGGATTGTCCCTCGAATTATTGGCAGAGTGACCCAGACCTGTTTGTGGAACGAAGGAACTGACAAACAAAGTATACCATTACCGGGAAATCAACGGCGCCACGATGAAGCGGCGCGTTCATCAGCAATCGAAGAGCGCAATGAAGATTGCTAAGTTTTGCGGACGCCCGGACTTAACGCACCCGAATCACGATATCGCAAAGCGCCAGATGCGTGTATGGAGAATCGTGAGCATGATTAATCCAACTCAATAACATATGTACAAAATACGGGTTTTGTGAATATGTTATTAAGATTAGACGGTTCTTTAAGATTACATAATAATTATTGTCCAATAACAACTTATTACAAACTCGTATAACATTGTCCTTCAAACTATACAAATTAGTTCGTATTTATATGTTATAGATTTTTCCTATTGGCTTTGTTATCACGATCTATATTTCACGAAATAATCATCGTAAAAATCCAATAGCTCATTAATTATTGATTGAACTTCGTGCTTACTCTTTAGATCCATTCTCAAAACGCCGTGATGGTTAAATTCATCTTCAGCGTTTCTATGAAACATTTCAATAGTTCCTATCTTTTCATGAGTATCATTTAAAATAATGGTCCATCTAACAAAATACTTGTGTTTATAGGAAAAATCCCAAAAATCTAAACGGTAGCCGGTTGTGTCTGTAGAGCATTCTCATACTAGGGTTCAAAATGAAAGACGCCGGCATCTTCCCCGGCGTCTTCTTCTCGATGATTAGTTTTGTTCGGTATAGCTGGATTGTGGGATGATCAGCTTGCTTACTATCTTGGGTCCTGTACACCGGCTGTTTCCTGGGAGGCTGCCTGCTTCTCCGCCTTGGCTACTTCATTCCGTTCATGTCCCAACTCATCGGTTTCTGTATAACGAGCTCCCACCATCCGGTCCGTGTTTGTCTCGCCCTTCGACTCTCTCAAGTCTATCCCTCCTCTTCTTGGTCTTCATGTGGAGGTAGTATGTCGAAAGACACCCGAATTTATACGGGTTTCTTTAGCGTCCTGGTTCTTCGCCCTAAGGCTGCATAAGCAGTGCAGCTGCGGCTGCAATAAGGTCACGGTTGTCGTAGAGGACATCATCTCGAGTCATGCGATGAATCGCATCGGGTTGTATCCCAAGGTCCTCGACAGGCAGACCGGCTTTGTCACCGACGCGTGTAGTCTGACGGATGGCAACTCGCATAGCTGTTCCGCGAGGCAGCTCCCGGAAGGGAGAATCCGGTCCCTGTAGTACATATCGTAATGTCTCATGAGTAAATACATTGGCCCCCCCTGCTCCAGTATTATCATCTACCCCTAGAATTTTGCCGATCTTATTGTCTTGGAAGCCTGCAGCAAAGATGTCTGTCGTACTGTAGCAGCGGGCATCTGTTATGACAACAACGTTGCCATTATAACGGCGTCCAATACTATTGGTTAGCTCAGGGGATTCGATGGGGAAGCCTTGAGAATATATGGAACCGGTAACCGTAGACAAGTCTATGGAATTGACCCATTGCTTGGCAAATCCGTTAAAAGTATCTGAATTCGCAATAGCAAGGGTTACTTCGTTGTTAATAAAATGCAGCCGTTCGGCTTCCACTCGATTCGAACTGAAGAGCTGCAGGATTCGTTCACCGTTGACGATGATCCCGCCGCCATTCCCTCGTACGTCTATAATTAATCCCCCTTGCGGCAGCAGCTCCGCTATCCGGATCACCTCCTGGACAAAGGCGTTCGGTTCCGGACCGCTAAAGGTGCGTATACGCAGGTAACCGATTTGACCTTGAGGAGTGTCTACGGGCCGAAATTGAAAGGTACCCGGATATAGGCTTTTGCGTCTTAAGAGATCTTCATCTCCCATAATGGTTGGGGTGGCAGCGGACCTGGGATCGGGTGATTGTTCGCTGCTTTCTTTAGCGTCTCGGGAGAATAGGACCTTTCTGGCTGTGTTGGTAAGCTCCATGTTAAGATCCAGCCCTTTATCAGTTGCAAATTCCTCGTCTACAGCAGAGTTTGCCATTTCGTTGAATGAAGGGAACTGTTGCACTTGCCATGATAGCTGTATGGTGTAATGCTGGTTATTGCTGGTGTAGCCTACTATGATCCACTGCTCGGCTGGCGGCAATGAGAAAGCCATTGGACGTACAGTCATTGCGTCTAATCCTCTTACGTGCCGAGCTGCTTTGTTGCTGCCTGCTTCTCGGTCGGCATTCATGGCCACCGCCAGGTCAATGGGAACCCCGTTCCAGTCCGTAATTTCGACACCTGGTTTGAAAGTATCGTGATGGAAGCCGGGGATCACCCTCGTAACGATGTAATGGCGTTTCTTCGTATCATCGTAGTACTCCTCCATCAGGAACGGCAGAAAAACAGTATGCTGCTTATATGGAGCAGGTAAAATATAATTGGTGTGAAGATCCCTCATTTCCTTGAAAATGTGCAGCATTTCACTGTGGAACTCGCGATCCGATAGGATATTGATTTGGCGCTTTAGAATCTTCAGCCTTTGTACGGGATTAATTGCATACATGGCTTTCTTTAGCGGCAAATGAACGTAAACAGAGTCAATCATGATCAGTGCCTGATCTACGATTGTCCGCCGCTCCGCTGTTGTGAGCTCGAGCTCCTTCGTCGTTTCCAAAAAATCAGCAAGTGTAACGGAGTCTCTAAGAATAGGGTTTACAGCTTCCATGGTGAGAACCATTATGGATTCCTCCTTCGTATTAGGCGGGGCGGTAATGACCATCAAGCGTTAACTGGTTGAAAACTGATTAGATGGTTACTGCTTCCCTGTGGCTTTCTTTTACTTTTGTAAATGCCTCAAGTGCTTGAATCATCCCAGCACCGGTATCGGCATCCCAGCCGTCCTCCTCCATATTCTTTGCCGTTTCCATAAGCGCATGTTTAACTTCTGTTTGCGTAAGAGCAGGATTTAGCTGCTTCATTAATGCGACCACTCCTGCAGCTATAGGACAAGCTGCGGATGTTCCCGTATCGCTTTCGAAATAACCTTTAAAGTGTGTCGGAGCACAAAAATCAGGTTTACGAGCATCAAAATTGGCTGGACCTTGCGCGGAATAACCCGCACGAACTTCGTGGATATTAGCCGCTCCGACTGTCATGACTAGCGGATGTCCATTCATGCCATGAATACTTTGACCGGGTCCGTGTGTACCGCAACGTTCTGGATCTGGATTGAAACAAGGGTCTCCACAATTCCCTGCAGAGAACAATACAAGGATCCCCGCCTGAATGGCTTCAAGAATCTTGCGATTTGCCGGATGATTAGGATTATTCGTTACCCCATCTACAGGTCTTATGTACCCCCATGAGTTGGAGAGTACTTGAGGGGTTCCCGTTCTTTGATAATGTTGGATAGCCCACTCATATGCAGCAACAATGGGGTCCACCCTTGACTCCTCTATACCGGTTCTTTCAAAGATTCGCAGGTCTAATAATTTGGCGTTAGGGGCTATGCCAAGCGCATCGGTGGACGTCATATTTCCATGTTCCGTGATTGTAATCTGTCCCCAATCCTCACGGGATCCTCCGATTACGTTTGGAAGAAGGTTCCTGCTTCCTGCTGCACGCCCTTGTGCGGTAATCCCGTCGTCTACGATTCCGATAACGATATCTTCACCTTTAAAGCCTTGATTCCAAATATGATCCACGCCGAGATATTTGACTACGTCCTTCAGAGTGCCTTTAGCCTGTCTAGAATTGCAATCAACGGGATCAGCCATTGGAGCAATGACCCCTTTGGGATTATCGAATACGTTCACTACATTTGCTTGCTGTCTCAGCTCTTCTAGTTGGTCCTCAGGTATTTGTCCCCGAATCATTAACGTATTGGAATGATCAGATTCATTGGCATGGAAGCTTTCTCCAGAATTATGACGCTGTGATTCACCGTTTCGCATCTCGATTGGTTTGAATTCCTTATCCACCTGGAATGCTTGAAACTGGATAATCGACTGATTTACTTCAGAAGTAGACATGGACATGAGTTCTTCCAAGCTCTTCTGATTTGAACGTACCTCTACAAGAACATCCAGCATTTTACGTCCATCCCTATTCAACAAAACCACTCCTCTATTTTCGTTGGTATTCTGGAAGTATCCCATTCCAGTATCCTCGAATTATTATCACTAACAAAACTGTTTTCCATTCCCATAAATGGTATTTAAATTTCCTTTATTGATCAAACTTTTCGATTTGCGGATGTGATTGTCGATTGACAAAGGCCTCATGAATCACACCAATCGGTGATGACGTGAGGCCTTTATCATTACCACAAAATAAAACCAGCTAATGTTACCCCCTATATCCACTGATCTATTTCAATTGAGTTTAGACAGACCCCTTTGTGACTTTATCCAATGGTTACTACCATACCGCGTTTGCTTGAACTTAATTATAGGGGTGTACTTATTGTCCATAATCTACACTCCGTTCCCTTTGGTTTTCTCAATATATTCCAATTGTACGACTACCCGGAAAAGTTTGCAATTACATGTTATAAAACGTAAAAGATCGTATTTTTAAGTTACCCGCTGTAACTCAAAAATACGATCTTGAAATCAAACAAGTGCCGATATGACTGAGTTGTCATTCGGCACAAAGTTCGGAGTTTTACGTTACTGAACAATTATTATGTAATCTTTGTCTGTTGCCTGGTTACTATATTGGATTCAATCTTCTTGTAGAACAACACTAAAATTTATCCGGCAACTTTATCGTTAAGCATAGATTACAGTCGGCTTAAACTTCCTGGCATCCTGCGAAAATTTAGAAATCTCGATAAAATTTTGGGACGTTGCCGGCCTGTAGCTAAACATCAAGTTTCACCTTCCGCTTTTAGTTTTGGGTTACACCATTTTCCCCATGTGTTTACTAATTGGCAACTGCCGGTAACTAAAGTATCCTTACCGGGCAGTTGTTTTAACTTGGAAATTTCTTCAGAGAGATTTCTCCTAATCAACCGGGAATTATTCCATGAAACCTCTTGCAAGGTCGATATGAATGAATATTATAAAATTCATTCATGTTGGAGCAAAAAAAAGAATGAGTCCGCCATATACTGGATCAACTGGGGAAAATGTTGTACCCCTATTTCTTCCTTGTGCGAATCGTATATAAGCTAGCGAGTCAAAAAAGGCAGACAAAAGCCCCTCATCAATATCCTCTCGGATTGCCCCCTCAGCTTTCCACTTTTTAAATAATCATATAGATTTCAAAGAACAATTTCTCTTTCGAAGAATAGTAATTATAAAAAGTACCTACCGCTATTCCCGCCATTTTTGCAATGTCTGAGATATTCGTGTCTTTGAATCCTTTACCTCTTCTGAATGAATTTTATTTTTATTCATTCACATTAGATCATGAAGCGCATACAGCCGCTGTTCATCATCCCGGTTGATTCGGCGGATTGGCCTGGATATAGGCAATAAACTCCCGGGATGCATAAGAAAGGTATTTATCCCGAGGATAAATAAGCGCCAACTCCCACGCAATCTGCGGATGGGAAATCGAAACGGGATGAACGGCAAGATGATGCAAACGGCTGGCCATCGATCGGGGGATCAATGAAATTCCTAATTGAGACGCCACCATCTCGCAGCAGAAATCCCACAGAGAGGTCATATGGGCCACCTCGGGTTCGAACCCGGCCTGCAGGCATGCCTGCCAAACCACGTCATGAAGGGCGAATTCCTTGGTGAACAGAATAAACGGCTCATTCTTTAATTCGGCTAAACCGACGGATGCTCTTCCGGCAAGCCAGTGCTGACGGCTTACAATGACCACCAGTTCTTCAGTTAACAAGGAAACCGTTCCATACCGTCGAGTGTTCACCGGCAGCACCGTGACTCCAAAATCGATATTTCCTTGCTCCATCTGCGTCTCTACCTGTTTCGCGCTGTATTCTACCATTTGAATCTCAATCCCGGGATATCTCTTCTTGAATTCGGCAATGATTTTCGGGAAAAGCAGTGCGCCGATTGTAGGCATGATTCCCATTTTCACGTTTCCTCTTTGTACATGTACCAGCTCATTAACCGAAAAAGATAGCTCCTCCAGCAATTGCAAAATGTTCAAAGCTTTCTCGTTAACCAGCTTTCCCGTATCCGTGAGTACAACCTCCCTCTCGGAACGGTCAAGCAAAGTAACGCCCAACTCGTCTTCCAGGCTCTTGATCATCTTACTGATGGATGGCTGAGAAACAAACAGGACCTGTGAAGCTTTTGTAAAATTTTTATGCTTGGCCACCTCTGCAAAATATTGAAGCTGTCTAATATCCATCTGATCCGGATCTGCCTCCTTCCCCTATAGGCAAAGCGTCTCCAAACCATTCCTCCTCCGGTTCAAGACTATGATATGCTGTTCGCGCAAAAAACAGCACCGGTGCGTCGCTAAACGCATGGTGCTGTTCAAAAAGGCCAGCGAATTAAACCGGATATACCGGGTGCTTTCGCTCGGAGAAGACGACAACCTTGGACGAATAAGCCTCGAATCGGTTCACTAACTCGTCGCGTAGCGAATTGGCCGGAATAATCCCGTCAATGATCATTTCGGAGGCCAGCCGGTAAATATCGATATCCTTCTTATATTCCTCCCGCTTTTGTTCGATAAAGGAGGCCCGTTCGTTTTCCGGCAGTTGGGCAATTTTATTGGCATAGACAGCGTTGACCGCAGCTTCCGGTCCCATCACCGCAATTTGCGCCGTAGGCAAGGCGAGACAGCAATCCGGTTCAAACGCAGGACCGGCCATCGCATAGAGGCCCGCCCCGTAGGCTTTACGGACGATCACCGAGATTTTAGGGACGCTCGCTTCGGACATGGCGGAAATCATTTTCGCGCCATGGCGGATAATTCCTGCCCGCTCGACCTTCGTGCCGATCATAAAACCGGGGACGTCGGCGAGAAACAGAAGCGGGATATGAAACGCGTCGCAAAGGGTAATGAATCGGGCCGCCTTATCCGCCGAATCGTGAAACAGCACGCCCCCTTTAATTCGTGGCTGATTGGCAACAATCCCGACCGGTTTTCCGTTCATACGGGCTAATCCTGTAATCAGCTCGCCGGCAAACAGCTTCTTGATCTCAAAGAATGACCCCTCGTCAATAATCCGGTCAATCAAGTCATGCATATTAAACGGGGCATTCTGATTGGACGGGATGAGCTCTTCTAACGATTTCTCAAAGGATTGCGGTGCCTTTGCTTCCATAACCGGCGGTTTTTCGGAAAAATTGGCGGGAAAGTAGGACAGATATTGCCGTGCCATGGCAATGGCTTCTTCTTCGTTTTGGGCCAGCACATCCCCGCAGCCGGATACCGAGCAATGCATGCGCGCGCCACCCATTTCTTCTAGCGTAACCTTTTCTCCGATAACCATCTCCGCCATTCGCGGGGAACCGAGATACATGGATGCATTGCCGTCCACCATAATCACGATATCGCAAAATGCCGGAATGTAAGCCCCGCCTGCAGCCGAAGGACCGAAGAGCAGGCAGATTTGAGGAATTTTACCCGATAATTTAACCTGATTGTAAAAAATACGGCCGGCCCCGCGCCGTCCGGGAAACATCTCGACCTGGTCCGTAATGCGGGCACCTGCGGAATCCACAAGGTAAATCAACGGCACTCTCATTTTGTCGGCCGTCTCTTGGATTCGAATGATCTTCTCTACCGTACGCGATCCCCAAGAACCGGCTTTGACAGTGGAATCATTGGCCATCGCACACACGATTTTCCCGTTAATCCTGCCGATCGCCGTAACTACACCATCGGCCGGAAGGTCCTCTGCCGCGCAGTTGGCAAATAACGCATCCTCCAGCTCGAAGCCCGGATCAAACAATAGCTTCAAACGGTCGCGGACAAACCGTTTTCCTTGCGCCGCATTCTTTTGATGATAAGCCTGCGCCCCCCCTTGGAGGACCCGTGAAATACGCTCCTGCAGTTCCTCCGGCTTTATGTCCATGGACATCCCCTATTCCTCCTTATCTCCAAAATGCTTGTTACTCGCCCTTAAATATGGGGGGACGCTTATTTTTGAACGCCTCCAGTCCTTCCAGGCGATCCTTTGTCGGAATCGTGACTTCATAGGCATTGTGCTCAATCGCAAGCCCGGTGCCCAGATCCGCATCAAACCCCTTATCAATAGCGAACTTGGCCTGCGCTACAGCGACAGGAGCATTTCGAGCAATGCGGCCCGCGATTTCCAGCGCTTTATCGATAAGAGCTTCAGGCGGTGCTACATACTCTACCAACCCCATGCCCCTTGCCTCTTCGGCATCGATTTTTCTTGCGGTGAAAATGAGCTCTTTGGCGCGCCCCTTCCCGATCAGCCTCGGCAGCCGCTGCGTTCCGCCTGCGCCGGGAATAATCCCAAGTGACGTCTCCGTTAGGGCGAAGGTTGCCGTCTCGGAGGCGATCCGAATATCGCAGGCCAACGCCAATTCCGCTCCCCCGCCAAAAGCGGCTCCGTTCACGGCGGCAATAACCGGCTGCGGCAAAGCTTCCAGCTCATTGATGGTCTCGCGAATCAAAGCAACCGTCCTGCGCACCTGGTTCATGTCCATGCCTGCGCGCTCTTTTAAATCCGCACCTGCGCAAAAGGCCTTCTCTCCAGCCCCGGTGACCACGATACAGCGAACGGGCCGGTCAAATTTACATGCTGCTGCCGCATCCCGCAACTCTTCCAGCATCTTGATCGATAGCGCATTGGCGGCTTCCGGCCGGTTTAAAGTGATGAGCACAATTCCGTTTCCGATGCTGGTGGACAATACAGTTTTTTCCACGATCCCCCTCCTTCCCTGAACCGAATCCTGCGCCCGCTTAACCGTCCGAGCTGCCGACCTGAAGATTACGGCTTGGTAAAGCTCTTCCGATCTTTTCCTGTATAAAACGGGCCGCAGCGAGCAGCTTTTCCGGATGGACCCCCGTTTGAATCCCCATCGTATCCAGCATGTAAAGCAAATCTTCCGAAGCCACATTGCCCGACGCCCCGGGCGCATACGGGCATCCGCCTAACCCGCCGACGGAAGCATCAAACGTCGTGATCCCCATGTCCAAGGACACCAGAATATTAGCCAGCGCCGTCCCGCGCGTATCGTGAAAGTGCAGGGCCAGTTTCCCGGTATCAAAACGCTTTAAAAGAACATCCAATACCCCTTGTACCTGCTTGGGATTGGCAATGCCGATCGTATCCCCGAGCGATAACTCGCCAATTCCCATGTCGAACAACGTTTCCGATACCCGGATCACCTCGTCGATGAAAACAGGCCCTTCGTAGGGACAACCGAAAACGGTTGACACGTAACCGCGGACTGACTTTCCTGCGGAAAGAGCTTCTTGCACCACTTCTCTTAAGATCGGAAAAGTAGCGTCAATCGACTTGTTGATGTTCCTTAGATTATGGGTTTCGCTGGCGGACATAAAGACGGCCGCTTCATCCACATCGGCTTCCAACGCCCGCTCCAGGCCTTGACGATTCGGAACGAGAGCCGAATAAACGATACCAGGCACCCGCTCGATTCCTTTCGCAACTTCAGACGCATCTGCCAGCGCCGGAATCCACTTCGGATTCACAAACGAAGTGATTTCAATAGACTTCATTCCGGTGCCGGACAATTGGTTGATCCATGCTATTTTATCCTCTGTCGAAACAAAGACTTTCTCATTCTGCAATCCATCCCTCGGACCAACCTCTTTGATCGTTACACTCGCCGGCCAGTTCATCTCCCCGACCCCCAGCATACGTTTTAATCCAGCTCGAGCAGTAGATCCCCTTCATCAACAAAGTCGCCTTCGCTCACTTTTACTTCTTTTACCGTCCCGCCGGAACTGATCGTGACCGGGATCTCCATTTTCATCGATTCCAAAATGGCCACATCTTGTCCCGCTTCGACTTGATCCCCGGGCTTGACCAAAACTTTATACACATTTCCCGCCATAAATGCCACGATTTTGCTCATCTAAATCACCTCCTGTTTTACGATCGTAAATACTTGGCGACGAAACCCGTTGTCGTATCGCCTGAACGGAATGCGGGATGCGCGATCACTTCCTGCAGCATCGGGATGTTTGTTTTGATTCCCTGAACGTGATAATGGGCTAACGCCGCTTGAAGCCGGTCCATCGCCTCGTCGCGATCCCTGCCTCGCACCACGAGCTTGGCAATCATCGGATCATAGAAAGGCGTAACCACGGAGCCCTCCTGTACAGCGAGCTCATGGCGGATTCCCGGTCCTTCGGGTATGGCAAACGTCGTAATCGTTCCCGGGGACGGGAAGAACGTCTTCGGATCTTCCGCATAAATCCGCACTTCAATCGCATGACCGTCGCGTTTCACATCGGATTGACCAAAATTCAAGGAATGCCCGGCCGCAATTCGCAGCTGCTCCGCAACCAAGTCCAAGCCGGTAATCTCTTCTGTAATCGTATGCTCGACCTGTAGACGAGTATTCATTTCAAGGAAATAGAAATTTTTGTTCCCGTCAACCAAAAACTCGATGGTTCCCGCATTCCGGTATCCGATAGATTTAGCCGCCCTTACCGCCGATTCTCCCATTTTGCCGCGAGTGAATTCATCCAGATAGGTAGAAGGGGCCTCCTCCACTACTTTTTGATGGCGGCGTTGAATGGAGCATTCCCGTTCCCATAAGTAAACGGTATTCCCATAGGAATCGGCCAAAATCTGAATTTCGATGTGCCGGGGATTTTCCACAACCTTCTCGATATACATGGCCCCGTCTCCGAAGAAATCGGAGGCGCGTTTCCGGTTCCCTTCGAACGCTTTGTGAATTTCCGCTTCGCTGTGAACGATCTGCATGCCGATCCCGCCGCCGCCGGCCGAAGCCTTGAGCATGACCGGGTAGCCGATACGATCGGCTGCCCGCGCCGCTTCTTCCGCATCCGCTAACGGATAAGAGATGCCGGGGACGACAGGCACCCCCGCCTTTTCCATGATATTCCGCGCTTCGATTTTACTGCCCATGCGGGAGATGACCTCCGCCGACGGACCGATGAATATGATACCGGCTTCCTCGCAGCGGCGGGCAAATTCGGCATTTTCCGAAAGAAGGCCATAGCCGGGGTGAATCGCGTCCGACTTGGAAAGATGTGCAATTTCCAAAATTTTGTCGATATTCAAGTAGCTTTCCGCTACTTTTGGCCCCCCCACCCCGTAGACCTCATCCGCCATCTTGACATGAGGGGCCTCCTTGTCCGCTTCCGAGTAGATGCAGACGGTGGCAATGCCCAGCGATTTGCAAGTACGGATCACCCGGGAAGCAATTTCCCCCCGGTTGGCGATTAGAATCTTCTTGAACATAGAATCCATCCCCTTTAACAACCGATCTGGCGCGCAATGACCATTCGTTGGATTTCCGAAGTGCCTTCCCCGATCTCTAAAAGCTTGGCGTCCCGGAAAAACCGCTCCACCTGATATTCCTTCATGTACCCATACCCGCCATGGATCTGAACGGCTTGGTCGCACACCTTCATGCATATTTCCGAAGCGAATAATTTGGCCATCGCCGCTTCTTTTTTGAATCCTCTACCTTGATCCTTAAGCCAGGCTGCTTTATACACCATGTTGCGTGCGACTTCAATCGTCATGGCCATGTCGGCCAGTTTGAATTGGATGGCTTGAAAGGCGGATAAGCTGTGGCCAAATTGTTTTCTTACTTTGGCATATTGGAGCGATTTTTCATACGCCCCTTGGGCGATCCCGACGGCCATGGCCCCGATCCCGATTCGCCCTCCGTCAAGCGTCGCTAAAAATTGCTTGAATCCGTTTCCTTCTTTCCCCAGTAGATTTTCTTTGGGAACAACTACACTATCCAAAACCAGCTCCGTTGTATTCGAAGCGTGAAGACCCATCTTTTCATAATTGCTGGTGACCGTAACTCCCGGCGCATCTGTAGGCACGATAAACGCGCTGATTCCGTCCGTTCCTTTGGAGCGATCCGTGACGGCCGTGAGCGCCAAGTTTTTGGCATAGCTTGCATTGGTAATAAAACATTTCGAACCGGAAATGATCCACTGATCCTCGTGCCGTTTCGCTGTCGTTTGGGTTCCGCCTGCATCGGAGCCTGCATTAGGTTCCGTCAGCCCAAACGCGCCCAAGTATTCGCCTGTACAAAGAGGGGTTAAGTATTTTTCCTTTTGCTCATCCGTTCCGAATAAATGGATGGGCGCCCCGCCTAACGAAATATGGGCGGAATACGTGATCCCTGTGGAGGCGCATACCCGGCTTAATTCTTCTACCGCGATAGCAAAGCTTATGGTATCCGCTCCCCCGCCGCCGTATTGTTCGGGAAAAGGCAGACCCATGACGCCCAGCTTCGATAATTTATCGAAAACATCCTCCGGAAATTGCTTTGTTCGATCCCGCTCATCTGCGCCCGGAGCTACTTCGCCTTCCGCAAAATCGCGCATCATCTTCTTGATCAACGCTTGCTCTTCGGTTAAATCAAAATGCATGATTTCATCGCCCCTAACTTAAACATGCTGAGTTGTTAATAGAGTCCGGTTTCCATGCCGTAGCCTTCAATCTTTTGCTTGACTCTCTTCAAGAAGCGGCCGCACACCAGACCGTCCAACACCCGGTGATCCAAGGAAAGACAAATGTTCATCATATCGCGGATGGCAATCATGTTATCGATGACGATCGGACGTTTTACGATGGCTTCGACGCTTAAAATGGCGACTTGCGGAGGATTGATGATGGGAGCTGAAAGAATGGAGCCAAAAGAGCCTGTGTTATTAACGGTAAACGTTCCGCCGGTGATATCCTCCAGCGCTAACCTGCCCTCCCTTGCCTTCTTGACTAATTCGTCTATGGCTTTGGCAAGACCGAAAATGCTTTTTTGGTCGGCGTTCTTAATGACGGGAACGAATAGCGCTTGATCGGTGGCGACGGCCATCGAGATATGAACCGCTTTTTTGAGGATCATGTGATCGCCTGCCCACTGCGAATTTAAGGTAGGGAATTCCTTCAGGGCTTCGACAACCGATTTGATAAAAAACGGCAAATAAGTTAAATGGATGCCTTCTTTTTGCTTAAACTCCTCTTTGATCCGGTCCCGATAACGTACCAGGTTGGTGACATCGCATTCGACCATAAGCCAGGCATGGGGGATCTCCTGCTTGCTTTTTACCATTCGTTCGGCGATCGTTTTGCGGATGGCGGTAACCGGGATCGTCTCGTCGGCTTGATTTAATGGAGAATGGACGGCAGACAGCGTATCAACCGGAACGGACGGCTTCGGAATGTCGCGGGCTGATTCTACCGGTTGGGGCGTAATCTTAGACGGAGGTTCTGTTTTTGGAACGGGAGTGGCTGCGGCCTGCCTCTTTCCTTGCAATAGGTCCAAGATGTCTTTTCTGGTGATGCGTCCGGCAGCGCCTGATCCTTCCATACGGGAAAGATCCAGGTTGTTTTCTTGCGCCAGTTTAAGCACGGCCGGCGAATAGCGTGGGTTCGTGGCAGCATGCGCCGGTACATCAGCGGCTTCCTGATCTTGAGCGGCGGCTGACGTCTTGGATTCAACCGGCGGGATCGCTTGATCTCCCACCGCAATACGGCAAATTAAAGCGCCTGCCGCTACCGTTTCACCTTCTCGAACGACAATTTCAGATATCGTGCCGCTGAAAGTAGAAGGAACCTCCGCATTTACTTTATCGGTAATCACTTCGCAGATGGGATCGTATTTTTTCACTTGATCCCCGATGTTGACTAGCCACTTGGAGATGGTTCCTTCCGTTACACTTTCCCCTAACTTGGGCATAACGATGTTCTCGGCCATATTCTCCTCCCGCGCGGATCAAAATTCGGCCAATTGTTTCATGGCCCGATATACTTTATCCGGATTGAGCATGAAGAATTTCTCCATTGGATTACTATACGGCATGGCAGGGACGTCCGGACCGCAAAGGCGTCTGATCGGAGCATCCAGCTCAAAAAGGCATTCCTCGGCGAGCACAGCCGCGACTTCCGCGCCGACGCCTCCTTCTTTGTTGTCTTCATGAACAATTAACACTTTACCGGTTTTCCGGGCCGCCTCTACAATCGATTCCTTATCCAGAGGATAGAGGGTGCGCAAATCCAGAATGTGAGCGCTGTATCCTTCCCGGGAAAGTTGTTCAGCCGCTTCCACCGCAAAATGCAGGGCAAGTCCGTAAGAAATAACCGTGAGGTCCTCTCCCTGCCGCTTAATATCCGACTTCCCGATGGGAACGATATAATCCGAGTCCGGCACTTCTCCTTTGATCGATCGATAACATCGCTTATGTTCAAAGAACAGAACGGGATCTTCGTCGCGGATCGCTGCCTTTAGCAGTCCTTTGGCATCATAAGGCGTGGAAGGAGTGACCACTTTCAACCCGGGAATGTTGCAAAATATGGCTTCGACGCTTTGCGAATGGTAGAGGGCGCCGTGAACTCCTCCTCCATAAGGAGCACGAATGACCAAGGGGCAGGTCCAATCTCCGTTCGAGCGGTATCTTATTTTGGCTGCTTCATTCACAATCTGGTTTACGGCAGGCATCATATACTCGGCAAACTGAATCTCGGCTACAGGCCTCAAGCCATAAGCGGCTGCCCCAACCGACACGCCTGCAATGGCCGCTTCGGATAGCGGCGTATCGATAACCCGTTGTTCTCCAAATTCCTCATAAAATCCCTGGGTAACCCGAAATACGCCCCCGCGTACCCCGATGTCTTCCCCTAATACGAATACCCTCGGATCTCGCTGCATTTCCTCCCGAAGAGCTTGGGTCACTGCATCAAGATAAGAAATGACGGCCATTTCCCACTCCTCCTATTCTGCATAAACGTGCTTAAGGGCATCTTCCGGAGCCGAATCCGGAGCATTCTCCGCATATTCCGTGGCCTCATCGACTTCTATGAGCATCCGGTCATGGATTTCCTTCTCTTTAGGTTCATCTAAGATCCCGCAATCTTTCAGATACTTGCTGAAGGTTACGAGCGGATCTTTCTTCCTGGCTTCCTCCACTTCTTCCCGGGAACGGTAGGTTCGATCATCGTCGTCGCTTGAATGAGGAACTAAACGATAGACGACCACCTCGATCAGCGTGGGCCCTTCTCCTCTTTTGGCCCGATCGACCGCCTCTTTCGTGGCCTTATATACTTCCAAGGGATCATTGCCATCCACACTGATGCCGGGAAACCCGTATCCTTTTGCCCGATCCGCGATGCTTTCACAAGCCGCCTGCTTGGAATAGGGGACAGAAATGGCATACTTGTTATTCTCGCAGAAGAAAATGACAGGAAGCTTGTGCACCCCCGCAAAGTTCGCCGCTTCGTGAAACTCCCCTTGATTGCTGGACCCTTCTCCAAAGGCCGTTAACACGACAAGCTTTTCCCCCTCGATTCTTCCAGATAAAGCGATTCCAACAGCATGCGGCACTTGACTCGTTACGACGCTGGACCCCGTAAGGATGTTCAATCTTTTACTCCCATAATGCCCTGGCATTTGGCGTCCGCCACTGTTGGGATCTCCCGCCTTGGCAAAGGCGGAAAGCATCAATTCCTTGGCCGTCATCCCGAAAACAATGACCATGCCCATGTCCCGATAATACGGACAAAGAAAATCTTTCGTTCGATCCAATGCATGAGCCGCTCCCACCTGCGCCGCCTCATGACCTTGGCAAGAAACGAGAAAAGGGATCTTTCCCGCACGGTTGAGAAGCCACATCCGTTCATCTACTTTTCGCGCCAAAACCATATGCTGATACATTTCAAGAACCTGCTGATCTGTTAAACCCAGTGCCTGGTGCCCGTTCTTGACTTGACCGTTTCCGGTTTCATTCATATCGTATCCCTCCGATAATGGTGCCGCTGCATATTGCGGCTTCTTTTATTTTTACATAGCGTCATTCCAGTCGTGAAATATATATTGTGCATAGAAACTATGCAAAAAAAATATAGTCACGTTGATTGTATTGGCTAGCGATTCAATTCATGTCCACATGAACTCCCCTATGTCATTGCACGCAGTCTGGTCCGAATTTTACTTTTAGTTTACATAATAATTATTATGTAAACACACTTTCCGCAAATCGATTCAATTAAGAAGTATTCATAAATACCACCCATATAGAACGACAGAATACTGATTGCTTTAACGACAAGAAAATGAATACTCCTTGATTTCAGTCTTGACTTTTTAACATATACATATAACAATATGGTTATATTATTATTGACACGGAGTGATAATAAATGATAATGGAGTTTGAAAAGATAGCGGACATTCTGAAAGCTCTTGCCGATCCGACAAGGCTTAAAATCCTTTCTTTGCTGCGCATTCGCGATTGCTGCGTGTGTGAACTGGTCCCCATTTTCAACATTTCCCAACCGGCCATTTCTAAACACGTAAGCCGCTTAAAAACAGCTGAACTGGTTCGCGAAACGCGAAAGGGGCAATGGGTGTTCTATTCGATCAACGAGAAGCGGTTAGAAGAAATTGGTTATGCAATATCCCACTTGCCTGATCTGTCCGAGGAGCTGCGAAAATTGGAGCAACAAGGATTGACGGTTACATGCGAGTAAAGGAGGTGTACAGCAAGTGAGCAAACATGAGAGAAAGCGTCTCTCTTTTCTGGACCGCTATTTGACGTTATGGATTTTTGTTGCGATGACGTTAGGGATTAGCCTGGGCTTCGTAATTCCTAACTTTGTCGCCGGCTTGAATGAATTTCAAGTGGGAACCACATCAATACCGATTGCGCTTGGCCTCATTTTAATGATGTATCCGCCGCTGGCGAAGGTACGATACGAAGAAATCGGCCGTGTTTTTCGAAATGGCAAGGTGTTAACCATTTCACTGATTCAAAACTGGTTCATTGGCCCGATCTTAATGTTTTTCTTGGCCATTGTTTTTCTCCAAGGTTACCCGGAATACATGGTCGGCCTGATTATGATCGGTTTAGCCCGTTGTATTGCAATGGTCATCGTTTGGAATGATTTATGCAAAGGGGACACCGAGTACGCGGCGGGACTCGTTGCTTTCAACTCGATCTTTCAAGTATTGTTCTACTCCGTCTATACTTATATTTTTGTTACGATTTTGCCGGGATGGTTCGGCTTGAAAGGCGTCGTTGTTGACATTACGATGGCCGAAGTCGCCAAGAGCGTGTTGATTTATTTAGGGATACCCTTTCTGGCCGGAATGATTACTCGCTATTTGCTTGTAAAAGCAAAGGGCCGGTTCTGGTACGAAACTGTCTTTATTCCGAAAATCAGTCCCATCACACTCGTCGCTTTATTGTTTACGATCCTCGTGATGTTCTCGCTGAAAGGCGAAATGATTATCCAACTGCCTTTAGATGTCGTGAGGATCGCAATTCCGCTCTTGATTTACTTTGTCATCATGTTCCTGATCTCGTTTTTCATGGGCAAAAAAGCCGGGGCTGGTTATCCGGTGACTTCTACACTCGCATTTACCGCCTCGGGAAATAACTTTGAGCTGGCGATTGCCGTTGCCGTCGGGGTGTTTGGTATTCATTCCGGCGCAGCATTTGCGGCCGTGATCGGTCCTCTTGTGGAAGTCCCTGTGATGATTGCCTTAGTCAACGTCGCGCTCCGCTTTCAGCGAAAGTATTTTTCAAAGCAAGCAGCTTAATATAAACAGGAGGACTTACCATGTTAGATAACAAAAAACTCGTTTATTTCCTTTGTACGGGAAATTCTTGCCGCAGCCAAATGGCGGATGGCTGGTTGAAGGCGCTCAGTAACGATCGCTACGAAGTAAAAAGCGCAGGGTTGGAGGCACATGGGCTGAATCCCCGTGCCGTCCAGGTGATGAAGGAAGCCGGTGTCGATATTAGCGGCCATACATCGGATGTCATCGATCCGGAGATTTTGAATCGGGCTGACTATGTGATTACGTTATGTGGCCATGCAGACGAGCACTGTCCGGTGATTTCGAATAAAAACGTCGTGAAGTGGCATTGGGGTTTCGATGATCCGGCCAAGGCTGCCGGAACCGAGGAAGAAATCATGAGCCAATTTCGAGAGGTTCGGAACGCGATTAAGTCGCGTATAGAAAAGTTTCTAACCGAAGGTCCGTAAATTCGGGAAACGGCATGCAGCGATAAGGCACTCTTTCCACGCAGTCTTACGAATGGATCATTTTTCTGCCGCTACTCAGAAAAGTACTTATTATTCTGCCGCAAATCAACGGCAGAATAATAAGTACTTTTTTATAGACCACCCGTGGATAAAGGATTTCACAGTACTCATTTCTCTGTCGTTGGACAACCGATTTTCAAACAAAAAAAGGAAATACTCTCACAAGTATTTCCGATAGGAGTCAATAATGCGTTCGTAATGGTCCCCGTACTTTTCCGCCAGCTCCTTGCTGAAATCCCGCTCAATCTGTTCCATAACGACGTCGTGATAGAACGTATTTTGCAGCAATTCAACAAGCGAGGGATGGTCGGTTTCCAGGACCGTAGGTTTGAGCCCATGTCCAAAACTGCCAAGCAGGGTCGAACGGGAATCGCAAAGAATGGAGAATTTTCTGGCAACGGCATTGTTCCAATCGTCGCTTCTTTTATGTACCAGAACATTCTTCAGCCGCGTATGGCATTCGCCGATCGAGATCAGTGTGACGGCGAGGCCGCGCTTCTCCGCTTCCATCAACGGTTCTTCCACCCAGTGAATATCTTCAGACCAAATATCGACAATGATGCTCTTGTCCGCATTCGATACCAAACGCCGAATCGCCGTTTCAATCGCTTTGTCCCCTTGCCAACTATAGAAGGACGGCGAAGTCTGCGGGGGCGAGTGCAGCTGTTCCAGAAGCAATCTCGTCGTTTGTTCAAATTCCGTATGCAGCAATCGAACAACCTGCTCAATAGGCACGGCATCATACAGAACAGGTTCGGTTTCGATCACCCGGCACAGGCCCTTGTCAGTCAATGAACGAAGCGCGGCATATACATTTGTGCGGGAAACGGAAACTTTTTTGGCTACCTCATATCCGGATATTTTCGGCTCCTCATGAAGCACCATGTAGCATCTTGCCTCCAGATCCGACAAACCGATTTTGCGAAGCTCGTCAATCAATGGATTACCTCCCTTCTGTCATTATAAGTATTTTAAAATACTACTATTATTTGTTATAAAAGTCAACATGCCATTCCTGCTATCAATGCAGATTGCACATCGGGTTGGAAGCAATAGCCGCCTCGGCAGCCCGCACGACACGCACCTCTGCGCCTAATTCTGTCGCTGCCGTTTTTCCTCCTGTATTCAAAGAATCAAGCGCATTCTGCAAATGAATCGGATTGAAATATTCCCTCCACAACGTAATCCATCCGTCGATGATGTGCAGCAAGCTGATATACGATTGCGTATACTTATATCCGTTCTGCTTTACAATGCCTCTGCTATCCATTTCAGCGAAAACGATTTCTTGTTCCACCTCGCCTTCCCTGGCCGCGTAAACCCGAATGTTGAAAATATCCCATGTCGAATACATCCCATTTTCTTTGCCAATAAACTGTTCCAGCAATTGAATCAGGTTTTCTTTGCCCTGGACACGATCGCCCTGGAGTCCGAACGGCATCTCATAGACAATATCGTCGGCCATGAATCCCCCCATCCCCACGACAATATTGAATGGAATGCGCAGGTTTTGGTCAAAAATCGCCATAAAAAAACGCCGGGCAACAGTTGATTGCACTGCCGCCGGCGGTTCGGGCTAATATGTTATCGTGTCATTTCATAAAGCAGAAGCATACTTCACAGGAGTCAATCCGGTCACTCTTTTAAATAACTTGGTGAAGTGGGCCTGGTCGGAAAATCCGACTTGAGCGGCGATTTCCTTCATACTCATGTTTCCGCAGCGAATGAGCTGCTTGGAACGCTCAATCCGCAAATGAATCAAATATTGATGAGGTGTCATACCCGTTTGCCTTTTAAAAAGCCGAACCAAATGTGACAAACTGATACTGGCAACGATCGCAAGCTTTTGAAGAGATATATCTTTTTCCAAATTCATCTGCATGTATTCAATCACTGTCGAGACTTGCTTGTCGGTCGACGCGGATGACTTCAAGTTCCGATTGGCACTCGCCGTATAGTGCCGGAGCAAATGGACCGCCGTCATCGTCGCCATCGAATCGCTGTAAAGCTTTCCGCTTGCACCACCGTTACGCAGCTCCTCCAGCATCCAACCGGCAAGCAATAGAAGCTTGCCGTCTTGAACAAGCAGTCTCTGTTCCAGTCTCCGTTTGTCCGCACGTCCAAAACCCGATTCATCCGCTACCCGTTCGAGAAACGAAGGATTCACCTCTAATTTTATGAAAGATAAGGTGTTTGCCCATTGGCAGTACATGTTCTGTCCAGCGGGTAAAATTTGAATTTGCCCGGAGGTGATTGTCTTCTCCCGTTGATTGGCCGCTTCAAAGATGCGCAGCTTCAAAGGTTCCCGGGAGCCATGCAGGGCAATCACATGTTTGGAATGCAACGAAGCGTCGTACATTAGACCGGGAGGGATATGATCCCATTGGGAAAGCTTGATGTCGGACCACCCCAGATCATCGCTGGACAATACAGGCGCCGCACCGCTAGTTAAAAATTCCTTGATTGACCTTCCAATTCCAATTCGCTCACCTTATTTCTTGAGTAACTTCCAGTACCAGAAGTATAACATATTCCGCTGTGAGCGACGTTGCGGCATTGATTGCAAAAAGAGCCGCAATCGCGGCTCTTCAATGCGTCGACATGCGCATAATAGCGTCGCCTCTTCTTTCATCTTCATTATACTGAAATCTTGACATTATCGGAAAGTAAGTGTAGTATTTCACCATACCACCTATAAGTGGTATTTAAAGATACTACCTAAAAACAGAAATTTCAAAAACAGAAAGGAAGAACTAGCGATGACCTCAATTGATATTCATTTTTGCGGAGAATTGCTGAGAAGCGTAGGAGCCGGTTTATACGAGACATGCAAACGCGGGGAGCGCGCAGCTTCCGTTCCCGATTTGTTCAAGCGATTCGAGTTAGCGAATACCCGGCTACCCTCCAAATCAAGACGGCTTTGGCTGAAAAATATCCTAATATCCGGTGGTCCGATTCGGAGTTTGAAACGGAGAATCAACAAAAAGTCGAATACGAAGGCGAGTATTGGATTTGTGACGCTATTGATGGAGCCGTACAATTCTTACAAGGAATTTATTCGTATGCCATGTCCTTGTGCTTGGTCCGAAATGGACGCCCCGTACTTTCCTTTGTCTATGATCCGAGTCATGACGAGCTATTTTACGCCGTTGCGGGTGAGGGCGCTTTTTTAAACGGTAAGCCAATTCGTGTGGCTGCCAAGGAGAAGCTGGAGGAAGCTATCGTTTGTACAACTCCTCCATCCTTTCCGGCCAAAGATATCGAAATTACCGACCTTACCTTGAGAGGATTTAACCATATCATCCCAAGAGCATTTGCGGTCAGAATGCTTGGGTCTATCTCCCTTCAGCTTGCCTATACCGCCTGCGGACGGCTGGATGGATATTATGAATTTGGAGATGAAATTTACAACTGGATGGCGGGCGCTTTATTGGTGCAAGAAGCTGGCGGAGTCGTTTCCGATCGACATGGAAACAGCTTTACATGGGGCTCTTCGGGGATAATAGCATCCAATCCTGTCCTTCACCAAAATATGAAAGAAGAGCTAAGCGCCATCTCTTCTTGAGTAATTCAACAACGATTAAACAAGCGTGTCTCTGCCGCCGGAATGGCCTCGTTGTCGCGTTGACTATAGCTGATGCCAACCCCGGCCATTCCCCACATTTTCATACTTATCTATAATTTTTAAGGTGGTATTCAGACGTGGCAGATGCTTTGCAAATGCGGAAATGTTGAAACGATCATTAAGGCGATTGGCGAAGTATGAATATAGCACTTTGATGATTTCTTCAAAGATTTGTCGGAAAGTGAACGACGCAATGCATTTGAGAAAATTGCCGCGAAAGCCAAAAAGATTTATTTCATGACAGTGAGTGGTATTTGAATTATAAAAGATTGAGAATATTGGCAATTAAACGGTAATCCTTCGCTTATTTCTTATGGAATGTTTATCGCAAACTCTTGCGGTCTATTGAACGTAGATGAACTGCACCCCAATTGCTAACATCATCTAACAGTTGGAGGTACAGTTCACATCACTTATTAATGGTTATGCAGTGTGCTCCGACAACAAGCGGGATACGCCTAACAGCACCGATGCGTCCGGATCTTCAGCCACCGCAATCCGCACTTTGCCCCAAGGAGTCCAGGCATTTTTGCAGACGCGTTCGCTCAGCAAGGGCACTATGTGATCTTTGGATTTCATAAGCCCCCCGCTCAAAATGACGACTTCAGGATCGTAAGCATGGATCAAGTTGACAATGCCCGCGATCCAGTGCGAGATTAAGTGCTCCAACAGGTCAGTTGCAGCCTGATCTCCGGAGAGCGCTTCTTCCAGAACAGCCAGATAGCTCAGTTGAGTCAATTGGGAAAGCCGGCTTTGCGAGTAATGCGGGTGTCGCCTGGCCGCTTGGTTTAATGCCCAATGGCCCGCTTGAGCTTCCAGACAGCCTATGTTCCCGCAATTGCATAAGCTTCCGTGTATATCCGTACTGAGGTGACCGCCCAAAATTCCCGCTTGGTAATGGCGCCCATGCAAAATCTTGCCGTTCATCATGGCTGCGGTTCCGATTCCCGTTCCGAACGTCATGAGAACCGCATCCGTTTCCCGCTGGGCTACTCCATAGGCGGTCTCGCCGATTAGCGCCGAGCGGGCGTCGTTTTCCATCACGAACGGAAGTTGGAAGGTGTCCGCGATCCATGCCTGAAACGAAAATCCGACGGCATCGGAGTATTTGTCGTTGATCGAGACAATCGTTCGATTCACGGTATCTACTAGCCCCGGCGTGGCTATTCCAATTCCCTCGCAATCGGCAATCGACAATCGGTGACAGGCGAGCAGCTCGCGGACAGCCGCCGCAACGGCAGGAAGGCGCGGAATCAACCCTTTTGAGGAGTGAGCAGGCAGCGTTCGCAATGCGTGAACTTTCCCTTCGTGAACGAGCCCGATCTTGATCGTAGTTCCTCCGAAGTCTATCGCAATATTCATACTGCTCCCTATCCTCCTTAGCTTTAGCGAAATTCTTTATCTGACGAACGCCTTGATCGTGCCCAACGTTTGCCCGGCACATCGCTCGCTCGGACGAATTGTGTATTCGCCTGCCGCCGCAGGAACAATAAAGGTTTCCGCATACCTGACTACGAACGGTTCGAAGGCTCCTGTCGGACTTTCCACAATGGCTTCCTCTCCCTCGACCAAATTCAGCATTTGAACGCCGCCATTCGTGTGGTGAGGCGTGACGGCCACAAACCAATGCCGCCGCGTTTCAATGAATTGCAGCTCGTGCAATCCGGTTCGCTCTTCCACCCAGCCGTCGCCCTCGCCAACCTGGACGATAGCATTCACCAACTCACGCTGCACCATTTCGGTCGTGCAGTTCCATTGAATATTACGTCGGCCATGCTCCAGGTGAATAGGGCGCGGTCTGCCGTCCAGACCTAGCCGGTCCCAGTCCCACAGTTTAAAGGTAAATATATACGGCGTGGCGCTGATCTCCAACACCATGCAGTTCGTTTCGGAACAATGAACCGTTCCCGCCGGAATCAGGAAATGATCGTGCTTCTTGGCGGCGAACCGGTTCACATACTGTTCGGCGGGAAAGGAGAAGCCGCCTTGCTGAGCCCGCTCCAGATCGGCCATCATCGCATCCGGATTTATGTTTTCTCTCAGCCCTAAACAAACCGCCGCACCGGGAGCGGCATCGAGGATATAGTAGCTCTCGTCCTGCGTATAGGCCATCCCGAACGTTTTTTGGATATAATCGGTAACGGGATGAACCTGGAGGCTCAAACTCCCCCCTCGGATGGTGTCAAGAAAGTCGAAACGAATCGGAAACTCCGCGCCGAACCGGGCATACACCCGCTCCCCCAGCAGACGCTTCGGTTCGAAGAACACCAGGTTGATAGACGGGATCTCCACCCGGATCGAACGGTAGGTCAAATATAAGCTGTTCTCTTCCGGAACTCCGTCGAATCCCCATGCGTAAGGGTGTTCCTGAGGCTCCAACCCGATCTTCGATTCCAACCACTGACCACCCCATACGCCGGGGTCGAAATAGGGGACTAACCGGAACGGGCGGCTGACCGTCTGCCTAAACCCGTGGAACAGCGCATCCTTGGTCAGCAGCTTCGGATCGTCCTTGGCGTTAGTATCCAGATAGTAATCGGCTTGAGGAAGAACGGTTCGCTTGAAGCGGTCTGCAGCCCTCCACTCGATGAAAAAGCCTCGTTTATATTTGCGGAGCATATCCTCGGCCTGGTTATCCGCCAGCCAATTGCCGAACTCCCCGCTTCGGTAGCGCTGTTGAATTTCCCATCGGGCCATGTCGGCGTATACCAGCAAGTCGCCTTTCGTGATGAAAGCAGCTCCTGTTCCGATAACGATAACCGTCCCCTTCGAAACACTCTCTATGTCTCGACGAAGCTGCTGCACGAGGTCGGGATCATAGAAGTCCTCAACTCCGAAGGGGGCCATATAGCCAAAAACCCGATCGTCGGTTAAGAACCGGCCGATCATGGCGTCGATCTGGCTGGCTTTTTTGGCGGCTTGCTCCGCCATAACCACCTTCACCGGATTCAAGAAAGGCTTCAGACCTTCAACAATCTCTGTTACCCTTACGCCAGGGTAGCATTCAATGATAAGCACGAGCCCGCCTTTTCCTTCTCCGTTCGTTAAAAGCTCTTTCGCGACAGCTTCATAGCCACGCCAAGCCTCCCGGTCGCATCCCCTGATTTCGATGTGCGGCTCTTTGTCATACATCGCTGATGTTCGTCTCATCGTATCCGCTCCTTAAGCCCTGTAGCTTATAACTCGTTGATTGGATAGTCTGCATTGCGCGATAGCCTTCTCCGGAGTGCCCAAGTCATGGCCCCAATGAACCGAATACCGGAACTCGTAAAACCCTCCCAACGTCGCTTTGAAATTCGTCTCCCAGAAATTGTTCAGTATCCATGCGTACACCGCTTTTGGTTTATTAAGCTCTTGCTGGCCGTGCAGCTTCCGATCCCCGAATGCAAGCGGTCCTAGTTGGATTAAAGGGGAATCCGGTGTGGCGATAGCCAAACCTTGATCCTGACCGATCCAACCGATTCCGTCTTGGATGCAATAGAAATCGAGGCCCGTACCGGGAAGCTGGTCGATTCCCGGCCGCATGAGCGCACCCGCTTTCTCCAGCCAGAGCTGGGCGTGCGGAATGGAAAGCGGCAACGGAATGTACACATTCTCAGGTTCCCAGACACTGTCTTTATGCAGGCGTATCGTTACATCTACTCTCGGCTCATGGGCATACACCGTCAGCCGTACCGTATAGTGGCTCATCCCTGCCACTTCGTACTCCTGCTCGATCGTAACCCATAGCGGACCACGTTCCGCTTCATACGCGCGAACAAGCCGGCCAACGTGTCTCTGCACGTTCATGCCCTTCCGGTTCCGTCCCATTCGGGTACGCGTCTGGCGGATCAGCCCCCGATCCTTCACAGGCGTCACCTCGTAGACGGGAGCAAAAGCCGCGTGAGGCGCCTCAGGATCGATCAGCTCGATTCCCGACCGTTTGTCCTTCCAAGAGACGATGCCTTTTCCCGCCTCCCACGCGATCAGGACATGTGCGCTCTCAACGGAGGTTTCGGTCACGCGGAAAGGTACATCTTCCGCCGGTTCCGGGCGAAAATCGCGAATATCCTTCACTCCATCCGAGCCTGTCAAGGAAACATTCGAGGTTGTCTTCCCTTCCTTGGCCGCACAAGGAACAATAAGGAACCATTTTTCCTCTGCTGCCTTCAATGTGACCGGGATGGACACCTCAGTCCCCCGGCTGACTTGGCTTACCTGATGGACGATGACGTCCGTCCGGCCTTCCTCCCTGACCTCCAAGCCCTCCCGAATCAAGGGAAGCTCCCAATAATCCAGGTACATCCTGGCGATGACCCGGATGTCGTGCGGGAACGGATTGACGACCTTGAAGCGCAATGGCCGGCCCGGGGCGAGCATCGCTTCGCCTTTGGCTTCCAATATGGCATCGATCGCGCTATGGACAAGCCGGCTGGCATTAGCCGCATAGGCTTCCTTGCGGGCGCCGAGCGATTGCACCAAAGGATTCCACGGTTCGGAGATGGAATGAGAATACCCCCAAGTATGCTCTGCATACAGCGTAAGCTGTTCCTCCATCTCCCGAACCGCGAATTCGGGAATCATGCGGTTGTCTGGATCCAACAGAGCGAGCATGCGGAAATTGCGTTGAGCATCCCGGAAAAGCTGCGTGTGCGCAGCCGTCGACGCAACGCCGTCCGACCACCAGTCCGGCCAGTCTCCGCGGTGAACGGGAATTTCAACATCCGTCCGCTTCCTGACCTTGGCGAATAGATCCGATAAAGTCGTCATACGAATCGTTACCGAATCCCCATGCACCCCATTCCATTGCTGGAACAGGTCCATAATGGAACCGTTAGGAGGAGCGTTATCCACGATAAGCCCTGATAGCGCAATCGGTGCAAAATCGTAAGGATACCCTTCCTCCTCCAACCGGTTCAAATAGCGCATAATGCGCGTCTCCATGATCTCCCAATGATTGCTCGCGATAGGCGGAGTGCGAAACTCGTCGCGAATGATGTAGGAATGTATCGCATTCAGCGCCAGCCCGAGGTCGTTGCCAAGATGATAATGGTCGCCGTTCCATACAAGCAGCCGTTCGCCGCCGGGGGTTTCCCACCAAAACGGCGTCTGCTTTTGTCCGAGCGGGTACATGCCGTGGTGCGTATGGATGCAGGATAGCAAGTTCTGTATCCCGGCATCCAGTAAACATTGCGCGAAGCCCCAGCTATAGCCGTTGATATCCGCCGTCATGGCAGAGTCCAGCGTAACGCCGATGGATTTGGCGTAATCCGTGGAGCGCTTGATCATTCGAGTCAACAGGTCCGCATCGATCAGCTCGGTCATGTTCAGATACGTACCCGACAACGAGATGTCTCCAGACTGAACCCATTCACGGAACGCCTGCTCCTCTTGTTCGGTTGCCTGAGCGAGAAAACGTTCCACAGGCCAAAACGTTTCGCAAGTCCATTTGAAGCCTTCCCAACCGCTTTTCTCGCCCGACCGGATGCTGTTTAGAATTTGAATCGCTTGTTTTATAAAATGAACGTGGTACCGCTCGATCTTCTCTTGACGTTCGGTGTACCCGATATCGGTATGGGAATGATGAATAATGTCCAACGTCCATTTGCGGGTCGGCTTCCTCATCTGTGAACACAGCTCCTTCTCATGCAATTTTCCGTTATTCCTTCACGCTTCCCATGACAAGTCCGGTCATGAAATATTTTTGCAAAAACGGATAGACCGCCATAATCGGCAGCGCGCCGATAAAAATTTGCGCCGCCCGTGTCGTCCGATCCGAAATCTCCGCTAAAGTCTTCACATCCTCGGCCCGCATATTAGCGAAATCGTGTTGAATGATCGCCGTCTGCAAATAAGTGGCAAGCGGGTAATGGCTGGGCGAATTCATGAGCATAAGACCGTCGAACCAGGAATTCCAATGGTTAACGATGGTGAACAGCGTGATCGTCGCAATGGCGGGCAAGGATAACGGGAGATATATTTTCCAGAGCGTCGTCCAATGGCTTCCCCCATCAATGAAACACGACTCCTCCAGTTCTTTGGGCAATCCTCGGAAGAAATTAAGCACCAAAATGACGTTAAACACGGTAACCGCTCCCGGTATGACCAGCGCCCATATCGTATCCAACAAGTTCGTGTACTTGATCGTTAAATACCATGGAATTAATCCGCCGCTGAATAAGATCGTAATGACAAAATACCAGGCGTAAAACGTTCTCATCCGGAAATCCTTCACTTCTTTGGATAGCGCGTAGCCGAGCGTTACGGTCAAAAACATGCTAATGCCGGTTCCCAGTATGACCCGCTCTATAGAGATCAGAAACGACCCCAGAAAGTCTTTTTTCTTCAAAATAAACTCATACGATTTCAGCGAGAAATCGACCGGCCATAATTTGACCAACCCGGCCGCGGCAGCGCTGCTCGAGCTGAACGAAACGGCAACGACCTGGATAATAGGCAAAATACACAGCAAAGAGAGCGCAATCAGAAATATGGTATTGCCTATATCGAATAGTCTCCGTGTGACGGAGGCATGTCGCATCATCGGGTCAACCTCCTGTTCCAGCTAAGCTAAAAAATTCGATAATTCGCAAACCGGTACGCCAGCCAATAAGAGACCGAGATCAGAATAAAGGAAACGGACGATTTGAGCAATCCAATCGCGGTTGCCGGGCCATATTGGGCATCCGAAACGCCGATGCGGTAGATCAGCGTATCCAGAATATCCCCGCTCTCGTACACCTGCGGACTGTATAAATTAAATACTTGGTCGAAGCCCGCATTCAATACGTTGCCCAAGCTGAGCGTGGCCATCAGGATGATGATCGGAACCATCCCCGGGAGCGTAATATGCAACGTTTGCTTCCAGCGGTTGGCGCCGTCTATGATGGCCGCTTCATATAAAGACGGATTGATGCTTGTCAGCGCGGCCAAGTATACGATCGTGCCGAACCCGAATTCTTTCCACGTATCTGTCAATACGAGCGTAATGGGAAACCACCGATTGTCGCCGAGGAAGTAGATGGGCTGCATCCCCAACCATCCGAGAGCTTGATTGACAATACCGTCTTGGAGAGACAGGACATCGATGAGAATGCCGGCAAGGATAACCCACGAAAGGAAATACGGGAAATAAATTAAAGTTTGAACGCTCCGTTTGACGATCGTGAGGCGGACTTCATTCAACAGCAGAGCAATAAGGATCGGTACGACATTGCCCATGATTATTTTCATGGTCGCGATATAGACGGTATTCCATATAATGCGAAACGTATTCGGCATTTCCAGAACATAGTTCAGATTCGCCAGCCCTGTCCATTCCGAACCCCAAAATCCTTGGGTCGGTTTGAAATTCTGGAACGCAATAATATTGCCGTACATCGGAATATAGCAGTAGATCAGCACAATGATCAGGCTGGGAAATACTAATATATGAAGCGGCAGCTCGCGCCGCCATTTCGCGGTTTTCATCTACCATCCCACCGTCCGGTCATAAAATGTCCCCGCAAAGTGAAGCTTTAAACTCGGAAGTTCGTCAGGTGCTTTGCGGGGAGAGGGAAAAGCGTGGAACGCATCTTTACCCTTATTCTTTGCGACGTGTTACTTTTTGGAGTTTGCAGCCCAATCGTTAACTTCCTTCGTAATTTGGTCGCCGCCGGATTTTTTCCAGTTTTCTACAAATTTATCGAATTCGTCTAACGATGCACCCAGGATAATTTTCGTGATCATTTCTTTCTCCAGGTTCAACAATGTCGACCATTTCAAAGTCATCGTATCCGTCTGCAAACTTGAGCGATATTCATTCGTATACAACAGATTATTTTGTTTATAATGATTCAGGACGGCGAAGGAGGAGTCTGTCGGACCTGCTTGCCGAACCGTCGCCCACTTCGTCTGGTCGCCATTCTTATATGCCTGATAAGCGTCGAAGTCCGCTTTTTGCTCACCGTTCATTGCGGATGGATCATTCGTTTCGATCGCTTTTTTCAACGCCTCATAGCGCCCGGGAACATCCTTATCCGGCGGGAAGCCATACACGAACGGCCACTTGAACGCTTCCAAACGATCCTTCGTCACACCCCAAGTGTTCCAATCGCCCGTTTTCCCGAAAAACTTTTCGAAATTCGCATTAAACATTTTGACAACCACTTCGGGATGCTTGAAATTTTTATTCACTACATAGTAGGTGCTGATCGGGAAGCCAACAGCCGGCCGCGCCGGTTTATCGTCAATCGAAGGGATCGGATACGCTTTCCAGTCCATCTCCGGATTTCGCTTGCGCGCATCGTCGAACGGATAATATGGGTTCGAATTGGCCCCGAACGTAATGCCCAGCTTGTTTTGTCCGAACAGTTCCGCTTCCTTGGCCGCGTCCTTGGCGCCGAATTCCTTGTCGATCAACCCGGATTTATACAGCTCCTGCAGTTTCGCGAGGGCCGGCTTCATCTCTTTTTGGATGCCTCCGTATACGAGTTGACCGGCATCATCTTTAATCCACATGCCGTTCGGATACGCATGATACCCGTTGAAGAAACCGAGCAAATCGGCGAATCCATCGTAAATGTTCTTGTTCGCGGCCAATCCGATGACGCCTTTGCCGCCATCGCCGTTCGGATCTTTGGTGGCGAATGCTTCCATAATCGCGAACAAATCCTGCATCGTTTTGGGTTCGGGCAGATTCAGCTTCTTCATCCAATCCGATCGAATCCAAACTACATTGGCATTGGTGATGTTTCCGTTAAACCCCGGGATCGCCAGCAGCTTGCCGTTAATCGTTGCGGAGCTCATAGCCATACCGCCATCCTGCTTGGCCACGTCCTTCGTGTAAGGGGTGGCGAATTTCTCGAACGCTTCCGTCAGATCTGCCAGCTTCCCGTCCTCCGCCAGCTGTTTGAACTGTTTAGAGTTCACAGCCACAATATCCGGCAGCTGCCCGGAAGCGATCATGAGGTTCAGCTTTTTGTTGTAGGCGCTCTCATTTCCCCCTGAATTGTCCGCGACCCAATCATAAGTCAGATTGATACCGTACTCTTCCTTGTACGTCTTCGCCCAAAGGTTATTGCTAATGTCCTCTCCCTGCGGGAACTTGAAGCTTCCGTTAATTCCGCGTACTGCCCGGACGTCAATCGGAGGGCTGTATTTCCCGAGCGGACCCGCGGCAGCTGCTGCTGCCGATGGATTCTTGCTATCGGTTGAAGACGGACTGTTCGCAGGCGGATTGCCTGAATTGCTGCAAGCCGCAGCGAGCAGGGCGACACTCGAGAAGCAACCAACGACAGCACATGCATACTTTCGATTGTTCAAAACCAACTTCCCCCTTGTCGTAAAATGATTGCGATGCTCCCTTCCTCTGTATTATAGGAGGAAAAATCGGGAGCTATCTACTGACGGCTTTATACTTGTCGTGACCGATATTTACTTTTGCAGCTCGCGATAATCCTGCGGGGTTAAGTTCGTCATCGACTTAAAGAAGCGGTAAAACGATCGCTCGGACAAGAAACCGACCCGCTCGGAAATTTCGTTTATCCGGACGCCGGGCTGTCTTAACAGCTCCTTGGACTTCTGCAGCCTGGCTTGCTTGATCGTCTCCGTAAGCGCCTCCCCTGTATGATGCTTGTACAGTCTCGACAAATACGATGGATTGAGCGACACAATATCGCTTAGACGCGTCAAGGACAGGTCATCGTGCAAATTTTTGCCTATATAGCCCTTGATCCTCGCAATAACGTCATTCTCCGAGCTCGTCTGCCCCTCATATCGATGAGCAAATATGACCTCCGCCAATTCGCGCAAATAGTCAAACGCCGAGCTCCAGTGGCTATGGGCTTGCATCTTCGTCAATTTATCCAAATCCATTTGCTCGGCTGCCATGCGGCGAATGGAATTGTAATTCAGAATGGAGATATAAATCGCGACCAGCGTGTAGTACCACTCCGTTCTGGCTTTTTCCGTCTGCTCGTCTGAAGCGGATAGCAAGGCGGTCATCGCATCGAATGAAGCGAAGTAGGCTTCGCGCCGTCCGGACTCCAGATCGTTTTTCAGGTCGATCCACAGATAGGTCTGCAAGGGGCTTTTGACCTGCTCAAGTTGGCCATGTTCCGTCTCATAAGCCTGGTCGGTCAATAATAGCTCTTCGCCCAAGCCAAGCCCGTAGCCGAACATACGCTTGATCATGATGAAACGGGCAGGTAATTCCGCCCACTCGCAGCATCGGCTGGCAGAGATAAGAGAAAGCTTGATCTTGAGCAGTTGCCTGCACGTCTTTTGGAGCTGCTCCAATGTGCCTTGGACGAACCGATACGTCTGCTCCCAACCATGTTCGGCATCCGTTTTCGGTTGGATCAGCCAAACCATGCGGAACCGTTCGTAATCCGTGAAAGCTACACGGGTCGAAGCACCTAGCAATTCCTCCGAAATATTATGCACCGCATAAAGGATCAACGCCCGGTCGAATGCGTTCAGGTTCTCGGTCCATTCATCGATACGGCCTACAACTAATAGCACCGGATTTGAGGGTTGGAGGGAAATGGACATCTGGGCAAACTGACGATCCATGCTGCCGAGCGCATAGGATTCTCCTTGAAGAAGATCGCGAAGATATTCTTTTTGAATGTAAGGCAGCGCCCGCTGCAGCAGCTGTGTTGTTTTCTGAAGCGCGCTTTGCATTTCCATCTCTTCATCCAGCTTTACGATGGCTTTCTTGACGGATTCGAGAATCACCTCGTCCGTTTCCGTCTTAAGAACGTAATCGAACGACCCGTTTCTCATCGCTTCGTGGATGTAGGCGAATTCGTTGTAACCGGTTAGAAAAATAACTTTGCAGCGAGGCCAATACTCCATAATTCGCTGCTGCAGTTGAAGCCCGGATAACCCGGGCATTTGAATATCAGATAGCACAACATCAATCTTCGTTTGCTCAAGCCATTCAATCGCCTCCAGCACGTCGTAGGCTCGGCACACCTCCAGATCCATGTCGGTTTGCTCTTGAAACAAATCGGCCATCCCGTCCACAATCACATCTTCGTCGTCAATGATCAGCAATCGATACATTCGGCTCCTCCTCTTTCATCGGAATGCAAATCTCGGTTCGTAACCCGCCTAGAGAGCTGCGGCTGACCAGCACACCGGCATCGTTTCCGAACATGAGCTGCAGACGCCGATGCACATTGATCAAACCCGTCGTCTCCATTTGTTCATCGCGTGCATTCAATTTGGCATGAAGCCTATTCAACTGCTCGTTCGTCAATTCTTCGCCGTTGTCTTCAACCGCGATACAGATCAGTCCCCGCTTGACGGCAAAGGAAACCCGGATGATGCCATCCTTAATCTTATTTGGCAGACCGTATTGGAGGGCATTCTCAAGCAGCGGCTGAATGATGAGCCTCGGTACGTGCACAGATCCATACGGCCCCGGCTCGTCGATATAATCGGTTCGCAGCCTCCTGCTAAAGCGGGCCATCTGAATGTCCGTATACGTACGGGCGTGCAGCCATTCCGCTTCCAGCGGTACCGCGTCATCCGCATTTCTAGTGATGTATTGAAAATAATTGCCGAGATGCTCGACAAAGCGAATGGCGTTCTTGTTATCATCCGCCGCTATCATGCGCTTCAGGACAAAAAAGCTATTGTATAAAAAATGCGGATTGATCTGCGATTGCAGTTGCTTCAGCTCTGCGCGTTGGCTGCGAATCTTCTGCTCATACACTTCCTGGATGAGCGTATTCAGTCGGCTGAGCATGACATTGAATTGTCGGTACAAGTAGCCGAATTCAAATGCCGTCTGATGAGGGATCGAGATGTCCATGTAGCCGTTCTCCACACGACGAAACGCGGATACGAGCACGCGCAGAGGTTTATGGAGCATCCTGTAAATCCAATAAGAGAATAAAATAATGACAGCGACCGAGAATATGGACAGCACGATCAGCATGACGAAGTAGTGACTGATGGGATAAAGAATTTGTTCCTCCGGCACGTAAACCAGAAGCGTTGCATCCAGTATTTCGGATGGTTCATAGGTGACGAGATAAAACCGATTATCAATCTCGAAGCGGCCGCTGCCTGCCTTTTGATCGTTGCCCTGGTTCTCCCACAGCTTCTTTAGTTGTTGAATAAGCGCGGGGTCCCTCTCTCCCTGGTCGGAAGCGATATGCCAGTCTTGATCTCTTGCGAATAGGACGGCCCCTCCTTCCGCTGTATGCGGAATTTGCTTAAGTACGTTTCTCAGACTTTGCACAGGGATTTCCACCTTCATGATCGAAGTCGGCGATTGCGCGGCGTTAAGACCCAAAGGGAACAGGCTGCCCATGAGAAGGCGGTCGCCCAACATCGTAAAAGGCGACAGCGTGTTGTATTGTACAGAGCGAATCTCCCTAATTTCCTCATCCGGGATGGGTTTCTCGTCGTAACCGCTTCCATGAATCGTAATGCCCATCGAGGGGATGTATAGCTTCGAGTTCGCAATATATTGGCTGGAGTTATTCAAGAGAAACAGCTTGCTCTCCAGCCGATTCGTCATAGTAAAACGTTCATAGGTGGGGATGTTCGGATACAAAGTACTAAGCATGGACAAATCCGCATCGTTGATAAACTCCCGCATGGATTTGATCACCCTGCTCAATTCGGCTTCAAACGAGGATAAGTAGAAATGAACCCGGGATTGCATCGATTTCGTAATTTCCTCCCGGACGCTTGCCGCACCGGACAAGCTGATATACAGACTTAATGTGTACATGGGGATAATGGACAGCAAGAAGGCTAGAACCAGGTTGAGATAAATCGACGATTGCCACAGGCGCACTTCTTCTCTCCTCCAGTAGTTCCGCGTAATGAACGGATTCGTAAGATGTATTATCCGAACATTATAAGGTTAAGCGAGATATACAGCAACTGACGAATTTTGCTTCTTTGATGACTGATGTTTACGTGCTGAGGGATGGGGTGGCGGTCAGGCCTTGAATATAAAAAGCTGGCTCCGTTTAGGGCCAGCTTTTTGTTTAATACTCGATTTGCATTTCTTAAAGTCGACTTATAAACCAGCTGTTCGTCATAAAATCTATATTCCAGCAAATAACCTTTGCTTATGAGTCCCATTCCTCGCGATCTCTTCACTTCGTCTAGTAGTAAGATCCTGAAATAACGAAACATTAAGCTATACTTCAATGCCGTACTTCCAACGAAAGGGTACGGGGTTCTCAAGGACTTTCTATGGGTAAAAGAAGGGCGTCGTTGGGACAACTCCAATCCGTTAGCGGATGCTGGGGTAACTAATCGACAACAATTTCCAAAAAAGCGGTTAGAACTCGTTTTTTTCTATCTTGTTGCAACATATAATTCAACAAATTCCGGGAATTTCCTCTTTTTTTTGTACCCAATTAGTACGTGGAAAGATGCATTCTTTCATACCCTTGTGGGAAAAATACTCATTATATTCAAGATAAGGCAGGCTAAAAATTTGCTGTGGATCATAATGGGATTACTTCTGCTATTTATCATTCAGATTGCACTGATTGTTATCTTGGAACATCATCGTCCTCAAAAAGCTATTGCATGGACGATCATTCAGTTTATTTTCCCAGTCATCGGAATTCCGTTGTATTTTTTTATGGCCAAAAAATATTCCTCCCGACCGAAATCCACAAGTACAGATTTGGAACGAACCAAGACGGACTTGTTGGCTCATTGCAGGAAGCGGGCTGCGGAAGAATCGTTGAATGAATCGATTGGGCATCAAAAAGGCCTGCTTGCTTCACTCCAAAACATACAGTCCGCCCCAATCACCGTTCACAATGAGACAAGCGTATTCCCTGATGGAGCTCACGCCTTTGAAGCCATGTTGGAAGCGATGAGCGCGGCCAAGGACCATATCCATATCGAGTTTTACATTGTCCGCGATGACAATATCGGCACCCGCTTCCAGCAATTGATGATTGAAAAAGCAATACAAGGGGTCAAGGTACGCCTTCTTTATGATGGGATCGGCAGCCATCAATTGAATGAGAAGTACTTGACACAACTGCATGACGCCGGCGTCGAGACGGGATGCTTTTCCCCTCTATGGAGCGCATTCATCGACAGGCGCCTCAATTACCGCAATCATCGAAAAATCTTGGTCGTCGACGGAAAAATCTGCTTCTTCGGCGGCTTGAATATTGGGGACGAATATTTGGGGAAAGACTCGAATCTTGGGTTTTGGCGTGATACCCACCTAAGCGTGAAAGGCGATGCGGTGCTATGGCTCCAGTATACATTTGTAACCGATTGGTTCTATGTCAAAGGAGCAGCATTAACCGGATCCAATTATTTTCCAATGGCCGGTTCATCGGGGAGAGAGATGGTGCAAATCATTAAAAGCGGCCCGGATGGGCATAGAGATACGATACTGGAAGTGTTTTTCTCTTGCATCGTTTCGGCAAGGGAACGGATCTATATGGAGACGCCTTATTTTATTCCCGATCCGAGCATCTTGATGGCCTTAAAGACGGCTGCGGCGAGCGGAGTTGACGTTCGCATCATTATTCCGGCGGTTTCCGACTCCAAAATTGTGCAATGGGCGACTTTATCCTTTGTCCAGGAGCTGCTTGAGGCGGGAGTCCGTTTTTTTCAGTATGACAAAGGGTTCATTCATGCCAAAGTGATGATTGTCGATGACTTGGCTTGCTGCGGCACGGCCAATATGGATATGCGCAGCTTTTATGACCAATTCGAAATCCATGCCGTTTTTTTTGACCGTAAGGTCGTCGATCGCTTCGAGGAAGATTTCGAGCGGGACTTACAGGCAAGTTCGGAGATCTTGCTTTCGGAATTCAGTAAACGGCACGATATCCAGAAAATAAAAGAGTCTCTTGCCCGGGCGCTCTCGCCGTTATTTTGAAGCACGAGGAGGTCGGCTCTTGCCTTCCTCCTTCCCCCTAAAACAAGGGGGAAAGCAATCGGGCGAAAACTTCTTTGCATTTCTGGAATTTCGACCGTCTCTCAAACTGCGGCAGCAGAATTTCCCTGCTCGCGCCCAGATCCCTAACAAAATCGTGAACTAAACGATCCACGATTCTCCCGTCAAAAAAAACAGCTCCAAGTTCAAATTGGCCGCAAAAGCTGCGAATGTCCATGTTCGGGGAGCCGGAGAACGCCAAATCATCGGCTATAATGACCTTCGCATGGATAAACCCTTTCTCGTAGAAATAAAAGCGGCCCCCCGACTGCAACAATTCTTTTACGTAGGACAACGATGCCCAATGCACAATTTGGTGATCGGGGACGGCAGGCAAGATGATACGGACGTCAATTTTGCCGGCAGCGGCTGTTTTCTCCGAAGCGTAGCGACTCGTTATCCGGACAATCCATATGCTTGACGGTATACCCGAGCCCCTTGAGCGCCCCTTCTACCAAATAATCGTGCGCCATCGTCAGTCCGCCGAACAGCAGCGTCGTCGCTGATTTGTCTTTGGCTAAAAACTGGCGCGGAACGGGATCAAACCATTGGTGTCGGTTTGCCTGATCCAACCCCAACGCTTTTTCCTGTTCCTTTTGAAATTGCAGCAGCTTCTCCTCAAGGGACAATTGATTTTCAGTCTTTTTCTTTGTGCCCACGTTCGCCACGATCGGATGCACTCCTTCATTTAGTCGTTAGTCTCAAATAACCTCTGCTTGTCCGTCCTGCTTCATGCCCATCAGTTCGGTGCGTTTTTGCTCCAATCGCGCCACAAGTTCCGCTTTTTTACGGGCCAAGTCCTGCAGCCGCTCCTCATGAAGTCCGAGACTGTGGGCGTAAGTCTTGACGCGGATTTTGATCGAACCGCTCGGTTTGTTGGCGTCGATATCGTGCAAGGCGGAGAACGGAGTGCCCGCCGTCGAAATAATGGAGTCGATCAACCCGTAGGTAGGCGCATCATGCCCGCATTTGAAGCTGGATAGATCGAGCACCGCCACGTTCGGATGACGCGCGGCGAATTTAGCGGCCCACACCTTTTGTACGCTGTTGGAACTGAAGTTTTCCGGCCACACATCTGTTACCTCCAGCGCGTAGTTCACTCTTCCGCTCTGCAGATCTTCCTTGAAGAACCGACTCAGCCAAGCCTCGTCTTTCGGAATCGAACGCATAGACAAAATGGGATATCCGAGCACCTGAAATTCCTCCAGCACGCCATGATTCAGACCGGGATCGGAATGGTACGGCCGGCCGATCATTAGAATGGCGAGACGGTTTTCCCGCTCGACCTGCTCCAGGATGGATTTGCCCTTTTCCTGCATTTCCTCATCGAACAGCTCCATCGCCCTCAAGCCCTGCTCGGCAGCAAAGTCGCTTTCATCCTCGGTCATCTGCAAATGCTCCGCAAACGCCTCATACAGCTGCTTCTTCATCATGTTCGGTTCGGTGAAGGTTACGGCCGGGTCCAGATAGACGACCCCTCTCGTTTCAAAAAAGTCCACCTCTTTGGTAAACGCAGCCTTGATGACATTCGGGGCTCCGGCTACGATAGGGCAGCTGGCGGAGTCCATTACATTTTGCATGTGAGTCGGAATGTGGGTGATGCACGGGAACACAATGTAGTCGAGCGCAGTTTTCGCATGGTGCTTGAACAGCAGGTTGTGCACATGAGCCTGGGCCACTTTGGAAGGGTAGCATGGATCGATCGATCCGTATTTGCCCCCTTCCTGCCACATTTCCTCGCTCGTATTGTCGCTGAATACGATGTTCCGCTGGTTGATACCGAGCACTTCAAAATAAGTCCGCCAAAACGGCGCGGTCGACCAAATGTTCAGCACCTTCGGAATGCCGATGCGGATCTGGCTCCGCCTTTCCGCAGCTTCGGCGGAAGAACGGTGAAACGGCCTCCGGTAAGACGTTCTGCGCATGCCGCCAAGCCCGAGCAAGCTTCGTTTCAAACGGATGTCTTCCACCTGTGTCCCGGCTTCGGGCAGCGGCTCCGCATCGTAGAAATGCTGGAACATGCGGCGCGCCTCATAGTCCACCAGATTGGGGTAATGCTTCTTCAACTCTTGCCGATCCCGGGTCAGCTTGACGACAGCCTCCTTGTCCTCCACCGTTCCTTTTTCGCAGCTGAACCCGGAAATATAGCGGGCGGTTTTTCCGTCCGGCGTCTCGGAGTCAATAAAGGTGCGGCTGCATTGGTTGGGGCAAAAATGGCAACGTGTAGACTCGTCATTTCGCGACACGTAGCGCAGGTTAATGGCCGCGTCGAGCCCGAGGAATGTAGAGTACCCCCGCCGTTTCACGACGCGCAGCGTCTCCATAGCCGCCCCGATCGCGCCCGCTTCCCCGGGATGGGGATGCACATACACTTCGGCATCGGGAACCCGCTGCTGAATATAGTCGACCTGCGCCTTGACGGCGGCCAAATTGTATTGTGTTCCTCCCTGCAGGACGAACTTCCGCCCCAATTCGGACATGCGCGGAACCTGCACAACGTACTGCCATACGTTTTTCGGTAAAACCATAGCCAAACCGGCCAGCAATTCTTCCTTGGAATATCCCTCTTTCTGAAAGTTGACCCGGTCCGCATCCAAAAATACCGCGCAGCCATACGAAAATTTCGGGCTCAGCTCCGCGCTGAAAGCCGTGTCGGCATATTCCTGGACCGGAATGCCGAACTGATCCGCCATCGCTTGCAGCAGCATCCCGTTTCCGGCGGAGCATTGGTTGGACAGCTTGAAGTTACGGATATCCCCGTTTTTGAGAAACAGCACTTTGATATCTTGGCCGCCGATATCGCAAATCACGTCGATGTCGCCGAATTGATGAACGGCGCTCATCATATGCGCTACCGTTTCCACGATGTTGACATCCGCCTGCAGCGTTTTTTCCAGCACGTCCGCGGCATAACCCGTCGCGCCGAACCCGATAACCTCTAGCTCGGCCCCCTGAGCCCGCACTTTGTCGCGGATGCGCATCAGCATTTCTTTGGTATCTTCCAGCGGGTTGCCTTTGGAGAGCTGGTATTCCTTTAGCAAAATGGTACCCTCTTCATCGACAAGGACCGCTTTGGACGAGGTGGACCCGCCGTCAAGACCGATGGCGGCACGTACCTTCTGCTGCGGGCTAAATGCGACCGGGGAAAATTTAGGAATCCGGTATTGCTCGCGGAATTGTTCCAATTCGCTCCGGCCCGCTGCGAGAGGAGGACCGGCTTTTTCGCCGAGCTTAGCCTTCCGGCCGTGGGCAATAAACTCCTTCAGCCCTTCCAGCCCCGTATACAGGCCCACTTCGGCCGGCTCATGCATGCCGTACAGCACAGCGCCATAGGCTGCATAATACTGGGAATTATCAGGGACGAAAATCAATTCCTCAACAGGCATGTCTTTCGGATAATCATACCCCCGCTCCCGCCAGGTTTGCGGAATGCGGAGCCTCCAGCATTCCTGCAGGAAAGGCAAATACGTGTTCGGTCCCCCCAACAGCAGCACACGGTGACGAAGCGTATTTCCGCGGGTTAGCACGGAAAGATTTTGCATGACGATGGCATCCGCCAAAGAGCACATGATTTCCGGTGAAGGAATGCCGCTTTTGACGAGGTTGACGATATCCGTTTCGGCGAACACGCCGCATTTGGCGGCCACATGGTGCAGCTTGCTGTCGTCGAAATGCAGCTTGCCCACTTCGTCCATCGGCATGCCGACCTTGATCATGCACTTATCGATGGTGGCGCCTGTGCCCGAAGCGCACTTGTCGTTCATCGAGGTCAGCGCCTGTTTGTTGCCGGTCTCCACATTCTCCTTGAAAATGATGATCTTGGCGTCTTGTCCCCCAAGTTCGATCACGCTTCCCACATCGGGGTGAAGATGCTCCACCGCCATTGTAACCGCGTTGACTTCCTGCACGAATTTGGCCCCGATCTGCGGAGCGATGGGGCCGCTCCCGGAGCCCGTAGCAAAAACGCGGATATGTTCCGGCTTCACATCCGGAAACTCGTTTCCGATCGCCACCAGAAAATCAAGCGCTTTTTCCGCCTGCTTCGTGTGATGCCGCTGATATTCGGCCCAAACGATCTCCTTCGTGCGTGGGTCAACCACGGTCGCTTTTACCGTAGTCGAGCCCACGTCGAGCCCGATGATCATGGAATCCAACCTTGGGTTCATGCGATTCATGAATACAACTCCTCGCGTTCCAATTCAAACCATCCTTAGCATTTACGTAAAAGTGACATTTATCACACTTACACGATTTTTGTTAAGGAAATGTTGGCATGCATAATTGGCTATAGATTTGGACACAATTTTCGTATTCTTGCTTCAAGATCTGCCGCGTCATGCCTAAAAAAAGCACGCAGCAGGTTATCCTGTGCGTGCTTGGACTATTCGCTATTTTTTCTCTAACTCATCGGGTACATCATATTTATTGATATGTGCGGTGATCGCCTCGACGGCTTCGTCTACATCCGTCGTCGCGGGCACTTCGTTCACCACATCGTCCGTCTGGTCATAAAAGTTCAACCGGTTCGCCTCGGCCGCTTGCTCTTTGTCGCTTTCTGTCATCCTCTAAATGCCTCCTTCTTAGCATACGTTCGCCTTTACTATGCACAAAGTTAATATTTGTTATGCATACTTCATGCCAACGAGCAGACGGCATCCCGTAAACCAAGCTCTTCTCCTAAGGGGCCGGAGTCTGTGTTGCCTTCTTAAAGTGTGCGATCGCTTCCTTTAGCCGGGCGGTTGCTTCATCGACATTCGCCTGCGTGAAGCCTTCTTGCTTCAGCTTTCTCATGATATGGATCGAAGTCTCGGCCAGCTCCCCCTTTTCCTTATGGTATTCGTTACCCGTTTGCTGCAGGAGCGTCTTCGCTTCGTCAAGCAATTGCTGCAGCTCAGAGGTGTCCACCTGACGATTACCCCCTACCTGAACGGTCGATTCAAGCATCTGCGGCTTGCCGTTATAGGTGATCGTTGCTTTGATCGTTGCCGTGCCTTCTTTTACTCCTTTAATCCGAATATGGCTTCCGGCTCCGCTCACCTTCTCGACCGCATCGCCAATAACCTCCCACTGATAGGAAGCCTCCTCTTCGGGAACCGCATAACCATTTCCGAAGTTGCTCAGCAGCTTAATCGTTCTTTCCTGGGCCGGCGTGGAAAAGAAGTGATACTGTCCGCGCCAAGCAACCTTGGCCCCCTTCTTCAACACGGCCGACATATTAAACACTTGCAGGAAATAAGATTTGCCATACGCTTGCGTAAACGCAACCGGCTGATCATCAGCGAGATATTGCAATTGCCCTAGTCCGTAATGACGATCGAGCGATACAAGCAGCTGATGCTGGCTTCCGTCCTGTACAGCTGAGCTAAGCCAGTACTTGTCTACGTCAGGATGCTGGGATTTCATGCCCGAGTCGCTATACTTGCCAGCTTCGCCTCTTGCGACCTCCGTCTCACCTGCATAATAACGAATTTCATGATTCCATGCGCCATTGACGGATTGCAAGCCGTAATAGCGGTACAAGGTGATGTCTTCCAAAGGCTGAATCTCAGTATGGACTTGTACTTTACCGCCCTCAACCTCATACGTAACCGTTTCTTGCAGGATCTCGCGTCCGCTGCCGTCCTGCTCCTTCGTGTTAAAGCCTTGGACCCGATTCACAACCTCGATCTTCACCTTTTTGCCGGAAATGACCTTTCCGTTCTGAAGCTCTTTCCCGTCAATCCACACTTTATACTGTACGGTTCTGCCTGTCGCAGAGCTGTTCTCGCCGCCGTCGTAGTTGTGGTTACCCCCGGTAAAATCCTGTCCGTTGCCATTGCCATTCTGATTGGCGCCTACAATATACGGGCCGATCCAATCGGAAACATCCGGCCACAGCATAACGGAAGAACGGGCCAATTCAGGACTGGCATCCGTGTTCACATTCGGGCTAAGGCGCCATTCTTTCATCCCATACAGCTTGTTGGCTCCGGCATGGTCGAACACCATCCACAGATCGTTGCCACTATTGTATTTGTGCGCAATCTTGACGGTACTGCCTTCCTTGACGACATATTGGGTACCTCCCCGCAGCGGATCACGAAGAACCGGGTTATCGAATCCCTTATTGATTTGGAGAGGCGCATCTGTGCCCTTTAACCGATGAGATGTCCACGGCGCGACCTCGACCACTACAGATTCCGCTTCCAAAGGCCCAACCTGTGCACGAAGCACAGCCGTACCCGCTTGTACAGCTCGAATCTTGCCTTCCGGCAATACTTCAATGACACTGGGGTCCGAGCTGGTGAACACGGCCTCCGCCTTCTTCTGCGCTATATCATTCCGGTCGATGACAACCGGTGCCCATACCGCGCCGATCTCCATCGTCGCCAGCTTGGATGGAAGCGTTATCGCATAATCGGGCACCGTTTTGACCGGACCATCCCCTGCGTTCTGTAGAGCAATGTCACGATAGACGGTTTGCCCGTCGCGAATGTCAACCGTCACCTCTCGGCCTTGCATTCCCGGTTTCTCCACGACAAATGCATTTTGCGTCGCATATAACCCCTTTATTTCAAATTTTCCGTACACATCTGTCGTTACGACGGTTCCTCCCCGATCGGTTAACGTAGCATCGGCTATCCCGTTTCCGTCACGATCGACCACACGCCCCGCAAAGTTCCCTGTCGGAGCTGTAAATGTTCCTTTGGCAAACTTGTATATGTCCCTGTACATTTGCTTAGCCGCTGGAAACTCGGAATGATAGAGATCATACAGAGCGTAAACGTCATGATAATAAGCAATCAGCGCATCGTTCATGAATTGCTTCTTAACGCCAGCTATCAGGTAATTGTAAAAAGCTTGACGATACCTTGGAAGGTCAATCATGCGCTGATCGAACTCTACTTCCAAGCCTGCTTCATTGGCGTAAGCAATATCCGCTGTCTCTTCTACACGAGCCATTGTGGAGCTATCATCGGAATAATGGTCCGGCTGAATCGCGGAAAAATCAAATCCGAGCCGCTGGCCATTGCCTCTCTCCCTCGCCCCGAACCACGGGGTCCAGCCCAGACGCATGCCTCGTTCCCGCAAATATTCCGAAGCATACTTTACACTTTCCTGCTCGCCGGCAACAGTCGTATCCAAGTCTTTCTGAAGCCAATAAAACCCGCTCAGCTTCAAATGCTTATAATTCTGATGCTCGAAACGCGCCGTCATCGTATCGACATACCAGCGGATCAATGCTTTTCGCGTATCCAGACTTTCCAGATTTTTAACGGTTCCGTCTCCATTAAAATCGCCGAAATCTTTGCTTTGCGGATCGGGGAACGGCAAGGTGAAATACACGTTCACCCTCTTGCCCGGATCTTTCAAATCGCCGCTTACCTGCTCCACCGCAGCCTCAAGACCATCCAGCTGTATCCCCTTCTCGAATACCCGATCCATCGCCCATTTCCAATCCTGCAGGGTACCGGGTCTGCTGCCGGCTGCCCACTCGTAATAACGTCCCAGGCTCCCTTTGTATGGAGAGTAGGCCGTGACCATCAGAAAGGTGTCAAAAAAATAGTCTTCCGCAACGCCTTTGTCATTCAGATAACCTGCATAGGGCAAAAAACGGTCCTTGTCATATTCCCCTACCTTCATGCCATCATAATCGTCCGGGTTATAGTAGCCGGTGTAGATGAGCGCAATGTTCGAAGCGCCGTTGGATTTTTCACTGTTTTTGGGTAAATAAGCCGCTAGGCTGACTGACGGGAAAAAGGACGTCACAATGACGGAAACAATCATGAGTACAGCAGTCAGCAAGCAATTCCTTTTCTTTAAGTTGTTCATCATCTACGAGCTCACTCTCCCTTAGGTTAGACGAAGCGCTTACAAAAAAACGTTTGTTTTTTGTTTCCTTTATCATCTCCTTGTTTTAAAACATAATGGAAGATATATCCTTCACTATCATAACAATTTGGTGAATTAATTCAACCATTTACTTTCCCGATTTCGCCACTCCGAAAGTCCCATGTGGAGGCAGGCCGCAGACTACCGCCAACAAGTTGTGCGCTAAGCCCAGTTTGATCTAAAAAAGACCGGCTTCCTATACGCTAAGGAAACCGGCCTCTTATTACTTTTTCACTAATCTCAATGAATATCCGTCTTGGCTTGTTATTTCTTCTGTGGTGTTTCATTTTTGTGTTCAATGACTGGCAATAATTTTGGTTCAATATCTTTTAACCTTTGTTCCTTTGAACGATTGTTTTTAGGAACTACCCCATTTTGTTCAGCTTCCAGTTGTTTTTCAATCTGCGTATTTGCAATCACCTCGTACACTTGTTGTTTAGAGATATTTTTAGATGCTGCAATATCCGCAACGGATTTACCTTTTGCTAATTCTTCTTTTAATTCTGTCGGGCTAATTTTTAGCAAAGAAAACAGTTTATCATCGTTCAAAACGGAATCATAAGTATAATCAGGCTTACCATCTCGAGTGAATAAACCTTCTACTTTAATGTGTGAAGGTGCAGGTTCACCTCCTACCCGAGTAAGATTGATTGCATTGTCATGAACAAATACCTGGAAGAACGGTGATTCTGATCCCTTAATGATGTAATTCAACATCAATGTTTTTTGTTGATTTGAGTTCTCCATTTGTTCCATAGCAAACTCGTACGCTTTGACGTTACCATACATTTTATCAATGAGATGATCTACCTTCGCCTTGATTTCCTTATCGGTTAAAGTAATGAGCGGCTTCTCCTTAGGCTCCCAATTCTCTTGATCCACGTGTTCAATCTCACCCGAAATACCGTTAGTATGAAGGGTAATCTTTTTGCCGGTTCCTCCTTTTTCTCGCAGTATGATGCTTGTTTGGTTCACTTTCATTTGGGATAAACCAGAGGAGCCTGCCGGATTGAGTACATCGCCTTGAGCGTTGCTTGCATCGATAATCTCAAACGATCTTGTTTCGGGAAATGCGCTATACAGCTTCTCAAGCGTTGCTTTGCCAACCTTGTCCACCTTGACTTGTTCAGCGGTCATTGGTTTTCTTGTAATCATTTCAATCAGGGGAGGGGCCGCAAATGCTGCGGTTGGAACCAAAATCGCAGCAGCAACTATTCCACCAATTAATCGTTTTTTCATGGTTCTTTCGCTCCTTTTCCGTTGCAAATATTGAGAATACGATTGTTCAATTCGTTTGGAAATGGCCGGAGGGCATTCCATCGTTTCTGCCTCTTTGAGCAGATGTTCACGGATTTTGCGTTCCATAGGCATTGGTCTTTCCCATCCTTTCCGGGAGGAGATTCCCTATGTTTTTTCGCAGCGCCTGCAAGCCCGCATGATATCTGGACTTGACTGTACCCAGCGGAATATCGAGCAAAGTCGCAATTTCCTCAAGAGTATAGTCGTGAAAAAAGCGGAAGATAATCACTGTCCGCTGTTTGTCGGTCAGTTTTTGGATTGCCTGCGATATCTCTTGGTTCGTTCCCTTCATGATCAACGTGGGCTCATCCCAATGATGCTCTTCCCGAGAGAAGATACGGATGCGTTCGAAAATTCGGAATCTCCTCCAGCTCTTGACCCGAAATCGCTGCACCTGACGGATGACCAAGCCGTGCAGCCAGAAGTGGAAAGAACGGTTCGTATCGTAGTTGGCAAGTGAGGTCCACATTTGCATATAGATCTCGTTCATGACATCTTCCCGATCCTGCTGATGATCCACCAGAAAGGAGACGGTCCGGTAAACATCCCGATAGGTGGCATCATACATCGTTTGAAACGCCTGTTGATCACCATCTTTCATTTTTACGAGTAGTTGGTACATCTCTTCATTTTGCATTCGGAGGGCCCTCCTGAATAAGCAGCTTACACCCTATATTGCCTCTGTATCGGAAAAAGGTTCGGTTCTCTTCTTATTTTTTTTGCAAAGCCGCTGCCGTCTTCTATGCCACGCATACAACACCATAAAACCGAGAACGCTCATTCCCGTGTCCAGCAGCCCCGCTTCCGGCCCGAAGTCTCCACCGGTCAGCCAGCCTGAATGCGTTTGAAACGCAGCTTCGAATACCCCTTTCACATCGTTCCCGCTGACGGCTAGTCCATAAAGGCTGCCCTGCGCGTAGTTCCAAGCAAGATGATAGCCGATCGGCATCCATAAGCTGCCCGTTATCGTGAACATATAAGAAAACAACAAGCCGGTCAAAAAAATATTGAAAATTGCCAAGGCCGATATGTCGTTATTTCCAAGATGAATCAAAGCGAACAACATCGCCGACAGCGTATAAGCAAAGGGCAGCCGGTATTTTAAGGCTTCCATCGTTTTCATGATGTATCCCCGGAAAAACATTTCCTCCGAGAATCCGACCCATATAAACATCATCAGGCTCCAGAGCAGGCCGGACGCGCTCCAGGATGGATTGATCCGAAGCGTAACCGCACCGGCGGCCACCAGAATCCCCGCGATCATCGACATAAAACCGAGGCCCAGTACAATGCCGGCACCCAACTCACGAACTCCCGCCAACGTCAAGCGCATGCCCAGATCCCGGAGGCTTCGTTTTTTAAGCAGTCCCCAGATCAGAAGCGTGGCCGCAATTCCACCCAGCGGGGTAATCAGCTCCGGTCGAACAGAAGAAACGAGTGACTTGCCGCCCCATTTGACCGATAGTACGAGTGCAATCGTGAATTGCAAGCCCACGAACAAGAGCAAGGATAAGAGCAGATCCCATCCGAGCCGCATCTGGCCTGCGTTGTTTTTGAAAAGCTTCCGCAACGTACATCCCTCCGCAGCATAAACATATATCGATACTAACCTATTAAATTTTCTACGTTCATGCCAAAAAAGCAAGCCCTTGGAAGGACTTGCAGAAAAATTTAAGAACTTGTTCCCCTTTATGTCAACTGAGCGGAATCCGCTCAAAACAGTCGGCTGCCCTCAATAATCTCCGCCGTGGTCAACCGCGTTGCCTCATAAAGGATCATGCTGCGTTAAAGTAAAGAAGAAGTTACCGTCCCACTTTTTTCAATCGTTCATGAATAAAATCCCTGATTCCCGAATGATTCCTGTACAAGGTCAAGCTGTATAGGATAGACGATGCGGTGATGGTGGACCAGATCAACCAGTCAGCCGAAATACGAGCGATTTCATTCGCAAACTGTTCTTGACCTGCATCGAAGGATGACACTATGGCGAAAAAATTAAACAATAACAAGATGACCACCCTTCCGGCAAGCATCGCAAACGACGGCAAGGATAATGAGCATAAATTTATCCATCCGCCTGATCCCCTCTTTTTCTCGTTAAGTAATAGTCGATGAGCTGATCCACTTTTTGTTCCGGGTGTTGTTCCGGGCTTTGAAGCACATGGATGATCAGCCCTTCAATAAAACAATAAACCATCTCCGCTTCCAATTCCCGATCACAGTCCGTTTGAAGGTAACCGAGCTCCCCCATAAGATCGACAATCATCCCCATGATATACCTTGTATAATGGTTCATCTGCTGCTGCAGTTCAAGTAGCTCCGGATTGCTGAAGGACTGGCCGAGAAACGCAACCCACACCCTCCGCTCCGACAGCTCCTCCGGATTAACAGGAACGAGAAATTTCATCAGTCTTCTGATCGCTTCTTCATCCGTCCCCTGAAAAGCTTCCGTCCGAGTCATGGCTCTGTCATGCACCCGATCCAACACCAGCTTCATGGAGTAATAGATCAATAGATCCTTTGACGAAAAATGATGCTGGATCATTCCGGCCGAGATGCTTGCTTCATCTGCGATTTGTTGGATCGATGCTTTATCCAATCCATGCTTTAATATCACACGCCAAGTAGCGGATGCGATCTGGTTTTTCCTCTCCGTAAGATCGACTTTTTTGGGCATGGCAAAATGCTCCTTTCATTTTATACAATATGATTATATTGTTTTATTCCGTTTTTTTACAATATGCTCATATTGCAAAGAATCGCCCCGGTTGTCGACAGACTCCCCAAATCCTGCTAGAATGCCCTATAGATCTCCCCCTATAAAAAAATAAAGGTGAAACATCATGCTATCCTTTTCCAGATTGAGCAAATGCAAACCCCCGATCCCGTAATTTCTTTGCCGGCTCATTGAGATTTTTGAATTATAGGGGGATTGGCTGTGCAAAGAAAAATCTCAACACCATCATTATGGCTGTTCATTATTCTTGTTGGTTTCCCGCAAATTAGCGAAACGATCTATACCCCATCCTTACCGGATATCGCAAATCGCCTGCACACAACCGGCAATGCGATTCAACTGACGCTCAGCATTTATTTCCTCGGCTTCGCCGCTGGCGTTTTTTGCTGGGGAAGGCTTTCGGATTCCGTTGGGCGGCGTCCCGCCATGCTTTGGGGGATCTTGGTTTATGCCCTGGGCAGCTTGGGATGTTACCTGTCCGGTTCGGCGGAATGGCTGCTTGCCAGCCGGTTCATTCAAGCTTTCGGCGCCAGCACCGGTTCGGTGGTGACGCAAACCATGCTTCGTGAGAGTATCGACGGCACCAAGCGTCATGCCGTGTTTGCCCAGATCTCTGCGGCACTTGCCTTTACGCCTGCCATCGGGCCGTTCATTGGCGGCTGGGTCGATCAAGTGTTCGGTTTTAGAGCTGTGTTCCTCACGCTTGTAGTGATGAGCGCCGCCATTTTTACGTACACGTTGGTTTCTCTGCCCGAGACAAGAGTGTCCACGAGCCCCGGGGTTCATACGTTTTCTGTAGCCAAACGGCTGGTTTCTGACCGAAGAGTATGGGCATTCGGGTTTCTCATCGGAGCGACAAACGGCATCTTGTTTAGTTACTACGCCGAGGCCCCATTCATTTTTATCGAGTTTTTTCACATGAGTCCGGGCGTATTCGGTTTTTTGGGAATTTTCGTGGCGCTGTCCTCCATCCTCGGTGCGATGCTGTCGAAGAAACTGCTAACCCGGGTCCCGGCGGAAAAAATTATTTTTCTCGGTTCCCTCGTCACGATGGCGGGAGCCGTAGGTCTCACCGTTCTTGCACTTTATGGCATAAGCCCTTCCGCAGCAGGATTGGCATTTATGGTAGCTTCGATCTTTGTCCTCCTGCTGGGAATTGGCATGGCTATTCCTAACTGCCTGAGTCTGGCGCTCGTCAATTACGGCGATGTCCTTGGCACCGCAGGCGCTATTTTCGGATTGGGTTATTACGTAGTGGTCAGCCTGATCACCAGCGGGATGAGCTATCTGCACAATGGTTCGTTGCTAACCATGCCTATGTATTTCCTCATATTGGCGATTAGTATGGCCCTTGTGAGCAAGAAGCTTTAAGCATCGGGAAGCCGGTTCTCCGTTTAGGGAAACGGCTTCTCGTTCTTTCCCAGATAACAGCCCGGAAGAAAAATATGTCAGCCAGATCTTGCAATTCACTTCAACCCAAGTTATATTGTTTACTGGGAAACATAAAAAAGCGTGTCTGCTCGATCCTAGGCCGAAGCTCACACTCATTGTATCCCAGGAAACAATATTATCTATTCGCTTTGCGAAAGGACGGTGCTTAATAGGAATGAAATTAAAAAGCACGCTGTTTATTTTAGGCATCAGTGCCCTTGTCAGCTCACTGGCTACGCATATTTACACGCCATTACTGTCACAGGTGCGAGAACTTATGAATGCCTCTTACTTTACAACCAATTTAACCGTCTCGATCTTTACCGTAGCGCTTGCCGCCATGCAGGTCGTCTACGGCCCGCTTGTCGATGCGAAAGGACGCAAGATCGTGCTGCTGCCCAGCATCTTGCTCTATGTCGCTGCCTCCATCGGCTGCGCATATGCCGGAAATATCTATCTGCTGTTAGCCATGCGTATTCTCCAGGGTGTCGGCGCGGCTGCAATCCCTCTCGTTGCCGTGACTCTGATCGGCGATAAGTTCCATGGGGAGGAACGAGTCAAGGCCATGGGCATATACCAAACGCTCCTTGCAGTAACTCCGGCTATCGGTCCCCCGCTTGGCGGTCTTTTGGGCGGATCGGGTCACTACGGGAATGCGTTTCTGTTCCTTGCCTTTAGCGGCTTGGCCATTTTCATCATGAATGCATTCTGGATCAAAGAAGAACAGAGGCCGCCCGCCAGGCCTACCATCGCCGCAAACCCATCCATCGCGCAAAATTTCCTGAACGTCGTGCGTAATAAAATCGGGGCTATCGTGCTGGCGATCGGCTTCACAACCAATTTCACGCTGTACACCGTCGCTGTTCTCCTGCCAACTTTTCTGAACAATCGATATAGCATGGGACCTGCCTTGACAGGGGTTGTCATTATGCCGTTTATCGTTCTGCTCATGGGGGCTAGCGCCGTCAGCATTCGTTTGCAATCCCGGTTTGGCGTTCTGCGAAGCCTGCTTGTCACGACAGCTTCATCCATCGGAGCTGTCGTTCTGTTCGGGTGCTTGGCAGGAATTAATTTTCCGCTGCTGATGGCCTCCTTCCTGCTGCTCGGCTTTAGTCTGGGCTTGACGCTGCCAATGCAGACCACGCTGCTTAGCGAGCAGTTTGTTCATAACCGGGCAACCGCGATCGGCGTCTACAATCTCGTTCGATACTTCGGCATGGCCGCAGGACCGACCATGGGAGGAATCTTATATACCGGCGGGAACGACATTATTCTAGTAAGCGCGGTTACCGCGCTGTTACTCGCATTATCTGCGGTGCTGGCCCGTTATTTGCAGCCCAAAGAAACCCGTACGGCACTCTCCCCTATGAAGACCGAAGGGTGACTTGACTCTTCCCGCCAGTTGAAAAAGCGACGGCTCTAATGGTACAGTTAAGGCATCCTATACTTGTTTTTCGGAGGAGTCTTATCTTGGGAAACGATGCCAACGCCCAGCATTTATACGCCAAAGTAATGAAAATGGTGCATCTGTATGAAGATCATGATAAGAAAGAAAAAGACATTTTCTTTGCTATTGCCCGGCAATACGGGATCAGGAATTTAACCGACGACCTGACGATGTCCGAAACGCGCGCGATTGAGCTAATCGGCAATCACGAATCCATCAACGTAACCCGGCTTGCCGAGAAGATGGGCATGACCAAAGGCGCGATTACCAAAATCAGCGCCAAGCTACTGGATCGCGGCTGGATCGAGAAGTTTTCGCTCAACGGGAACCGTAAGGAGGTCCTCTTCCGTCTGACGCCGGATGGCCAGATCGTCTATGATGTCCATGAAAGGTATCATCAGTATGTGGAGAAATTTTTTATAGATTTCATCAGCCGCTACTCGGACGAGGACTTTCAATTCATCGATCGTTTGGTCAGCGATATTACCGGCGTGCTCGAAAATTCAATGGCCGCCTTGGGTGCCATGATAAAAAGTGATCGAGCAGAATATTGAGCCCTTAATTATTTGCTTTCGGAATCGCAAAAAAAGAGGCAGTCCTTTAACATGAAATAGCTAAAGGACCGCCTCTTTTGCGTTGATGCCGTAATTTAGTTTTCTACAACGATTTTGACGGCTTGGCCGATTGGCGGCAAGCTTTTGGTCAAGATCGGACCATAGAAGGCATACACTTTGTCGCCTTTTTTAAGCTGATTGGCGGCGACCGGTTGATTGTCCTTCGTTCCGATTACAGGTGTATCCCCTGCCACATTCAGGACGACCGTATCTTGAGATCCGTCGCTAAGCTTATTCCCTTTGATCGTAAGCCGCGTTGTTCCCTCTGCCGATGAAGTAATCTCCTCGATCTCACCGGCCGTACCTAACGTTTGCTGGGCTGCAGGACTTTGTTTCACGATAATCTTTTTCGCATGGGTCATCGGCGGCATGCTCATGGCCATAACCAGACTGTGCTCCGCTTCGATGGACATACCGAGCTGCAGATCGGCAAACGTCAGCTTCTGGTTCGTATCGGATACGATCTCCGTCTCGTCGGAAATATTCAGTCGGACGCCGTGCCTATAGCCGTTAAGGCCGATCTCTCCGCCTTTATCGCGGTAGGTAATGCTGGTAACCGTTCCTTGCTTGGTTGTGCTCGCCGCCTGTTCACCGTTTTCTTGCTTCTTGGAATGAAGATTGATCGTACCCGTTGCATCCACCTTCACTTGAAGCTTCATCACCTTTTCGAAATAGGACAGCGGAACATACGTTTTCTCATTCGTTAACTCCGGCGCCACTTCGAGCGGAACGAGCATTTTGGCAAAGCCGTATTGGTCTTGTCCGATCCGAAGGGTTAGCCATTGGTTACCTTGAACCATCTCCAGCGACTGCGTGTCCGGCTTCCAGGTCAGCTTATAACCCAGAGCTTCGGCGGCAACGCGGATCGGTATCATAATTTCATTTTTGGCGCCTACATAGATCGGGTTCTCTTCCGGAGAGAATCCTTTTCCATCGATTACGAGAACAAATTTTAGACCGCCGTAAGAATCCTGAGGAGTGGGAGCGGAAATCGGCAACGACTTTACCGTCGCAGGCTCGCTTGGAGCGGCGGACACGACGTTGGTTGCAAGCAGCGCGCCGGCCAGGACAGTCCCGAGTACTTTGAATGGTTTCATGATGTCATATCCTCCTGTAATAACCTTATGTAAGATAGCAACCCATGGAGCCAGCGCCCCATATTTGTTGTTCTCAATCTCCTAAACGCGACGTCAGGCTTAAATGTTTCACGACAGGAGTTCCAAGCAAAAAAACGCCTGCTCTCGAAGACGGAGGGCAAACGTTTTGGTCTTGTTCCCCAAAGGTACAGGTGTCGGTCAAAGAAGCATTTTCTCCATACATATACTGCTGGGGCAATCCGCATATTCTCCAAAAGGTGCGATATCGATAAATCCGAATTTCTTGTACAACGCTATCGATTCGGGCTGCATGGGCCCGGTTTCCAGGAGTAAGGACGTAAACCCTGCCCGCACCGCTTCCTGCTCCAGAAAGGACAAGATAGTTGACGCAATCCCTTTATTTCTGAAAGAAGGATCAACGAAAATCCGTTTCAATTCGGCAGCCTGCGCATCTAGCGGGCGGTAAGCCCCGCAGCCGATTCCATTTTCTCCCGACAACTATCTCACCTCAATTTGTTATATAATATTACATGGAATCTGACGTTTGGCACATTTGCCTCTCTTATCCCCCGCCGTCCTCGCTCACAGAAACTAAATTTCCATGAAATGCATAAAGCTGCAAGCTTATTACGTTAATGTAGACACCTTAATAGACTTAAGAGTATTCTTAGGTGGACTTAAGATTTGGCGTCATTCGCAAGTAAAATGTCGCCTTCCGCTAGTTACAGAGCGACCCAGGGGAAGTACGATAATAGCTGTCCCTTCAACTAGGCCGGACACCGGGTCGCAACCAAAACCAGCGAATATGCAAGCAGCCAAAGGAGGCCCATATATATGAAGTCTCATTCCTCTGACCGGATTAAAATCCCGCCGGGATTTTGGGCAGGATTACATCAATTAGGGATTGCCGCCCGCGACGTCGCTCGCAGAGCACGACTGCCGCTCACCATGATTACCGAACCGGCAGTCACCACCGCTCAATATTTCGCGATCTGGCAAGCTTATTCCGACCTCGTTGGGGACACGGCCAAAGGAATCGTCAAGCTTGTGACCGTCTTTGAAACAGCAAAGTACCCGCCGGCCGTCTTGGCGACTTACCACGCGCGTGACTACCGCGACGCTCTCAACCGAATGGCTCGGTACAAACAACTGTGTCCCCCTGAAAGCTTACGTATCACCGAGGAGGGCGAGCGCTGTACAATCGAACTGGAATGGCTGGATGCCGAGCAACCCGGCCCGCCGCTGCTGGTTGGGATCACGCTGGCCTATCTTCTGGAGCTTGGGCGCCGGGGCACAGGTCAACCTTTGACGGCGCGGTTCGTCGAATTCTCGCACTCCATGGGCGATGTGCAGACCCTTGAAGCTTACTTCGGTTGCCCTATCCGGATTGGCGCAGAATGCAACCGGTTGACGCTGCATCGAAAAGATCTGGACCGCCCCTTTGTCTCGTACAACGAAGAGTTGCTGGAGATCCTGACCCCCGCTCTGGACCGATCGTTGGATGAACAGCAGCGCAGCCGCTCCATTACCGAGACGGTCAAATGGATCATGAAACGCAGCCTTACCGGAGGGCGTCCCGACATTCAGACCGTCGCAAAGGAGTTGGGTATGAGCGATCGTACCTTGCAGCGCCGGCTTACTGACGAAAATACGAGCTTCAAGCATCTATTGACCCAGGCTAGACATGAGCAGGCACGAGAGTACTTGGCGGACCCCTCGCTCGATATTAAAGAAGTGGCTTTCCTGATTGGATATGAAGACCAGAACTCGTTCTACCGCGCCTTTCGCCTCTGGGAAGGCGATACACCTTCTAGTTGGCGGAACGAACATTTACGTACGAACTAGCTAAACCAATTCTAAAGTAGATAAAAAGGAGAAATGTTCTATGGATATGGGATTAAACAATAAAACGGCTTTAGTTACAGGATCAACGAAAGGTATAGGTAAAGCCATTGCCATCGAACTGGCCAAAGAAGGTGTTCATGTACTAATTAACGGACGAAATTATGAAGAGGTCGAACGAGTTGTAGATGAAATTAAGTCGGATTTTCCGGCTACTTCTCCTCAAAATGCCGCAGCCGATATTGTGGATATTCAACAAAGAGAAGCTTTATTTAAAAAATTCCCCAACGTTGATATTTTAGTTAACAATATGGGGATTTACGAAATTATGCAATATGAGGACGTAGACGACGCAGTATGGGAAAAATACTTCCGTACGAATGTTCTTGCAGCAAATGGGCTATCCAAATTTTATTTACCTAAAATGCTGAAAAATGATTATGGCCGCATTATTTTTATTGCGAGTGAAGAAGCCATTATGCCTTCAGGACAAATGCCACAGTATTGTATGACAAAATCCATGCTATTATCGTTATCAAAAAGCCTATCCAAATTGACAGCAGGAACAGAAGTTACGGTCAATACGATCCTGCCAGGACCTACACTCTCTGAAAACGTGCATCAAATCATTGAAGGGATGTACCCCAATGAAGATCTGACTTTTTCGGAAAAAGAGAAAAAATTTATGATGACAAACCTGCCTCAATCTGAGATCCGGCGATTTATCAAGCCTATTGAAATAGGGAGACTAGCTGCATTTGTGTGCAGTCCTTATGCATCCGCATTTAAAGGTTCTCCAATCCGTATGGATGGAGGAATGGTGCCGACTATTTTTTAACATTTTTTGTATTTCAGATACGAAAAGAGGACGTTCCCACGCATTTTCGCAGCTTGGGATACGTCCTCAAACTATTTTTCACAATAAGCTGGCGCTCAGTCCTGCAGCTCCGCCCGGAAGCGCTCCAGTTCGCTTCGCACTTCGGCTGCAGTAGCCAACTGCAGCCACTGCTGCGCTCGCTCCCGGCACGTCTCGGCGTTCAGCCGGGCGAGCGCGCGCTTCACCTTCGGCAGCGCTCCCGCTTCCATGCTCCACTCGTCGAGATCGAGACCGAGCAGGAGCGGCGCCGCCAGCGGATCGCCGGCCATGCCGCCGCACATCCCCGTCCACTTGCCGTGCCGGTGGGCGGCTTCGATCACCCGGCAAATCAGCTCCAGCACTGCCGGATGGAAATAATCGTACAGCTCCGCGACCTTCTCGTTCATCCGGTCTACGGCCAGCGTGTACTGGACGAGATCGTTCGTCCCGATGCTGAAGAAATCGACCTCGCGCGCAAAGCTGTCGGCCATCACCGCCGTAGACGGAACCTCCACCATGATGCCCAGCTCGATATTCCGGTCGAAATCGACGTCCTCGCGGCGCAGCTCCTCCATCGCCTCATGCGCTGCCCCTCTCGCCCTTCTCCATTCGTCCATGCTGGAGATCATCGGAAACATGATCTTGACGCAGCCATGCGCGCTGGCCCGCAAAATCGCCCGCAGCTGCGTTCTCAGCAGCTCGGGGCGATCGAGGCCGATCCGAATGGCGCGGTAGCCGAGAAACGGGTTCGTCTCCTTGGGTAGCTCCAGCGCCGGAAGCTCCTTGTCTCCGCCAATGTCAAGCGTACGGATGATCACGGGACGGCCGTCCATCGCTTCTGCGGCACGCCGGTATGCAGCATATTGCGCTTCTTCATCCGGAAGCCGCGACGCCCCCATGAACAGAAACTCCGTCCGGTACAGCCCGATGCCGTCCGCACCAGCCACCGCAGCCGCCTCGGCCTCCGGAACCGTGCCGATATTGGCGGCCAGCTCCACCCGCCGCCCGTCTGCAGTTACCGCCGGGCGGGAGCGGAACGCCTCAAGCTCGTCCCGAAGCGCACGCTCCCGCTCCTGCAGCTCCGCCGCCTGCCGGAGATAAGCGTCCTCCGGGTTGCGGACGCACAGGCCTGCGCTCCCGTCGACGACCAGCGTCTCGCCGTCCTGCACGGTATCCAGAGCATCACCCGCGCCAACGACCGCAGGAATGCCCAGCGACCGGGCGAGAATCGCCGTATGCGACGTCTTCCCGCCGACCCTCGTGACGAAGGCCAACACGACACTCGGGTCGAGCTGCACCGTATCCGACGGCGCGAGATCGTCGGCGACGAGAATCACGGGCTCGCGAAGCTCCGAGAGCTTAACCGCAGTCCCTCCGCGCAGGCTGGAAAGCAGGCGGCTCCCAATGTCCCGGATATCCGCCGCGCGCTCCCGCATATACTCGTTCGCCATGCTTTCCAACCGCGCCGCGTAAAATTCGGTGACCTCCCGGACCGCCCGGTCCGCCGATATATGCAGCTCCGCGACCTTCCGTTCCATCGCCGGATAAAACTTGGGATCGTCGAGAAACCGCAGCTGGCCCGCAATAATTCCGGCTTTGTCTTCGCCGAGCGTCCGCTTCGTCCGCTCCACCATAGCTTGCAGCTCCGCCGCGCAGGCCTCCTTCGCCTGCCGCAGCTTTGCCGTTTCCGCTGCCACTTCGTCAGGACCGATGCTTTCGCGCTCCGGCGCCATGCCGGCCGACGGTCCCGGCGAATACCGCAGCGCGCGTCCGATCCGCACGCCTTCCGACACGCCGATGCCTGAAATCCGCTGCTCCCTCATCACGCTTCACCGAACTTGCTTTCGATCAGCTCGGCCAATGACTGCAAGCATTCCTGCTCGTCCGGACCGCTAACTTCCAAAGTAACACGGGCCCCTTTTTCCAGTCCGAGGGTCATCAGGTCCAGCATGCTTTTTCCGTCGGCTTCTTCGCCGCTTTCACTGCGCACCTTCAGGTCCGAATGAAACTCGTTAGCCTTGTCTACGAACAACTGGGCCGGGCGGACGTGAAAACCTTGTTCGTTAAGTATGATTATCTCTTTCGTCACCATGCGGCATACCTCCTAACCGATCATTTTTATATATTGAACGGGAATCAATTAGTTCAAAAGCGGGATGCGTTCCTTGTACCGTTCGATCAGGGCAGCATTGTGGCGGTCGGCCCCGTCGATGTTACCGCTCAGGAAGACAGGCGGCTGGAACCCCCGCTCCGCCATCCGTTCGATGGCCGAGGCCAGCACGGCATTGAGCAGCGCCGCTCCGATTACCGTAGACGTCGGGGTGAACGGGATCGGAACGTCCGGATGGTTCAACACCGCATCGCCTTTGACCGCATAATTGTTAAGGACCAAGTCCGCGGCATCGTACAGATGCTTGCCGCTCGTATGCCGCGAAGGCTGGCTTTGCGAATACTCAAGCGAAGTAATGCCGATCGTAAAGGCCCCTTTTTCCTTCGCCGCCAGCACGACGTCGACCGGAACCGGATTGCGCCCGGAGGTGGACAGCACGAACGCAACTTCGCCGGGACGGATGTCCTGCTCCTCCATAAACGTGCGGGCCAGTCCGTTCTGCCTTTCCAGCTCCGAGGAGCGGACCGCCCCTTCGTGCAGCATGAGCGGCTCCACGAAGATCGGCCGGATCGGAACCAAGCCGCCTGCGCGGTAAAACACTTCCTCCGTCAAAATATGCGAGTGGCCGCATCCGAACAAATGAACGACACCTCCGCCAATGATGCAGTCGGCCGTCCGTTCCGCAGCCTGCCACATCGCAGCCGTTTCGGTCATTTCCACCTGGTTCAGCATGTGCCGTATATGATTGAAATAGGTTTGGATCATAGCTGCCTTCACCTGCTTTTCTTCATAATGTGGGTTGATGCCGCTGCTTGGCATCGTTCACGATACGCGTCATGACGTCGAGACTCGTCTCCAGGATCTCCCGCCCTTTCTCCGAGGTGGCCAGCGTCGCGTCGCCGAGAACGGCGGACGAGGTGAACGTCTCCCAAGGGGTAGGCGTACAGTCCGCCTCCACCCCGATGTCGGGGATATCGCAAATCGCCCGGCTCATGTCGACATGCTCGCCGGCCAGATACAGCATATACGAGGTTTCAATCTCGCAAGCGTGAAAGTACGAAGCATGGCTGCTGGAAGACTCGCGGACCTGAGCCGTAATTTCTTTCACACCGGGATAAAAGAAATAATAAACCTTCAGCTCGGGTACCCGTTCCGCCAGCTTGCGGGCCGCTTCCTTCAAGGCCGTGGCGTTGCCGAGGTGACCGTTCAGCATGATGAAGATGCGAAAGCCTTGCCGGAACAAGCTTTCGCCGATATCGCTCAGCAAGGCGATCAGCGCCTCGTTGGACACGTTGATGCTGCCCGGAAAATTCCGCAGGCTCCATACCTGGCCGTAAGGCAGCGTCGGCAGAACGAAGCTGCCGGTCCGCTCCGCCAGCTTGGCGGCCAGCCGCTCCGCCAGCAGATTGTCCGTCCCGAGCGGAAGATGGGGCCCGTGTGCTTCTACTGCGCCGATTGGCAAAATCGCAGCCTGCGCCCGGACGATTTTCTCCTTGACGTCAAACGAATTTTCGTATTGCAGTTGCATGGCCGGACCTCCTCACCGTTTAAAGGCGAAGCAGTTCGCCGGATTCGTCACGAAAAACTTTTCCACCAGCTTATCCCCGTCGAACCCGGCCTTGTTCGCCTCGTCGATAAAGCGCGGCACCCACTTGGCGATGATATATTCCAGGCCGAGCCCGTAATCGTAGTGCTTGTAGTAGGTTTTTCTCGCCGTGTCGCCGCTGATCAAAATTTGGTCCTCGTACCCTTTGCGCACCAGCTCCAGCAGGAGATGAATCCGCGTGCTCTCCGGCGCGTGTTTGATTTTGGCGATGCCGTCGAAGCACAGATAAGCGCCGGTTTTCGCCATTTGCTCGTGGTAGTACGGATCGGGATTCCGGTCCATATGGCCGAAGCTGACGTATGCCAGATTCACGTTCTCGCTCCGCAGCAGCTCGATCTGCTCCAATCCCATCGTTCCGACCTCCGTATGGGAGTGGACCGGCGCTTTTGTCTCGTGGTGCGCCCGGGCGACGGCCCGCAGCGTCTTCTCCTCCAGCGGCGTAATCCGGTTGTAGCCTGTGCCGAATTTCACTTGACCGCCTTTGAACGGCGTTCCTTCGAGCCCTTCCTCTACCTCGCGGATGACGAAATCCGCCAGCTCGTTGATGCTTTTCGCATCGATCCACTCGTAGTACGTATTGTAATTGCCGATGATCGGCTTCAGCTCTTCCTTCACTTTGGCATTCCACAGAAAGCTTTTGTTGAAGCCGGCCGTGCCGACGATCTGAACGCCGGTTTCCTCCATGATGGCGTACACCGCATCGACGTCGCGTCCGTAATCGACCGCTGTGGCGTCGATGATCGTTTGGCCGCCGTGGCGTTTGAAGTCCAGCACGTCCAGCTTCGATTTTTCCTTATCATCCAGCAGCAGGTCGTCTTCTCCCCGCTCCGCCCAGAAGGCCGGACGGCAAACGATATGCTCATGGGAATACGTAAAGCCAAGCTGCTCCTTAGGGATATCTCCACGCAAAGTCCGAACGAAACTCATCTCTCTGTGACCTCCTTATCGCGCCGCGGCCGGCGAACCGGCCGGGGCCGAATGGCGATTTTGGTTAAAATAGCAGCTTCGCAAGCAGGCTGATGATCGGCCCGATAATGAACATGTCGGAGTCTGCCGCCCACATGGCCGTATCCGGAATCGTCGAAGCGATGAAAAATTTGACCATCGCGTACTGGCCCCAAGCGACGACGGTTGCGGTGACAAACCCGGCGAGCACCGCGCCGCGCGCTCCCCCGGTCGCGTTGCCGAAGACGCCTGCCGTAGCGCCGTGGAAGAACAGCACGATCATCGTCGGCACGAAGATGTAAGCGACCGTGTTGCCGAGAACGACGAGCCAAATCAGAGCCCCGACAAAGGCTCCCATAAACCCGAGAATGACGGCGTTTGGCGCATAAGGGAACGTAACCGGGCAATCGAGCGCAGGCTTCGCGCCGGGAACGATCTTGGTGGCGATCCCGTTAAACGCCGGCACCAGCTCGCCGATGAACATGCGCACGCCCATGAGAACGATTGCAATCCCGCCGGCAAACGTGAGCGATTGAAGCATCGCGTAGATGATGAAGTTCTGCTCGCCCGCTTTGGCGACCAGCTCTTTTGCACCCGGCGTGTCTTTCATGACGACGACGATCGCGCCGATCAGGAACAGCAGCCCCATGCTGAGCGCCGTAATGACGTTGGAGTCTCGAAGAAACTCGAAGCCCTTCGGCACTTTGATTTTTTCCGCGTCGTTCTCTTTGTTCCCGAACCACTTGCCGAGCAGCGCGCCAAGCAGCGCAACCGACGCCGACGTATGCCCGAGGGCGATGTTGTCATTGCCCGTAATTTTGCGGACGAACGGCTGGGTGAGCGCAGGCTGCAGCGTCCAATACAGACCGAGAATAATCGATAGGAACAAGACCAGCTTGCCGAAAGAAACGTTGCCTGCCGAATGGACCACGACGCCTGCGAATACGGTCGATGTCCAGAACATCATGTGACCGGTCAAGTAAATGAACTTGAACTTGGTGAACCTCGCGAGCAGGACGTTGATCAAAAAGCCGATGAACATCGCCAGCGTGACTGCGCTTCCGAATTTGGAGTTGAACGTCTGCTGCCCCATGAATTGGCCGAGCGATTCGGCTTGCAGCCCGAACACTTCCTTCCACATCGGCTCGAACACATTAAGCGCATTGACGATAACGCCCGCCCCCGCCCCGATGATAAGGAAGCCGATGACGGCCTTGAACGTCCCGCTGATCACCTGGCTTGTCGTTTTTTTCTGAAGCAGGAGACCGACCAGTACGATGAATCCGAGCAAAATGGCCGGCGTGCCGAAGACGTTGGTCGCAATCCAAAAAATGACTTCCATGTAAAATCCCCCTTTAAGGATTAGATGGTGTCTTTCAATTTCTCTTTAATTTCGTTCAGATCGAAATAGTTGTTCACGATCACGATATTGGCGGAGTGCCCCTGCAGGCTCTGCGCCAGCTCGTTGCTCGTGATGATATGATCGGCGGACATGCCCGATGCCGAAGAAACGTCCGTATGCTCCACATCGGCGCTCACACCCAATTCCCTCAGCACGCTTTCCACGTTCATCCGCAAAATCAAACTCGTTCCTTGACCTAAACCGCATACGCATAAAATTTTCATGCTTCATTCCTCCTCAAGATGATATTTTCGATGTCTTCCGAGCTTCTGGCTTCTCTGAAGCACTGTACATGGTTCGGGTCGTTCAAAATCAGCGTCAGCCTTCTTAGCAAGGCGATATGGTCGGCGTTCGAGGCCGAACCGAGCGCGAAGACCAGATCGACCGGATCGTTCGTTTGGTGGCCGAACACCACCGGTTGTTTCAACCGGACGAAAGCGACGGACGCCTCATGGACACCGTCCTCGGCTTTCGCGTGCGGCAGGGCGATGTGCGGCGCGAGCACAAAGTATGGCCCCTTGTCGCGGTACGCCTGCACCATCGCCTCGACGTAGGAGGCGTCCGCCGCTCCCCCGCTGACGAGCAGCGAGCCGGCGGCTCGAATCGCTTCCTCCGCCGATTGCACCTCCACATCGAGACCGATCAGTTCCTTTTCCAAAAATTTCATCCGTTCCTCTCCTCCCTGCTACGATTCCTTGCTATGACGTATGCTGCCGGATCAGTCCGGCAAGCTGTTCGGCGGTCTGTGCCTTGAGAAGGATATCCTTTGTTTCTTCCTCCCGTAGCAGCATCGTCAGCTGGGACAGCGCCCGCAAATGCGATTCGCCGTCCGCGCTGGCGAGCACCAGCACGAGCCGGATCTGGTGGCGGGCCTCCGGACCGAACGGGACGGCATGCTCCAGCTTCAGCAGGCTCATGCCCAGCCGCCGGACGCCCTCCTCCGGCTTCGCGTGAGCGATAGCCACCCCCGGGCTGACGACGATATACGGTCCGTAGCTGTCGACTTTGGCGATCATTGCATTCACATACCGCGGTTCGATGAAGCCTCTGCGCAGCAGCGGCCCTGCCGCCAGCCCGATCGCGTCCTTCCAATCAGATGCCCCGCCCCGCAGCACCAAGTGCTCCGGCGGCAGCAAGCTGCCAAGCGAGGGCTTCTCTTCTTCCGCCGCCGGAGCGCGTCCGGCGGACAAGTAGCGCTGGAGCTCCCGCAGCAGACCTTCTTCGTCCGAGATCCGCGCGTACTTCCGGACCATCTCCAGAATCGCCTGCGCGGAGCGGCCCTGCGGCGCATCCATCTGCCCCGATACCCGGTTCACCTGATGAAGCAGGTGCGCTTTGTCGGCATCCGATAAAATCGGATGCACCGTAAACACCGGCGCCGGGCTGTCCTGCAGCGGTACGGTCGAGAACAGCAGATCCACCGATTCCGCCGGAAAAGATTCATAATCCCGGAGCGACAAGACCGCTTCGATATCCAGGGCCGGGAATAGCTGCTCCAGCTGGATTCTTAACATGCGCGCGGCGGAAATGCCGTTGACGCATACGATCGCCGCCTTTTTCCGCCGGACGGGCATGGCGTTTTCCCGGCGCATCCAGCCTCCGAAATGCATCGCCAGGTAGGCGACCTCATTGTCGTCGACCGGCTTGCCCAAATGCTCTTCCAGCGGTTTTACGCATTTTCTGGAAATTTCGAATATTTCTCCGTATTTCGCTTTCATCGCTTCCGCGAGCGGATTGTCGATCTCCAGTCCGAATTTGATCCGGTAATAAGCCGGTTTCAAATGGATCAGCAGCCGCTGCTCCAGCTCGTCACGGTGTTGAAAAAAAATGCACGCATGCCGCTCGAACAAGTCGATCATCTGCCGGATCAATCGCCTTAACAGCGGGACGGTTTCGTCGGCGTCGGCATCCTTGTCGGGATCGGCCAACACCTCCCCGCCGCTCGCCCGGTTCACCCGCGCCCCCAACAGCTGGAGCATCAAGTAACAGATCTCATCCTCCGGAAATTCGAGGTCGAACAGGCGTCCTAGCTCGCCCGCCAGTTGGACAGCTCCCGCGTATTCCGGCGTTTGCTTTAGGGCTTCTTTTTCGTCGGCGTCGAGTGTAATGCGATGTCCCTGTTGGAGCCGGTTCGCGTAAACGAGCAATCTGGTGGTGAGACTAAACACCATATCGTCGGTGAATTCCAACCCGAGCGTCTTCTCGCAGCGGGTGACGAGCTCGTACACTTCCGCGAGCTGTTCCTCTTGAAAGAACGGAAGCTTGCGGTGAACTACATTGGCATTGACCAGCCCTTGAAACTGCGAGACGAAGCTTTTCCAGCTGACGTGATGAAGCACTTGCGACATAAAGTACGACAACGCCTTGCGCTGGTCAGTCTCTTTCCCTTCGACGCTGTAACCGTTCTTTTTATCGAACATCACCTCAAGCTGAAAAGCGGCAAGCTCTTTCTTCACCTGCTTCAGCTCGTTCAATCCGGTACCGCGGCTAACCAACAATAAGTCCGTGATCTCTTGCATAAACAGCGGTTCCCTGCGGGTGAGCAACTGAATCGCCACCCAGGCTTTTCGCTCCCGCGGGGACAAGTAATAGTCGTCCTTTTCAACTTCTTGCGCCATGGAAGGGATGCGGGAGCGGCTTTCCTCCGGCAGCAGATACCCCCGGCCGCGAACATATTCGACAGGAGCGAGTCCGTGGTCCGAGAGCCACTCGTTGACGGCTTGCAGATCGTAGTAGACCGTCCGCTTGGAGATATCGAACTTCTTCATGATTTCACGGACGGACACGTAATCTCCGGTTTCCTGCAGCATGGCGAGCATGCCGGCGCGCCTCTGGTCCAGAATCACCCATCCCCCCCTCCGTCAGTCTATCTTTCCAATCTAGTATGTTATCTGACGCCCTTATTATACAATTGACCTTCGCGCCAAAAACAGAACAACTATTGTCGTCCGTTCCGTGCAAAAATTGCACTGTCCCTTTCCGGAAACTTTTCATACCTAATCTCGTATAAAAGAATAACGAACCTAAAAGGAGGTTTTTCGAATGTATCTTCTGGCTATACTGCTTCCTCCTGTCGCCGTTCTATTTTGCGGAAAACCGATACAGGCCCTTCTCAACTTCATTCTGACGCTGTTCTTCTGGCTGCCGGGCGCCATTCATGCCTGTCTGGTCGTCCACGAGCGCAAGCAGGATCAACGGATGGAACGAATGTCCCGGAACATGTACCGGTAATTAGGTATAGGTAGCGGATCGTTGCAAAGACACTTCTCTCAAAAGGAAGTGTTTTTTTGTTTTTTAGGGTTGTATTTTGTGGTTGACTCTAACGTTACGTTATACTCTATAGTAATTCTTGAAAGGAGGTCGCAAGATTTCGGTGAAGGTAAAAGAGGTTGCGGATTTAGTCGGCATCAGTGTGCGCACACTTCATCATTATGATGCGATCGGGCTGTTGACCCCGGATGGGACGACGGAAGCCGGGTATCGTTTGTACTCTGACGAAAATCTCGAAATGCTGCAGCAGATCTTATTTTTCAGAGAACTTGACTTCCCTTTAACGAAAATCAAAGAAATGATTCACAGCCCTTCCTTTGACCGTATGGAAGCGCTGGAGCTGCACCGGAGCATGCTGCTCGACAAGCGCAGCCGGATCGATAAAATGATAACGACAATCGATAAAACGATGCGAAACGCGAGAGGAGAAATTCAGATGACGACGAAAGAAAAATTCGAAGGCTTTGACTTTAGCCGAAATCCTTATGAGCAAGAAGCCCGCGAACGCTGGGGCGATGAAGCGGTCGACAAGGCCAACGCCAAAGCCGGCTCCATGTCGAAGGACGAACAGGAAGCCATGACCAAAACGATGAATGGAATCTACGCCAAGCTTGCCGAACTTCGCAGCGGCTCGCCGGATTCCGCAGAGGCGCAGGCGGCCATTAAAGAATGGTACGATCTATTGAACCAAATGGGCTCTTACACGCTCGAAGCCTTCAAATGCTTGGGGCAAATGTATGTGGATGATGAGCGTTTTACCAAAAATATCGACCGCTTCGGAGACGGATTGGCGAAATTTATGCGCGATGCGATGGCCGTTTATGCGGATGCAAACCTGAAGTAATATGATCGGCAGTCCCGCAAGTCATTTCCGGATGACTTCGGGGCTGCTTTTTGTTCAGAGAAAATAAAGTAGTGGTTGATCTCGTCTGCACCTGATATTGATTTCTCTATTCTATGATAATGGGTATCTTGCAAGAAGGAGTTATTGCGTATGAAAAGAGTACAACGATGGGTAAGCATTTTTCTGTCAGCGGTGATACTATCGACCCTCGCCGCCTGCGGCGCGGCTGACGACAAGGGTCAGACTCAGCTCGCTGCGACGCAGGAGCCCACGGGCAGCGTTCAGGAATTGTTCGGCAGCAGCTTGTTCGTAGGCGACTCCATTATCGGAGGACTGACGAACGATGACCTGCTTCCTGAAGCGAACGTAATGGGGGGATTGGGCGCAACGGTCCAAACTACACTGGACAACCTCGAAGAGATCGCGAGCCGCAAGCCGTCGCATCTGTTCCTGTCAATGGGGCAGAACGATCTCGGGGAACAGCCGGAGGAAGCGAAGAAGACGTTCGTACAGAAATACACCCGGCTGGTTGATCGGATAAGGGAACTGCTGCCGGCGGCGCGCGTTTACGTGCTGTCAATTACGCCGGTAGATGCCGCATCGCCAGTCGGTGCGTTCATGAACCTGCAGATTGAAACATTCAACGCAGCCCTGCAGAAGATGGCGAAGGAGAAGGGAGTAGACTACATCGACCTTGCCCCCATTTTCCGGCAGCACAAAATTCAATACGATGAAGACGGCTCTCATTTCACGAACGCATTCTACCCAATCCTGCTGGACTATTTGAAGGAATGGACGGATCTGGCCCATCAGCCGCGCGGTCCGGTGGTCACCGATCCGAACGAAACCTACAAAGCAGCGTTCAGGCACAGTGTTTTCCTGGGGGATTCCATTCTAGGGGCGTTGTCCTATCTGAACAAACTGGATTCGGCGAATGTCATCGCCCCAAGCGGCGCGACGCTCGCTCTCGCCCTCCCGAACGTCGAGAGACTCGCCGGCCAGGCGCCGGAGCATGTATTCATTCTGCTGGGCAGCAATGACATTCGGTTGTCGGACAAGCAGGAATTCGTCGAGGGCTATCGCCAGCTGATCGGCAGCATCCGGAACAAGCTGCCGAAGGCCACGCTCCACATCCTGTCGATCCCGCCAGTCGCTGAGGAAGCCCTGAAGCGAGAGCCGCGATATGCGAACATTACGGACTTCAACAAAGCACTTGAACAGTTGGCCGATGAAGTCAAAATCAATTACGTTGATTTGTCACCTCTCTTCGCCGCCAACAAAATCCATTACGCGGACAACGGTGTTCACTTCAAGCCGGATTTCTATCCGCTGCTCCTGGACTACTTGAAGGGGTTTGTAAAGTAGGGAAATGGCCGGTTAGTTGGCAAGCGTCAAACAGCCCCCACCTTTTTAACTAGGATAGGGGCTGTGTACCTTTCTCGCGTTTCCTTAGCGCGCCTCCTCCCTCGCATCAACAAACCTCGAATAATCGCTTTTTGGATCGGTTAAGCTAAAGTATGGAAAGGATGGGATTCGCAGATGGAGCATTTGGACTGTGACGTTTCCCCTTTAAAAAAGGAGCTCAAGGAACAATTGACCGATATCCTTGCCAGCATCGGACAAGTCGTCTCCAGCCTGGACGAGGTCAATACGTGCCTGCTTAACGAGATCGAGCAAATTTCCAAGCGGTTCTCCAAGACGGGAGCGCTTGCTTCCACCTATTATTTGAACTGTTTTCTGTCACCCTATACGAGCAAGTATAAAGAGATTTCCCGTTCGGTGAACCACCTGAGTCTCAAACGCCAAGGCGCCCTCATCGTCATCCAGCGGGAAGACAGCATCGATTCGTGGATCACCCCCGGCATCCTTCTGTCTGCAGAAATTACCAGTTCCTTGCTGGAGTCCATCTTCGTTCCGGGCAGCCCGCTGCACGACGGGGCCGTATTTATACGCTCCAATCAGATCGTCTCGGCCGCCAATATCCTCCCTCTAACCGAACGAACCTTCCCCAATCAAAAGCTCGGCACTCGTCACCGCGCCGCCATCGGACTCTCGGAGCGGACCGATGCGTTAATCATCGTCGTATCCGAGGAGACCGGGAAAACCTCCTTTTGCCTGAACGGCCATCTCTACCCTTTCTCCATCCCCTCTCCCGTTTAATCGAAAATACGTCTCCCCCCCTTTTTTCCATGAATTTGTACCCGATTTGAAGGGCTTCTCCGTCCGGGGCCGTCTAAAGGTTTGTATATATACTACAAAGAGATGCCTTTTATGCGGGCCCGCATTCGAAAGGCGCTTGCGACGGATGAGGTGTATGACGAATGAAATATGTTCTAGAGTTTTTGCAATTCCGGTTAATCGTGTTCCTGATGATCCTGATTGTGCTAAGCGGAACGGGGGTAGGCATCACCTACGGTTCTTCGCTGACATGGCTCGCCATTGCGGGAGGAATCGTCCTTTTTGGACTTATCGAATACGTCGTGCACCGGTATATTATGCATGAATTCCCCGGCCTGCTTCCGAAGGCATATGAAGGGCATGTGGCGCACCATCAGCATCCGAACGACGACCAGTTTTTGTTCGGTTCCGTCTGGTACGAGGTCGTCACGTATCCCTTGCTGCTGCTGCTTTTTTGGGCGCTGACGGGAGAGCTTCATCTGGCTTTGTCGGTCGTCTTCGGGACGGTCGTCTGCCAGATGTACTACCAATGGAAGCATTTTGTCTCCCACCGCCCTATCGTACCTCTCACGCCGTGGGGCAAATGGTTGAAAAAGAAGCATTTGCTGCATCATTATTTGGATGAGCACGCTTGGTACGGCGTATCCAACCCGGTTATGGACGTCGTTATGGGGACGAACAAAGTGGCGCCGGATGCCAAAGCGGCGAAGCGTTCTCTCGACGGCAGCGCGGAGCACATGTAAACGGGGGGGCAAGCGGACGAAGACGGGTCAATCGTCTAATGAGGAGGTATTTCTGATGGGCAAGAGCAGCGTAAGAGCGCTTGTGATCGTCTTGGCGTTGGCGATTGGAGCTTATGCCGTCTATCAGTACGGCTTGAACAATCCTCTGACCACCGATTTCATCAAGAAAAAGCTGAGAAGTCCCGATTTTCACCTGGAGCCGTGGATTTATATTCTGTATATCCATATCATAACGGCCCTGTTGGCGCTGGTGATCGGTCCGTTCCAGCTGTTCCCGAAGCCTGCGGGCATGAAGCGCCGCCGCCACCTGCTGCTTGGCTATGCTTAGTGCTTTCCATTACGATAAGCGGTCTCGTCAATCTTTTTTTGGCTTGGTATGCAACGGGCGGATGGGTCTCGAGACTCGGCTGTGCTGGATTCCGAATCTAATCTTCATCGAAGCGCTCATTCGCCTGCGTTGGAAGCGCGGCGCCCGCCAGTATAACGGTATATCCCGTCACTTTCGCTAATTGGATAAAAACGGCCCGAAGGCGGCATTTTTGCGCCTCGGGCCGTTTTTGCGCAGGCTCAACGCTTGCTCGGCTCTGCTTCGGTTGGGTCCGGGTTCTTTATCGTTATGGCTGAGAAGACTCCCTCTTCGATAAGGGGAAGATGAGTCAGCATCTCTTGTGTACGAATGGGAGTGTTCAAAGCATGACTTTCTTGCTCGCTATTATAAAAACTCGCCTACAGGAAAATCAAGATTAATCGTGGTATGACGCAATTGTAATTCATTCGCTTTAGCTTTCTCTGAAAACAGACGCATCAAAACGACAACGTCCAAGGATTCGCTAGATAAAGCCCCCTCATCCCCACTGCCAATGAGTACCACATCTGGAACAATAGGCCAAGCACCGGCACGATTATAGAAATAAGCTAAAGATGGTTCACACGTGAATATGCCAAAATCGATGTCGCTTTGTTTTTCAATCCATTGAGTGGCGGCAGCAACTGTACGTAAACCTAACCCTTGACCATGATACTCGGGATCGGTAGCCACGCAGCTAAGTCCGGCAATATTGAATGTTTGTCCATCGTGCTTAATCGTCTTATGCACCACACCTGCATAGCTGACCAGTTTTCCATCTATGCAGGAATAAAATGAGCGTACATTAAACTCTTTCTCGTGAGCTTCCGGAATCGTTGCACCCGGCATTGGACAAACATCCGGCCAAGCTCGATGTAAAATTATAGCAATCTTACGTCGTAATGTATCAGACGCTTGATTATAATAGATGGATTGCACCATTTCCGTTGTCATAGTTCATTCTCACACTTTCTGAACATGTTCATGTTGAATTGAACTTAACACGAAGCGAGCCAGCGGTGGCCGGCAATCGAAAAGCGGGGCTTCCCTCAAAATGAGGAGCTTAAGGCATGTTGCGGCCCCGGGAGGCGACGTAGAGCGTGTACCACTCCTCCCGCGTCAACGTCACCCGCTCCGCTTCGCCGCAAGCCCGGATACGGTCGGGACGCACGGTGCCGATCACCGGCTGGATGCCTGCGGGATGGCGCAGCAGAAACGCGAGCACGATCGCTTCGGGCGATACGTCCTTCTGCTCGGCCATACGACTGACCAAGGCCGCGGTGGCCCGGACAGATTCCGGCTGTCCCGACAAGTCGCCGCCTGTGAACAAGCCCCGTGCGAGCGGGCTCCATGCCTGGATTTGGATATGCTCCATCTGGCAATACTCCATCGTTCCTTCCGGGAACGAGACGCCGGTGCCCTGCGGCTGGTTCAAATGTACGCCTGCATCCAGCCAGTCCAGCTTGAGCAGGCTCATTTCCAGCTGATTCGCGATGAGCGGCTGCCGGATCGCGGACTGCAGGAAGCGGATTTGTGCCGCGCTCATGTTCGAGACGCCAAACGCTTTCACTTTGCCCTTTTCGTGCAGCCGCTGGAACGCTTCCGCCACCTCTTCCGGTTCCATCAGCGGATCGGGCCGGTGCAGCAGCAAAATATCCAGCGTCTCGATACCGAGGCGGCTTAAAATCCCGTCGATACTCGCTTCAATATGCTCCTTCGAGAAATCGTACCGCCCCGGAACTCCCTCTTCCTCGAAGCGGATGCCGCATTTCGATTGAACAATGATCCGCTCCCGCAGATCGGGACGCTCCTTCAATACTTGACCGAACACTTGCTCGGCCTTGCCTTTGGTGTATATATTCGCGTGATCGAACATATTGATGCCTGCGGAGAGCGCCGCCTCGACCGCTTCGTGCGCCTGCTTGACATGCTCCGCCGTGTACGGCTCCCGGTCCCAGCTTCCGCCGAGCCCCATGCAGCCAAGCACGAGCCGGCTGGCGGGAAATCCGTGTTTATGTAATGGAATCGGTTTGTTCATTTGTATGTACGCTCCTCTGCCTTGTTCTCGCAAGTCTGTCGTTATTATATGTCATGCATGGGAGCGGCTGCAATGGTGCGTCTGACTTAGGGAGCGAGAAATCGGTCCAAGATATCGTCGATGCGGCCGGCTTCGATCGTCTTTTTGGTTTTATTCGTGCCGTCGACGACGGTCAAGGAATGATCGAACAGCGTCATCCGGCCTTCCTCCGTCACTTTCATTAAGAAATAAACCTTGTTGAATGGCGATTCCGGGGCGTATTGCGTCACATCGCACACCTCGGCAAAATCCTCGAGCTGCTTCGGTTCCGGATCAAACCTGTACAGGATGACCCAGTCCCGGTCTTCCTTTTTCTCTAAAGTATAACCGTTCCGCAGCTCAGGATACGGTCTGATCCGATAGAAGCCGTCCGCGTCCTGAATCTCCTCCCCGGTCATGGGAATCGGCCGACGGGGGGAGTTGCCGCCAAAGCCGACGTCAACCAAATATGGACGCCCTTCCAAACGAACGAGATTGGTGGCATGCGAGCCTTCCGTCCCCCATTGACCTTCTCCCCGATAGACCGTTGCGGCAATCATATGGGTCTCGAACCCGGTCCGGCGCAGCAGCTCGCTGAACAGTCCGTTTAATTCATAGCAGACGCCACCCCTCCGCCGATTGACGAGTTTATCGAAGAGATCGCCGGACTGAAGCGCGATCGGAATGCCGCGCAGGATATCCAAATTTTCAAAAGGAATTCGGGTCACGTGCCGCTTCTGCAGCTGCGTCAAGCTTTCCAAAGTCTGTTGAACAGGCTCTGCCATCTGAATGCGGTGTAAATAAAGATTTATATCCATCGAGCTTACCTCCCGCTTCTCATATTTCGACTCAATTCTGCGGCACCGCGGCGCGCAGCAGCTGTCTAACGAAGACGGCAAACAGGATCAACGAAACCGCCACCGACACGGCGCTAACCGTGAACAAGGCCTGGTATCCCGTATGCTGGGAAACCCAGCCGAGTGCAATCGCCCCGAGTCCGATGCCCAGGTCGAACGCAGTAAAGAACGAAGCGTTGGCCACCCCTTTGCGGTCCGCAGGCGCAAGACGCAGCGTGGCCGCTTGCAGCGCCGGCTGTGCGGAACCGAATCCGATCCCGTACAATACGGCCGCGACGATCACGCCGGTCAGCCCGCTGGAAAAGCTCAATACGAGCAGCGCCGCCATCGTCGTCCCAAGCGCCGGGATAATGATAAACGACTCGCCGTACCGGTCGGAGAGCTTACCGGCGATGGGTCGAATCAGCGTCAACGCCACGGCGTAGACCAGAAAGAAAGTACCCGGATTCACCTTGATCGATTCGGCAAAAAGCGGCAAGAAGGTCGTAATGCCTCCATAAGGAACGGCCAAAAAGAATATCGCCACCGTCACGGACAATACCGACTTTTCGACCAATTGAATGCGCCCGGCGCCCGCTTTCGGTTGAAACGGTATTTTGGTTCCAAGCGCCAGGAGCAGAGCCACAGCCGCAAAGCCGGTAGCGTACAGGAACAGACCGTGGAACGAAAGCTTTTGCAGCATCCATATGCCAAGCATCGGCCCGATAGCCATAGCTACGGTCATCGCCATCCCGTACCAGCCCATCCCCTCTCCGCGCCTTGCGGGCGGAATCACATCCGTGATGGCCGTCCCGACAGCCGTTGTAGACAGCGCCCAGCTCATGCCGTGCACAATCCGCAGCGCAAGCAGAACGACGATCCCGCCTACCCAGCTGTACAAATACATCGCCACGACGAAGAGCAGCAGCCCCCATATGATAAACGGCCTGCGGCCATACCGGTCGAGCAAGCCTCCGACAATCGGGCGAAAAATAACCGCAGACAGCGTAAATACGCCGACGACAAATCCAACCTGCGACTCGCTGCCGCCTAATTGCTTGATGAACAGCGGCATCGTCGGCAGCAGCAAATAAAAGCCCGTGAACAGAAACAGCATGCCTGCCGTCAGCTGAATGAACGGCTTGGTCCATAGACGCTCCATCTTTTGTTTCCTCCTTGATGTTGTCAAATTCTAAGCTGCATGATGCCGGTTATTCCCCGGCTGACTTCATGCGCTCCAACTCCTTCGTTACCCACTCCGCATCCGCCAGCCCGACATGCTTCCGGTGATCGAGCATTCGCAGCACTTGCACGCGTTTCCGCTCGTCCATCTTCTTGCTGGAGATCATGCAGGCGACAGAATCCACATATTTCAGGTTGTGCTGGAGGTAATTCAGATACTGTTCTAAAGACGCGAGCCGGACCTCTTTTGTGACAAAAGGAAAGTTGGACATCTTAAAATGAAACACCAGCTCCGTCTCCGACGTGTAGTCCAGCGGACTGGCCATCAGTTCGAAAAACCGTTCTCTTCCGGCCTCCGTCAGCTTGTAAATTTTTCGCGCTCTCCCGCCTTCCTGTTCCTCAAGCCGGAGGCTGATCCACCCATGCTCCACGAGCCGGGAGAGAAGAGGATACAGCGTTCCCGAGCTGATCTGCCGGACCGGACCGACGGCACGCTTCAGTCTTTCTTGAAGCTGGTAGCCGTGAGTGTCTCCTACCATCAACTCCCCCAAAACGAACAAGTCGTACATCGTGACCCTCCTCTTTTTATATCGTGCCGACATATCGTTACGATATAGTATATGTCGAAGCGGCGATCCGTTCAACCATGAAAATGTAATCTAAAGGTCCAATCCGCAGCGCATGAAAAAACAGCCGCCCGCAAGCAGCTGTTTCCTTTTTCGAGTTATGTCCGCACCGGCTGGCCCGCCTCCACGCGCTTCAACAGCCGCTCCAGCAGTTCCGGCTCTCTTTCCTTAATCGCCTCCAGCTTGGCGGGCATCTTCGCGTAAATGCGGTCATCGCCCTTCATTTCCGCGATGGCCAGCTGATCGCGCAGCAGCTTCGCCTTGTTCGCGAGCTCTTCGAACGACTGCTGCAGCTCGTCGTCCCGCTCGATGATGCCTTGCTGCGTAAAATACCGGATTCGGTCCGTCATCACCTTTTTGTGCTCCCAGAGCAAATGCAGATGCCTTACGGCATTGGGCCACACCAACGAGGGATGCCGCTCCGCAGCGGCCTTGAAATACAGTTGGAGATATTCGTATGTCTGCAGACCGAACACTTCGCCGTCCGGGTTATAGTTGATCCGGTTCAAATGAGTCTCGCTGTTCAAATAATCGCGCAGCTGATCCGCGACCGCCACCGGATCGAACACAAAGGGATGCTCCCCGTTAAACCGGTAAAAAAACGTATGGTGATCCGCTTCAAGTCCGGTTTCGATAAGCCGTTTCATCGAATCGCAGGCGCTGATGAACTCCTCGAACGGGATTTTGATCGTCCGGTACACCTGATTGAAGTCGAACATCGACACATCGAACGTCCGTTCCTTCAAGTCGTATCCGGAGAGCATCAGATGATGGGGAAAGGCGTCCCCCTCATAAGCAAAGCTGGCCGTTATTTTCGATTCGTCGATGAAGACGATCGCATAATAGCCTTGGTTAATCCGCCCGATCATAAACTCGACAAGCTCATCCGGCCGATAGCCCGACAGCAGCTCATAATTGACGGCACAGGTCAGCAGAAACGGATTGTTGAAATTCAGCTCGTTCGGCTTGCCACGGAAAAAATCGAAAAAAAACGTCCGCCGTTTCTCCAGAAAATGCTTGGTGCACGACATTTGAATGAAATTGGTATAGTACCAAGGCAGCGTCTCTTCGTAATTGTGCGTAATCGATAACGTATACGCCCAGCGCAAGAAGCCTTTGATCGGCGGCGGATGCAGCGGCAATTGATACTGATTCATAACATAAACTCCCCCCTGCCTTTCTTAAGTAGAAGCGGTTGAATTCGCCTGCGGGGTCATCCGGTGGCTACTTCTTTGCCATACAGCTTGGCAATGCTTTCTTCAAGCGGAAGGTCCGCCACCGTGAAGTCGACAACCGGGAACCGGTCGAGCAGCATCCGGGATACCGGCTTCAAATGCTCCTTCGGCAGCTCGATTACGGCGTGATACGAGTCGCGCTTCGTGACGCAGCCGAGCGGCCTCAGGCTTTCTTCCGGCACCGGCTCGGAAAACTGAACGTTCAGCACCTTGACTTCGTTGAACAGCTCGTTGATTTTCTTAAAATCGCCGTCATACAAAATCCGTCCTTCGTTAATGACAATCGTACGCTTGCAGACGTCCTCGATATCCTTCATATAATGGCTGGTCAAGATCAAGGTTGCCTTGAATTGTTCGTTGTAATAAGTAAGAAACTCCCGAATCTTCTTCTGTGAGATCAGATCGAGACCGATTGTCGGCTCGTCCAGAAACAACAGCTTGGGGCTGTGGATGAGCGCGGCGATCAGCTCCATCTTCATCCGTTCGCCGAGCGACAGCCGCCGGACCTGAACCTGCAGCAAGTGCTTTACATCCAGCATCTCCGACAGCTCGGCAAGCATCCGCTCGTAGGCGTCATCCGGAATCTGGTAAATGCATTTGTTCAGGTAGATCGATTCGATGGCGGGCAGATCGACCCACAGCTGATTTTTTTGTCCCATAACCAGCGAAAAGATGCGCTTGAATTCGTTCTTGCGCTCCCATGGCGTATGGCCGAACACCGACGCTTCCCCGCCGGTCGGATGCAGAATCCCGGAAAGCATCTTCAGCGTCGTCGTCTTCCCGGCTCCGTTCGGTCCGATGAAGCCGACGCATTCCCCGGAGGCGATCTCGAACGAAATCGACTTGACCGCTTCCTTCGTCAGCGTTTTGCGGGAAAACAAATTTTTCAAGGAATGCCGGAGACCCGCTTCCTTCGTGTAATAATCGTAGGATTTATGCAGTCCGCTCACCCTGATCCGTTCCATGGCGTCCTCCTGATCTTTTGGCAGGCTGGTGATTTAGACGTAACGTTCCTTAGGGATCGTATCCAATTCCCTCCCGTAGTGGCAGGCTGTAATACGCTGCTTTCGCAGCCGTTCGTGGCAGGCCTGCAAAGACGCGGCCGGAAATCCGTCCTCCTCCCAATCGTTATAGCTAATGCCGAATCCGCACCGTTTCCAAAAGGCGGCATTGCTTTCCTCGTGATATCCGAACGGCTCAAGCAGCAGCAGCGGCGTAGCGTACACCAGCGAATCGTTCAAGGTAGCGCCTCCCGGCTTGCTGATAATCGCCCGGCTTAAGCGAACGAGCTCCAAATAAGCAGCATAGTCCGGCAGTCTGCGCCGTTCGACTGTTCCCTGCCGCCTCACGAGCTCCAGCATCGGAGGATAGGTATGCGCTCCGCGGGCGTCCTTGATCCACGGACTCCACTCGGGATCGACCATAAAATAGCGGGTTTGCCCATCGTCCTCCTGCACTTCGCTCTCGTCATACGCAATGATGTCCAGCCTGCAGCCACCAAGCCGCAGCCGCTCGATTTTGTCCCGGTAGGTGCCGATCCCCCAGCCGCCGCCATGAATAAGAAACCGGTCGTTCCGTTCCTCGAAGGACACGTCCTCTGCGTCCGGCGGCGCAATCAAATAACCTGGGCTTCCCAGCTCGGCATCGTAAAATTGAACATTGCGGTATGCTTGGTAGGAAGACTTATAAACCTTATACGAAGGGGTGTCGCAAGCATCCATATGAATCCACTCGATATGGACGGGAAACCCCGCAATTTCCTTGTAGGCTTCCAGAACAGGCAGCCAAAACCCCGTAAAAGCGATAAACGTCGCACAGCCGGTTTGCCGCCAATGCGCGTGCAGCCGGCGGACCGCCGAATCGTCGAGATTCGGGCTGATGTCCTTGGCCATCCGGTGTCCGGTTAAGGCGACCGAAAAATTATTGTGAAACGCTTTTTTATACCCGTTGATTTTACTGCGGGTCTCCTCGCGATAGAGCGTTTCAAGCACCTGTACTTCCGCCTGTATATGTTGGCGGGCAAGGTATTCCCGCAGATGAATGGCAGGAATATAAGCGCCGAGCGAATTGCCCGAGGCCAACAGCGTGATCGCGTCCTTGGTCATGGACAGCTCCCTGCCCTTCCGTTAATGGAATACTGTAAACGAGAGGTTATGCAGCACTTGCTTCAGCCGCTCCAGCGTTTCCTCCCGGGCCTCCTCCGTCTGTCCGATCACCGACACGTACAACCGGCCTTTCGGCTTCGACTCTGACCGTCCGCCCGGGCCACAGTTCACGGTTAACGTACCGGAGGAAAGCGGCATGATGCCGCTTTGCCGCAGCGGGGTAAACAACAGCTGCTCATCCTCCAGCGTTTGGAGCAGCCGTTCGAAGCGGAATTCATCCGGCAGCGCGACGGAAAGATAGGTAAGCCAGCCCTGGAGGTTCCAGCCTGCAAGCAGCCGGTCCAGATGGGCATTGATGAGACCCATCGACATCCGGGCGTTAATTTCGACAATAGGGACAAGCTCTCCGTCCTCCAGCATCATCGAGTCGAAGCAAACGTATCCGAAATAGCCGTCCAGATACAGCTCGTGCAAAGCTGCTTCGAGCATGCGGAAGTACCCTTTTTCCTCCAGTAAATTCACAAAGGCGGCTTCCGCGGTGACGGAACCCCCGTAATTTTGCTGGCGATTCATCATCCGTTGGACGGAAATCAGCCGACGGGAGCCATCCGGCTCAAGCAGCCATTGGCTGGAGAAATCGGCCGCCTTGGGCAACAGCGGTTCGAGCAAAAAGAGCGTCTGGGAGCCGGCTTCTTCCTGCTTCCGCAGATACGAAACGATCCGCTTCAGCAGCGACGGGCTTTCGATCAGCAAGTTGCCTTTGCCGGAAACGCCGAACGGGTCCTTGATCAGAAAAGCGCCTTTACACAGCAGCCCGGTGCCGTATTGCTCCACATCCTCCACACTCATGGCCGGCGTACCGTACGTGTGCAGTCCCGTGTCCTCCAGCAGCCGATGGTGGTACAGCTTGGAATTCACCCGCTTCACCACAGCCAAATCCGGAAGCGGGTTGGCGAAAGCCACCTTTCCCGCGTACTCTTGCGCCTCCTCGGTTACCGCGTACGGCTCAAGCATATACGGCTTGTCCGCATCGGCGCCGGGGATTCCGTCCCGGGGAGCCAGCTTAAAGATGCACGACGCGAAATGCTCCGTGCGCAGCGCTTCTTCGGCCTCCGGCGAAGTCAAGTCTACAACGCTGCGGTGGCGAAACGAGACGTTCAGCTTATCGAAATAGTCCAGCAGCGCGTCATCGATCCGGCAACGGGTAACCAATATATCGTCAGGCCCGCATAGCGGGAAAAGCAGTTCATCCATGCAAAGAACGATCCGGTCCCTTTCCGGATCGGGAATCCGGGGCAGTATCGACAACAGAGGATCTCTCCAGCGCGTTTCCGGGTCAAACGTGCCCATGACCGTTTTGCGCAAAGCGACGGCGGCTTTACTCGACAGCATGCTCGTAAGCGCCCTCGACCGGAGCACACCGGTTTAAGAAATCAATAAACGTGCCGATGGAGCGAAGATGAAGGTAATCGAACTCATCGTAATCGATCTCGATCTTCAGCTCTTCCTCTACCTTGACCATAAAGTTGAGCATTTGCAGCGAGTCCAGTCCGACCTCGTTGTTCAAATCCGTTTCAAGCGCAAGCCTTTCCCGCAGCGACGGGTCCTCCTTAATTTGACACAAAATTTGGACGATCGTATCGAACACATCAATTCCCTCCTCTTGGCATATGAGGTACTTTAGGCTCATTCCTTTTCATTATGGCATATCGGCACGGAGGTGGGGAGGGATAAATTTCCACTATTATGGGATACAATCCATTTTATTTTCCAGGTTGAGAGGAAATTGTTTGCGCATAGCAACATGCAGGCGGAGGGCGCCTAGGCCGCAAGACCTTGATCTTCGACAACCGATTCTGACGGTGTCGATGATTGCGACGAAATCGTACGAACCGGAGGCAAGCTGCTTTTGTCATGGTATACGAGGGTATGGTATAATCTGATCGAATAAAGCGAATGCGACGAGGTGAATCCATTGTTTCGACGTGCAACGGTAATTTTGGCTTCGACCGCCCTTCTGCTGATGCTGAGCGCTTGCGGCGGCTCTAAGCCGGCGGAAGAATCTCATGCCCGGCATCAAACGCCGAGCGGCGATCTGCAAGAGAAGACGGCTTCGCTGAGCACGCTGCCCTCCTTCTTGGACAAGCAGCCGGAGCAGATGAAGAAAGCGTATTTGGTCGCGGCCCAGACGAAGGATCTGCTGCGCAATATCCCCTGTTATTGCGGCTGCGGCGAGAGCGCGGGGCATCAAAGCAACATGAACTGCTTCATTAAAGAAACCGCGTCCGACGGCTCGGTCGTATGGGACGATCACGCCACCCGCTGTGGCGTATGTCTGGAAATTGCCGTCAAATCCGCGCAGTGGCAGCAGCAGGGCCAATCGGCCAAAGAGATCCGCGAGCAGATCGACAAGCAATATCAAAAAGGCTACGCCAAGCCGACTCCGACTCCCCTGCCCGCCTAATTTGCCTGCAAGTCAGAGAACCGCCGCTGTTTGAATGAGCAGACGGCGTTTTTTGGCATTGGTGATTGGCGGTTTTAGGCCCAAATCCGTAACCGCTCCTCGGGACGCCAGAGATATGAGGGATGTTTCGCTCAGGTTTGCGGAGATTGCCGTTTATACGCAGCGGCTCCCGTTTATAATTGACAGACCTGTTCCCGCTCTCCCATAATAAATTTAAGAACCGGAGCGTTTCATGATATCGTCGAATAAGTTTACATAATTATAATTATGTAAACAAAATACCGAGTGGTTTTGGCCCCTCAACAAGTTCATTACATAATATTTATTATGTAAACTATTTATTCGTATGGAGGCGGTTCGCATGAATATTATCAAAATCAAAGACCGCAGCGAGCTGGAGAAAAAAGTGCCCTCCATGCCATGGTATGTGGAGAAATTCATCAATTACAAGCTGCCGGACCTCTCCCCTTCCTCACTGCTCGAATATGTGCGGGACTACGATACCTTCTTTTCATGGCTGCTTGCGGAAGGCTTGTCGTCCGCGCCAACGGTAAAGGACGTGCCGCTCGTCGACCTGGAACGGCTTCATATGGACAGCATCGACAATTTCAAAATGTTCCTCGCCACGCGCAAAGAAAATTCGAACGGCAAGACGACGATCGCCCGCAAGCTGTCCTCGCTGCGGTCGCTGTTCCATTACTTGAGCCAAATTGCCGAGGACGAGAACTTCTATCCGCTGCTGAAGCGCAACGTGATGGCCAAAGTCGAGATCAAGCGCACGCACAAGCCGAAGGATACCGCGGCCAAGCTGGAGGGAAAGCTGCTGCAGGAGTCGGAAATCGCGGAATTTATCGAGTACGTCCAAACCGGCTATCCGATTGATGTCGCCAAAAACAAGCAGGCGCTCTACTCCTACGAGCTCAACAAGGTCCGCGACGTCTGCATCATCAGCCTGATCCTGAATTCCGGCCTCCGCGTATCCGAGGTTTTTAATCTCAATGTCGAAGACATCGACTTGAAGAAAAAGCTGACGTATGTATACCGTAAAGGTAAAAACGACGATACGTTCAAGACGCCGGTTTATTTCCGGCAGGAAGCCGTCGACTGCTTGTCTGCGTATTTGGAGCAGCGCCAGCTGAGATACAAAGCGCCCAAACGGGAAAAAGCCCTCTTCCTTGCCGTTGCCAACGGCAAAAAAGAAGGCGAGCGCATGACTAAGCGCGCCATTCAAGAGATGGTGATCAAATACGCCAAACGGTTCGGCAAGCCTTACTTATCTGTTCATAAGCTGCGCCATTCGTTCGCGACCGACTATTATTTGCGCAACGATTTGTACAAGACGCAGGAGCAATTAGGGCACGCGTCGCCGGAAACGACGCAGATCTACGCCCACCTGACCGATAAAACGATGGCCGAAGCGATCGACAAGCCATCGGAATAACGCCTGTAAGCCGGTCCCCGTCTCGCTCGGGGCCGGCTTGTTTATTGCTGCGTTCCTTTGCTTACCCAATATTTGACCCGGGTGCCCTTAGGGACTTGCGTTTGGGCAGCCGGCTCCTGCTTGAACACCGTGCCTTCCTCGCGTTCGTTTACCTCCATGGCGAATTCGAATCGCAAACCGGCTGCCATGGCCTGCTTGCCAGCCGTATCGTTCTGCAGCCCGATCAAATTAGGAACGATTACGATTTCGTCTTCCGCTTGATTTGGATTCGAATCATTCGTCTCTACTATTTCAGGTCCGGCTGGTTTGTCGTACGTCTGATGCGGCAGCTGCAAGGGAGCGTGATGCTCGGTTTGGGCCGGCGAGGCTCCTTTGCCCGAAGGCTCCTCTTGATCCTTCCCCAGCCATACGAAAGCTGCGGCCCCTCCCAAGCAGGCAATTGCCGTTCCGACCAGTAACTTACGGCCTGCCCTCCCCAAGCTTCTCCGGGGTGGAGCCTCTTCTTCCTCTTCGACCGGTTCTTCCTCTTCGTACGCTCGCTCCGGTTGTGTCTTTTCCCGGACTTGCCTATCCCATACGGGCATGGACACCTCCTGCTTGACGGCCGTGTCCTGCCGCAAGCTCTGCAGCACGAGCATAAACGAAGCCAGCGTTTCCTGATCGTTCCACACCCGCCGCAGTGTGGCAATCAGCAGCTCCTGTTCTGCGTGAGGAATCGCCGCAAGCGCCTCGCGAAGCCGATGCTCCATCGTATCGAACGAAACGGGGATCGATTCGGACCGGGTCAGGATCTGATACAGCAGGCAGCCGAGACCTTGGGCGCCTCGCTGCGCGTGTGTCCCTTTTTCCCAGTAATTAATGATCTTGAGCTGGCCGTCATCACTGAGCCACAGGTTCGCAGCATGTACGGAACAGCCGGATATCCCTTCCTCAAGCGCATCCATTAGGCCTTTTCCAAGCTCGAGCACTTTGGAGACCGCTTCCTCTGGGGTAAAACGATGCCCCTTCAGCTCCTGAATGAACGGCTTGCCGTCGAATGTCTTCAGCACGGCAAAAATATAATTCGGCTCCATCCCTACATCGAGGATATGTAAAAAACGATTGTCGCTAAGCGGCGCAACCTCGCGCAGCTTGCGGATATACGCCTCTTTGGCGGCTTCGTCCGTGCTTTCCACGACGAAAAAAACGACGTCTCTTCGCAAAGGCAAATCTTTCCCACTGTATAGCATTCCGCTTAACATCGGAAGAATCGGCTCGGTAAGCACGTAACGTTGATTGATGGATTTCTCCATGGAAACCTCCTTCAAACGTCATAATTATAGTATTCGACAGCCGAATGATTTTTGTGAGGCGTTTTATGACGAAAAATGAATATAAACGTGTCGGAGTTTATAATAAACGTCATTAAATATTAACGACAAGTATAATCAACTGGATTAATTGTATGTGTCGATAATTGTCACAAATGGTCGATGATATCCCCGGCCGTCAGCGATGCAGGAAGCTCGCGGCTGGCGGCCGCCCGGTCTCCGGCGGCGCCATGAAGATATGTCCCTAGCGCTGCCGCCTCGGGACCATGCCAGCCTTGGGCGAACAAGCTCGCGATGATTCCCGCCAAGACGTCCCCGGCTCCTCCGGTAGCCATGCCCGCATTGCCGGTCGGGTTGATATAGACGTTCCCTTCGGGATCGGCAATCACCGTCCGCGCCCCCTTCAGGACAAGCGTCACGCCGGTGCGCGCCGCATAACGGCGGGCCGTCTCTATGCGATCCCGCTGGACAGCCGGTACGGTGGAGCCGGTCAAACGCGCCATTTCCCCCGGATGCGGCGTCAGCACGACCGGTGCTCCGCGCTTCGGCCAATTGGCGGCATTCTCCGCAGCGGCCAGCATATTCAGCGCATCCGCATCAAGCACGAGGGGGCAGTCGGTTCCCTCCCATAACTTACGCAGGAAGGCTGTATCTTGTGCCCATCGTCCGACGCCCGGACCGAAGAGCAGCGCGTCTTTTCCGACGGCGAGCTGCGCCAGCGCGTCCGCATGGACGGCGCTCCAGTCTCCTCTCTGCTCATCCGCCAGCCCCGCAAGCATGGCCTCCGGCACCTGGCCGAACATCGGCTCGGCTAGTCGATCCGGCAGAGCCCACGTAACCAAGCCGCTTCCGCCGTGAAGCGCGGCTTTGGCTGACAGCAGCCCTGCCCCGCTCATCGATCGGCTGCCTGCGGCTACGAGGACGTGGCCGTAGGTTCCTTTATGCGAATCGGCCCGCCGCAGCCGGTAATCCTCAAGCCGGAGCTGCCGCGATAAGAGCGGCTCTTCGATCCGGAACGTGCGAACACCCGCTTCGACAGCCGCCTTTTGAGGAATTCCAATATAACGCACCTTCACCTCACCGGCAAGCTCTGCGCCCGGGTACTGCTCCAAGCCCCGCTTCGTAAAAGCCAGCGCAACGGTACGAGTCGCCCGGATACAAGGATCGGAGACTTGCCCGGTATCCGCGTCCAAGCCGCTTGGCAAGTCAACGGAGAGGATGGGCAGTCCGGACAGGTTTGCTTGTTCGATCAGAGCGGCGTACGCCTCTCTCGGGGCTCCGCGGCTGCCGGTTCCAAGCAGCGCATCAATGATGCCGCTGTATCCTCTCCAATCGATTGGCGACGAATCGTACACTTCGTAAGGTATTCCTAACCGGAACGCGATGTCCCGCTGAATCGCCGCTTCCCCACGGAACGATTCCGGGGATTCGGCATATATGATTTTAACGTCATAACCCGCTTCGATCAAATGTCTGGCGGCTACAAGCCCGTCCCCGCCGTTGTTGCCTTTCCCTGCAAGGATGGCCAAAGCGCCTATGCGGCCGTCGAACAGTTCCATGCCCTCTTCCGCCACGGCCCGGCCAGCATTCTCCATCAGCACAAGCGCCGGAATGCCTACCGTTTGAATTGTATGCAAGTCGATCCTTCTCATTTCTTCCGCCGTGACGACGAACATGGCCTCAACCCTCCAGGGTTTGGGTTTCCTGCTATTATACCATATTTGACTTGCTGCTTGCTTGCCACAATAAAGTATACATAATATTTATTATGTAACCAAAAATCAAAAACGCGGGAGTCTAAACTCCCGCGTTCACCGGCTCCGTTCCCTAGCGCGGACGGAGGACAAGCGTCGCTTTCGTATGGGCCGTCACATCCGCTTCATCGAAATACATCGTTTTGTAGCGTCCGGCGAGCCACATGGAGGTTTGATCCGAATAATGCGAGCTGCCGAGCTGGCCGGAGGCTCCCATGATCATAATCTCCTCCGACGCTTTTAAGTTGGAGAGGTCGGCTGTAAAGCGCCATGGAGCCCCGACAACCACCTCGTAGGGCCACTCTTTACGTGAGAAGGAAGCATCGCCGACGGTAACATTGCTTCCGCCGTACGGATGCGGACCGTCATTAAACATCAGATTGAGCGGTTTAACCGCACCGAGCGGATGCTCGAACGTCAGCGTATGAATTGCTCCCCACACCCACTTTTCCTGCTTGCCGCCAAGCTGCTGCTCCAAGAGGCGCAATGCCTCCTTGAAGCCGTCAAGCAGCGCCTGCTCGATCGTGCCGTCTGTGCCCGCCAGCCATTTGTTGTTTTTGCCCGCGAACAGCTCGGTTACCGCTTTGCCGCTCAATCCGGTAGACTGGAAATCGTCATAAAGATCGGGGCCAAGTTGGGGCTCAAGCAGCTTCTGCATCGTCTTGTTCAACGTAGTGTGGAATATGGACGGACCGACCAGGTCGGGGGCGTCGATCGGGTCCCGCATCCATTCCTCCAGCGTACGCAGCGCCTGCTGCTGGGATGCATTCCAGGAGCCCCGCTTCAAAATGGGCAGCCAAATGTCCCGATACTGGGCCGCCTGCAGGTTTTGCCAGTCCCCCTGGATACGCTGCATGTCTTGCAGCGTCAATCGCGCTTTCTCCCGCAGCATCTGATGAATCCGGTCAGCGCGGTACGATTCCGACCAGTTGTTGGTAATAAAGTACGGGTACTTGTCATCGACGATACGGTTGTTGGCGGTGGCAATATAGCCTTCGGGAGGGTTCCAGGCGTGCGGCAGCTCTTCCCATGGTATATACGACTTCCACTCGTACTCATCGGTCCAGCCTGGCACCGGCTGCATGCCGTCCCCCTTCGCACGGATCGGAATCCGACCGTTCGCCCGCCAGCCAATGTTCCCCTGATCGTCCGCATACACAATGTTCTGGGCGGGCGCAGCAAAAAGACGCATCGCTTGTTCAAACTCGTCGCGGTTTTTGGCTTTGTTCATCATCAGCCAAGCGGTGATCTCGTTGCCGGGTCCGGGATCATAGGCGGTCCATCGGAGAGCTAGGGGCTGGCTGAACTGTTCCGACACACCGATTTCCTTGACGATGTCCGTAATGATGGGCCCGTGCCGGGTGATGACCGTTTCGCCCCGAACAGGCTCCGCCCTTCCCTTGACGCGAAACGTTTCTTCAATCACGACGGCGTCTTCGTAACGGCCCGCATATTCGAACTGGTGCGGATTGTTGGGATTCGGCTTCTCTATATACAGGTCCTGCACGTCAGGGTTCAAGTTGGTAAAGCCCCAGGCGATATGCTCGTTATGCCCGGCTACGACACCCGGGAGCCCCGGGAAAACTACACCGGTTACGCTGTACTGCCCGGAGACGGTCAGGTGATTTTGGTAAAAAATCGAGGGCGCACCCAGCTGCAGATGCATATCGTTGGCAAGCAGCGGCTTGCCGGTTACACTCTTGCTCCCAGCGACAACCCAGTTGTTGCTGCCGAGTCCTTCGCCGGGAATGCCGTATCGGCGCGATGCGTCAATCAGGTCGACAAGCTTTCGCGCGTCCCCGTCCTTCAGAGAGACAGCCCCTCCTTCAATCGGCTTGATCTCCGGGATAAGCGATTGCGTCTTGTCGAAACCGAGCTTCTTCAAGGACGAGCTTACGAACAGCTCCGTGACGGCGTTATCGCCCAGATACCATGCCATGTTCTTACCGATGGCGACCGAATCGACGATCTGCCATGGCTCGAAAGTCGCGCCTGTCAGTGTATACTCGATCGGCAGCGAGCCTGTTTCCCGAAAGGCGTTGACGCCGTCCGCATAGGCCTGCAGCGCTTCCTTGGTCCGTTCGTCCAGCCTGGGAAGCAGTTCGTCTGCCATTCGTCTGAACCCGATCGTACGGTTAAACCGGTCCTGCGGCAGCGTGGCTTCGCCAAACACTTCGGCCAGCGTTCCGCTGACGGAACGACGCGCCAGCTCCATCTGCCAGAGGCGGTCCTGAGCATGGATATACCCTTGCGCAAACATTAAGTCACGCTCGTTCGAAGCGTAAATGTGCGGAATCCCATAATCGTCCCGCACGACGGACACCGGCTTGGATACGCCCAAAATCAGTTCGCCGTCAGTCTTCGCCAGCGCTTGGCGGACAAACCAATAACTGCCTCCACTTGCGATGGCCCCTAACGCCAAAACACCGGATAAAGAGAACAGCAGTATTTTTTTGGCTTTGGACAAGTGAACCTCCCCCTTTAATGAATGAATGATCAGTCCTTCAAATAGGTCGATATATTTCTATATATTCCCATATGAATTTTATTTTTCCTGTCCTTTGCATTTTTTTGTTTTTCCTTGCTTGTCCAACGGCGATCGCCTTCGTATCGAGCGAAGCACGCGCGGCACAACGCAAAGACCCGGGACCTTCCGCACTGGCGGGAAAGGCCCGGGTCTTTTTGCCGTGATATCGAGGATGGCTGAAATCTATTGTTTCTTCGCTAGTCGAAAGAACGCTGCGCAGGCCATGAGCCCTGCAGCTTGCGGATCTGCACGATTTGCCCAATATGATACGCGTCGTGTACGACCAGGCTCGTAATGGAAAGCGCTATCGTGGTTTTCGGGAGCGGCCGTTCCAAGTCGTCTTCGCTTAACTCTGCAAGCGCAGCCCGAACAGCCTTATGTACATGTTCCAAACGTGCGGCCTCTTCTTCCCAGGTCGATTCCCTTTCCCCGTACGCGGCAAACGTATCGTCGTTGGTCAACCCGTCGGGATAGTGCGGATCTTCGCCCGACAGCCGTTTCAACAGACGCTCCTTATAGAACGTCAAATGCCGGACGGTTTCGCGGATCGTATTGGCTGCGGCTCCTTCCGGCCGCCAGTCGGCTTCGGCCGCCGTTAGACCCTTCAACGCCTCGCGCAGCGGCGGAAACCAGTCTTCCTTATCGTAACAAATATCCCATTCGTGCAGGAGCAGCTCCTTCTTGTTCATACCGTCTTCTCCTCCCGTTTCGCCATATTTGTAACTACCAACTTTAATTTTAATAGTTACATCCATAATATACCACAAGTAAAGCCGATTGTATAGAAGCTGGCGCAAGCCAATATTTCCTGCTACAATAAGGGACAAAAAAGCTGGGATCGCAATGATATGGGATGATTTTCTCAATAGCATGTGGCGGGATTGGCGCGGCAGCGGCAGAAACGAGGATCGGCTGGAGAGCCCTGAATGGATCGGGCAATGGCTGTCCGAGCACCGGCTTGCCGCCCCTCGCCTGCCTTCGTCTCAAGAGATGATTGAATTGAAAAGGCTCCGGGACCTGCTGCTTCGCATCGTTCAAGCCTTCACTGCAGGCTCGCGGCCCGATCCGGAAGATCTCGGGGAATTAAACCGGGTCATGGCCGACGGGCCGGTCGTTCGTCAGATCGTCCGGACAGACGAGCGCTATCGGCTGGACTACGTGCCGACGTTGCTTAGCTGGACGCAGATTAGAGCCGAAATCGCCGCCTCGTTCGCACAGACTTTGGCCGACAAAGATCCTGCCCGGATGCGCATTTGCAGCAACCCCGATTGCTTGTGGGTATATTACGACGACACCCGCAACCGGTCCAAGCGGTACTGCGACGACAAACTATGCGGCAATCTTATGAAGGTGCGCCGTTTTCGCGCACGTAAAAAAGCCGGGGATTAAATGTCCGTTACGGACGCTTAATTCCCGGCTCCTTTTTACCTCTTTTCCAATCCGTACTCATCGTATCGCGCTTATTGTCTTACGTCGTCCACGTCGGCTTTCGCCGCTGCGGTCCGAGCTGCTCGAACGCATAGGCAAGCCGGATCAGCACGGGCTCGCTGTACGCCTGCCCTGTAAACGTGACTGCGAACGGCCGTCCGGCCGCGGTATAGCCGCCGGGAACGGCAATCGAGGGATAGCCTGCCGCGGCGGCAATCCCGGCCCCGGACGCCCCGGGGAACAGCAAAGCATCCAACCTGTGCCTGGCCATCGTCGCATCGATGCCTTCGGTGCGGGACAGCCGCATGTCCTTCAGCCTGTCCTCCACATATTCCGCTTCGGTGAGCGTTCCCGACGTCTCTTCGGCGCTCATTAGGGTCATTTGGCCGTATTTTAACGTCCTCTCAAAATGCCTCGCATTAAAGGCGATAACATCGCGCAGCGAATGGACCGGCAGATGCGGCGCAAGCTTGCTTAAGTAGGCGTTCACGTCCGCTTTGAATTCATAGCGGAACACGCTGGAGTGAAATGAAGCAAGCTCCTGCGCCGAAGGAATATCCGCCGGATCGACAACCTCCGCTCCGGCAAGCCGCAGAGCGGCGACATGAGCGTCGAACGACCTGCGTTCCTCTTCGCCCAGCTTGTCATGATAGACCGCCCTTGGAATACCGATCCTTGCCCCTTGCAGTCCGCCCTTGTCCAGGAACTCTCTGTAATCGGCAGGCACCCGGCCCAGCGATGCGCCCGTGATCGGATCGGCGGAGTCCGTCCCGGCCATCGCCCCGAGAAGCAGCGCTGCATCGGCCACCGTTCTGGCGAGCGGGCCCGCCGTATCTTGACTGTGGGCCAGCGGAATAATTCCGCTGCGGCTGATTAACCCGACCGTCGGCTTGATGCCGACGACCGAGCTGCTCGCCGCCGGGCTCAGAATCGAGCCGGACGTTTCCGTCCCTACGGCCAGCACACACAGGTTTGCCGCCACAGCCACGCCGGACCCGGTGCTCGAACCGCCTGCCGCAAGCTTGGAACCGTACGCGTTCAACACTTGGCCGCCGCGGGAGCTGTAGCCTCCCGGCATCCCTTGCGTCATGAAGTTTGCCCATTCCGTCATATTGGCTTTTCCCAGAATGACGGCACCGGCCTCCCGCAGCCGCTTGACCAGGAAAGCGTCGCTTGACGCGTAATGTCCCTCCAGCGCAAGGGAGCCTGCGCTCGTATGCATTTTATCGGCCGTATCGATATTGTCCTTCAATAACACCGGGATACCGTGCAAGGGTCCTCTCGGGCCTTGCGCCCGCCGTTCGGCATCCAGCGCTTCGGCGATCGCAAGCGCATCCGGATTAAGCTCCAGCACGGCATTCAACGCCGGTCCCTGCTTGTCGTATGCCGCAATCCGCGCCATATACGCCCGGACCAGCTCCGCCGCAGTTCGCTCCCCGGATTCCATCGCCTGCTGCAAATCGCCGACCGTCGCTTCCTCGATCCATTCCTCGACAGGATAAACTCGCTTTGCCATCTCACATCCCCCCTCTTCAGCCTCTTATGGTAAAGGCATTCCTTTCCAAGTTCGAGAGAGCCGTGCCGAATTCCTTTTTTAACTTGTTTTTCCATCCTTCATCCTAACGTCAAGAAGCCTTACTCCATCAAGGAATAAGGCTCACGTTTATTTCAGGCCGGCACGCTGTCCCAGGCTCGGACGCTTCCCTCGGTCTTACCATCGGAGGAGCGCATACTTGGGGGGTGCCGCTTCTTCGACGCATTCCTCCGACTCGACAAGAGGGTCCGCTACCCGCCGGGAGACCGGGTACGCATACATGCGCTCGGGAGCGTAAGGCCGGAGCAGCGATTGCAGCCTGTCCGGTTCGCCGTTCATGCTCGGATCGAGCCACGTCTCGACGTCCCGTTCGTCCAAAATAACCGGCATCCGCTCGTCGTAATCGAACACCAGCCGGTTCGACCTCGTCGTCATGACCGTGCAGGTGCGGGTTTCGCCGCCCCGCGAATCTTTCCACACTTCATACAGCCCGGCCATGGCGAAGACGCCCCGGTCCTTCAGGACGATGCGAATCGGCCGTCTTGTTTTGCCCTCCGTTTTCCAGACATAAAAGCCGTTGCTCGGGATGATGCAGCGCTGCTTGCCGAACAGCTTGCGATACGCCGGTTTTTCGTGTACGGCTGCACTGTCGGCGTTCACGGCGTCCTTCCCCCAGAACGGGACCAGCCCCCATCGGTGCTCCTCCAGCATCCGGCTTTCCGCCCCACGGACAATTACGGCAACCTGCTGTGTCGGCGCAATGTTATATCGCGGCTTGTAAGCGTAGGTCACCTGACCGATCCGATAACGCTCCGACAGCTCCGGCAATTCGGCCGTCAACGAAAAACGTTCGCACATGAAGAACACCTCTTGTTTTTTAATTCCAGTATCTTCATGTGCGGAAATATTATGCATGCCCGGAACGGCGGTCTGCCGGTTATTTCGGATTTTCGTCAAGTGGGCAAAACGTGCTCGTAGAACAACGTGGAACGTTATGGTAAAATATAGCGGAAACGAGAAAGGAGACGGACCATGAAACCATATGAAATCCGCACTTACCAAGATTCCTACGAGATATACGAGTTGATCGAGCACAGTACCCGTTCGTGGTTCAAAATCGCCCCGGAGCGCGGCGGAATCATCATCAGCTTCGGGGCGAACGGTCAGGAGCTGCTTTATTTGGACAAGGCGACGTTCGACGATCCGAACGCGAATATCCGCGGCGGCATTCCGGTACTGTTCCCGATTTCCGGGCAGCTTGCGGAAGGCGCCTACGAATGGAACGGAAAGCGCTATAGCATGAAAAATCACGGCGTCGCCCGCGTGCGCCCTTGGCGCGTCGAATCGACGGATACCCATGACGGCGCCGCCATTACGTTGACGCTCGCCAGCGACGCAGAAACGCGGGAATCGTACCCGTTCGACTTCGAGCTTCGGTTTACCTACCGGTTGAAGAACGGTCAATTGACCATCGAGCAGGAATACCGGAACGGCTCGGCAGAGCCGATGCCGATGTACCCCGGATTTCATCCGTATTTTGTCGCCGACCGCAAAGCGCTCGCCTACGAAACCGACGCGACGAAATATTTCGATTACAACGACGGAACGGAAAAAAGCTACGACGGCCGGATCATCGATCTCGATAAGCTGCCGGAATCGGTCGTTTTCCTGAACGCGCAGCGGAGGGACATTACCTTCAGCCCGGCAGAGCGCTTGGTCGTGCGGATGACGTATGGCGAGCCGTTCAAATATGTCGTGCTGTGGTCCGTAAGCGGCAAAAGCTTCGTCTGCGTCGAGCCGTGGATGGCCAAAACCGACGAGCTGAACCGGAAGCAAGAGCTGGTAGAAGTGCCAGAGGGCGACGTGCATAAGACGTTCTTGACCATCAGCCGCGTGTCCGTATAATGGTGCAAAAGCGGGTATCCCCGTTCATCCGACTTTCTTGAGGAATGTCGATGATAACGGCGTTACCCGCTTATTTTTTTGAAATTCTTTATACGAATGGCAAGTATCCCATTATATAGGATAAACCCGACAACACCATTGTCGAAAAAGTCTGAAAAATCGAATAACGAATCGAGTTGTGCGCTTACCCGGGAAATACACCGTTCATTTCCCAGCGTTGCTTCATTTCCCGATTCTCTGTTATTACCCCGCTTCCCCGCTCTTGGCAAACCCGGATGCGGCTTAGCGCTCTACGTCAAAGTGCGGATTTTCCTATCCGGTCTATCGCCTTCAGCACCAGCTCATAATAAGCTCCCGGATGCGGAACGAAATCCGCAGGTCCGACTATCCGCTCGACCGGCACCGGCACGCCGTCCTCATCCGATGCAATGCCGGCAATCCGGATGGGCTCCGATAACGTTCCTTGAGCCATTTTCCGTACTTGCTCAAGCGGAACCCGGTATAAGCCCGTGACTTCCTCCGGTTGTAGCCGGTATTGGGTCAGCGGCTGCCGGTTCACATGAAGAAACACATGGCAGAACTCACGGTCGATGCATGCTTCGGAGATGACGTCCTCCTCGGCAAACAACCCGCAGGGAACGAGCGCTTCGAACGGAACGCTTAGTCCAAGCTCCTCTTCCAGCTCGCGGACTCCGTCCTCGACTGCTTCGCCTGCCAGCAGATGACCGGCGCAGGACGTATCGAGCAATGACGGAAACGTATCTTTGCCCGGATGCCGTTCTTGAAACAACAGCACCGCTTCCGTATCCCCATCCGCAGGGACCGCAATCCAGCAATGAAACGTTTGGTGCCACAGCCCCCGTGCATGAACCTCGGAGCGGGATGCCTGTCCCGCCGGATTCATCCGTTCGTCAAAAATGTCAAAGATTTCATCGCTTGGCGTCATGGTGTTGTTCCTCCCCAGCTAGCTAAAACTCGTTGCATAGTTCCGTATCACGGCAACCGTCTAATATCCACGTATCGGGTCCACCCGATTCGCAAGCTCCCGTTCTCCCGCTTCCAGCTTGTGCAGTGTGTCCAGAAAACCGCTCAGCGCCTCTTCCACGGAAGTCACGGCAGCTACGTGAGGCGTTACCTGCACATCCTTGCGCTTCCATAGCGGGGACGCATCGGGAAGCGGCTCCTCCTCGAACACGTCGAGCACCGCCAGACGAAGATGGCCTTGATCAAGCGCCTCCAGCAGCGCAGCCTGATCGACCGACGGGCCACGGCCGACGTTAATAAAGCCGGCCCCGTTCATCCGTGCGAAAAGCGCACGCCCGAACAGCTTATCCGTTTGTGCGGTGAGCGGCAAAGTATTGATTATCCAGTCGGCGGCGGAAACGGCATCCCCGATGTTGGACAACGGATAAACACGATCCATATGCGGCTTCCTTTCCCCGCGCATGGAAACGCCCGACACTTGAACTCCCAGCGCCTGCAGCATCCGGGCAAGCTCTTGCCCGACGGAGCCGGTACCCATCACCGTCACCCGGCTTCCGGACAGCGGCAGAGGCGGAACCGGGTTCCAGCTCCGGTTCGACTGGCTGCGCGCGAACGCTTCGTGATGCTGGAGATCGGCAAGCATATGAGCGAGGCAATATTCGCCTATTTTCTGTCCGAACGAGCCGGTTGTACGGGTGAGCAGCACGTCCGGCTTCCATGGCTTGCGGTACACGAATGCATCCACGCCCGCTCCGAGCGCGTGGACCCAACGGACCGATTCCAGATGAAACGCCGGAACAGGCTTGAAGCCGACAAACGCATCGGCCCATGCCATATCGGCTTCGCTCACCTCGGATTCGGCGAGAAACCGGACTTGCTTGTCCGCGATTCCCGGCCATGCGGCATTCAGCTCCCGGTACATCCGGCCCGTAAAGATAATGTTGTGAATCTGCATGCAGCCCGTCACTCCGTCCGTTCTTTTTTGCAAATAACGTTTCTATCATAACCGCTCGGCGAAAGTGCTGCAAACTGCGGCGCGCAGGTCCGATTTTTTGCCCAGCTCCCCTCCCGTCTTATCCGTGAATGAGATACCGAAAGTTCTCGACGGATGCTTCCTTGTCCTTGGGCGACCGGTTCAAATGGTTGTAAAAGCTGAAAGCAAATTTAAACGAATGGCCGCTTCGGTTTGCCGAGCAGAACACCCGTTCGCTTCGAGGATGGCCGGAGTCCGCAAATGCTTCTTGATCATCGCTTCACATTGATCGGTCAGGCTGCGCAGCGTCAGGTCGGACAACCGGTTTTCCTTCGCAAAAAAATAAGAGGCAACCGAAGTGGGTGCCATATATCCCCCGTTTCCTGCTTGCACCGTGCAATCATTGTCAAGCCGCTCTCTAACGTTCCTTGATCTGGCAGCATTCGTTCCCCTAATTAACACCTCACTCCCGAACCTTCCCCTCCACCAGCAAGTTCCTCCGGTACTCATCCGGCGTCAGGCCGAAGCGGCCGCGGAAGACGCGGTAGAAGTACTTGTCGTCCTTGAAGCCGACGCGGGAGGCAATCTCGTAGACCTTCATGTCCGTGCTCTTCAAGAGCTCGACGGCCTTCTTGAGCCGGATGTGGGAGAGGTACTTGCTGAACGTCATGCCCAGGTGGTTCTTGAAAAAGGAACTTAAATAATTAGGACTGAAGAAGAACCGCCCCGCGACGAGCTCCAGGGAGAGGTCCTCCATATAATGCGAATCGATATAGGCGATGCACTTCTCGATCATCGATTCGTGCAGGTTCGATCGGTTGCTTCTCAGGATGTTCATGAACTCGAGCAAAATCGCGGTCAGCCGGTCTTTGAACTCCAGAACATCAGCGCATCGGCTAAGGCTGCTTTCGGTTTCCGAAAGCAGTTGCTTATACTTCCGCTCCTCCATGAGATCCTTGATCACCGTCGCAATGCCGTAGACCATCCGAAGGAACGACTTGAGCCACTGGTCCGGGTAAGGGAAGCCGCCTTCCAATAAGCGCGAGAACAATTTGTCCAGCGTGGCCGTGATGAGATCGCTCTTCATCATCCGGATCGCTTCCTTCAGCGCCTCTTCCTCCTTCAGAAGATCGTAATGCATGGACCGGATCCGCCCGGCAACGGCCGAATACGGGATGACGCTATCCGCCGTCAGAAAATAGCGAAAAGAAGCAGCCTCGACCGCTTCTCTATACGAATCCCTTCCCCTGCCGGACAATTCGCCGCAAGGACCGCCGATCCCGATGGTCAGCACGATTCCCTGCTGTGCCAGCATTTGCTCTCTGAACCGATGCGCCAGCTCCGTCAGAGACTCCAAGGCAGGACCCGGCCCATCGTACGTCAGCACGGTAATCATATGGCTCTTATCTTTCTTGAAAAAGGAGACCGACAAGCCTACCTGCTGCAGACAGCTCTCCATCCGGCTGATCATCATGCTTGATACACGGCTTGCGCTGTCCTCTTGCCCTATGAGCAGCTCTTCCCCGATCAGCCGGGATACGAGTACCGTACCACGGGCCCTTAGCGAAAAATGCTCCTTCATCTCCTGAAATTTCGCCCCGCCGATTCCATGCGTGACCCAGTCGCGAAGCAACTGATCATAGTAGACGGACATGGTACTGGTCAGCTGCCTTTTGATCCTTTCGTTCTCGAGCTGCCGGGCCCGTTCGCGGTCGATGCTTTCTCTTACCCGTGCAAGAATTTCGGTAATACTCTCTTCCTTAATCGGCTTCAGCAGATAATCGTAAGCCCCGAGCTGAATCGCTCTTTGGGCATACTCGAAGTAGCGGAATCCGCTGAGGATGATGATTTTGACGCCGGTAAAGGATTGCTTCAGCTTCTCGATAAAGTCGAGGCCGTCCATGATCGGCATTCTAATATCTGTGAAGACGACATCCATCGGCTGCGAATGCATGAGCTCCAGCGCGGCCTTGCCGTTGTTCGCCTCCCATACCTGGCTTGCAGGCAGCGCTCTGCGGATCATGGAGGCCAGCACTCTTCTTTGAATCGCTTCATCATCTACTACCAAGATGTTGTTCATCATCGTCCCCTCCTGCGGCAACGATGCCTATTCGTCCCTAATCGATTGCAGCGGAAAAATGTCCAGAAAAAGCAGCTTTGCGCTCCCGCCCTTCGTATACACCACGAGCTCTTGATCTTCCGATTCCGGGAAAATCAAATCGGTGATCACGGCTTCCCCGTCGCCGCCGAACACTTCCACCGATGAGGTGTCGACCAATATGTGCAGTCTCAACCGATTCTCCCGCAGCTCCAGCTTGGCCGCATGCCGGCCGGGGAAACCCTCGTGGAACCCGGCTTCCCCCGAACGGGTCCGGTCCACGAACAACTCCTGCTTCCGGGTATCATACCCGAGGACCGTCTCGCGCGCATCCGAAGCACGAACCTTGAAGCCGAATTCGTCCGCTTCACCTGACTCGAACTCCGCTATCATCTCGAAGCACCCCAGCCGCATACCGGATAGCGGATTACCGCCTTCACCCAAAATATGATCCCTCCATTGGTAAACTTCCGTTCTAAGCCTCTCCAGCTCCCGAACGGGCTGCTGCGTCAGGGTCACGCGCTCCCCACCGCTTCTCAGCGACAAAGCCCGCGGCACGGTCATGGCGCTTCGCCAGCTTTCTGTCGGCGTCACCTGCGCATATTTCCAGTTGCTCATCCATCCGATATAGATGCGGCGTCCGTCCTCGGCCGGAACATCCGACCAACTGACCCCTGCGTAATTGTCTCTGCCGTAATCCAGCCAGAGGACAGTCTCAGGGGCGTTCTCATTCCGGAACACGGTCCCGTCGAAGCTCCCTATAAAATACTGCGTTCTCGAGCCCTCCGGATGCTCCGGCGAGCTGCCCACGCTGACGAACATCACCCACTTCGTCCGGGTTTCGTCTCCGTCAACCGGCAGCTCGAATAAATCCGGGCATTCCCAGACGCCGAGATGGGCGCCCTCCCCTTCGCCGAATTCGCTGGCGAACGTCCAATCCTTCAGATTGGGAGAATAGTAGATGCAAACGGTTTGGCCGGAGGCCAGAATCAGGTTCCAGCGCTTCGTAGGCTCATGCCAGAACACTTTCGGATCGCGATAATCGGTCCGGCTGCCGTCGGCAAGCACCGGATTTCCTTCATACTTGGTCCAGGTCCGGCCGAAATCGCCGCTGTACGCCAGGCTCTGGCGCTCTACGGGACGGCCTCCATCCGAATCCGGGTTCCGGTGGTGCGTGAAGATCGCAACCAGACCGGGCTTCCCGCCGAAGAAGCCGGAGGTATCCTGCCAATCTACAACGGCGCTGCCGGAGAAGATTTCCCCGTGCTCATCGGCTGCCAGAGCCACCGGCCGGTGCTCCCAACGAACCAGATCCCCGCTGACCGCATGACCCCAATGCATCGGGCCCCAGGTGGTCCCATGCGGGTGATACTGGTAAAACAGATGGTACTCCCCATTATAATACACGAGCCCGTTAGGGTCATTCATCCAGTTCTTTTCCGGCGTAAAATGAAACTGCGGTCTGTACTTATCTCGCATTGCAGCATCCTCCGAAACGTATGATTTGGGTCCCGGCTACTTACCCTTTGATCCCGGTGCTCGTGATCCCTTGGACGTAATATTTTTGCAGGAACAGGAACAAGAGTACAATCGGCACGGTGGTGAACGTCAGCGTCGCCATGATTTGCCCGTAATACACCGGCGGCAAGGTGAAGAACGTCTGGATACCGAGCTGTACGTTCCGCAGCGACTCCCCCGTCGTCACCAGGATCGGCCACATGAAATCGCCCCAATGGTTGATGAAATCCAGAATAAACACGGTCGTAAAAACCGGACCCGACAAGGGAACGACGACGGACACGAACGTCCGGATCGGCGAAGAGCCGTCGATGGCGGCGGATTCCAGCAGCTCATTCGGAATGTCCATAAAGAACTGGCGGAACATGAAGATACTGAAGCAGTTGGCGACGAAAGGCACGATCAAGGCGTACCACGTATTGACCCAGTGCAGGCTGTTGACTACGAAGTACAGCGGCATAATGATGCTCTCGAACGGAACGATCATCAGCGCAATGATGGCTGTAAGAATGAATTCCCGCCCCTTAAACTGCAGCTTCGCCAACGCATAACCGCAGATCGAATTGACGCCGAGCCCGCTGATGCAGATGACGGTGACATAAAACAAGCTGTTGAACACGTACTTCATCATCGGAATCCGGTGAAAAGCCTTCACGTAATTTTCCAGCGTAAAACTCGTCGGCAGAATCGCGTTGAACGAGCTCAAATCGGCAAAAATCCGGTTCTCCGGCTTGAACGACGATACGATCATCCAGAGCAAAGGCGTAATGAACAAGAGCGATACGACGAGATTCGCCGCATAGAGGAACACCGTTGATTTCCGGTCGGCCATGATCCTTGGGCCCCCTTCTTACTTGTCTTTAAGTAATTTTTTCATGGAAAAGGAGATGACCACGACGATCACAAAGAAAATCACCGATACGGCGGACGCATACCCGGCGTTTCGGAATTGGAAGCCCTGCTGGTAGATGAGCAGCGCGAGCGTCCTTGTCGAATTCTCCGGCCCGCCGTTCGTCATAATGTAAGGCTGGGTAAACAGCTTGACCGCCTGGATCGTGGTAATGGTGAGCACGAAGACGATCACGTTATACAGGCTTGGAATGGTGATGAATTTCAACTGCTGAAATTTGTTTGCGCCGTCGATCGCAGAAGCTTCGTAGAGATCCTTCGGGATGCTCTGCAGTCCGGCCAGGAAGATCATCATTTGGTAACCGGCCGCCTGCCACACGGACATGAAGATGATGGAGTTCATCGCCTGACCCGCGCTTCGCAGAAAAGGCTGATTCGGGATGCCGAACAAATGGAGTGCCGAATTGACAAGCCCCTCATTCGGATTATATAGATAAATCCACAGGATCGCGATGACCGTCATGGACGTGATGACCGGGCTAAAGTAAGCGATCCGGAACACGTTTCTCATTTTCAACTGATTATTTACGAGAAGCGCCAGCGCTAAAGCTACCGCCGATTGAACCGGCACTACGATGACGGAGAAATACAGCGTGTTGAACAGCGATTTGTAAAACAACTTATCCTTAAACAGCGTAATGTAGTTATCCAGACCGATGAACTGGATTTTATCCGGGCGCAGCAGATTGAACTTGGTAAAGCCGAAGATGACGGCAAAAACAAACGGCAGCAGCAGAAAGACGATCAGCAGGATCACCGCCGGCAGCACAAAAGAGTAGCCGACCACCGTTTCTCTTCTTCTCTGCACTCGCATGGAGGCCGGAGCCGCCGCCCCAGGGTTATTCTTTAACGAATTGCTTATCGTTTGCATGATGGATCCGCCCTCTCAAGAATCGTTCCGTCCCTCACGCCTTCCTCTCCGTGAAGAAGGATGTGCGGCACCCGCGGCTTAGGTTCTGACCCACGCCCTGCAATACCCTCCCCGAAACCGGTAAAGGAAGCTCATCCGAATGCCGCAGTATGGGTTACCCATGGATTACTTGACAAAATTCCGTTTATATTCCTCGTCGTAACTGGCCGCAACGTTATCGAGGGACTTCTTCACGTCAGCGCCCATCATGATGTCCGTTAAGGCTTCGGCGAATTTTTGCGTGAGTACCGGATAAGCCGGCGTTACGGGCCTAGCGTGCGATACCGTGGTCACCTGATCCTTGATCACCCGCATCGGCAGGTCGTTGTACTCCGGCAGGCTATCGTAGGCGCTCTTGCGGCTGGCCGGCATGCTGATGGCTTTGGCGAGCTGCGTCGAGCTGTCTTTATTCGTCAGCCACTTGAGTGCCTCCGCCGCTTCCTTCGGATGCTTGCTGTCCGCTGAGATGCCGATCGCCCAGCTGCCGGAAGGTGCGGTCTGAACGCCTCCGGCCTTCTTCGGAAAATACGTGATACCCCACTCCAGGTCCGGATAGTCCTTGAAGCCCGGAATGTTCCAAGGTCCGCCCAGCTTGGTCGCGGCCTTCCCTTCCTCGAATTCCGTCGGCTTCGGATCGATGTTGAACAGCTTTTCCTTCGCCAGCTTCTGCAGGAAGCTTGCCGCCTCGATGCCCTTGTCGCTATTGACCATGCCCTTCGCTGAGGTGCCTTCCTTATTCACGATGTCCGTCCCGTTCGAAATCCAGAACTGCTCGAACGCGTAGGTCATCCATTCCCCTTTGTCATTGATCATGTTCGTTCCAAACACGCCGTTCTGGGCCGTCTTTTTCATGACCTCGTACCACTGATCCCACGTCCAAGCGTCTTCCATCTTGGTCGGAGGCTCGATACCGTACTGCTTCATGATCTTCTTGTTGTAAAATAACACGACGGAGGACTCTGCCAACCCGGCTGCGTAAAATTTCCCGTTGTAAGTCCCCTGCTGAAGGATGGAAGGCACGAAGTCGGACAGCTCCTCCTTGGTGTAATATTCGTCCAGCGGCCTAACGATGCTGGAAGCGGCATAGTTGGCCACGTTCGGCCCGTCCATCGCGACGAGGTCCGGCAGGGTGTGCGAGGCTACGGCCGCATTGATTTTATCCTCGTAGGCAAAAGAATTGCCCCGCGTGATAGCCTCCATCTTCAGCTTGATTTTCCCTTCGTGGGCCTTGTTGAATTCTTCGATCCGCTTGACATAAAAGTTATCCTCCGGGCCGCTCGCCTGGGGACGCCAGAACGTAATTTCCGCTTCCCCGCCGGATGCTCCACTGGTATCCCCGGAACCGGCTTGATCGGTCTGTCCTCCCGGCGAACATCCGGCAAGGAGCGATACAGCTAATACGGCCGAAACCCATCTCTTTTTCATAGACACCCTCCTGAAATTGATAGTTGGATAATATATTTTGTTTACGCTTTCAGGATACTCGGATTGAAAAAGGAATCCTACTCTAATTATCGTGAAAAAGTGGACTTTTATATTGAAAACACTTTCATGAGAGGGGGGGCATGAAAAATCAATTGCACAAATCGTCACCGGTAGCGCAGCTGCCGAATGCCGCAGTAACCTATTCCACAACAAAGGTCGGAAAATATAATATGCTGCCAGCTCTCAACGACGATTTCGTGAACGGGGCCTTTTCTCGTGGATCATATTCGGTTATAAAAAGCGCAAGAATATTGGCATTCGCTTTGTTCGGAATCGCTCAAGCGTCCGCTCTTGGTAGAACCGTCCTCACTCGGGGAATGATGCCTTCGCCCTTCATCTCCGCAGCGTTCGTTGTAGTTACCGCCCTTTCGATGAAACGAAAGGAGCTCCGTTTCGAAATTCGCCGTTCTTGAAATCAGCCGGATGGAACCGGCAGTATGATGGTGATCTTCGTGCCTGCGTTCTTCTGCGACTCAATCCGTACGCCGTAAGGCTCCCCGTACAGCAGCTTGATTCGTTTGTTCACATTCTCGATGCCAATGGATCGTATGCCCCCGTCCGTCTCCAGCACGCGCCGGATCGTCTCCGGGTCCATGCCCTTCCCGTTATCTTCGATCGTGAAGATCCTTCGGCCCTCCTCCATCCGCCCGGATACCTTGATGGCTCCCCCCGCTTCCATCTCGTCCAGCCCGTGAATGAGCGCATTCTCAATGAAGGGCTGCAGAAAAAATTTGGGCACGGTATACTGGTATAAGGCCGGGTCCAGATCGTATTCCACCTGGAATTTCCCCTCGAATCTCCGGTCCATGATGTAGGCGTAATTTTTTAAATATTTCACATCCTCCGCGAAATCGACTTCCCCCGGATTCTTAGCCGTATATTCCAGCATTTCGGACAGCTCCACTAGCATGTTGCTGATCAGCGTTTGGTTGTTTTCGATAGCCAGGTAGTTGATGATGTTCAGCGTATTGTACAGAAAATGTGGGTTAAACTGGAAATTCAGTGCCTTGAGTTCCGCTTCCATCTCTTTCACATGCGTCTCGTAGTTGTCGACGATCAGCGACTGGATTTTATCGTTCATCTGGTTGAATTTATGGATAATGACGCTGAATTCGCCCGTTCCCACAGCTTCGATCTTGGCGCTGAAATTCCCTTCGCCGGACTGCTTGATGCCCCAGAGCAGCCTTTTGAACGGCAGGGTGATGCGGCCCGAAATGATCGACGCCAGCACAACCGCCGCTAACAGGATTGCTATGGTGGAGTAAATCGTATAATTCAGCATGTTCGGCACGGTCACCAGCAGCTCGTCATAGGGGATGAACACGGCGGACAGCCAGCCCGTCACGTCGATCGTATCGTAGCAGACCACCATTTTCTTGCCGCCGATCGTGATATATTCCGTGCCGCTGTGCTTCTTCAAGGCGTAATCAATCCAGTCGCTGCCGACGGAGGGAGGCACGTTCCGGGGCCTCGAAGCAGATACGATTTGCCCTTCCGGCGTAAATACCTCGTAGTAGGAGCCTTTCACCCATAAGCTTTTGGCAAAAGCCTTGCGGATCATCGATTCCTGGAAATTGACGATTAGTACGGGACGTTCGGCGTCTTCCTCCATTTGATGCAGCAGGTTGCTTTGAATCTCGGACAAATTGAGCAGCCGTGTGGCCGTAAACACATATTGGTCGCCGGCCACCGGAGCTGGCGAAGAGGCATAAAACTTTTCCAGCAAATTGTAAGTCGGAACCCACTTCGTATTCTCAGTCGAGCTCAGCCCGATGCTGTAAATGTCCGAGTTTGAATACTCCGTCTTGGGAATCCAGAAATTCGGGTTGCCCCCGAACGTATATTTCTTCGTAACCAAATTCACGGAGTACAGGTCCTCGGAGGAAGGAAAATATTTCTGAATAATCCGGGCGATCCTCCGGTCATTCTCGTAATTGAAGTACCGCTTCTGCAGGTCGGAGGTATTGAAAAAGTCGTACAAATCCTCGTCCAAGTGCATATTGATCGCATTCTGCTCCACACTCGCGAATTTGGCGTTCAGCGACTGATTGCTCATCTTGACCAGACCAAGCAGCGTTTCGCTGGCATTGTTCAGGATCACCTCGGAGCTTTTGTAGTAATAGCCGATGCCGAGAAGGGTCAAGACCAGAATGATCAAGGCGATAAAAGAAGCGGTCAGACGCGTCCTTAAAGTGAAATGAAGCAAGCTGGATTTGATCCTCATGATGGTCCCGCACCCCGGCTTTGTGAATAGTTTGTGTTCAAATCTTAGTTCATGCCGGCGGAATTGTCTACGGATATACCATTTTTGTTCTATATCCGATTGTTATAAATTAAATGAGATTTTCTTTAGTTTAAAAAGCTATTGCTAAATGAATCCCTCCCATAGACGGTCATTCCTTTTAATTAGAAGCATACCACTATTATTATTTCAGTTATTTGCTGCTGAAGGATGCGGTTCCTGTTTTCACCGCGATTATGAACGGCAACGTTAAGCATGCCCCCGCTATTCAGAAGCTGCTGCTTCTGCTCGAACCGGAAGGCGACAATGTGTAAAGGCATGCATATTCGGCGAAAGTGAAAAAGTAGCTGTCGGCGGCAGCTTCTCCGTACTATGATCAATCCAATTCTGCGCGGGAGAATAAATCCCTGATTACAGTATCGTCCTTACAAGCATCTTTACTGGCCGCTTAACTCCGGATATTCACCGCACCAAAATTGTAGAGCTTCTTTATTGATTCCATCCTTCGTCTCTAAAATACGGCAGATAAGCGCAATATTCTTCACAAAATTAAATTTAATGTGGTTAATCTTTTTACTTAATGTCATTAAATAATCATAATCTATTTGCCGGATCCGCAGGAAACACCGTCCGTTTGATTTTGCGGCATTGTCACGCCAAGCCCCTTATAGTATCATAAATTTTATCGAAATTCCGGTCTGCTAAAAGGAGCTGCTGATCTTGATGAATGTCCATGAAGCCATCACGAACCATACCCGTAAACAAAACGCGCACCTGGAACGTTTTCTTGAACTGGAAAACGAACGGGAGGCTGCGATTGAAGAAGCGATCGCCTTATGTATCGCCGGCGAACCGTTCAGCGTCGATGCCATTAACGCGGCGACCGACCGCATCAACCGGCACGCCCGGAACGGCATTTCCCCGACCCGGGTCCATGTCACCCCCGACATGGTGCGCGAAGCCGCCCGTATAAAGATGAAATAAAAGCAGCAAAACGTCTGCAAAGCCCGGAGCCTTTCGATGAGTCGATAGGTATTCGGGCTTTTTATAACCAGTTTTTTCTGCACCTTGACATGAAACCTTTTGGTTTCATATAATACGGATGATCGTTTCAAGGACATGCTATACAAAGAAAGGGATGAGCTGGTGGAAGCGTTGTTGAAAAAACTGCGGTACAAAGAAGGAGCGGCATTAGTCATAAATGCTCCCGAAGGGTACCGGCTCGGCATCGAAAGCGAGACAGAGCCGGACAAGACCTATGATTTTATTCAGCTGTTCGTCCATAATGCGCAAGAAACGGACGTCTGGGTACCGAAAGTCATCCCGCTCTTGAACGAAGATGCGGTATTCTGGATCACCTACCCGAAGCAAAGTTCGAAGGTGAAAACGGATATTAACCGCGACAGCTTGGCCGCGATGGTGCAGGCAAAAACAGCCTACCGCCCGGTCAGCAACGTGGCCGTTGACGACAAATGGTCCGCGTTGCGTTTTCGCCATCAAGATAAAGTAAAGTCCTCGAAGTAACCTAACCCATTCAATCGGAGGAATGAAATCATATGGAAAACAATTCGCAAAATACGCTGCCGGAAATTCGCAGAACCGCCCTGCTCAAAGCGCCGATTCAAAAAGTATGGGACGCCGTTGCCACCTCGGAAGGCATCGCCACGTGGTTTATGCCCAACGATTTTCAGCCTGTACTCGGTTATGAATTCCAATTGAACGCCGGTCCGTTCGGCATGTCCCCTTGCAAAGTAACGGAGCTTGACCCTCCGAACCGCCTTTCGTTCCGTTGGGGCAAAGATTGGACGATTGTGTTCCAGCTGACGGAGAAGGACGGACAGACGGAATTTACGCTCATTCACTCCGGCTGGGACGCCGACAAGGTTACCGAATTCGGGCAGCCGCATCAAGTCGTTCGCGAAACAATGGACAAAGGCTGGGCCGGCATTGTGCAAAAGCTCGTTACCTTCGTCGAGGGCTGATATGGCCACCCCTTCACGCAAGACTGACGTCTTTCAAGCAATTGCCGATCCGACGCGCCGCCAGTTGTTAAGCATGCTGGGCGAGCGGGAAATGCCCGTTACCGTGATCAGCGGCCACTTTCCGATGAGCCGGACGGCCGTTTCCAAGCATTTGCGCATTTTGGCCGATGCCGGACTGGTCAAAGAACGTAAAATCGGCCGCGAAACGCGGTACCGGCTGGAGCCCGAGCCGCTGCTCGAATTGAAGCGGTGGCTGGCGTACTACGAGAGATACTGGGACAACAAGCTGCTGGCGCTGCAGCGTTTTGTCGAAGGCGACGAAACGGACGGTACGATAGCCCTTGTTGCTCCGGAAGAAGAAAGTACACGCACGATAGATTAAGGTTTACATGAGAAAGAGAGGCGTTTTTGCAGCCTCTCTTTCCTTTTGCGGTATAATTTTACCATGAGTAGGGATGGTACCAGTAGCTAGGTGTTACATAGGTATATGCCAAAGGTATTCTAGGTGTATATGCCATAGGTGCTGTACACGCTAGATACCAAGGCTTTGTTTTATACTGCCTGCATGGTACCCTGCACTCATAAGGATACCCTCCATCAGGTCCGGCTGTGCAGTCCGCCATACATTGTTCATAGGTGTATGGGACACGGATACAATTTTGTCGATGCAACAAAACTCACCCCTTATTTGAATCTTAATTTTCCCGATATTATATTTGGTTCTATACTTTTTAGGTGATTGTCTATGCAGAATTGGGTGAATGTGTATATCCTAGTATGCCAAACATCCCGGAAAATTTGGATTTACCGAAAGCATGCCATGGAATCACTCAAGACGTGTGCTAAAATGTGGGAGTGCTTTTACCCATTTCGAATCCATGGAGGCTTGCCATGACGAACCATTCCATTACCGTAAACATAGACGACATATCATTTCAATTAAAAGAACCTCATCCCTTCGAGTGGCTGCGGGATCTAGGCCAGGTATTTTGCGTCTTTGACCAGCAGGACTCAGGAAACCTGTCCTTCGGCATCGAACGGCACGGCCGCAAGAAGTTCGTGAAGTACGCAGGAGCACCAACTGTGGCCTACACCGGAACCCCTCAAGAGACTATCATCCGATTAAAGCAGGCGCTCCCGCTTTATGAAGCCTTGAATCATCCCCATCTCATCACGTTGGAGGAACATTTCGAAGTACAAAATGGGTATGCGGCCGTATTCAACTGGTTTAACGGCGAATGTCTGCATTCGCATTGGTCCTTTCCCCCGCCGCAAAAATACACGCATCCGGATTCTCCGTTTTTCCGTTTCCGTCAGCTTCCTGTCGAGGAACGGCTCCGTTCGTTGGATTGTATCTTTTCGTTCCACGTACATGTCGAAGCGAGCGGTTATGTCGCTGTCGATTTTTACGACGGCAGCATCTTGTACGATTTCAAAAATAACGTGGCGAAAATTTGCGATATCGACCTTTATCAGAAAAAGCCTTTTATCAATACGATGGGCCGGCTATGGGGCTCCTCCCGCTTTATGTCGCCCGAAGAATTCGAGCTCGGCGCGAACATTGACGCACGAACCAATGTTTTTAATATGGGGGCGATGGCTTTCGGCCTGCTGGGCGGAGAACGCGATCGCTCCTACTCGAAGTGGGAAGCGGGCGAGAAGCTCTACGAAACGGCTCTGCGCGCGGTTCGGCCCGAACGTAACGAACGCTACGCTTCGGTTGCCGAGTTCTACGCCGCTTGGAATGCTGCCCGGGTATAGGCGGAAACTGTTAAGGAAACCCTATCCGTGTTCAAGCAACCGGAGGTGATTCCCAATGACCCCATTGACACTGGCTCCTCATGAAATGATGGAGATTCACGAAATGCTTAATTTTAAAACGATCTGTCTGGCCAAATCGAAAATGATGCAGGGGCTCGTTTTTGACCAAGAGCTGAAAGCCTTGATGCAAAAGGATGTCGAACAATCCATCAAAGCGCTCCAGGATTTGCAGAGCCTTTATCCGGCAACCCCAATTCAATAAGCGTGGTGAACGATACGATGAATAAAGACTACTTGGACCCGATCAATGCCGAAGGCATGCCGAATTTGGCCGACTCGGCGTTTGCGCTCGATTTCTTGCTGTCCGCGAAGACCGGCGTTCGCAACTGCGCGATCGCCTTGTCGGAGACAGCAACAGCCGAGGTAAGAACACTGCTGCGCCGTCTCATGTTCGAAGCTCTGGATTTGCATGAAGAAATTTCGCAGCTCATGATCCGCAAAAAATGGCTGTATCCCAATCGGCTGAACGAACAATTCAAGCTGGATCTGACATCGGCGAAGACGACGATGCAAATCGCGGAAATGCAGCTCTTCCCGAAGGACACTTCCCGCTTAGGTTTGTTTGCGACCCCCGAAAAATAATCCTTAAAGGAGCTACACCATGAAAGCCGTTACGTATCAAGGTATCAAGAACGTGCAGGTAAGGCAGGTGGAAGACCCCAAGCTCCAAAAAGCGGACGACATCATCGTCAAGCTGACCACCACGGCCATCTGTGGATCGGATCTGCACCTTATTCACGGTATGATCCCTAATCTCCCTACGGATTATATTATCGGTCACGAACCAATGGGCATTGTGGAAGAGGTCGGTCCCGAAGTAACCAAAGTCAAAAAAGGCGACCGGGTCGTCATCCCGTTTAATGTAAGCTGCGGCGAATGCTACTATTGTAAAAATCAATTGGAAAGCCAATGCGACAATTCGAATCCGAACGGGGACATGGGCGGTTTTTTCGGCTACTCCGAAACGACCGGCGGCTATCCCGGAGGGCAAGCCGAATATATGCGGGTCCCTTACGCCAACTTCGTCCCCTTCCGGCTTCCGGAAAACTGCGAGGTCGAAGACGAGAAGCTGTGTCTGATCGCCGATGCTATGCCGACGGCCTTTTGGAGCGTAGACAACGCTGGAGTAAAGAGCGGGGATACGGTGATCGTGCTGGGATGCGGCCCGGTCGGGCTGCTGGCGCAAAAATTCGCCTGGCTCAAAGGGGCGAAGCGCGTCATCGCCGTCGATTACGTGGATTACCGGCTGGAGCATGCGAAGCGGCACAATCAAGTGGAAACCGTGAATTTCGAGCAGGAACAAAATATCGGCAGCCATTTGAAAGAAATCACTCACGGCGGAGCCGACGTCGTCATCGACTGCGTAGGGATGGATGGAAAAATGACCCCGCTGGAGTTTCTGGCATCGGGCCTCAAGCTCCAGGGCGGTTCGCTGGGTGCCGTCGTCATCGCCTCCCAAGCCGTTCGCAAGGGCGGAACAATTCAAATTACCGGCGTTTACGGAGCCCGTTATAATGCCTTTCCGCTCGGGGATATTTTCCAGCGGAACGTAAACATCCGTACGGGACAAGCACCGGTGATCCATTACATGCCGCATATGTACAATTTGATTGCCGAAGGCAAGGTCGATCCCGGGGATATTATCACACACGTGCTGCCGCTGGATCAGGCGAAGCACGGCTACGAGGTATTCGATACCAAAACGGACGGCTGCATCAAAGTCATTCTGAAGCCCTGAACAATACCAAGCTGAAAGTGGAGGGTAACCATCGTGAAAAATACGTACGGCCTGCATGAAACATTGGATCTGCACGAAATCGCGGCCTTCAAAACAATTTGCGTGACCAAATCGGCAACGATGCGGGGTCTGGTATCAGATGAGGACCTGAGGCAGCTTTTGGAGCAGGACGTTCAGCTGTCGACCCGGCAGTTGCAAGAGCTGGATGCTTTGCTGGCCAATGTTAACGCGTAGAAAAGGAGCGACGCATGAACACGCTAATCAAAAATTTAACCGGTATGGGCACGATGACCGATCAAGTGATTGCTATGGATTTCCTAATCGCTGCCAAAACGGGCATCCAAAATTACGCCATCGCGCTTACGGAAACCGCCAGTCCCGATATCAAAACCGTCCTGCGCAAGCAGCTGGACGAAGCGATCTCCACCCACGAGGAGATCACGAATTACATGATGCGCAGAGGGTATTACCGTCCGTATCATATTCCCGAACAAATCGAGCTGGATCGGACAAATATTCAAACGGCGTTAAATCTTCCGACCTGATCCCCTTGCCTCTAATAAAAAGAGGATTCCTATAGAATATCACGGGATTCCCGAGCTTGTGGAGAAAGTGGTCATTAGAAAAGAATAGAGAAACATACGGAGGCGGGGTATCTACTGGAGGAGCGATAGCGTTCGCCTTTGTCTGCGGGAAATATCCGCTGTTTAAGCGGCTTCAATCAAATTTCCTGCAGACAAGAGCGACCGGAAGTAGATACCCCGCCCCCTCGTAACCTCTTACCTTTATTTTCTCAACAAGCCAAAGAGAATTCCCGTAAAATTCCACGGAATCCTCTTTCACCTCTCTATGAATCGTATCGGATCAGCACGCCAAGCGCCGAGGACGCCTCACGCTTCAGCACCTCATACGCCTCGACGGCATCAGCCAGCGCGAATTCGTGCGTGATCATCGGCCGGATCGCCAGACGCCCGTTTTCCACGTTGCGGACGAATTCTTGCATATTGCGCCCTTCCGTCCAACGGACGTACGATTTCGGATAATCCAGCCCCTCTTCCTCGTATTGGCGATCATATCGCCCCGGACCGCCTCCCCGGGCAATGACGAAATCCGCTTCCTTCGCGAAAAACAGATCGCGTGAGAACTGAATCGGCACGTTACCGATCAAAGCAAAAGTGCCGCGAAACGCCAGATGCTGCATGCACGACTCGATGAGCTGCGAGGACGTGGCGTGCGCACACAAGGCGATGCTGTCGAAGCCGTGACCTTCCGTATAAGCGGCAATCCGCTCGGCAAGCAGCGGATCGTCGGCACGGTGAACGTCGCCAATGCCGCACGCGGTCGCAAGCTGCAGCCGTTCGTCCTTCATATCCGTGGCGAACACCCGGTAGTTGGCCCGGTCACCGAGCTGCGCGATCAACTGGCCGAGCACGCCGAGTCCGGCGACCCAGACGGTCTCGCCGAACTGGCGGGCCAGCCTGCGCGTGCTGTGCACGGCGACGGAGCCGAGCCCGACGAACGAAGCCGTCGGCATCGATTCGGGACCGCTCAGCTTCGCGCAGAGCATCTCCGGCACGGACAACAGCTCCGCATGATAAACGTAAGGTCCGCCGTAGCAGGCGACGAAATCGCCCGGCTTCAGCCCCTCCACGGCACTGCCGACCTCCAGCACGGTACCGGCGGCGCTGTAGCCGAGCGCGAAGCCGTCCGGGATGGCCGGATTCGCCAGCAGGCCGAGCTCCGTTCCCGGACTGATCGAAGAGTAATTCACCTTCACCAGGACGCGCTTGGGATGCTCCTTCACAGATGGCTCAGGCCGGTTTTCGAGGCGCACCTCGCCTTGGCAAGTGACGATCGTCTTCATGCTTCATTCCCCTTTTTCTTCGATTTCGTTACTCCGCGTCCTGCTCTTCCTGCTCTAACGCTTGAAGTTCTTGCGGATTCGTTACTTTATACTTGCCTTTAATGTACTGATACGTGCGGTCGTACACTTCGCGCTCAATTGGCGTCTTGGATTGTGCAGCCTTCCAGAGCGTTTTCACCTGTTGATAGAACACGTTGTACGATTTGTTCATAAACTTGTGTTCTTTTCCTGCGTCCAAGTATGCGTAGTAGCGGTTACGCAGCTTCTCGTCCGTCAGCGCCGCGTCGCTCAGCTCGATCTCGACGCCCATGCCGTTATCATAAGCGGCTTGAGCGATCGTGTTCATCCGGTCGACGTTAGCATCAGGATGGAAATAATAGTTCGGCTGCATGGCTGCCGCATCGAATCCGTTTTCTTTCCAATCGTTCCAGCCCCGGGCGAAATAATACGGGATCCATTGGAACGTCGCGCCTCTGGAGCGGACATAATCGCCGGTCTGCTTTAACACCTCATGCTCCATCGCGCTTAACTGATGCCCAATGTATTCATTGAACCAATAGAACGAGACGAGCTTCAGGTCGGAGTAATTTTTCGCGTTCCAGCGCTTGTACACCTCGTCGACGTACCACTTGGTCACCTTAAGCCGGTTTTTCGTAGCTTCCGCTTCCCCGACCTCCTTGACGTTCAAGTTCTCGCTGATGCCGTCGCCGTCTACATCGCCGAAATCGCTCTGATCCGTACGCGGATATGGGATTGCGATAACGACCTTCGCCTCGTATTTCCTTCTCGGCATATCCGCCTTCGCTTCCTTCACCGCTTCGTTCAGCGCCCCCAGCTCGTAATCGTCGCGGAACACGCGGTCAAGAAACTTTTCAAAGTGACCTTTGTTTGTCGGCTTCCCCGCCGAACCGTAATTGGTGCCGTCTAACAAAGCAGGGAGCGGCAAAAATAAGAAGCCGTCAAACATAAAGTCCTTGCGCTTCATGTCTTGATCCACATAAGAGACATACGGCTTGAAGTCCTCTTTCTTGAACGAAACCCAGTCGCTTGGCTGGTACTGCCATTCTCCGGTATAAATGAGCACTTCATCGCGAATGCCTCCCGTCTGATTTGAGCCCGGACGAGGATACCCTTGATCCGGCTTCGGCGCTTTGTTCGGCTTCAGCTTGCTGCCCGACTTGTCGCGCGTGCCCATGACCTCGATCTCGTCGACGAACAGCCAGGATTCCGCCGGAATGTCCATATAGACGTAGCGGGCGACCGTATTGACGCCGGTTTTGGCGATCGTTTGCTTCACGGGGCCTTTTTCCGTCGTCGGCAGCGCGCTTTTTACTTTACCGAGATGCTGCCACGTCTTACCGTTCTCCGAGATCGAGTACGAGATTTCGTCCGGGAAAAAGATCCCGTTCGGCAAATCCTGCAGCGTACTGACCTTAATGTCCTGGATCGTCACCGGCTCGCCAAGATCGAGCTTGAAGGTACGGTAGCCCTGCCACAGCTTGCCGACATACGCTTTGTCCGAAAAGGATGTCCCGCCGTAAACGCCGTCCGTCAGCTGCTTGCCCGTATCGTCCGGATAAGCGTCTTCCATCGGCCCGAAATGCGAGTCGCGCGGATACGGGGTTTCGAACGTATACGGCTTGTTCAAAGCCAAATTTTCCAGAGGCGCAATCGTCTGTGCGGTTTGTTCTGCGGATGCACCCGCAGCAGGGATGACCATCCCCCCGGCCAATGCCAAAGACAGAATGGCTGCCGTAATGTTGGATCGTTTTTTCATTTGCTTTCCTCCAGATGGGTGAATTGGAATCGAATCATTTATGTTCATTTCCCGGATGCTCTGTCTCACTTAAAGCCTGTCAGCGTAATGCCTTGAATGAACTGCTTCTGCACGAAGAAATACAGCGCGATGATCGGGACCGTGAAGAGCGTCGAAGCGGCCATCAGAAGGCCCCATGACACTTTGTATTCTCCGATAAACGACCGGAGGCCGACGGACAGCGTCCATTTCTCCGGGTCGTTCAAGTAAATGAGCGGTCCCAGGAAATCGCCCCAAGCGTGCAGGAACGTAAGCAGCGCCACGGTATACAGCGCCGGCCGGGACAAAGGCAGAATCACCTGCCAATAAATGCGGAACTCGGACGCTCCGTCGATTTTGGCCGATTCCGTGAGCTCGTATGGAATGTTCATAAAAAACTGGCGAAGCAGGAAAATATAATAGGCGGCGCCGAAAAAATTCGGCAAAATGAGCGGCCAATACGAATCGAGCATGTTCATTTGGTTGAACATGACGTAGATCGGCACCATCGTCACCTGAAACGGCAAAATCATCGTCCCCATCATGACGAAGAACAAAAAGTCGCGCCCACGGAACGCAATCCGCGAGAAACCGTACGCCACCAAGGGCGAAGCGAACAGCTGCCCGACCGCAGACAGCACGCAGACGAACACGGTGTTGAGCGTATACTGAATGAAGGGAATCGTCTGAACCGCCTGCACGTAGTTCAGCCATTGGATTTTGTCGGGCCACCAGACCGTCGGGATCGCGAAAATTTCCTGCTCCGACTTGATGGAAGTAATGAAAAGCCATGCAAACGGGGCCAAAAACAGCAGGCCAGCGAGCGCCAAGCCAATATGCGGCAGCACGGTTTTGCGAACGTAGCGCATTCCCGGCTTTCTCCGAACCCCTGTCCCCGAGCCGGAGCGGGCGACCATCGTTTGCGCCATTATTTCTCACCTCCATAATACACCCAACGGGCGGACGAGCGGAAAATAAGCAGCGTCAAACCGAGCACGATCGCGCACAAAATCCACGCCATGCTGGAGGCGTACCCCATGTTCAGGAACGAAAAGGCGGTTTGGTACAAATAAATCGCGTAGAATAGCATGGAGTTTTCCGGCCCACCCACCGATTGGGACGCTTCCGCGAAAATAAGCCCCTGCGTGAAAAACTGAAACGAGTTGATCAGACCGTTGATCAGCAAAAACAGCGTCATCGGAGAAATAGCCGGCAGCGTGATGTGGCGGAAGCGGCTCCACCGGCCGGCGCCGTCGATTTCGGCGGCTTCATAGAATACCTTCGGCACGTCCTGCAGCGCCGCCAAGTACATCACCGTCTGCGTGCCGGTGCCCCAGAAGCCCATCAGCACCAAAGCGGGCTTCGTCCACATCGGGTCGACGAGCCAGTTCGGCTCGACCAGGCCGAGGGCGGCCAGCAGCTTGTTCACGAGCCCGTACTGCGCGTTGAGCAGCCACATCCAGAGCAAGGAGCTGGCTACGGCAGGCACCAGCGTCGGCAGGAAGTAGATCGTGCGGTACAGCGACTGCCCGCGCACGCTCATGTTCAGGAGCATCGCCATGCCGAGCGCGAACGCCAGATGCGGCAGCAGGCCGAACACGGTGATGTAAACCGTATTGTACATGGACAAATAAAACTTGCTGTCTGCGAACAAATTCTTGTAATTTTGCAGGCCTACCCATTCGGGCTTGGAAAATAAGTTATATTCTGACAAGCTATAATAAAACGACATCGCAATCGGGTAGAGTTGAAACAAAAGAAAGCCGGCAATCCACGGGCTGATAAATAGTAATCCTGTCCATAACGCTTTATTCCTCCGGTGACGGAATCCGGCCGTTGCGGCAGCGACGCGAGCCATTGCGGCCTCACTCCCTTCGTATCAGGTTTTTCGAAAAAGGGAAGGCTGCTCCCTCCTCCGCGCCCTGTTATTTGCTCTTCGCCTTGTCCGCAAGCGGCTGGATTTTCGTCACGACGCGGTCCATCGCTTCCTGCGGCGTCGCCTGCCCTTTCAGCGCTTTTTCCGTCTCTTCGGTCAGCGCTTGCAAATATTCGTTAATGTAGACGCTGTTCGGGAACCCTTGCAGCGTTTTACTTTTCGCCCGGTCATAGAAATCAAGCATCATGACCAGCTTCTCGTTCTTGCGCAGCTTCGGATCGTCGAGCGCCGGGAGCCAGCTCGGGATCGTCTTCGATTCGATGGAGAATTCCACTTGCGATTCCTGACCGATCAAATACTGCATAAACTCCCACGCTTCTTCCGGATGCTTCGCCTTCTTCGGAATGAACACCGCGCGAGGTCCGACCATCCCCGAACCTTTCAAATCGGGCCGGTCCGCAGGATGCGGGAACGGAGCGATGCCGATCGGGCCGTCCGGCTTCCGTTCGTCGGGGAAGTTGTACTCCCAGCCGATCATCATCGCCAGCTTGCCGGTGAGCAGCGGATCGTTCGGCGTCCCCCGCTGTCCCATACCGGAGCGGAATTTGCCGATCTGGTCCATTCCGAACTCCTCGTAAAATTTGCGCTGGTAGGCGATCGCCTTGACATTCGCTTCCTGGTTGGCAATTATTTTCCCGTTCGCATCCACCCAACCGCCGCCGAAAATAATCGGCCAGAACACGTTATCGATCCAGGGATAATCCGGAATGAAGCCGATTTGCGAGATCGCGCCGTTTTCGCGCTTGGTCAGCTTTTTGGCGGTATCGAACAGCTCTTCGAGCGTTTCCGGCGGCTTCGCGATGCCCGCATCCTGGAACGCTTTCTTGTTGTACATCAGCGTGCTGGCCATACTGACCGTGAACGGCAGCGCGTAATATTGATCGTTCACCTTCATCCGTTCCAAAGCCGCCGGAATAAAGTTCGCGGTATCGAGCTTGCTCTTCTTGAGGTGATCGGCAAGCGGCAGCACCGCGCCGGCATGCGCCCACGGGCCGATATTGTTCCAGTACGTCAGTGCGACGTCGGGCGGATTGCCGCCGGAAATCGCCGTGAGCTGCTTCGTTGCATCCTGGTTGCCCAGCACCTTGACCGTAATGCGGTCCTGGCTCTTGTTGAACGCATCGACCCGCGCGGTAATCGGACCGGCGTCTTTATCGGTCCACACATGCCAGAAGGTGATCTCCACCTTATCCTTCGGCTTGCCGCCTCCGGCATCGGTCTTGCCCGCGCCATCGCCTTGCGGCTTCGCCGTTCCGCCGGAGCATCCGGCCAGCCCGGCCATCGAGGCCAAGATAAGGGAAAATGCTGCGACACCCGTTTTGTGAAACGCTTTCATTTTGTGCCACCTCCATCGTGTCTCAGGTGGCTCTCTCTACTCCGATTGTTTGTTTATTTTTTTCTATGGTTAAGTCCGGATAGCCGAAAAAAAGAAAATCCCCCCTTCATGCTGTCCTCTAACTAAACTATACAACATTCAGGCGGAGATTTCCTCCTTTTTTATTTATTTTTATGAATTTATTTTCTAATACAGCTTGTCGACGACGGATTTGGCGGTTTTCTCTATCGCTTGGAATGCTTCCGCTTTGCGCCGCAGCGCCACAATGGTCGATAAAATATCAAGCACATGAATCTGTGCAAGCTTGGAGGCAAAGGCTCCTCCCTGCAGCGGCGTTTCCTTCGACGAAGCGAGCAGCACAGCGTCGGCGTATTGGGTGATGGGCGAGCGAGCGTGGTTCGTCAAGCAGACGATCGTGGCGCCATTTTCGTTCGCGATCCGAACGGCATCGACCAGATCCTTCGTGCTTCCCGACGTCGAAATTCCGACCACCACGTCGTCCGGCCCCGTCAAAGCGCAGTTCATCGTGATAATGTGGGCATCGTTCGCGCAGAAGGCTTGGAAGCCCAGCCGCATGAAGCGGTGCTGCGCGTCCATGGCCGTCACGCCGGACGACCCGACACCGAAAAAGAAAATTCGTTTTTTCGATAGCAGCGCATCGACCGTTTTTTGCAGTTCTTTTTCCTGCAGCAGGCTCATCGTATCTTTCAACGCCTGACTGTTGCTGGAGGTGATTTTCTGGGCGATTTCGCCGATCTTGTCGTTCTCGTCAATGGCCCCGTGCACGTTCTCGCTCGGACTGACGAGGTCTTGGGCAACTGCCAGCTTAAACTCCTGGTAGCCGCGAAAGCCAAGCTTCCGGCAAAACCGCAGCACGGTCGTCTCCCCCGTCGCCGCCATCTCGGCCAAATCGGTCACGGAGCTGTACACGACTTTTTCTTTATCCTGCAGGACGACGTCGGCGACCTTCTTCTCGGCCTTCGTCAGTGAATTGTAGTTGCTTTCGATCCATAGCAGCGCCTTCGCGCCGATTGATTGTTTGTTCATAACAAACCACCTTTTTTATCGTATTCGTTCATCGTTCAGAAGGCTGCTGCCAGCAGTCCGGTTAAATGGTCTGCTTTATAAACGGCGGTCAACCCGTCCGTCCTCTCGGCTGTTATTCCGTCATATCTGCGCGCATCGGCTTGTTCGGTATGAAGAAAACGGATCGTCAGCTCGTATGGCCCTTCAAGGCGGAGCGGCTTCGGACGGTTCTCGTTCTCTATGGCGCGACGCACTGCTGCCTGCAGCTCGCTGCGTACCCGCTGCGGCGCTTTCATCAAGGCGGCATGACGGCCGAGCGCCGTCTTCGTCTCGTACGCGACGACGCCGGGAAGCTCGTTTGCGGCTTCCGCGCACGTTTTGTCGTCGCCGGAGACGAACAGCACCGGGACACCCTGCAAGCCGAACAACAGCCCATCCAGTCCGATCTCGCCGATCAGCCGGCCGTTCAGCCGGAGCGACTGCCAGCCCTGCGAGGTCATCGTATGATCCCGCACGGCCAGAGGGGTCCCTCCCATCGCATGGTACCCGATCAACAGCGCGCCGTCAAACGTTTTGTCGAGACCGGGAAACCGGTTCTCGACCCGAGTCGCGCCCATCACGTAGTCCGCCCCCGGATGCAGCAGCTCGGGAATGAAGTTAAAGCCGCTTCCGTGGGCGTCCTTCACGATAATCCGGGTCGCTCCCGCATCCAGCAGCGCAACCGTCACGGCATTCGTTTCCAGCGTCAGCTGCCGCCGCGCCTCTTCGTACAGCGGCTCCCCTCTTACCAGTTGTTCCCTCAGCGTCACGCCGGCAATCCCTTCCATATCGCAGCTGACGTAAAATTTCATGCGTTGCTCCCCTTTGCAGGTCGTAATAATGGCTGGTTCCGTTTCAATATGCAGCCCCCGTACTCTTGGCGGCACTGTACGACGGGCGGCCAGACTTTATGTTGAGTTTGCCCGGCTTACGTAGCGTCGGCTGCGTAGTCCTGCAGCTTGTTTTCCGAAATGCGGCAGCCGATCCCCGGTCCTTCCGGCAGGACGACTTCGCCTCTGCGAATCGGCCAGTCTCCTTCGACGGCATCGTCCTTCAGGAACATCGGGCCGTTCAGGTCGACCGGGTCTGTCAGCTCCAAATAACGGAACAGATGCGCCGAAGCGACCAGTCCCAGCTTCGACTCCGTCAGCCCGCCGCCGAGCAAGCCGAGCCCGCTCTCCCGCGCGAGCTCGCCGCACAGCTTGGCGCCGCGGAGGCCGCCCATTTTCGTCAGCTTGATCACGATGATATCGCAAGCTTCGCTCCGCAGAGCTTCCAGGACGCCGCTTGGCGACCAGACGCTCTCGTCCAGCGCAATCGGGATGGACACTTTGCGGCGCAGCTCGGCATGTGCATGAAGCTGGTTGGCCGGCAGCGGCTGCTCAAGCACGTCGACGCCGATGCGTTCGAGGCCTTTGGCCAGTTGAACCGCCTGAGTCAGGCGATATGCCTGATTCGCATCCACGCGGAAAAATAACTTCGGCGCTTCCTGCTTCACCGCCGCGACGATATCCAGATCATTCGCCGGGTTCAGCCCGATTTTCACATCGACGCCGGTGTAGCCTTCGGCCACGGCCTCCCGCGCTTTGCGCGCGGCCTCTTCAGGACTGTCGGTGCTGATTAGATAAGACAAGCGGACCGGGAGCGAGGAGCCCGACTGCCATAGTGCCGCTACCGGCAGACCGTAGCTGCGGGCGATCAGATCGTGAAGCGCGGTATCCACCGCCGCCTTGGCGATCGGCTGGCCCGGGTGAAGGCTGCCCGCGAGCTCGCGGTTCATCATCCGGTGAACGGCTGGCAAGTCGTCAGCGCGCTGCCCGATCAGCACCGGCCTCATATAGTTGGAAACGGCGCTGCATACGGATTCGGGCGTTTCGTAGCTCCAGCGGGGACTCGGGCGCGCTTCCCCCCATCCTTCGACGCCGTTGTCTCCCGTGATGCGGACATAGACATGCGGCGCTCCGACGGATACGGCGCCGACCGTTCCTTGGGAGATCCGGAACGATTGCTTCATCGGGAGGCGGAGCGGGAATACGTCAATGGCGGAAATGCGGATCATGACAGGAACCTCCTATGTTCGCGAGTACTAGTTCCATTATACTATACGAGATAGAGATTATCTTCATTTTTTTGGACAGATGAGGAATTTTCCTCCGAAAAAAGGTTTACGGAAAGCATTTTCTCCTTATATAATGGAATTGATCTCCATACTGAAGTTCATTTAAGGAGTTTTTTTTCAAATCGAACCCGATGGCAGGTGACCTATGAACGCGCACGAGACGGACCGGCTCGAAACCGAAACCCGGGACCCGCAAGCTCCCGAGCTGGATTTGATGACAACGGCGGACTTGGTCCGCTATATGAATGAAGCCGACGGGTCAGTGCCCGGTCATGTCGGAGAAAGTCTGGCCGACATCGCCGCTGCGGTGGACGTTATTGTGGAAGCGATTCGCGACGGCGGCAGGCTGTTCTATGTCGGAGCGGGAACGAGCGGCAGGCTTGGGCTCCTTGATGCCTACGAATGTCCGCCGACCTTCGGCACCCCGCCCGACCTCGTGCAGGCCGTCATGGCCGGAGGAAGCGGCATGCTGCAGGCCGACGAAGCTGCCGAGGACCGCGCCGAAGGCGGCGCGGCGGATCTTGAAGCCCGCGGGCTCTCGCCGCGGGACGTCGTCGTCGGCATCGCCGCCAGCGGCCGGACGCCGTATGTCGCCGGCGCATTGCGTTACGCGCGCGAGGTCGGCGCCGCCACCGTTGCCGTGAGCTGCGTTCGCGGCTCGCTAATCGGCGCGCTGGCCGACACCGCTATCGAAGTGCCCGTCGGACCGGAGGTCGTCACCGGCTCCACCCGCTTGAAGGCGGGTACGGCGCAGAAGCTGGTGCTGAACATGCTCAGCACCGTAACGATGATTCGCCTCGGCAAGGTTTACGGCAACCTGATGGTTGATATGCAGCCGACGAACGGCAAGCTGCTGCGCCGGGCGGAACGAATCGTCGAGATGGCGACCGGCGTCAAGCCGGAGATGGCGGCGCACACGCTGTGGCAGACGGGAGGCGATGTGAAGACCGCCATCGTTATGCTGCTCGGTCCGGCTACGGATGCCGGACGGGCAAGCCGCCTGCTTCGAGAGGCGGGCGGCAGCGTGCGGGAGGCGCTTCGGCTCGCGCGGGAGGAAGCGTAATCTGCATGCGGAGCGATAAGCGTTTTTACGAGGCTATAGAGTCCCCCCTATCTCAAGCAAAGCGAGGAACGGCCGATGAAACCGATCACGGGCACGTGGTTTGATTTTTACCATTGCAATCCGTATGAAGGCGACACCTGGAATGCGGCGACCCAGCAGTTCACAGCTCACGATTGGGAGCTGAAAATGACGGAAATGGCGGAAGCCGGCATGGATACCTTCGTCCTGCTCAGCGTAGCGCTGTACGGCAAAGCGTTTTATCCGTCGGAAGTGATGCCTTGGCGCTGGGATACCGTCTGCCAAGATCCTCTCGAAGCGGTGCTGGCTGCGGGAGATAAGCTGAACGTCTCGCTGTACCTCGGGCTTGGCTTTTTCACAACGCCGATTATGGGTCAGCTGTCGCTCGACGGCGATTACTCCCGCCTGCGCATCGATGTCGCGAAGGAGCTGGCGGAGAAATACGCCCACCATCCTTCCTTTGCCGGATGGTACTTCCCGGTGGAAGCGGCCATCCGCGAATATTTTCCGGACAACTATATCGCGTATGCGAACGATCTGGCCAATCGGTGCCGCAAGCACGGCCCGAGCAAGGTGCTGATCGCGCCATACGGCACCCGCACGGTAAAAGCCGACGACCGCTTCGTCGCGCAGCTTCGTTCGCTGGAGGTCGATTATATCGCCTATCAGGACGAGCTCGGCGTCAATCGGACCACCCACGAGGAAGCGAAGCGAACGTTCGCCTCCTTGCGGGAAGCGCATGACCGGGCAGGCAAGCCGCTTTGGGCGGATGTGGAGCTATTCCGTTTTCAAGGGAAGGTGCTCTACCCTCCCGCCTTCGAACGGATCGAGCGGCAGCTGCAGACCGTATCGCCCTGGGTGGACAAAGTGCTGGGCTATCAATATCTGGGCATGATGAACAAGCCCGGCAGCCCTGTTCATGCAGGGCATGAATCGTCCGTCAAACTATACGAAGACTATATGGCGTTTCTGGACCGGTACGGTCTGGGTACGCCTGGTAAGGAGCGTTCGTCTCATGCGTAAGGTTGTTTTGGGGATTGATTTGGGTGGCACGAACATCAAAGCGGGAATTGTAGACGATAGCGGCGAGGTGCTGAAGCATACGGTTACTCCGACTCAGGCCGAACAAGGACGCGATGCGCTGCTGGGCAGGCTGCGCGCCATCATCGAAGATTTCCGGGCGCACGCCGCATCGACCGGCCTGCTGCCCTTGGGCATCGGCGTCGGCACAGCCGGCTACGTCGAGCCGCTGAGCGGCCGGGTTGCTTATGCCACGCCGAACCTGCCGGGCTGGACTGGCCTGCAGCTGCGCGAAGCCCTGGAGCAGGCTTCCTCCCTGCCGGTCGCCGTGGCGAACGACGCGCACGCGATGGCCGTCGGTGAAGCCTGGCTCGGGGCCGGGCGGCCCTACCGCGACTTCATCTGCGTCACGCTGGGTACCGGCGTCGGCGGCTCGCGCATTATCGATGGACGGCCGGATTACGGCGGCAGCGGCTTTCCCGGAGGCTTCGGCCATATGGTTATCGCTTGGGGAGGCCAGCCCTGCAACTGCGGCCTGTCCGGCTGCTACGAGCAGTACGCCTCGGTAACGGCGCTGCTTCGGCTCGCAGCCGAAGCGGGACTTCGCGGCGAAGAACTGCCGGACGGCGCCAAATCGATTTTTGACCTGGCAGCGTCAGGACATCTTGCCGCGCCGGCTGTCATCGAGCGATACGCCGAATACACGGCGGTCGGACTGATCAGCCTCGCGCACGTGCTGAATCCGCAGGCGATCGTGCTCGGCGGGGCCGTCACCGCCCAAGGCGATGCGCTGCTGGGACGAATCCGCCGGATCGTCCGCGAGCGCGCCATGCCGGTATACCGCGAAACGCCTATCGTTGCGGCCGAGCTCGGGAACGCGGCGGGTGTCGCCGGGGCAGCCAAGCTTGCATGGGACCGGCTGAGCGGCAGCAGCGGACCGGACGCGGACGTTTAAGGATGCTTGAGCGAAGAAAACCGGGCCGGAGCCGTTAGACCGCCGCTTATGCTTGGATGAAGAAGGGTAGCACTATTTGCCCTACTCCGCTTGGTTGAGAAGGCTACACTCTTGACCTACTCCGCTTGGATGAATAAGGGGCATTCCCTTTTCATCCTTCGGAGAAGCCGGAACCGCAGCTGGAGTTTGCATGGGATGGCTCGATTGGCCGATGCGGCGCTTGCGGAAGCTGCCTTTCTCAACCTTTCTAGTCCCTTCTGAATATTTAGAGGAACTGGCATGTGTTATTCCACCTAAATTTGGCTTGCCTAATCGTAATAGAGCACCTGTGATCACTTATCGCCGCCATCTTGAAGGAGTATAACTTTTTTCGACACGCTTAAAGCACCTGATCTCCTCTATGCTCTCACAATCGTTCTAACTCTTCCAATAACGCACCGCTTTTCCTTTATTTTCAGCCTTTGTCGGACCAACTTCTTGTTGGTCCGTTTCATGTTCTTTTGGACGATGTCCAAGAAAAAAGCGAGCTTTCCCGACTTACGCAGCGGAGTGGCTCGCACGGTATTTCATTTTTTCTGGAAAATCATGGCACACAAATGTGGAATTATATGATTAATGAAATGAATTATTAACCATATTAATTTTATAAATAGCTACAATTTCATCCGGACGTTTGCTGAAAAAAACATATAAAATATACAAGAAGATCATCGTTTTGATCGACAATGTGTGTTCTGAGGAAGCTCGGTTGAGGAAGTTCTGAGTGGAACCGGAAGAAGAATTACCGTCAAGTTAATAATGGGAACCAGTTAAACTGTGGTAGCACAGCTCGTAACGGCTCATTCGTAAGTACCCTTCCTTAAAATGTCTGAACCGATAGCCTCAACGGGATGGAGACTGCCCCCCCGCCATCAGCGCCGTTAAATGTGTGCCGAGGTAGGCACAAGGCAGACCGCCATATGCCAATCTCTCGATAGATCGGTCCGCTCCAAACACAGCGCCCCCCTATCGCTGCAACCGGTCGATAACCGGTTTGCAGCAAGAGCCCGCTCCCCCCATAAGCGTGCCTCGTCCCACCTAACAAGCTTCCACCCCTGCCCCAGGCTACACCGGCCCCATAACAGGCCACGCCAGCTCCACCCCACGCTGGACCAGCGCGCTTTGGAAATCAGCAAGCCGCGCCGAATCGCGGCGCACCTGACGCGGCGAAACTCCCCGTTGCAAGCAGTATGCGGCCAGCGCACCGGCGGCTTCGCCGATATTCCACTCCACCGGGTGCAGACGGTAGCAGCCGTTCGTCAAATGCGTGACGCCGATGTTTTTGCAGGCGGGCAGCAGATTATCCATCCGCACCGGAATCAGGCTGCCGAGCGGAATTTGAAACGGCAGGCTCGGGATATAGAAGCCTTCGCGGCCGCCTGTCGTCGGGTGCAGATCGATCCGGTAGCTGCCGATGCCGACGCTGTCGCGGAACGGCTCCGCGCCGTTCGCACCGCGTACCTCAGGGCTGATATGCTGCTCCTTGACCGTAAACTCCGCCCGGATGCGGCGGGATTCGCGGATGTACGGCGCCTTAGCCAGTCCGTCCGCCGTCCCTGTCACATCGCCGCGCAGCCGCAGTCCGGGATACCCGTTCCCGCCGTCGGGCCTGGGCGCTTCGGTTTGCAGCCAGTACAGCAGGCTAAGGCTCAACTGCTTAGCTCCTTCCAAATGGCGCCGCCGCTCTTCCTCCGGCACCTCATAAACATTGCCGAGCCAGTAGTCGTTCTGCGGCCAATTGACGAGGGTCAAGTCGCTGTCAAACGTCCCCGGCGCAAACTGCGACCGGTCGGCAATCCGCCGGTAATCCCATAACGAAAAAGCTCCGGGCTCGGGAAACAGCGAAAAACGCTTCACCGCCTCGTTCGTTTTCAGCGGCGTCCAGCTAAACATCCGGTCCCGCTGAAACGGAGCCTGATAGCTCCGCCAGAACTCGTACGCCGCCGGTTTCTCGATCGCATGGTCCTCCCCCTCGCGGTAATCGAGAGCGAAGCACCACGTCACCGATTGAATGTCGAGCGGCTCCGGTTCCCCTTCGAGCGCATGCGGCTCCCCGGTGTCCCGGCGCGATTCGGCCCCCGTCACATATTCCGTTCCGGTCAGCGGCAGCAGATCGCCGCATTCGGTCGCGTCGAGCACATACCGCGCTTCGACGACGACACGGTCGCCGGACAACGTATGCTCCAGCGTGACGGAGCGGACCGTATCGCCGTCCGTTTCCGCCGCTATCGGGCGAACGTTGAGCAGCAGTGTGATTCGTCCCGCATGGATATGCGGAGCGAGCATATCCTGCAGCACGGTGAGAGCGACGCGCGGGTCGCAGGACAGACGGCTGACGCTGGCCTTGCCCGGATTGAACCGGTCGCTGCGCATCGCTTCCGCAGTCAGCGGATAGTTCGCTTTGTAATACCCGCGAACGCGGTTGCGGAACTCCCGGTACTTGCGGGTGCTGCCGAACTGTTCGATCCAGCGGTGCTCGTCCGCCGGAACGGCCTGACTCGTGAATTGTCCGCCAATCCAATCGGTCTCCTCCGTCAGCACGATCCGCATCCCGGCTTCGGCCGCGGCAACCGCTGCGGCACAGCCTCCGATGCCGCCGCCAATCACGGCAATGTCACATCCGCACTGCCGGTTCATAGCCCAGACCTCCTTTGCGCTTCCCCACTTCCGGCCACGGCAGGCTTTGCATCCAAACGGCTGTTCACAGCCTCGGCGAAGTGCTGCGTGATGAGCTGCGGGCGAGTAATGGCTCCGCCGACGACCACGAACGTCGCCCCCGCTTCGATCGCCGCTCCCGCTTCTTCGGCGTTGAAGATACGCCCTTCCGCGGCAAGCGGCACGGTCAGCCGGGCCGACAACCGCCGGACCAGCTCCAGGTCCGGCTTCTTCGTCTGCGGGCTGTACGGCGTATAGCCGGACAATGTCGTCGATACGATGTCGAAGCCAAGCCGCTCGGCGGCAAGCCCCTCGTCTTCCGTGGACACGTCGGCCATCGCAAGCGCTCCCGCTTCGCGAATCCGCTCCAGCAGCGGAACGACCCGCTCCAGCCGGCTTTCCCGGTTCGTCACGTCGAGCGCGACGATATCGGCTCCGGCCGCAAGCACCGCTTCCACGTCTTCCAGCTCAGGGGTAATATAAATCTCCGAGCCCGGAATATCCCGCTTAAGCAGCCCAATCACGGGCAGTTGTACCGCGGCCTTAATACTGCGGATATCGTCTATGCCATTCGTGCGGATCGCCACCGCTCCCCCGATAACCGCCGCCTTCGCCATGCGGGCCATAATCCCTTCGCCGTACAGCGGCTCCCCCGGAAGCGCCTGGCAAGATACGATCAATCCGGGCGGCATAGGCAACCGCTTTGGTCTGATAGATGTCATTGGTTTTCCCTCCCGATGCCCCAAGAATCGTCCAGCTTCATGGAGGCCAAAATACCGGCGAACGTCGCCGCTTTCCGGAACGTCGTGCTGACCGGAGCCCGCTCCGGATCGTGCTGCAAGCCTTTCGGCGCGAACACCGACCAGCCCTCGCGCGTTAGCCGGTCGTCCAGTTCCTTCAAACGGCCTTCGGCATAATCGCCGGCTTCGGGGAGATGAGCGTAACGGGTGAACGCCAAGTCAATCTCCCATACATTGCTCCAATCCCTGCACCACCACGGCGCTTCGTTGCCGTCGTTCGGCCCCTCCTTCATGGCGGCCAGCATCCGGCGCACCGCCGCTTCCGACGTCTCACGCCACTGCTGCTGCAGCTCCTGCGGGAGCAGTGGCAGCGCCGTGACGGCAAAGGCGACGATGATGCCCTGATAGCTGACGCTGTTACCCATCGCTACGCTCCCATCCCAGTGCTCGATGTAAGGCCACCAATCGGGCTCGTGCTTGCCGAACCGCTCGATCAAGTGGCGAAATACGCGGACGGTCTGCTCCAGCAGGCGGGCGTCTCCGTTCAGCTCATACGCCCGGGCGAACGTATGCGCCGCGTACATATCCCCGTTCAGCACGTCATGATGCCGCGCATTCGGATTTTTATAGACAGCCCCGGGCTTCTCCGCCGCGACCTCCGTAAGCAAATAATAGGCTGACCGAATCAGGCTTTCTTTCGCTTCTTCGGAGCCCGTATGACGGTGCAGCAGGTACAGGCTGTTCGCCACCGCACCGATCTCCGCGATATCGACCGTTTCCGGGTCGCCGTACTTGACGTAATAGGGCTGACCGAACGCCCCGTCCGGCCGCTGTCGCAAGAGCACGTTCGCCGCTAAGCCCGAGGCAATGGCAAGTCCCTCTCCTCCATGCAAACGATAATCCAGGACGAAGAAGGCCGCAACCTGGCCCGTCGTGCAGCAGCTCGCCAAAGCGCCAAGCTCGTCATCCCGGATGCCGAGGCTGCCGTCCGCTTGTTGTTCCAGCAAATCCGTAAAATAGGTCGTTAAAGTTCGAACCAAGGATGAAACGATGGAATCCATGACTCACTCTCCTCTGACTGCATTCTCCATTACTATATCATAAAATGGAGGATTTCTCCTCTATTATTTTTGTTTTTTGGAGAAATTTTCCCATACCTTCCTTGACAGTCCGCATCCGGACAGACTACTCTTAATGTAACTGTAACATATAGAGACAAAGAGAGAACAACTTTAGGCCAGCGGGGGTGCAAGTCCATGTGGAGACCGTTCCCATGGTTTCGCAATACGTCTTTTAAAAGGAAACTGTTCGTTTACTCCCTCGTCATCAGCCTGCTGCCCGTCATATTGACCGGAACCGTCCTTGCGCGCATGGCCGCCGCAGCCATTCAAGACGAGGTCAACCAAAACCATCAGATCGTTTTACAAGAAATGCAGCGCCAGGTCGATTTGTTCTGGGCCGGGCTCGATAAAGCTTCCATTCAGCTCGCCAATCACCGGGCTTTGGAGCAAGCGGTGAAGCTTGGGCCTTCCGGCAAATATTTGGATGAAATGCAGGAGCTGGCCGATACGATTCAAAAACAGCGGAGCATCTCCGAGTTTCAATATGACGTTTCCGTCATCTTCTTGAAATTCGGCAAAGTATATTCCAGTAAGCACGGATTCATCGAGCTTAATGAATTCGCTTACCGCAATATTATAGACCGGATTCCGCCTCATTTTCGCTCCGAGATCGTAGCGCCCGACACCTATCCTGGACAGAACGAGCTGCTCTATTTAAGGCCGGTGCCGATTTTCTCCGACATACAGGGGAGCGGAATCCTGATGCTTCACATCCAGAAGGACAAGTTGGCCGACTTTGCCACACATGTTCCCTTAGGAGGGAACCGCAAGCTGTACGTCTTCGACGAGAAGGGCATCGTCCTGATCAGCAGGACGCCAGGGGAAATCGGCACCCGGCCTGCCCTGTTCGCCGGCGGGTTGCCCCGTTACTACTCCGGCGAGCCCGCAGAGACGGACATCGGCGGAGAAACGTACCAGCTTGCCGTCCGGCAGTCGGATTATACGCGATGGACGCACGTGGCCATGACGCCCAAGAAGGAGCTGACCCGTCAAGCTGACCGGATTCAAGTGACGACCTTTGGGATTGTACTGCTGCTCGCCGCTTTTTGGGTGTTGATTGCCCGCTTCGGCTCAACCCGGATGTATGGTCCCGTACAGCATCTGCTGCAGCGGCTTCTGCCCCCGTCTCGCGAGAATTCCCATGCCGGGACCGGCAACGAGTGGCACGTGCTCGATGCCTACGTGACCGGGATGCTCCAAACGAACGAGCAGCTGCGTCGGCAGCTAACCGAACAATCGCCATATCTAAAAGAAACGATCGTGCATCAGCTGCTGCGCGGTGAAATGAACAGCAGCGAGGCGGAACGGGTCCGACAGACGTTCGGATTCCAGCTCCGGGGCAGCCGGTATGCGGTGTGCTTGATCGATATTGACGACTACGCCCGCTTTCAGCTGCAGTACCAAGACAAAGACCGGTCCCTCATGATGTTCGCCCTGCGCAAAATGACGGAGGAAGTGTTCGAGGAGTCGTTTTCCTGCGCATCCGGCATTACCATGCCAGGCCAAATGGCCCTGATCGCCGGACTCGAAAAAGGTGACGCCGCACTGGAAAACCTGCTGCTTGCCGCACAGAAGTTCCTCGAGACCGCCGCCAAATATTTTCAATTTACTGTCACGATCGCCTGCTCTCATCCCGTCCTGACGTATCGCGATATTAACGACGCCTACCGGGAGGCGCGGGACCTGCTCGGCTACAGGCTCCTGTACGGACCGGGCAAGCTGCTGACGCCGCAGCAGGTCGTTCCGGCCGAAAACCAGCTTGCAAGCGATATCATCAAACGGGAGAAGCAGATCGTTACCGCCGTTATGCAGGGAAAAGCGGACGAAGGCACTGAGTTGCTGCACGAATGGGTTCAGGACATGCCGCAATTCGTCCGGCATTTCAATGCGGCGCTCGGCTTGTTCGCCCACCTGATCGGCGAGCTGGTTCTCTACATGCAGGAACTGGAACTAGCCCCACACGAGGTGTTCGGGGAAGATCCTTACAAGCGGCTTTACGAAATGACGACGATGAGCGAAGTAGCGGAATGGCTGGCGGGCACGGTATTCCCCTCCATCGCCGAACGGCTGGAGCTGGCGCAGACAGGCAAACAACAGCGCATGACCGCCGAGGTCATCCGGTTTATCCATAACCACTTCGATACGGATGTGTCGCTTCAGCAATTGGCCGACGGGCTTCGCGTATCTCCTTCCCAGCTCAGCCGGATGTTCAAGGAAGAGACGGGGATGAACTTTATCGATTATCTCATCCGGTTCCGAATAGACAAAGCCAAAGAATGGCTGGCGCACACGGAAATGCCGATCAAAGATATTGCAGAGAGACTCAGCTACACCTCCGTTCAAAATTTTACCCGCGTGTTCAAGCAGCACGAACAGCTTCCGCCGGGCGAATACCGCAAGCGATTTCGGGGCGATTGAAGCTCTTCCGTTTCCGCTGTTTTCCTTCAAACGCCGATGCTTCGGGCCCTTCCGAACCGGCGTTTTTTGATTGTCCCCGCCGCTCCCCTATAGCGATAAACCCCGTCCTGACGCGCTTCCGCGGCTTTTTTCTTTTTTTGCGGATCTTTATCCTTTTTTGTCTTATCCATGAAAAATGGAGAATTGCCGTGACTTGTCCCCTTCCCGGATAATCGGATCAACAACAACGATTCGCAACCGTCGGAATGTAAACGCCTCCGGTTCGTTGCGGCCCCAAGGAGGAATGCGCTTGAGCACCTTGAACCCCCATCCCCACTCCTCACCCGCAATCCGTAAGACCTCTTCCACGAGCCGTCTCGGACGTTTGCGGGCCCGGCTATGGAAGGACCGGTACCTGCTGCTGCTCGGCTTGCCCGGCATCGCCTATTTCCTGATTTACCGCTACGTCCCCATGGCGGGGCTGTATATGGCCTTTATCGATTACAGCCCGTTTCAAGGGATTGCGGGCAGCGAGTGGGCGGGCTTGAAGCATTTTGCCCGGATCTTCGAAGATCCGGAAATCGTGCAGGTGTTGTGGAACACCTTGTCGATCTCGTTTCTGCAAATCGTATTCGCCTTCCCGGTTCCGATCGTGCTGGCCCTGATGCTGAACGAGCTGCGCAATCAAGTCTATAAGCGCGTCGTCCAGTCGGTGATTTATCTCCCCCACTTCCTGTCATGGGTCGTTGTCATCGGGATCTGCACGATCTTTTTGAAAGGAAACGGCGTCGTCAACGATCTTCTCAAGCAAGGATTCGGCCTTGCGCAACCGGTTCCGTTCTTAACCGATCCGAGCTACTTTAAGCCGATCGTCATCCTTCAGGTGATCTGGAAAGAAGCAGGCTGGGGAACGATTCTGTTCCTTGCGGCGCTCGCCGGCGTCAGCCCCCAGCTCTACGAAGCGGCGGTCATCGACGGCGCGGGACGGTTCCGCCAAATGTGGCACATCACGCTCCCGGCCATACGCAATACGATTGTCATCCTGCTCATCCTGCGGCTTGGACATGTCATGGATGCCGGATACGAACAAATCTTCCTTCTGCTGAATCCGTTCAATATGGAAATCGGCAACATCCTCGATACATACGTGTTCTTCAAGGGAATCGGACAGTCGGACTACAGCTTCGCGACAGCGGTCGGCTTGTTCAAAGGAGCCGTTGGGCTCGTGCTCGTGCTGTCGGCCAACTATATAGCCAAAAAACTCGGCGACGACGGCGTATTCTAGGCTGCGTCCGCTTCAGAAGGGATGATCCGCATGCATCATCGAACCCTGGGAGACCGGTTCATCGATATCGTCAACGTCCTGCTGCTCGGCCTCATCGCCTCGATTATGCTGGCGCCGTTCTGGTACGTGCTGGCCGTCTCTTTTGCCTCGTACAAAGAGTTTTTGCAGCATGACATCATCTGGTTTCCGAAGGAATGGGTGCTCAGCGCCTACGCATATATTTTCGCTTCGGAGTCGTTCGTCCGTTCGGTCGGCGTGACCGTGCTTGTGACCGTGATCGGCACGGCGGTCAACCTGGCGTTTACGTCCACCTTCGCTTATACGCTGGCCCGTCCGGTCATCGGCCAACGGATCATGCTGGTGCTTGTCCTCTTCACGCTGCTGTTCAGCGCAGGCATGATTCCGACGTACCTGATCGTGAAGGAAACGCACCTCTTGAACTCGATCTGGGCGCTTATCCTGCCGATCGCCATCAATCCGTTCAACCTGATCGTCATGCGGCAGTTTTTCGTCGGCATCCCGAACGAGCTGCACGAAGCGGCGGTCATCGACGGCGCCAACGACCTGAAGGTGTTCTGGAACATCATGCTGCCTCTATCCAAACCGTCACTGGCCGCCTTCGCCCTGTTCTATGCGGTGCTGCACTGGAACAATTACTTCACGGGCATCCTGTACTTGAACGAACCGGAAAAATGGCCGATTCAAGTCATTTTGCGGCAAATGGTCGTCGTCGGAGAAGCGCAGACGGCGCTCGGCAGCGGTCAGATTTTGCTCGAACACGCTCCGCCGGCGGATACGATCCAAATGGCAGCGATCATCGTCGCGACGGTTCCGATTCTCGTTGTGTATCCGTTCCTGCAAAAGCATTTTGCCAAGGGGGTGATGCTTGGGTCCGTTAAAGGCTGACTTGGGACATCCTGTCAGACGCACGAACTTGTATAAACCAAGGATTCAGAGTATGATCCAAACATGGGAGGGGCTTTGTCAATGAATTACAGAGGAAAAACATGGACGGCCGCCGCGCTCGTCGGGGCCATCACGTTAACGTCCGCCTGCAGCGGCGGCAGTGACGCGAAGACCGATCAACCGAACGCCGGAAGCGCCGGAGCCGCAACGGATAGCCAGAAGAAACAGACGATCACGATGATCGACTTCCGTTACGGGGCGTTTCCTCCGACCGGAGGCAAGGGCCTGGAGATGATCAACGAGAAATTCAACGTCGATTTCAAGCCGCAGTACGTGGTCCGCTCCGATTACGACCAGAAGCTGAGCGCCGTCGTGGCCTCGGGCGAAATTCCCGACATCATCGTCATGGAAGGACCGGATTCGAATTTCTATAAATGGGCGAAGCAAGGTGCCTTTTTGCCGCTGAACGATCTGCTCGACAAGTACCCGACGATGAAGCAAATTCCGGAAAATACCCGCAAAGCCGTTACGGTGAACGGCAAAATATACGCGGTCCAAAAATACTTAACCGAAAACTACCAGCTGACCCCGATCATCCGCAAAGATTGGCTGGACAAGCTGGGGCTGGAGGTTCCGAAAAGCTACGACGAGCTGAAAAAAGTGGCGATCGCCTTCGCCCAAAACGACCCCGACGGCAACGGCAAGAACGATACGTACGGGCTCGCCATGTCCGCGAACATTAACCCGAGCTTCGGGATGGGGGCTTATTGGGATCTCGATGCCTGGTACCATAAAAACGCCGATGGACAAGTGATCCCCGGCATTATCTCCGAAGCGCGGAAAGAGCACATCGGCTGGCTGGCCGACCTGTACAAGGAAGGCGCGATTACAAAAGACTTTGCCCTGCTCAACTGGACGCAGACGAACAAGGAGTTCTATTCCGGCAAAGCGGGCATCTTCATCGGCACACCGCGCGGTATGAACCCGACCTCTATGCAAGGCCTGGTTGACGTGAACCCGAACGCCAAAATCGTGCCGATTCCCCCGTTCCAAGCGCCGGACGGGTCGCAAGGGTTCACCTCCTCCCCCGGCTTCTATGGCATCGTCATGCTGAATGCGAAGCTGGCAAAGGACCCGGACAAGGTAAACAAAATTATGGAGATGCTCGACTACGGCCGGAAGTTTGTGCCGCTGGAGCAGCGCAACGCGAGCAATGCCGATTTTGACTGGCTAAACGGCAAGGAAGGCCAAGGCTACAATATCGAGAACGGCAGCGTGCGCCGCGAGGTCGAGGAAAAAGGTCTTGCGCCGATCAACTATTTGCCGGACAAAACGATGTGGGCTCCGAACGACGCGGCCAACGGCTACTCGAAGGAGTATAACGTTCCGCTGCTGCGCGATCTGGCGGCCAGCTTGGAGAAAATGCACGGCGAGACGAAGCATCTGATCAATCCGGCCTACTCCGTGTTCTCCGAGACGAAGGCCTCGAAGGATACCGAGCTGTCCAAGTTCCTGTACACGGAACAAACGAAAATGATTTTCGGCGAAAAGCCGCTGTCCGATTGGGATAAAATGGTCAAGGAATGGTCCGACAAAGGCGGCGCCCAGATCATCAAGGAAGTGAACGAGGGCCTCAAGGCGAATGGCTACTCCGGCCCGCAGTGGAAGTAATGCAGGTTTAGACACAAAGAGTCCCAGATCGTTGTCCGGGACTCTTTTTCCAATTTTCACTTTTCCATGGATTGAGAAGTCCTTGGCTCCTTGAAAAACCATTTCATCATCGGTGGCGTCACGAGGGTCGTCACCAAGACGACGACAATGAGGACGGCAAACATCTCTTTGCTCAGCAAACCGGCGTCCAGCCCCATGGCGGCGATGATCAGCGCGACTTCGCCCCGCGAGACCATAGCAGCTCCGATGCCCAAGGAAGGTCTCCAGGCAAAGCCGGCGAATTTCGCCCCCAGTGCCGAGCCAACCAGTTTCGTGAGAATCGCCAGGACGCTCAATACGACGATCAAGCCAAGATTGCCGGCAATTCCCGTGAACTCCGCCGTCACGCCGATGGAAGTAAAGAACACCGGAACGAAAATCGAATAGCCGATCGTTTCGACCTTTTCGAACACCTCGTGCTTGTATTTCGTGACGCTGATCGCCACACCGGCGATATAAGCTCCGATGATGGCGGCAACCCCGGCATATTCGGCCAAATAGGCGTAAGCAAAGCAGATGATAAGAGCGGCCGATATGACCGCTTCGGTCACACGGAGAGGCGCGAACTTTTTCAGCACCCAGGGAACGACCTTCCATGCGACGAGAATCGCTCCGGCGAAAAAGACTACTTTTTTCAGGACAACGATACCCAGATTCACGTCTCCTCCTGCAAAGCTCATCACAAACGCCAGCGCAATAATGACCAGTACGTCATCGATGACCGCGGCGCCAAGAATCGTTGCCCCAGCCCGGGACTTCAGCTGCCCCATTTCCTTCAGCGCCTGCACCGAAATACTGACGCTGGTGGCCGACAGCAGCAATCCGAGGAATACGGCCTGTATCGTCGGCAGCCCCATCACTTGCCCGGCCAAAAAACCTGCGATCAGCGGCACAATAATCCCCGCAACCCCTACAAAAGCGGAAGGCTTCCCCGTATGCTTGAATTCCTCGACATCGGTTTCCAGTCCGGCAATGAACATCAGCAGAATGACGCCGATTTGGCTAATTTCCGTTAAAATATCGGTATTCGTGACGAGTCCGAGCACCGTCGGTCCCAAGACAATCCCGATCAGCAGCTTCCCGAGCACGGAAGGCTGTCCTAATTTAACGCTGAGGTCCCCCGCAATTTTGGAAGCAAGCAAGATGATAGCCAGTTGAAAAATAAGCATAATGACCGACCGCCCCTCTGTTGTTATCGTGCTTATCCTGTGGATATTCAGGCAAAAACATACAAAAAGAAGCCCATCAACCATAGCTGCTAAAATAAACATAGCAATGCTAAGGTGACAGGCTCCTCCAGGTATTTCCTATTTAATTTTTCCAAGGATAGCTAACGTTACGATACTAATACGCAAGGATGCGATTTCGGTTTCAACAATGCGGCAAGAAAAATATGGCTTGAGGGGAATAACGCGTCCCCCCACTTCGCTTGCGGCTACAGCAGGCCCCGCCGTCCTGACGCCCGACTTTCGTTGGCCCCTTCGAGGAAACGGATGATCTCCAGCGTCTCCGTCAGCGGAATGCCCGGTTCGCCGGTCCTGAACATCTTCATGACCTCGACCAGCAAGCTGGCATAAAACGGTCTGCTGTCCTTGGACACGTCGATCAGGCGCGGTCCTCCGCCGGTCTGGAGCGTGATGCCGAAGCTTTGACCGTCTCGCCGGCTGCCCCGTACCGTACCGATCCGGCCGTCCTGCCAGACGCCGGTAATGACATCGAAATCGTCGTTCGCCGACACGGCCACTTCCCGGCATCCTGCTCCCATGACGCGGTACAGCAGCTCGGCCGTATGAATTCCGTACCAGTAGTACCCCGGCTGCGTCGGTTCGAGATGCATCGGTCCGAAGGCATCGGCTCCCGTAATGGCTCCGTCGGCTTCCGCCAGAGCGCTGACAAGACCTTCGGAATACCGCAGCGCGGAAGCGCTCATGACCGGAATGTCGTATTGCTGCGCAAGCTCGGCGATTTCATACGCCTCCCGCGAGCTCAACGCGAGCGGCTTATCAATAAATACCGGCTTGCCGTATGGCGCGATGACGCGAAACTGCTCCAAATGTACTCTTCCGTCGGCCGACTCGAGCAGCAGCGCATCGACCGATTCCGCTACGGCTTCCGGCGTTTCCATGATGGACACGCCGTATTGCTCCCGAAGCTCTTGCGTAAAACCGCCGACCCGGCCAATGCTGAGCGGGAAGTCGGCGGAGCCGCCAGGATAAGCGGCGATCACCCGTCCTCCCGGCACATGGTTGGCATCCGACGGGTCGTTCAGCAGCTTCGTGAACGCCGTTACATGCGACGTATCGAGCCCGATGATGCCTATGCGCAGCGCCGCATCCATACACTTAGCCCCGCTTCCGGTAAGCTTCGATGAATTGAATCGCTTTGCGGATATCTTCCTCCGGTTGATCGCCGACCTCGCGCTCGATCGTCAAATAGCCCGTATACCCGATGTCTTGCAGCGCTTGGAAGTACGCGTCGAAATCGACGGCCCCCTCACCGGGAGGCAGCTCCCGGAAAAATTCGCCCGCGCTCACCATCCGCGCAATCTCCTCATGATCCATCGGCTTGTACCCGAGGGAGCCGTAGATGGCGCGAGGGTCCGCTTCACGCAGCCGGAGTCCGTCCTTCACGTGCGTATGGACGATATAATCTTTCAACGTATGAACGCCTTTGGCCGGGTCGTCGCCGGTCACCATGACCATATTGGCCGGGTCGAAGTTGACCGCCATCCCTTTGGAGCCGAGGCTGTCCAGGAAGCTTTTCAGATGTGCGGCGGTCTCGGGACCGGTCTCGATGGCAAAATACCCGCCGACGGACGAAGCATAGCGGGCCAGTTGGCCGCAAGCGTCCTGCATCTCGGCATAGATCGGATCGGCCGGGTCCTCCGGCACCAGACCGATATGCGTCGTCACGATATTCGTACCCAAGTCAAGCGCCAGATCGAGAATCCGCTTCGATGTTTCGATTTTGGCCGGGTTCGCCTCCTTATCTTGGAAGCCGTGTCCGCCTAAATCGCCGCACAAAGCGGAAATCTCCAGCCCGATCGAATTGAGATAAGCCTTGAGGTCTTTCCGAGCGTCAGCGTTTAGATTCGCCGGGTCCATTTCCCCTTTGGTGGCCCAAATTTGCACGCCGTCGGCGCCGAGCTCCTTGGACTTCAGCAGACTCTCACGCAGCGGCAGCTTGAAGCTGTCCGAAATAACTCCGATCTTGTTCGTCAATGCCATAACCTTCGCTCCTCCTTAGAGCTCGATTTCGCGACCTTGGGCGGCCGATTCGTAAATGGCGCACAGCATTTTCATTACTTCGACGCCGTCTTCCACCGGACTCCGGGTTTCCGTTCGTCCGAGCGAGCTGTCGATAAAATAGTTGATCTCCTGCTGGAACCCGGCGATAAAATCGAACGAAGGATGGTCTACCTGCGGCGCGACGTTCAGAATCGTATCGTACTTCTCCGCGATAATCGCAAGCTCCGGCTCCAGCTCCGCTCCGCCCTTGTCCCCGTACAGCTTGACGAACAACTCATCCTTCTTCGCATGCAGCGTGAAGCTGACATCGACCATGAGGCTCGCCCCGTTCTCGAAGCGGATGAGCGCATTGGCCATGTCCTCAACCGTGTTGAGCGCCGCGTTGTAATCGGCGGCTTTGTAGAAATCCAAGTGTTCCACGTTCGAGCGGTTGCCGAGGCGGTTGTACGTATTGGCCGAGACCGACTTGACCTTCGGCTTGCCCATCAGGTACCAGCAAATGTCGATAATATGCACGCCAAGGTCGATGACCGGACCGCCGCCGGAGCGCTTGATATCCGAGAACCAGCCGCCCGGGTTGCCGAGACGGCGCAGACAAGAGGCTTTGGCGTAATAAATCTCGCCCAGATCGCCCGCATCGATAAATTTTTTCAAGATTTCCGTATTGCTGCCGTACCGGCGAACGAAGCCGACCTGCAGCAGCTTGCCCGTCCGACGCACCGTTTCTTCAACCTTCAACGCTTCGGCCACCGTCTGGCACAACGGCTTCTCCACGAGCACGTGCTTGCCCGCTTCGAGCGCCGCGATGCTGATCTCGGCATGGGAGTTGTTCCAAGTGCAGATGCTGACGCCGTGAATGTCCGGCAGCGCCAGCAGGTCACGGTAATCGGTGAACACTTTGGCTGCGCCGTACGCTTCGGCCTTCGCTTTTGCCCGTTCCTCGTTCAAATCGCATACGGCATAAATTTCCACTTCAGGATGATGTCTATAGGCTCTGAAATGCTGCTCCGAAATGGAGCCCGCTCCGATAATTCCGATTTTGATTTTGCTCATCGTTCCCCTGTTCCTCCTGCTTCTCCTGTTGTTTTCGATTTACACTACGGCTTCCTGCCACAACCGGCGGACGTTATCCATGGCAATTCGCGAACCGGTTCTCGGGTCCTCCATACCTTCGAATTCGACAGACAAATACCCGTCGTATCCCGAAGCCTTCAGCACCCGGATGACCTCCGGCATATCGATGTCACCTTGTCCGACGATGGCGCCCCGCAGGAAGTTGCCGTGGGTCGACTTGAACCAGCCTTCGCCCGGATTGCGGTACGACGGACGGCGGTAAAAGTCTTTCAAATGCACCATGGACGCAAACGGAATGTTATTCAAAACGGCGCTGACCGGGTCCTCGTCCACACACAGGAAATTGCCGATATCCAGCGTTGTCTTGAAATTAGCACGGTCCACCTCGTGCACGAGCCGGAGCACCCGGTCGCTCGCTTGCAGGTAGAAGCCGTGGTTTTCTACGCTCGTGACGATATCGAACTGCGCTGCGTAATCGGCGATACGTCGGCACGCTTCGACTAGGCGGGGCAAGTCCGCTTCGAACTGGCGGATCGACGTTTCGGGGATCGGACGTGACGCGACATCATGACGCATCCGCTTCACTCCAAGGTCGCGGGCGATGTCGACCTGGCGCATCGTATTCTCAATCTCCAACTCGTATGCTTCCGGGGTGGCCTGCACGAAATTCGCGCCGACGGCGTAGCCGGAAATGTCAAGTCCCGCTTGGTCTGCGGTCTTGCGGATATCTTCAATCAGCCCCGGATTGTCGGTCAAGTCGTACCCGATCGGTACGATCTCCACATGCTCGCCTCCATTGTCGGCAATCCAGCGGATGGCTTCCGTTACGGTTAATTCCTTCTTATCGATAGCCCGGTATAAACTGTAGGTGCTTAATCCCAATTTCATGCGTACATCCTCCTCAGCTAAGTCCGATATAAACGACAAGCATGCTTTTTAACGGCGCAGCAGGTCGTCCAGGAAGGAAAAGCGGTAAATCTGCTTCGGCCTCCCCTTCGCTCTGCCCCGTTCCTCTCCGGCCACCTTGACCAGTCCTGCGTCCATCCACTGCGTCAGCAGCCGGTGGGTGCTGCGGACGGTCACGCCGAGAACCGACGCCAGCTCGTGAACGTTGTAGTCCGTCTTGCCCGTACGGGTGAGCTGGGCGACTACCCGGCTCATATACGTTTGGGTCAAGCCGGCCTCCTCCGCTTTCCGGATCAAGGCGGCGTCCAGCAGCGACAGGCCGGCGCTGAGCGGCTCGGCCATTTCCAGCGGACCGATGACGCTCTCGTCCTCGCGGACGATGAAACTGATGCCGCCGCCCGCGTCTTTGGCCCGCCGCAGCGCCATCCGGGCATGCGAGCCCGCCTCGTGGGCCGACCGGCCGAAGCCGATGCCGATGCTCAGCGAAAGGGTGAAGGTATCCTGCGCTAGTTTGGCCAGCGGGATATACTTGTACCCGCCCGTATGGCGCTCGAACGTCCCCCGCGTCGTGACGAACAAAAATTCGTCGCCGCCGAGCGGGGTCAAGTGGCCTTCAAGCGTTTCGGCATACTCGAGCATCATCCGGTGAATGTCCAGCTTCAGCCGCTGCACGTCATGCTCCGACTTCCGGAGATCGGCCGCTTTGCGGAACCCGTCCACGTCGATCAAGCCCACCACAATTTGCGATTCCTTGCTGCGGCGGGATTCGGTAGACAACAGCGCCCGTTCAAGCGCGACGATGATATCCTGTTCGGTCGGCAGCACCCATTCGTTCGGCACGCCGAGCTCGCTTAACTTCAACGACACGGAACGGAGCGCAGTTAACGCAATCACCGTATTTCCCTGAGCATATTGCTCCGCATGAAAACGAACCATCGCTTCCGCATCCAGCGGATCTCGGCCTGCATAGAACGTCAGTTCTGGCAGCGATTGGCCCAGCTCGCGGAACGTCTTCACGAACGGCTGACGGGTCAGCGTATCGACGGACATGGCACCGAGCCGCCCCATCCGCTCCGCCCGAAACAACGACCGGTACAGTCCCGAGCCGTTCAACGGAACAAAATGAGCGGGTACGCGCAGTTGGACACGGTCGTGGCATACCTGATATGGAAGCGGTCCCGAATATAAGATCACTTCGACGCGGTCCATCAGGTCTCGGGTCCGTTGGACCGCTTCCTCCAGATTCGCGTACGCCCCGGTGACAGGGACGAAAGACGGAAACGATTTCATCGCTTGCAGCATGACGGGAATCATCGGCTCCGGTCCGATCAGCGCTATCGGAATTCCTTTTTCTTCGGTGGACGGACGATAAGTCCCGAACATGACAACCCCGCCTTACCCATGCTTGTGTTCAATCTATCTCCATTATACCTGACAGGAGGAATCTGCCAATTGCAAAAAGATGACGTTTTCAAAGAAGAGCTTCATTTATGCCTGCCCCGCCGCCAGACGCTCCAAAGCGATGGCGGCGAGCGCCGCCGCCCCAACCGGGAGACACGCTTCGTTAAGCGTAAACCGGGGATGATGCAGCCCGAAAGCCTGCTCCGCTCCCGTCTCGGGGCCAGAGCCGAGCCAAAAAAAGCAGCCCGGCATCCGCTGCAAATAGACGGAAAAGTCCTCGCCCGCCATCGTCGGCTCCGCCTGTACGCGCCGTTCGCGCCCCAGAAGCCTGTCCATGGCGCTCTCGGCGTGGGCCAGGCAGTCGTCGTGATTGACAAGCACCGGGGTCTGCGGAATGTAACGCAGCTCGGCTCGGCAACGATAGCCTTCGGCGATCCGCGTCACGAGCCGTTCCAGCCGCTCCGGCATGCCGCTTTGCACCTCCGGCGCAAACGTCCGTACCGTCCCGGTCAGACGAGCCCGGTGCGGGATAACGTTGTTCGCTTCTCCGGCCTGCAGGCTGCCGACGGTCACGACGGCGGGCGCGAACGGCGAAAGCTCGCGGCTTACGGCGGTTTGCAGCGATAAAACGACGGCCGAAGCCGCCACGATCGGATCGATGCACTGATCGGGGATGGCCCCATGCCCTCCTTTCCCTTCGATGTCGATCTCGATACGGTCGACGGAGCCCATAAGCGCACCGGCGCGAGTCGCTATTTTACCTGCCGAAAGCGTCGGCAAATTGTGCAGCCCGTAAATTTCCGAGACGCCGTCCAGCGCGCCGTCCGCGATCATCGCTTTGGCCCCTGCGTTGATCTCCTCCGCCGCTTGGAACAGGAACCGTACGCTGCCGTTCAACCGCTCCCTCCGCTCCATAAGCAGCCGGGCCGCGCCGAGCAAAATCGCCGTATGCCCGTCATGGCCGCAGGCGTGCATGACGCCCGGACGGCGCGAGGCGAACGGCAGGCCGGTCTCTTCCGTCACCGGCAGCGCATCCATGTCGGCGCGCAGCGCAATGACGGGCCCGGGTCCGCTGCCGCGAAGCTCGGCCGTCACGCCGTAGCCGCCGACGCCGGTCCGCACCGCAAGCCCGAGTCCGGTCAACTGCTCCGCCACCTTTCGGGACGTTTCCCGCTCGTCCAAGCTCAACTCGGGCTCGGCGTGCAGGTCGCGGCGAAATGCTACCAAAGAGCCCGCAAGCCGCTCCGCGGCTGCCAGCAGCTCTTGATGTGGTTCATAGCTCGCATTCATTCGTTCACCCCTTTCCCTGGTAAGTCAAGCCATCCAAGACGCTAAATGCTCGCGAACGAACGCGTCATCATTCCATTCCGGGTAGTCCCGGTACACCCGGTCGATCTCCTCCGCCTGTCCCGGGGACAGCGTTTCGTGAGGATTCAGGCACCAGATGCCTTTCATCAGCCCTTGACGGCGAAGCACCTCATGGATGCCTGGGATGCAGCCGGCAAACCCGTGCGCCGGATCGAAAAACGCCGCATTCGCATCCGTCACCGCTACGTTCCGGGTCAGCCACTCACTGCCGATCGTCCCCGATTCCCGCACTTGCTTGATTTCCTCTAGCAGCTCGACCGCTTTGCGCGTCCACACTGCCCAATGCCCGAGCAGCCCGCCGACGATCCGTTTTTCCACGGGCTTACCATCTACCATAAAGCGGTATGTGGTCAGCAGATCGTTTACGATGTTATCGTCGTTGCCGGTGTACAGCGCAATCTCGTCGCGCCGCGGCGAATAGCAGACGGCCCGCACCACGTCGATCGTTTGGTACCGGTTGAAGGGCGCCATTTTGATCGCTACAATGCCGGGGATGGTGGCGAATTCCTTCCAGAAGTCGAAGCTGAATACTTTCCCGCCGACGGACGGCTGCAAATAAAAGCCGACCACCGGCAGCTTTTCGGCGACCCGCGCCGTGCGTTCGAGGATTTGCGCCTCGCTCAAGCTCTGCAGTCCGCCCATGCTCAGCAGCCCGGCATCATACCCGAGTCCGACCGCCGTGTCCGCTTCGCTCAGCGCCTGCTCGGTCGGACCGCAAAGGCCGGCGATTTTCAGGAACGGACGCTTGATGTTGGCCCGGTCTACCTCCTCGGAGGCCATCCGCAGCACTTTTTCCAACAGATTGAACTGCGGCTCGCGAATTTCAAACTGCGTCGAATGCACGCCCACTGCGACACCCCCGGCGCCGGATGCGATATAATAGCGGGTTAAAGCGCGCTGGCTGCGTTCGTCGAGCCGCCGCTGTTCGTCCAGCGCCAGCGGGTGAGCGGGAATGACCAGCCCTTCGTGCAGCGCCCGGGATTGTTCCGGTGACAACGGTTTTCTAACGCCCATACGTTAAAATTTCCCCTCTCTTTCCTGAAAATGCGTCGGCTTGTTGATCGTCTTGCCTTCGTGCAGCACCCATTCGGCCGTCCAATCGATCATTTGCAAAAGCGATACCCGCGGATACCCGAACAGCTGCATACATTTCGAAGCGTTACTGAGCAGCGCCGTGTCCGCCTCCTGTCCGGTGAACACCGCTTCCGTTCCAAGCCGCTTGGCGAGCTCCGCAGCCGCATACCGGATCGAAACCGTCTCCGGGCCGGTCACGTTCAGCACTTCCGCCCCTTGCTTGCAGCGCAGCAGCGATCGAAGCGCAATCTCGTTGGCATCGCCCTGCCAGATGCAGTTGAAATGCCCCATAGACACGTCGATCGGGCGGCCTTCCTTCACCGATTTTGCAATTTCGAGCAGCACCCCGTACCGCAGATCGATCGCATAATTGAGACGGTAGATCAACACTGGTGTTCCGTATTGATGGGAGAAATGCTCGAACACCCGCTCCCGCCCGAGACACGACTGCCCGTACTCGCCGACCGGCGACGGAGCTGTCGATTCGCTCGCTCCGCCCTGAAGGACAGGAGTCAACGGGTAGACGTTGCCGGTAGAGAATACCACGATCCGGGAATGGCGAAACTTCTCGGCCACGCGGCCCGGCAAATAAGCGTTCATCGCCCATGTAAAATACTCTCTGCCCGTGGTGCCGAATTTCGTACCGGCCATATAAACGACGTTTTTCACGTCAGGGAGCTTTTGAAGCTGCTCATCGTTCAGCAAATCGCACGCGATCGTTTCGACGCCGAAGCTCTCCAGCTCTTCCTTCAGCCCTTGTTCGGAAAATCTCGACACGCCGTATACTTTGCGGCTGACCCCCGATTCCCGGATCGCGTTGATCGCCAGCTTGGCGAGACTCGGTCCCATTTTGCCGCCTACGCCGAGCAGCATGATGTCCCCCTCCAGCGACTTCAGCTCCTGCACCAAAGCAGGCGACGGCTCGGCAAGCCTATGCTCCAGTTCCTCCACGGTTCTCATCGATCAAAACAGCTCCCTTCGTCACGTTTGATAGCGATTTCAATTACATCATAGCGCCAGAGGATATTTAGAGACAAATCTTTAATTTGTCTTTAAATCAAGTTGGCAAAGCCCACACTTTTGCTCGCAGGATTGACGACTACGGGGTTCCAACTGGAACAAAAAACCAAAATATGGTATGTTGATGCTGGAACGTTCCGTTTGCACGAATACGTATGGAGGTCTTATCCGATGAAACTAAAAATATTTCTTGCTTGTTTGTTTGCGCTTGCCTTCGCGGCCGGGATCTGGAATGACGCACCGAAGAAGCACCTTGCGAAGCTGGTCAATATAAGCGCGAGTTCAACCGTTTTTCCGGGTGAAAAAGCAAATGCGATAAGCTATGTTCCGACAACGGATGATGAATATGCCTCCATCCGAAGCGCCTCAGGCGCGGACAGTTTATTCATCTATAAGTTTCAAACGGATGACGAGAATATCGCCTGGATCGATTGCTGGATGGAGCACTACGTGAATGGATCGTATAAGGAGACTCTGGCATCGATGGGGACGAGCATGAGGTCCAAGCGGGAAAATAAGCTGTACTGGAGCCTGACCAGCGTAAACGATAAGGAACAAATGTGGATTGTTTCAGTGCGGGACGGAGGCAGCTTCTCCTCCAGCAAGGGCTCCATAGCTAGAGAAGCTTTTGCTTCATCCACGTGGGGCTCGATGATTGGCAGCCAAAAGATCGTACCGGAGGAGCCTATTACTTTGAGTGCGATCGTGCTGAAGAAAGAGCTGGGTTCGATAACTTTCAGACCAGAACCTGACGAATTAATCAAATCGTACGATGAAGTTTATCTGCTGAAATGCCGTTTTAAATCGTAATTCAGTTCAGTTGTGTACCCCGAGCCCGAGCCGCACCCTTTCAGTTGCAGGAATTGCGCCTCGCCTCGGGCAAGCTCTATGGCAAATATCATTGCCGGACATCGACGGGTTACCCTTCCTCTTCAAGTTTCGGCTCCCGGAATGCGCCGTAGCTTTCCAAATATTCGAAAAAGGCCTCATCCCCATTGCCTTCCAATAAATTCAGGAACGCATACGAAATCATGTCGATCCACTCCTCCAAGCGGCGAACGTCCTCTTCCGCGATCAACCGGTTAGAACGGAGCATGCCGTCCGGATGAACGCCCCACGCCCGGCTTAAGTGGCACATCCCCCATACGGCGGTGACAATATCCCGATCCAGATGCGGAGCGTCCGGCCCAAGCCTCTTTTGCAGGATATACAGAGCGTACATGACCTCGTGCAAGTTCTCTTCGATCAAGCCGCGGTACGGGCGAAGCGACATCAGAAATCCGGTTTGACCCTTCGGATGATCGATCGCCTCGTCAATTAAGAAACCGTGCAGCATCAGCAGCCGCTTTGCTTCTTCTTCCGTCATGTCTTCCCCACTTTCCTTTCTGTCAGTGCTTTCGAAAGTCGTCGGTCAATATTCCAGAAAAACCCCATCTGTTCGGCATCCGATGATAACATTGGCGTCCTGTTCTTCGGAACGAACCCATTTTGAAATCAATCCGTATTGAGCAAAGAGTTCGGCCGTCAACGGCGCTTGCTTCTCGCTCGTTTCGACTAGTAGATAGCCGCCCTTTGCAAGCCAGAGAGGAGCTTCCGCTACTATTCTTCGTTGGATTTCAAGTCCATCGGCTCCTCCATCAAGCGCAATGCGTGCCTCGTGGACGCGGGCTTCCGTCGCCATGAATTTTATTGCCTCGGTAGGTACGTATGGGGCATTAGCTATAATAACATTGACGCGGTTATAAAGTTGAACAGGGAGCGGATCGTAGAGATCCCCTTCATACACAAAGCCCTTGTCCAAATGAATATTACGACGGGCACACCGTACTGCAGCAGGGTCGATATCAACCGCATGCAATTCAATACGTTCCGTAAAAGCGGCTAATGCTGCGCCCAAAGCTCCGGAACCGCAGCACATGTCTACTACGACGTCTCCTGGTCGAGTAAGGGCCACGGCCTGCCGGACTAAAAATTCGGTCCGTTGCCGGGGCACGAAGATGCCGGGTTCCAACTTAATCCGCAAACCACAGAAATCCGCCCACCCGATAATGTGTTCAAGAGGAAAACCAGCAATTCTGCGATCCACCAGTTTGGCGAGCTCACTGGAATTGTTCGAAGAAGACATAAGCAACCTGGCCTCCTCCTCTGCAAAAACACAACCGGCAGCGCGAAGCTTCCTAACGATCATTTGCCAATCGGTACTTCCATCTTCAAGATAATCCACATATCATCCTACTTTGGCATGAATTTTGTATCATCATCAGTCTACATGTTATCGCTGTTTCTTAAAATGTAGAATACGCTTATATTTAAACTATCCTGCTCTTAGTTCAACAGACCTTTACTTTTCACTAGATTGTCTGTTTCATGAATCAGATCGCGTAACAGGTTTTAGCTAAATAGATCGAATTAATAAAGTCGTGAGGATGCCCCGGTTGATAATCTCGCCACCATTAATCCATGGTCTCCAACCGCGGATTTCTGACTCTGCTCCAAATTATGAAAAGTAAATAAACCCATCGCCATAAGGGGATGGGCTCTCTTTGATCCGTCTGCCAGCCACAACGATACGTTCAATGTATCCGGTCAACATAGCGTCCATAATCCGGAACAGCCACACGATCGAATTGATCGGACAGCCTCGCGAGCCCCCTGGCAAGCTCGTCGCCGAATACCGGCACCCCATGCCCCGTCACAGCGGCCGTGGGCTTCAGCGCTTCCAGTCTCTGTACGGATTCCTTAGCCGCCTTCCAATCCGTCGTAAAATAACGGGGAGGGCCGCAAATCTCTTCATATTGCAAAATCACTTTAAACAGGGAATCTTGCCGTACCGTGACGAAAGCGTCGCCGACGATCAACGTGCGGTCGGCTTCCCGGAACAGCGAAACATGGCCGGGCGAATGACCGGGCGTCGGAATCCAGCGCCACTCCGGCAGTCCGGGAATCATACCGCCGGAGGGAAGCGTTCGGACATGCTTGCCCAAGTTGACCGGCTCGTTCGGAAACAAAGGCGACAGCTTGGCAAGCAGTCCGCCTTCGACGGACGCGTCGGGGTCCGGATAGCTTTGTCGTCCGGTTATATATGGCAGCTCCAGCTCATGGGCGTATACCGGAACCTGCCAGGCCTCCGCCAGCTCGACAACGGCGCCCACATGGTCGAAATGACCATGAGTCAGCACGATTGCCTTCGGTTTGCTGTGTTCTCCGAACTGCTCCCGAACCGCTTGTTGGATCGTTTCGGCGGAATCCGGCATTCCGGCGTCTACGAGTACCCATCCGTCAGCCGGTTCGCGATTCCCGATGAAGCATACATTCACCACCTGGACGGTCAAACAGGAGACCCGCTCCGCCACCGTCTGCAATGCTCCGCTTTTGACGGAAGTGATCGGAATGTACCGGTGGTCCAATGGATTTTCAATTGCTTGATCCGTTTTCGGTTCCGTCATAGGTTCTCCTTTACCATAAGGCTGTTTGTTTATTTATTCGTTAGTATGCGGAAACTTTCAACCAATTATGAGCAAAAAGAAGGAACCGGGCGGAGGCTTACCGAATGTTATGTGAAGAAACTGCTATTTTTTAACTTTCCAGGAGTGATCGTATGAATATTGTAAACCTAGCATCCCATGAGCAGCCTCCAATGGATTTGCTGTTATTAGCCGACCCTTCCCCGAAGCTGGTTGAAGAATACATTCAAAGAGGCCAATGCTATGTCGCCAAAGCGGAAGAGCTTATTCTCGGCGTCTACGTTCTTCTGCCCACCAGACCCGAAACCGTCGAAATCGTCAATATCGCCGTTGATGAGCGCCATCAAGGCCAAGGCATTGGCAAAAAGCTGGTCAACCACGCGATCGAAACCGCGAGGCAGCTTGGGTATAAAACGATTGAAATCGGCACCGGCAATTCAAGCGTCGGTCAGCTCGCTCTGTATCAGAAGTGCGGCTTCCGCATGACCTGGATCGACAGAGACTTTTTCATCCGGCATTACGAGGAGCCGATTTATGAGAACGGGATGCAGGTGATCGATATGGTGCGTCTCTCGCAAGATTTATAAGAAAAGCTTCTTAACAATTATTAACAAAAAAGCCTGATAACTCAGGCTTTTACACTTACTTTCGCACGATCCAGATAACCGGAATATAAATAAGTGCATAGCGGCAGGCTCCACAAAAAAATCGCAAAAGGCAAATACTGCTCCACCGGCACGCCGACAAACGTGCTGCACAGCACGGCCAGCAAATTCCACGGTACGGCCGCGGCCAGAACGGCGCTCGTATCGGCAATGACGCGCGAGAGGTGCGCGGAGCTGAACCGGCGGTTCCACAGCGGCAAAATGTTACGGCCGGACATGATAATCGGCAGCGTCTGCGTGCAGGAGATCAGACAAAGGACCAAACCGAACGCTCCTGTACGCCATGTGGCGGAAGCCAGCGAAGGCATTTCCCCCATCATCCGCTCGATGTACGCGCCAATCAGGTTCGACCGTTCCAGAATGCCGTTGAACGCACCGGCCAGCACAATAAGCGAGACAAGGCTGATCATGCTCAGCAATCCCTTGCCTTCGACAATCGAATGCTCCGCCCCGCTCCACATCGCTTTCAGCCAAGCGGCCGGCCCTACCCCTTTTTGCAGGCTTCCTACAATAATAGCGGCGGCAATCGATAACAGAAATCCGTATTTCGTCTTCAGCCGCAGCACGATCGAGCCGAGAAGAACGAGAATCGGGATCAGCAGCACGAGCGATTCACCAAGATCGGAAGGAATGAGGTTAGCCGACTGCTCCACCGGACCCTTCGCCGTCCGCAGATCGAGCCACCCGTAGAAGGCCAGCGAAGCAAGCACAGCAAGCGCCGAGGTCGGAGCCATCGCCCGCCATTGCCGCGGGATGGACGTTTCCGTCGAAGCCGCGATCAACTGGTGCGCACTGGAAAAAGGCGACGTACGGTCACCGACAAAAATGCCGGAGACGACGGCCCCGGCCACGTACGGCAGCGGAACGCCCACATGGATTGCCATCCCGATGAGCGGAACGCCGACCGCGCTGAGCGTCCCGGTCGAAGTCCCGAGAATCATCGACACGAACGCGCAGATCAGAAACGAAAAGGTCAGCGCAAACTGCGGCTGTACGACGGCAAGCGCCCATCGAACCAGTTCGTCCACCGTGCCGCTGACCGCCCAGCAAGGAAGAATCATGCCGACGAGCAGCAGAAGCCAGACGACTTCCTTGGTGCGGCGAACGCCTTCCCATATTCCGGCGCCAAGCTCCTTTCCTCTGATTCCGCTGTGGAGCGAAATCAGAATAAGGGCCAGCAGCCCTGCCGAAAAGCCGAAGACGACCGGAATTTGGACCATATAAGCCGCAGCGATGCCAAGCACGGTAATTCCTACAATGATTACAAGCTGACGAAACGACATGAAAAATCCCTTTCTATTTCTATGAGAATGTGTGTTCGTCCATTATATCACGATACAGTTAAATTTTGATCCCCCTTCGGGGATTCCCATGACAAAAAAATTTGTTTATAGTTAAAATGGTACCGCTGCCACCCGAAACTTTAAAAAGGAGAAATGAAGCATGACCGCCGAAAAAGGGCCCTTCGATCAGCATTTCGACAGTCTGGAAACGTTAGCCGAAACCATTAGCGAGGTGCTTCGCTGCCCGGTTACGATTGAAGACGCCAATCATCGGCTTGTCGCTTACAGCACGCACGACCGCCAGACGGACGAAGCCCGCATCGCGACCATCATCGGCCGGCGGGTGCCCGAGAAGGTCGTGCAAAGCTTGTGGAGGCAAGGGGTTATTCCGCAGCTCATGAAGAGCGACGAGCCGGTCCGGATCGCGTCCATTACGGATATCGGCCTTGGAGACCGCGTCGCCGTCGCCATTCGCAAAGACGAGGAAGTTCTTGGATATATTTGGGCGCTTGAAGTGGAGAAGCCCATCGACGATAACGGCATACAGCAATTAAAAAAGGCCGCGCAAACGGCCAAACAAAAGCTCCTGCAGATTCAAACGCGCAAGCGCAAGCAGGAGGAAGGCTATCAGGAGTTTTTCTGGCAGCTGCTTACGGGACATCTGACCACCGAAGCGGCGGTCCGGGACAAAGCGGATCAAATCCATTTGACGCTGCCACCCGCTTTTTACGTCATGGTGTTCGAATTTCCCGAATCGATCGATGATCATCGGCTCCAGCAAATCCGCTATCTGATGTCGGTGACGCAGCGCATTTCCGTCGTATGTCATGCCGCGGATCACCATCACTTCATTCTGCTCGCTTCCCCTTCCGAATCGACGTCTTGGAAAGAGCATGCCGGCAGCTTTATCAATCATTTTGGCAAGCAGATGCACGATCGGTTTCGCGTGTCTGCCATGGCCTCAGCCTGCGGCTCTCTGTACGAGGATTACGGCAAGGTCGAGACGAGCTACCGCGAAGCGCTCACGCTGCTGCGCCTGAAGAAGCTGTTCCCGAACCAAACGAAAATTCACCATTACGAAGACTTGGGCTTTTACCGGTTCCTGCCCCCTATTTTTGAATACAAGCAGTCCCACCGGATGGTGAACCGCCATTTGCAGCGGCTTAAAGAATACGACCGGGACCATCATACGAATCTGCTGGACACGCTGGAGACATTTCTAATGCACGACAGCAATGCCAAGGAGGCCGCTGCCGCACTGCATATCCACACAAATACGATGAACTATCGTCTGTCCCGGATTGCCGAAATTGGCGAGATCGACTTAAAAAGCATGGACCAGAAGGTGGCGCTTTACATCGATCTAAAGACCAATAAGCTCATGTCCTCCTGATCCATTCCGTTCGATTAGACTATACCTGCGTCGCGCCGTCATCTACGCGTCCTTCCATGCCGTTCGTTCCGGCCGGGGAGGCGCTTTTTTTCTTTTTCACGTAATAAACCACGAGCAGAATCGCATACCATATCGGACCGACTATCAGTGCAATCCGGGTATCCGGGGAGTAAGCCATGATCCCGACCACGAATACAAGAAATGCAAGCACGAGGTAAGAGCTGTACGGCGCAAACGGCATTTTGTAAATCAGCTTGGCGGCTTGATCGGCCGAAAGCTTCTTGCGGAAGCGGATTTGCGAGATCAGAATGACCCCCCATACCCAAATGACCGCAAATGTAGCGATGCTGGTAACCATGGTAAACGCTTTTTCCGGAACGATGTAATTGAGCACGACGCCGATCAACAGGAAGAACGCGGATACAACAATCGCACGAGCCGGAACACCGGAACGGGATACCTTCTCAAAGCTTGCAGGCGCCTCCCCCTGCTGCGCCAAATTGTACAGCATGCGGCCGTTGCTGAAAATGCCGCTGTTGCAAGACGAAAGCGCGGCAGTCAGCACGACGAAGTTGATGATGCCTGCGGCGTATGGAATGCCCAGCTTCTCGAAGGTCATGACGAACGGGCTGCCCTTGAGACCGATTTCCGTCCACGGATAAATCGACATGATGACGAACAGCGCGCCGACGTAGAAGATGAGAATGCGCCAGAACACGTTGTCGATCGCTCTTGTGAGCGCTTTCGCAGGGTCCTTGACTTCACCGGCCGTTACCCCGATCATTTCGATTCCCAAATAAGCGAACATGATCATCTGCATAGCCAGCAGCACACCCGACCAGCCATTTGCAAAAAAGCCTCCATGACTCCACAAGTTGCTGATTCCAACGGCGATGCCGCCATTCCCCAGACCGAATACGATCATGCCCACGCCGACAACGATCATGAAGATAATGGTGATGATTTTGATCAAAGCGAACCAAAACTCCAGCTCGCCGTAGACTTTAACGGCAATCAGGTTGACCAGGCTCATGATGACCAGCGCCGCCAGCGCCCAAATCCACCTAGGCACTCCCGGGAACCAATACTCCATATAGATCCCGACGGCGGTAATTTCGGCCATACACGTCACGACCCAAATAAACCAATAGTTCCATCCTGTCAAAAAGCCGAATACAGGACTCATATATTCCCGGGCATAGCGGCTGAACGAACCGGCCACCGGCTTCTGAACGGCCATCTCCCCCAGCGCCCGCATAATGAAGAACATCGCCAGCCCACCGATCATGTAGCCGATCAGTATCGCAGGTCCGGCTACCTTAATTGCCGATGCGGACCCCAGAAACAAGCCGACGCCGATTGCCGCGCCAAGCGACATTAGTGTAATGTGCTTTTGCTCCAGTCCCCGTTTCAATTCATTGTTGTTTTTCACAAAAAATCTCCTCCATAGTTAATTTCCAGGCTTGTGTTTGCATGATTCGTGCCTCAAAGGATAGAGACTTGCTTCTGTCTGTTGTTTCCCTCCTTATGAATCTGCCGCAAGCCGATACGCCCGGCGAAAAGACTGTGCCTATTATTTTACCAAAAACTTACGCCGGAACAACAGTATGCGCTTACATTCGCTTTTGTGACGAATTAATGTCTAAATCGTAGCACACTCGTTCCCGTCTGCATTTGTCTTGTTGCTCAAAAATGATCAAACCGATTTGTGATATTACACAAAATGGCCCGTCCCACCTTAGAAAACGCTTACGTTTTGTGAAAAAACACAAAAGCATCCAATTCTTTTCAGCTCGTTTCACGAAGAAAAACGCCGGATTTGTTCGATATACTCAGCTTACCGAAACGTTCCAATCACAATATCGAGGGAGATGGCAATAATGATTATCGGCGTGCCGAAAGAAATTAAAAACAATGAAAACCGCGTGGCTATTACGCCTGCCGGCGTGTCTACAGTTGTGCAGGCGGGTCATAGCGTGTATATTGAAAAAGGAGCCGGCCTTGGCAGCGGCTTTACGGACGAGCAATATGCGGCAGCCGGAGCCTTGATCGCCGATGCCGCGCAAGAGGTTTGGGAAAAATCCCAAATGATTATCAAGGTCAAAGAACCGCTTTCTTCCGAATACGGATATTTCCGGGAAGGCTTGATCTTATTCACCTACCTGCACCTGGCAGCCGATGCGGAATTGGCCGCGGCCTTGACGAAATCGGGTGTCGTTTCCATTGCTTATGAAACGGTTGAAGTCAACCGTACGCTCCCGCTGTTGACGCCGATGAGCGAGGTTGCCGGCCGGATGGCAACGCAAATCGGAGCGCAGTTCCTGGAGAAGCCGTATGGCGGAAAAGGCGTGCTGCTCGCCGGCGTGCCCGGAGTACAGCGGGCGAAAGTGACGGTCATCGGCGGCGGCGTAGTCGGCGCGAACGCGGCGAAAATCGCTGTCGGCTTAGGCGCGGATGTAACGGTCATCGATTTGAGCGCAGACCGGCTTCGTCAGCTTGACGATCAGTTCGGTCCGCAAATTCAGACGCTTATGTCCAATCCGTATAACATTGCCCAAGCGGTCCGTCAATCCGATCTCGTCATCGGAGCGGTGCTCATTCCGGGAGCCAAAGCGCCTAAGCTGGTTAGCGAAGATATGGTGCGCAGCATGTCTTCGGGCTCCGTTGTTGTCGACGTTGCCATTGATCAGGGCGGAATTTTCGCAACAGTTGACCGGATCACGACCCATGATGCGCCTACGTATGTCAAGCACGGCGTAGTCCACTATGCGGTAGCCAATATGCCGGGTGCGGTTCCGAACACCTCCACCATCGCCCTGACGAACGTGACGATTCCGTACGCGCTGCAAATCGCGAATAAAGGCGTGAAACAAGCGATTGCCGACAGCCCGGCCTTGGCCAAAGGTCTCACCACAGCAGGCGGCGCCATCACGTACGAAGCGGTAGCGAAGGATCTGAATTACGACTATGTGCCTGCAGACAAAGCGTTGGAAACCGTATCCAGCCGATAAATAAGCAAAACTCCCCCGCCCTCGGGGGAGATTATTATTTATTCAGCAAATCACCACGAAGGAGCAGCACACCATGCACACAAGGAACGATAGGATTATGAATCCGCACGAAGAGCTCCCCCGTTCGATTATGCCCGAGCCGGACTACGCCGATTGGGACGGCAGCTTCAGTCACCGTCCGACGCTGGCGGAAATCTCGCTCGACGCCATCGCCTCGAACGCGACGTATTTCAAGTCGCTTCTCCAGCCCGGCTGCCAGTGGATGGCGGTGGTCAAAGCGAACGGGTACGGCCACGGCGCGGTGGAAACCGCCAGGACGGCACTGAGCTCCGGTGCGGACCGCCTCGGAGTCGCTTTTCTGGATGAGGCTCTCCGCCTGCGGTCGGCGGGCATTGCCGCCCCGATCCTTGTGCTCGGCTACACGCCCCCGGAAGCGATCCGGGAGGCCGTGGCGGCCGATGTGACGCTGACGGTATTTAGCGACGAGGCGCTCGACACGGTGATGCGCGAAGCGGAGAGCTTGGGTCGGGCAGCCCGGATTCACCTCAAGATCGAGACCGGGATGAACCGGCTCGGGGTTACGACGCCAGATGCTGCGCTGCAACTCGCCCGCCGTGCGAACGAGAGCCCTTATGTGACGCTGGAGGGTGTATTTACGCATTTTGCCAATGCGGACCATCCGAGTCCGGCATACACGGAACTGCAATTTGCGAGGTTTCTCGAATTTCGCGGTGCTTTTGAGGAAGCCGGTATCCCCGTTCCTCTGTGGCATTGCTGCAACACCGCCGCAACCATTGCTTATCCGCATATGCACTTGGACATGGTGCGTGTCGGAATCGGCTTGTACGGCTTGAAGCCGTCGGTAAGAGGCGTTATCGCAGGCGCTCCCCTCAAGCCGGCCATGCGGCTCCTATCGCGAATCGTATCGCTTAAGGATGTTCCGGCGTTGGAGCCGGTCAGCTACGGGTGCACGTTTGCCTCCGATCAAGATACCAGAATCGCTACGGTGCCGATCGGATATGCAGACGGTATGCCGCGGGCGCTCTCCAACAAAGGAAGCGCAACAGTACACGGGCAGTCTGCGCCGATCGCCGGAACGATCTGCATGGATCAGTTGATGCTCGACGTTACCGCGATTCCGGACGCGAAGCCCGGCGACGAAGTCTTGCTTTTCGGTACGCCGGAAGACAAAGTGACCGCCGCCGATGTCGCAAGCCATTCTCATACGATCCATTACGAGATTGTATGCGGCATCGGCGCCCGGGTTCCCCGGGTTTATGTGAAGGAAGGCCGGACAATATCCACGCGCTTTATATGACAGACGGTACGACAAACGGGCAGGGTCTCCCCTGCCCGTTTCGTTGTATTTTCAAACTCGTTCTAGGTCAGGCAAAAACCGTCGACCCGTTGTCCGTTAATGATTCGGAGCTTTCTGGTTTGCGAGCAAGATGACACGACTTTGAACACGCATTTTCGTTCGGACAATGGTCTGATGCAGCGGTTCTGAACTTTGGCCGCCAGCACAAAGTCGGCAAGAGAGGTTGCAGCTACAGTAACGAACACTTGATTAACTTTAACGATACGCGCTTTGCCGCGGAACACTTTGGGAATCGAGAACGTAATGAGGGGGCTGCTCGTACATGGAGTGCATTTGGAGCTAAAGATGACTTCAAACGTAAGCAGATTCCCTTTTTTGCTTCGAAACCTGAGCCCCGCATTATTGACTTGACAAGGACAAGAACTCGATTGAGCGGTTACCCGCTTCGCTGCCTTAGCCTTCCCTTTTCGCACTGAACGGCCACAACCACAAGCCATAGAATCACCTCTTCCGGAAGTTTTCCATTAGTTAGTAGATGCGCAGCTTGTATAAAAAGTGTAGTTACTCGTCCGGATGCGGTAGCATATTTCTAAAAGACGCTTGGCCCTCCTTTTCATCTAATAAAAATGGCTGTCGAAAATTTCTCGACAGCCTGATTTCTATACGCGCTATCTGCTAAGCGATGGCTGCGAGGCGTCCGACCGCTGACGGCGGGGCCTGAACCAGAACAAGGTCAAGCCCACGGCGATCGCTCCGAATACCCCGGCCAAATAAAAACCGCTTTTGAGACCCGCCAACTCGTTTAAGCCGCCGGCCAAGAACGGCCCCGCGAACATGCCGATCGCGTACACCGCCTGGTACAGCCCCATCGCTGTGGCTCTCTTTTGTTCCGGAATGTGCTGGATCGAGAGCCCCAGAAGCAGCGGGAAATGCAGCCCTTGGAAAAATCCGTTAACCGCCTGCGTCAGCAGCAGCAGCCCGAAGCCGGGCACCAGCGACGTAGCCGCCGAGCATACGGCGCTGACCGCAAAGCCGAGCAGCACGACGTTCCATGCTCCGAAGCGCGGAGCAAATACTTTGCCGGTCATAAACGAGCTGACCGCGTGCGGAATCATGAAAGCAAATACAAGCAGCGTCAGCCCGGCCTCGTCCGCCCCCAGCGATAAGGCGTACGAAGGCGTAAAACCGAACATCGTAATAAACAAGACGCTGTGCGCCAAAATGGACAACGAAGAAACCTTGAGCAGCAGCCTGTCCTTCATCACCGGCACGAGGTCGGTGAAACGCATCGGCGACCGGTCGCCGCTTTCCTTCGGTTCCTTCAGCAGGAAGGCGAGCGCCAGTCCGGCCAGTCCGATGACCGCTCCGGTCCAGAATGCGGCGTTCCACCCGCCGAATTTAACCAAGTAGCCGCTCATGCTCATGCCGAAAAGCTGCCCGGCGACGGTGAGCAGGCTGATCGTGCCCATCGCCCGGGTCGCTTGCTCGCCGCGGTATAAACCGGCATACATGACGGTAAAAGCAACCCAGGTCGAAGCGCCTACCCCCGATAGCACGCGGCCGGCGAACGCCCAGCCAAGCTGCTCGCCCAAGGCGAAGCATAGACAGCTGGCCGCGGTGCACAGCATACCGAGCAGAATGAACGGCTTCCGGCTCTTGAGACGGTCGGACGTGATCCCGAGCGGCAGACGCAGCACGATCTGCGTCAAACCGTAGCTGCCGAGTACGATCCCGGCCATCGTGTAGGAGGCGCCCAGATGGTCGAGGTATGGCGACAGAATTGGAACGTAAACATAGAGCGAGCACCAATACAGCAAGGTAACCAGCACAAAGATCGTATGGTTCATTCGCTCTGCGGTTGTCGATTTCATGATGAGTCTTCTTCCCTCTTATAAGCTTAGTTGCAAAATAGCCTTCACATCGTCCTCATGCAGCACCTTGAACGATCCGATCGGACCGAACTTGACGGCTTCCTTCGCCATTCGGCCGATTTCACTCTCTCCAATACCGAGATCGGCCAACCGGGCAGGCGCACCGATGCGCGTAAAATAGTCCCTCGTCGCCTGAATGCCGGCCAACGCGATTTCTTCTTCGCTTTTGCCTGCGGGATCGATGTTCCACACCCGGACGGCAAACTGCACGAACCGGTCCGGACGGCTGTGGTACACATACTTCATCCAGTTCGGGAACAAAATGGAAAGCCCCGCCGCATGCGCAATATCATAGATTGCGCTCACCTCGTGCTCGATGGCGTGCGTCGCCCAGTCGGTCTGTACGCCGACGCTGATCATGCCGCCGTTCAGCGCATAGGTGCCGCACAGCATCAAGTTCGCGCGAGCTTCGTAATGCTCCGGCTCGGCGAGAGCCCGCTCGCCGTTCTCGATGATCGTTTGCAGGATCGATTCGCAGAGCCGCTCTTGCAGAGGCGTATCCGGCGTGAGGCTGAAATATTGCTCGAAGACGTGAGACATCATGTCCACGATCCCGTTCACCGTTTGATCCGCGGGCACCGAGTACGTCAGCGTCGGGTCCAGAATGGAAAATTTGGGATAAGCATAAATGCTGGCGAACGATTTCTTCAGCTTTTCTTCCCAGTTGGTGATGACGGCATTACCGTTCATTTCGGAGCCCGTTGCCGATAAGGTCAACACCGTGCCAAGCGGCAGCGCTGCCGTAATTTTCGCTTTTCGCATCAGAAAATCCCAGACGTCTCCTTCATACGGAACGCCGACAGCCACGGCTTTGGCTGCATCGATTACGCTGCCCCCGCCTACGGCCAGAATCAAATCGACGCCTTCCGCGCGGCACAGCTCGATTCCCTTGCGTACTGTCGTAACCCGGGGATTCGGCTCGACGCCGGGCAGCTCAACGGTTCGAACACCCGCACTGGCAAGCTGCGCGAGAACACGGTCGTACAGGCCGGTCTTTTTGATGCTTCCGCCGCCATAAACGAGCAGTACCGTTTTGCTGCCGCAGGCCGCTACCTGCTCGCCCAGCCGCTCCAGCTTGCCCGCACCGAACAAGATTTTGGTCGGATTATGAAAATCAAACGAATTCATCGTCATTCCTCCTTCAATACTTATGCATTCTATATATTATACTAGGTACCGAACCGCAGTACTAGCATACGAAATTCGACATTCTTTTCACAAGAAATGCCCGCTTTTCTGCAAGATTTTCCAGAACCCTATAATTTTCCATGAATTGGTGTATGATGCAATTGTCAATCGAACATCACTTAATCAAGGAGGAACGACATATGAAAAAATCACTCACAATCTTAACCTTGACCGCAGCCGTTTTCGCCAGCGCTCTCTCGCCTACGGCGAGCTTTGCAGCAACCGAGCCTGCTTTTGCTTCCCCGTCGGCAGGAAGCCAAGCATACTACGAAGATCCTTGGTACATGAATAAAGGCGAAGTCAGAGAGTTATACTCTGCTTCGGGGTATACCTACAAAGTACAGGGAGAAAACGCCAAGGTGTACAAAAAGAAAGGCGTATGGTATCTGGAAGCAACCGTACATGGCGATTCGCTGTTGATCCAGCTAAAGAACGGAAAACCGGTCAAGGAATACGTTATTTATGTGACAGATTAAGCTTCAAAAACAATCTGCTCGCCAGAACCCGCGGAATCCCCGTTCCGGCGGGTTTTCGCCATTTTCCCCAGCACAAAAAGCCCTGCTGCCAGCATAGCACTGCAACAGGACCGGGCATGAAAAAGCTGTCAAGTAATGCTCTTGAGCCCGCCGTACTGGGAAATCGCGAGCAGCAAGTCTCGCAAGATCGGCAATACAAACTGCGCGCCGTCAAGCCGAAATATGCCGCTGCGGTTATGCACCGTCGCTTCTTTCACGTACAGGCGGTAATGCGGCATCCCGGAGTGCATGCTGACGGTTTCGCTTCCGTAGGCGCCGCTTTTTTGGAACGTAATCGGACGGACGCCGGACGGCGGCTCGTACGGCAAGATGCTGATGATATCTTCAAGCTTGATATGATAATTGGTATGCGGCTTTTGGAAAACGAGCTCTTTGGTCGAGACCGTTAGTCCGAAATCCCTCTTTTTATGAGAAATTTTCAGATCCCCTTCCAGCTCCTTGATCTTGATAAATTCGTTCATGCTCTCTCCCCCTCCCAGAGCCGTAGGCAGCTGTTCGGCGGATTGCCTCGAACGTTCCGATCCGAACGGAGCTTAGACCTTGAAGCGAGCATATCATAAAAGGCTTCCCCGCGCCACCTGTCCGATCAGTACGGATTTCCGTTTAGGGGAAGACGGAAGCCTTAGAGCCCCAGCTCAAAACGAATTCGATCGGCCGCTTCGGAAAAGTCGATTAGGGGATTGCGGTTTCCTTGCAGCTCAAAGATCGCACGATTCCTGTGCTTCTCATACATCGTAACCGGATGCTCCCTATGCCAGGCAAGCAGCATCTCGATATCGATCCGGATCCGTTGGTTCCCGTTGATTTTGCCGGGGTAGCGGAGCAGGAAATAGAGCACGGCTCTCGCCGCTTCGCCTTTTCCGTTTTCCGGCTCGAATCTGATCAATCCGCCCCTTTTGCCGCATTCGTTTCGAATCGTTTCTTGATACGCTTCAGGCGTGTAGTCGGCAAAATCGAAATACGGGACGTTGCCTCGAAAGCTGTTGCAATCCGCTTCGCAGACGAACAGGTGGTGTATATCGCCGAGCATAGGGTTTCGTTTATCGAACCAGGACTGGGGCACGACATGCTCGACGTTAAATTGGAACTTTTCGTCCAACATTTGCTGCAGTTCTTCTGCATTCATCCGTTCAAAATCAGGCAAAGTTTCGATAAACCCCTTCTTTTGTTGTTCGAATGCAAAGTCTTCCAGGATCAAGCGTTCGGGATCCAAATCCCGGCTGGAGTAGAGACTCCGAAGCTTTCCGTTCTCCCTTAAATCGACCCGCGAATACAGTTCAGACCGGCTTCGGTCATAAGATAAAACGTTCGTATGCGAGTGAAGCAGAAGGCGATGAAGATCTCGGAACAGCTCCTCCCCGCTGCCGGACCGCAGGTTGACGGAACGGTAATAATCTACGATACTCAGCCTGTCTTTCTCTTCGTCATAATAAACACGTTCGCTTTCCAGGCGGCTTCGGCTTAACTGCAGTTTAAGCAGCGTCCGATCAAGCGTGCTGCCGGCCATAAATTGAACGCCCGGCAACGGCGGGAGCAATCCCGGCAGCGCCAGCATTTCCTCGTCCCGATAAATCACCCTCAGAACCAATGGCGCATGGTCGGAAATGTCTCTTACAAACTGCTGCACGCTTTGGTCCAGTCTGACGATGGCCGCATCATCCTGCTGGATAGAGCCGACGTTCATATCCCGGCTCACGACGATATGGTCGATTAAGGAAAACGGATCTTCCAAATAAGAAATGTGACCGGCATCCGCATCATCACGCGTTAACGTAACCAAGGATGGAGAATTCATAATCGGCGATAAAGAAACACTGCCTGCATCATCATTCAAATCACCGCCAAGCACGATAGGAAGATGCCGAAACGCTTCGTCGCGTTTCAAGTCCTCGATGATCACGGATATAACCTCCGCCGCTAACTTGCGTCTTTCCGTGCTTTCGGGGTCTCTCATCGCTTTCAGATGAACGACAATCATGAGAAACTCGACATCCTTGCCTTCTTCCTTCACGGTACACTTCGCGAACAGCGGTTCCCGCTGCTGTGGAAAAGCAGGCCTGTTTGCAACGGTGGAATGAAGCAGATTATGATATTTACGGTTAATATCGTCTCTCAGCTCCACTACCGTCGTAGCCGTATCATACAGAACAGCTAAATCCTGATTTCCGGTCGAATCCAGATAAACATATTTCATTACCGTGCCGTTGAGTTGTTTTATAGCTTCAATAAGGCGGTCCAGCGCTCTTCTTTCCACCTCCACCAAGCCTAGAACGTCCATGGACAGATTGCCCACAACCCGTGCTACGTCCTTGACTCTTTGCTCATTCGAGGTGTTGTTAAAGTGCTCGATATTCCAAAATCCGATGTCGGCGAATCGTTTATCCCCTTTGTAGGTAGGCACTTCGACTTCGAGCAGCGCTTCTTGACTATCGATTAACCCTGCCACATCGTAATAACCCAAGTAAGGCGAGCGGTCCTCAAGCGTACTCGTGATGCGGGCAGCTCCGGCGTCTCCGCTTTGGGTCATCGAGATCAGCTTGCTCACAATAGCGGAAATGCGTACTCCTTCGTTTAGCGGCGTCGCTTCGTTCAAGCCGGAGCGATGAAGGGCGACCAGCTCCCATTTGTTATTGAATACGGCTGCACCGGACGAGCCGGCTTCCGTATCCGTTGAATAATGAATAACTTTATCATACACGTAGCTTACGGTATTGTCCTGCAGGGCAATTTCTTTTTTTCGGCCTCTGGGGTGCTGAATAATATTGACGTATTCGCCGCGCGTAATCGTGGTTGGATTTCTTACCAGCTTAACCGGCGTGATTTGCTCGATTCCTGCGGACTCGCAAGCAACGATCGTAAAGTCCAGTTCCTTAACCGTAAGGAATAATTCGCTTGGCTTCAGCTTGACCTTAACAACATTCTTGTGTTCTTCGTAGTCGAATTCGATGAAGCTTAATCCGGCCTCCTCGATATCGTGAAGAACATGATTGTTCGTCATGACCACTCCCCGATCGATAAGGAACCCTGTTCCCAAACCGGATGGGGTAATGATGCGACCGACCGCCTTCGCCCTTTCCACTCCTTTAATTAAAAAATCAACAGGCAGAAGATTACTCTCCCGATTGATTTTCTCAAGCAGTAGCCGCTCGGTTTCTCTTCTCAGCTCTTCGTTGGTAACCCATTCCTGTTCATCGGGTGTCAGACGTAAAACCGAAACGGCTCTCCGTCTTACCAAATCGCGAAAATCATCAGACGACAAAGGAGCGATATCATGCAAAGGGAAAAGCTTCTCCCTAGCAGCTTGCAACTGGCTTTCTACGATCACTTGGTAACCTCCTTTGCTTTTTTCGGGTTCTATAGTCCTGTCGCCAGAGCATCAAATAAACGACTCCGCCCCGTCGATGAAGATTTCCGTTCCGGTAATGTGGCTCGAAGCGTCCGAGGCGAGAAAAGCGACCAGATCCGCCACCTGCTCCGGCTGTCCGGGACCGTGCTCCAGAGGCTGATTACCCTCCGGATATTCGACCTTGATCTTGACTTTCTCCAGCTCCGGCGACGGATGCGTGCTTTGATTGATGTGGGTTTTGATCGAGCCCGGACACACGGCGTTCACCCGGATTTTATAACGGGCAAGCTCAAGCGCCGCCATCTTCGCAAAAGCGATCTGACCCGCCTTGGACGTGCTGTACGCCGACATCCCGAAGTTCGAGAAGACGCGGCTGCCGTTGATCGAGCTGGTAACGATGATGCTTCCGCCCTTTTGCTTCATATGAGGAATCGCGTATTTCACGCACAGAAACGTCCCTTTCAGATTGACGAACAGCGTATGGTCCCAATCTTCCGGCTTCATATCCTCGATCGGCGCCAGCACACCGTTAATGCCCGCATTGGCAAAGACGACATCGAGCCGTCCCCAAGTTCCTGCCGCCGTATCGATCGCCTGCTTCACCCGCAGCGGGTCGGAAACGTCCACGTCGACCGTGATCGTCTGGGCCTGCATGGCTGTCAGCTCCTGCTTCACCTGCTCGGTGCGGTCGTTCAGCAGGTCGAGCAGACATACCTTCGCTCCCTGCTTCGCTAAGGCTATGGCGGCAGCGCGGCCGATCCCCGAGCCGGCGCCGGAGACGACTGCGACTTTGTCTTTAAGCCCCGGAAGCGTCATGTTAGGTTGTTGCAGCGTCTGTACACTCATCCGTTCTCGCCCCTTTGTCGTGTAATGTTCGGCAATAGCGTTATTTTGCCAAAAGCTCCGAAGAATATGTGACAAGGTTCGACCGGACTCGTGTTCCGGGGGCATTTGTGCTACAATACTAAAATTGAAGTTTGATCTTACGCGGCAGGAGGCATTTTCCCCTTTATGTTAATCATCGGTATCGCAGGAGGCACAGGTTCGGGCAAAACGACGGTCGCACGCTCCGTTATCGACCGGCTCGGATCCGACAAAGTGACGTTTATTTCGCAGGACAATTACTACAAGGATCACTCGCATATATCCCTCACGGAACGGGAATCGATCAATTACGACCACCCGTTCGCCTTCGATAACGAATTGCTGCTGGTGCATTTGAAGCAGCTCAAGAACCACGAGGTTGTGACCGCACCCGTCTACGATTTTTCCAAGCATGCGCGGTCAACCACTCAAACCGTGGAACTGAAGCCGAACAAAATCGTCATGATCGAGGGACTCCATGTATTGTCGGACGAGCAGCTTCGCGGCATTCTGGATATCAAGGTGTTCGTGGACACCGATCCGGACGTACGGATTCTGCGCCGAGTGCTTCGCGATATCGAGGAGCGCGGCCGGTCGATCCAATCCGTATACGACCAATATTTGACGACGGTCAAGCCGATGCATGAAGCCTTCATCGAGCCTTCCAAAAAATATGCCGACCTCATCATCCCCGAGGGCGGGCACAATGAAGTCGGCATCCAGCTGCTGTCGATTTTGACGGAAAAGTATTTAATGGAATAAATAATTTACCTCATTTATTTTCCCGAAAGTACACCCGCTCCGGTCGTCCGACATCTCCGTATGACAAATCGGCGCGAAGCTTGCCGTCTTCCGCCAAATGCTCCAAGTAGCGCCTGGCCGTAGAGCGGCTGACGCCGACCCGCTTCGCCGTTTCTTCCGCGGTGAGCGGCGCGTTCGCCTCGGAAATCGCCTGGACGATTTTATCCAGCGTCAGCTTGTCGATGCCTTTGGGCAGGGAAGCTCCCGGACCGGGGGCTTCTTTTTTTGCACTGCCTTGAAGCAGCCGGTCGATCTCGTCCTGGCCGATCGAGGCGTTCTCCTGACGCAGCTGCTTGATCGTCCGATGAAACGATTCGTACCGCTGCAGCGTCTCCTGCATTCTGTTGAAGAGCACCGGCTTAATAATATAATCGAAGACGCCGCCGCGGATCGCTTCGCGGACGGCTTCGACCTCCTTGGCCGCTGTAATCATGATGACGTCCGCCTGCCGGTGCTGCTGGCCGATGGTACGAAGCAGCTCAAGCCCGCTGGTCTCCGGAAAATAAATGTCGAGCAGCACCAAATCCGGCTCCAGCACGCTCAACAGTTCAAGCGCCTGCGGCTCGTCGGTCGCTATGCCGACGACGCCAAACCCCGGCACTTTCTCGACGAAGCGCCGGTTAATCTCCGCGATCCGTTCATCGTCTTCGACGATCAGCACGCGGATCGGCGGGGTCGCATTCGCAGCATCAGCCTTCAAGTTCCTTCCCCTTTCTTCGGTTCGACCCGTTTCGGAATGACAACCGAGAACACGGTGCCGCCCTCCCCCGACGGTTCGTGCAAGATCCGACCGCCGAGCTTATCCACGGCATGCTTGACGAGCGCAAGGCCGATGCCCCGATGCTCGCCCTCTTTGCTCGATACGCCTTTCTGGAAAATGTTCTCCGCCCATTCGTCAGGGATGCCCGGACCGTTGTCCTCGCATTCGATCATCAGGTCTTCGCCGTAATCGCTCAGAAACAAGGTAACCTTCTTCTCATCGGCGGCAGAATATTCAAGCAGCGCTTCCATGGCATTGTCCGTTAAATTGCCGATGATCGTCACGAGCAGATCCCGGTCGACCCGGGCGGGCACATCCTTGAACGAGGTTTCGGGGTCGATCTCGAACTTGATTTTCAGCTCGTGGGCGCGGTTGTATTTGCCGATTAACAATCCTCCGATCACCGGGTCGGGAATTTCCCGCATAATAAACTGAATGAAATTTTGATGCACATCCGTTTCCTTGGAAATCATCTCGACGGCCTCTTGATACGATTCGAGCTGGATGAGTCCGGAGATGACGTACAGCTTATTGGAATATTCGTGGGTTTGCGCCCGCAGCCCCTCGGCGAACCGCTTGACCTGGGACAGCTCCTCCGCGAGCCTGTACACCTCCGACTTGCTGCGGAAACTGACTACGGCGCCGATGACTTCATTTTGCCTATTGAACACCGGAACCCGGTTCGCGACAACCTCTTGACCGTGCATAATCATCTCGACGTCGAATTCGGACTGGCCGGTGCGAGCCACCTTGAGCAGCCGGGATTTCGGAACGATTTCCCGGATCGGCTTGCCGATCAGCTTGGTATCGTCGGGAAGGCCCAGAATGCGCAGCGTCTGCTGGTTCGCCAAGGTGATCAAGCCGTTGCGGTCCACCGCGAGTATCGCTTCGCGGATCGATTCGAGAATAGCTTTCTTCTCCATATAAAGCGTTCCGATTTCTTCCGGTTCCAGACCGTGAATCGAACGCCGGACGCCTCTCGCAATCACGACGGCTCCGGCCATCGCTACAGCTAAAGCGGCAAGGGAAATAAGCAAAAGCCGCCGCTGGTACACATCGTCCCATCGGTTAATATCGTCCAGGAGGAAGCCTACCGATACGATGCCGATCACGTCCCCGTTCTCGCCCCGGATCGGGACTTTTCCGCGCAGCGAAGGCCCCATGGACCCTTCCGCCTTGGAGATGATCGACTTGCCTTCGAGCACCGGACCGTTATCGCCACCGACCATTTCTTTGCCGATCCGCTCGGGCACCGGATGGGAGTACCGTATTCCTTCGCGGTTGCCGATGACCAAGTACAAGGCCCCCGTCTTTTCGCGAATTTGCTCGGCAAGCGGCTGAATGACGGACGACGGCTCCGCAAGCTTGAACGCTTGGCGGATTTCGGGAATTTCCGCCACCGTCTCCGCCACCTTGAGCGCCCGGGTTCCGATCTGGTCTTCCATCATGGAAGTCACCATATATTCGACAACTCCCGCCGCTAACGTAAGCACGGAGAAAAGGAGCGTGCATATGAGCAAAATCAGCTTCGTTTGTAAGCGCATAAACTCCCCCTTCTTCCTATGATACCACATCCGGCCTCAACCGACACAAAGCCCCGGGAGTCCAATAAGCTGGACCTGCCCGGGGATGGTTTTGAAACGGGATTCGTCCCGCTTTATACTTCTTCGTTGACGATTACTTTTTTGCCGCGCAGCTTCATCACAAACGGAATGGCGAGCCACAGCACGGCGATGATCAGGAAGATCAAAGATACCGGCTTCATGACGAAGATGGAGAAGTCGCCGCTGGAAATCGTCAGCGCCCGCCGCATGTTGTTTTCGATCATCGGTCCGAGGACCAGCCCGAGAACGAGCGGCGCGATCGGGTAGTCGTTTTTCGAAAGAAAATAGCCGGCAACCCCGCACGCAAGCAGCAGCATCAAATGAAAGACGGACATCTGCACGGCGTATACGCCGAAGATAGAAATGGTCACGATAATAGGAATCAAGTATTTCGCCGGCGTTTCGATAATTTTGGCAAACACCTTCACCAATGGCATGTTGAGCAGCAGCAGCATCACATTTCCGATAAACATACTGGCGATAAGTCCCCAAGCGATGCTCGGATGCTCCTCGAACAGCAGCGGACCCGGCTGCACGTTGTACATGATAAGCGCCCCCATGAGCACGGCGGTCGTGCCCGTTCCGGGAATGCCGAGCGTCAGCAGCGGAATCATCGCGCCGCCCGAAGCGGCGTTATTGGCCGATTCCGGACCGGCGACGCCCTCGATAGCGCCCTTGCCGAATTTCTCCGGATGCTTGCTGATTTTTTTCTCGAGCAGGTACGAGAGGAACGAGGCCAAGGTCGCCCCGGAGCCGGGGACGATGCCTTTGAAGAAGCCGACGAGCGAGCCGCGCACGATCGGCATCGCGCTGTCTTTCAAGTCCTGCTTCGTCGGCAGGATGCGGTTGATTTTGGCAATTTCGCCGGTGTCCGCATCCTTCTCAAGTATGGTTTTGAACACTTCCCCAAGGGCGAACATCCCGACGGCGACGGTCAAGAACTCGATGCCCTGATACAGCTCGGGAATGTCAAACGTAAAGCGCGCCACGCCCGACACCGCGTCAATTCCGATCGTTGCCAGCGCCAGGCCGAATACGGTCATCAGCAGCGCTTTCGTCATCGATTTCCCCGCCAGTCCGCTTAGCGCGCACAGCCCGAGCACCATAAGCGAAAATTCTTCGGCGGGGCCCATTTTGAGCGCCACGTTCGACAGCGGCTCAGCCAGAAGCACCAGTCCGATCAAGGAAATCAAACCGGCGAAGAAGGAGCCGATGGCCGCAATTGAGAGCGCCGCCCCTGCCCGGCCCTGCTTCGCCATCGGGTAACCGTCCAGGGCGGTAACGACGGAGGACGATTCCCCCGGCGTATTGAGCAGGATCGAGGTGGTCGAGCCGCCGTACATCGCTCCGTAATAAACGCCGGCCAGCAGGATGATCGAGCTGGTCGCGGCAGCTTCCGGCGGCAGTCCGCTTGTAAGCGAGGTGGTGACCGGGATCAGCAAAGCGACCCCGCTGATAGGCCCGATCCCCGGAAGAACGCCGACCATCGTCCCGATCAATACGCCGGCAAAGGCAAACAGCAAGTTGTACCAGATCAGCGCCGTAGTAAACCCGCTGAGCAAATATTGTAACGTATCCATGAAGCCCTACCCTCCCTAGCAATCCGAACGATTGCCGTATCGAAAGCATTCGCTCAGAGGCCCAGCCAAGAAGGCAAGCCTGGCAAAGTGCCCTTCAGCAATTCGACATAGACGTAATAGACGCCGATGGAAAAGCCTGCGGAAATCATGGCCGAGTACAGCCATTTTCCCCGTTCCATCGTTTGAAAGCCGATCATCAGAAAAATAAACGTACTGATCACATAGCCGATTTCTTCAAGCAGCATAATATAGCCGATCGCGGAAGCCAAAATGACGAGAAACCGCTTATAGTCCAGCCTTGCTCCGCGGCCTTCCCCTTTAGAAGCTACCGGGTATTTCAACGTTTCGTAGAACAGCCTCAAGCTGATCAGCATCAGCAGAATGCCAAGACCGAGAGGAAAGATGTTCGGCCCCACGTGGCTTCCGTAGGCGCTGCTGGAAATCGATAAACTGCCATAAGCGAATGCCGTTCCGACCGCGAGAAAAACGATCGACATCGTGCGGTCAAATGTTTTGCTCATCGGACCAACCTCCTTGTCCTTACTTCGCCATGCCGAGCGCCGTCAGCATGTCCTTCACCTGCGATTCCTGCTGGGCGAGGAATGCTTTGAAATCGGCCGCGTTCTTGTAATCTTTCTCCCACACGTTCGCCTGAAGCTCTTTTTTCCAGATTTCGGAATCGGACATTTCTTTCAGCTTGGCATCCCAGAAGGCCAGCTCGTCCTTACCCATTTCCTTCGGACCGAAGATGCCGCGCCAAATGTTAAATTCGGCGTCGATGCCCTGCTCCTTAAGCGTCGGGACATCTTTCAGCTCGCCGGAGAGCCGGTTCGGCGCCGTCACGGCCAGCACGCGCACTTTGCCCGCTTTGACATATTCACCTACGCTGGAAGCGTCGGTCGCAATCACGTCCGCGTTGCCGCCAAGCAGCGAGGTCATCGCTTCGCCGCCGCCGTCATACGAAACGTACTTTACTTTCTTCGGATCGATCCCCGACTTGTAGGCCGGAAGCACGGCAATCAGATGATCCATCGAGCCCGGCGCCGAGCCTCCCGCAACCGTTACCTTCGTCGGATCGGTCTTCAGCGCTTCGATCACCGATTTCATATCTTTAAACTTCGAGTTCGCGCTAACGACAAGCGCGCCGTAGTCCTTCGTAAGCTGCGCCAGCGGCGTCGTATCCTTGTGCCCGTACGGGCTGTTGCCTTCCTTCTTCAAGTTGTTGATCAGAATTGGCGGCGAGCTGACGAACAGCTTGTAATTGTCTTTCTTGTCCTTCGTCGCATATTCGGCCATGAAGACCGCTCCGCCGCCGCCCGGCTTATTTTCCACGGTGATGGGCTGACCGACCGCCTTGCTCTCGGCAAGCGTCTTGGCGACGGACCGCGCCGTCTTGTCCCAGCCGCCGCCTGCGCCGGAAGGAGCGACGATGACGATCGGCTTCTCAGGGTACGAGGACGATTTGCCGGAGGCGGCCGGCTTGGCTCCGTCATTCGATTGTGGAGCGCCCCCGCCCGCACCGCATGCCGTTAAACTGAGCGCCAGCGCGCCGGTAAGCGCGATTTTCCAAGATGTGTTCGATAGCGTTTTTAATATCATAAGTGAGGACCTCCATATTTGTTTTGTTTTTTGATAGCGCTTTCTTATCGATTGCTTCGTCATTGTAGCATTAAGCGCTTTCATGAGCCTAGCTTCTGCTCATAAGTTGAATAATTCGCATTGTGCGCATTTTGCTCATTCTGTTCACGAAATGTTCAAAGATGATTTGCGTTTGAGCGACTTGCTATTTCGCTCCGTTTCCTTTATTCTAACAATTAGACCGGACGGTCAGATTAATAATTGAGGTGCACGATGGCACGCAAACGTCCCGAAGAAGCGGAACAGACCCGCAAACACATACTCGCCACCGCCAAGGAGCTGTTTGTCCAAAAAGGATACAGTGCCACGTCGATTGACGATATTCGCGTGAACTCCGGCATGAGCAAAGGCAGCATCTACTATCACTTCAAAAGCAAAGAAGCTCTGTTCCTGAAATTGCTGGACGAGAACATGCAGGAATGGATTGAGCAATGGACGAAGCTGTCCGCTTCCTTGACGAGCGAAACCGAACGGCTATACGCGCTGGCCGATCATTTTGCGCTCGATCTTCAAAATCCTCTCATGAAAGCGGCAGAGGAATTTTCCGGCAGTCAAACCGCCGATCCCGACATCTTGAACTATTTGCTGACACTTGCCAAGACGCCCCACCAGCATGTCAAGAACGTGCTGCAGGCCGGTATGGATAAGGGAGAATTCAAAAAAGACGACCCCGAGCAATTAACTTTCATCGTCATGGGAACGCTTGGCGGCTTGGGCGCCACTTATTACGAAAATTATTCGATGGACCAATTAATTGCCATTCATCGCAAGGCGATCAACACGATTTTGAACGGAATTCGGCCTGACTGAGCGGTTTTCCGTCTTTTTTTTCGAGCCTTATTAAACCGGACGGTCAGTTTATTATGAAGGAGGATTTATTTATGAGTCATTCGCCTATCCCTCAAACTCATCCACCCTTATGGCGAAACCGCGTATTCCAAATCGTAGCTTTCGCCGACCTGCTGCAGCAGCTTGCGATATGGACGCGCAATATCGCCCTGCTCTTTTATGTCATGGAGATGACCAATAACGATCCGGTTGCCGTCTCTCTGCTCACGATGTTCGAATATTTGCCGATCTTTATCTTCTCGTTCATCGGCGGCACCTTCGCGGATCGTTGGAACCCGAAGAAAACGGTTATCGCCGGCGATACCTTGAGCGCGATCTCGATCGGAATCATTGCGCTGTGTATGATGTCCGGCCTGTGGCAGGCCGTCTTCGTAGCGACGATCGTATCCGCGGTGGTCAGCCAATTCTCGCAGCCGTCCTCCTCCATCCTGTTCAAAAAGCACGTTCCCGAGGAACAGGTCGGCTTGGCCGTCAGCATTACGCAAGGCTTGATGTCGATCTTCGTTATTGTCGGACCGATGATCGGCACGGCGATTTACACGACGCTGGGCATCCAGTATTCGTTGTTCGTGCTGATCGGATTATTTTTGCTTGCGGCGATCATCCAAATCGGGCTCCCATCATCGGAGCGTTCTACGGAATCGGCTCACAGCACGATCATGCAGGACATGGCCGAGGGCTTTCGCTACGTCAAGCAGAACCGGAACTTGGTCGTTATCTCCGCTATCTTCACTTTGATCGGTCTCGCTGTCGGGATCATTCAACCGCTCGATGTCTATATTCTGATCGAACGGCTCGGCCTCCACAAAGAAAATTTACAGTGGTTCTATGCCGTTTCCGGGATCGGGATGCTTCTTGGAGGGCTGCTGGCCGCAGCGCTTTCCTCCCGTATCCAACGGTTCGCGAAGTCGGTAACGTTTATCGGCTTGCTGATTCTGGCCGTTTCGATCGCTTTTGAAGTGCTGTCCCGATGGGCCCTCGTCACGGCCTCCATGCGCTTTTTCGTCGGGATTACGGAAGCTTTCCTGCAAATCGTGCTCAGCACGTTCATGATTAAACTGGTGCATGCCGATTACATCGGGCGAACGAACGGTATTCTGGCTCCGCTCATGACCGGGGGCGTCTTGATCGGCTCGGGAGCCGCCGGGCTGTTGATGAGCTCGACCTCGTTGATGACTACGTTCTTCATCTCCGCCGCGCTTGTCGCTGCCGCCGCCTGCATCAGCCTGCAATTGTCATTCCCTTCTGAACAGATGACGAACGAGCCGGAGACGAAGGCGGGCATGGCCAAGAAAGAGTCGCTGCCAACGGTGTAATTTCAGGTGATCCGTCAGCTGTAATGAAAGATGCCCTTCAGGATGGGTTTATTCCGTCCCGAAAGGCATCTTTTTTTCGTCGTGCTTACGATTGCTTCAAGCTCATAAGCAGCGCGCTCAGCCGCTTGATGTCGGCTATCAACCGCTGTCGGTCCGCTTCAAGCTCCGGCTCCGGTTCTGACATCAACCGGGTCAGCCTAAGCTCCAACCGGCCGATTTCGTTCTCCTGCCGCTGGTTTTCCGCCGAGGTATCGGCAGCTCTTCGCTTGGCCATATATTCGTCATACGTTCCCGGGAAAGCTTTTGCCCCCGTACCGTCCAAGATCAGCAGCCGGTTTGCGATGTTCCGCAGCAGGTACCGGTCATGCGAAACAAGGACAAGCGCCCCTTGGTATTCGAGCAGCGCCTCCTCAACTTTCTCCCGCGTATCGATATCCAGATAATTCGTCGGCTCATCCAGTACAAGCAGATTGAACCCGCCAAAATACAGATGGAGAAACGCGACCCGGCATTTCTCGCCCATACTCAGGTCGCCGATCCGTTTAAACGCCTCGTCCCCGCTGAACAGGAAGCAGCCCAGAATGGTCCGTGCGTAGGACTGGGTCATATCCGGCAGCCGCAGCAGGCTATCCAGAATCGTCTCGTCCAGGTTCAATTGGTCGAGTTCCTGCGCAAAGTAACCGATTTTCGTCTGCGGATGAAGCTTGACTTCGCCCGAGGCCGGAGTTAAGCTCCCGGTCATGAGCCGCAGCAGCGTCGTTTTGCCTGTCCCGTTCGGTCCAATGACTGCGACCCGGTCCCCTCGATAAACGCTCGCGCTCAGTGCCTGAAAGATCTGTCTGCCGTCATCGTAGGCAAAGCGAACATGCTCGATCCGCAGCAGTGTCCCAGCCGCAAACGGCCGGTCCTGAAGCTGCATATGCAGACTCCCTTCATCGCGGGGCTTCCGTACCCTGTCCCGGTCAAGCCGTTCGAGCGCCGCTTCCTTCGCCTTGAGCCGGGAAACGTTCTTTTTCGCCTTCGAGCGCAAAAAATCGTTTTGCCCCGCAGCTTGGTGCGCTTGGTTAAACCACTGCTGGTATCGCCGGATGCTCTCCAGAAGCTTCTCGCGGGCCTGCTCCTGCTTTTTATACAACGCTTCTTGCGACTTCCATTCAATATCCTTCTGCTTGCGGTAATCCGAATAACCTCCTGGGTACATCCGGCCGCCCTGCCCGGTCAGCTCGTAAATCGCCGACGCCGTTCGGTCCAGAAAATACCGGTCGTGCGAAACGAACAGCACGGTGCCTGCGTACTGCCGCAGCCACTGCTCCAGCCAGCTTAACGTTTCTTCGTCGAGATGGTTGGTCGGTTCGTCGAGCACAATGAATTTCGGCTCCCGAACCATCAGCCTCGCAAGCTGCGCCCTCGTTTTCTGTCCCCCGCTCAAACAATGAAAAGGCTGCTGCCATAAGCTTGGATCAAGCTTCACCCGGTGCAAGCATTTGTCCGCTTGAAGCTCCCAATCGTAGCCGCCCTGCTGCATATAGCGTTCGTGCAGCTCTCCGTAGAGTTCCAGCAGCTCCGCCGATTCCTCCTGACTCATCCGCCGTTGCAGCCCCTCCAACCGAAGCTTCAGCGCATAACGGCTCTCTGAGCCGGACAGCACGAAGTCCAGCACCGTTTTCTCCCGGACTCCTGCAGGATGCTGCTCCAGCCATCCCCACTCCTCCAAGGGCAGATGCCGATGCACGCTTCCGTGATCGAACGCCGTTTGACCCAGCAGTCCTTTTAGAAGCGTCGTTTTGCCCGTACCGTTCCGTCCGAAAATCGCGATGCGCTGCCCTTCGGCAATCTCTAGGGACACGTTCTCGAACAAAACCGTGCCGTCCCATTCCTTGCGCAAATCCGTTGCTTTTACGATTAGCATTGTGGCATTCCTCCGTTTCATGACAACAAAAAAACCGCAGCCCGGGGCTTACGGTCATATGCATGCATAAGAGAGGACAAGCAGCGCAGGCGCATACGGAAAAAACCGTCCGGCCCGGCAGCTTGCTAACCGTTCGTCGTTCTATCGAATGGACTCTCGTGGGCACACGTATCCCGTCCGCTTTTCCCCGGGGGAAAAACGTTGCATTCCTGCAATTTGTTCCTGGGATAACGTGTTATCATATCATCGCCGCACAAGTCCTCCGGTTTCACAAGGATAAGTTGAATTCACTTTACCATAACGTTCCGCTGTAATCCAAGGGAGGAATTCGTTATACGAAAACTTTCGTTACAACTACTCCGTCTGACCCGGCTCCGGAGTCAGCATCTTGGCGCTGCGCCAATTCCCCCACACGTAATAAGCGACGGAAATCACAATGCTGATGCAAAAGCCGATGGGAAAGCTCCACCAGAGCGCTTCCAGCCCGAACGTATTACCCAAATAGTAGGCAAGCGGCACACGGATGCACCAGAGCGCCAGGAAGGCGGTAAGCAGCGGCACCATGACCGCGCCGGTTGAGCGAACGACCCCGGACACAACGAACGTAATCCCGAAGAGTACGAACGCCCACAGCGTAATATGGTTGATGTTCATTCCGATGGCAATGGCCGCCTCGTCCTGCAGAAACAATTGCAGCGCTTGCCGGTTGAACACATAGATCAGTCCGACGAGCGCGCCCGTCATCACGAAGTTGAATGCAATCCCAAGCATCGTCGTCTTATGCACCCGGTCCCATTTGCCCGCTCCGACGTTCTGCGCAGCCAGCGTCGACACGGCGCCGCCGATCGCCATCGCCGGCATTTGGACATAGCTCGAAAGCTGCATCGCTGCACCGAACGCTGCGGTCGCCATCGAGCCGAAGCTGTTCACCAGACTGACGATCGCTATGGCGCTGGTCGAGACGACCATCATTTGCAAGCCCATCGGCAGCCCTTTTTTGACAAGCGAAACGATAATTTGCCGGTCCAGCCGAATATATCGCCGGTCCGCACGGGTCAGGCGCAAAAAATAGCGGGTCCGGTACAAATGGACGATCAGGCCGACCAGACTTACCAGCTGTGCGATGACCGTGGCTACGGCCGCGCCCGCTGTTTCGAGCCGTGGAATCGGCCCCCATCCGAAGATGAACACGGGATTCAGCACGATATCGATCACGGTCGACAGCAGCAAGAAGTAGAACGGCGTCTTGGAGTCTCCCGCGCCCCGCATGATCATCATCACGAAATTGTAAAAGAACATGAACGGCACGCCGACAAAAATAATGCGTAAATACGCGATGGCATAAGGCATCGCATCTTTGGGCGTCTGCATCCATTCCAGAATCATTGACGAGAAAATAAAACCGATCGCGGTGATAATCACCGCCAGAGTAACAAAAAACAGCGCGCTCGTACCGACCACGCGCTTGGCCTGCTCTTCATTTTGCGCGCCGATGCTTTGTCCGATCAAAATCGTGGAAGCCATCCCGATGCCGAACACAAGACTAAGCAGGAAAAACATAATATTGTTCGCGTTGGAAGTCGCAGCGAAAGCGCTCTCACCAAGATAATTACCAACCCAGATCGAGTTGATCGTTCCGTTCAACGATTGGAGCACGTTGCCCATCAGCACCGGCAGAGCGAACAGTAACAGCTTCTTGGCTATCGGGCCTTCCGTCAAATTGACGCTTGCAGCGTTTGTTTTAGGCATGGTAATCCCTCCGGAGAAAAGAAAAGCGGCCCGGGAGGCCGCCCTCGATGCGCACACGTGAAACGTGCCGCTTTCTCCATTATAATCCAGAACAGGTCGCGCGTAAATCGGACTGCCCGCCTAACCCCGCTTACGCTTCCGGCTTTGCAGCCGAATCGGTGGCAGGGGCCGGAACGAGAGCCGGTTGATTCGGCGCGGAATTTTGCTGACTTGTGCGATTCGTCAAGCCTTTCACCAGCTTCTCCACGTCCAGCCCGCTGACGCTCTTCAGCATCTCCGGGGCCGTCGCCATCAGCTGCGTCACGTAGTTGCTAACCCGCGCCGCGCCTTCGCCGTGACCGGTATCGACAACCGTAAGCTTGTCGATCGATTTGATCGGCTCGGCCACCTTGCCCGCCAGCTCCGGCAGCATTTTGACGATGATGTCGAGGACAGCCGCCTCGCCGAACTTCTCGAACGCCTCCGCGAGCTTCTGCTTCGCTTCCGCTTCGGCCAAGCCGCGCAGCCGGATCACCTCCGCCTCCGCCGTCCCTTTGGCCCTCTCGGCATCCGCGATCGCCAGACCTTCAAGCCGCTTCTGCTCCGCCTGCGCTTTCGCCTCCGCTTCGATGCGGTACTGCATGGCGTCCGCTTGCGTGATCTGCTTCGCCTTCTCCGCTTCCGCCGCCTGAACGACCGCATACCGGTCGGCGTCCGCCTTCTTCTTCACTTCGGCGTCATACTGCTTCTCGCGGCGAAGAATTTCCTTCGCTTCGAGGTCAATTTCGCGCTCCTTCCGCACGAGCTCCACCCGCATTTGCTCCTCGACGACGCTTTGCTTCGAACGCGCCTCCTGGATGTGGTACGCCTGATCCGCTTCCGCGCGGGCCATATCCTGATCCTTCTTGAAGGCGGCTACCTTCAGCTCCTTCTCCTTCGAAGCCTCGGCGATGTTCGTGTCCCGCAGCAGCTCGGCCTTCTGCCCTTCCTCCTCGGCGCGCGCCTTCTGAATCCGCGAATCGCGGAGCGCTTCCGCTTCGGCGATTTCCGCATCCCGCTTCACGGCGGCAATTCTCGGCTTCCCGAGCGCCTCCAGATAACCCTGCTTGTCGCGAACGTCCTTAATTGTAAAGGAAACGATTTGCAGGCCCATTTTCTTCAAATCCTTGGCCGCCACACCTTGAACCTCTTGCGCAAAGCGATCCCGGTTACGGTACACCTCCTCCACCGTCATCGAGCCGAGAATGGCCCGAAGGTGGCCTTCCAGCACTTCCTGTGCCTCTCCTTTAAGCGCTTCCGTCGGCTTGCCCATAAACTGCTCCGCCGCGGTAGCGACATCCTCGACGGACCCGCCGATCTTGATGATCGCCACGCCGTCGGCAAGCACCGGCACCCCTTGCTCCGTATATACTTCGGGAGTTGAGACATCGAGCTTATGCGACAGGAGCGACAAAAACTCGGCCCGCTGGAACACGGGAAGAATGAACGAACCGCCGCCGCGTACGATTTTGATTTTACGTCCGCTGTCGTCCGTCAAGACATTTTTGCTGCCCAGAAACGAACCGGTCACGATCATCGCTTCGTCCGGGCTGACCGTTTTGTACCGCGCCCAGAACGCCAGGCCTAACACGACGATAACGGCAACGACAATCACAGGAACCAACAAGGCATCGCTTATTCCATCCATCTGCACCGCTCCTTCGATAAGTAATTAATGATTGGAGTCCAGACAAGACACAAGCAGTGCGCCGTCCTTCACTTCCACCGTCACAACCTTGAGACCTGCCGCAATCTCCGTTCCGTCGAAGCTTTCCGCAATTTGATTCGTCACGCCGCCGCCGATCCGCACCACGACCTCGCCGCTGCCCCGCGCGGGGATCGGCACGGTCACCTCGCCGATGCGGCCGACCAAGTCCTGCATCGAGAAGGCGACCGAATTTTCGGTTCGCTCCATCGGCTTCACGTAGACAAAATAAATCAGCACGGCAGATGCGGCAGCGGCCAGCAGGGATAGGACAAAGACCGCCCCCGCGACCAAAGACGTATAGCCCGTCAGCAGCACCCCGGCCCCGCCGAGCACCGTAATCGCGCTGAAGAGCACCATCGGCTGCAGCCAGTGAAGCACGTCGCCGGACATGAAATCGAACATCCCGTCCAGCGCGTTGCTGAGCAAGTCGCCGAGCAGCACCGTCACCAAGGCGAATAGGACGCCGGTAATCAGCAGCCCCCAATACACTCCAAGCATGTCCTTCCCTCCTAACCGTCTAGGGTTATGTACTCCATTCGTAATACGCATCATACGCATAAAAGTTTCGTTTTTTGCCTCTATTTTCCTTATATATTTAAAATCAGGAAGTGACGCGGCACGCATTGATCACTTAACATTTCGTTTACATTTTCTTGTAAAAACGACAAATTCCGCGCAAGAAAAAGCAGCTTTTCAGCCAGATAAATCAAACGAATAACATAAGATCCCGATTGGTATATAATCACAAATGTTCAGACGTCTGATTCAACCAAACATAAAATGAAGGAGAGAACCTTTAATGAAAAAGTCTTTGATGATGGTTTCAGCCTTAGCAATGTTGGTGTCCGCCGCTCCAGTCAGCGCTTTCGCACAAGAAACGTACAATGCTCCTCAAAAAGTACAAGCCGGCGATGTTGGCACATTCTCTTATCAGTATCATTTTGAACTTGGAACAGGTTCGTCAAGCAAGTATGACCGAACAAGCAATTTTTGGCCGAACGGAGACGAATTGACTCTAACGGTTTCCCAATCCAGCTCGGGAGATACTGAGGTGAAATATACAGTATTCGAAGTCAACGGGTCCAAGGAAACATCGATAGGCAGCATCGTTGTAACTGGAGATAAAACGGACAAGAAGCTGTCGAAAGTATTTAATGTTGACCCCGATAAAAAGCACTATATCCACATTTCGAACCGGGGCGACAAAAAGACAAAAGGTTATGTTCAAACAAATCCGTAATCCATAAGTGTAAAAAGCCGACTCCTTGTTTTTTAAGGGTCGGCTTTTTATCTCGTTATTTGGAACTCATTCCCACGGTCGCGTTTACTTCGACTTAAGCGCTAACATCTGATAAACCTCCCGGGAGTCTCCCTTAAGACGGACTTGTCCGTTCTGCATCTGCGAGGAGCCGTCGCCGTCCAGAAAAATGCCGTCGACTAACAATCCCGGCGCAACCGTCTCAAGCACCGCTTGGCGGAATTGTTCGACGGTGCACGGCTTGTCCGAGACGAGCAGCCATAGGTTCTGCTGCCGGTCGAACACGGCTCCCGAGCGCAGTCTCGGCTCGTCAAACGCCGGCATGTCCTCCTTTTTCGCCTGCTCGATCCAGCGATCCTCCGCCCCAAGCGACATGCTGACCCCACCTTGCGCCCAGTAGCGGTTCGGGTCGGTCATTTTCAGCTCCTCGGCCTCTATCGCCACCTGCACGGAGAACGACCGCGTCACTTCGTCCCAGACGAGCGTCCCTTTCGGATAATCGATGTTGTACCAGCCGGAGCCGTAATCGTGGGGTTCGCCCTTCAGCGGCTTGCCGTTGACAACGGCAATGCTGAGCAGGTCGCCGTTCCAAAAAAAGCCTCCGTTAATCCCGTAATCGGCCGTCGCAGTCACGTTGGTCACGATGTGCTTCAGCTCGATATTGTCGGGAGCCGTCCGCATCGCATGCAGCTTCACTCCGTTCGCCGCCGCATACGTGGCGTATGTATAATGAACGGGACCCGGCTTTTCCCGAGGGGTTGTCCAATAGGCGGACAAAATGACGGCAATTAAATTGCCCAGCAAAAATCCCGCAAGCAAAAGCTGGAGCTGACGTTCGTTTCCGCGGGCCAGACGGTTTCTCAGCACGGCTATCATCGGCGCATCCCCATTTCATCGGAAATCATAGTCATAGATTCGTAGTCTTAATCTATGAGATTCAGGGACGGATTATGATTGACCTCAAGGCTTCACGACGCCTTTTTTAAGCACGATGTTCGCATACAATGCCCCTTCGCCCGTCGCAACGACGGCATACGCTTGTTTGGCGCGCTCATAGAACGCAAACCGCTCCACAAATGCCGGCTCGGTGGCCTCGGGCGCGTGCTTCTTGACAATCGCGCGGTATTCGTCCCAGATGACCGGCTTCACCGGATCACCGGGAACGACGGCCATCAAAGCGACCGCATGCTCCGCATACGAATCCAATGGAAAAAAGGTCAATATCGCATCGAGCAGTTCGGGTACGCCATGTCCGTCACAGCGCACCAGACGCTGCGCATGGCTCGCCGCCGGAAAATTGGCATCGGCCAGTACCAATTCGTCGCCGTGTCCCATTTCCATCATAATTTTGAACAATTCGGGAGAAAGAATCGAAGGAATGCCTTTTAACATGTCCGTACCTCCAAGGGGCTAGTCTCGCGCCGCCGTATCGCGGCGTTCAAGCTAATCCTAGGGCAGCAGGCCAGTTTTTGTCAACGGTTACAGTGGCAAAACGGTCGATTAAAAAATAGCACCGTTTCCCATACTAATTCCATTCGATCGCTTAAGACGAAGGAGTCGTCCCTATGAATCTGACAACAGGCAAGCTGCTGTGGCCGGACACAATGCCGGATCCGCCCGCCTATCCGAGGCTGGAAGATGATATCGAATGCGACTGTATCGTCATCGGCGGAGGCGAAACCGGGGCGATTATTTCGTATACGCTGTTCAACCGGGGCGTAGATACGGTCGTCGTCGACAAACGAAGGATCGCTTCGGGCACCGTATCGGCCAGTACCGGTCTCCTGCAGTGGATGAACGATACGCCGCTGCTTTCCATGATTCATTCGTTCGGCGAAGAGAAGGCCGTCCGCTTCTATAAGCTGTGCGAGCAGGCCGTGCAGCAGATCGGACTTGTCACACGGCAGCTTGATTTTTCCCCGGATTTTATCCGCCGCGACAGCTTATGTTACGCTTCGAGCGCAGACGATGTGCCGAAGCTTAGGCAGGAATACGAAACGCTGGCAAAACACGGATTTCCGGTACAGTATCTGGAAGACGAAACGATCGCAGCACGGTACTCCTTTCGCAAGCCGGGCGCCATCCTGTCCCAGTCTGACGCCGAGCTAAACCCCTATAAATACGCAAACGCTTTAATCCGCACTGCCCACCGGCAAGGAATGCGCGTATTTCAAGAGACGGAAGTGCTGCAGCATCAGACCGGAAAGGACCACATCGTGTTCTATACGAACGATAACCGCCGGATTAAAGCACGCAATGCCGTTTTTGCCACCGGCTTCGAAACCATGGAAATCATACGGCATCCCAACACCGTATTCACCAGTTCGTATGTCATCGCCACGCAGCCGCTGGACGTCTTCCCCGGATGGCCGAACCGCTGTCTCATCTGGGAAAGTGCCCGCCCTTACGTCTACATCCGTACGACCGCGGACAATCGTATTGTTATCGGCGGCAAAGATGAGAACACGAACGCCCCGGAGGAACGGAAGCGGCATTTGAGCTCGAAGCGCGATCAACTGCTTCAGGCCGTGCAGGAGCTCTTTCAGGAAGCCGGCAGCTTGCGGGCGGAATACGCCTGGTCCGCCGCCTATGGGCGAACCCGCGACGGATTGCCGATGATCGGCGCCATGGAACAATTTCCCCATTGCTACTTCGCGATGGTATACGGAGGGAACGGTACCGTCTACAGTATGATTGCAGCGCAAATGATAGCCGGCCTGATTACCGAAGGCCGCCACCCTGACGCGGGTCTCGTCCGCATAGATCGTCCGGTGCACAGCCAAAGTGCTCCCGTATAAACAAAGCGTTGGCATCCGCCGTCCCGATAAGGTACTATGGGTAGAGGATTAACAGAATTCTCTATCCATACCTTCGAAAAAGCGGGTGAAGCATTCCAATGGAAGAAGTCGTCATTATCGGGGCCGGCCCTTGCGGCTTGTCCGCGGCCCTGGAGCTCCAGAAGATCGGCATCGATCCTCTCATTATCGAAAAAGAGTGCGTGGTGCATTCGATATACTTGTATCCGACGTACATGCAGTTTTTCAGCACGCCGGAGCTGCTTGAGATCGGCGGTTACCCGTTCTCGACGCCTAACGATAAGCCTTATCGGCTGGAAGCGTTGAATTATTACCGGAATGTGGCGGCACGCAGCGGCGTGCGCATTCGTCCCTACCATACGGCAACCCATCTCGCGGTACAGCCGGGGGGAACCTTCGAGCTGACGGTCCAGAATCGATTCGGCGCAGCTACAACGATAGCGGCACGTCATGTCATTGTCGCCACCGGCTATTTCTCGCAGCCGAATATGCTCGGCATCCCAGGAGAGCAATTAAGCAAGGTGACGCACTACTTCCGCGAAGCTCATCCGTATACCGGCACAAAAGTCGCGATTATCGGCGGAAGCAACTCCGCGATCGACGCCGCGATGGAGCTGCTGCGGGCAGGCGCCGAGGTGACCGTCGTTTATCGGGGCGAAACTTATTCGCCGGTCATTAAGCCGTGGGTTAAGCCGATCTTCGAAAGCATGGTCAATAAAGGCCGCATTCGGATGCTGTTTCAATCCCGGGTCGTCCGCATCACGGAAACATCCGTTACCGTATCTCGCGAAGGACGCGAAGAGGAATTCGATAACGACTTCGTTCTGGCGCTGACCGGCTTCCGTCCGGACCGCGGTCTGTTGGCGGGAGCAGGGGCCGTCGTGTCGGAGTCGGACGGGATTCCCCAGTACGATCCGGCCACGATGGAAACGACCGTTCCCGGGCTGTTCGTCGCCGGTGTCATCGCTTCGGGCGCGAACGCCAACGAAGTGTTTATCGAGACCGGCCGTTTGCACGGCGGATTGATTGCAAAGCGAATCGCGGCTTGCGATCCTGCGGTTAACTAAAGAAAGGTCGACCTGGACATCGATGTTCTGGGCCGACCTTTTTATTGCGCGTATGTAATACTTCAATTAAAAAATAAGTTCCTTCTCCCGCTGCGTCAACCGCCGGCCCGCAATATCGACCACGAGCTTCCCGTCCGACAGCCCCCAGATGCGCGAGCCGAATTTTTCGGCGAGCTCCACCTGATGCAGACTGCAAAACACGAGAAGCTTATGCTTCTGGCAGATGGACTTGAAATCCTGCATGACGAGGCTGGCCGCCTCCGGGTCCAAACCGGATACCGGCTCGTCCGCAAATATGACCTTGGCTCCCTTGATCAGCGCCTTGCAGATCGCGACGCGCTGCTTCTCCCCTCCGCTCAGCTTCTCCACCGGCTCGTGCGCTTTGTCGAGCAGTCCCACTTTATCAAGGTAATCCATCGCTTCCATATGGTCGTCTTCCGAAACGGTATTCGTCAGAAAGCGCCACCACGATTTTTTGAACAGCAGCGCGCCGAGCACATTTTTCAAAGCCGTTTTTTTCAGATTCAGGCTCGGCTTTTCCTCCAGATAGGCCCACTGTTTGTTCAATTGAAACTTCTCCCAGGCTCCGGCGCCCGAAATATCCCTTCCGTCGTAAATATACTGGCCCTCGTTCCATTTTTCCTTCAGCATCAGGCACCGGAAAAAGGTCGTTTTGCCGCTCCCGCTTGCGCCGAGCAGCGCCACCAGCTCCCCCTCGTCCGCCTGAAAGCTGATGCGGTCCAGAACGCGCTGCCCGGATGGGAACGATTTGGTTAGATTGCGTACGATGATCATCCGTCCGAAGTCTCCTTTATTCGAGCCAAAGCAATAGCAGGCTTGTTGTGTCTTGGTATAAATATAACATGTTCTGCCACATAAAAACCATAAAGGAGCACATCCTATTAAATGCTTATCCCGTAGATCCCGAAGAGGAGGAATAACGCGTGAAGCACCAATTGGTCAAGCTCGTCTCCGATCAAGCGGGCATTACCGAAGGGCAGGCGGACAAAGCGGTCGTCGGTTATTTCAAAACCCGCCTCCCGGACGAAATGAACGATGAAATCGCCAACCTGGCCGTCGGGCACAATAACGACGCCGAAGCTTAGCAAATGCGAAAAACGGTAAAACTGCCCGTTCCCCGGGGTTTTACCGTTTTTGCTTGCAGCTCTTTGTCACATCCCCGTCGGTGCCGTTCTTCCGTTACTGGGGATTCGTCTCCTTCGGAATTTCATTCAAGTTCGGAGGCCGGTCCGCCGCTTTCCCGGCATGCATGATTGCTTCTTCTTCCGTAAATTTGTTCTCCTTGAAATTCGGATTGTTTTTCGTATTCGCCTTGGCGCTGTCCATGTTCGGCTCACCTCCAATCGACCGTAATATACCGCTTCCCGGACGGAATTATACGGACCGCCGATTTTCCTTAAAGAAAACTTAATAATAGACTCGACAATCATTTACATATTTTACAACCGGATTGAATTATAATAGACTGATCATAGACTTACTATTTTTACAGCGTTAGGATGGGGTCTGAAACCGATGGAAGAAGCGGAAATGAGACGGCATTTGGAGCGAATGCAGATGCAGCTTTACTCACTCGTGGAAGAAAAAGGTAGCTTCGTCGATCCCCGGGTAGTAGAGCTTAGCCAAAAAATAGATCGTCTGATCTTGTCCATCCAACGTCTTCGGATGCAGGAACGGATAAAATAACCGGGGCCGAACAGGCCTCTTTTTTGTGCCCTGCACTTGCAATAGGTTACATGGTATGTTATATTGAAACCAAGGAAAATCAAGGATTTTTCCGACAACTACACTTAAGTTCCCTGCCAAATACAGCTTATTGATGCACTCTCAAACCCTAATGAGAAGGAGCGATGCACCATGAGTTACGAAGTACGCGAGCCGCAGGAGAAAAAAATTTCCGTCGAGCTGACCTTGAACGAAGCTTTGGCATTGACCGGCGTTCGATTCCGGCAAAACCATAAACTGGAAGTCGATGCGATGCAAAAAATTAAAAAGCAGCTCGAAGAGCAAATCATTGACAAGCGCCGTAACCTGCAATAACCGAACAGAATTGTGAAACGACATCCGGACCCCGTTTCTGCAAGCCCTTGCAGCGGGGTCTTTATTTGTTTGCCCCGCTTTTTTCGTTATAATAAGGTCATGCTACAGAGAAGTAAAGGAGAACTGAAGATGAAACAACACATTGCCTCGACCATCGATCTGCACGCCCCGTCGTTCACGGAGATTTCCCGCTATATCGGCGAGAACCCCGAGCTGGGCCACGAGGAATGGAAGGCGTCGGCACGCCTGATCGAAGCGTTGAAGGAGCACGGCTTCACCGTACAAGCTCCTTACGCCGGTCTGCCGACGGCATTTCTCGGGACGTACGCCGCAAGCAAGCCGGGCCCGACCGTCGCCTTCCTGTGCGAGTACGACGCGCTGCCGGAGCTGGGACATGCTTGCGGACATCACCTGATCTGCGTCATGGGCCTTGCGGCGGCCGTCGGGCTGAAAGCGGTCATCGACCAGCTCGGCGGAACGATCCGGGTTTACGGCACACCTGCTGAGGAGACAAAGGGTGGGAAGGTCGATATGGCGGCCGCCGGCCTGTTCGGCGACGTCGACGTCGCCTTGATGGCTCACCCGTACTATGCGTATGAGAAATCGGGGAGCTCGCTCGCCATGGATGCGCTGGAATTCGAGTTTTTCGGCAAGGCGGCCCATGCCGCGGCAAGCCCGTATGAAGGCGTCAACGCGCTGGACGCCGTGCTGCTCCTGTTCCAATCGATCGGCGCACTGAGGCAGCAGCTTCGGAGCCATGCGCGGATTCACGGCATCATCACCGAGGGCGGCAAAGCCCCAAACATTATTCCGGATTACGCGGCTGCGCAGTTTTATGTACGATCCGCAAACCGTCCCTACACGGACGAAACCGTGCAAAAGGTAATCCGCTGTGCGGAAGGCGCCGCACTGCAAACCGGTTGTACGATGAAATGGTCTAATTATGAGTACTCCTATGACGAACTGATAACGAATACCCCTTTGTCGGACACGTTTACCCGCAATCTCGTCGGTCTGGGCATCCGGGAAGACGAGATCGAATATGGCAAGGACCACGGTTCTCTCGATCTGGGGAACGTATCGCGGCATTGCCCGTCGATCCACCCGTACGTCAAGGTCGTCGACGAAAAGCATTTGCTGCACACGAAGGAATTCCGCGATCTGGCCATGCTGCCCCGGGCCTTCGAAGGCATGCTGCTCGGCGCCAAAGCGCTGGCGTACACCGCTTACGATGTACTGGCCGACCCTGCCCTGCTGCAGTCGATCCGCGACGAATTCGAACGCAGTGTGAACGCTGCCGAATAAACGAAACGCCAAAAAGCCGCGACCCGGTTTCGAACCGGACGTTCGCGGCTTTACTTTTTAATAAGACTATGGTTAGAGCACCTTGGCCAAAAATTCTTTCGTCCGCGGATGCTGCGGATTCGAGAAGATGTCGGCCGGATTGCCCTGCTCTACGATCTTTCCGCCATCCATGAAGATGAGGCGCTTGCCGACTTCCCTGGCAAAGCCCATCTCATGCGTGACGACGACCATCGTCATGCCTTCGGCTGCCAGCTCCTTCATCACGTCCAGCACCTCGCCGACCATTTCCGGATCGAGCGCCGAGGTCGGCTCGTCGAACAGCATGACGGCCGGCGACATCGCAAGCGCCCGAGCAATCGCGATCCGCTGCTTCTGTCCGCCGGACAGCTGCGACGGGTAGCTGGACGCTTTGTCCGCCAGTCCGATGCGCCGCAGAAGCTGCTGCGCAATCTTGTCCGCCTCCGGCTTGCTGACGTTTTTCAGCTTCTGGGGAGCCAGCGTGATGTTCTCCTGCACGGTCATATGCGGGAACAGGTTGAACTGCTGGAACACCATGCCCATCCGCTGCCGCAGCTGATTGATATCGTGCTTGCCGCGCAGCAGCGACACGCCGTCGAATTCGATGTCCCCTCCCGTCGGCATCTCCAGAAGGTTCAGGCAGCGCAAAAACGTACTTTTGCCCGATCCGCTCGGTCCGATGACGACGACGACCTCGCCTTTCGCGATCTCGATATCGATTCCGGTCAATACATGGTTAGATCCGAACGACTTTTGTAAACCGGTTACTTTAATCAGAGGACTTCATCCTCCTTTCCGCAACGCCGAGCAGCTTAGTCAGCGTGAACGTCATGATGAAGTAAATGATCGCCGCCAGGATGAGCGGCTCAAACGGCTGGAACGTATTGCCCCGCACCGTATCGGCTTTGTACATCAGCTCGCCGATCCCGATGACGGAAACGATAGACGTTTCCTTGATCACCACGATAAATTCGTTGCCGAGCGCCGGGAGAATGTTGCGCAGCGCCTGCGGCAAAATGATAAAGCGCATCGCCATCGCGTGCGGCATTCCGAGGGAGCGGGCCGCTTCCATTTGTCCCTTGTCGATCGACTGAATTCCCGCGCGGAACGTCTCCGCCACGTATGCGGCGCTGTTGATGGACAACGCGATAATTGCCGCCATCATATCGGGAAATGATGAACCGATTCCCGGCACCTCGGGAAATTGAATGCCCAGTTTCGGCAGCCCGTAATAAAAAATGTACAGCTGCACAAGTATCGGCGTCCCGCGGATGAACTCGATATAGGAAACCGCGAACGCTTTAAGCGGCCAAAAGCGGGACATGCGCATCAAGGCAATGACCATGCCGAGCAGCACCCCGAAAATGACGGTGAAGATGGACAAAATAAGCGTCATCTTCGCTCCGTCGATAAAAAACATGTAGTATTTGGATAAAAATGAAAAATCCATGCGTTCCCCCCCTTTCTATCAAATAAGCGTTATAACCGAACAAAAACCCGCCGGAGAATTCCGCTCAGGTTTTTGTCGGAGTGCTGCAAGGACGGACGGTCCCGTGCCCTCTTGCTTATTGCGTATCGACTTGCTCGTTCGCGTCCGCTACCATTTTATCGATGGACTTGGCGCTCATCAGGCGGTCCAACGTTTTGTTCATCGCTTCCACGAGATCAGAGCTGCCTTTTTTCACGGCAATGGCCGATCCGCTGTCTTCCGTACTCAGCTTAATGTCCGCAAGAACCAGATCTTTGTTTTTGCTAAGGTAAGCTTCGGCTACCGGCTGCTCAACGACGAGAGCTTCGACTTTCTTGTTTTTCAGCTCCAGCATCAAGTCGGAAATTTTGCCGAGCGCCTTCAGCTCGGAACCTGGCAATTGTTCTTTAATGATTTTTTCTTGCGTCGCACCCTTTTGGCCGGCGACTTTCTTACCTTTCAGATCGTCGATGGACTTGTATTTATCCTTGTCCTCCGCGCGGACAGCCACGCGTTGGATAGCGGTGTAGTAGATTTTGGAGAAATCCACGTTCTTCTTGCGTTCTTCCGTCGGCGTCATACCGGCGAGAATAAAGTCGATGTTGCCGGAATCCAGAGCGGCAAGCAGACCTTCGTATTTCATATCTTTGATTTCGAGCGTAACACCGAGGTCTTTGGCAATCTCTTTGGCGATCTCGATATCAAAGCCGATGATTTCATCCTTTTTGTTGATTTCCTTGTGGAACTCGTACGGTGGATAGTCGGCGCTCGTGCCTAATACGATTTTGCCCGCTTTTTTGATTTGTTCAAGCTTGGAGTCCTTGGACGCCGGTGTCGTTGCGGCCGCATCTCCCCCGGTTGCCGGCTTGTCGGCGGTCGTAGCTGCAGGCTTCGTGCCGCATGCGGATACGATCAGCGTAAAGCAGAGGAGCATGAAGATGATGGCTTTGTTTTTAGTCACTGGTCAAATCTCCTTTCTCTTTAACTTGTACATTATATAATAGACGTTCGCCATTTACAATCCGTATATGCATGTTCATGAATAAAGCATGGAATAGAACTAGGAATTATGGAACAAAATAACATTCACATGTCGACCGGACTACCGGAGGCTTTCTTCTATCCCAAAGACCTAACCCTCTCTCCTGGAAAGGTGGTTCGACAGGCTTGGAAGCGAAAAAAACGCGGGATCTGGCAGCCGTTTCCTCCATTCCGCTCATCATGACTTTGGGCAATTCCATGCTTATTCCCATTTTACCCGCCTTAGAGCGAACGCTGCACGTAACCTCCCTTCAAATCAGTCTGCTGATCACGGTATATTCCGTCATCGCTATCGTCCTGATTCCGATTGCCGGTTATTTGTCGGACCGTTTCGGACGCAAAAAAATCATCATCCCCAGCCTCTTGATCGCCGGAGCGGGTGGATTGCTTTGCGCCTTGGCGCCGTGGCTCAATGAGAATGCGGCCTACCCCCTCATTCTGGCAGGCCGGTTCATCCAAGGAATCGGCGCTGCAGGAGCCGCCCCGATCGTCATGCCGCTGGTGGGCGACATGTTCCAAAAAGAAAGCGACGTCAGCAGCGGGCTTGGGATGATCGAAACCTCGAATACGTTCGGTAAAGTGCTCAGTCCGATTATAGGCTCGCTGCTTGCGTTATGGACTTGGGTCGCCGTCTTTTACGCGATTCCGGCACTGTGTCTCGTCTCGGTCCTGATGGTCGGTTGCCTGGTCCGGACACCGAAATCCGAGAGCAAGCAAGACACAAGCTTCCGCAGCTTTGCCGCCATGTTAAGGATGATCGCCCGCAACGAGGGACGGTGGCTTGCCGCCATATTTGTCATCGGGGTCATTGCGATGTTCGTCTTGTTCGGCATCCTGTTCTACTTGTCGGAAACGTTGGAGGAACAGTTCGGAATTCGGGGACTGGCCAAAGGGTGCTTGCTCGCCGTGCCTTTATCGGCTTTATGTCTGGCGTCGTTTCTGGCCGGCAAAGCGATCGGGGAAAATAAACCGCGGATGAAATGGCTGACGGTGGCCGGGCTCGTTCTTCTAGGAGCGGCGCTTGTCTGTATGGCGTTGCCCGGCATAACCAGTCTCTGGCTGCTGTTTGTATGGGTCGGCCTTGGCGGCATCGGAATCGGCATCGCTCTCCCCTGTCTGGATTCTTTGATTACGGAAGGAATCAAAAAGGAGCAGCGGGGTACGGTGAGTGCGGTGTATAGCAGCATGCGCTTTATCGGGGTGGCTGCCGGACCGCCGTTCATCTCCGTCGGAATCAAATGGCCGTCGGCCGTGCTGTTCGGGCTGCTTGCAGGTACCGTATTCGTCGGGGTGCTCGTTGCGCTGTTCGCGATTAAGCCCGCTCAAGTGGCGGCAACAGCAAAAAGCCGTTGAGTCTTCCGCTCAACGGCCGCGGTGTGGCGGGGATGACGCTTATCCAACGAGCTTGGGCTTCGTCATAAAATCGAACAGCTGCTTGGTCAAGCCGCCCTTGCCGAATTTCAAATACGTTCCTTTCGTCCGATCCTGCGGCTGCAGCGAGGCCAGAAAGGCCAGGAGGGCCTGGCGGCGCTGGACAATATCCCGCACGCCGAACCGGTACAGCCACTCGTCAATCGTATTGTAAATGCCCCGATTGAGGCCATAGCGTTCAAAGCAATGCGTGACGAACCGGTGATCGGGAAGCTGAAGCACGTCATCCTCATCGAACTGCCCGGAAAGGGAGGTATAGGTAAGCATTCACATTCACTCCTTGTTTTTTCTTTAAATGGTAAACGAATAATCTTGCCTCAGCGCCGGAACGCCGGACGGGACCTTTTCCGGTTCCGATCCCATCACGCGATCCAGAATCATCTTTTCGTAGTAGGCAAAGCCGCTGTCTCGTTCCCGAGGCCGGGCCAAAGATATCGGGATATTCAGGGCAATCGCGCCGTCCTCGATGAGCACGACCCGGTCGGCCAGCGCGACGGCTTCGCTGACATCGTGCGTGACGAGAACGGCGGAGAAGCCCTGCTCCAGCCACAGCCGTTCGATCAGCCGCTGCATTTCGATGCGGGTGAGCGCATCAAGCGCGCCCAGCGGCTCGTCAAGCAGCAGCAGGCGCGGAGCGCCGGCCAGCGCCCGGGCGAGCGCGATTCGCTGCTTCTGTCCGCCGGACAATACCCCGGGCCATTCGCCGGCCCGCTCCTCCAAGCCGACCAAGCGAAGCGCTTCGCGCGCCTTCCCCTGGTCCCCCGACTTCGCGCCGATCTGCACGTTCGCCAGCACTTTTTTCCACGGAAGCAGCCGGGCTTCCTGGAACAGCAGCCTCGTGTCGGGGTCGATTCCTTCAAGCTCCCTCCCGTCCAACAGCATGGTGCCTTCGTCGGCCGTTTCCAACCCGCCCACGAGCCGCAGCAGCGTGCTTTTCCCGCAGCCGCTTCGGCCGACGACGGCCACAAACTCGCCCGCATTTAAATCTAGCGTAATCTCTTTCAGTACGGCACGATCTCCGAACCGCTTGGTCACACGGCGGATATTCAGTTGGATGCCGCCTTGTCTTACACTCATACGGAACCCTCCTTCGGTTCAAGGTCAGGCTTTCTTAAAATTCGGATGCCATTGCAGCCAGCGCCGCTCGAGCCCTTTGGCCATCGCGTCCGACAGCTTCCCAAGCAACGCGTAGATGATGATGCTGAGCACCACGACGTCCATTTGCATGAACTCCCGCGCATGCATCGCCATATAGCCGATGCCCGAATCTGCGGAGATTGTCTCGGCGACGATCAGCGTGATCCACATGATCCCAAGCGCGTAACGCACCCCGACCAGAATGCTGGGAAGCGCACCGGGCAGGATGACCTGCCAGAACAGCGGGAGGCCCTGCAAGCCGTATACTTTGCCCATTTCAATCAAGCCCGGATCGACAGTGCGGATACCGTGAAACGTATTGAGGTAAACCGGAAAGGCGCAGCCCAGCGCGACCAGAAACAGCTTCGCCTCCTCCCCGATGCCGAACCATAGAATGACGAGCGGAATGAGGGCCAAATGCGGGATCGTGCGGATCATCTGCATGGACGAGTCGGTCAGCTTCTCCAGCAGCGGCGACACCCCGTTCGCGAGTCCGAGCGCCAGGCCGATCCCCCCGCCGACAGCAAAGCCGAGCAATGCCCGCTTCGCGCTGATCCCGATATGTTGAACCAGCGTGCCCTTCTCGGCAAGCGGAATAAATGCCTGAATGACCTGCAAAGGCGTCGGCAGAATGCGGGTCGAGATGAGCCCGATCTGTCCTAGCGTCTGCCATATCAACACAATGGCGACCGGAACGAGCCAGGGCAGCCAGCCTTTAGCGCGCGAGTCGCGGAATGCGGCCTTCATCGGCTTGCACCTCGTTTTCTGTGACAAATAAGGGGGCTTGCTTCGTCGGCAGGTCGTTGTTGGCGATAATTTCGCCGAACGGACTTGCCGAGGAAACGCCGGCGACTGCGGCTTCCGATTCACCGAAGCTCCCCGCCGGATTGCGCTTCAACGGCAGCAGCGGGAACACCAGTTCCGCCATCCGGTAAGCCTCTTCCAGATGCGGGTAACCGGATAAAATAAACGTGTCGATGCCCAGCTCCGCATATTGCTTCATCCTGGCCGCCACTGTCTCGGGGTCTCCGACGAGCGCCGTTCCCGCGCCGCCGCGCACCAGGCCGATACCCGCCCACAGATTCGGGCTGATCTCCAGCCCTTCTCGTTTCCCGCTATGCAGCTCCGCCATCCTGCGTTGGCCGACGGAGTCGAAACGGGCGAACACCTGCTGCGCTTGCGCGATCGTCTCGTCATCCACATAGCGGATCAGCTCATCGGCTGCGTTCCAAGCCTCCTGCTCCGTCTCCCGGACGATAACATGGAGCCGGATGCCGAACCTCACCTGCCGTCCCTTCGCTTCGGCCAGCTTGCGCACCCGCTTGATTTTATCCTCGACCTGAGCCGGTGGCTCGCCCCAGGTCAAGTACACGTCAATATGCTCCGCTGCGATTGACTGGGCGATGTCGGAGGAGCCGCCGAAATAAAGCGGAGGATGCGGCTTTTGCAGCGAGGGGTACAGCAGCGTACCGCCTTTGACGGTCAAATAGTCGCCCTCGAAGGTGACTTCCCCGTCCTCGAGCCCCTTCCGCCATATGTGCAAAAATTCGTCCGTCAGCTCATAGCGCGACGCATGATCGAGGAACAAGCCGTCGCCGGCGTTTTCGACCGGATCCCCACCGGTGACCACGTTGATCAGCAGCCGCCCGCCGGACAGACGGTCCAGCGTCGCAGCCATACGGGCCGACAGCATCGGCGACATCAGTCCCGGGCGAATAGCAACCAGATACTTGAGACGCTTGGTCTCCGGCACGAGCGCCGAGGCGACGATCCATGCGTCTTCGCACGACTTCCCCGTCGGCAGCAGCACGCCTCCGTATCCGAGCCGATCGGCCGCCTGGGCGATTTGACTCATATAGGATAAATCAACGGCGCGGGCTCCCTTCAGCGTGCCCAAGTAGCGTCCGTCTCCGTGTGTCGGGATAAACCAGAACACTTCCATCGTCCGTCCTCCTTTCCGGGTTGTTGTTACGAGTCTAACAATGCTTCGCTCACCTTGATCGCTTTGGGGATGAGGCCGATTTGCAGAAACGTATCCGCCACGCGCTGCTGCTCGGCGATCACTTGCCCGTTGATCGGCAGCAAGCCGTATTCACGCCTTCCCATGGCGAGCTCCAGCGACGGAATATCGATGCCGAGCTGCGGCGACAAAAGCTGCGCCACTTCCTGCGGATTCGCCTTCGCCCAAGCGCCGGCCTTGTTCAATTCCTCCAACAGGATGGCGGTGATCTCTTTGTTCCGTTCGGCAAACGGGCGGGATGCCAAATAAAACTCGTAGTTGGACACCACGTCTTTCCCGTCCGCTAATACTCTGGCCTTGGCGGATGTCTGCACGGAGGCAAAATACGGGTCCCAGATGACCCAAGCGTCCACGCTGCCCCGCTCGAAAGCGACCCTGGCATCAGCCGGAGGCAGAAACACCGTGCGAACGTCGGAATAGCTCAAACCGGCTTGTTCAAGCAGCTTCACGAGCAAATAATGAACGTTGGACCCTTTGTTTAATGCGACCTTTTTGTCCTTCAAATCCTTGACGCTTTGAATCGGCGACGATTCAGGCACGACGATCGCTTCGCTGGCCGGCCTTGCCTGCTCATACGCCAAATAAACCAAGGGCGCTCCGGCCGCCTGCGCGAAGATCGGGGGCGCTTCGCCCGTATGCCCGAAATCGATGCTGCCTACATTGAGCGCCTCTAGCAGCTGCGGACCGCCGGGAAACTCCGTCCACGTCACCGTGTAGCCCGCCTCTTGCAGCCTCTGATCAAGCTTCCCTTGCGCCTTGAGAAAGTTCACGGTGCCGTACTTCTGGTACCCGATCCGCACCTGCTTCACTTTTTCATCCTTCTCGTCGACAGCTCCCGCGGTTCCGCCCGGTCCGGATTTAGCCGCTGTCGCGCAGCCGGCTGCAACGGCCACCAGCAGAACTGCCAGCAAAGCCAAAGCGAACGGTCTCGCCCCCAGCTTCCGTCTCATACGACGGCTCCCGGGGTCCGTTCCACGTACAACCGCGCTTCGCGCGTAAAATCCAGCGCGGACTGGCGAAGTCGTGCTTCCAGCTCCTCGGCCACCTCGAACCCGCCTTCCTCCTTGCGCTTCACCTGTGTATCGAGCGCGTACACGCCTTGCAGCTGGTTGCGCGCCCCGAGCGCCGACAACACCGGCTTCAGCGCATAATCGATCGCCAGCAGGTGTGCGGCCGAACCGCCGATGGCAACCGGCAGAATCACTTTCCCTTCGAGTCCCCGCTGCGGAATCAGATCCAGGAAAGCTTTCAATACGCCGGTGTAGGCTGCTTTGTAGATCGGAGTGGCCACGACGAGGCCGTCTGCCTGCTCGATGAGCCGGTTCGCCGCACTAATAGCGGGGCTGTCGAACCTGGTGTACACCAAATCCTCGGGCGGCAGCTCGTGGACGCGAATCCACTCCGGACGCAGCCCTTCCTGCTGCAGCACCGATTCAAGCGATTGCAGTACGCCGTTCAGCCGGGAGGCCGGGGACGGACTGCCGGAAATAATAACAAGTTTAGCCATGGTCATACACTCCTTTTGCTTGTTTTAAAGCGAAAAAAGAAAAGAAAGAGACCTCCGGCGAACCGCACGGCAATGTGCCAAAGCAGTTCGGGAGGTCTCCAGCGGTTCGGTGGACCCGTTCGCATCAAGGGGTGCGCTTATGTTGTTTTTGTTCGGGCAGATGGCGCTGGGATGCCGAATCCGATTCAAAACGTTTGCGTTCCGTACGTTCGATCTGCACGATCCGTCCGTCATGCACGACGATCTGCACCGTACCGTATTCGAGTCCGTTGACACTTTGAAGGATGCGTTTCGTCCAAAGTTCATCCACATCGAGCGGTTTAGCCATCCTAATCCCTCCAGATTTAATGTTTTTTATTCCTATGTGTTAAGTAGGTTTTGTATGTTAAAAAAATGCGCATACCCGTCAAATCGTCCAATCGTTCCACTCGTTTTTGCGTTTGTCGATGTACAGCAGCCAATCCCTTGTTTTGGTCAACAGCTGCTCTTTGGCCAGACTGCCCGTAAACGTATGATCGGCCTGGAAAATAACTTCTTTCTCGCACTGTCCCTGGCTGCGCAGCCAGAACAGCTTCTGGTACAAAAAGCAGTAATCGACGGGAATCACGTCATCTGCCGTACCGTGAACGAGCAGGACGTCGCCGTTAAATTTGCGAAGCTGCTCGAATGGCTGGTGCTGCGACAAGGATTCGAAGAAAACCGGCTGCAGCGCATACCCGAGGTGATCCGCCGAGCCGCATTGAACGGCCGTCTCGTACGTTTTCTTTCCGGTGATGTTCACGATATCGTTAAACGGATACGCGACGGCCGACCAGAGCACGAGCGATTTCACCCGTTTGTCCCGGGCGGCGGTCAGGATGGCGACGGCTCCGCCGAGGCTGTGTCCGAGCAGCACGACCCGCTGCGGGTCAACGCAGTCGATATCGAGTGCGTAATCGAGGACGGTACGTGTCTGGTCGATCAATGCGTTCAGCCCTCCGGCGCCGTAGTCGCCCGTGCTTTCGCCGCAGCCGCCGTAGTCGAAACGGAGCACCATGTAGCCATGACGGGCAAATTCCCGCGCCGCCAGGACGAACAAGCGGTCGACGCCGATTCGCGTGCCGACGAACCCGTGGCATATGACGATGATCGGATAACGGCCCGAACCGCACCCTTTTCCGCCCTCCTCTTCCGCCGACGGATAATGGAGGGTGGCCGCCAGTTCGTATTGTTCGCTTCGTATCGTAATGTGGTGTTCCATCATCGACTACCCCTTTCTGCGGACCTCTTTCAATTAAATATGCACCGGCATCGGGTCGGTTTTCAAAGTGTTTTCCAATGTCAAATGTTCCTCTTCGTTGAACAGGTACAAGCGGTGAATCAACACGCTCACCCGGTTTCCGGCATGAAGCTGCGGCAGCTCCAGCGAGCGGTAAGCGAACAGCTTCTCGCTGCCGAGCGCCACTTCGATCTGCCAATTCGTTCCGCGGAAGTAGACGTTCTTGACGACGCCCTGCTCGGCTGCGGACGGGAAAGGCAGCTCGCCGGGCAAACCGACCTCGATAAATTCCGGGCGGATAATCGCTTTCGCGCCCTCGATCGCCCCGGCAGCCGGAAAGCCTTTGAGCGCCGTGGCATCTTCGAGCTGATTCGATTCGCCGATGAAATTCGCCACAAACGGCGTTTCCGGCTGCTTGTAAATTTCAATCGGCGTGCCCTGCTGCTCCAGACGGCCTTGATTGATAATCATGATCTGATCGGCCACCTCGACGGCTTCCTCCTGGTCGTGCGTGACGAAGATGGTCGTAATGCCGACGCGGTCGATCATTTCCTTCAACCAGGTACGCAGTTCTTTGCGTACCTTGGCGTCGATGGCGGCAAACGGCTCATCCAGCAGCAGGAGCTGCGGCTCGGGTGCGATGGCGCGGGCAAAAGCGACACGCTGCCGCTGTCCGCCGGAAAGCTGGTGCGGCAGCCGCTTCTCAAGCCCTCCCAAGCCGGTCAGCTCGATCAGTTCCTGCACGCGCTGCTTGATCTGAGCCTTGCTGCGCTTCTGAACCGTCAGCCCGAAGGCGATGTTGTCGAATACGCTCATGTGTCGGAACAGCGCGTAGCTCTGGAACACGAAGCCGATGCCGCGCGCTTGCGGCGGAAGCGAGTTGACCTTCTGCCCGTGAAAGAGGATGTCGCCCGAATCCGGCTCCTCCAGTCCGGCGAGCATGCGAAGGATCGTCGTTTTCCCTCCTCCGCTCGGTCCGAGCAGACCGATCAGCTTCCCTTTTTCAATCTCAAAGCTGACATCTTTGGTCGCTTGAAAGCTGCCGAAGCTTTTCGTCAAATGTTTGGCCACAATATGCATGATCAGGTCTCTCCTTCCCGGCTGAGCTGCTGCTGATGGTGCTTCCACTCGATGACGCTTTTGACGACCAGAGTGACCACCGCAAGCAGGACGAGCAAAGACGCCATGGCGAACGCGCCGGCAAAATTATATTCGTTGTACAAGATCTGAATATGCAGCGGCATCGTGTTCGTCGATCCGCGAATATGACCGGAGACAACCGACACGGCGCCGAATTCTCCCATGGCGCGGGCGTTGCACAGGATAACTCCGTACAGCAGCCCCCACTTGATGTTGGGGAGCGTGATCTTCCAGAAGATGCGCCACCCTTTGGCACCGAGCGTCACCGCCGCCTCTTCCTCCAGCGTCCCTTGAGCCTGCATCAGCGGCAGCAGCTCCCGGGCGACGAACGGGAAGGTAACGAATACCGTGGCGAGCACGATACCCGGCAATGCGAAAATGATCTTGAGATCGTTCTCCTGCAGCCACGGGCCGAACCAGCCTTTCGCGCCGAACAGCAGGACGAAGATCAGGCCCGAAATCACCGGGGACACCGCAAACGGCAGGTCGATGAGCGTGATCAGCAGATTTTTCCCTTTAAATTGGAACTTCGTGATCGCCCATGCTGCGGCTAGCCCGAACAGCAGGTTAAGCGGCACTGCGATGACGGCAACGAGCAGCGTCAAACGAATGGCAGCGGCCGCATCGGACTCGATCAGCGAAGCCGCATACACCTCCCAGCCTTTGCGGAACGCTTCGACGAAGACGCTGACCAAAGGCAGAATGAGCAGAAATCCCAAAAACAACAACGCGACGGTAATGAGCGCCCATTTCACGATCCGGGGCTCGGTAATGTGACGCGGACGTTCGGCGGCGGCCGAACCCGATTTCACTGCGGTGGCTACGTAACCGGCCATAGTCTTCCTCTCCTCCCCGGCTTATGCCGATGTGACATGGCGGTTCGCCCGCCATTGCAGCAGATTGATGATGAGCAGCGTCACGAAGGAAATGACCAGCATGACCAAGGCGATTGCCGTCGCACCGGCGTAATCGTACTGCTCCAGCTTCGTCATGATCAGGAGCGGCGCGATCTCGGTCTTCATCGGCATATTGCCGGAGATGAACACGACCGAACCGTACTCTCCCACCGCCCGGGCGAACGCCAACGTAAAACCGGTCAGCAGCGCAGGCAGCAGCTCGGGGAACAGGATGCGGACGAACGTCTTCCAGCGGCTCGCGCCGAGGCTCACCGCCGCCTCCTCGACCTCCTTCTCCAGCTCTTCCATCACCGGCTGAAGCGTCCGGACGACGAACGGAATGCCGATGAACGTCAGCGCAAGCATGATGCCGAGCGGCGTAAAGGCGATTTTGATCCCCAGCGGCTCCAGCAGCTTGCCGACCCAGCCGTTCTGCGAATAGATCGTCGTCAGGGCGATCCCGGCGACGGCCGTCGGCAGCGCAAAAGGTAAATCGACGAGCGCGTCGACGATTTTTTTGCCCGGAAACGAGTACCGGACCAGCACCCAAGCGACGATGAAGCCGAAAACCGAATTCACAAGGGCGGCGCCGAACGCCGTGCCGAAGCTGATCTTATAGGAAGCGATGACCCGAGGGTCGGAAATCGTATGCCAGAACGCCTCCCAGCCCATCCCGGAGCTTTTAATGAAGATGGCCGACAAAGGGAACAGAACGATTAAACTCAAGTACAAAACAGTAAAACCCATCGATAAACCGAATCCGGGTAAAATACTGCGCTTTTTCCAAGCTTTGGCCATCGTCTATTCTCTCCCTGTCTGTTACGGTTTATAGATTTGGTCGAATACGCCGCCGTCGCTAAAATGCGTCTTTTGCGTTTTCGCCCAGCCGCCGAACGGCTCGTCATCGATGGTAAACAGGTTTACTTTGGAGAACTGGTTCTCGTATTTCTTCGCAACCGACTCCAGACGCGGACGGTAATAGTTTTTGGCCGCAATCTCCTGCCCTTCCTCCGAGTACAAATAGTCCAGATACGCCTGCGCCACTTCCCGGCTGCCTTTCTTGTCGACCACTTTGTCGACGACGGCGACCGGAGGCTCGGCAAGCACGCTGATCGATGGCGTGACGATCTCGAATTTGTCTTTGCCGAACTCGTTGATGGACAGATACGCTTCGTTCTCCCAGGCGATCAGCACGTCGCCGATGCCGCGCTGGACGAAGGTTGTGGTCGCATCGCGAGCGCCGGAATCGAGCACTGGGACGTTTTTGAACAACTGCTGCACGAATTCCTTTGCCTTGGCTTCGTCTTTATTGTTCTTCTGGTAGGCGTAGCCCCAAGCGGCCACATAGTTCCAACGGGCGCCGCCGGACGTTTTCGGGTTCGGCGTAACGACCTGCACGCCCGGCTTGATCAGATCGTCCCAATCCTTGATGCCCTTCGGGTTGCCTTTCTTCACGAGGAAGACGATGGTCGAAGTATACGGGGAGCTATTGTTTTTCAGCTTTTTCTGCCAATCCGCTTGAATCAGCCCCGCTTGCTGAACCGCGTCGATGTCGTAGGCCAGCGCAAGCGTCACCACATCCGCTTCCAGCCCGTCGATGACCGAACGGCCCTGTTTGCCGGAGCCGCCGTGCGATTGCTTGAAGGTGACGTCCTGCCCTTTCGTCTTCTTCCAATAGGCGGCGAACGCTTTATTGTAGCTTTGATACAGCTCGCGCGTCGGGTCGTACGAGACGTTAAGCAGTTCGATCGGCTTTGCCGCAGAAGCCGCAGGCTTCGTGCCGTCACCAGAAGCCGGGGCAGCTCCGCCCGAATCCGGTTTGGCTCCGCCGCAAGCCGTCAGCCCGACGAGCGATATCGTAAGTACGCTGAATAATGACCATTTACCGAACAACCGTAGCACGTGATTTGTGTGTGCGCGCATAACCTTTTCTCTCCCCATTTATCAATTCTGCTTATAATTTCCGTTTATCGGATCGGAGGGGCGGGTCAATCGCCCACAGCACATTATATGGCGTTCCGGTTGTCCGGTGACTAACTAATAATTCCGATAAACTTACTTAGTTATGTCAGTATATTAGCATCGGCCCTGTGTCCTGTCAATCGATTTTTTTGGGATTTTTTCACTGTTTAGGCATAAAAAAAGAGGAGCCAGATTGCTCCCCGTTCCCCTTGAACTTTGAAATTTTGGAATCGTCCCTGTGCTGCCGCTCTTTCCAGACTAGTGCCAATAATATTGCTCCACAACGACAGCCCCTACCAAGATTGCACCATTTAAATCGATCTGGCTCCGACTCATCTTTTCAAGTATTGCTGCGCAATAGTTTTTCGCCTCGGCAGCTCCCGTCGGGCCTGAAAAGGACGCCAAGTGTAGATGGTATTCTTGTGTTTCCGGCTTCCAATATTCCATAGGCACGGCTTCGTTCCGGAGAACGTACATTTCTCCCGTATGGTTCACAGACCACCCTTGATGCCCGTCCGAATCCATCAAAAATGCCCGTTCCAAGATCGTCAGCCCGGTGTACCCCATAGGCATCGCTTTGGACAACTCAAGGTTGTGGTAATCAAAATCGCTTAGATCGTCCGAAAGATAGGACAGGCATTTTCCCCGATTGGACAAATATGCAAAATAGTTCCCCTTCGCATCCCGCGAAAATACGTTATGCCGTGAATGCTTCGGATAATCGCAATACAATGACAAGTCCGCTTCCCCTTCCAGTCCCTGCAATTCCGCTTTTACGGCTGCAATTCCTTGACAAACAACACCCGGTCACGCCCTTTTCCGTCATAATCGGCCGTCACCTGCACTCCGTCTACTTCGCTGGTTCCCTGATCCATCCGGAAGCCCATGCGGGTGTGAAAGGCAATGGACGTTTTGTTTACCGGCGAGGTGACGCAGCGCACGATCTGGCATCCCTTCTCACGAGCCTTGTCGAAGAACATCCCGTACAGCCGCTTGGCGACGCCGTCTTTCCGATGCTCCGGATGCACGCCGATAAAGTGGATATAGGCCTGCTCCGGGTACGTCTGGGAGACAAAGCCGATTAAAAAGCCGACGATTTGACCGTCTTGTTCTGCTACAAAGCTTGTATCTTGAAAATGCTTAAAAAACAGCTTTGGCAGCATGTCGGTCATCGGCCGGCCGCCCCACCAATCGTCGATCACGGAGATAACAGAAGTGTAATCGGATTCGAGCACATGCCGGAAATGCATAGACGAACTCACTCTCCTTTTCATTTCTCTTCAAACAAAAGACAGCGCCCCTTCGTGGGTACACTGTCTTCCATGATGCCTGGCTGTATTAATGCTTTTGCGTTCCTGTCTCGCGGGATTCCGCCGGCGCGCAGTCGCCGCAGTAGCCCAAAATTTCAAACCGGTGATTGACGATTTGAAAATCGGACGGCAGATTGTCGATCTGCTTCATCGGGCAAAATTCGAAAGGCACCGTTTTCTCGCAGTTCATGCAAATAAGATGATGATGATGATGCGACTGGCAGCGGGCGCGGAACTTCAGTCCGTCGTTTAAGTAAATTTGTTCCAGAACGCCCATCTCGCTCAGCAGGCGCAGGTTGCGGTACACCGTATCGAAGCTGACACCGGGATAAGGCTGCTTCATATAATCATAAACGTCCTTGGGGGACAAATAGCCGGTCGATTCGGCGAACAAGGCGGCAAGGCTCTTCCGTTGGTCGGTAATGCGCCAGCCTTTGGCCGACATGGCCTTCAAAATATCTTGAACGGTCGACTGAACCTCATGCTCGTGATTTCCCATACCTACCTCTTCCCTATGAATACGCTATCGGATACTACTAATAATGCCTGAATCCGCAGCGGGAGTCAAGGTTACCGGCCTTCCAGAGCCGCCAGCTCGGCCTTCAGAAAGGACCGGTCAAAGTGCTCGCCGATAAACACCGCTACGCTGGGCAGCTCTTCCTTCGGCGCTATTTTCACGAAATCCATCTCGCGATACGCGTATTGGAACAAAAACGGACTAACTGTATCGGTGAACCGCAAAATGCCTTTGGCCCGGTATATTTCCTGCGGGAGCCGTCCGATCAGCGCTTCAAATTGCTCGCTATCCACCGGGTGTGCGAAGTAATGCGTATAGACCATCACATGCTCGTGGCTGTGATGATGCGCATCGCTTCCATGCTCATGATCATGACCTCCGGTTCCGCAGCCTTCGTCCGCCGCATGCTCATGTCCGCAGCCGCAAGCGGAAGCCGCCTGGTGCCGCTCCGCTACGCCGCCTTCGAGGCGGTCGAACAAGGACAGCTCGATCTCGCAGCGCACGGTCGGCAGGATCGGGGCTGCGGGATTCAGCTCCCGGATCAGCGTATCCAGACGAACGAGCTCCGCCGGGGGCACGAGATCCGTCTTGTTGAGCAAAATGCGCGTCGCGCAGCGGATTTGATCCTGCATGAGCCGGTACGTCTTGCCCACGGGATTGTGCGAGCGCTCGCTGAGCTGCGCCGCATCGACGACCGTAACGACCGACTTCAGCTCTACCTTCGTAAGAAGGGAGGCGTCCGTCACGCCGTCCAGCATCTCGATCGGGTTGGCCGCTCCCGTGCATTCCACGAACACAACGTCCGGCCGGTGCTCCTCGATCAGCTGCTTCAGCTCCATGCCCAGATCGCCGCGAATCGTACAGCAGATGCAGCCGCCGAGCATTTCGGTCATCGGCACGTCCTCGTCCACGAGCATCCCGTCCAGGTTCACGTCGCCCAGCTCGTTCATCAGAACGGCGGGCTTTTTGCCGCTCAGCTTATAATAGTCCAGCGCCCGGGTCAGCAGCGTCGTCTTGCCGCTGCCCAAAAATCCGGTCAAAATATGAACCGGAACCGTTCGTTCTTTCTTCAAATCGCTACACCGCTTTCCGTTTATGTTCGCAAGTTAGGTTGTTGCCCTACTTTTTTTCAAATTTTACTCCGTCCGCTCGGCTCTGTCAATTAATCGTAATTTTTATTATTAAATCTTGACCGGTCAAGTTACTTCAGCAATTCGAGGATCGTCGCGATAAAATGGTCCGCAACCGAACGTTCGGGACGGGATTTCATCAGCACGGTGAGTCCGATGACCGACACAAGCAAGGTGTGAGCCAGCGCCTTGGCGCTGCCGACTTGCTTCAGCTCTCCCGACCGTATGCCGCGTTCGATCGTTTCTTGAAACAGGGCAGCCAGGTACATCTGATGCTCCCTGGTGAGAACCTCGAATTTGACGTCATGCGGCGCAAGCTCCACCATGACGTTGATACAGAAGCATCCCTTGTTGGGCCCTTCCTCGTCCGCTTCCGCCGCAATCCCTTCGAAATAGGACCGGAACGCTTCCTTGACGGAAGAAGCGTTTTGCAGCTTGGACCGGACGTAGGAGGAGTGAGCGCGCGTATATTTGCGGAGCGCAGCTTCGAACAGCTCCTTCTTGTCTCCGAAGGCCGCATAAAGGCTTGGGCGCTGTATGCCCATTCCGGACGTGAGATCGCTTAAAGAAGTCGCTTCATACCCCTTCTCCCAAAATAGCCGCATCGCGGCATTCAAAGCCTTGTCTTCATCGAACGCTCTTGGCCGTACCATAAAAATAGCCTCATTTCATATCGATTAGTATATTATAATTTTAGGCCTTGAAACCGCCGTTGTCAAATTCGGCCGGCGTTCCGCAGACGAGTCTTTCCGAGAAATTCGGCCCGCTCTCCGGACAACCGGCCTCTTGACAGCAGCCTGCGCGAGAGTTATATTTACGAAGCAAATTACATACCAATCGGTATAATATACTTTTTGGTACAAATTATTCTTACTTGTCAGGAGGGTAAAACGATGGATAGGCTAGAAAAAAAGGCGGGGGTTCTTGCTGAGGACCGCAGCGGGGCAAGGCCGAAGGCGCCGCATGGAGGCTTGGCCGCAGAAGAACCGGCTTCTGCGCCGGCGATGTCCCGTTCCGCCGCGCTATTGTTTGCCATCGCCTGCGGGCTCGCTGTCGCCAACGTCTACTATGCGCAGCCGCTGCTCGACGCGATGGCAAGCGAGCTTGGCATTGACCGCGCAGCCGTAGGGGTTGTCATCACGGCCACTCAGATCTGCTATGCGCTGGGCCTGCTATTGCTCGTCCCGCTCGGCGATCTGGTGAACCGCCGGAAGCTGATCGTCGGCCAAATGCTGTTGTCCGTATTGGCGCTTATTGTGGTCGGCACCGCCTCTACCGCCGCCGTACTGCTCGCAGGCATGGGGTTGGTCGGCCTGCTTGCCGTCGTGACGCAGGCGCTCGTCGCCTACGCCTCGACGTTGGCGGCGCCTGCCGAGCGGGGCCGGGTCGTCGGTCTGGTAACGAGCGGTGTGGTGATCGGCATTTTGCTCGCCCGAACCGTCGCCGGGACGCTGACCGATCTCGCGGGCTGGCGTTCGGTATATTTCGTCTCCGCCGGATTGACGGTGCTCATGGCCGGGCTCCTGTTCCGGGTGCTGCCGCGGGAAGATCACGGGAAGGTGCCGATGACGTATCCGCAGCTGCTGCGCTCCGTATTCGCTTTATTCGTGCAGGAGCCGGTGCTGCGCATTCGCGGTATTCTCGCGATGCTTATTTTCGCCTCGTTCAGCGTGCTGTGGACCTCGCTTGTGCTGCCGCTCAGTTCGCCGCCGCTGTCGCTTTCCCATACCGTGATCGGATCGTTCGGGCTCGTAGGCGTAGCGGGAGCGTTGGCGGCGGCGCGTGCGGGACGGCTCGCAGATCGCGGCTTCGGACAGCGGACCACCGGTATCGCGCTGACGCTGCTGCTGGTTTCGTGGCTGCCGATCAGTCTGACCGAACGCTCCCTCTGGGCCCTGATCGCCGGAGTGGTCCTCCTCGACCTGGCGGTGCAAGCCGTGCACGTCACCAATCAGGGCATGATTTACAACGTGCGCCCGGAAGCCCGCAGCCGTCTCGCCGGGGCGTACATGATCTTCTATTCGATCGGCAGCGCCGTCGGCTCGATTTCCTCGACGCTCATGTACGCGCGGGCCGGTTGGACCGGCGTCTGTCTGCTGGGCGCCGCCATAAGCGGTCTCGCGCTGCTGTTCTGGGGACTGACCCGGCGCTTGACGCCGGCATGAACTTGGACAATACCCCGTTTCTCCGGTAGTCCACTCCTTTTTTTTGAAGACTCATATGAATATATGGAGTCCATCGAAAAGGAGGTTGGGCCTATGCGTAATAAATGGAAAAAGCCAGCGTTCATTCTAGGTATTCTTGGTGGCGCGAAGCTTGCCTTGGGCAGCTTCGGATACGACATCCCCGATAATCTCATTAACGATATCGCGAATGGAGTCGGCGCCGTTCTCGTTCTCGTCGGCATTATTGTTGATCATGGCAAACCGAAAGACGGCACCGTATAACCATCCGATCTCCGCGGACTTAACGCCCTCGCATGCGAGAGGCGTTTCTTTTTTTGGGGTTATACGATGGAATATGTGCATGGCGGCAATAAATAAACCTTTTGGCAAATTTTTCTGCTATCCGGCTCATATAAATAACTCTGAAGACTTTGAAAGCATGCTCCGTAAGCTCCCCGGACTTCAAATTTGAATCTGCGGAACATGAAGCGTACTATGGGAGGAAACGTTTCTAATTAAGAAGAAATCGATTAAGCGATTACCGCTTGTATGAAGGAAAGCGAGGGATACGCATGTCTGTCGGAACTCCGAGTCGGCCTACGATTCAAATCGATCCGACCTTTGCTTATTATCTCGGCCGTTCTCCCGAAAGCGTCGCCTCCGAGCTGGAATTGGCCGGATTCCGTACCGTGCGCTATTTTGTAACGGATGAAACCCGGGTGAACGGCAGGCTCGTAGCGGCTCTTCGCGAGCGCGGCATGGACGTCTGGGCGATGGTGATCGGCAACGGGACGTACACGACCGAAAATTTGCCTCCAGATTGGCCGGAGTGGCAAATGACGCTGCTGAAGCCGGTCAACGACGGGTTTACCCGGCTATCTCCTTTCAGCCATCGCTATGTGGCCTGGAAAAAAGCGGCGGCCGCCCATCTCGTCCGCACGCACCCGTTTACGGGCTTTGAGGTAGCCGAGCCGTATTTTCCCGAATGGAACGGACTGGCAAGCGGCGTGTACGGCGATGTCGGCCCGTATGCCAGGGCGGCATTCAAACAGTTCAGCGGCAGCGACATGCCGGAATTTCGTTACTCCTCCTCGCCCCTGTATTACAAAAAGGACCGCGGCCGCTACTTGCTATGGATCGAGTTTCGGGTTCAGGCGGTGAACGGATTTCTGAACGAGCTGATCAACGGAGTCGGCGGGGTCCGCGAAGCGAGACCCGATATCAAAATCGCGACGTGGTCCCTTGCGGTGGACGCCGGCCAAGACCCCGTCGGAGCGCTTCGCGAGTACCAGGGTGTGGATGCCGTTGAAATGATCCGGACGGTCCGCCCGGACGCCCACATCCTCCAGACCCATTGGCCTGACTGGATGCGCATGCATCTGCCGCCCGATTACATAAGACATTATCGGCCCTTCGTGGAAAGTATCCGAACCGTTCATCCGGGCATTCCGCTGGGCATCCAGACGGATATCGGCTCGCAGGCCCGGATGCGACGCAGCCGGGCCTGGATCCGCGAGTTCGCGAAATCGTCGGGCGAGCTCGGCTACCGGTTCTGGACGGCCTACGAGTATTCCATCGGCCTGCCGATGTATCGGGAACCGCCCCGGGTGCTGCGGGTCCACCGTCCAGACCGCCAGCTCGTCGTGCTGGAATTCTGCAAGCGTATCGATGCCGAATCCGCCGCAGAGCCTTCGCATTACCGCTGCGTCGCCGGCGGCCAGCCGCTGGAGCTTGCGATCCGCGTCATTCAAGCAGACGGTAACGTTGTTGTCTTGCAAGCGGATTTTCCCCGCGTATCGTTCGAGCTGTTCGCGGAAGGAATCCGCGATACTCCCGAGCTGCTGCTTATTCCCCACGAGCGGGGGAACGAATCGCCCCGAGGCTTTCCGGTACGGATTACGGGCTGGTACTAAGAGTTGGTCATTTCTCCGGTCGCGGGTTATAATGGAAGAAATCCACCAATCGACGGGAGATGAATGCAAGTTGACTTTATCGTCTTGGAAAGAAGAGCGGGCCAACGCCATCAGCCACGGCATCGGCGCCGCGCTCAGCGTCGGGGCTCTCGTTCTGCTGCTGCTTCATTCGCTGCAGAACGGCACGGTCTGGCATATCGTCAGCTTCACCGTTTTCGGCGTCTCGCTCATTCTGCTGTACGTCTGCTCCACCTTGCTGCATAGCGCCCGCAAGGCGCGCTGGATCGATCTGTTCGAAATTATGGACCACTCGGCCATCTACGTGCTTATCGCAGGCACCTATACCCCTTTCTTGCTCGTGACGATTCGCGGCCCTTTGGGATGGAGCTTATTCGGCGTCGTGTGGGGACTTGCGCTGCTGGGCATTGTGTTCAAGCTGTTTTTCGTCAAGCGATTTAATGTCCTCTCGACGCTGTTCTATATCGCGATGGGCTGGATGGTCATGTTCGCGTTTCGTCCGCTCCAGGAGCAGCTTCCCGCAGCCGGAATCGGCTGGCTGGTGGCCGGAGGCCTGCTGTACACGGTCGGCACGATCTTTTATTTATGGCGCAAGCTCCCTTATGCCCACACCGTATGGCACGTGTTCGTGCTGGGAGGAAGCATCTGCCACTTTTGCTCCGTCTATTTCTACGTGCTGCCCTGGTAATATCGGGCCGTCTATAACGGCAAAAAAGCTTTCACGCAGACGCTGCGGTGAAAGCTTTTTTTATTCAGCGGAGGCCGTTATTTGCGGAGACGCTTGAACCGGTAATACAGGAAGCAGCCGAGGCAAAAACCGCATAAAGCCGCGAGCGCGGCAAACGCCACGATGCCGGCGAGGACGTATCCGAGCCAGCCTCCCGGATTCACCCAGAACGCCAGCAGCGACAAGGTCAGCAGCAGGACGGCTACGGCGCTGTTGAACCGCAGCAGCTCCCGCGATTCGGTGCGGGCTCCTGCGACACGGCTGCGAAGCAGCGGGGCGGCGAGCTGCACGATCAGGTTGGCGCGAATGCCCTGCCATAAGCCGAGCACTTGAACCGCCCACAAGGCGGCGATCAGCGCCGGCTGGCGAAGCGCTACCGCAAGCGCAACCAGCAGGACAATGCCAGCCTGGTTCGCGCGGACGTACGGAATGGGAATTTCTTTCATAAGCGCTCGAATTCACCCCACGATAAAAATAGCTTTACTCGATCGGAAGTCTGCCTGGTCGGCGCCTGCTTGCCGCAGGCAAGACTTCTAAAAGGATACTGCTTCCAGCCTAAGCTGCCCCGTATTCGGGTCCTGCAGCACGAGCCGCCCTTCGACCGGCCGTCCCTGCTCGTCGACCAGCCTCATCAGTGCGGTGCGTCCGTGTTTCAGGAGATACGCGATGGCGGCGTCCGTCAGCGAAGCCCCGAAGCTGTCCTTCCAGATCACGAAGGTACAGCCGGTTTTATACGCGCTGCAGCCGTAGCCGCGCTTGCCGCGGATGATGCTGCCGCGGCAGCCCGCGCGCGGGCACGCGCCCAGCGCCGCCACCGGCGCAGCGGCGGCCGGCTGCGG
>NZ_JAHNZO010000089.1 GCF_018998565.1 Paenibacillus oleatilyticus | reverse complement strand
CCGCTTAAAGCCTGTTCATAGCCCGTAGCCAAATCCTCGAACAAAATGCGCCAGGACACGCCGTCCACGACCAGATGATGAATGGCGATCAGCAGATGGTCGCCGTCCGCGCAGCGGAACAGACCCAGCTTTACCAGAGGGCCGTTCTCAAGGTTGATGCTGCCTTGAATTTCGTTCGCCTTCGCCTCAATCGCTGCAGCGCAGTCCTCGGTGCCGGTCAAGTCCACGACTTCCAAGCTGTACAGCTCGCCTTCGTCGATTCCCCGGTTCCAGGCCGCGTAGACGCCAGTTTCGGTTTTCCGGTATACCGTACGCAGCGCGTCGTGATGCTCGACGATCTTCTTCATCGTCTGGCGCAGCGCCGCTTCGTCGAAGCCTTGCTGACGGTACTGCATAAAGGACTGGTTGCTGTGATGCAGATCGGCCGGATTTTGCTCGAAGAACCACCGCTGAATCGGCGTGAGCGCCACGTCGCCCGTCACTTCTTCCTGGCTCGCGATTTTGCCGGCAGCCTGAAGATGCGGACTGAGCGCCGCTATGGTCGGATGATGAAA
>NZ_JAHNZO010000088.1 GCF_018998565.1 Paenibacillus oleatilyticus | reverse complement strand
TGCCACTCCTTAATAAGCGGTACGATCTTGTTTGTTACGTTGGAGATGAGAGTCGGTGAGACCTCGACACCATACAACCCTTGAAGATGATCCTGAATGTCCCGTGTACTGACACCCTTCGCATACAATGCGATGATCTGCTCCTCAATGCCGGTCACATTCGTCTGATTTTTCTTCACGACCACAGGTTCAAATTCACCCAGTCGGTCCCGAGGCACTTCAATCTCTACATCGCCGTATTCGGAGGTGACGATTTTCTTACTATAGCCGTTGCGGCTGTTTCTCGTTTGCTTGTTTTTTACATCGTGCTTCTCATAACCGAGATGCGTGTCCAGTTCCGCTTCTAGCGCTTCTTGGAGCACTTCCGCAAATAATTCCTTTAGTGTCCTTTGAATATCTTCTGCCGATTGAAAATTATGCTCTTTTACGAATTGACGTAATTCTTGTTTTGACAATAATCCGCTTCGGGTCGCCATGTGCTTATTCCTCCAACTTTGATCTAGTAGTCAGTATTGCCAAATTTATCTCAGTTGAGAGGTTACACAATTTATTTTACAGACCC
>NZ_JAHNZO010000087.1 GCF_018998565.1 Paenibacillus oleatilyticus | reverse complement strand
GGTTGTGGTGCAAAGCTCTAATTTATGATAACGTAATTGAAAATATCATGGGATGGAGCAACTTTTTTTGGAAACGAAAATGGATTTATTTAAATGGAAGCAATAGGAATCGGCGATCATTTTACTAACGGTGAGATGGTATTTGAAATATAGTTTAAGCTATCGAGATATAGTCGAAATGATGAGCGAGCGAGGATTAAAGATTTCCCATACGACGATCATGAGATGGGTCCATGAATTCGGACCCGAAATCGACAAACGAATCCGTCCCTTTTTGAAACCTACAAACGATTCTTGGCGGACCGACGAAACCTACGTCAAAGTCAAAGGTCAGTGGAAGTATCTATATCGGGCAGTAGATTCTATGGGGAAAACCATAGATTTCATGTTATCTGAAAATCGGGATATGCAGGCAGCTAAGCGTTTCTTTACAAAGGCTTTGTCCTCTCCACATAATCAAACCCCACGTGTAATCACCTTGGATAAAAATCTAGCATATCCACCAGCCATTCAAGAATTAATAATGGGGAAATCCCTACCAAAAGAAATCTTGATTAGACAGACTAAAT
>NZ_JAHNZO010000086.1 GCF_018998565.1 Paenibacillus oleatilyticus | reverse complement strand
GTCTACAGCGAGGACGATACGAATCCGGAGCTCGTTAACGATGCCGAGAATGCGGCGTATGTGATTTATACTTCGGGAACGACAGGTAGACCGAAGGGGGTCGTGGTGGAACACCGTTCGGTCATTAACCGCTTGTTGTGGATGCAGAAAAATTATCCGATTGATGCGGCGGATACGATTATGCAGAAGACGGCAATCACCTTCGACGTATCGGTATGGGAGCTGTTCTGGTGGGCATTCGTCGGTTCGAAAGTATGCCTGCTTTCGGTAGGCGGGGAAAAGAACCCTGCGGTTATTCTGGAAACGATAGCACGGCAGAGGATCACGACGATGCATTTCGTACCGTCGATGCTGCATGCGTTTCTGGAATACGTGGAGCAATTGCCGGCCGCTGAGCTGGAGAGCAAGCTGACTTCGTTAAGGTACGTATTCGCGAGCGGGGAAGCGCTGACCGCATCGCAGGTAGCGCGTTTCCACCGCTACATTGCGCCAGTGAATGGAGCGCGAATCATTAACCTGTACGGCCCGACGGAAGCGACGGTCGACGTATCGTACTTTAATTGCGAAGAAGGGCA
>NZ_JAHNZO010000085.1 GCF_018998565.1 Paenibacillus oleatilyticus | reverse complement strand
AACTCGCCTCGCGAGAAGACGATCTACCAGTTGCTGGAGGAACAAACGGTGCGGACACCGGAGCAGGTTGCTGTCTACTGCGAAGGCCAGCGGCTGACGTACCGCGAGCTGAACGAGCGGGCCAACCGCCTCGCCCGCACGCTGCGCAGCGCCGGGGTGCGGCGCGAACGGTTCGTCGGCCTGATGGTCGAGCGCTCGCTGGAGATGATCGTCGGGGTGTTCGCTATCCTCAAAGCTGGCGGCGCGTATGTGCCAATCGATCCGGAGTATCCGGAAGACCGCATCCGCTACATGCTGGAGGATTCGGGCGCGAAGCTGCTGCTGACGCAGGAACGGCTTCGCGAGCGCATCGCCGCCGAACTGAAGGACGTTGCGGTGCTTGCGGCGGACGATGAGGCGAACTATGATGCCGACGGCTCGAACCTGGAGCCGGTATCCGGCGCGGACGACTTGGCCTATGTTATCTACACATCGGGTACAACCGGCAAGCCGAAGGGCGTCATGCTGGAGCATCACGGGCTGACGAACCTGAAAGCATACTACGACCATACGCTGCGTATCGGCGAAGAGGACCGCGCGCTGCTGTTCGCCAGCCTGTCGTTTGACGCGGCCTGCTGGGAGATCTTCCA
>NZ_JAHNZO010000084.1:387-647 GCF_018998565.1 Paenibacillus oleatilyticus | reverse complement strand
GGCAAGCCTGAGCCGATGTCGCAGCCGTTTAGCGCAGCGCAAAAACCGCAGCCGTACGAGGCGCCACAGCCGTTCCAGGCGGCGCAAAAAGGCAAGCCTGAGCCGATGTCGCAGCCGTTTAGCGCAGCGCAAAAGCCGCAGCCGTACGAGGCGCCACAGCCGTTCCAGGCAGCGCAAAAAGGTAAGCCTGAGCCGATGTCGCAGCCGTTTAGCGCAGCGCAAAAGCCGCAGCCGTACGAGGCGCCACAGCCGTTCCAGGC
>NZ_JAHNZO010000084.1:114-377 GCF_018998565.1 Paenibacillus oleatilyticus | reverse complement strand
AAGCCTGAGCCGATGTCGCAGCCGTTTAGCGCAGCGCAAAAGCCGCAGCCGTACGAGGCGCCACAGCCGTTCCAGGCAGCGCAAAAAGGCAAGCCTGAGCCGATGCCGCAGCCGTTTAGCGCGGCGCAAAAGCCGCAGCCGTACGAGGCGCCACAGCCGTTCCAAGCGGCGCAGAAGGGCAAACCGGAGCCGATGCCGCAGCCGTTTAGCGCGGCGCAAAAGCCGCAGCCGTACGAGGCGCCACAGCCGTTCCAAGCGGCGCA
>NZ_JAHNZO010000084.1:0-104 GCF_018998565.1 Paenibacillus oleatilyticus | reverse complement strand
GAGCCGATGCCGCAGCCGTTTAGCGCGGCGCAAAAGCCGCAGCCGTACGAGGCGCCACAGCCGTTCCAAGCGGCGCAGAAAGGCAAGCCGGAGCCGATGCCGCA
>NZ_JAHNZO010000083.1 GCF_018998565.1 Paenibacillus oleatilyticus | reverse complement strand
TTGTATGGTGTCGAGGTCTCACCGACTCTCATCTCCAACGTAACAAACAAGATCGTACCGCTTATTAAGGAGTGGCAAAACCGTCCTCTGCAGCAGGTCTATACCGTTGTTTTTTTGGATGCCATTCATTTCAAGGTTAAGCAAGAAGGCCATATTGTAAACAAGGCTGCTTATATGGTGATTGGCATCGATTTAGACGGCAACAAAGATGTACTCGGCATTTGGATTGGAGAAAACGAATCTGCGAAGTTTTGGCTGAATGTGTTAAATGAGCTTAAGAATCGCGGAGTTCAAGACATCCTTATTACCTGTGTCGATAATCTAAGCGGTTTTTCGCAAGCCATTGCAGCTTGCTATCCGAAAACGGATATCCAAAAATGCATTATCCATCAAATCCGTAATTCAACGCGATACGTCTCTTACAAGGATCTTAAGAAAGTAACAGCGGACTTAAAGCCAATTTACAAGGCGGTCACGGAAGAAGCGGCCCTGCTGGAATTGGAACGGTTTGAAGAAAATTGGGGAAGCAAGTACCCACTCATCGTCAAATCATGGCGTCAAAATTGGGACGAACTTGCAACCTTCTTCAAATATCCGCCGGAGCTTCGAAAACTCATATATACAACGAACATGATCGAGAGTTACCACCGTCAATTACGCAAAGTAACAAAGGGAAAAAG
>NZ_JAHNZO010000082.1 GCF_018998565.1 Paenibacillus oleatilyticus | reverse complement strand
CGCAGACTTTCGGCTACGGGGCTCTTACCCACTATGGCCAGCCTTTCCAGACCGGTTCACCTAACCTGCTGCATCCACATCGGCGTCCTACAACCCCAGAGGGCAAGCCCTCTGGTTTGGGCTAATCCGCTTTCGCTCGCCGCTACTGACGGAATCACTTTTGTTTTCTTTTCCTGAGGGTACTTAGATGTTTCAGTTCCCCTCGTCTGCCTCCAATGCAGCTATGTATTCACTGCATGGTACGTGAGAATTACCTCACGTGGGTTCCCCCATTCGGACATCCCCGGATCAAAGCCTGCTTACGGCTCCCCGAGGCATTATCGTTGTTCGCCACGTCCTTCGTCGGCTCCTGGTGCCTAGGCATCCTCCGTGTGCTCTTTCTAGCTTATCCGTATGCTCGGTGTATTTCTTTGTTCGCTCCGCTTGTCTTCGACAAAAGTCGCTCTCAAAGAAACACTCCTCGCTGCTAATTCGCTAAAACTACTAAGGATGATTCAGCTTTACGCTTTGTTTCGTTATCCAGTTTTCAAGGAACAAATCTCGCTTCGCTGCCGTTTCAGCGGCAGGAAGATTATCTTAGCATGTCCGCCCGGTTGATGCAACCATCAACTTTTGGCAGGACTACCAAGCTTGAAAGGCATTGCACCTTTCAAAACTGAACACGAGTGAGTGCCGTCGCAACCGAAGGTTGTCGACTGATGCAGCTAAGCTGCAGATTTGTCCGTCGCCCTACAGACGACATGGACTCCATAGAAAGGAGGTGATCCAGCCGCACCTTCCGATACGGCTACCTTGTTACGACTTCACCCCAATCAT
>NZ_JAHNZO010000081.1 GCF_018998565.1 Paenibacillus oleatilyticus | reverse complement strand
GAATCATTCCCTTCATAAATGGGTTGAATAGCATCTTCATCGATATAAGAGAATCCATCAATCTTTAAATACTCCGTCTGTCCTTCTTTATAAAAGTTGAGATCAAATACATTAGCTCCGGCTATAATCGGAATTTGGACAGCATTTACTGCTTGATTCTCATTAACAATTTTAGTCCCATTTGCGTATCCATGATCCATATCAACGGATATTTTCTTTGATATCATTGGCGTGGCCAGATAATATGCAGAAGTTATCTTTTCATCCACCGCATAATAACTTTTTCCGTTTCTATTTTCCCATACCTTTTTAGTTGTATGGTCGAGTGGATTGGAATCCAGCTTTTGATACAGATAGATTACCATCATGAACTGACCTAATCCTGGGTAATTCGTATAGGCGTTAAGCTTCACATATGTTTTTCCATTTGTTTGTTTGTCAAAGCTTACTGTTGCACTGCCATCTTTGCTTTTGAATTGTCCATCGCCCGTATATACATATTTTTGTGATGGTATTACCCCCCCTAATTGTTCAGGTAAATCAATCTCTCCGTTCTTCATATCTATATTTATGGTTGAATCCCTTGTACCATATAATCCAGCATAAGAAAGCCATTCAGACGGCATGTTCACCTTCAGGGAAGGTTTAAATGTTTTCTCGGGTAGAATTTCCTTAATATGCCCCTGGTCTTTTAAGTATTCTAATAAAACACTAGATGCGAATGTAAGATTGAATAGTGAAGCCCCTCCTGAAGAGAGCACAGCTATAGAAATATTATATTTTGGAATTGTAACCAAAGAACCGTGATATCTTTCGGTGTCCCCACCTTTGAATAATGCCGTTATTCCGTAATCATCAAACGGTGGCAAGCTAACCGTGTCCCAACCAAGACCATAGTTAAAAGTGTTCGTCTTTTCAGAAACCCATACTCCTTTTTTATATTCAGGACTTTGCATAGCTTCGGCTGATTGTTTAGATAGAACGTCCGTTCGATTACCCATTAATATTTCTGCAAACTTAGTTACGTCTTCTGCAGTTGAGTAGAGCCCGCCTGCCCCAATGGCGTTGACATTCTCAATGGGTAAAGCCTGATCCATCGTAGGGAAGTAAGTTTTGGCTAACCTTTCTCTATCAAATTGATCAAGTGGTGTTTTAGTTGAGCTTAAATTCAGAGGCTTGCTCACATATTTCGCAAGGA
>NZ_JAHNZO010000007.1 GCF_018998565.1 Paenibacillus oleatilyticus | reverse complement strand
TTAGGCACGCCGCCAGCGTTCGTCCTGAGCCAGGATCAAACTCTCCATTAAAGAAAAGCTGATTAAAGCTCAAAAGTTACTACTGACGAGAATTTTCATTCTCTTTATGACACTCACTCGATGTTCAGTTTTCAAAGGGCAATTTCTCCATCAAAAGCCGGACTGTCAAGCATTTCAAGCTTTGTCGGTTGTTGTCACCTCGTTTAGCGGCGACTTTTATAATATATCACATTTGCCTATCTTAATGCAAGCTTTTTTTAAAACCATTTTTTTGAAGCAGCTTGATTAAGTTTTTTAAAGGCAGCCGTTTTTAGCGGCGAGAATTAATTTAACACATCTTAAGTTTGAAAGTCAACCCTTAAACTAAATAAAAATATCCGGCCGCTCGAAGGCAGCCGGAAGATACCAACATCCTATTACTCTATCATGCCTTCGACGGGGCTGCTGGCAGACGCATAGCGCTTCTTCGGAATACGGCCCGCCAAGAAGCCCTTGCGCCCTGCGATCACGGCCAGCTTGAACGCTTCGGCCATCAGCACGGGGTCCTGCGCACCGGCAACAGCCGTGTTCAACAGCACGCCATCCGCGCCAAGCTCCATAGCTAAGGCAGCATCCGCAGGACCGCCAATGCCTGCATCGACGATAATCGGAACTTTCGCTTCTTCGATAATAAAACGCAAATTATTCGGGTTTACGATCCCTTGACCGGAACCGATCGGCGATGCTCCGGGCATAACGGCCGCGGCTCCCGCTTCCTGCAGCTTGCGGGCCAATATCGGATCATCCGAAGTATAAGGCAATACGATAAAGCCTTCCTCTACTAAAATTTTCGTCGCCTCCAGCGTTCCTACCGGATCGGGAAGCAGCGTTTTCGGATCTCCGATCACTTCTACTTTGATCATATCGCAAAGCCCGGAAGCTTTGGCCAGGCGCGCAATGCGCACAGCTTCCTCTACGGTATAGGCCCCGGCCGTATTCGGAAGCAGCGTGAACTTCTTCAAATCTACCGTTTCCAAAAAGTTAGGCGCATCCGGATTGTCGATGGGCAGACGGCGGATAGCAAAAGTCAACACTTCCGCTTCCGAAGCCCGAACGGCCTGATCTTGAATCTTCAAATCCGAAAATTTCCCTGTCCCGAGCAGCAGTCGGGATTGAAATTCGTAAGGTCCGATTTTTAACGTGTCGCTCATGATGGTAGCTCCTCCAATGATAGTTTTATTCAGCCGCCGCCGACAAAATGAACAATTTCGATCTGGTCTCCATCGTTCAGGCGGGCTTCCTCATACCGGGTACGGTCAATAATTTCCCGGTTTAATTCGACAACCAAAATTTTATTGTCCAGTTTAAACGCCGAGAGCAGTTCGGCTACGGTGGCCGCATTATCCACTTCCCTCAGTTCCCCGTTCACGGTCAATCGCATCCTTATCACCTCCAGCCGTTTTGCCGATAAAAGCAAAAAGCCGACCCGCAGGCGGGCCGGCCGAATGTTGTCCTGCATACTTCATATGCAGTTTGCTGGCATTCGTCCACTTCCCTACGCTGGTATAATCCAGTGATGCCTGCTCTACGCAGACTTCATAACAGGTTCCAAGGGTCAAAGAACACGCTTCTTTTTCTCAGCCCCGCAAGTCGGAGCTCCCCTAGTGGCTATTTGATTGTCCAATCCATTATAACACAACGTTCAGCTTTTGACATCCTTATACCGCATCTCCAGCACGGATAGCTCCGGGTCATGAGTAAAGACGATTTCTTTAGCCAACGATTTTTTGACCAGCTTATTCAAGAGCAGCGGGAGATCCGCTTTAATGTCTGCCAGCTCAGGCTGCTGCTGGAGCTCCTGAAGGCTCCACGCTTCCTCGCGGCTGGCAAGCAGTTCGATCAGCGGCCTGCAGCAGCGCTCCATCTTGGACATGACGGAAAATTCGCTGGCTAGCAGCACCAGTTGAACGCGCTGTTTTAACGTCTCTTTACTTAGCGTCAGCTCCTCGTACAGCTTATACACGCCGGGATTGATCGTCTTCACCTGCCGCCAAATCGTTACTTCCGGATGATTGCCGGACTCGATAATGACGATTCGCGCCCAATGATGCAGGGCCTCCAATATATTGTTGTATGCATCAAGCAAATGCTCGTCTAAGATGTATTCTTTACTTTGCGAATAGCAGCGCAAAAATTTGGAGAACTCGATCAGCAGCTTGTGTTCTCTCAGCGGTAGCGGGAACTCAAGCACTTTATGCCGCAGGGTCTCCAAATACATATCCCGATCCAAAAGTATCTCCCCTTTTAAGATCCAATAAATAACATTGCGATACTCGCCGCGCAAAATCAGTTCATCCAAAGTATCCGGGCTTATCCATCTTTCTTGTATACGGCGGTTGTCTTTTATATAATGAACTTGTTGATGAGCACGTTCGTTATTGCTGCTGACAACCAGAAGCACAATGTCGAATCCGTCTGTGATAGCCGAGAACAAAGAAGGATTGTCGACGGCCGCTACGCTGATAACGGACTCGTCTTGACGGAGCCTTTCTACCCAATATGCTTTTAAGGAATCCATCGCGAAAGCCTCCTGACGATAGCCACATGCGTTCTTCATGAATAGTTATTTCTACATGAAGCCGCCGTTTCCTGCATTCTTTTGTGACGACACTCACAATTCTTACGAGAAAGAAGTGAAGACATGAAATTCAAGTCAAGTAAAGTAAATGAATTCCGGCTGTGGGGGCTCCTGCTGACCATGGGCGGAATGCTTCTGATGATCCTCGGACTTGCCGGGATCGTCTTCGAATGGGGAGCCGCCGGCCGGATGATTGCCGCCGTATGTATGGTCATCGGAGCCATTGCCATGCTGGTGAGCATGGGAATTTATTTTGCCGCGGGCATGATGTCGACCAGCGCGACGGTCATCGAATGCCCGGAATGCGGAAAGCCGACGAAGATGCTAGGGAAAACGGACCGCTGCATGTTCTGCAAAACGATTCTGACGCTCGACCCGAAATATGCTCCGGCCGCCGATTCGGCACCAACCTCGACGCATCAAGCCGGGGAAACGACTTCTCCATAAAGGAATAAAAAACCGGCTCCGCCATCATCGTTCGATGAGGCGAGCCGGTTTATTTTGTATTGATTGTTATTTTTTCGGCGCTTCTAATGACGTGCTGATCCAGTTCCATGCCTCGGGATTCTCGAAGCCTCTTCGCCACGATGCGACGCCCGCCAAATCGTACTTTTTCACGAGCTCGATGCGCGCTTTTACCGACGTCTCGTCTTCGATCCAAATTTTGTTGAGCTTGCCGTCTTCCGTGTACTCGATGTAATTTTGTCCCGTTTCCGGGGAAAATACAGGAGTAAGCTTTTTCTCCTTAATGATGCGCTGGGGCATATCCATAAACACGGCTTTTGAGCTCACATTGGTTTTGCCGTTCTTTTTCGTTTCGGTCCATACCCGCGTATAGAAAGGAATGCTGAGAATCAGCTTGGACGGCGGAATCTGCTCTTCTTTCAGCAGGTCGGAAATCGACTTCTCCACCCATGGCAGCGAAGCGACGGAACCGGCCTTCGGACTGCTCGCCCAATGCTCGTCATAAGCCATCAGCATCATATAGTCGAGCGACTGGATCAGCGTTTTCCGGTCGTAAAACATGGACCACGCTTCGCTGCTCGATTTGGCGGTGACATCCATGGAAACGACGAGGCCCTGCTCATGCATAAGCGGCGCCATTTCCCGGACGAATTGAACCAGGTTTTGCTTGTCCTTCAAATTCACGTTCTCGAAGTCGATGTTGATTCCTTGCAGTGAATACATCTGTGCAAAAGCAAGCAGTTGCTTGATCATCTTCATTCGTTTGTCATAAGTGGAGAGCGCTTGGGTCGTCCGCTTCTGCTCGAAGCCGTTGCTGAAAAGTCCCCAGACTTGGTATCCTCTGTCGTGAGCCCATTTGACATAGGCAGGATCGGCCAAGTTTTTGAGATTGCCCTCGCCGTCCTCCAAATGAAACCACGTCGGACTGACCACATCCAGCCCCGGCATGTCGGGAATTTTGCTGGTGTCCGGATTTTTGGTCACGACCTGCTCCCAAGTCATATTGATTTTACCGCTAATTGGCTTTTTAGCCACGAACGGAGGCTCCGCTTCTTTCTTCGGGATGACTTCGTCCTTGTCGGCAACCAACTGATCCTTGCGAACATATCCCATATAGCCGTTCGTCTGCTGCACCCGGTACCATTCGCCTTCCTCGCCCCATACGATCAAGCTCTCTCCCTGCTTCAAATCGGCATGAATCGGAGCTTTGATCGTCGGGTCCCGCCGCATGGCAAGCGTTTTGTCGGGTTTATCCGGAATGGTGATCGTCTTATACCAGTGAATCGTCTCGCCTTCCTTAAACAGCAAAACGGCGCCCGTATCCGGCGATTCCCGCAGGTCGATCTTGTATAAATCTTTCAGCGGATCGATCGGCAGGTACAATATCCCGTTCGACTTTTCGAGCGGAAATTTGAGCGTAAACGGCTTTTCGTTGATCATTCCGGTCAACTGGCTGGTTCGAAGCCGGACCACTTTGTTTTGCGTCGTAATGATTGTCGACTCGCTCACTTTCTCGTAAACAAGCGTGGGATCGATCCGTTCCTTAACAATGTCGAACGGAAGCTTCAAGCTTTCCTTCTGCCCGACGGCGGGCTGATCCAGCATACCGCCTTCGTAGAAGATCGGTTTGGGATTACCGTTAAAGTCAGGTTGTTCATGCTGCCAATTCGGGACATACTTGATCCATAAGTAAGCACCTAAAATAAGACCGCATAGGAGGGCAAAAAACAACAGGACAAAGGTCGACTTCTTTCTTTTTTTGCGGCGCGACCCGCCTCCCGCTTCAAACGTCGGTTCCATGGTTTCACTCCCGTCACATGATGAGGCAAAGCTGATGAATAATGAAAAAAGGACGCGTCTACCCGCAGCCGCGGGAATCCAGACACGTCCATTATACCTTAATTCTACCAATCTATCATGTCGTCTGCTTGGCACAGTCCGAACAGATGCCGTAAACTTCCACCCGGTGGCTTTTTACCTGGAATCCGGTTATTTCGCCGGCTGCCTGCTCCAGGTCGTCCAGCGGCTTGTAAGCGAAGTCGACCAGCTTGCCGCATTCCTCGCAAAGCGCATGATAGTGATCGGACAAATCCGCGTCAAAGCGGCTGGAATGGTCGCCATAGGTCATCTCCCGTACCAATCCACTTTCGATAAATACCTTAAGATTATTGTATACCGTCGCCACGCTCATGCTAGGAAAAAGCGGCGACAACGCTTTATATATTTCATCCGCCGTCGGATGGGACATTGTATTAATCAAATATGATAAAATGGCATGCCGTTGCGGAGTCATCCGAATGCCCATCGTTTTGAGTTTGTTAAGTGCCTGCTCCAATGAATGGTTCATCGTGTTCACCGCCTAATCCGGGAAAAGAGTGTATCACTTTATTTTACCCGGATGTTCAACAAATTGTCAATTGGACCCCTGTATGACGAGCTTGCTGTTGGTATGCAGCTTAATTGTGTATTTGCCGCTTCCGACCGTACCTTTGACGCTATCCTCTTGAACGGACAAGGGCAGATTGGTTTTGATGCTCTCCTCTTCTCCTTTGCCGTCGATCCGGTAGTCGCCGTTTTGTGGAAGCTTGACCTCCACCTTGCCGTTGTCCGTTTGCACGTCCCAGTTGCCGTCGACAACTGTGCTGCTCACTTCGACGGACCCATTGGTCGATTGTAATTTTACGCCTTTAAACGTCCCCTGCGCGGTGACGCTGCCATTGCTCGTTTCTGCCCGCAGTTCCCCTGTCACATTGGCGATGTTCAGCTTCCCATTGGTCGATTTCAGCGTCGTATCCCCCTGATGATCCTTCACCTGCATTTGTCCGTTGGTGGTTTTGATCGTCATCGGCCCTACCGTGCGTTCCGATTGAACTTTGCCGTTGGTGGTCTCCAAATCCAACTCGCCCTGCAGATTCTCAAGACGGATTCCCCCATTCGTCGTACGCCCATAGAGACGCTGCTTAATCGGCAGTCCGGAGGCATCGATATTGCCATTGCGCATCTGCAGCTCCACATTGACTTTATGCTCCGCGGGCAGCGTAACGACCAGATCCATCCGCGGCTTGCGGTTTCCGAACAGGGCGCCGACGCCTTCGTATTCTTTGGCGACAGCCTGGATATTGAGCGTATTGCCGCTCACGCTGTGTTCCAGTTTGGATTCGTTCGCGAGCGCTTGCGCATCTTCTTCACTGACACCTTTAACGTACACCTTGACATCGACCTGAAGCTGGTCGACCGATCCGGACTTAAGAACGACGTTCCCACTCTCATTGTCCACCTTTACGTTCTCGACGGGGGCAGGAAGCTCGATGGCGGTAATGCCTTTATCGAATTTCTTTCCCTCGGCCATCATATCGATCGTCCCGTTAACGGTCCAACCGCTGAATTTTTTCAGAAGCTCGCCGCTCTGGGTGCTGACAATGACGATGGCGGCGATAAGCACCGCGAAAATAATCCCGCCGATGTCGAGCTTCAATTGACGATCGCTTTTTCCAAACTTGATATTAAATAAAATATATTCAATTCCGAGCAAAACAAACAACAGCGGCCACCAATCCGCCAGCATCGCAGTCAGGTGAGTGCCCGTCGTCTTGTCGGCAATTACGGCGCCGCCGACACATACAAGCAAAATTGCCGCCGTGTAACGGCCTGCCTTATGCATGCGAATTCTCTCCTTATTTTTTCCTGGATTCTTTATAGAACATGAAAACCCCGATAGCAATCAAAATAACAGCGCCAAACGACGAACCGACAAAGTCAAATATGCGTTCGAGCCACTGCGGCTTGCCTCCGGCCAGAAACAACAGAGCACCCGCTGCGATAAGCGCGTAGCCGAATATGTTCCCCTGGCGCAATTTGCGCGTCGGCTTCTCGGACGTAAACGGCAAATCCCCTTCCGTCCGGGGCTCGTCAAAATAAGCCGGATGTCCGTACCCGTTAACCCGATCCGTTTGCTGCAGCGCATCGAAGATATTGTAGAAGTAAGTGACGGGCATAAGCAGCGAAAACAAAACGATCAGCGGAATGTTTTCCGATCCTCCCGTTGCGAAATATACAATAGCGACAATATTCATTATAAACAACAGCATGATCCCCAGGCCCCGCTGCATCAAACCCAAATATAATTGTCCGGTGCCCGGAATAAAAAACGACAATAACCCGGCTAGCCATTTGCTCTTATGAGGCTTCGGTCTGAAAAAAGGATCGAACGGCGGTTTTTGGGACTGCCCCCAACGCTCCATTCGCTCCCGTAAAAACTCGTCTTCCCGATCCTCACGATGATAATGCGGGCCTTTCGGTTGGTCCTGCATTCGTAGATTCCCTCCTTATGACAACAATTGGCGCGACACCGATTCGACGACGTGGAACAATTGAAGGGCGCCGGTACGAACATCGGCCTCCCACTGATTCGGGTCCAAAGACGTCAGCTTCCCGAATACGCCGGAAATGATAAACAGGAACGTAGCGGCCATGGCGACCATCCCGTGAAGCAGCTCGGTACGCCAATAAGGCTTCCATTTGCGCCGGGGCGAGGCAGCTTGCGTCTCGAACGCCGGGTGATCCGGCAAAGACCGGTCCGATGAAGCGTACGCTCCTCCCGAACGCAAAGCGGACATGACGCGGTCTGTCAACTCCACAGGCGCCTGTTCGACGGCAAGCTGATCCAACATCAATTCGACATCCAAAAAGTCGGACAGTCTCCCGCGGCATGGAGCGCAAGCCTTCATGTGACGTGCAATCCGATGGTATTCCAATTCAGAGCAGCTTTTATTCAGATAGCGTTGCAGCTCTTGATCTTTTGGATGCATGATGGTCATGTCCCCGCACCTCCAGCCATTTTTCTTTAAGCAGCGATTTTCCGCGATACAATCTCGTTTCAATCGTCTTCATCGGCAATCCGGTCACATCCGAAATTTCTTGATACGATAGCTGTTTGTAATGATACAAATACAGAATGAGCCGGTATTTGTCCGGCAGGTCGGCGAGCAGCCGCTGCATCGTTTCCTGCTCTTCCTTTTGCAGCGCGCGGGCCTCGGGCTCTTCCCGGCGGTCTCCGAACCAGCCCTTAATTTTGTCCAGAATCGCTTCGTACGGCTTGCGGCTCTGCGAACGCCTGTAGTCGGTGACCAGATTGACGGTCATCCGATAAAGCCAGGTTTTAAACTTGGCGTCGCCGCGAAAGTTGGAAAGGGAACGGTACAGCTTGATAAATACTTCCTGAGTCAAATCCTCGGCTGTTTCGCGATGCAAGGTCATGCGATAAATCAGCGTATAGATATAGTCCTGATAACGTGCCATCAATATCCGGTACGCTTCTTCATCACTTTGACGGATTAGGTCGACCAGTTGTTCATCCGTCATGCTCTCCACATTGCTCACCGCCTCGATCTGCGCTCTTGAAACCTTAGACGCCGTTCCTCCGCCAAACCCCTTCAAAACCATTCAAAAAATTTTATTTTAATCGCAGGAAACGGAACGGACGCCATCCAGCCGCATGAGATCCTCGACCGTTTGGCTGACATTGTCGCCTTTGGCAAGCCTCAGCGTAAGGGTGATGTGAATCAATTCCTCTTCTTCCGAAGGAATCTCTTCGACAGAAAGCTTCTGGATTACGCTTCCTTTGTTGGCGAGCAAAGCGGACACTTTGCCGATCAAGCTCGGCGTATCCAGCGCTTTGAGCTCAATATGACGCAGCTTTTTAGCGCGGAGGTATTTTTTCTCCACCAAGTTAAGCACAAACAAACTGATCAAAGCAAACACGCAGCTCAATGCGGCCGCATAATAAAAGCCTGCTCCCGTCGCAAGACCGATAGCTGCTACTACCCATAGGGAAGCGGCCGTCGTGAGGCCGGTGATCGATTTGCCTGTATATAGAATGGTCCCCGCGCCGAGAAAGCCGATACCGCTAATGACTTGGGCCGCCAGCCGGGCCGGGTCCAACCGCACGTTGTCCAGCTTGGAAAATTCGGAAAAACCATACATGGATAAAAGCATAATCAGCGTGGAACCGAGGCAAACGAGCATGTGCGTGCGCAGTCCGGCGGCATGGCTGCTCTGCTCCCTCTCGATCCCGATCAAGCCGCCGAACAGCAGCGACAATACCAATCTGAGCGTAATATGAAGCGTATCGATCGTCCATGGATCGTGCATAAAAGAAACCGCCTCCTTACCAACAAGATATTGATGACTATTGTAACACGTCATCCTCTTCTGATGGAGACCCGGTAAAAATATTCCGCAGAAAAGTCATTGACTTCGGGACAGTTGCAGGTAGACTAAAGAAGTGAAACGTTTAAATTAGCATGGGACGAGTACTGGAGGAATGGTGCTTCATGAAAAGGGAAACGAACGAACGGAGACGTCTCGTTCTCCGGCTTGCGGCCGAGCAGGCTCTTGCTCTGCCTCTGCTGGAGAGCGACTATTGGTTTCATAAAGATTTGCGCGACAACTTTTATTTTGCTTCCCATCTGTTTGCCTATGTAGCGGAAGGCGCTCCCGGTTGGAGTGAAGAGACCCGGAAAGCGGCGGCCGGTCTGTCGGTCCGGATGCTTCGCCAAGTGTTGACGCTGCAGGACCAAAATCCGGACAGCCCGATGTACGGGCATTGGCCGCTAAATCTGGGAGCCGATCCGGCCGCGGCAAAGCCGCACGTACTGCCGGTAGAGCTCATGGGATGCCTGCTGATCCTGTTCCACGAAAGGATGCGGCACGCGCTGCCCCCTGAACTGGATAGCGAGCTCCAAGCGGCACTGCTGCACATTTACAAAAGCGGCGTGTACCGCCATCCGCTGGCGTCGATGCACCATCACGAGGCGAAGCATACCGCATTAAAGCTGCTGCTCGGACACGTATTCGCCGACGAGGCGCTGCTTCGGGAAGGGACGGCATGCGCCCGCCGCCTGCTAAACCACGTACGTACGTTCGGATTCAAGGAGTACGGCTGCCTTCCTTGGCATTGGCATTGGATCCAAGCTTTCACTTGCGTATGGGAAATCGTCCGGGATGAACAAGCGCATATAGTCACGGAAGAGCTGCTCGACTATTTGTGGAGACTTCGCGCGGAATCGTATTTGCGCGGCGCTTGGGTCGGGCCGCAGTCCCGGATCTGGCCGCACGATGCGCCGAAGGATACGAATACGCCGCACGACTATATCCAGTTCGGCGATTTTCCGGCGCCGACGGCGTTTCCTCGTCTTGAGGGAGCGGCGCTCTTCAGCTATGAAGTACCGGAGGCTGTCCGGGAGGCGGTCGTGAACCGCCAGGCGCCTTGCGAGTTCAAGCGCAAGATCCGTTTTGCCGGAGCCGACGGGAAAGTTGAGTCCGAAGCTCATACGTATGCCTATTTGACGAACGACTATGCCCTCGGGGGCATTTGGGAGCGGCGCGACGAATTCGACAATGAACAGCTGCGCTGGGATGTCTCCCTGCCCCTGGATACGGAAACGGCCGCGCTGGGCGTAAATCAGCTGTACTTCTTCCACCCCGGGGCCCATTACACGCCGGGCGACGACCGCCATGCCAGCTCTTACGGGCAGGTGCTGCTGGACAAAGATACGGTCATCGCCGTCTGGGACGTGCCGCCAGACGCCGAGGCCGCCGATACGTTGGTCAGCTGCCTGCCCAAAGGCGAATGGCATGTCGAAGAACGAAGCGGCTACGGAAAGCTCGGACAGGTCTTCGTCGCCGTCCATCTGATGCAGCCATTGAGCGTGATGGAACAAAATGACCGCCTGTCCGCAGCCTCGCTGCTTTCTAACGGACGGAACGCGGTCGTGGTCGAAGCGATGGGGGCGGCGGAAGCAGAAGCGTCCAGCGTATTGACGCTGGACGACTGGCGTGCGTTCGCAGGCGCTTCGGACAAGCAGCCTGTTTTCGAAGACGGAGATGAAGCCTTGTCGGTTGCTTATACGACTCGCCGCGGCCGCAGGCTGCAGCTGTCCGTTCGCGGGGAGACCATTGTACAGCGTACGGCCGACGGCGCAACAGTTACTTTTGACGACTATACGATTTTTTGAAATTGTGTCAGCGTAATACCGGGTGCAAGCAAATGGACCTGCACCGGCTCGTACCCGTGCTTTTCGTAAAGCCGTACGGCCGGCGTATTGTTCGTGCCCGTAGCGACTTTGATCAACGTTCCCGGCGGGACATGCTGCTCGATATGCTCCAGCAGCCGGCTGGCAATCCCGTGACGGAACCAGTCGGGATGCACCATCATCCGGCACACGGTCATTTCCTTAGGCGATTGCTTGCAGGCTGCCGCACCGACAAGCCGCTCATCCATATAGCAGCCGAAAAACGCTTCTCCCGACTCCCGAAGTGAAAGCGGCGAATCGAGCAGCGGCGGAATCTCTTCGAAGCCCACAAGCTCCGCTTCGATACGGTATGCGACCTGCTGAAGCGACAGCAGCTCCAGCACGGCGCTCTGATCGCTTAAATCAATTGGTCTGATCATGAAGATACAGAGCCTCCTTCGAGCCTCATTTGACAGCGGAGGCATTTAGATTGCCCTATATTTTACCAAACGAAACGTTGCCTCACAACAAAAGAAGCTGTCCCTGGCAAATGTTCACTTCGCCTTGGGACAGCCTCTGCTGTTTTTTCAGCTATGGAAAATCTTAACGGTTCAGGACCTCGATAATTAATTTGTTCACCAATCCGGGGTTGGCTTTCCCCTTCGTCTCTTTCATTACTTGACCGACCAGGAAGCCGACGGCTTTTTCTTTGCCCGCTTTGAAGTCTGCCACCGATTGCGGATTGCCCGCAACGATCTGCTCAACGACAGCCAAAATCGCGCCTTCGTCGCTGATCTGCACAAGCCCCTGCTCCTCAACGATCGTCTGCGGGGCTTTGCCCGTTTCCAGCATCGTTTTGAAGACGGTTTTGGCAATTTTGCTGCTGATCGTCCCTTTCTCCATCAGTCCGATCATTTCGCCGAGACCTTTACCGGTCACTTTGACATCCTGCAGCTCCAGGTTGTTCGCGTTCAAGTAGCCGAGCAGGTCGCCCATAATCCAGTTGGAGACTGCTTTGGCGTCCTTGGTGAAGTTCAAGCTTTCCTCGAAAAAGTCGGCCAGCTTGATCGACGACGTGATGACCTCCGCGTCATAGCTCGGCAGACCGTATTCGCTGACGTACCGCTTCTTGCGGGCGTCCGGCAGCTCGGGAATCGATTCGCGGACGCGCGCTTTCCAAGCGTCGTCGATGTGCAGCGCCACGAGGTCCGGGTCCGGAAAATAACGATAGTCGTGCGCTTGTTCCTTGCTCCGCATCGTCAGCGTCTTGCCCTGCGCTTCGTCCCAACGGCGCGTTTCCTGTACGACTTTGCCTCCGCTGTCCAGCACGTCCGCCTGACGCCATTCTTCGTATTCCAGTCCGCGCTGTACGCCACGGAACGAGTTCATGTTCTTCAGCTCGGCCTTGGTGCCGAATTCCTTTTGCCCGTAAGGACGCAAGCTGATGTTCGCGTCGCAGCGCAGCGAGCCTTCCTCCATCTTCACGTCGGAAACGTCGCAGTACTGCATGATCGCTTTCAGCTTCTCCAGATATGCCCGCGCTTCCTCGGGGGAACGGAGGTCCGGCTCGGATACGATCTCGATCAACGGCGTGCCGACGCGGTTGAAGTCGACGAGCGAGGCATGTCCTCCGTCTACGTGGGTCAGTTTGCCCGCATCTTCCTCCAAGTGCACGCGCGTAATGCCGATGCGCTTCGTTTCGCCGTTGACCTCGATTTCGATCCAGCCATGCTCGCCGACCGGCTTGTCATACTGCGAAATTTGGTACGCCTTCGGGGAGTCAGGGTAAAAATAGTTTTTGCGGTCGAATTTGCTCTCCGTTGCAATCTGGCAGTTGAGTGCCATCGACGCTTTCATCGCGTACTCCACCGCTTGCTTGTTCAGCACGGGAAGCACGCCGGGATGTCCGAGACAGATCGGACACGTATGGGTGTTCGGCGGAGCTCCGAAGGCGGTGGAGCAGCCGCAGAAAATTTTGGAGTTCGTGTGCAGTTCAACGTGCACTTCGAGCCCGATGACCGTCTCGTATTTCTTGTCGGTTGCTGCTGTCACTAAAGGTGGCTCCTTTCTATTACAGCTGCGGACGCTGCTTGTGGAAGTCGGTTTGCTGCTCGTAAGCGTGAGCGACGCGTAAAATCGTCGATTCGTCCAGCGTCTTGCCGATAATCTGCAATCCGATCGGAAGACCGTCGGCAAAGCCGCAAGGAACGTTGATGGCCGGAATGCCGGCAAGGCTGACGGGAATCGTCAAAATATCGTTCAAATACATGGTCAGCGGGTCGTCCGACTGCGCGCCGATCTTAAAGGCCGGCGTCGGGGCCGTCGGTCCGATAACCACATCATATTTCTCGAACACCTGCTCGAAGTCGCGTTTGATCAACGTACGGACCTTTTGCGCCTTCAAGTAGTAGGCATCGTAATAACCGGAGCTGAGCGCATACGTTCCGAGCATGATTCGGCGCTTCACTTCGTCGCCGAATCCTTGGCTGCGGGATTGGACATACATATCAAGCAAATTTTTCGGATTGTCCGCGCGCACGCCGTAACGTACGCCGTCGAAGCGCGCCAGGTTGGAGGACGCTTCGGAGGAAGCGAGCAAATAATAAGTCGCAACCGCGTATTCCGTATGCGGCAGCGATACTTCTTCGACGATCGCCCCTTGGCCTTCCAGCACCTTCAAAGCGGTCAGGACGGCATCCTTCACCTTCGGGTCGATGCCTTCGCCCAAATATTCCTTCGGGACGGCAATCCGCAGCCCTTGAACGTCGCCGGTCAAGGCGCTGACGTAATCCGGGATTTCCGTGTTAAGCGACGTGGAATCGAGCGGATCGTGCCCGGCAATCGCCTGGAGCAAATAAGCGCTGTCTTCCACGTTTTTGGTGAGCGGACCGATCTGGTCGAGCGAGGACGCGAACGCGACCAAGCCGAAGCGGGAAACGAGCCCGTAAGTCGGCTTGAGACCGACAATGCCGCAGTATGCCGCAGGTTGGCGGATCGAACCGCCGGTGTCGGAGCCGAGCGAAAAGTACACTTCGCCGGCCGCTACCGCCGCTGCGGAGCCGCCGCTGGAGCCGCCCGGAACGTAATCCAGGTTCCACGGATTGTGCGTCGGATGGAAGCTGGAGTTTTCGTTGGAACCGCCCATCGCGAACTCGTCCATATTCAGCTTGCCGATGCTGACCGCATCCGCTTCTTTAATCTTCCGAACCGCTGTTCCGTCATAAATCGGGTTGTAGTTGCGTAAAAATTGGCTTGCGCACGTCGTGGTGACGCCTTCGGTCACCATGTTATCCTTAATGCCGATCGGCAGCCCGAACAGCAGCCCGCGCGGTTCGCTGCCGCCCCCCTTGGCGTCCAGCTCCTTCGCCTTCGCCCGAGCGTTCTCCTCGTCCAACGTGAGAAACGCCTTTACTTTGCCGTCGACAGCGGCAATGCGTTTATACGACTCGTCCACCAGATCGGAGACGGTGATTTCCTTCGCATGAAGCTTGTTATGCAGTTCCTGCAAGCGCAAATTAAACAAAGACAAGCACAAGTCCTCCCTTCAGGTTCGCCTCGGTAGATTCCACACTTATTCCAATACGGCAGGCACTTTGATCTGCCCGTCTTCTTCGTCCGGGGCGTTAAGCAGCACTTTCTCAATCGGCAGCGACGGTCTGACCTCGTCTTCGCGCATGACATTGACAAGCGGCATCGCGTGGCTGGTCGGTTCGACATCGTCCGTGTTCAATTGCTCCAGCTGCCCGGCATATTTCAATATGGCGTTCAACTGCTCAGTAAACTGCTCTTTCTCGCGGTCACTCAGCTCCAGTCGGGCGAGAGCGGCCACATGTTCGACATCCTTCACGGTTATGCTCATTCCTGCACCTCACTCTACTGACAATCATTCTTATTATTATAGCGGAGTTAGGGGGTGAACTCAATTGGAAACCGTGTGATTTTGCCCAAAAGAAAAAGAACCGGCAGCGCACATTTCGAAGTCGCGACCCGATTCTTTCATTTCAACTCTATCACGTTTCTATATAAATGAACGCTTCAAATCCAAGCCCTTAGATTGACTTGCTTGATGAAGTCTTCCTTGGACTGCACCTCTTTGTTCGTTTCCGCTACGACTTCTTCCGTATCGCCGTTCATTACACGACGAAACAGCTCTTCGTTCTTCGTCGCAAGCGCAAAATCGATCAGCGCTTCTCGTTCCAGCCGGTCCACTTCCTGCTGAATGAGCACTTCCTCGAGCTCGACATCGGCGCCCGGTACGAAATAATGCTTGTTCACTTTCGGAATTCGAACCACGTAATCGAACACATTGTCCGCATTGCGGTCGTACGCGATAATATATCCATATTCACCGATCGGCAAATTTTGTTCGAAGCTATCGCCAATAATAACGATCTTCTGTCCCAGACGCAGCATGGACGTTCCCCCTCTTGGTCAACCGGCCCTTGCCTTGGATTCATGCTCTGTTTGCTGACTTAATTTAAATAGATGCATAGTGTAAGGAATTTGTGCATGACGCAATGAATCTCTCTTGCAACGGTCGCAGAGCGTTTATAATGAATTCTATTAATTTTATCATCTTTTCGAGGGTTAGGCAATGCGATAAGCCTCGTCCGTGCGAACGAAAAATATCCCGCTTGTCAGTGGCAGAAGGACTACGATGCTGTTCCGGTTAATCTATCTAAGAGATAGAGACTGGTAGGTCAGATTTGGAAGGAATTGGTCTTCAATTTTATCTTTTTTATGCTAAAGTAATTAAAACAAAATAGCTTCCCTACTATGAATGCGTTTGAAAAAAAAGGAACAAATAAGCGAAAGGTGTGGGGTATTCATGACAGACCATTTGAGGTTTCCGATCGGGAAGTACGAAGCTCCGGCAAAGCCGGACGCGGAGACGATTGCGGCTTGGATCGAGGATATTGCCCGGCTGCCGCTGCAGGTGAGAACGGCCGTTCAAGGAGCCAGTGAGACGCAGCTTGATATGCCGTACCGGCCGGGAGGTTGGTCCGTGAGGCAGGTCGTTCATCATATGGCGGACAGCCACATGAACAGCTTCATTCGCTTTAAGCTGGCATTGACGGAGGAAGTACCCGTGATCAAGCCATATCGGGAGGAACGCTGGGCGGAGCTGCCGGATACCCGGCAAGCCCCGGTCGCGTTATCGCTTGCGCTGCTGGACGCTCTGCACGAACGATGGGTATTGCTGCTTCGCAAACTCTCGGACAAGGAACTTGCGGGAGAGTTTCAACATCCGGATAGCGGCATCATCCGGCTGGATCAAAATATTGGGCTATACGCTTGGCACGGCCGGCACCATTTGGCGCATATACGTCTTATAACCGGATGAGCCCTTCCCGCGATACGGTGAGCTTCTCGAAGCCGTTATCCGCCACCGCGTAGCTGTTCTCGATCCCGACAACCCCTCGCCCGGGGAAGGTGAACTTCGGTTCGACCGCAATAACCATCCCCGGCTCCAGCGGATACCGGAAGCCTTTGGCCAGCACAGGCAGCTCATCGACCTCCAGACCGATACCGTGTCCTAGAAATTTGACCTGATCGTCGCCGAAGCCCATATAATGCTCGCCAAGCCCTGCTTCCTGGGCCATGCCAAGCGAATGGATGTAGAGCTGCTCGCATAACGTACCGGGTTTCAGCATCGATTCGATGCTGCGAATGATCCCTTCGGATACGTCGTACGCCTGCCGCAGGTCGTCCGGCAAATCGCCGATCACGGCTGTCCGGGTCTGGTCGATCACGTATCCGTCGATGCAGCATCCGATATCGATCAGGATCGGCTCGTTCCGCTGAATCGGCCGCCGGCTTACGCTCTGCGGTACGGCCGGACCGAGTCCTTGACCGCCCGCAGGGCCGTCAAAATAGGTCGGCTTGGCAACCGCTTCGCCTGCGCCGATCACCCCCGTAAGCACTTCCTGGTTATATCCGCGCAGACGCATCGTCCCGATGTGGCCATGCAGCCGGGTGTAGTGTTCGACGGCGCTTATCAGTTCCAATTCGGTCATGCCCGGCTTAAGCCTCGCAAGCGCATCTTCCAGCGCGCCGTCGATGATTCGCGCAGCTTCGCGAATACAAGCAATCTCTTGCGGCGATTTAATCATACGCGTCTCGCGGATCAGCATGGAACCGTCCTTCCACACAACATGCGGAAGCACGCTTTGCAGCCGCTGCCATTGCTGTACGGGCAGCACGTCGAATTCGGCGGCAAGCGTTACGGCGGAGCCGGGGGCAAGCTGCGGAAACGTCTGGGCCAGTTGGGCGCCGAAGGCACGGAACGAGCCGAGCGGCTCTACTGCGGCTGCGGATTCCTCCTGCGCGCGCGCGACGCTGCGGCGAACGTAAAAGCGCGGCTCGCCTTCCGCAGGAACGAGCAGATAACCGGTCTGCATAGAGCCGGTCAAATAATACAAGTCTACATTTTGCGTAATCATCATGCCGTCAAGCTGATGGGCCTGCAGCTTCTCCTGCAAGCGCCCGATGCGTTGTGCGTATTCGTGCATGTTCAGTTCCTCCTCTGGCAGATATCCTGTATCTCTACATTACCTGCCGCAACTGGAAAATGCAAAGAGAGCCTTGAACGAAAAAGGCCTCAGTCCGTGAGAGTTAACGGAATCGAACGCTGGCGACGCTGCTGAGCACAGCCGGCTCGCTGCTGGAAAGACCGAGCAAAGGCTGGTTCGTTTCGACGATGGCAACGACGGACGGCCCGTAAATCGTTACCTGAACGCTGCGCGTCGTTTGCTTGGCTGTGCCAGTATGAACGGTAACCGTTCGCTGAAGCACATAAGGATACGCTGGACTGGTAACAAACTCCAAATGGTGCACAGTGGGAGCTTCGCGAAGATGGCTTCCCTCTCCCGGGGTCAGATCGCTGTCCAGCTTCAGGTTCAGCCGAAGGTACCGGTAAAAATCATCCGTCCCCTTCGTTCTGTCCCACACAAGCCGGCCGAGCGCCGCCTCCTCCGGCACGATATCCAACGAGGCGGCATGCGTGGCACGGTCAAGCAGCGGTTTGGTTTTGTTCGTGCCGTACGTTTGCATCATCCAATTAAACGCAATAACCCAAATAAAAGCGGCTGTCATCATGCCCAGCAAGCCGAACAGCAGCAAGTGCGCGCTCCCCTTCTCGTCCTTCCACAAGCCGTACGCTTCCGCTCCCAACCGACACTGCCATGCCTGCCGCACACGTATCTCCCCCCTTTTAAAACAGCAACATTGCTTTGAGTTATTCGTAAGCTTCGCTCTTTCCATAAAGCACCAAATAATAAAACCCTTCTTGGGCCGATGCGTTCCCTCCGCCCCCGATGGCGTTCAGCATACGGCTCAAATTCGGCGCGGGATACTTGAGGACGAGCTTCACCGTCGGGTCAGCGGCATCGCGAAGCACTTTACTCCGGGTGCTCCCCGTATAAGACGGATAAGCCAAACCGTTCACCGTCACGTCCCCCATCCCGAGCGAGGCTAATCTGGCGTTCATATTGGACTCCACCGTCGGGCTTAAATAGCCGACCGCCTCCATTTCCTTGAGCGCATGATTGGCGATCGTATTCAGATGATCCGCCTTCATCGTATAGACGAAAAACGGGACGATCGCCAGCGAAAGAAACAGCAGAACTGGCATTAAGAAGAGCGTTACAAGGACGTTGGCCATTCCCTGCTCATCCTGCAGAAAAGCAGCGATTTTGCTTTTCACTACAACATCACCGTCAATTTGTGACATAATCGAAGCTGCGTACCTGATTCGTAACCGTCGTATGACCGTTGCGAACCTGCTGCTTCAGTCCGACGCCGCCGGCCGGTTGAAAAATATAAATCGAAATGCCAAAAATGAGTACGACCGCTAAACATAACGTAATTAGTTTGCTCATGATTCAAGGTTGCTTCAAGGTAGCTTCGCCGCTTGTTTGATTGACCGTTGCCTGGGTCACGCTCTCGTAAAGTTTCGTTCCCTTGCCCCCTACCGCAGGACCAACCTTCGATCCGGCCACAAACATGGCCGCTCCGCCGAGCAATACCGTCAATAAGCAGGCAATAACCAGTTTTCCCACAGGCTCTCATCCTTTTCTGTCGTTTAGATTATGGTGCGGTCGTGCTGACCGAGCCGCTGTGTACGTCCACCTGCGCCCCCGAGATGCTTGTGTTGAGCCTTCCTCCCTTATCCCCTACTGCCGGACCTACCTTCGTTCCTGCGACGAACATCGCCGCACCACCCAGCAGAACGGTCAACAGGCAGGCAATGACTAACTTCCCCATGGCTCTCTCCCCTTTGCGATCGTTATCGTCTCATTGAAACGCATGGTTGATTTGCGTGCTCGTCTTCGTTCCCGCCGTTCCGGTCGCCGGAACGATCTGAGCGCCAAGCACATACAGCGCAGCGCCGCCCAGCAGCACCGCCATCAGCATGGCAATTACGATTTTGGACATGTGCGTCACGCCTTCCCTGCATCTAACCTTCGAAGCTTGTCATCAACTGCTCGGATATGGTGACGATCCATGGGTACAAAAACAGCAGAACGATAACGGCGAACGGAATCATGATATAAAAGCTGATCCAAATCGGCGCATTCTCCAGTTTCCGTTGAATATCCGCCGTCAGTGTCGCTTCGATGCTGGCGGTCTGTTCCTTGAGCACTTTGGCCATTTCATTCGTATCGGCTTGGCAGACCGCATCCAATGCGTTAACGAGCGGGAACACCTCCGAGATGCCGACCGCTTCCTTAAAGCGCCAAATGGCGGCCCGTTGGTCCTTGCCCCACATGACCGTCAGCTCCTGCAAATGCGGCTTTAACAGCTTGAGCGGCCGTCCGGCACGTATCAGCATTTCCCGAATGTCCGCCTTCTCGCTGACACAGATCGACAGCCGCTGAGACAGCTTGGCGATTTCGAGCAGATATCCGGTTCGCTTCTGCGCCGCCGCCACATGGACGAACAGCAGCGGGGTCCACCAGCCCAAGGCCGTGCAAAGCAGCAGCTTAATCCCCAATCCAAACCACGGGCCAAGCCCCGGATTCGCAAGCAAATCGGGGCTTGCCGCCGCTTGAGCCATAAAGCCGACCAATAGCATCAGGAGAGCGAGCCCCGCGCGAAGCAGACGAAAGCGCTGATAGCCCCAATCCGCAGGCAGACCGGCCAGTCGGGCTTTCTCGGCAAACGCGCGCGCCTTGGGACTCAGCGCTTCCTCCTGCCGGTCCTTGGCAAGCATCCGCTGCTCCCGCCGTTTGAGTGCTTCCAGCATCATCGCCAGACGACTGGCCCTTCCAAAGCGGATGCGTCCGAGAAGCGGGAACCACAGCAGTGCACTGCCCGCTATGAACAACAGGGCAAACAGCGCTTGAAAAGCCAGCATCCAACCGTTTGAAACCATCCCTGTCATTTAGTTACTCTCCTTTCCGGGATGCAGAATATTGCATCACTGCAAAAGTTTTGCCAACCGTCTAATCCAGCGCTCGCTTAAAACGCTTTACGGCCCGACTTGATGACCATGATCATCGAAATGAACATGACGGCGCTGGAAACGATCAGCAGCGACTTGCCGGCCGGATCGACGAAATAGTGGCGGTAATTTGCTCCATCCGCATAAATGTTGAAGCCGACAACGAAGAAAGCGAAGCCGATCATAAAGGTCGTGCCGAGCCGGTAAACGGTAATCATGGCAAGCCGGTTTTCTTCGTGTCGCTTGGCCGCCTGCATCTTGCCGACCAAGTGATGCAGCGATTCGGTGACGTCGGTGCCGTAGTGCGACCCGATCAACAGCAAATCCGCGAGATCGTCAGCCCATTCGCTTTGAATTCGGCGCGCAAACTCGTACAGCGCTTCATCGACCGATTTCATATGAAGCGCGAGCTCTAGGCGTCTCCATTCGCTTTGGACCTCGTCCGGCATCGTCTTCGACGCTTTGACGATCACTTCGGCCAGCGTCAGCCGGGAACGGTAATGGCCGATCAAGTTCTGCACGAGCATGATCATGCGATTCGCAATCCGGTGACGCTTGCGCTGAACGCGAAACCGGACATAAAAATAAGGAAACGAGCCGAGCAAAAAAGCGATGGCGCCGCTGAGCGTCCATACGTGAAAGCTCTGCAGCCGGTCCGCACCGACGGCAAAACGCTGCTGCATCACCTGCACGGCCGCATCCGAGCCGAAAAATCCGACAAACGCCAACAGCAGCATGATCGCGCCGATCACCTCAACCCCGATCTTGAGCTCAGCGACTTCCATTTCCTCGGTCAGATGCCGGATAGGCCTAAGCCCGGTAAGCGAGCCTCCCAAGGTTCGGCGGCCGGGATTGCCCCCAAGCGACCTGAAGCGGCGGCGCCGGGCCGCTCCGGCCCCCGTCATCCTCAACAGCCAAAGCACCAGCAGCAGCGACCCGACGATCCAACAGCCGAAGAGCAGGCCCTTCAGACTGCCTTGAATGAGCTGTGCCGATACGCTCATGCTCCCCATACCCCCAATTCCCGAAACTCGTCGGGATGGGCCCCGTTTGCCACGAGATGGTCCATCAGCGAACGGCTGAAACGCTCGCCGGTAAACCTCCACGTCTGCCGCTGAAAATCCCATTCGACAAGCGGACGAATATGTACCGTTTGCCGTTCATCCACGGAAAGCTCCGTAATTTCCGTCGCTACCCGAACCGGCTTGCCCCCGATGCGCACAAGGCGCAAAAACACAATGAGGTTAAACGCCCGGGCTACGCGTCTGACGGTATCGGTTTGGTCATGCTGCCGCCCGTCCTGCTTGATCATATCCACGACGTCGCTGATGAACGAATCGCGGTACTTCGTGTGCATCGTGCCCATCATGTCGTGCCCGCGCAGCGCGCCCTGCACCATCTGGGACACCTCGGAGCCTTTCGCTTCGCCGACGATCACCCAATGCGGGCTCATCACAAGCAGCGGCTTGAACGACTCCTCCATGCTTAGCCCGATCTCATCCACTTCCCGGACGGCCAAAATGTTCCGGTTCCCCCGCAGTCGCTCACGGAGCGCGACCTCGAATTCTTTCTCCAGCGTCCGAATCCGTTCGTTCTCCGGAATTTCCTGCGCCAGCGCGAACAAAAATGTCGTCTTGCCGGTCGCCGTGCCTCCGCCGATCAAAAAGCTGGCATGGTAGCGGACCAGCAGGCGCAGGAGACGCGCCATCGGCTCGTTCAATGTATGTAAATCGGCCAGCAGCTCAAGAGTCACGTCTTTGACGATGAAATTGCGGATATGAATACTCGGGACATCGGAATAAGGCGGCCGGGTCATCACAAGCCGCGAACGGTTCCACAAATAGGACTGGATGAACGGCTGCCGTTCGTTGATCGGCTTTTTGCCGCACAGCGCCAAACGATCCTGCAGCAGCAAAACGTCGGCAAGCGAAGCGAACCGGCGGACGTGACGTATCATCTCTCCGCCGCGAAGGAGAAAGATGTCGCAGCCGATGACCTGAACCTCTTCCACATCGGGCAGCCGGTACAAATCCTCAATCAATCCCGCGCCGCACGTGTCGGCAAATACGCATTCCGTCGGGGTCAGCGGCGGCGTCAGCGTGTCCGGTTCGATATCGATACGGTACTCGGTCAGCAGCGTATCGATGACTGCCTTCATCCGCACTTGCGCCAGCGGCTCGCCAAGCCCGGCTTGCAAAATATCTTCATACAGCGCCTGATCCTTCTTGGAGCGCTCGGTTAAATGCTCGTACACCAGCTTCACCGCATCGGCCAAGGGCATCCGCTGCACTCCTTTTTTATGCCCGGCCGCGTTCAGGCTCGACCACGAGACCGGCGTACGCTCACGCGCCTGGTCCGCCTGCATCAAATCCTTCAAATATTGCCCGGCGTCGAATCGGATTCTCGGGCGCATCCGCCCGCCTCCTCGATGGGCTGTCGGTAATGACAAGTCCGTCCCTCCTATCCGAACAAGGCGCTCAATTTGGAGATCCATCCCACCTTACGCCGCCGGCCTGGGGCAAGCTCCGTTCCCTGTACGTCTCCTTCCGCCCGCTTCGTCAGCGAGGCTGCCAGCCTGTCGATCGTTTCCGTGAACGGCTCCGCCTTCGGCATCAAGTAAAGGGGCACTCCTTCGTGCACGGCTTTCATGCCGAGACCGCCGGGTACATTCGGAATCGATGCGCCCAAAGACATGTGCAGCGCGTCCGCGATCCGTTCGGGCTTATCGTCCGCCGACGCGCGGTTGAGAATCAGCGAGATGTCGGACGGAGTCAGGCCGCAATATTTCCAATAGCAGTCAAACCATTCGCGCCAACTCGTGCGGTAGGAAGCATAATTGTTCTGGGCGACGAGCCAGCGGATGTCGGCTCCGCGGACGGTACACACCGTCGCGGCGTTATCCGGATAGGCATTCAGATCGACCAGCGTCACGTCGAATACGGATCTGGCCGTTTGCAGCAAATGCGCCATCATTTCCGGCGTCATATCGAGCGCGGTATCACGGCGCGGCGAGCCGGTCAAAATATGCAGTCCGTTCATCTTCCGGTATGTCATGCACGAATCGAGCAGATCTTCCGGCTGCAGCGTGTGCGTCTGCAGCTTCGGCCGCAGCTTGAATTGGCTGCGGTCCGTCTCCGTCAAATTCAGCTGCGAGCGAATTTCCGGGTTGCGCAGATTCGCGTCGATCAGCCCGACGCGCAGACGGTTCGCCGAAGCCAGCGCAAGCGCCGTATTGACGGCGACCGTCGTCGCCCCGTCCTTGCTGCTCGCAGACCAGACGGCAACCACGATGCCGTTTCGTTTATCGCCGGCCGACATGCGGACACTGCGTCCTTCGACGGAAGCGGCGAGCGCCTCGAACGTCTCCTGCTCCGTTCCGCCCAGCGGCAGAACGGCGAAGCCTAGCGTCTCCGCCAGCCTTGTCAACGCCTCCAGCATGAACGAATCGTATACGGCCTCGTCCGGGGCTACGACGACGCGGGCCTGAGGCTGCTTGCGCCGGATCTCCGGCATCCACTCCCAAGGATACGAATCGTAGAACAAGCCGGTATGGACGGCAACGACGTCGAACGTTTCTTCCAGCCGCGCGAACAACCGGTCGCGGTGCTGTACCGTCACGATGCCGTCCGAGTCCGAGCCGGAACGGCTTAATTGCGACCCCAGCAGGTCAGCGGCGCCGGCCTGCGGGTGTCCAAATAATAGCTTCACGATGCCGGTTTCACCTCCGTTGCTTTGAGCCCAGGCGAAGCGCTGCCGTTCCCCTGCCCAGCGGCGGGCTCCTTTTCCTTGCCGCTGACCTGGGTTCGATTCAGCTCGCCTTTCACTTGAGCCTGGGGCTTGGTTTTGCTGAACAAATCCGCTTCCTTAAGCTCCTGAAACAATCCCGTAACCGTTCCCGAGGCGGCAGCGGGCGCAGACAGGTCGGGCAGCGCCAGCTTAATCTTGCCGCCGATGCTGCCGAGCACATAAGCCTCGTACACCTCGTCGTTCATCATGTAAGTGTTCAGCTCGGGCTTCCCGTTCGGCTTGGAACGGGCATTCTGCAATTGGATCTGGTTCGGCTGAACGACCGTTTCAATCGTCGCTCCGTCCGTCACCTCCTGCCCTTCGGCCGTCTTGACGGCTGTGACCGGGAGCTGCTCAATAATTTTGACCGCGCCAACGCTCCATAGCGCGCCGGAACCGGTCGTGACGAATTTGGGCGTCTCGAATTCGACCCACACGTCGACGCGGTCGCCCCGCCGCACCATATTGTTGACATTGACGGCCGCATCCGTCTTAAAGCTGAAATAACGCTCTCCCGCACGGGGTACCGTGCTGCGGTCGGTCAATTTCCACGAAACCAGCTCCTCGCTGTCCGCAATCGGCACAAGCACCGTCTTGCCGATCAGCGCGTCAAGGTCCGTCACGGCTTCGGAGCTGTGAGCCGCCAGCGGAATGACCGCTTTGCGGAGCATGGAAGCTTCGACGACCTCCCCGCTTTGCAGCATCCTTACCGGTTTGACCGTCGTCATGGTGCGGACTTGAATTTCGGTATGCTTCATGAACTGCCAATATCCGTATATCGATCCCGCCATCAGCACGCAGCCCAGCGTGATGACGATCCATGCTTTCTGCAAACCGTTACCTCCTCCTGTTCTCTGGATAAACGGGTTATTTGTTGGATTGGAACAACCGCAGCAGCTTGGTCGCGGGACCGAGACGATTCCGCTCCCGCTGCGCGGGGATCACTTCGTCCGGCAGCCACCGCCGGAGCCACGGCAGCATCGCTTCGCGAAGCGCGTCCCGGACCGGCGGCATGTCGTGCGGCAGCCGTCCTTGCCAGCCGGCCTCGGCCAGCGCCGCCAGCTCCACAGCGGGCAGCATGCAAGCGGGACGCTGCGGGAGCAAACGCAGCCACGCTTCCGTGTGCGGCATCTTCAGCGCCTTCACCGCGAAGCAGTGCAGCCGCCGTCCCGGCGCCAGCCAAGCTTCGAGCTGCCGCAGGCGGCGGCGCGTCGCGGGAAGCTCCAGCTTATGCGCGAAAGGGTCGACGACGTAGATGACGTCCGTTGCGGTTTCGAGCAGTTCCCGCACCGCGGGATGCTCCCACTGCGCGCCGACGTCGACGATGCACACCGGGCGTCGGACCGCGTGAAACAGCTTCAGCCAGCCGCCAGCGTCAAGCTGCGGTTCTCCCGCGCCAGGGGCGGGCTCTTCGGCGGGCAGCCACAGCGTGTGGCCGTCCGCCCAGGGCCGCTCGTCCGGGCGGCCGCCTTGCCCCGCCGCGTTGTAGCAGCGATACGCCGGCGGCGCGTTCTTGTCCGCGAACAGCATCGCGGACAGCTCCGCCTGCGGAGCAGGCGGCTCGATCACGGCGTGCGGGACGCCGAGATCGTGAAGCTGCCGCGCGAGCGCGAGCGCGGCGAAGGTGGCCCCGGCGCCCGGATACAGGGCGCCGACCGCGACCACGAGCGGCGGTGTCCACGCCGCTCCCGGCTGTGGCGGCGCGCTGGCCTGCGCCGCCGACCGCTGCGGCTGCTGCGCAGCCAGCCAGCCTGCCAGCGCAGCGCCGGCTTCGCGAGCGTCCGCGAAGCGGCCGTCGGGGCTTGCGCGCAGCAGCCGCAGCACGATCGGCGCGAGCCCGGGCGGGACCGCCGCTTCCGCCTCGCGGTACGGGCTTTGTGGATTGTAATACGCGCCGCCGCTCAGCAAAAAATAAAGCAGCGCGCCGAGGCCGTACAGATCGGTATGCGGATCGCTCTGCCGCCCGTCGAACTGCTCCGGCGCGGCAAAGCCGACCGTGCCGAGCAGCACCGTGTCGGCGGCTTGCTCCGCTTTAAAGCTGCGGGCAGTCCCGAAATCGATCAAGCGCACCCGTCCGTCCGCGTCCAGCATCAGGTTGGACGGCTTCAAATCGCGGTGGATGATCGGCTCCGGACGGAGCGAATGCAAATAATCGAGCAGCCCGCAGAGCTGCAGCGCAATTTCCGCCGCCTGTCCCTCGCCCATGCGGCGGCCCAGCCGTTCGAAACGCTGCAGCAGCGTTTCCCCTTCGATATAATCCATGACCAGGTACAGAAAACCGTGGGCGTTGGCGGGAACGTAATCGACGATATCCGGCAGATTCGGATGACTCAAACGGCTCATCGTTTCCGCTTCCTTGAGCAGCACGTGCCGCCGCAGCGCCGCCTCCTGGCCGCTCTCCCCCGCGGACGGGTCGTCCCCGACATACGTCTCCTTAACGGCCCACCGCTTCCCCTTCAGCTTCAAATCTTCCGCCAGAAACACCCGGCTCATCCCGCCGCTCCCCAGAGGAGCCATGATCCGGTAGCGCCCCGACAGCGTCTGGCCCGGCTGTAAGCCGTAATGCAGCATCGCTTCGTCTCCCCGCCTTTCGATTCGCAGACAACGACAAAAAACCGCCTTACGCATGCAAACAATGCATGACATAAGGCGGTTCTTCCGCACGATGTAATGAGATTGCTTATAAATTATCATAGTTTTACCAAAATTTCAACAACCGATTTGCCGCCGTTATTTAGAATTTGTAAATTCCGAACGGTTCTCCACAATATCTTAACGTGCAATTAACCTTTGGATAACAACCCCGCTTTATAATTAGCTCGTTCAGACCAGTCCCTGAAAGGAGCGTCCGCATGACCTTGCTCGACCGTAACGCAGCGGTTCGTCCGGCCCCGAATTCAGCCAAGAGGCAAACTGGGGCAGCCGCCGGCCGGCGAAGCCTGCGCATGATCCGGTGGAAGGAAGCCTCGCTTGCCTATGCTTTCCTGCTGCCTTCCCTTTTGCTGTTCGGTATTTTTCTGTTCTATCCTCTTTTGAAGTCGGTTTACCTCAGCCTGCATTTGACCGACCCCCGGGGGCGCATCGCCGCTTTTGCCGGCCTCGACAACTTCACCGAGCTGCTGGCCTCCGATAAATTTTATGAAAGCTTGAAAGTCACCCTGTCCTTCACGGTTCTCACCGTCCCTGTCGGCATTGCCCTTGCGCTGCTGCTCGCTGCGCTGTCCCAAGGCAAGCTTCGGGGGATGAAAGCATTCCAATTCGTGTTCTCGCTGCCTGTCGCCATCTCTGTCGGGACTGGCTCGGTTATCTGGATGATGCTGTATCACCCGACGCTGGGCACGCTCAATTATTTCCTGACGCTGCTCGGTGTGGAACCGGTCCGTTGGCTGACCGATCCGGCTTGGGCGCTCGTCTCCGTCTCCATCACGACGATTTGGATGAATCTCGGCTTCAACTATATCGTCCTGCTTAGCGGCTTGCAGAGCGTGCCCGAGGAAATTTACGACAGCGCCAAAATCGACGGCTCCGGACCGCTGCGCACCTTTTTCCAGCTGACGGTGCCGCTCGTATCCCCCACACTCTTTTTCGTCGGGATCGTCTCGGTCATTCAGGCGTTTCAATCGTTCGGGCAAATTCACATTCTCACCAAGGGCGGCCCGATGAACAGCACCGACGTCATCGTGTTCAATATTTATCAGGATGCGTTCGTGAACTTCCGTTTCGGCATCGGCAGCGCGCAGGCGCTCATCCTGTTCGCCATCGTGCTGATACTGACCGTCCTCCAGTACCGTTTTCTGGAAAGGAAGGTACATTATCAATGAGTTCGCGCTTGCAAAACACGTTCGTGTACACCGTGCTCATCGTCGCTGCGGTGCTGACCCTGTATCCGATCCTGTATACCGTCTCGGCCTCCTTCATGACGAACGCGGAGTCGGCTTCGTATCCTCCGAAGCTGCTGCCGGGCAGCTTACACTGGGAGAACTACATTCAAGTACTCAAACAAATTCCGGTCGGCCAATTCATCGCCAATAGCTTCCTTGTCTCGGGCACGATCATGCTGGGGCAGCTCGTGACGGCAAGTCTGGCCGCTTATGCGTTCGCCTATATGAGATTTCCGGGCAAAAGCTTCCTGTTTGCGCTGTTCCTGTCCACCATGATGATTCCGTGGGAAGTGACGATCATTCCCAATTATTTGACCGTCAAAAGCTGGGGCTGGCTCGACAGCTACCAGGGATTGATCGTGCCTTTTCTGGCAACCGCCTTCGGTACGTTCCTGCTGCGCCAATTTTTCCTGCAGCTCCCGCGCGAATTGTTCGAGGCCGCCAAAATCGACGGCTGCGGCCATCTGCGCAGCTTTGCCCGGCTCGTGCTGCCGCTGGCCAAGCCCGCGCTCGCCACGCTCGGCGTCTATTCGTTTCTGAGCAACTGGAACATGTACTTGTGGCCGCTGCTCGTCACGAACGGGCAATCGATGCGCACGGTCCAGATCGGCATCAGCATGCTGCAATTCGAAGAGCTGACCTATTGGAACGTCGTGCTGGCAGGCGTCGTGACGGTGCTGCTGCCATCGCTTGTTTTGCTGCTGCTCGGTCTGAAGCAGCTCGTCCGCGGGATGACCGCCGGAGCGATCAAAGGGTAAGACATAGCGCGAGAAGCGGCAGAGGCCCTCTTTTGAGGCACTCCGCATAACGGAGCCAACGGGTCTCCAAACGCCTCCTCGCTCTATATATAAATAACAAATTAAAGGGAGAGATCAACCGAAATGAAGCACCTGAACAAAAAAAGCATGCTGCTTCTGCTGCTTGCTTTCGTCATGATGTTTATGGCGGCATGCGGAAACGGCAACGGCGGCGACAAGCCTGCAGCCGGGGGCGCCGAGAATAAGGAAGCGCCGAAAGCCGGGGAACCGGTCAAGGTCGTCTGGTGGCACTCGATGAGTGGCGAGCTAGGCAAAGCGGTGGACAAGCTGGTCGCCGATTTCAACGCCTCCCAGAAAAACGTCGTCGTCGAAGCCGTATTCCAAGGCACCTATGATGAAAGCTTGAACAAAATGAAAGCGTCCATGGATTCCAAAAGCGGTCCGGCACTCATTCAGGTGTACGAAATCGGCAGCCGCTTCATGATTGACTCCAAAGCGATCACGCCGATGCAAAAATTTATCGACGCTGACAAATACGATGTCTCCCAGCTTGAAGAAAACATTTTGAACTATTATACGGTGGACGGCAAGCTGAATTCGATGCCATTCAATACATCCAACCCGATTCTGTATTACAACAAAGACATGTTCAAAGCTGCCGGACTCGATCCGGAAAAGCCGCCCGTCACCTACGAAGAAATCGCCGAAGCAGCGAAAAAGCTGACCAAGGACGGTATAGCCGGCGCTTCCTTCGCCATCTACGGCTGGTTCATGGAGCAGTTCTTCGCGAACCAAGGCGCCGAGCTGCTGAACAACGGCAACGGCCGCACGAGCCCGGCCACGGAATCTTTGCTTGGCAGCGATGCCGGCGTCAACACGATGACTTGGTGGAAGCAAATGATCGACGACAAAACGATGCTGAACCTCGGCCGCAAAACCGACGATACGAAAAAAGCGTTCGCCGCCGGCCAAGTCGCGATGACGCTCGATTCAACCGCTTCCCTGCGCGGGATTGTCAGCGCAGCGGAAGGCAAGTTCCAGGTCGGCACGGCCTTCCTGCCGAAGCCGAAGGACGCGAAGGATGGCGGCGTCATCGTCGGCGGCGCGAGCCTGTACATCTTGAACAACCGTTCCGAAGCGGAGCAGAAGGGTGCATGGGAGTTCATCAAATTCCTCGCCGATCCGAAGCAGCAAGCTTACTGGCACGTCAACACGGGCTACTTCCCGATCACGAAAAAAGCGTATGACGAGCAGCTCGTCAAGGAAAATCTGACCAAGTATCCGCAATTTAAAACAGCGGTCGACCAGCTGCACCAAACGAAAGCGAACAAAGCGACGCAAGGCGCGGTTATGGGCGTGTTCCCGGAAGCCCGCCAGCTTACCGAAGGCGCAATCGAAGAAGTGCTGAACGGCAAGAAGTCTCCGAAAGAAGCGCTGGATGACGCAGCTAAAGAAATATCGTCGAAGCTTGCGCAATACAACAAGACGGTAGCGAAATAACGATTCACCTGGCCGACGGTCTCCCTCAAAAAGGAAGACCGTCGGTCTTTTTCGAATTCAAATTCTAAAAATATTGAATTTTAAATTCCAATGTTATAGAATGCATGAGAATCATTTAATTCGAAGAGGTGATTGGGTTGGACATCATTCAAGCCACCGGACGGAAGCGGGAGACGTATCAAGTGCAGCTCGACTATTCGCTGCTGTGGGAATGCGCGATGGGGATTGCGGCTGTGACGAACACACCGCTTCTTCATACGCTGGAGAAGCCGACGGAACATTGGAGGAAGCTCAAAGCATCGTTGTCCGAAGACATGCTGGGGCACTTGGCTTTTGTAGAGAAGCACAATACTTGGAAGGCTTTGCTCCAGCTGCTCCATCAGCAGGCTTTCGCTTCCCTGCCCGATTTTCTGGCCTATATCGAGCGTTTGGCCCCGGAGGAGCTGAAAAGCATCTGTCTTCCCTATCTGGGAAAAGAGCACCAGAACTCGCGCAAGCAGGCGGCTTCCGGCGACAGAAAGGCCTTGCAAAAGCTGCAGGAACTCGCGAACGGGAACCCGTTTTTTCCGGCCTATATCGATTTTATCTGCACAACCGATCCGGCAGAGCTGAAGCGTCATCTCGCGGAAGTGATGTCAGGCTGGCACGAGACGGTTATCGAGCCGGAAGCGGAGCAGCTCCTTGCCGTTTTAACCAGAGACGGCGAAGCCAAGCGCAGCATGCAGCAGAGGATGACCCCGGAGGAGCTTGTCGAATGGGCTACGGGCGGTGTCGCGTATTCACCGGAGCCAAGCGTTCACCAGGTGCTTCTCATCCCGCAAATCGTCTATCGGCCATGGAACATCGAAGCGGATATCGAAGGAACGAAGGTATTTCATTATCCTGTTGCAAGCGAAAGTATCCATCCTGCCGACAAATATATGCCTGACACATCGCTCGTTCTTAAGCATAAGGCGCTCGGCGACGAAATCCGTCTTCGCATCGTCAAGCTGCTGTCCGAAGAGGACCGGAGCCTGCAAGATCTGACAGATCGGCTGAATATCGGAAAATCGACGATTCATCATCATTTGAAGCTGCTCCGCGCCGCAAGGCTGGTCGACATCCGCGATGCCAAGTACCGTGTCAAGACGAAAGCCATCGATACGCTGGCCCAGGAACTGGCCGATTATTTACGACAAGGCGAATAAAGGTGGGCGGAACATGGAAGCATCGGCTGCCGGACGAAGCCACGAGCCTTCGCTGCCGGAATTCAAAAGAAATTACCCGGTCTTCCGCTTCGTAGGAAGCAGCTTTATTTCCTACTGCGGAGATCAAATTCAGCTTATCGCGATTCCCCTGCTCGTTCTAGCGATTACGGGGTCACCGGTCAGTATGGGAATCGTTACGGCGCTCGAACGTCTTCCGGTGCTGCTGCAGCCCTTGACCGGCATCTGGTCCGACCGGTTGAACCGCAAAACGCTGCTGCTGCTCTGCGATCTCGGCAGAGGCGTCATTACGGGGCTGCTGGGCCTTCTGTTTATCATGGATTCGCTGGCTATGTGGCACGTGTACATCGGCGCCTTGGCCGCAGGCGTGCTCGGTCAAATCTATACGACGGCGCAAATCGCCTCCGTGCCGAATCTCGTCCGAAAAAGCGATCTGCAGACGGTGAATGCGGTCAATTCGGGTTTTGCGAACTTGGCCGTTCTTGCAGCGCCCGGTCTGGGAGGAATGGTAATCAGCTTATACAATCCCGGATATGCAGTGCTCGTTAACAGCGCCACTTTTTTCATCTCGTTTCTGACGGTTCTCAGCCTTCCTATCCGGAAGACGACTGCAGGCTCCCAAACGGCAAACGGCATGTATGCGGATTTAAAAGAAGGCTTTCAGTTTGTCGTGCGGACGAAGCCGATTTTATTCACGAACCTGGCGATGCTCGTATCCGTCTTCGGAACGACGCTGTTCCTGACGATGATGGTATTTCATCTCAAAGAAACGATTCAGCTGCCTGTCGGCCGCATCGGCTGGCTCTTGTCTGCGGGAGGACTGGGGGCTGTCGGGGGAGCGCTGGTGACGGCCGTGCTGCGAAAACGGTTCTCTTACCGGGCCATTTTATTCGCCGCTTCCTGTCTGGGCGGGTTGTCCGTCATCGTCTTCAGCCAGTCGCAGACTTACGCCATGCTGCTGCTGTCGAATGCAGCCGGGACGATCGCCGCCTCCGCCATGAATCCGTGCATCGTGACGATCCGGCAAACATTGACGCCCGACCGGCTGTTAGGACGCGTTCAGGCGACGAGCCGGTTTATGACGTGGACGCTGATGCCGGTGGCGGCTTTTTTGGCCGGTGTGCTGGCCGAACGGCTCGGGACGCATGGGACCATTTTGCTGGGCGGCTTGCTTTCCACGGCCGGTTCGCTGCTGTACCTGCACCCGTCGTTAAAGGATAAACAAAAGACCTCCGCCCGATGAGGGCGAAGGCCGGAAATCATTAGTGCGGTATGAAGCGTATGCGGTGCTCTTGTTGTCGGGTGTTTTACGGATTCAGACCGTTTTTCACGATCGTTTGCAGCGTTTTGTTGCGGTCCTGCGTTACTTCCCACGTCATGGCGCCGGCAAGGCCTTTGGACTTGATGTAATTGACCTTGTGCTGAATCGATTCGGCGTCGTCGTACGAGATGAAGATGCCGCCGTTCGGCTGATACAGGAACGGTGTTTTGGTTACGTTGTTCCAGTAGCGCGTATAGCCGTTCTTGTTGATGTAGTTGGCTTCCAGATCGTAGAAATCGAACGATCCGTTCTCCCACGTTCCTTTCTGGGATACGCCGGCGCACTGTTGATACTGGCCATTGTTTGCCGAGGCGCAGCCCTGCCAGCCTTTGCCGTAGTACGGGATACCGAGCACCAGCTTGGAGGCGGGCACGCCGGCGTTCAAATGATTATCGACCGCCTTGTCGACGTTGAAGTTGACCGGATCTTCGCTGTTATCCGCCGGGTCGAAATAGAGCGGAGCGTTGTGTCCGGACTTGGATTCCCAGCCGCCGTGGAAATCGTACGTCATGATGTTGATCCAGTCGAGCGTTTGCGCGATCTTGGACAGCTCCGTGTTGTTCACGTAGTTCGGGCCTGCCCCGGAAGCAATCGTAAGCAAGTACTGCTTGCCGTCGGCCGCACCGGCGGCATTCAGCTCGTTTCTGACTGCCTGCAGCAGCAGCGTGAAGTTTTGCTTATCCTCCGGACGCTTGCTGTTGCCTGCCAAACCGCCGCTGACCGGATATTCCCAGTCGAGATCGACACCGTCAAATTGGTATTTGCGGATGAAGTCAACCGCCGATTTGGCAAAATTGGACCGTGTCGCCGGATCGGCCGCCACGTCCGAGAACCGGTTGGACCAGCTCCAGCCGCCGACAGAAATGAGCGTCTTCAGATGCGGATTCGCCTTCTTCAGCTTGATCAATTGATTGAAGCTGCCCTTGAGCGGCTGATCCCACGTATCTCCCGGATACGACATGCCGGTATCGGCCCATGTATCGCCCTGAACGATAGATCCGTTCGGTACGTTGATATTGCCCTTCTCATCGGCGCAAGCCCAGGTTTGCGGGTTCGGTCCGGTCGGATCCGGATTGCCGTGTTTGCCGTTCCAGCAAATGTCCGCAAAAGCATAGTTGATATGGGTAACCTTCGAAGCGTCGATTTCCGGCACTTTGAAGTTGCGACCATAGACTGCCCAAGCCGGGTAATACGTGACGATTTTCTTGCCGCCACCGCCGTTGCCGGATGTCGTAACCGTGACGGCATTGCTTGCAGCGGATACGTTGCCGGCAGCGTCTTTGGCTTTCACCGTAAACGTATACGACGTTGAAGCCGTCAGACCGGTTACCGTGTACGAGGTCGTGGCAACGCTTCCAACAAGCGTGCTGCCTTGGTACACGTCGTATCCGGTTACGCCGACATTATCGGTCGATGCCGTCCAGGTTAACGTCACGCTGCTCGACGTTACGTTGGAAGCGCTAACACCTGTCGGCGCCGTAGGCGGGGTTGTGTCGTTCGACGTCCCGTTCGTCTTAACGGAGATGGCATTGCTCGCAGCGGATACGTTGCCGGCAGCGTCCTTTGCTTTTACCGTAAACGTGTACGAGGTCGACGGCGTCAGGCCGCTCACGGTATACGAAGTCGTGGCAACGCTTCCAACAAGCGTGCTGCCCTGGTACACGTCATATCCCGTTACGCCGACATTGTCGGTCGATGCCGTCCAAGTTAGCGACACGCTGGTCGACGTTACGTTGGAAGCGCTAACACCTGTCGGCGCCGTAGGCGGCGTCGTGTCGGTAGGAGCCCCGTCCGTCGTGACGGTGACGGCATTGCTGGCGGCCGATACGTTGCCGGCAGCGTCCTTCGCTTTTACTGTAAACGTGTAAGAGGTCGACGGCGTCAGGCCGCTCACGGTATACGAAGTCGTGGCAGCGTTTCCAACAAGCGCTCCGCCTTGGTACACGTCATAGCCCGTTACGCCGACGTTATCGGTCGATGCGCCCCAGGATAAGCTGACGGTGGTCGATGTTTTCCCGCTAACGCTCAAATTGGCCGGTGCGGTAGGAGGCTGGGTATCCGTCCCGCCGCCGCTATGCAGCTTCCACAGGGCGGGAACGTTCGGCGGTTCCCATCCGACGAGCGAGGTGTGGGGTTGAATACATTGGTAATCCGAGCCTCCGTAGGAGACAATGTCACCGGCTTTGTACGAGGTATTCGGCGCCCAAGCCGCAGCGGCGAAGGCAGCCGCAGGCAGCAGCGAAGCCAGAAGCACGACGATCAGCAGCAGCGCCCAAGCTTTTCGTTTCATCATTAACTACAACAGCTCCTTTGTTAACGTTTTACTTTCCGGCATACAGTCCTTAGCAATCGGGCTGACATCAGCGTCGGTTATCGGCAGGTATCCCTCCTCTCATCATTCTAGCTTCCATTATCAGGGATGGCTCCCACGTTGTAACGGATAATTTCCTCCAGAAAGAGGGATAAATTTCTATAATATCCCTGTGAATACCCGGATAACCGGCAAAACATCCTTGTCCTGTAAGAACAATCAACAAAAAAGCCTGGATACGCCCGCCAAACGGAGCATACCCAAGCCTATAAGCCAATCCTTTTTAGTTGTTCACCATACCATTTTCCAGCGGCAGCCAATTCAGCACGCTTTGAATTTTACGGTCCCAATAGCCCCAATCATGAGCCCCGGGCTCCTCCTCGTAAGTAAGCTCTAGCCCGAGCTCCCGGCAATGATCGCGGAAACGGACATTGTCCTCGTACAAGAAATCTTCCGTGCCGCAGCATTGATACAGCTTCGGCTGCTCCGCATCCGAACGCGCCAATCCGGACGCCAGCGCGAACAATTCGTTATCGCTGCCGCGCAGGCTGTCCGCCGACCCGAATATCGCGGCCGCTTCCTCCCGGGACAGCCGTTCCCGCGCCATCGCTTCGATATCCGTTACCCCGGACAAGCTGGCGGCCGCCCCGAACCGCTCGGGATGACGGAGCCCCAGCTTCAGCGCGCCGTATCCGCCCATCGACAGGCCGGCTACAAAGGTGCGTTCCCTCTCCTCTGCCAGCGGGAAGAAAGACCTCGCAAGCGCGGGCAGCTCTTCGCTGACGAACGTCCAGTATTTCGGACCGCTCGCCATGTCCGCGTAAAAGCTGCGATGCACAGCCGGCATGACCACCGCGAGTCCGAGCGGGGCCGCGTAGCGTTCGATCGATGTCCGGCGCAGCCAAATCGTATGATCGTCCGAGAGGCCGTGCAGCAAAAACAGCACCGGGTGCTTGCCTCCCGTACTGCGGTTGTTCAAGCCGATTTGACCCACCGTCGTCTGGGGCAATAAAACGTACATCGACGTGGACAGGCCCAGCGATTCGGAGAAAAAGTGACAATCGATAAAAGCCATGCAAAGTTACCTCCCGTTGTATCGGATCGTATCCGTCATTTCCCAAACCCAGTATACCGCTTCGGACAAAACCGTGCCAACGAAAACCTGCTATGGAAACGGCGGAAGCGGAATAAACAGCTGCGCGCAAAAAAAGCCCGATTCCTCCGAACCCGGCATCCGATTCGATTTATAGCATCCGCCTCCGCTTGCGGACCGGTGCCCTTCTGCCTCGCTTTCCTCCGACCGATCTGTTCCTTGTGGACTTCATCGCTTCGCTCAGCCTCGCTTGCTGCTCCGCTGCAGCCACATTCGCCTCGGCAATCAGGTTGGCCGCCTGCTTCAGCACCGGGGACATCTGCTTCGCCGACCGGTAGATCGAATTAAGTTTGTCGAAAGCGGTCAAAATTTCATCCAGACTTTCGTTAACGCTTCGGAATACCGTAGGCAGCTTGCTCACCCTGCGCTCTCCCCTCTCGTTTATTCTTCTTGTTTTATTGTATGGGAGAGGCGCCCGAGAGGTTTAGGCGGGTGACCCGGGCGCGCCAAGCGCCTTTAAAATAAAATGCAGGGTATGCTCCGCCGTCTCGTCTGCAAGCAGGTCCGGCAGCGACAGCAGCGTCCGACCGCAGCCGATTTGCTTGTGAGCGAGCGTCGCCCCCATGACGAACAGCAACGCTTGATCCAGCGATTCGTAATGAAACAAGCCTTCCTCCCGCCCTTGTTCCAGCAAATTGCGGGCCGTGCTCCAGACAGGAGAGGTAAAGGAGTTTACCACCTCGGCACGCGGCGTATTCAGGACCATTTCTTGTTGAATGATCGTGCTCAACTCCCGGTCGGTGAGGCTGAAGCGGACGATTTCCCGGACAATGAGACTAAGCCCCCGAACCGGGTGAGCGAAAGCGGCTTCGTCTCCGGAAAGCTGCTGCCGGCCTGGAAAAAAATGCTCGAAAATGGCATGAAACACTTTTTCCTTGCCGCCGAAATAATACGAGACCAAGGCGACGTTCGCGCCCGCCTCCTCGCAGATTTGCCGGACGCTCGTCCCTTCGAAGCCTTGCCGGGAAAACAGCTTCTTGGCGGCGTATAAAATACGCATTTTCATATCCGTTTCCGTCTGGGTCAACTGAAGCGTCCCCTTCCGTTTTGACTGTAGGTTTCATTATTGTACCACAAAACCGGAAGGCGGACCGGATCATGCCCAAGCTCCGGCCGTTTGCCCCGGTTTCCGATTATGCGTTAGCGGCCGCTGACACCGCGGGCTTCACGGCGGGACGTCCTTCCCTGCGCAATCCGGTGGCAGCCAAGCCGACAACGAGGCAGCAGAGCATGATGGCTACGAGCGCCCCCGCATCGGCCGATACGGACGGACCGCCGAACAGCACGTTCATGCCGCCGTCCACCGCATAAGTCGCAGGCAAATATTCGCTAAACGTATGATAGAAGCCCCCGAGCAGTTCCCGCGGCACCATGGCCCCCGACGAAACCAACTGAATCGACAGCATCGCAATATTGAAAAGCATGCCGGCCATTCCGAAGACGATCAGGAACATTTGCGAGAAGAACATGAACGTCATCAGGAACAACGCCTGGAACAGCCACAGCGAGACGAAACCGGCGGCGGTCTGACCGCCCATTGCCACGACCAATGACGAGCCGATCAGCGCGATGAACACGGCGGATACGACGTTGATGATGACCCGTGCGCCGAACTTGCTCCATCGGGAAAAGCTCGGGCCGAGCATCGCGGTCGCCTGCTGCAGGTTCATCCCCATAATCATCGCTCCGACATAGGAGGCGAGCACCATCATCATCGGCACCATTTGATTATGCATGCCTTGAACCGGATTGACCGACTCGATGTTGGACTGCACCTTATCGGATATCCCTTGCGCCACGCTCTGCGCCTGGGCTGCGGGCACGTTCGCTTGAACCAGCACAGCTTGCATACCCATCGCCGCGGCTTCCTTGCCGACCGTTGCGGTTACCCCATTCGCGACGCCCTGCATGATGCTTTTGATCAGCGCGGGATTGGATTCATTGATGTAATAATCGATCCGACCCTTCTCTCCTTGCGCCTGCAGCTGCTTGGAAAAATCGGCCGGAAGATGCAGCACCATCTGCACCTCCCGGTTGTTCAGCTTCTCTTGAGCCCGGCTCAGCGACGGCTCGCTGATCATGCGAAACGGCAGCGACGATACAAGCTGCTCCTCCACCCGCTTGCCGACGCCTTGATCCTCGTTAACGACGGCGATTTTGAGCTGCTTGACGTTCTCGTTCACTCCTTGATAACCGGACATCCAGACGAGACTGAAAATAATTTGGAACATCATCGCCGTAACGATCCCGATAATCGTCGCCGGCTTTTTCAAATACGCGCGCAAAGCTTGAAACATCGTGTGTACTCTCCTCTAGTTATGTATTTAATTAAACATTTATTTAAATTAAACGTTTGTTTAAAACAATAACACGTTAAATTTCGTCCTGTCAACCCGTTTTTCCACCCTCGCAAGGCTCCCTGCACACTTTGCGGGATGGGACGGTTTCGCCGATTGCGGTCGAACCGTCGTAACGCGCGGCATCAGCGAGTGATGCTCAGATCGGAGGACGACCGGGCGTTACTGCAGGGAGCCTTGGCATAGCGGCGGTGGAGCCGGCAGAAAACTACCGAGCATGACCGCCTGCGCTACGCGTCAGCAATGGTGACGGTGCTTGCTGCGCAGGACGATGACCAGCAAAATAAACAAGACGAGGATAATGCCTGTCGACGTCCCGCACCCGAACCAAGGATAGAAATGGTGGCGTCTTTTCTTCTTCTTCGGGAAGAAAACGTTGATCTCATTAAGGTTGTGAACATTTGCCGCCGGATAGTTCGACGTAGGAGCTACGTATGCAGGCGAGATGGCTGTCGGCATCGGAGGCATATTCGCCATGGGCGCCATATTCGGCATTGGCGCTATATTCGGCATCGGGGCCGCGAAGGGAGCGATATTCGGCCCTGGCGCCGAAAACGGCGATACACTAGGGGAAGGCGGAAAATTCGACGATAATGGCGACATCGAGCTCTGTTTAGGGAACACATTCGGTTGAAACTTTTCCATACAGATGAACACCTCCGTGAAATTTACCCAAATTGCAAAGTCGGCAGCGTCGCCGTACCCGCAACTTGCAGTCGCTTGGACTGGTTACGTGTTCCTATCGAACACACCATCAGTCTATGGTGTAGCACCCATAGGGAACACGGTATTCACCTAGCCTTGCAAAATTAGACGCTTGCCCCGGGCAGACTCCGACAGGACTTCGGATCGTCAGAACGGACAATCTTCAGCGGTTCCGGCAGATGCGCAAAGGCATTAACGGAGGTTTGTCCGGGAGGAATAAAAAAAACGACCGCCCGGAACGGGACAGTCGTTTCGTTGTGGTTTATAGATACGGGTTGTGCTCGCGCTCGTAGCCGATCGTCGTCCGGGTTCCGTGCCCCGGGTAGACGATCGTCTCATCCGGCAGCTTGAACAGCTTGTCATGAATCGAGTCCAGCAGATCCTGCTCATCTCCGCCGGGCAGATCGGTGCGTCCGACCGACAGCCGGAACAGCACGTCGCCGCCGAACAGATGATTTCCGTAGAGCAAGCTGACGCTTCCGGGAGAATGGCCTGGCGTATGCAGCACTTTGAAGACGATGCCGAGCAGCTTAAGCTCCTGACCGTCGTCCAGCGCATACTCCGCCGGGTCGGTCGTGATCGGTCCGCACAGCTCCGGCCACATCACGGAGCCGTTGCGCTTCGGGTTCATCAGCCAGTCCGCTTCCGCATCGTGCAGGTACACGGGACAGCCCTTCAGACGGCGCACGGCGTCCACGCCTCCGATATGATCGAAATGAGCGTGCGTCAGGACGATCGCTTCAATCTCCATGCCTGCGATCCGCTTGAGCAGCGGCTGCGGGTCCATCCCGGGATCGATAACGAAGCCGCGGTTCTCCTCGGGCAGAGAGACGAGATAAGCGTTCGTTTGCAACGGCCCGAGCGAAAAGGCTTCGATTTTGATTTGTCTCGTTTCCATACGTTGGACGAACTCCTTTACGTATACGTCGGGTGTCGGACTAGAATGAGGATAGCAGCTCGCGCAGTTCTTTCACGATCACCGTCTGATAGCCGGTTCCTTCGCCGTACTGCTTGACCATTTCCTGGCGGGCGATCTGGATTTTATCGTTATAATCCGGCGCTTCGCGGTCCGGGTTCTCCTGCTTGAACTTCGTCATGACCGCCTGCACGTGCGCCGGGCGCGGCCCCCAATGGCCGAGGACGAAACCGCTGAAATCGGTAAAAATAATGATCGGAATCGCTTCTCCGCCGCCGGTCAGGAACTGGGCCATCACGTCCGGGTGCTCTTCCTTGATCAGTACCTCCGTCGGGATGCCGGAGATTTCGAGCGCGCGGAACACGGCAGGAACGTTGCGCACCACGTCGCCGCACCAGTCCGCCGCAAGGATAAGGCAGCGAAGATCGTCGCGGTTATTGAGCGATTCGAAAAACTCCTTGTCCTCTTCGCTTTCCCATACGAACAGATCGTACCACTCTTTAAATTTCTCCTGATTTTTAGTCATGCCGTCCGTAAACTGCTGCGGGGACAAGCCTTGGCGCAGCTTGGCGCTCAAGTTTTTGCTCATAACGTTTCTCCTCCTTCGGAATGTTCACACTATGGTTCATTGTACCAAAAAAAAGAGTCCGCTCCAATCAAAAGGAAACGGACCGGGCACGCTATTTGCTGTTGTCTTTGATCAATTTTTCGATGGACGCTACCTCGGCGGCGCTTAATGTCCGCTTCGGCTTGTACGTCTTGATGTGATGGACGAGGCGATCCAGCTTGAGCGTCGCAAAAGCCGGGCTCGTCCCGACAAGACGGCAGTTCGGGTGGGTGAAGCATACGATGCCGACTAAATCGGCCTGTATCCGGTGCTGCTTGAACAGCTCCTTCAGCACGTATTCGTGCCGGTACAGCTGCGCCGTCGGATCCTGGCTGTGCGGCTCGTCCTGCTTTCCGCGGTCGGACCGCGATTTGACACGTTCGACCCCTTGACCGGTAAAATGGATGTCCCCCGACCAATGCTTCGAGTCGATATGAAACACTCCGTTAGGCCCGACCACGATATGGTCGAATTCCTGCGTGCCGCCGCCCGCATGTACGCGGCGTCCGTGCAGGACGCGGTATTCTCCGCCGATATATTTGAGCTGATGGGCCGTACTTTTCTCGCCTTCCACACCGTAGCCGTTGTTCGTGTCGGCGCGGTGACCTTTTTTGCCGCCGGACTTTTTGCGGGTAAGCACTTTCCACAGCACATACAGCACCGTAATGACCGCAACCGCGATCAGAGCAGGCTTCGTGTAAGGAGCCGCCACTTCGTCAATCTGCTCCCAGTTGTCCCCAAGCGCCCGTCCAAGGTAAACGAACAGAATCGCCCAAGGAATTGTGCCAAGAAGCGTATAGAACAAAAACTTCCACATGGGCATCCGCGCCATACCCGCAGGGATGGAAATCGCCTGCCGCAGCACGGGGACGAACCGGGCCAGAAACACCATGCCGGGACCGTACCGGTTGAACCAGCCCTCCGCAATATCGAAATGCTTGCTCTTGATATGGAGAAACTTGCCGAATTTGTTCAAGGCCGGCCTGCCGCCGTAACGCCCAATCCAATACAAGATCACTTGTTGAAACATGCACCCGATCGTGCCGAATACGATGGCGCCGATCATCGATACTTCGCCGCGGGAAACCAGGTACCCTCCGAAAGCGAGGACAATTTCGCTCGGAATCACTTCGAGCATCAAGCCCAGCAGTATTCCCCATACGCCCAGCCCTTCGATAAACAGAAGCGCCGATTGAATCAAGTCATGCAGCATTGCTCAGCCCTCTTCCTCTCCGAATACGTATTGGTCCGTTCTCTCTCTCAACCTATCCTATTCTATCATAACCTCTTCCATGCCGCACCCCAGCAAATATCGGTGCAGCAGCTGCGCCGCCCGGCTTGCCTCTCGCGGCTTGTGACGGATTAAGCCGTGGCAGATCGGCTGCCTGCCGAGCGGCGCGCACTCCGCCAGCACGCCGGCCGCCAGCTCCGCCGCTACGGCGGAATGTGGAACAAGCGCAAGCGCCCATCCGCTGCAGGCGGCGCGCTTGATCATGTCCATGGAGGCGAATTCCGCCCGCCCGGCCGGAGCCATGCGCTGCGCGGCAAGCTGAGCCTCGGCGGCCTGCGAGTACATGCAGCGTCCGCCGAAGCCGACGATGCGCATCCGGCGGATCGCGCTCCAGCCCTCGCGGCCGACGGCCTCGGCCTCGCGCGGCGCGGCGATCCACAGCAGCTCGTCTTCGAGCAGCGGATCGAAAGTGAGATCGGCGGCGCAGGGGTCTGCGGGAACAAGCCCCATATCGGCCTGGCGTGACCGGACGGCTTCCAGCGTTTCCGCTTGAAAGCCGGCTTCGACCTGCACATCGATGTCCGGATACGCCTCCATGAACGATCGGAGCGGCCCCCACAGCGAAGCCGCGGCGAACGATTCCAGCACCCGCAGCCGTACGATTCCCCGGGGAGCGCCTTCCTCGTTCATTTCTTCCTCCAGCTCGCGGCCGAGCTGCATAAACCGGCGCGCGTAAACCTCCAGCCTGCGGCCCGCTCCGGTAAGCTCCACACCGCGGGGAAGCCGGTCGAAAAGCTTCTGCCCGGCCGCTTCCTCCAGCTGACGCATTTGCGAGGTTACCGTGGACTGCACATACCCGAGCCGCTCGGCGGCTTTGCTGAAGCTTTTCTCCTCCAGCACGGCAAGAAACGTCACTAAAAAACGGCCTTCCAATTTTTCAATCATACGTTATACGAGCTCCTTTTTCCTAAGGTTTCATGGATGGACGAAAAAATACGACAAATGAATTTAAGACATCGATAAATAAAATGAGTATCATCGATAACATTCGTTTCACAAATGGATTACTTTCATGCTAGCATAACGTTAATCATTTGGCCAATACGATTTGGATAAAGGAGAATGTCCCATGAACCCATCCTCAACAACGCCGTCGGCGCTGCGTAAAGGAATCGCCTACGGACTGCAGGGAGCCGGCGCGTTCCTTGCCGTGCTTGCCGCTCTGCTGCTCGGGCAATGGAGCGAAGTCGCTCTCCTGATGGCTCCCTTCGGCGCCTCATGCGTGATCGCTTTCGCGATTCCCGATAGCCCGCTTGCCCAGCCGCGCAGCATCGTCGGCGGCCATCTGCTCAGCACCGCCATCGGGCTCGTCGTGCTGCACACGGCAGGCTTTCACGCCTGGTCCGCCGCGCTTGCCCTGGGGCTGTCCATCGTGGCGATGCAGTGGACGCGTACGCTGCATCCGCCTGCCGGCGCCGATCCGCTCCTCGTCATGATGGCCGGTTCCGCCTGGAGCTTCTTATGGAGCCCGGTGCTGCTCGGCTCCCTGCTGATCGTTGCCGTCGCCTGGGGTTACCACCGGGTATGCCGCCGCACGTATCCGCAGCGCTGGCTGTAAACCCGGCGCGACGACAAACAAAAACAGGTTTCGACACAGACCTCTGCGTCCGCTGTCGAAACCTGTTTACTTTTTTACATGTCAGACTTATAATTGTTATGACAATTAATTCGGAATAAAGGAAGTGCTGCGATTGAATCCTAACCTGCACGAATGGTCGATCGGCTTTATTATCGGTCAAACGCACCGGAAGATGCTGAACGTCCTGACCTCGCGGCTGAAAGAGCACGACATGACGCCGGAGCAATTTTCGGTGCTGTGCCGCCTGCACGAATCGGACGGCATCAGCCAGAAAGAAATCGCCGACCGTACGGTGAAGGACCAGCCTACGACCGCACGCATCCTGGACTGTCTCATCCGCAAACAACTGGTGCGCAAGCAAACGAGCGAGACGGACCGGAGATCGTTTCTCGTCTATTTGACGGAGCAAGGCCGGCATAAGCTCCAAGTACTGATGCCGATCGAAAGGCAAACGATCGAAGATATTTTCTCTTGGATGTCCGATTCGGAGCTCGAAGCCTTCCGACAGACTCATCTGCGGCTGATCGTCCATCTGGATACTCTACTGAAACCTTAAGACTAGGAGAATCGCTTCATGAAGGAACAACAAGACCTACCTGCTTCCAAATTATGGACCCGGGACTTCGTCCTGCTTACGGTCAGCAATTTATTTTTGTATTTGAATCTGCAAATGATCACTCCGTCGCTGCCCGCCTATGTCACCGAACGGTTCGGGGCGGGCCAGTGGACGGTCAGTCTGGTCATCAGCCTGTTCGCTTTATCGGCCATCGTCACCCGCTTCTTCGCCGGCTCCTGGCTTAAACGCGGTCGAACCGCTCTCATCCTGCTGCTCGGCCTTACCGTCTATATGCTGGCAACGGCCAGCTATTACGCCGCCGGTACGCTGGCTTTATTTCTGCTCATCCGCATCTTGTACGGCATCGGCTTCGGCGTGTCCAGCACAGCGTTCGGCACGATGGTGTCCGATATCATTCCGATCCGGCGGATGGGCGAAGGGATGGGCTACTTCGGCCTGTCGACGAGCCTGTCGATGTCGGCCGCGCCGGTCATCGGGCTGTGGCTGCTCGGCAGCTACGGGTTCGATACGCTGATCCTCGTCTCGACACTGCTCGCGATCCTGATCATCCCGCTGTCGCTGCTGATCCGCAGCACCCCGTCCGCTTCGAAGCCGGCAACCGCCCCTTCACCAGCCGCTGTTCCGGATACGCGCGGGACGTACAAACAGGTGGCGCTGCCTTGTTTTCTGAACATGCTGCTCTCGATTACGTACGGGGGCTTGATCAGCTACCTCGCCTTGTTCGGCAAAGAGGTGCATATCGGGAACGTCGGCTGGTTCTTCCTATGCAATGCCGGGGCGGTGCTGCTTGTTCGCCCGGTCGCCGGTAAAATTTTCGATAAAAAAGGCCATTTCGTCGTCCTGCCTCCCGGCGCGCTCATGGTGGCCGTCGGACTCGTATTGCTGTCGTATACATCCAGCATGACCGGACTTCTCGCCTCGGCGTTGTGCTACGGCATCGGCTACGGCATTTTGCAGCCTTCGCTGCAAGCCTGGACCGTGAAGCAGGTAAGCCCCGAAATGCGCGGTACGGCGAACGGAACGTTCTACAACTCGATCGATCTCGGGATCGCGCTCGGCTCCCTGCTGCTCGGCGGCATCGCTTCGGGGACAAGCTATTCCACGATGTATTTGCTATCGGCACTGGCGATGCTTCTGTTTCTGGCCATCTACGTCTCGGGCACGCTGGTCAAAGGCAAGCCCCAAGCCTCCGCGCTGCGTAAATAATAGTGTGCCGCAATTGAGCTGCCTGCACCAAAAGGATCGCCTTCTATTCGGCCGACAGCCGGGAGGGCGATCCTTCTTTTATCCATGCTTGCCGGATGGCTAGGAACGTTCCTCAACGGTCGTCGTCAAGCGAATCGACCCGTCGTCTTTGCCAAGCTCCGCTTTCCAACCTGTCATTTCGCAGAGAACGTCAATCGGCACCATGATGCGCCCGTCCTGCATGACGGTCGGCGCCCCTCCGCCCGATTTCTTCCTGCCGTTGACTTCCGCTTGATCCGAGCCAACCGGGAAAGACGCCTGATTGCCGTCCCAAGCTAACCGCGTCGTATTCGTCATCTCATCCCACGTCACCGTGGCGCCGACAGCTTCGGCGACGACCCGCAGCGGAATATAGATGACGCCCTCTTGAAGCGAGGGAGAAACGTCCATTCGGACCGTCTGGCCGTTTACGGTCAGTTCCGTTTCGCCGACTTGCATCGTCACGGTTTTCTGTACGGAGGCCGGAGCGTCCGGGAATCGGTCGGGGTACTGGTCCGAGATTCCTTGCGCAAGCAGGTCGGCTATCGGGAGCATTTGGGCATAGGCCGTCTCCATATTGGCATAGGCGGCAGCGTACTCGCCCAGCACATCATGGTCAAGGGCTAGGGTCACTTGCCCGATCTGCGTGTTCAGACCGTTCATCAGCTCCGGCTTGCTCCCGTGCTGCGGGTTCGCATTCGCGAAAAATTGCGCCAGGTCCGCCTGAGCCTTCTCCAGATTGCCTGCCGCGATTGTCCGCGCCGACTCGTCTTTGGATGCTGCCGCCTTGGCGTAATCCAATATACAGCGGGTACGGGAGGTCCATGCCCTTCGAAACGAAGCACCGGCCGTCTCCCCGTAAACGGAAGCGACGGCGGCCGCCAGATCCTCCGCATTCTCATTCAGCGCCGCAGCCGCCTGATCGAAATCGCTTGCGCCGTCGATGCTTTTCTGCATCGCAAATGCGGCTGTCAGCGCATGCTCGCCAAGCAAGCGGCCGAGCGCCGCACGCAGATCGGCCTTGCGGGTCTTCATGCCGGACGCGTCGAACCGGTCCGGCGATTGCGCAGCCATGCCCGCCGCCAGCAGATCGGCGCTTGCCACCGCGTGGGCGTAAGCTTCGCGCATCGCTTTATACGCTGCCGCGTAATTTTTGTCCGCATAGGCATCGAATGCTTGAAGCATCAGATCGGTATGCCGCTTCGGCCCTTCTTCCAGCCCCGCTCCCAGATCCGGAAGGAGCCGCGTCCAAAACAGCGCCAACTCCTTGGCGTAAGCCTCCAAGCCGTTCGCCGTCTGCGTCCGTGCCGTTTCGTCGCCTGCCGCAGCCGCTTGCGCATAGTTGAGCAAAGCCTCGACATACGACGACCAAAGCGGCTCGAAGGTTTTGGCGGCCTCTTCCCCGTATGTCGACCGCAGCGTGGCTGCCAGCCGTTCGGTATTTTTGCCGAGCCCCGCAGCGGCCTGTTCGCGATCGGCCGCGCCGTCGTATCGTTTTTGCATCGCAAAAACAGCCAGCAGCGCATGCTCGCCAAACAAAGCGTCGAGTCGAACCCGCAGCTCTGCCGCCGCGTCCCGCGCCGATACGGCCTGCGCTCCTGTAGTGTACGGCATGAGCAGAACGAGGCACAGCCCCAGCAGGGCCAGCTTACCTTTTAAGCGCATCATGGATCGTCCTCCCCCGGTGTTCGAGTTAAGAACCTTTACCCCGCGCTCCACGGTTTGAAACCGATCCGGCATGTTCAGACAAGCACCCGAATATACTCCTACAAACGATCCGAAACCGAAGGGGATGCCGATGACGAAGGTATATGTGCTGAGCCAAAAGGGACTGAAGGGATTGAAAATCGGAGCCGCCGCCGTACTGTTGGCCGGTGCCGCGCTGCTCTTCTGGGAACGCGAAACGATTCGGGCCGCGATGAGCCCTGCCGGACCCGAACGGACGATCCAGCTCGTGACCGGCGAGTTCAAATCGACGACATCGGACGGCAAAACGATCGAAGCTTACCGCTGGGACCCGGGAACGATCTATATGAAGAAAGGCGAGCGCATCCGGCTCAGCATCTACGGCGTCAACGGCGCCAGCCATCCTTTTATCATCGAAGGCCTTAACATCAAAGGGGAGGTAAAAAAAGGAAAAGAAACCGTCGTTTCGTTCCGCGCCTCCAACCCGGGCGTCTACCGGATCATCTGCTTGACCCATCCCGATACGGCGCACAACGGACCGATGGTCGGCTACCTGGTCATCGACGAGTAGACGCCGCCCCTTTTTAAGAAAAACTCCTTATCGGAGTCCATTCAAAGAAGCCAGACCGTTTTTAGCGGAAGTTTTTCTTGGTACAGAAAGTCGCAGTCCGCTTTAATGCTTTAGCGAACTTAAACTTTCTGTAGCGTTCAAAAACCGCTGTCGGCAGTACCCGCCTGCCCTTCTTCCGCATAGCATAATGGCAGGAAGGAGATGCCGCTATCAATGAATCCAGCAAATCAAATGAAGCACAGCCGGCCTTACCCGTCCGCCCGGCAAATTCGCCGCACCTGCAGCCGGGAGCTTTACCGCGCCCGCAAAAAGCTGGGACGTTACATCCCTCAGCAAGCGGTAGCGCAGGCGGAGGAGCTGTATTACAAAAAGGTGCTGCTAAACCTGCCTTATATTGCGGAACACGCGGACAATCGAAAGGTGCTGGCCGATTGGTTCGACGAGAACGTCTGCGGCGAAGTGGCCGCCTTGTGGGAAGTGGAATCGGACGCTTTGGCCAAAGCGTTCCGGGACTCGTTCGGGGGCTGACGCCAAGCGGGCCCCTCTTTTTTTATCTGCCCGGCAGCCGGATTGCATAACCGTCCCTCGGAAGACAAACAATACCTTTGTTTACCTGAAAAGGAGGTACGAAGGGAATGGATGTCGCAATTCGCAGCGGACGGGGAATCGGACTGCTGGCCGTCCTCTTGACGCTCCTGATCGCGGGATGCGGCGGGGAAAAACCTGTCAAAGTCGGGATAGAAAGCAATTTCCGCCCGTTCACGTATACCGAGAACGGAGAGAGCAAAGGGTTCGAAGTGGAGCTGTGGAGAGCTATCGCGCAAAAAGCGAACTTGCCATACGAGCTTGTTCCGATGACGCAAGGGGAGCTGAACAAAGCCGTGAAATCCGGCCAAGTGGACATGGCGATCGCGGGGATGACCGTCAACAAAGCCCGCAAGGATAATTTCGCGTTTTCCGATCCGTATTTTCAGACCGGACTGGTCCTGCTTACCGCTTCGGACAACGAAGAGATCAAGAGCAAGGACGATCTGAAAGGAAAAATCATCGGAACCAAGAGCGGCTCGACCTCTTATATTTATGCCGGCGGAATCCAAGGCACCCAAGAGGTCCGGGGCTATCCCGATATCTCGGATGCTTACACCGATTTGAAAAATAAAAAGCTGGACGCGGTCATTTTCGACGAGCGCAACGTCCACCATTTCCTGCAGAACGACGGGGAAGGCAAAGTGAAGATGGTCGGGGAAGTGTTGAACAAAGAAAGCTACGCCGTTGTCACGAAAAAGAAAAACAAGCATCTCGGGAGAATCAACAGCGCTATCGAGGCTCTCGGCAAAGACGGAACGTACGAAGCGTTGTACGTGAAGTGGTTCGGCAGCAAGCCTAAGAAGCTGCCGGGCCAGTAGTCCTTTCAGGCCGCGACCCGCGGCCTTTTTCATAATTCGGAAGCCAGCGCTTCGATCCGGTCCGACGGGTACACATGAGTGCCCGGGGCGCCGCGAAGCGCCGCTTCGAGCATGCCCTTGGCCACCGTTCGCGCGGCGATCGGCTTGTACGGCCGAAGCGGCCCGCGCATGGCAAAGCCGGCGACTTGGGACAGAAGCGCAGCCATGCGCTCCCCGAAGCGGACCTCTTCCCGCTCGCCGAGCAGCAGCGAAGGACGGAAAATATGCAGCGACGGCAGCCCGAGCGCTCGGAGCCCCTCTTCGGTTTCGCCTTTAACCCGGCTGTAAAAAAAGGCCGACTGCTTGTCCGATCCGATGGCCGTGACGACGAGAAATTGCGCGGCGTCTGACACGGATGCCAGCCGGCCGAGCTCCATCGGATAGCCGTAATCGACCTTGCGGAACTGCTCCTGCGACTTCGCTTTCTTGATCGTCGTCCCGAGAGCGCAGAACACGTCGGCGCCCTCAAAGCCGCCAGCCGCCTCGTCAGCCAGACGGTCGAAGGAAATGACGCGCTGTTCGAGCTTCGGATGCCGGATTCCCGAGTCGGTCCGTACCAGCGTGACCACCCGGTCGTAAGCGGGGTGCTCCAGAAGCAAGCTTACCAGCTCGCGCCCGACAAGCCCTGTGCTCCCTGCGACGATGGCATGCTTGGTCATAGTTTCGCCTCGCCTTCCTAAGGTTATCGAATTGCAGCAACAAAGCCGGCGACCCTCCGGAAGCGGCGCCGGCGACCTAAAAACCGTTCAACGGTAGGCCAACAAAGCGACCGGACCGTTCGGATCGAGAATGTCCGCGACTTCCGTAAAAGGGATTTCAAACGTCGGAAAACCGTAGGCATACGGCGTATATTCGTAAAGTTGAAAATAAATGCCGATGGCACGGTCCGTCAAATAAAAGTCTTGATCGGGACGGATCGAATGAAATTCCGCGATCATCGGAATATCCTGCTCCTTGAACCTGCGGCGGATAATCGCGGACAGCCGGCGGACATAATCGCTTCCCGGCTTGAACAAGTCCTTTATTGGATACTCCCTACCGTTCCGCAAATTAAACGTCTGCGAGCTCTGGTAGGTAAGGCCGTGCGCCGCTCCCTGAGAGTATCCGTAAACGTCGTACAGCAAGCTGAGCAGGCCGTTTTTATGCAGCTTGACCTTATAGCTGCCCGATACCGTTCTGGTCTGGTCCTGCACATAGTCCTGCTTGCGGATCAGCTTGTAGATGGCGTCCAGAATCGAATGATTGACGCTTCGCTGGACAACCAGGTTTTGAAGTCCCAGCACCTGCGGATATTTCACGTCAAGTCGGGGCTTCGTCAACCGGCGGGTCACGATGCGCTCCCGTCTTGCCCGTTCATATTCCTCCCATTCCACTGCGTCCCTGCCTCCTTAAGCGCCCCAAGGCCGATGAACCCAGTATATGCAGGCTTTCGCCCGGAGGTGAAAAGGCAGGTCCCGCTCCTGAACGCATGGCGTCCGATCAGCCGTCTCCCGGCGGACCGGATTCCCATTCGACCCGGTTGCGGCCGAGCTGCTTGGCCAGGTATAGCGCTTTGTCCCCTTCTTCGATCATTTGCTCCAGCGGCAGTTTCGCGTCCGCCCCTTCGACCAAATCTGTGCACACTGCGCCGCCGATGCTAACCGTCAGCTCGATACGTATGCCGTCTGCCTCATAGGGCTCCGCGGCGACGGCCCGGCGGATTGTCTCCGCCAAGGCTCTGGCCTGCACGGTGTCCAAACGCAGCGCAAGCACCATAAATTCCTCTCCGCCATACCGGGCAGCTAATTCGTCGCCTCCCGTCTGCCTCTGCAGCACTCCCGCCACATGCCGCAGCACCCGGTCTCCGACCAAATGGCCATGCGTGTCGTTGACCTGCTTGAAATAATCGATGTCGATTAACAGCACCGAGCAGGGATACCCCGCTTCCAAGGCCCGAAGCAGACGCTGGTTGCCGTTCTGCATCATATACCGGCGGTTGTATAGTTCGGTGAGCGGATCGATCATAGCCGACTCCTCAAGCAGCTTGACTGTCGTTTTCAGCTTACGGCTCATCAGGTTGTACGTATCGCACAGCTCCTGAAGCTCGGCAGGGGCGTGCTTGAAGACGGCCGGGTCGATGCGGTATCCGTATTGCCCCTCCTTGATGATGCGGGTGCCCTGCAGCAAAAATTCAAGCGGACGTTCGATCCGCCGCGTAAGAATAACGATGCCGCTGAAGCTTAGCATCAGCGTGGCCAGCGTTATGGCGATAAAAACGAGCATCAGCCCGTACAAATTCGAATATAGTTCCTTCTTGCTCACTTCGCCTACCAGCAGCCAGCGGTGGCCGGCTATCCACTGGTACGAACCGAACACGATGTCTCCCTTGTAGTTGGCATATGCCTCCTTCGAGACCGCCTGCACCGAGGCCCGGCGCGTAATGTCCGTCGAGATCGGCTGCGCGTTCTGGCGTACGTCGTCGATAAAGCGCGGCTTCGTCATCGGTACGCCGACCCGGTCGAGGAGATAAAAGTCCGCCGTCTCCCCGGAATGCAGGGAACCTACCACTCGCTGAATCGTCTCCAGCTTGACCGAACCAAGCAGCAGCCCCGTCCATCGTCCCCCTTCGTCATAGGTCGGGGCGGAGAAAATAATGACCGGCTCGCCGGATGCTTTGCCGATGATGACATTGGACATCGACGGTTTGCCCTGTTTCGCCGCCCAATAGTAATCGCGCTCGTTGACCTGAAGGCCCGTAGCCGAATAGGTATCCACTTCCGTGATACCGTCAGCGTTCACATAGGATAGCGAAGCGAAGTCTCGCTGCAATATGGTGAAATCGCGGAAAATTGCCTCCATCAAGGGCTTGTTCAGCGTTCTGACGGCCTCATCCTCGGTAAGCAGACGCATATCCAGCTCCCGCTCCTGCACCCACCGGTCGATGAACAACGTCTGCAGATTCAGCTTGTCCGACAAATTGCGCAGCGCCTCTGCCTGAGCTTCCTGCTGATACAATATATAAAAGGCGATGTTGATCGAAAGCCCGAGCATGAGAATGGCCAGCGCAATCCACAGACGAAAACGCTGCTTCACCGTCCGGGGCCGCATGAAGCGAATCATGGACCCTCTCCTCTCTCCCAAGTAATGTCCCCAACAAATTAACATTGTACAAGCCTGTATTTTTTTTTATACTTTAGAATGCATTATTAGTTTCGGTTCACCAGTATTTGACTTGACGTCGTAAGGAGAAATTGCTCGTGGAACTGCCCTCATTTGATATGATTTTGTTTCTTGTTATTGTCGGGTTCGCCGCCGCCTTCATCGACTCCGTCGTCGGTGGAGGAGGACTCATCGCCGTTCCCGCGCTGATGTTCACCGGACTTCCGACCAATATGGTGCTCGGAACGAACAAGCTGGGGGGAACGCTATCGTCGTTAACCAGCACCGCCTCTTTTTTATTTTCCGGCAAAATTAACGGCAAGCTGGTGCTGCTCCTGTTTCCGTTATCCTTCATCGGGTCGGCTCTCGGCACGTATACGATCCATCTGGTCCCGTCCACCTTCTTGAAGCCGCTGGTGGTCGGTCTGCTGATCGTCATTCTCATCTATACGCTGCTGAAAAAAAACTGGGACGGCTCGGGACAGCAGGTCCGGTTCACGTTCGCCCGCGGGCTCGCGACGGCGGTATGCGCGTTCGCTTTAGGTTTTTACGACGGATTTTTCGGCCCTGGCGCCGGCTCGTTCCTGCTTTTTCTGTTTCTGATGCTGGGCTTTGATTTTGTGGGCGCTTCGGCCAATGCCAAGGTGCTCAACTTCGCCAGCAACGTCGCTTCCTTGGCGTCGTTTTTCTGGTTAAAGTCGGTGCATCTCGGCTACGGTCTGCCAATGGGCCTAGCCATGATCGCCGGCTCGCTTGTCGGCTCGCAGGTTGCCATCCGTAAAGGCTCCAAGTACGTGAAGCCGCTGTTTATCGGAATTACCGCCATTTTGATCGGCAAGCAAATCTGGGATATGCTATAAACGCCGCAGAGAGGTCGTTACGCCTGAAGAAAACAGGCTTGCGACCTCTCTGCATAGCATTCGACATTTTCCTTCCAATCCCTCTTTTTCTCATCCGCCAAACACCATGCAGGTGGACAGATGATCCGTCGGCCAAATTTGCCTCTTCTGATTGCTGGCCAGCTCGGCGAACGGATCGCGGACCACGTGCGGATTGCCCACCGGACGAAGGTCCTCCCATACGCATTCGACGCCTTTCCCGCTCGCTTCTCCCGCATACATGCGGCATCCGCTGCAAAAAGCTTGTTTCTGTTCATCATCCAGCTTCACGACTCTATTCCGCAGACAGCAGTACACCCGGCCGTCCGGATCGCTCAGATTGATATGTCTCACTTCTCTCATGTGCATGCTCCTTTCCGTTGAACACTAAAAAGGTAATACCCATTATATATTCGGACGAACCGGGATATGTGTAATTTTTTTAAAAAGCGGGTTGATCCTGAAGGAAAGTTGTTCTATAATGAATTCAACCTAATTATCGTTAGTTAGGAAGGTGCTTGTTTATGACAGTTCACAAAATCAAGGCATCCGCGCTGCGGCTCTTCGCGCAGAACAGCTACGACGCGGTGCCGCTATCGGAAATCGCCAAGGAGGTCGGGATCAAGACGCCTTCGCTCTACGCGCATTTCAAGAGCAAGGAAGAGCTGTTTCTGGCCGTATACGACGATTGCCTGGCCGAGCACGCCTCCCGTGTCCGGCAATTGACCGAGAAGCTGACCGGGCTCGACACGGAGCAAAAGCTGCGGACGATTCTGTATGACGTGTGCCGCACCTACTTGCTTAGCGAGGAATACTCGACCTTTCTTAAGCGGACGATGATGTTCCCGCCGAATGCGCTGCAGGAGGTGCTGCGCGAACGGTTTGCCGCATCGGAGGAGCAGCTTACCGGGCTGCTGCAGAAGGTTTTCGAGGAGGGCATGGCTTCAGGCATGCTGCGACGCGAGCGCTCCGAGGATTTGATCGCCTCGTTTTACTGCCTGCTGGACGGGTCGTTCCTGCAGCAGTTCTATTACCGGCCAGACGACTGGGAGCATCGGCTGGCAGCCGTTTGGGGAATCTACTGGAAAGGCATTGCGGAAGACAGGACATCGTAGAAGGGAGCGGATGATGATGATGGCATGGGTTTATTTGACGATTGCAGGGGTTATGGAGGTCGTATGGGCGATCGGCTTAAAATATACGCAGGGCTGGACCCGGCTTTGGCCGAGCGTCGTGACGATCGCAGGGATGATTGTCAGCTTTTATTTTTTGTCTCAAGCGCTCAAGACGCTGCCGATCGGTACGGCATACGCGATATGGACCGGCATCGGCGCGTTAGGTACGGTCATTGTGGGGATGTTTTTTCTGGGCGAGCCGCGCGATCTGCTGCGTGTTCTGTTCCTGCTGTGCATCGTCGGCGGCATCGTCGGTTTGAAGGCAACGGCATAATTCCATACGGCGCACGCCAAACGGCAAAGAGCCGCTGCTCCAAATGGAGTGGCGGCTCTATTGCTGCGGGACGGCATCCGGCGCATGGCACAATGCCCGTGCGGACGGGGGCCGGTCTTTTCATGCTTCTTCCCTGATCTGCGGACAAGCCGCTTCCTCCGGCGGGAATACGCTGCGGATGGCCGACACGACTTCTCTGGCCATGTTCATGACGCGGAATAAGGAAGTGCTTTGCAGAATGGCGTATTTTTGCCCGGCATCCACATTGACGATCCCGGCAATCGAATAGTCGCCGACGTGTGGAAGCTGCTTGCCGACCGACTTGCCCGGCTCCAACGGCCGGTTGGACACCTGGTACCAGGCTAAGGAGGCGGCCTGACCGAGACAAGCGTCGATCGCAATCACGGTTTTCCCCTGCGGAATTTCATTCAGCCGCTCCCGCATGTTGCTTGCATCGAACGGATGGGCAAGCGTACCGACCACATGCGGATATCCCGCCTCCTGCAGCATCGTGCCGGCCAGCGGTCCGAGAGCGTCGCCCGTGGAGCGGTCTGTGCCGATGCACAGAAACACCAAGTCTTCCGCCGTCAGGCCGCGCGTTCGAATCATACGCAAAAAATCGGGCAGCTCGGCAGCCTTCAGCTTCTTGCGGAATAACGGCTGCGCCTGCTCGTTCGTCATTGCGTTTCCCCTTTCCGTTGTTGTTTATATAGTAGCATACTGCATAGGAATACCGCTTTCAATATTTGTTCCTACCGCGCGAGACATGCTATAATTCGGACAAAGCAAGATGAGTGCAAGTACAGCTCAGAACCGGCGGAAGGCAGGGATCAACCCGATGGGGGTCATGGACATATGGGCGCTGGCGGCGCTTGCCTACTGGCTGTTCATGCTGTGGGACACGCTGCGGGCGCGGCAATGGATGCTGAAGCTTCCCCGCCCGGAGCCGGGACAAGCGGGGTGGAAAACGGGCAGAACTTCTCAGGACGGCAAAGAGTCCGAAGCGCCCCTCGTCTCGATTATTATCGCGGCGAAAGAAGAGGAATCGTCCATCGTCGAAACGGTGAAGCATCTGCTCGGGCAAACGTACCCCCGGATCGAAATCATCGCCGTGAACGACCGGTCGCAGGATACGACCGGACGCAAGCTGGATGAGCTGCGGCGGTGGTCCGAGGGACGGGCCGGCATCGCGGTGCCGCTGCGGGTCATTCACATTACGTCGCTGCCATCCGGCTGGCTTGGCAAAAATCATGCGCTGTATCAAGGCTATTTGCAGGCGCGGGGCAAATATTTGCTATTCACGGACGCCGACGTGCAGTTCGAGCCGCAAACGGTTGAGGATGCGGTCCGCTTCCTGCAGGAGCAGCAGGCGGATCACGTGACGCTGGCCCCTCGGATGCTTGTACGAGGCTTATGGCTTCGGACGTTCGTGCAATTTTTCTTTTTTACGCTCAGTCTTTACATCCGCCCTTGGCGGGGGAACGACGACTTCCAGAACCGGCACGGGATGGGGATCGGCGCCTTCAATCTGATCACAAGACAGGCGTATGAGCGGATCGGCACGCACCAAGCCATCGCGCTGCGGCCGGACGACGATCTTCAGCTCGGCCGGAAGGTCAAGGAAGCCCGGCTCCGGCAGCGGCTCGCCTCCGGCACGGAGCATATTGCCGTCGAATGGTATACAAGCCTCGGGGAGGCCATTCGCGGTCTGGAGAAAAACTTGTTTTCGGGCTTCGGCTATCGTTTAAGCTTCGCGGCTCTCGGCGTGCTGGGTCAGCTTGCGCTGTTCCTGTTCCCTTGGGCGGGCATGCTGCTTCTGTCCGGCCCGGCGGCCTGGGGCTTCGCTCTATCGGTCGCGCTGATGCTCGCCGTCTATTTTCTGCTGATCCGCTCGATCACCGGAGAAGGCGGATCCGAGGCGCTGCTGATGCCTCTGAGCGTCGTTCTGTTATGCTATATCGTCACCCGCTCGGTCTGGCTGACCCTGAAGCAAGGCGGGATATATTGGAGAGGCACCTTCTATTCCTTAAAGGAGCTTAGGCGTATGAAAGCCCGCGATGGTTCCGATTGATTCGCGCTTGTTTTTCAAGTCCGCATATTTCCCAATTTATATAAAAGGAGCTTGTCAACATGATCTTGGAAGTCATTGCCACGAGCGTGGCCGATGCTATTATTGCCGAAAAAAACGGAGCGGGACGAATCGAGCTCATTTCCGGCATCTGCGAAGGCGGCGTAACTCCAAGCTATGGACTCATCGAACAGGTTGTCGCTTCGGTCAGCATTCCCGTCAATGTCATGATTCGCCCGCACAGCAATTCGTTCTGTTACGACGAATGGGACCTCGAAACGATGCTGACGGATATTCGGACGGTACGGCGTCTCGGCGCCGCCGGAATCGTAACCGGCTGCTTGACGCCGGAACGCAAGGTGGATACGGAGCTGCTTGAGAAGCTGCTGGCCGAGGTCGGCGAATTGTCGGTCACCTTTCACCGGGCGATTGACGAGACGGACGATCTGGAAGGCACGCTGCACGTACTCGCCCAATATCCGCAAATCCACCGGGTGCTGACGTCCGGCGGCAAGCCGAGCGTGCTGGATGCCCGGGACGAGATTCTCCGGCTGCAGGCCGTCGAGCTGTCGCATCCGATCGCCATTCTCGCAGGCAGCGGGCTCAACCTCCAGTCGCTGGCCTCGTTTATTCGGGATACCGGCGTACGTGAGGTACATATGGGCACTGGCGTGCGCCGCGGGAACCGCGCGCAGGATACGGTCGACCCCGAGCTCGTACGGGCAGCAGCGGATATCGTCGCTGGATTTTCCAAGTAAAGGCGCTTCAATGTATTCATCACGAAAAGCCGTGCGGCACAAGCCGGACGGCTGCTTCACGTTGCAAATCTTCAAGGCGGCGAATGGCTCCCAGCCTAGGGTGTCCGTCCTTTTGGTCAGTCAAACTATCATTGGGGACACATCCAAATAGTAAATAACACCCTAACTATTTGAAAACCTCTCAATTAAAAACGAAAGAAAATCATCATAACTCTTGGACACCAACACCCTCACCTTGTTCCCAGTCGACAACTTGGCACTCAAAGAAAATACAGGTAAATATAACCTCTTCGGATGCCGATATATATTGCTGGTATTTATTCTACGAGGAGGTATATCATGTTATTATTTATAGGTTTGTTATTGATGATTGCCGGCATAATGTATTTTTTTCTTTCTTTCAGAAAATCTTACAATATTACAGTAGTTAAAGGAGTGCAGCAGCCCGGAGAAACAGACCAACAATACGAACAGCGACTAAGGAAAAAACTCAAGAGGCATGGCATAACCATATTCCTCTTGGGAGTTTTTTGTCTGATCATGGACATCATTTTCAAAGTATTGGATCGAACTTGAACAATCAACAAGCTATCCCAAATTCAGAGCTATTGTTTATCAAACAAATTGTTCTTAAAAATCAGGCTGACATAGTTCAAACTATACATGTAATAAGAGGCAAATTACTTAACGGTGCTTACTGTAAAATTAAAAGGAGAGCAATTAGTGAGAATATGGAAGATTGAAAGTGATGTCAAAAGATATAATTCTCTTCAACTTGTTAATTTTGAAGATGATCAGGAAAGATATTTTGGGAAATTTGAGTCTTCAACACCGCTTCAAAAGAGTTGGGGAGAAGTTCAAGTCTATATGATTGGGGAAGGAGAGTTTAGTGACCTCCCTCATTTTTGGGGATACTCAAAAGCAATGGTTATAAGTGAAAAGGCTAAGAAAGTACTGGAATCGAAACTATCTAATTCTGTAGAGTTTCTTCCGCTTCAACATAAAGAAGAAAAATATTATGTACTTCACGTATTAAGTATTTTTCAAGCGGTTGATTATGAAAGTGTATTGCTTCGAAAACTTCCTACGGGTCTGATTGTCGGTTTCGATAAATATGCTTTTAAACCTGAAGTTATTAATGGGCACAATATTTTTAAAGTTTTTCTAAATGAACGTGTTTATGGAACAGAAACTTTTGTCTCAGATGAAATAAAAGAAATAGTAGAAGAAAATAATTTAAAAGGATTCAAATTTATCGAAGTTTGGAGTAAGTAGTGCCCCATCAGCAAATATTAATCTTTATTCTTTTTCATCCAATATTGCTTTAAATATTCAGCAGCATAAGCATCCATATCTTTCATATTGCCACCAGAAACGCATCCAGTTAGACACATTTCATGGCACTTCTAATGTCTTTTGCAATTTGAGTCTTATCCCCATAATTTTCATCTTCTTGAAGCAGCCAGTTTCCAAGTCTTCCAGTATTCCAACAAAATCATCATAGTCCTCACCCGCAGCATCAACTGCTTTCAATTGATTTACAACGTTTGGCAAGAAAAACTAATCCTAATCCCATTCATTAAGTGGTAATTTTAGTAACTCATTACTACATTTCGGGCATTTTTGTTTCGAAAAATCCCTTGTCCAAATCCTACAAAAGATACACCGTTTGCCGTACAATTCTGGATGTTGTTTATTTTCCTCATCCGCTTCTGGTTCGAGTATAGAAAATACTCTCCATCTTGTTTTTTCATATAAATGCATAATTTCTGGGGAAACATCATACGAATTAGTAGTAGAATCCCATTCACACCCTTCTATTATTTGAACTGGTCTTTCCAAATCCTCTTCTAATCTATCAATTGATGTTTCAGGCCATTCATCAGTATGAAATATTTCTTTCTGAATCCTATCCCAATCCTTCCAGCTAGATAATTTTTTTAACTCCGTATCTAATTTATTTGTATCAATGTTAATATTAAACATAATATTCACCTGCCTTGGTCTTAGTAGTTTCAACTGCTCGAAACAATACCTTCACATGAAGCGTAGACATATACTGCATTTTAACACTTTAAATTATACCTTTTTTGATGGATTAGACCATTTCTACATAAGATCATTCTTCATCTGCGCCGTTTCATCTGAAATGATAAGTTCGTATTATCTTACTTCACCGGTTAATTGGCCGTAAAACTTGTATTTATCTTTGTATGCTTGCACGATAATAAGTGCTTCTTTTTCTGTTAGATTGTTGACGGGGCCACTGTATCCCATTGACCGCATCGTCTAGAATTGAATGATGGGTACATTCTGCACTGGATAGCCCCACCAAGAAAGAACCTTGAAAGGCATTAAGCCAATCAAGGTATAATCCAAACTATTCAACAGAGTTCTCCCATACATTCCCTTCATATGGCCATTCCCACAAGTCTATAAATAGACCTAGATTCCTTATCTCCATTATTGCATCCTCACATATGATAGAGCTACCAATATCCATGTAATAATCGTAGGAAAAGTTCAAGAAAAATTTGTCTCCATTTCTAAGTTGACAAGCAACGTCCTCTCTCATGCCCAATCTAACGATATGTTCTATTTGTTTGCCTGTAAGGAGAGAACCGTCCTGTAAGGAGTAATAAGAATCTACAATCTCTTGAGAATAGCACTTCGGATACTTTAAAATGTGTTCAGTAAAAAGTTCTTCTCTTAATTTACTTATTAAGTAAATTTCTAATTCATGAACTTGAATACTGTTCATATAGACCTCTACTGCCTTAACATATTTTTGCTCAATAGATAAATACTCGCTCATTGAGAGGCTTACCCCATTATAAGTCCGCCCTATGTCAATTATCGAAGTCCATGTAGGTATTTTAGGCTTATTCTCTTCCCCTTCTTTTAAAGGAGGGTATTTTCTTACTTGCCAATAATACATACTCTAATCTCCAATTCGATTTAAATTTTTATCATATGTTCGCAATCTAGTTTGCCTGATCATTAACTCCTCTATTGTATTAGCCATTTTCCACACACCGCTGTTATCTGTACTCCCCGTGCTCTGCCGCGGTATATCTCTTGTTATATAAACTCCTCGTTCTTCTGAATAAAAGACAGCCGCTTTAGCCCTACCTCCATTGGCCTTTTCAAAACCTAGTATATTTGCTGCTTCTTCTGCTTCTCTGTCTGTCCGGTAAGGTCCATTAGGTGGAGATGTCTTCTTAGCAGGTGTCCATTTCCCAGTTTTATTATTGTAATCATCTGTTCTTTGTTGCTTACGTTGGTAATAACCACCGTATGCATCAGTAGAATTTCCCGTCCCCTCACCTTCTGGAGGCTTACTAGGTGGTTTCTCCGTATCTTGACCATTTCCTCCTCCCGACTTCTTATTTGTATCCCCTTTTTTCGGAACTTCCCCGGAATAATCTGAATCTCCATTTGCCACTTTCCGTAACTTCTGTTCATTCGCTTGATCCTTGTCGGGTGACCGATCCTTTTGGGTTGCTTGTGGTTCTGATCTACCCGTGCCAGACCCGCTTGCAGAACCGCCAGTCTTCCTCCCCCTACGCGATCCTGCGACTCCAAATGCCAGTGAAGCCACGCCACCTGTTGCCTCGTCCAGAAGTTCCATGCCCACTTCCAGAGCAACTTCTTTTCCAATCTCTATCGATTTCTGTACCGCAGGCTTTTGCATCGCCTTGGCCAGCATGCCATCCTTCATCTTCTGGACAGCTTCCAGCTCGCTCATGTCCTCTTTTGCATTGCGCGCTGCGGTTCTCACTTTTCCCCTGCCATTTCCTGGAGATTTATTCTTCACGATAGCTTTTGCCTTTTTCGTAGCGCTTGTCGCATTCTCCGTGGCCTTGGCGACTTTCTTGCCTTTCGTGACAACCTTTTGAGCCTTCATCCCCAGCTTTGCACCCGTAGCTCCCCAGCCTGCAAAAGGGATACACGCCGCCAAAGATAGCGCCGCTCCTGCATAGTCTCCTCGTGCGAGCGAGATTCCTGCATTCGCTAAGTCCGCTATTTCTCCCAGACCCGGAATGAGTCCCACAAGATCCAGTCCAAGCTGCAAGCCATCCAGAAATCCACCCCAGCCAGACTCTTCCTCTTCCTGCTCTTCCTCTTCCTCCTCCTGCGGCAAATCCTCCACAACCACAGGTGCCTTCGTCAGCCCGACCATCTCAATCTTCTGCGCTTGAAGATCCACTTCCCCGTCCAAAATCATGCTGCTGGTGCTGCACATGAGGTAGATCGCTTCTTTGGCCTTGATCTCAACCTTGGTGTCTGACGTAATCTCCATATCCTTTTCCGAAGAAAAAACAATGGGATGCATACTGTGAATCTCAATACCATCCTCTTCATGCAGCTTGATAAAAATATTGCCTTCCTTGCTCTCCTTGGCAGTAAGAACGAGCTCCTTGCCGAAGTTCGCCTGTTATTTTGAACATGCAAAAAGGCTTATTCCTCCTCTATAGTTCAAGTGGAATAAGCCTTTGAAAGTTGCTAAGCGTGTTTGTCAGGTTTTTTAGTGTTTGGTTTGTTGGTTGTATTGTACGATTTTGTTGCTGGGATTGAAATCTGATTATACAAAATTTTAGGCAGACCCTGACAGACCCAGGTAACCCTAGAAATATTAAATTGAGATTTAGTTTGTCAAATCTATTAAAACGTCATTAATAAACCTCGCTTCGCTTCTGTTGCATCTTTATAGAGGATTACGAGTTCGTCATAAGCCTCTATTAATTCTGAAAAAGATGCATGATATACTAAATCATTTGACGGCAAACCATTACTTATTAGGTTTCGTTTTAATTCGAGTAGTTCGTTATACATACTAGGTACGTCTTCAGCGTATACAAATCCCAGTCCCATTCCTCCTGGATCAAGAATAAACATTTCTGATTCTAATGGACGCCCGAGAATATAATAATTAGGATCAAATTTAGTAGGTAGCTTAACTAGTGCTTCAATCAGTGCATCCCACAAATAAGATAATCCCTGTTCTTCATCTGGAGAATAGTAACATGTCATAGCAAAATCAGCTAGTTCTTGAACCTCACCATTTTCTAATTCTTGTTCCCACTCTTTATCTAGCAGTTCCCCTGTGTATACAGATCTAACAATTCCCAAATGGTTAAAAATAAACTCCTTCAATAATTTAATATTATTCGTAGTACCCGAAGTAATGATAGTCTCACTTAATTCTTTCATAAAACCATTTGTATCAAATAAATAAGCTTTATGTTCCATACCCATTTTCTATTCGATTCCCCTTTCATTTTGGCGGAGAATCTGAATTGATTTTTCTAGTTCCTTTTTGACATCACCCTTTGCGCGTCCATTCATAATAGGTTCTAACATTAAATAGGCATACTCGGGTGACAATGCTTTTGCAAATATTGCAATGATTTCTTTTGCATAAGAATCTATCTTCATTTTCAACACGTGAGTCCCTACTTCAACTAACTTTTCATTGTATTCAGGACCTAAATTCCTTAACAAGGAACTATCTTCGGCTGCTGTCCAAAGTGCCTCTAATCCTTTAATTATCACATCTTCATATTCATCTTTTTTCATTTTTGCCATCCAGAATTCACTCTTATGAACATACGCTTTCAGTGCATTAATGATAAATTGCACATCATTCATAGTTAAAACTAAGTTGCTAGAATAATTATATAACAACCCTGTCTTAACAAGAGGAAGGATATCTCCCTTGAAAAATGCTTCTTCAGTGCCATTTGGCCCTTTTTCAAGACGTATGAGAACGGACTGGAGAATTGCCTTTTCACTTATCGGAGCGTTAAAATCATCCTCTAAGATCGCTTTCTCCTTTTCTGAAAGTATAGAGACACAGCCAATATCATTTAGACTTAGCAAACTATACATTGCCTCAATTCGTATCCGTTGTGTTTGATGAGAGAGAGCTTCAAGTAGTCTCGGAATATACTTTGTATCGTGTGAAGCACCCATAGCAATTATTATCTCAACAGGTAACTCTACCCCGTTTTTATGAAAAGCTTCATTCAATTGTTCATCTGTAACAATGACCTTATAATTGTTTTCGTTATAAACCTGATACTCCATAAATTCCTCCTATACTTTATGGGATCTTAAAATCATTAGGATCATAAGTTGGAGCTCCTGTTTTTGGATCATATCGTTCTATTATTATCTGTTTAGGTGGTTCACCATACTTGATCTTATACGCATTAATAAACCTTCTTATTTCTTGCTTGTCTTTAGAAATTGGTCTACCCAGTGGCTTATCATCAATGATATTTCCTTTTGGTGGTCCTTGTACAGCATCGGGTATAGCTTTTTGAGTTTTCTTCGAAGGTCTGCCCTGCTTGTCTATTCTTTTTGGTACTTCAATTGTTTTTCCATCTTTATCTTTTAAAGGTTCATTAACCAAATCGTAATCGCCACTAGCACGACGCTCATCTGCCTTTTGCTTATGGACCTTCTTACCGGTTTTAGTGCTACTAGTTTCACCAGTTATGTTTTTCTTCTCTTCACCCGTCCCCTCAGGCGGCTTCTCCGGCGGCTTTTGATTCGATTTCGGTTCATTCGGTTTTCCAAAAGTCTCGTCCCACTTCCGCTGGTTCTCTGTCTGTGGGGGTTCTATCACATCTTTTTTATTCGAGAATTGAATCGGAAAACCTTCCAACAATTGTAACTGAGGGTGTAAAAAAAGCGACAAGTAACTAAATCACCTTGTCGCTTTTTCGAATATTTCATAAATGTGTTCACTTTGGTAAATTATTTTAGACTACTTTTTTATAGAGATTCTTTTTAATTGGTGTAAAGCATTCTTTTTAATTTCTTTTTCCTTTGATTTACTTAAGAGTTCTAATTTCTCTTTAGACTCTGGCGTATGAATATCACCTAGAGCCCAGATACATTTTACGACAAGGGCATTTGTGTAATGAAGATACTCAAATTTAGTTATTGCTGCTTTATAAAGACTTTCTACTGATGAATTTGATTTAAAATATTGAAGCAAGCCAGCAATATCCTCATGTGCCTTATGCCAAGCTTCAGTAATTAACTGGTTTAACATTTCCAAATGTCTTTCATCAAACAAATCAAATGAAAATCCTATATAAAATATTAATCCTAGGTCATCTTTATTTTTTTCTCTACAAATAACTTCTAACAATTTGTCAAAGAAGCTGGTTATTTCTATATTTCCGTTGAACAAATCCAAAAATTCTAGATCTGTTATTTCACCGCCAATAAGTTTTTTTATTAGTATTCTTAGTTCTTGATCCATTTTTCTATCCTTTCAAAACTAATAATATGATCGTTAAAAATATCCAACGCAATTCCTTTTCCTAGTCCATTGTTTACTCGTTTGAGGTATATGAACAGTCCTTATTAACTTATTAAAATCGTTCTTCTTAAATTTTCTACGATATTAATTCCATTTTCCCATCACGATTTCTAACTAACTTTAAAGCCTCAATACCAAAGTTCAACTCATATTCTTCCGGAACATCCTCAAATATTGTTCCAATATATTCGTAGTCACAGTCAATAAATTCTTCTGAAACAGCACCACCTATTTTGGACGAATAATACTTTAGTTCTTCTTCCTCAGGATATATTCCAATACCAACTTCCAATACGTCTGGCTCCATTCCTTCTTCATAATATATGATTCGCTCTTCCAATCGATTAATAGGAGTACCTTCGTTATTACTATTCAATTCTGCACCAATCGGTACTTCTATAATGATTGGACTATCTTGTTCACTAACATGTTGATAGATTTGCCAACATAAAACTCCTTCAATATTCGGAAACTTCTCTTTATCGCAATAGACTTGCATCAGAAATCCATATCTCACATCGTCAATATAAATAGGGAATTCATTCGGCTTATGAGTAGGCAGCCCTCCAATTTTGTCGAGATAACTATTTTTTTCATCTCCCGGGACACGCTTTCTTGTTTTCATATAAAATGCACGCTTCATCTGTCACCTCGTGAAATTTAATCACAAACCAAGGTTACTTGATTTGAAATTAATAATTCTTGGAGTTTTCGTAATTTTTCTCTCTCGGATTCTTTTATTTTATCCCGATGCATTAGCTTCCAACCAACCTAACCTTCGTCTCTGAGATAGGCTTGATCATGTATTTTTTATTGTTGGTTTCGAGATCACCCATTTTCTCCAAATTTCCATCGCTTCATAAGAGGGTTCAACCCAGAACACTCCCGATATTTCCAGGTTAAATATTTCCTGAGAAATTGGATTTTTATGAAAAGAATACGTTTTATGTAGAATAAAGAAAAATAAACCAATCATCTTCTCATCTTGACTCAACATATTGATACAAATTCTTTCCATTTTGGCATTAGTAGCCAAGCAATGTTTTATATAGATCTCATTTAACCTCAAACCCACTAAAATTAATTCGTAGAAACTGCGTGCTCTATATTGTCGACTACCTGAAAGTCTACAAGTGAATATATAGACATAATACTCCTCTACAAAGCTTATAATTTATTCTATACACGCTTTGAAATGTATACTGTATAGCATTTTACCTATTTCTGATTCTAAAACATTATCATATTCAATTTTGAACCTGCTTGTATTATCTAAATATAACGTGAGATTTGTCCACACTTCCGGATTATTTATTTTTTACTATACTCCCCTCGACAAACTGCGACGACAAGAGCTATCTTTTTTCGAATCAGGCTAGTTCGAAGTTACCATTTTATTCGAAGCTATTGAAAATAGGAGTCTCATCCTGTAGCCTTGATATGAATAAGGAAAATATAGTTATTTATTGTATTATTTAGGTTTAAAACTTTTCTGCGATTGAACGGGTGGCCACCTTTCAATACATAACAACAGGACATGACAAAACGAACTTTTTGTCGGAGGTGTTGTGTGCCATGGAAAAAAACGGTTTGAATGCGGCGGCCGCAACAAGAAGGACACGTACGCCCGGCATACGATCGGCGAGCTGCAAAATTCCTCCGGCAGCAAATACTTGCTCAGCTACGGCAGCGCCACCTGGTATAATACGTCGAAAAAAAATGCGCTGCCTTATCGAAACGGCTCCAGCACAACAGGGCAAAATACGGTCGATGTCCAAATGAACATCAACTTCACCATTCGGGATGTGGATAAGGACAAGGCGTCGACGATCAAGCGCAGCGATTTCGGTCCGAACCAATGCCCGGGCAGCCGCTACGTGAGGGTCATTGCCGACCTGGACAAGACCGTGTTTAAAGATCTTCACGGGAACACGAGCGACGGCGTGTTTTACTCCAGAACTTTGGTGCCGTTGGAAAACTGGAATCCGTAATATTTTTTGGCAAATGGTTTACGATTATTTTCAGGCTGGGGTGGAATTATGGGGTCTGCGCAAACGGTAAACCGCTTCCATATCATCGCGTTAATTTTAATCCTTATTGTCGGTCTTTCGTGGATCGTGCATCTGTTGATCACAAGCTACCAGGGTCTGAAAGGCGCTCAAAACTATAAAGGCTGGCTTGCGGGCATTACGGCTGACGGAACAGGTAGCCAGCTTGTCGCTTATCATCCGGAGCAGGCAGAGAGCAAGACGATGTTAAAGCTGCCGAACGTGACTCCGGACAATTTCGGGGTGATCTGCTCAAACGGGACAAAAGCCGCCTACACCCAATGGAACGAGCAGCAGACGGTCAGGTATCTGGTGGTTCAATCCCTGACGAACGCCAAACAGCACATATTTTTCGACGACCTCCCTGCGATGAACGAAATTAAGACGATCTCGTGGTTCCCCGATCACCGGAGAATCTTGTTTGTGAAAAGCGACCAAACCACCCATGTCGACCAGGAGATCGGCGTGCTGGATACGGGCAGCGGAAAGGTCGAGACCTTGGTCAAGGGCGGAATTCGGCTGGTCAAGCGAGCGGAAGAAGAGAACGGGGAAGAACGGATGAAATTTTATATGACCCAAGACGAACTGGATCGAATCGTTCAATCGTACGGAGGGAAGCCGGTTCCGCTCGACGACGCCGGAGGGTATTTGATGGTCGAGTTCGCCGCGCCGGTCCTTTCCCCCGACGGGAATCGGATCGTGTACAGCGCCACGTTGAACCGCAATTATGCCAAAGGAGAAAATGTTCCGCTATGGCTGGCCTCAAGCCTGTGGCTTTACGACCTGACGAGCGGTCAAAATAAAATGATCTATTCCCCTTCCGACCGTTCGGCCGTCGGGAAAGCCATCTGGACGTCGGACGGCAGCCATGTAGCCTTCATCAGCTATTCCGGGGCCAACGGGGAAGGCGGGGCGATTGAATATATGGACCTGGCGAGCGCGAAGGTCAAAACGATTTTCCCGCCGACTGCCGAGCATCACAATAACGTGAACCTGATTGCGCTGGAACGTAACGAAATTTCCTTTATTTCCGCGCCGAAGTCCGGAACCTTCAAGGATGCGAAAAGGTTGATTTTGAACCCGGAAACGGGAGAAAAGCGGTTGATGCCGGTCCAATTCAAGGGGCAGAACGCGCTGCTGCGAAATTTTTCAAACGTACAGTAGGGTAATTTAAAAACACAAAGCGCTGAAAGCCCTTCTGCCGGGCTTTCAGCCGATCATGCCGGAGCCCTTTTCCCAAGAAGGCCGGCCTATTTCCGTTACTCCTTCACGGCTCCCGCGCTCAGACCGGACTCCACCTTTTCCTGAAACAGCAAATAGATGACAATGGTCGGAATGATCGTGAGAATGATGCCTGCGAACGTCGGGCCCATCTGCGAGCTGCCCCGTTCCCCTACGAAGGACATCAGCGCCATCGAAATGTTGAACATGCTCCGGTCATTGACCATAATAACGTTCCATATCAAATCGTTATAAATATCGAAAAAGGCCAGGATTCCCGCCGTCGAAATGGCCGGCATGGACAAAGGCGCCAAGATCCGAAACAGCAGCGTCGCCGGACCGCAGCCGTCCATGACCGCCGATTCGTCGATTTCCTTGTTGATTCCTTTCATAAATCCGGTAATCAAAAAAATCGTAAGCGGTAGTTGAAATGTCGCGTACAGCACGATCATGACGAAATAGTTGTTAAAGCCGTTGAACGAGCCGATCATCCGGGAAATCGGAATGACGAGAGAATAGACGGGGATCATCAGCCCCATGATGAAATAAATATATAAAGCGCCGTTCCACCTCAGCGAGATCCGGGTCAAGATAAACGACGCCATGGTTCCCAAGACCAAGGTCAGAAGCGTGCCTGCGATCGCGTAAATAAAGGAATTCCATACGGCTTTATCAATGTGTGCGGTGACAAAAGCGAGCTTGTAGTTGCTCCAGCGCCATACCTCAGGCAGCGAAAAGACGTTATTGTATATTTCCAGATTGTCCTTGAGCGAAGAAATCACCGAAAAAAATAACGGATACATAAAAATTACCGCGCAAAACGTAGAAAACAAGTATGCCGGAATTTTATACGAGCGAAGCGTCATGTTCCATTTCACCTGCCTTTATTTCATCGTCTTCGTGTTCATCAGCTTGTTGAGAATGATCGTGGATAAAAGTGCCGCCACGATAATGAAGGTGCCGATGGCGTTGCCCATCCCGAAGTTGTTGTATTTAAAGGACTCGTAATAGAGCAGCGTGGTTGGCACATCCGTGGCGCCGTTCGGTCCTCCGCCGGTCATGACGAAAATTTGCCCGAACACGCGAAGCGATTGCGTCACGGCAAGGATCGAGAAAATTTTCAGCGTCTCCTTCATCATCGGCACGGTAATGTACCAGAGCCGTTTGAACCCGACCGCTCCGTCCATGGCCGCCGCCTCGTACAATTGCTCCGGAATCGCGACCATACCGCTGGCGAAAATGATCATGTTCAGCCCGCAGTAAATCCAGGCGTTGACCACCACAACGACATAGATCGCAATGGCCGGTTCGCCGAGCCAATCATGGGTCAGCGAGCTTGCGCCGATCGCCGAGAGCACCATGTTGACGAGGCCGCCCTCCCCTTTGAGCAAAAACTGCCACATCAGGCCGACAGCCGTGAGCGGGAGCACGGAAGGCATGAAAAAGGCAATCTTGAAAAAGCGTCTTCCCTTCATCTTGCTGGTGACGATATGCGCTAGCGCGAAAGCGATCGGCAAGATCAGCACGAACGAGGCCAGGATAAACACGCCGATATTTTTGAGCGAACGGTAAAATTCAGGCTTTTGAAACATCGCGATGTAGTTTTGCAGCCCGACATATTCCAAGGCAACGTTCTTGATGCCGTTCCAGCTAAAAAAGGACATGTAAGCCGTCTGAAAGATCGGCACGATGAACGCCAGCGTATATAACAAGAGCGCCGGCAGCAAAAAAACGGCTGCGATCAAATAAGGCTTTCGGCCGACCATGTTGTTCCCCTCCTTCAAGTACTGCTTCGTAAGCATGATGCTGGCTAAGGTGGAGTATCCACTTCCGGTCGCTCTTGTCCACAGGAAATTTTTATTGAACTCCGCTTTCAGCGGATATTTCCCGTGGACAAAGGCGAACGCTATCACTCCTCCAGTGGATACTCCACCCTCCATGCATCTTCGTTTGCATAGACCTTATCAAGCCTAAGTTTTCCTGAAGGGAAAACTATAATCTTCACTGAAATAGCCTGAAGCTTTCCATTCGGAAAGCTGGCTTTTCATAATTACTTTACTTTTCCGCGAGGAAAACTAGCTTTTATAGTTCAGCAATTCTCCAATAATAGTAGGTGGGGTATATCCCGGAAGAGTGCAACGTCCGCCTTTGAACCCCGCGAAAACACCTCTACTTTTAATCAAAACTTTCGCGGGGTTCAAGAGCGGCTGGAGGGATATACCCCACCGGTCTATGACGGAGAATTAACCTACAATACGAAGCTGGTTTTCCACCGCCTACTTCTTGTTCGAATCGACAAAGCTCTGAATCGTATCCGCCGTCTTTTGCGGAGGGTTGCCGGCGAACATGCCTTGGACTTCGTTGCGCACCTTGTCCTGCAGCTGCATGATCGGGCTGTACTCCTCGATCTCGCCTTTGAAGTCTTTGGCGGTGCTTTGCGCCTTAACGTACTCTGCGGTGACCGGATCGACCGGAGCCGAACCCGAATCCATTTTGACCGGATAGACGCCGCCCTTCGTTTCCGTGAGGAAATACTTGAATGCATCGACGGAGGTCAGGAACTTCAGCAGCTTGATCGTAGCGTCTTTTTTCGCACCTGTGACATCCTTGGAGACGGAGTAACCCCCTGCACCGCCGAACCAGTTGTCCTTGAATTCCGGCTTGTCTTTGTAGCCCGGGAACGGAATGACCCCGATTTTGTCGGCGATCGGAGAAGCGGCGATGGAGGAAATGGCCCAGACGCCCTCGAACATCATCGCACTCTTGCCGCCGAGGAACATGCTCGTAATCGCGTTGCCGTCGGTCGTGACCATGTTTTTGCCGAAAATGCCTTTATCCTGCCAGTTTTTCATCGTTTGCAGCAAGGAAACCATATCGGGATCGTTCCACTTCGCTTTGCCGCTCATTAAGTCTTCCGTTTTCTGGAAGCCGTATTTTTTCAGCGCCAGATTCGTCAGCAAGTGGCCTCCGCGGAAGTTGTCTTTGTCGGCCATCGCCATCGGCACAACATCGATCGCTTTGAATTTGTCGGCGACCGCCTCGAAGTCCTCGATCGTTTTCGGCGGCTCGGCGCCGACTTTTTGGAACAGCTCTTTGTTATAGTAGATCGCGACGCTGTAGAACTCGTTCGGTACGCCGTACGTTCCCGGCAGGTCTTTGTATTTCCATGTGTCGAACAGCGGCAGGAACGAGTCGGCCCACGCTTTGTCTTCTTTCAGGACGGGATCGAGGTCCATTGCGATGTTTTTCGCGTAGTCTTTAAATGCCACTCCGCCGTAGTTCATCCAAATTTCCGGGACGCTACCCGTCGCCACGGCCGTTTTGAATTTATTGTTGAAGGCCGCCTCGTCGTTCAACGATTCGTCGACTACCGTAATATCCGGGTTCTTCTCCATAAATTGCTTGAGCAGGTTCTGGAACGCCACGGACTTCGGATCGGTACCGGAAATACGCGTCAAGATGCGGATGCTGACTTTGTCGCCGCTTTTGCCGTCGGCCTTGGTGCCGGTATTGCCTTGGGCGGCGTCATTCGAACCACAGCCGGCTAGCAGGCTTGAAGCGGCGAACAGCGATGCCAGCCCCAGTGTAAGCGCTCTTTTTTTCATGTGTTAAGCAACCTCCCCATTTTATGTTTTGATCTCAACTGCTGTTTGTCTGTTCGACATAGTGTCATTATAAAGGGCGCCGCTCGCCGCATGAATGCAATATCTTTACGCCACCGGGAATATTTTTAACATTCCGCGAACATTCCATGCAAAAAAAGACCGCACCCGTTCGCACAGCGGCATTAGCGGGGCCGTCTTCGACAAAATCATTCGCGGGAATCGCTCCCGGTAAACCGGGAAGGCGGCACGCTGAAATGCTTTTTAAAGCATTTGCTGAAGTAATGAGGGTCTTTGTAGCCGACGGATTCGGAGACAAACAGCAAATTTTTGCACCCGTTCTCCATCATTTCCTTGGCCTTGTTGAGCCGCCGCCTCGTCATGTACTCCACGACGGAATAACCGGTTTCGTTCTTGAAAATACGGCTCAAATAGCTCGGATGAACGAAAATGCTTTTGGCAATCGCGTTCAAGTCGAGGTCCGGGTCGGCATATTGCCCGTCGATAAACTGCTTGGCCTTATCCACGAGCTTGGCCGGCGTCGACTGCTTCAAGCTGTGCGTCTGTTCCAGCACCCGGCCGAACAGCGCCGCCGCCCAATCTGCAATCTCCTCCATCCGCTCCAGCTCGTCTACCAGCCGCACCGGATTAAACGTGTCGCCCCCATAAAACGTCATGTCCAGCTTGCTTTCGGCGGCGTACAGATTCAGCGTCGCAACCAGCTCGTAGACGGTCATGTATAGCGTATCCAACGACAGCTTTTGCCGCACGATCCCCTCCAGCCACTGGCGCAGCTCGTGCTCCACCGCCGCCTTGTTGCCCAGCCTGAGCTGGACCATCAGCGTCTCCCGGATAAAGGACAGGTCCGCTTTCAACGCGGGCTTCGGCAAGCGCTCGAACGGGATCACCCGGTCGCCGCCGAGGACAGTACGATGCTTGCACGCCAGAACCGCCTCCTTATACGACTGTGGAATGCCGCCGGGGCCTTGCGCAATATGGCCGATGCCGGCCGTCACGGTAAACTTCAAGAACCGTCGTACCGCTTCCACCGCTTCCGCTCCCCGCCGCTCCAGCCACTCCTTCTCCCGGCTGCCGCCATCATGCGGATGCACCAGCAGCACCGTCCGGTCGTCGTCATCCAGCGTCAGCTCACACGCCCGAAGCCCGCCGAACAGCTCGCCGACGATGTTGAATACGGCGAACCGCTTCCATGGCGGCTGCTCCTTCCCGTCTCCCGGAGATTTGTCAATCGAGAACACCATGACAAGCAGCGCATCGTCCCGCAGATTCGGGCAAAACTGCCGCCATTTGTCCGAGCTGTGTTCGGGTCCGCTGGGTCCGGTGCCATCCAGAAGGCTCTGGATGAAGGTCCGGCGCAAAATCGTGTTGCTTTCCCGGACGCTCTGCCTGAAATCCTCCTGCTGCGAATGCCGCGCCATGTCCTCCCGGATTTTGGCCGACATCGCGGTTAACACCTGCGTCAGCTCCTCCATGTTGACCGGCTTCAGCAAGTAATCGGACACGCCTGCCTGCAAAGCCGTTCTTGCATAGTCGAAGCTCCCGTAGCCGGTAAGGATGATGATGCGAAGCTCGGGAAACCGGTGCTGCGCCGCCTTTGCGAACGCCAAGCCGTCCACGATCGGCATGTTAATGTCGACGATCGCCAGCCGGATCGGCGCATGCTCAAGCAGCAGCAGCGCCTCCTCCCCGTTCTCGGCCTCCCCGGCGATCTCGAAACCGAGCTCCTGCCAGTCGACGCCGACCTTCAGCCGTTCCCGGATCAAATATTCGTCATCGACGATCATCGCTTGAATCATGCGGTATCCCCCCGTTCTCGATCGCCGGCAGTGTTATGCGGACGGTCGTTCCTTCCCCGGGCACGCTGTCGATCTCCAGCCCGTACTCGGGACCGAAATAAAGCTTGATTCGCTCGTCGGTGCTCTTCAGCCCGAAGCTTTTTGTCCGGTAATGCCCGGGGTCCGACTTCAAAATTTGCCGCAGCCGCTGCGGCGCAATGCCTGTGCCGTTGTCGCTCACCTCGATTCGCACCTTGCCGTCCAGAACATGCGCTTGGATGCGGATCAGTCCTTTTCCCCTTTTATTTCGAAGCCCGTGATTGATCGAATTTTCCACAATCGGCTGCAGCAGCAGCTTGATCGTCGAGTACTTGTACACGTTGTCGTCAATCTCGAACCGGGAATCGAGCCGGTCGCCGTAGCGCACCTTCAAGATTTCCAAATACGTTTGCGTAATGATAATTTCATCTTCCATGGAGATGATATGGCTGCCCTTGCTGAGCACGCCCCGGTAAAACAGCGCCAACTGGTTCACAATGTTCACGATGTCCGCATTCCGCTTCAAATCGGCAAGCGCGCAGATGCTCTCCAGCGTGTTGTACAAAAAGTGCGGATTAATTTGCGACTGCATGACGGCGAGCTCGTACTCTTTTTTCTTCTTCTGCTCTTCCACCATGTTTTCCATGAGCGTTTTGGTGCGGACGACCATTTTGTTAAACTCTCTGGCCAAAGCGCCGATCTCGTCGCGCTCCTTCAGCTCGAGCCAGACGTCGAGGTTGCCCTCCTGCACGCTTTTGACCGTTCTTTTGATCTGATTCAGCGACCTCGTAATCGATCTGGCGATAAGAATGGTCAAGAGGATGGCCGAAATGACGAAAATGAGGCTTAAATAAAAGGTTTTTTCCATCAAAATCTGGTTATCTCGGGTAATTTCCTTAATCGGCACGATTCCGACAATAATCCAGTTCAAGCGCGGATAGGTGCGGGCAACGACCAGATTGTCCTCGCCGTTCAAGCTGAACGTCCGGCCGCCCTCATGCCCGATCACCCAGGAATAATAAGGCTCCTGTCCGATGGAGGCGTAAAGCTGGCTTTTGTCGCTGTGCGAAGCGATCGTGCCCTGCTTGTTGACGATAAAAATTTCGCCGCTATGCCCGATATTGATATGGGCGAATTGATCGGCAATGTACCGCTCGTCGATGGAAAGCTGGATCACTCCAAGAGGACTCCCGTCCTTGGCGGTGTTGAATTTCTGAAGGAGCGAGACGACAGGGTGAGCTCCCCCTTCCTTCTCATAGTTGCTTTTAGTCGTATCCTTCCATACGGGGCCGTAAACGGAACCCGAGAAGGCCCGGACATATTCGTCGTTGACGTTCCGGACGTTCTTGAGCCCGCCGGAATCGTACAGGTTGCCGTTGCGGTCGTAGATGAGCATAGCGTCGACGAACGTCTTGGAATCGACGATATCGGCGAGAGCGTTCGAAACCTCAACCGAACGGTTGTAATTTTCCAGCGGGTCGGAGGTAGGCGAGGCGCTCAGGTAGCGCTGCACGCTGTTGTTCGTAATCGCGATTTTGGAGTAGTTTTCCGAATTGTCGAGGATGATCTCCAGCTTCTCCGAGACCAGCCGCAAATTTTGTTCCGTGTTCTCGATGGCCTTGTCGATCAGTATGGCGGACGAGACGCGGTACGTAAAGACGGACAGCAAAATCAGCAGCAAGGACAGGACGGTCATAAACGAGCGCGTGATCTTTTTATTGACGGAAAGCGAGTAATAATAGTCCAGTACGCGGTTTTTCATAGCTGTCAGCAAGCCCCGTCACCTCTTCCGCAGTAAGCGCTATCAGAGTTTCATTATAGGACAAAACGGAGGTGCATTGGAACACCTCCGGAATTGGTAAAACCTTGAAGTTGTCTTAGTCTTGCAGATCGATGACGACCATCTGATGGCATTCGAGCTCGGGCAGCGTATACTCGATGCCTTCGGCGCCCGGTCTGTAATCGAGCGGCGTCCCTTGCGGGGCCAGATACACGCCCTTCACCCGCCGTCCCGGCAAACGCAGCTTCACATCGACGTTATAAAGCGGAACGATGTCCTCGATGATCTCGACGCCGTCCCCGCGCTTGACCGGCACCGCGTACAGCAGATGGTTCACGAGACGGCGCTCGACCTGCTGCTCCTGCAGCGTAACGATCCCCTGGGCGGGCAGGCTCGTTGTCAGCGTCTTGTCCGGCAGCAGCCGGTCCAGCGCGTAGAGCACGATTTCTTTCAGGAACAGGCTGCCCTTCGTCGCATAGTCCTCGAAGACGCTCCAAGCGATGTAAATGCCGCTGGCGCCTTCCACCATTCCCGGGCCGCCGTCGTTCATCGAGCTGGGCGTATGCTGATGCGACGAGAACGTAAATACTTCCCGGTTAAAATAAGGATCTTCGCGCCGCCCCAGCTCGGTTCCGCCGTCCAATGCGATCTTCTGCCCCGCAGCGTACATGACGAACGACGCTTCGCCAAGGCTGCGCAGCGGAAACTTCGGGCGGAAATAATCCGGCTTGAACGGATTCTCGCCGACCCGCCGCACGCCGAAATCGATGGCGAAATCGCGCTCCTCCGCATCCAGGCCGGACTTGCCCGAAGCGAGCAGCTTCCCGCCCTGCCGGAGAAATTGCTCCAGCTTCACGCGCAGCCGGTCCGAGATCAGCACGTAATCCGGCAGTATAATGACTTTGTATTGGTCGAAATCAGCGTCCGGATCGATCACGTCGAACAAAAATTTGCCTTCTAGCAGCATCCGTACCGCCCCGGCATCGGAATTGCCCGTGAACATTGCGCCGCCCATCTTGTCCACGCCGACCGATTCGACGGACAGCAGCCCGATATCCGCGATCGCCGTCGTGTCCGCGCACCACGCTTCCTTCCGCTCGACCTCGGCATACGCTTGGCCGATCAGCTCGTAAGTGGCCGGGTCCATCAGCCCTTCGGGATGCAATTGATCGCCGATGGAGCAGCGAGCCCCGTTCGCCAAGCTGAGCGCCGTTTCGTAGCGCAGCGCATTCGGATGCTTGTAGCCGCCGAATTCGCCCCAGAACGTGTGGAATTTGCCGGTCATGCCGAGGAAATCCATCCCGAGGAGCTGCACGTAGCGTGCCGACAGCGGGAAATGATCGTAGCCCCAGCCGCCGGTCGGCAGCGATTCCAGCTCCAAATGCGTATTCATCGCCGCCAAGTCCCGGCGTCCCTGCGAGATATGCCCCGCGTTATGGAATATCGGCATCTCCGGCTTGATCGCATGGATCGCTTCGCGAATCCGCTGCGTGTAATTCGCATAAATCCGCTCGCCTTGCTCGACAACGTGCCGCTTCTCACGGGGGTCTTTTCCTTCCCGACGCAGCATGGCTACGCAGGTATGACAGTAGCAGGTGCGGACGCCGACGATGTCGAGGAAAATCCCGTCGGCATCGTACTTGCGTACGACCTCCTCCACCTGGCCGATCATCAGATCGAGATAAGGCGAATTCAAGCAAAACTGGTGATACCCCGGCGTCATGAACCCTTTGACCCAGTTCGTCTGGTCGTTCTCGTCCCGCATCAGCCACTCGGGATGGACGCGCGCCAGCTTCTCGTCGAAGCCGACCGACAAGTAGACTGGCGTCTTCACGCCGATCTCGTGCGCCGCTTCGATCTGCGCGCCGAGCAGGTCGAAGTCGAGATGCGGGTGAATCTCGTTCGTCTCGGAAGGAAAATACGCCCAGCCGTGGTGGCATTTTGCGAACACGGTAATCGAGTCGACGTGCCCCCGCTTGAGCATTTCCTGGAACTGCGGCTTGGAGAACTTCCGCCCGATATGCGGGATCATTTCAGAGGTGTGGAAATCTAAGTGTACTTGTCGGAATCGCATCGTTTGGCGACCTCGCTTTCTTGGTATAGGTGAGTTAAGCCGCTGTGCGGCTTTATTCATCGGGTGGTCTAGTCGGCGTGTTCCATCGCCTTCCAGCCTCCTGCGCTTTTTCTTTTGTCGGGGTTATTGTATCATTAGGACGTTGGGAATGTATTTGAAAGGCCTTCCATCGATTTGTACAAAATTCCGCTATTCGCGAGAACCTGACGCCCGGAGGAACCCGAGATGAAGGATTTGGCAGACATCGCTCCGTTTGTGCGTTCGGCGGCTCCTTATACGTATAACGGCGGCGAGCATGAAGGAACAAGAGTCGGCTATACGTTCGCTTATCACCTGTTTCTGGACGGCCGCGGAGATGTCATCGTGGACAACATCATGTATTCCGTGGAAAAAGGCACCCTGATCTTCATCCGCCCGGGACAGGTGCATTCGTTTCATCATAAGCCCGGCTTTCCGCTCGATTCCTATAACATTTACTGCGATTTATGGGGGCGGCATCCGGTTCCGGAGCCGCGCTTTGCCTTTTATCCCGATCCGCCCAACCGGTCGATGTTGACTCGGCAGGAAGCCTGCCCCGAACTGGACAAGTTTCCGACCAAAATGTCGCTGAGCCCCCACCCGCACCTGATTGAACTGTTTGTGCAAATCGCCAGATCGGAGGACGCCCCTTTTTATGCGGAAGCGATCACGGGATCGCTGATGCGCGCGTTTCTGCTGCGCTGGTACAACAGCATCAAAAGCGCCGCACCGAACGATTACCGTATCCTGCAAATTATGGAGGAGATGGAGCGCCATCCGGAGCGCCGCTACTCGTTCGAAGATTGGTGCCGCAAATGCCGGCTGAAAAAGTCCTACTTTTATAAGCTGTTCAAGCAGGAAACCGGCATGACCCCGAAGGATTACCTGCTTCGGATGAAAATGAAAAAAGCGGCCAATTTGCTGCTGGAAAGCCGGCAGTCGGTCACATCCATTTCGGACAACCTCGGCTACGATTCGATCCATTATTTTTCCAAGCAGTTTGCCTCCTTTTATGGGATTAGTCCGACAGCTTTCCGCAGCCGGAACAGTCTGCCGCGGGATTCGGGCTAGCGGCCGGCCGAAGCTCGCCAATTTGGGGCTCCATCACGTGCTTCAGCAGGAAGGCCATACACCGGTTGACCGATGCTTCGATATAGTGAAAAACCTCGTCGTGCCGCAGAAACTCCAGTGGCTCATGCGCCGCCGTTTCGTCATAATCGAAATCTTTATCCAAATCGTCCAGCAATGACGCAACGGATTCCGCACTGATTTCGTCCATGATCACTTCGGGAATCGGATGCGGGTTCCGCTGCAGCCCATATCGCGCAATAATGACACCGTTAAGTCTCCGAAAGTCTCTGTAGCTCATGTTCCGCACCTCGCTCCGTTCCTCTGCCGACAATGACCGCACTTTTTGAAAATACATATCCGCCGACCACACTTCATCCGCAATCAAATGACATAAATAGCCCAAGTAAAAAGGCTCCCGTATCCGCTCTTTGTACTTTTCAACAAACCTCAGGTAATTAATGCGACGTCTCCCCGTTGGCTCCCTTTCGACAAAGTGGGTAACCTCTTTGGTATGGTTCATTTCATGAAGACCGTCCGGCGCAAGCCCGCCAAGCAAAAAATCGCTGTGGTCTTCGATGGAAAGCTTTTGTGCAATCCGATGGCCTATGCAGTAATGCATGATTCTCGAGCCCATGCTCCCTCTCTCCTTCTCTCTCGTCTACAATGCTATCGTCTCCTTTTCTTCCATTTACTTCAATTGCAATTGGATGATGAATAGCTGATAATTAAATTACTTAACTATTCACCTTGCCTTATGATTCAGACAGACAATCGGACGGGTAATGACGACTATCTACGGCCCGATGGCTAAGGGACCGCTAGACGCGCCGTTACAAAATCTTAACACCAAGACCTATTGTCCTGCGCTACAATGAATCTCACAGGCTAGGAAAGGGAGGGAAGCTCATGAATTTCACACTGAAGCAACTGAAGTATGCGCTCTTAAGTCTGCTGCTCACGTTCGCTCTGATTGTGACCTACCAGCATGTGCAGCCGCTCTGATTCCGATACATGTATACAATTAATCATGATATAGCTTGGTAAGGACCGGGGGCCGCTCCGGTCCTCTTCGTCGTTGCGCCCCCCTTTTGCCAGTGTTCCTGAATTTAAGATGTTGTTAAGAATTTCCTCCGCTCATTATTAAGATGTCCCGGCTATACTGGGGTTCGATCGGAAGGATATCGTACGGAGGGGATATGGTTTGAACAGGCAGGCAGAGCATGCTATAGAAAAAAAGCGCCCGATGGAACAAACGGGTTCCGGGGCATGGAGGAACCAGCCGCCCGTAGTGCAGATTCGCGGGCTTACGAAAACGATCCGGGGAAAGGCGATCGTCAACCGGCTCGATCTGGAGGTGCGGGCCGGCGAAATATTCGGTCTTCTCGGCCCGAACGGCGCAGGGAAAACGACGACCATCCGCATGATCGTCGGTCTCATCGGTATGTCGGGCGGGGAAGTGCTGATCGACGGCCTCAGCGTCAAGCGGCAGTTTGAAGACGCCATGAAGCGCGTCGGGGCTATTGTCGAAAATCCGGAGATGTACAAGTATTTGTCCGGCTACCACAATTTGCTGCATTTTGCGAGGATGCACGAGGGCGTGACGAAAGCCAGAATCGACGAGGTCACCGAGCTGGTCGGCTTGAAGGAGCGGATTCGCGATAAGGTCCGCACCTACTCTCTCGGGATGCGCCAAAGGCTGGGCGTCGCGCAAGCGCTGCTGCACCGTCCGAAGGTACTGATCCTCGACGAGCCGACCAACGGCCTGGACCCTGCCGGTATTCGGGAGCTGCGCGATTATTTGCGGCAGCTGGCCCGGACGGAAGGACTGGCGATTATCGTTTCCAGCCACCTGCTGTCCGAGATGGAGCTCATGTGCGACCGGGTCGCCATCATCCGCCAAGGCGAGTTGATCGACGTTCGTCCGGTACGGGAGCTGGCCGCCGGGCCCTCGGACGCCAAGCTCCGCGTCGTCTTCGAGGTAAACGAACCGGCAAGCGCGCAGTTGCTGCTCGCCTCTTCGTATCCAGAGGCAGCCTTCCAGTGTACCGGTCCGGAACCCGGTGGGACGCCCGAAGGCGCCGTCGAAGGCAGGCTCGCTAGACGGGGCATCCCTTCCGCTGTGCGCACGCTGGTGCAAGCCGGCATCGAAGTTTACGGCATCCGCAGTTCGGGCCGGACGTTGGAAGAACAATTTTTGGAGTTGACGGGAGGGGAGCGGCATGCTTAGGCTGATGCCTTTGGTGCAGAACGAATCGATGAAAATTTTCCGCCGATGGCGAACCTGGGTGATGGCCGCGAGCTTGATCGTATTTATGACGCTCCTGTCCACCGTCCAATTTATGGATAAGCCGCTTGATCAACGGGACTGGAAAACCCGGCTCGCAGCAAACATTCAGCAGACAGAGCAGATGATGAGCGACGCGCGGATGGGGGAAGGACAGAAGCAGCGTCTTCAGGAAAGCATTCTCCGCGACCGGTATGCCATCGAGCACAACATTCCCGTCAACGAACGCAGCCTGTGGACTCCCGTCACGCTGGGAACAAGCTTGATCACGCTGATCACGATCTTCACAATCGTCGTCGCGGCAGACAACGTCGCCGGGGAGTTTTCGGGAGGTACGATCAAGCTCATCCTGATCCGGCCGGCCAAACGGTGGAAGGTACTGCTGAGCAAATATATCGCCTCCCTCGGATTTGCTTTATTTCTTATGGTTACCGTTTTCGCCGCAAGCTGGCTTCTCGGCATCGGCTTCTACGGACTCGGCGCGCTTCATCAGCCCGGTCTCGACGTAAGAGACGGCATCGTTGTCGAGCATAGCATGGTCGGTTCCCTGCTTCAAACGTATGCGCTGAACAGCGTTTCCCTCGTGATGATGGCGACGTTCGGGTTTATGATCTCCACCGTGTTCCGGTCGAGCTCCTTCGCCATCGGTGGCTCCATTGCCCTGCTCTTTGTCGGAACGAGCATCGTGCACGGGCTTCGCGAATACCCATGGGTCAAGTATGTGCTGTTCGCCCACCTTGATCTGACGCAATATCTGAGAGGGAATCCGCTGATCGAAGGGATGACCCTCGGCTTCTCCGTTACGATGCTGCTCGCTTATTTTGCGCTGTTTATGGCGCTGTCGTTCTTCATCTTCGGCAAGCGGGACGTAGCCGCTTAGATATGCGAAAAGACGCCATCGTCCCGCTGTGCGGGGTGCGACTGGCGTCTTTTTTGCCGTCAAAAGGTCCTGCCGAGGCGGATCATGTCCTTCCGCCGGTAAACGCCGAGAACGAGGCCGACGACGGCCATCTCGACCAGCGTATGGGTGCCGCCATAGCTGACAAACGGAAGGACAACCGAGGTAATCGGCAGCAGGCCTAGCGACATGCCGATGCAGTAGCCGAATTGCGCCCCGATGATGGAAGTGGCGGCCACGATCAGCATTTTGCCGTATGTCTCGCGGACCTGACCCATCGAATGGAGCAGCCGGGCTACGAAATATACGGCGGCGACTGCAACCGCAATACCGACGCCCCAACCGAAGCTGTAGACAAGATAAGTGAAAATCAGTTCACTATGTACATAGGGCAGCTTCGGATTGACCGCCCCGAATCCGTGGCCCCACCAGCCGGCGCTGCTCAGAGCCTCTTTCATTTGGATATACATATACCCCGCACCCGAAGGATCTCTGTCGGGATTAAGAAAGGCTAACACTCGCTGACTCAAGTAATACCGGATCAAGAACGCTCCACCCAGAAGAAGCAGTGTTCCTCCTGTTTGCAGCAGCGCAAGCCACCATTTACGGGTAACGACCCCACATAATATCCCGTAGCTTACCAGATAAAATAGAAGCGTCGGTAACGAAGGCACCATAATATAGAACATGACCGGTACGATAACAAAAGCAAGCATCGATTTCAGCCAAAAATGACGCTTCTGCCCCCGCCAATCGAGAAGCAAGCCAGCCGCCGCAGCGATGAATAAATAAGAAGTAACGGTTGTCAAATCTATTGAAAATCTCCAAATAGACAGATAACTTCTCGCCCCGTTCACCTGGTTTCCGAACAGTATTACGTAAATCATGCCGAAGGCAGCTGCACCATACATAAAGAGCGACCAGGCCTTCAGCTTCCGGTAATCCATAAAATAAAATACCAGCAAAACCGGCAATCCTAGTGCAATGAATCGCAATTTACGAGTTGAGAAATAATCGCCATACACATTAGGGTGCATCGCCGCATAGCTGGACTCGATGCTGTACATCGCGAAGACGCCAAGCCCCAGAAACGCGATCAAACCGAGCAGCAAGCCCCAATGTATCCGCGGCTTGTGAATGCGATGCAATTCCCTGCCGACCGCTACCGGGTCGCCCATCTGTCGGATCGCCCAGGCGACCGCTTCCTCCCGGCTCGCGCCTTCCGCTTCCTTGTCGAGTACCAGCTCCTCCAAGTGGCTTTCCAGCTCCCGCCGGATGTCCTTATGCAGCTCCCTTGCCCGTATCTGCGAGCAAACGCTGCTCAAATAATCCCGCACGTTCTCGTGCTCGCGGATCATGCTTTTCCCTCCCCCAAAACGAGATCGACCGCGTCGCGGAACTGCTTCCACTCCGCCGTTTTCTCCTGAAGATGCCGCTTGCCGGCCTCGGTGATGCGGTAGTATTTGCGCTGCCGTCCTTGCGCCTCTTCCCAGTACGCCTCGACCCAGCGCTCCGCCTCCATGCCGTGCAGAATCGGATACAGCGTCCCTTCCTTCAGCGAAAATATTCCGCCCGAGCTCTTCTCCAGCTCCTTGATCAGCTCGTACCCGTACATATTGCGCCGCCCGAGCAGCGTAAGAATCATCGTCCCGGTGCTTCCTTTCAGCAGCTCCTTGCTGAGCTTCATGGCAGGGCGCGCCTCCTTTCCAAGCCTATGCTGTCATTCGAATTTTTAAGCATCGTAAATCTATGTATCGTAATTCTAGGTATTAGTATAGCTGGCATCGCTCTGCTTGTCCAGCTTCCGCTCGCTTCAAATAATCCTTCTACTAATTACGACAGGCGAGAGATATCCCTTTTTTTCGACTAAAAAATAAAAAAACACCCTCAGATTGTGGTTTTTTCGTACGATACAGGGGGTAAATCGGGTTATGCTTGCGAGCGGTCGACAGAGTAAATTATCATATTAGTGACCATTGATATTTTGGGTAAACTCTATAATACGAACTTCCCCTTTTTTATCTTTATATAATTTTGAGTTAAAGACGCCCGTCGGGTGGATTCCTCCTTCCATTTTCACCGTACATGCCGGCAGCTCGTCGCCCCTCCTTCCCTCATAAACGGGGGACATCTGTATAAACTATTTGGAGAAATCCGGAGAAAAATAAAGATCGCTCCTTGCCGCAAAGATGCGGACAAGAGCCGTTTTTTGCATTGTTCCACGAAATCAAAATCGCTTTGACTTGCTGTAGAACTTGATGGTCATACCTTCTATACATCTGGATGAATAGGGTCAAACGTAATAATAACTGGCATAAACTTTGGAGTCACCATGAAATTATACACAATACCTTCTTTAGATTCGTATGAAACAATATAATCACCAAATTGTGAGGAATATTCTATTTTTTTATATTTTAATCCCATTTCGTTATACTTCATAGTTATATAAATTGATAAAGTTAACTGTGCGGTTACACGTTGAATTGGGCCCGTCACATGGAGTACTAAAATAATGAATAAAATAATACTAAGTATAATAGTTTTTTTTCTTTTGAATTTAACTATATGTTTTCCCTCCTTTTCGTTTATTTTCAAAATAATACATTTAAGTAACAATATCAAAATTCCATAATATAGTATTTATTCCAAATTAATGTTGATCAAAAAAATAAATATATGGTTTAATTAAACTTTGTTTGTAAAAATTTTTCAAGGAGGATGATGTATTTTGAGTAAAAAAAAGGTATAGCAGGGTTGATCGCACTTGTTTCTGTATCATCGTCTATCATTCCAGTCTCTTACGCATCTAACGAGAATAATGCACTTAATACTGAAGTCCATGCGTCGCAAACTCAAAACAATCCTTACATCCAGCAATACAATAAAGAAAATGGTATTACATCGAAAAGTTTAAATTCATCACTGTCAGAAGATGATGAAACAGTTTACAAAACGCTGACAATCTACTACCAAGAAGATGTAAAGGTTGGAAAAATCCTTGCGCCAGTAGCCAAGGATACGGATGTCCAGATAAAAGCTACATCTTTGAAAAAAGAAGATAAGATAGATGTGATGCATAAAATAAAAGAAATTTATTCTTCTGTTAAAGAATCGAGTGATCAAAAGGTCTTAGTAGATTTTATTGAAAGATATGCAAAAGATTCCAAAGACATTGCGTCAATTCAATTTTTAGATGCTGTCAGACCTCAACCAAGTAAAACATTGATACCACAACCAGAAGAAGATATAAAGAAAGGTGTATCTACTTCAAAAACTCAAAATCCAGCAGCTACCTTAAATTCAAGTTTCAACGCAACTACGGCAGCCGAATGGGCATACAATAACTATAACAGATACAGCACTGATTTCCCGGCATTTACAAAATGGGGAAGCGATTGCACGAATTTTGTTTCACAAGCCCTATATGCAGGCGGTTTGTCCATGACAGGAGATTGGTATATTTACAAAAAAAACAGTACTTATTTAGTTCCTGAGAGTGCAGAACAATTGAACTATAGTTGGAACCTTTCCGATCCAAGTCCGTGGACAAGTGTTAAAGAATTCTATTCGTTCTGGAGAGGAAAATACGTTGCGGGTACTTCTCGTGAAAATTATGAAGAAAAACACAAAGAATTTTTTGATAGAAGTATCTATAGAGGCGATTTAGTAATATTTTCTAAAGGTCTTTCCGGTTGGATAACTGTAGCAACACATGTAATGATCATAACTGAGTACGATTCAACGAATAAAGATTTTAAACTTGCAGGTCACTCTAACGAAAGACAAGCGTATCCACTTTTAGATGCAATCAAGGCTTATTCTAACATAGATTTCTACAGTTTCAGATAAATCTAAAAGGAAATGACCACTAGTAGCATCTCAGTGGTTATTTCCTTTTAGATTTATCTGAAACTGTTACCGTCGCCGCTGCCCTCGTCCGGAACACGCCGGTGATTCACCAGTTGCTCCAGGAATGAACGGTAAAATGTCAGCTGTGGATCCTCGATCGGACTAGACCGTCGACCGCTCCACCAGCCGGACCGGCAGCTCCTGCTTCTCCGCCTCATACCGGTCTTCTGCAATATAGCGATGCAGCATTTGAAAAGCGGCGCGGCCCACGTCCTTGTTCGACTGCTCCACCGCCGTAATGTCGAGCAGTTGGCCGAGCATATGGTTATCGAAGCCGATCACCGCCAGATCGTCCGGTACGCGAAGCCCGAGCTTGCGCGCTTCGGCGACCAGCCCCGCCGCGGTCTGGTGCGTGCCCGCAAGCACCGCCGTCGGGCGCGGATTCATGCCGGCCAGCCGATGTGCGACCTCAACGCCCGCTTCCATCGACAGTGCGTCGTAGAACATCCACTCCGGCCGCAGCGGTTCCTGTACGGCAGCGAGCGCTTCCCGGACAGCGTGTTCCCGCACCAGGCTCGTATTGCTGCCGCGCCTGCCCATGCAGCAAGCGACGTGCCGGTGACCTTGGGCCGTCAAATAGCGCAGACCTGTTTCAAAGCTGCGGTAGTGATCGATATAGGCGCAGGACAGCGGCTCGTCCCCGGCGTCCTCGCAAACGACGATCGGACCGTAAGCCAAATAAGGCTTGATCACATCCCAATCGTTCGTCCGCGACGTAATAATGACGCCGTCGACCTGCTTCATTCGGAGCATTTCGAGTACATTGAGCTCTTCCTCGGGGCGGTAGTTCGTTTGGCAGAGGACTACGCGGTACCCGCACTGGTTCGCTTCGCTCAAGATGCCTTCCACTGGCGAGCTCAAGTACGGATTATCCACATAAGGGAGCACGACGGCAATCATCGATGTCTTGCCCTTGATCAAATGGACGGCATTCAAATTCTGCACGTAGTCCAGCTTCCGCACTGCCTCCAGCACGGCGGCCCTTTTGTCCTCGCTCACGTACGGGTGGCGGTTCAGCACGCGGGAGACCGTCGTGACCGAAACGCCTGCCATGCGGGCAATTTCTTTTATGTTTGCCATAACCGTCGCCTCCTCGCCTCATTAGCTGTATTGTAACACATCGCTTTTCATAGAAAAAAACGCTTGCTATGAAATGCATTCCATACGTTACACTCGGTTCAAGGGATCGTTTCTACCGGCGTGACGGCTTTTGCAGGCGTAACGGTAGCATCCCGATAACCGGCCTCGAATTGCTCCAGGTTCCATAACATACAAAAAAGCACAAGCTCTGCCGAATTTAATCGGCGGGCCTGTGCTTTTTTCGCTTAAATGCTTGGAGCGGCGCAACCTGCATCCGGTCAGCGGACTTGCTTCGGCTGCTCGGTGTTCGATGCGACCACATCCAAGCTTTGCTGCGCCTGGTTCAACTGGTCCTGCACCTGCACGAGCTCTTGTCCGTGATGCTCGTGGTCCTGCGCCGACATCTGGCTCTGCGCCTTCGCCAGCGCCTGATGCGCCGATTCCAGCTGCGCAAGCGCAGAGGACAGCTTGTGCGGGTCGGACTGAAGCTGCGCGTGGCGGACGGCCATTTCGGCGTCCTTGGCCACCTGGATCGCTTTCTCCGCGTTGTCGATCACATGCCGGATCGGCATTTGATGCTGGTTGACCTGTGTCATGTTCGGCATCTTCCTCTCAATCATGCTGGGATGTGCACATGGCTCAACCTTTAAGATGCGCGAAAAGCTCCGGCTTCATTCCTTTTTTGGAGATACGTTACATTCTGGCCCGCTCGTACACAACAAAATCGTAGTCGTACGGGTTTTTCTCGTCCTTCACGCCGCGCTGCCGCGACACCTCGCGCCATTCGCCGGGCTCAAGCTCGGGAAAAAACGTATCCGCCGCGAATCGGTGCGCGATCTCAGTGATGTACAGCCGGTCCGCGAACGGAAGCAGCTGCCGGTACACCTCCGCGCCACCGATGACGAACAGCTCCTCGGAAGCACGGCTTCCGCCGCGGCCATACTCGGCGGCCGCTTCCTGCGCCGAATGGATCACCTCGCAGCCCGGCGCGGCGAATCGCTCGTCCCGGGTCAGCACGACATTGCGGCGTCCGGGTAGAGGCTTGCCGATGGAATCGAACGTCTTGCGGCCCATCAGCACCGTATGTCCCTTCGTCGTTTGTTTGAAATAAGCCAAATCCGCCGGCAAGCGCCACGGCAGCGTATTGTCGATGCCGATGCCGCGGGCTTCATCCATCGCGAGTATGAAAGAAATCGTCACGCGAACCTCTCCTTGCATATAGTATGCCGCTCCGCGAACCGCAAGCGTCCTTTTTTGCCTAATGATGCCCCCGTATGCTCTCGTTATACCGCAATCGGCGCTTTGATCGACGGATGGCTCTGGTATCCGATGATCTCGAAATCCTCGAACCGGTAATCGAACAGCGAATCCGGCTTCCGCTTGATCACAAGCTGCGGCAGCGGATACGGCTCGCGGGTCAGCTGCAGCTTGACCTGCTCCACATGGTTGGCGTAAATATGCACGTCCCCGCCCGTCCAGATCAGCTCGCCCGGCTGCAGATCGCATTGCTGCGCCACCATATGCGTCAGAAACGCATAGCTTGCGATGTTGAACGGCAGCCCGAGAAACGTATCGACCGAACGCATGTTGAACAAGCACGACAGCTTGCCGTCCGCGACATAAAACTGGAACGCATAATGGCAAGGCGGCAGCGCCATGTTGTCCACTTCGGCGGGATTCCATGCGCTGACCAGATGTCTGCGCGAATCGGGATTCCGCTTAATCTGCTCGATCAGCTTGGCGATCTGGTCGATGCTCCGTCCGTCCGGCGCCGGCCACGAACGCCACTGCGAGCCGTAGACCGGTCCGAGATTACCGTTCTCGTCCGCCCACTCGTCCCATATCGTGACGCCGTTTTCTTGCAAGTAGCGGATATTCGTATCCCCGCTCAAAAACCACAGCAGCTCATGCAAGATCGAGCGGATGTGGAGCTTTTTCGTCGTCAGCAACGGAAAGCCTTCGGACAGATCGAACCGGAGCTGCCGCCCGAATACCGAGATGGTCCCCGTTCCGGTCCGGTCCTCCTTGCGCACCCCGTTCGTCATGATGTCCTGCAGCAGATCTAAATATTTTTGCATCGGTCGCACCTCGATCGTTCATGATCGTTCTATTATAGCAAACTTTCAAGGCCCGGTTCATCAAAAAAAAATATGAATCGCGTTCACACCGCGATGACAATTATCCGCTATAATAGATTCATTCCCATATATAACCATGATTTAGGAGGAAAATCATTTGACCAAGCATTCGTCCCACTGGAAAAAAACCGCCGTCCTATCGGTGCTCTCCGCCTCGCTGCTGAGCGCGCCCGGACTCTCCGGCGTCCCTTACGCGCTGGCGGCCGAACCGGCGACCGCGACCAAAGCCGCCGCTTCGACTCCGGCCAAAACGGACATGCAGCTGGCCTTCGAGAAAGGCGCGGTAGAAGGGTATCCGAACGATACCGACCTGCGCGGCAGCCGGCCGGTGACCCGAGCGGAGCTCGTCACCATGCTGAACCGGGCAGCCAAGCTGGCGAAGAGCGACAAATCGGCGCAACCTTTCTCCGACTTGGAGGCGTGGCAGCTTGAAGCCGTTACCAACGCCGTCGCCGCCGGCATCGTATCCAAGGGCGACAGCGGTCTCTTCGAGCCGAACCGTCCGGTAACCCGCGAAGAGCTGGCCGTGCTCGTCGTGCGCGCGCTCACCAAAGGCCAGGCGCCGAAAGTAAACCAGAACGTGCTGAGCTACTTCAAGGACGCTTCCTCCATCAGCGAGTCTTCCCGTCCGTTTGTCGCTTACGGCGTGCTCACCGGCTTGTTTGAACCGAAGCTGGACGGCAATTTCGATCCGAAGGGCTCCGTGACCCGCGACGAAGCGGTCAAGGCGCTGAAACCGGTCCTTTTCCAGGTTATTGATATTCTTACCACGAACGACATTCACGGACATATCGAGGTGGGCTTCGACAAGAAGCGCAATCAGGCGCAGGGCGGCATCGAAACGCTCGGCGGCATCGTCGACGATTTCCGCTCGGTCAATCCCGGCGGCACGGTCGTCGTGGACGGCGGAGACGCATGGCAAGGAACGCTCATCTCCAATACGACGAACGGGCAATCCGTCATGGACTCGATGGCTCAGGTTAAATATGACGCCGCTGCCATCGGCAACCATGAGTTCGACTTCGGCCGCGACACGCTGATCGACAATATCAAGAAAGCGAAGTTCCCGATTCTCGGAGCCAACATCATCGAAGACAAAACCGGCAAGCGCGTCGACTGGACGCAGCCTTACACCATCGTAGAGAAAGGCGGGCTGAAGGTCGGCATTATCGGCCTTGCCACGCCGCAGACCAAGACGACGACCAAGTCCACCAACATCGAAGGCTTGACGTTCGCCGATCCGGTTCCGTACGCGAAGGAGCTGTCGACCGAGCTGCGCGCCAAAGGCGCCGACATCGTCCTGGTGACCTCCCACCTGCCGGGCGAGCAGGACGCCAAATCGCAGCAAATTATGGGCGAACTCGTCGATCTGGCGAACGGGACAGGCAACGGCACGCTGGACGCCATCGTCGGGGGCCATTCCCACAAGCGCGTCGCGGGGATCGTGAACCACATTCCGGTGGTCGAAGCGCAAAGCTGGCTGTACGCCGTCGGCCACATTCAGCTTTATGTCGATAAGGACAGCAAAAAAGTCGTTTCCTCGAACGCCAGCCTGCTGGAAACGTACACGAATCTGACGACCGCGAACAAAGACGTGCAAAAAACAGTCGCCGATTACCAAGCGAAAATCGCCGAGCAAACCAACAAGCAAATCGCCGTAGCCGCCGAAAAATGGACGACCCGCTCGTACCGCTACGACGCGAACGGCAATCAGGTGCGCGACGGCGTGACACCGATCGGCAACTCCGTCACCGATGCGATGCGCTGGGCCGAGAAGTCCGATATCGCCTTCACGAACATCGGCGGGCTGCGCGCAGATATCGAGCCGGGCAAAGTAACCTACGGCATGATGTTCGAGGTGCTGCCGTTCGGCAACTACAACCGGACGGGCACGATGACCGCTGCCCAAATCAAAACGCTGCTTGAGGTGACGGACCAATATTCCAAGCTGCCGGCGATGCAATTCTCGGGTCTTAAGGTCGAGTGGGACAACACGAAGCCGCAGGGTCAGAAATACAGCAAAATTACGCTGCTGGACGGCACTCCGATCTATGTCGACGGGAAGCTGAACGACAGCCGTACCTTCAAAGTGACGACCAACGACTTCATGTCGACCGGCTCCGGGGACGGATTCACGACGTTCGCCGAAGTGAAGGACTGGAAGGACGGCATGATCATGCTGGACGCCTGGGTCGATTACATGAAGGAGAAGGGCGCTTCCGGCCAACCGCTCTCCCTGCCGAACGACGGCCGCGAAATCCGGCTTGATCTGAAAAAATAACGCCGCAATGCAAGGAAACCCGCAGACCCTGGCTCGTTCAGGACTGCGGGTTTTATTGCTTTACCTTATCCCGTACAGCGGAAAATTCGTCAGGCAGCAGCGGTTTATAAAAATAATACCCTTGAATCGTACAGTCGCCGATCGTCTGAAGCAGCTTCACCTGTTCCTCCGTCTCCACCCCTTCGACCACAACCGATAAATTCAGGCTCCGGGCCATAGCCATAATCGCTCTGACAATGCCGGCATGCCCTTCGTTCTCGGCCATTTCCCCGACGAACGACTGTGCGATTTTGAGCGAATCGACCTGGAACGTCCGCAAGTAGCCGAGCGACGAATACCCCGTACCGAAATCGTCCATCGAGATATGCAGCCCCAACGCTTTAAGGCGCAGCAGCGTATCGGTCGTTTCCTTCGTATTCTGCAGCGCGACGCCTTCCGTAATTTCGATAATCAGCCGGCCGGCAGCCATTCCCGTTTCCTTCAAAATATCGGCCACCTTGTCTACGAAGCCGTCCTGCACAAGCTGTCTGGGCGAGACGTTCACCGCAATTTTCAGCGGCGGCCTTCCTGCCCGCTCCCACTCGACGGCTTGCCTGCACGCCTTCCGAATGACCCAATCGCCGATCGGCACGATCAAGCCGGTATCCTCCGCGAGCGGCACAAAGTCGGAAGGCGGCACCAGCTGCCCGTCCGCATTCCTCCAGCGCAGCAGCGCTTCCGCCCCAACGATCGTCAATTCCTTAGAGCATACCTGCGGCTGGTAGCACAGAAACAGCTCGTCATGATCCAGCGCATGCCGCAGCGCGCGCTCCATCAGGATGCTTCTCAGCATGCCGTCCTTCAGCGTCGGCGTAAAGAACCGGAACCGGCCTCCGCCCAGCTCTTTGGCCTGATACATGGCCGCATCCGCATGCTTCATCAGATCGGCTTTGGTCAAGCCGTCTTCCGGGTACACGGCGATGCCGATGCTCGTTGAGGTCTGAATCTCGTGAACCCCGACCTTGAAAGGCTCGGCGACAACCCGGAGAATCGATTCCGCAAGCGCTTGCGCTTGCCGGGAAGAGGTGAGCGGACCGGTCAGAATGGTAAATTCGTCGCCTCCTTGGCGCGCGACGATGTACGTCTCCGGAACAATTCCCCGAATCCGTTCCGCCACTTGACGAATTAATTCGTCTCCCGTCACATGGCCCAGGCTGTCATTTATGTATTTAAAGCGGTCCAGATCGAGAAACAGCACCGCAAGCGGCTGTCCGTCCAACGAGGCGTTCTCGATTGCTTCCTGCGCCTTCCGCTCGAACAAGCGCTTATTCGGAAGCCCGGACAAATCGTCGTGCGATGCAAGAAACTCGCTTTTTTCGAGCATTTGCTTGAGCCGGTTGACCAGACTTTCATTCTCCAAAAGCATGGAGATTTGGCGCGCCAGGATCAGGACGGTAACCATGATCGTTCCTGTCACGACAGCGTCCGGCTTGTCGATGCGGTTAAGCATTAACAAGAATAAGATCGCGAAGCCGGCGTAAGGAAAAAGCAGACGCAGCAGACGGGCATAGGCGACAAAGCGCGGCTCCGGCGCAGGCCAGTCATTGGGGTGGGAAGCATGCCAGCCCGCGAAGCCGTATGCGAACAGCCCCGCGCTCCACAGCAGGTCGTACCACTGCCCTCCCTGATATTTCCCCGAGATCACGTCGAGCACATAAACCGTGTCCCCGCCGATAAAGACGACGAAACCGAAGGTGATCAAAGCAAGCACCCGCCGGTCGAACAAAGGCGTATAAGCGAAATGAAGAACGAACAGGCAAAGCAATATTCCGAAATCCGTAATCGGATACGACAGAACCGCCGCCTGACCGAACCCGTCGGGATGGGACAGCATCGCCTGCAGGTTGGGTCTGATAACGAATTCCCAGCTTACCGTACCGACGATCAATAGGATCATGATGCAGTCGAAGAGAAACCGGATGCCTTGCGAGATGCTTTTTTCCCGGAACAACAAATAAAACAAAGCGGCAAAAAACAGACCGGTCTGCAGGTTCCAGAACAGGTCGGCTAAACTGATCGTCGGGGGAGGAACCCGCAGCACCCAAGCATAGAAGGCCCATACCAGCTGCCCCAGCAAATAGAAACAGGCGCCCGCGGTCATGAGCAGCCAGAACGTTCCCGCGCTGCCCCGCTGGGTACGATAAGTCCGCAGCAGCATCGCAAGCGAAGCGGCAGGCGGAATGATCTCCCACAGCAGGAAAAAGCGCGCGCCCGCCCCAAAGCCCCATTTTGCCGCAGCGAATACCGCAAAATAGACCGCTATCACCGCGATCATCGGTTTACGCCAAGCGATCCAGTTCATATCCATCCGCCTCATCTCATTGTTGTATCGCATATTGCTGCCAGGGAAGCGCCGTACAAGCTTAAGCCTTAATAGGAATAAATGAATTATAAATTAATCATCGGGTAATTCGAACTATTTCTTTAGCACTAATTACTCGCAAAAATAGACATTTATTTCCGTCCCATGTGAAAGTACCGTTAATGCCTTCCAACGACAGCCTTGGGCAAAAGGATGCCACGACAAAAAAACTTGAAAAATACGCGCCGTACGTTATAATGAGGGCAATTTGACTTTACGGGAGTGGAGACCGCACCATGTACAAAATGCTTGCAATCGACATCGACGATACGCTGATCAACGACGAGAAGCAGATCACGGAAGGAACCAAAGGGGCGCTTGCCGCAGCGCTGGCCGAAGGCGTCATCGTTACGCTGGCTACCGGACGCATGTACGCCTCGGCCAAGCAGCTCGCCGGGCAGTTGGAACTGAACGTGCCGCTGATTACATATCAAGGGTCGCTCGTCAAAAATTCAATCGACGGACGCGTCTTGTACGAACGGACCGTGCCCGCCAACGCGGCGCGGCTCATTTTCGATTTTTGCGAATCCGAAGGATTGCATCTGCAAACGTACGTAAACGACGTGCTGTATGTTAAGGAAGACAACGATAAAGCGAAAGCGTATGCCGCGCTTTCGAAAATCCCTTATACCGTGTACCCGGACTTCGGAGAGCTGGCGGCTCAGCCTTCGATGAAGCTGCTGATCATCGACGAACCGGAGCTGCTGGACCGGGTCGCGGAGCGGCTCCGCGGCTTGACCGGCGGGCAGGTGCATATTACGAAATCGAAGCCGCATTTTCTGGAAATCGTGCATATCGAAGGCACCAAAGGGCATGCGCTTGCGCATCTGGCCGAGCATTTCGGCATCGGGCTCGAGCAAGTCATCGGTATCGGAGACAGCTGGAACGACCGCGAAATGCTGGAGGTAGCGGGGCTTGGCGTCGCGATGGGCAATGCCGTCGAGTCCTTGAAGGAAATCGCCGATTATGTGACTTTCAGCAATAATGAGGATGGCGTCAAGCACGTCGTCGAGAAATTCGTGCTGCGCCGCGAAGAAGCAGGAGCGGCAACTGAGGCTTGACGCCGCAGACATTTGTGATAGCCGGACCGCTCCCAGGGCAGTCTTTTTGGCGTACTTGCCCCGACGCTTGGTCCATTGGCAAAAGCACAGCATGTTCTCACCCTTTTCCGCTGTCCGCATACGCTGTAGTACAAAGGCGTTAGGCTTTTGTCCAGTGGAGGTGGGATGATTGGGTATCACTCTAATTTCACTTCATTATGTGTATCTGCTATTCATTTTGCTCATTATCGGATTCATGGTGATGCGCCGGGATACGACGATCGTCTGCATTACCGGCATTGTGCTGATCGGGCTGCTCTCGACGGGATCGCTTCACGCTTCGGTCGGCGGTGTATTCAACAGCTTTATTTATGCCATGAAAGAGCTGCTTGGCACGATCCTGATCATTTGTATCGTCGTGGCGATGAGCAAGGTGCTGGAACAAAGCGGCGTAGGCGAGACCATGATCTCGCCGTTTGCCCGATTCATTCGGACCCCGGCGCTTGCTTTCTGGGTCATTGGCTTTCTCATGATGACGATGTCGTGGTTTTTCTGGCCGTCCCCGGCCATTGCGCTGGTAGGCGCGGTTCTGCTGCCGGCAGCTGTACGGGTAGGCTTGCCCGCAATCGGCGTGGCAATGGCGATGAACCTGTTCGGCCACGGCATCGCGCTGTCCGGCGACTATGTCATCCAGGGCGCGCCGAAGCTGACGGCCGATGCGGCAGGCATTCCTGTTGCGGCCGTCATGGAAGCCAGCGTGCCGCTCGTCATTGTCATGGGCGCCGTGACGACAGTCGCCGCCTTCTGGATGCTGCGCCGCGAGATGCGGCAGGGACGGCTTACGTCAGGCATCGGCAGCGCAGCGGCGGCTTATGAGTCGGGAGCCGGCAAGGCGGAGGCCAAAGAAGCCCTTCTGCCGCGCAGGGGCCGGGTCGCGCTGTCTTGGGTCATAGCGACGCTGTTCGCCGCCGATGTGGCCGCCATGTTCGCGTTCAAGCTGCAAGGCGGCGATGCCACTGCGCTTGTCGGCGGAACCGCGCTGCTTGCAATGCTGCTCGTCTCGCTGCTGACGCACCGAGGTCAAGGGCTGGAGCGGGCGACCGGCTATTTGATCGACGGCTTTTTGTTCGGCTTTAAGGTATTCGGACCGGTCATTCCGATAGCCGCGTTCTTTTACCTTGGCGATTCGGCGCTTACGGACATTTTCGGCAGCGTGCTGCCCGAAGGCTCGCACGGTCTTGTCAACGATCTCGGCTATGCGCTCGCCCATGCGGTGCCGCTCAATCAGGCGATCGGCGCGGTCACGCTGACGGCCGTAGGCGCCATTACCGGTCTTGACGGCTCCGGCTTCTCCGGCATTTCGCTGGCCGGCTCGATCGCCCGTCTATTCGCCGCCGCTATCGGCTCGGGAATTGCGACGCTGACCGCACTCGGGCAGATTGCCGCGATCTGGGTCGGCGGAGGCACCCTTGTGCCGTGGGCGCTTATCCCGGCGGCTGCCATCTGCGGCGTCGATCCGTTCGAACTGGCGCGGCGCAATTTGAAGCCCGTCGTCGCGGGACTGATCGTTACGGCGATTGTGGCGATTTTTTTGGAGTGATACGGGCGGTTGGTTCAAGCCCTCCCCTTCAGGTTAAGAAGAGTTACGTTTTTCTTAACGGGAGGGGTTTAATATGCTCAAAAAAAGCTATTACGTTTCCGTCGGTTCCGGCACGATTGAAGATGCGCAGACGCTCGCGGATCTTAGAAACTACTCCTATGAATATGCGGTGGAAGCCACCGAGCAGGAAATTCGGGAGTTGCGGTGGCTGATGGGCAGTTACGTGGCCGAAACGGAAAAGACGTTTGCCCGCGCGGGAGTGCCTTATAAATCGGCGGACCATGACGAGGCGACGAATGAGTACAACTCCCAAGCACGGGAGCTGTACGCTATGATCTATCGGCTGGGGACGCCTGAAACGCGCGGACATATCGAAAAGATGCGGATCATGGAGAAACTGGGCAACTCGGATTACAGGCAGCCCGGCTACGGTAGACATAATGCCGAGGAAGCCATTGACGTGAACGATAGGGGGCAGGTCGGACCGAAATAGATTATTAAGCTCACCTTCACTGTAAAAAAAGAAACAAGCCCTTCCATTTTTTCGGTCACGTTTGGGTATCCGTCTCATATACTTGGTAAGGACTATGGACATTAGCGTAGTACATATGCTTCCTACCAAGCCAAAAAGGGAGAGGATTCCATGAGTTACGAGGAAATTCCTTACATCGATTCGCATAGTCAATTCGAGACACCGGACGATGGCGCAAGCCTGGAAAGACATCCCGACGAACGCGGGGGCCCCGGTGTGTATGAAGGCACTCCGGCAACGGGCTATCAGGGCGTACCAGGCGGTATTCCGGGCGCGGGGTTTCCAACCTCGCCGGGAGGCGCTCCGGGCGCGGGGTATCCAACCTGGCCGGGGGGTGCCCCGGGCGCGGGATATCCAACCTCGCCGGGGGGTGCTCCGGGCGCAGGGTACCAAACTTGGCCGGGGTACGCTCCAGGCGCTGGGTATCCAACCTCGCCGGGGGGGACTCCGGGCGCAGGGTACCCAACCTGGCCGGGGGCCGCTCCGGGCGCGGGGTATCCAACCTGGCCGGGGGCCGCTCCGGGTGCGGGGTATCCAACCTGGCCGGGGGCCGCTCCGGGCGCAGGGTACCAAACTTGGCCGGGGTACGCTCCAGGCGCTGGGTATCAATCCCGGCCTGACGGATGCGCTCCAGAAGCGGGGTACCAATTCTGGCCGGGGTACGCTCCAGGCACGGGGTACCATTCCTGGCCGGGGTACGCTCCAGGCGCTGGATACCGAACTTGGCCGGGGTACGCCCCGGGCGCGGGGTATCTACCTTGGCCTGGCGGTTCTCCAGGCCGCCACGTACCGAGCCCGACCAGGTAGTGTTCTCTCTTAAGCCCCATGTGCTGTGTACAGGGGCTTTTTCACCTGTTGACCGGGCCGATCCGCCGAAGATCCGAGTGGTCCCTTTCCTAGTTCGATTTCTCCTGTTCCTCCTTCTTCCAAGGCGGATCGGCCATTTCGTGCAGCTTGCGGTTAATCCGGTAAATGGTGTAAGGAATAGCCCAAGACAAAAATGCGCACAGCCAAATCGATCCCGATGGCGTATATTCCTTTATGAGTTGAATCATGCAATCGTCTCCTATCGGTTCGAACGGTTTACCGTTCCGGTCCGGCGAATAATGACACGAGGCTCCACTTGAATTTCGCACTGCGTAAAGTAGCGCTTCCCTTTTTCCCAATTATCGCCGATCTGTTTCCATACTTTGTAATGGTTCTGCTGCAAGTTGGCGCCAAGCCCAATCGCATCCGCCTGAAAATCGCGCTGCAGTTTGCGGATCACCGACTTCGTCAACCGCATGATCTCCCGCTCCGCCGCCTGCTCTACCCTATCCACCGATTTTCTTTTCAGCAAATCGAGCGACTGCGCGTAGCTTTCGCCTATGGCGCCCTCCGCTTCGATACGAATTTGAAAACGGATGTGCTGCGGGTCGCTGACGTCGGCGGCGATGGTTCTCTTCTTCATCGTGAGATCGCATACGACCAGCTTATTTTTCACTTCGGCTTTCACATTTCCGGTCCGAAATTTTCCGGTGAGCAGGTTCAGGCCTTCCGTCTCTTCCGGCCCAAGCGCCCCGGCCATCTGCGAGTTTTCTCCCCGGATTACCGCCGCCCCTTCGAGCTTTACCTCGTGCCTGTCCTCTGCGCTCATCATCCGCTGCACGACAAAGCTTCGTTTACCGAGCAAATGCTCATGAATGTCCCCCAGCTTCGTTTCCGGCAAAATACTGGCGTTCCTTACACTATTCTCCGAAACGGAATTGATGTACATGACCGGCAGCTTCTCGTTGCTGGGCTCGACATTCAATATGTTCCGGGCTTCGCCTGCCGTGACGAATACCTTGGCGCTGCGCCGCATCTCGGGCTCACGCAGGAAAAAATCCAGCACGCGGGCAAATTCATGGTCGTTCCCCGCCACCTGATCCGAGATCGCAATCACTTTTAAATGCTCGTAATACGGATAGCGGCTCGCACGTCCCGCCAGCTGCTTGTCGATATCGAACAGCGCGTCACCTTCCGACGTCAGGTTCAGATAAGCCTGGCCCGAGGCGGTACTTTTCGAACCGCCGGCGCTCTGCAGCTTGCCCGGCACGACGAATTGATACGTTACCGCATATCGCGCCTTCCCTCGGGGTCTCTTCTCGCCCCCGGCTTTTTGCTGTTCCGCCTTTTGGGACGTTTTTGGAACATCAATCGCAACACCGATCACAAAGCCCCGCTCGTCGATTTCAACACGATCCCAGCACCCCGCCGTCAGCACCAGAAGAACCAGCGCGAACAGAACGGAAACCGGCGTTTTAAGCACTGCCCGACACCCCCCTAAGCTTGGCAATCACAAGCAGCAGCGAGGGGATCAAAATACCGGCAAAAAAATCGACATAGCTGAACAACCGCCCGTAAGAGGAGAGCTGCGTTAAATCTTTCGGCAAATAACCCGCCAGATAAATGACCGGAGCCAAGGCGAAAGCTACTGTCCGTTTGCTTGACCGGCGAAAAAACGTGCCTGCGATCCAGATGCAAATGTCAAGCGTCATCGCAGCGGAATTAAAGATCGTCATCAGCCAAATCGTAAAAAAAAACGACTCAAAACGTTCGAGAATTGCCCCGGGCACCTCGATTTCTTTGGCCAGCTCCACCGCCGGATACTGCAGCTCCGCCGTAGCCTTGGCCGAGAAGACGCCTATCGTCACGATGAACAAGACCGTATAAAGGATAAGCGGTATGGACATGCCGATGACGGCGGCCTTGACCGCATCCTTAGGCCGGTTCATTAAAGCGGCATAAAAAACGATGCATTCAAAACCCAAAAACGAAAACAAGCTTTTCTCGATGCCTTCGCCCATTTTATTCCAATCACTGACCCCTACAGGCTTTAACTGCTCGAATTCGAAAAAACCGGCGTTCATCACAAGAACCAGCACAAAAACGACGATGACGAACGGAAGAAACAGCAAATTCAGACGCACGATCCCAACCCGCGGCCCGGACGCCGCATAAATGACAACCAGAAAAAAAATGAGGCCGATGACTTCGACCGGCGTACGTGTAAATAAATATTCTTTAGCCACTTCCGCCGCACCCCGCACCTCATAGCTGGAGAACATGGCAAACGCGATGAAGAAGAATACGAATAAGACGACAGCCAGCGGTCTCCCGACAATACGGGGCGCGAACTCGGTGAACGGCTGCTTGGGAAAGCGAACCGCCAGCTTCGCCAAGACCCACGTAAACATCATGCAGAGCAGGCCGGCAATCAGAATGGCGATCCAGCCGTCCGACGAGGGCACCGCCTTAGCGATGCCACGCGGCAGCGTCAATACGCCGAGGCCGAGAATCATCGAAGCAACGGAAAACAGCAGCTCCGTACCGTTAATCTCATCATCGCCGTATTCGAACCTTCTCACGTGAAGTCCTCCGTTTCCGTCAGGTTTCCTGTTTTTTATTCCTGTCCCTTCGGTCCACCCTTTTTGTTCATCCGCACCTTGTCCAGCGTCTGCATGATCTGCGGCCGTTTTTCGAGCACCGTAACCGGCGCGCGCAGAATGAGATCCTTCCAATCATTCCAAAAGAACGGCGCGAACGGTGCGGTAAACGGAACGCCAAAGCTCTTGAGGTTCACGATATGAATGTTGATCATGATATACACGAGCACGATCCCGTACAAGCCGAACATGGACGCGGCCAGCATGATCAGAAACCGCAGCATGCGAAGCGAGATCGCAAACGAATAGGACGGCAGCGAAAACGAAGAAATGGCTGTAATGGCAACGACGATAACCATGATCGGGCTAACGATGCCCGCCGTCACCGCCGCTTCCCCGATCACAAGCCCGCCGACGATGCCGATCGTTTGTCCGATGGGCTTGGGCAGCCGGATGCCCGCTTCGCGGAGCACTTCCAGCGTCACTTCCATCAGCATCGCCTCGACAACGGCCGGAAACGGCACGCCTTCACGTGAGCCCGCGATCGAAAAAGCAAGCTTCGATGGGATCATCCCTTGATGGTATTCGACGAGCGCAATATACAGCGCCGGAAGAAACGTCGCCAAAAAAGCGGAAACCGTCCGCAAAAACCGCATCAACGAAGAAATGAGCCAATGATGATAATAGTCTTCCGGCGATTGAAACATCGTGCCGATGGTGACCGGCATAATCAGCGTAAACGGCGAACCGTCGACCAATAGAGCAATCTTTCCTTGCAGAAGCGCCGAAGCCGTTTTATCCGGGCGTTCCGTGCTGTGAATCAGCGGAAACGGGGTAAGAAAGCTGTCCATCATCCACTGTTCGATATAGCCGGAGCCCTCCGCCTCATCCATATCGATGGTTTCCAATCGCCGCTTTGCTTCCGCGATCAGATCGGGATGAGCGATGCCGTCGATGTAAGCAAGAATGACCTCCTTCCTCGATCTGCGACCGATGCGGAAGGAGATGTAGCGCAGATGAGGGTCGCGGAGCCGACGGCGCACCAACGCCGTATTGGTCCGCAAATTTTCCGTGAAACCGTCCCTCGGCCCCCGAATAAGCGCCTCCGTTTGGGGCTCCTCCACCGGGCGTTCCTGCCAACGCTGGCTGCAGATCAGCAGCGCGTCGGACGTACCGTCCACTAGAAGCGCCGCAAGCCCGGATAACACGCTGAGCATCGTTTGGTCCAGAGAATCTACCCGATCGATGCTGTTTACCGACAAAATCTCATTGTGCAGCAGGTCAAGCAAGGCGCTGCCTTCGGTAGGGGCCATGTGGGTTTCCAGCCATCTTCCGGTTAAAAGCACCCGGAGCACCTCTTCGTCCAGCAGATCGGCATTAGTCAAGCCGTCGATGGAAATTAACGAGCAGAGATGCTTGTGCGGTCCGACCCTGAATTCGCGGATGATCAGGTCGTTGGGAGAACCCAATAGCTCTTTGATCATGGATACGTTGTGCGTAACCGATTCCGTTAAACGGGCTATCGGTTCTTGCGGAGTCTCGCCGGCAGTCTGCTGCTTTCGAAGCCGCTGGCGGAACAAAAAACGCAGCATGGCCGTTCCTCCTCCCCTCATCGATCCGAACCACTGCTATGTAGCAGATTATTCCTGAAAACCCTGCATTTTATGCACAAAAAAGCCCCGCCGTATCACGCCGGTGAGTGCGCGACAGACGGGACGGACTTATTTAGCCGGGGCAAAAAAAGGAGGTTCGATACGCTCGATAACCCATCTGGCGCTCTCGTCACTGCGTTTCAAGTGAAAGGTAAGCTTCTGCTTTTTCGGTCGACGGCCGACCTCATGAACCGTCACCTCGACGGGCAGCTCCAGTCCGAGACGGCCGCTTGTATCCTGGATGCTCGGCGTATTGGCTCGGCGGATGGCTTTGATTTTGCCCATGTCATTCAGGAATTGCGCCAGCTGCGGATTCTCATCTGCACCGCCGAAAGCGTATCTTAACAGCAGCGGGTCCTGTTGATTGATCGCGATCAGGAAGCTGTCCGCCACGGCATAAGGCGAAGCAAGCCTGAAGCCTTCCTCCAGGCGGCCTGCCGCTTTGTACACCATCCATTGATGGTCGGGGTCCACATTTTTGGAGCGATGGGTCGTGCTCCCGAGAAAATGGACGCAAAAATGCCCTGAAAACCCGTTGCCCGGAATGCCGTCGCCGCCATGCGGCATGCCATGCATCGAAGCGGCAAACGACCGCCCGTCCTTTTCGACCAATACCGCTCTCCGTTTCCAGCTCCAAGCGCCGTTATAGATCTCTTTCATTACCGCCGTATCCGCTTTGGTCAGCGGCTGCATATCCGCATGGCTGCTGCCGGCGCGGCGCTGCGCTCGAAAGGCAAGCCCCGTCTCCAAGTCGACGATCCGGCATACCGCTTTCATGGCAACCGTCCGACGCGCTTCCTCCCATGAGGCCAATTGGCCGTAATGGGCGGTGCGGACCGATTTGGCATATCCACGAAGCCGATCTTTTATGGCCTGGGGCAGTTCCAGCGATTGCCGATGCTGCGTATCGTACCAGTTCCCATTAGCGTCGATCGCATACCGGACCGTCGTTCCTTGCTTCTCCAGCACCGCATACACATCCGTAAGCGGCACCTGCTGCACAGGCCGTACCTTAGCCGGCAGCAGCTTCTTGAGCAGCTTGGGCGATTGGACCGTCAACTCGCTGCGCATGGCCGATTCGGGCGAAGCCTGTACGACGAAGGTGAGCTTGGCCGGAGCGGCAGGCGCCCCTGCGCGGACGGGCAGCGACCCGAGACCGATGCAGACCGCAGCCGCAGCCAAGATCAGAACCCCTTTTTTCATACGTTTCCTCCGTACCTTCAAGGATATGCCATTAGCTTGCCGGTTTGATGGCATTTTCACACAAGGGAAAAGGTAGAAACCGAAGATCGTTATAATCCTCACCGGACAGGCCATCCTAAAATCTAACAATTGCGCTCAGGAGGGATCGGTCATACGTAAGATCATTACGGCTACATTGGCGGCTGCCGCCGCAGGCCTGCTTATGGTTCAGACCTCCTCCGTTACGGCGGAGGGCGTGCCCCGCAAAGGAAGAGCCTACTACGAACAGCGAGGCGAAGTCATCTGGGAAGTGCCGACCGCGGAAAAAGTCATTGCGCTTACGTTCGACGACGGCCCCGACCCGGATGATACCGCGCAAATTCTCGATACTCTCAAGCTATACCAAGCGAAGGCGACATTTTTCCTTGTCGGCAACAAGGTTGAGAGGTCTCCGGAGCTGGTGAAGCGCGAAGCGGAGGAAGGTCACGAGCTGGCTAATCATACGTATAGCCATACGTATTTTAAACGAAACGGATCCGTCGCCAAGCTGAAACAAGATATACAGCGCGCAGAGGATGTCATCTATGCCGCCTCCGGTCAGAAATGCCGTCTGTTCCGGCCGCCGGGGGGGTTCTACAACGAGAAGATGATTGATATGGCGAGGAATGAAGGATATACGGTCGTGATGTGGTCTTGGCATCAGGATACGAAGGACTGGGATACGCCGGGAGTCGACAAAATCGTCAACAAGGTTCTTAGCCATGCGCGTAGCGGGGATATCGTGCTGTTCCACGATTACGTGGAAGGGAAAGGCCAGACCGCCGATGCGCTCAAAGAAATTTTACCCGAGCTGAAGAAGCGCGGCTTCCGTTTCGTTACCGTATCGGAGCTGTTGAACTACGGCAAAATGAAGCCCGTAAAAAAGTTGCGCACCCCGGACATCCATCCATAACCGGATGCCCTCCCTTTCCATACAATACAGTGATCTGTATTTTTGGAAGAGGAAGGAGCAGTGCGGTGAACTACTTGGATATGCTGTCCCGTTTGGGCGTCGGAAGCGCGCACCCCGGCGGCTTCTCTGCCACCATGTCCCAGCTTTCCCGCTTTCCGCTGCCTGCGGGAAGCCGGGTGCTGGAGGTCGGATGCGGAACGGGAAGAACGTCCTGCTATCTGGCGAAGCAAGGGTTTGATATTATAGGGCTCGACCTTCGTCACGACATGCTGGCCAAAGCGAAGCTCCGGGCCGAAGCCGAGCAGCTTGACGTGAGGTTCGTGGAAGGAGACATCACGGCGCTTCCGTTCGAAGCCGCGACCTTCGACATCGTGCTGGCGGAATCGGTTACGAATTTTGCCGACATCGGGCGGGCGTTGGCCGAGTACGGCCGGGTGCTCCGGCCCGGAGGTATTCTTTACGACCGGGAGGTGATTGCAACCCCCTCGATCACGGAGCAGGCTTACCGGGAAGTCACCGGCTTTTTTCAGCTGAACGCCCTGCTTACGGAACAAAAGTGGATCGAACTGCTTCAGGCGTCCGGCTTTGCCGAGATCACCGTTTGCGACCGTTCCCCCTTTGTCGAGCACACCACGGACGACCAAATTGCCTACCCCGATATGAACCAGGTGATGGACCCGGGAACCGTGCTCGACGCATCCGTCTGGCAAACGTCGCTTGCACACGACGATCTGATCGCCGCAAACCGCGATTCCTTGGAGCACGCTCTGTTCATTGCCCGAAAATGATGAACGTCGTGGCGAAATGTAGCAATTTCAGGCCGGCTTAAGCATATGTTGAACTATCCTGATCAAGTCGAGCGTGATGCTACTATGAGCCTGTCGGGCCTCGAAGCCGCACAGCGGTTTGTGAATATGCGGTTTCCGCAAAGCGAAGCGGCCATCCTGGCCGGAAGTGTTGTCCAGGGCGGCGCGACACCAGGGTCGGACTTGGACCTCGTTCTATTCGACGAATCCCAAGCCGGACCATTTCGAAAAACTTATCGGGCTTTCGGATGGATTATCGAAGCGTTCGTATTGAATAAAGATACGTACCGCTACTTTTTCGATCAGGCGGTGGAATCGGCCATTCCCTCCCTGCTGCGGATGTGCTCGGAAGGTATCGTGCTGCACGGTCACGAACACGTCGCGGTCATCATCGAGGAAGCCAGACGCGATCTGGATGCCGGCCCTCCGGCCTGGTCCGTCCAAGAGCTGGACCGGGCGCGGTATGAAATCGGCGAGACGCTGACGGACCTGGAATGCAGCGCCTTGCGAGCCGAAGGCTTGTTCATAACGGCAAAGCTCGCCGGGATGCTCGCCGAATTCGCAGCGCGGACAGGCGGCTTCTGGATCGGAGACGGAAAATGGCTGCAGCGCAGCCTCAAGCAGTCGGATCCGGCTTTGGCGGAAGAGCTGCACGAAGCGCTTGAAGCCTATTACCGGCTGGATCGTACCGAGCCCCTTTCCGCTTTCGTGCAAAAGCTGCTGGAGCCGTTCGGAGGCTTTCTGGTTGAAGGATATGCCGAAGGCGATGATCCGGGCGAAGAAGAAACTTGACCGTAACGCAAAACAAAGTGCTTCGTACGCATAACCTGCGGCACAAAAGCACTTTGTTTCCGTTTCCCCCGCTAATCTCCGACTCTTGGCGGATGATGCTCATCATACGCCGGGCTTTCCTTGGGACGAGCCTTGACCGGCAAGCGGATTTCGATCTTCGTTCCTTGCCCTTCCTCGCTGGCAATCGACATCGTACCGTCATGATTCTCAATAATCTTCATGCTCACCATCATGCCAAGCCCGGTTCCCTGCTCCTTGGTCGTGTAGAAAGGCTGGCCAATGCTCGCCAGCTTCTCTGCCGGGATGCCGCAGCCTTGATCGATGACCCGCACGGCGATCTGCCTTCCCCCGGCTTCCGCAGCCACTTGCAATGTCAGCTTTCCCCCATTCGGCATCGCTTCGACCGCATTTTTCAACAGATTGATAAACACTTGCTTGAGCTGGTTCTCGTCGCACTCCAGCAGAGGCAAGTCCTCCTCATATTCGGTAACGATCACGATATTGTTCATAATCGCCTGCGCGTCGATTAACGTAGCGACATGGCCGATCAGAGGGCGGATGTCCTGCGGACGAATTTGCGCCTCTTTCGGTTTGGACAGCACCAGCATCTCACCGATGATTTCCTCGATCCGGTTAATTTCGGAGGAGATGATATCGTAATAATACGGCTTGTCCGACGCGTTCGATTTAAGAAGTTGAATGAAACCCTTGATCGCCGTCAACGGATTACGGATCTCGTGCGCGATACCTGCGGCGAGTTGGCCTACAAGCGACAGCTTTTCAGAGTGCTCCAGCAGCTCCCGCGCTTTCTCGGCATCAGTAATGTCCCTTACCATCACCCGGGTCGCGAACCGCCCTTCGAACCAGGTAGGAAACGAGAACACCTCCACATCGATCGGCCGGCCGCCGACCGTCATAAGCTTCTGCTTCATCGGAGCCAGAGCTTGGCCGCCCTCCATCATGCGAATCCGGTTGTGCACGATCGCGTGATAGTCAGGGTGAAGAAACTCGTAAACCGACCGGCCGAGCAGTTCCTCCGGAGCGGATGCCTCAAGCAGCCTGACCGCGGTATCGTTGGCGTAAACCCACCGGCCCGCTTGATGGATAAATACCGCTACGGGCAGTTCCTCCACCAGCGACCTGTATTTTTCTTCGCTATGGAACAGCTGTTCCTGCGCTTGCATTCGCTCTGATATATCCCGCGCCACGGCCACAATGTTGCAAACGTCGCCATGCTGGTCCCGAATAAATTTAATGGAGCTTTCGTACCAAATGTAATAACCCTGTTTATGCCGCTTTCGGAGCATATGCCGGGTCTCGTCCGAACGAGCCGTGGCGACGGAATCGAAGGCACGCTTGCAATCCTCAGGATGAACCAGCGTTTGTCCCGGAACGCCGATCAATTCCTGCGGGTCGTACCCAAGCTGCGTATATACGGCCGGAGAAATATACTGAATGCTGCCGTTCGGCGCACAAAGCGCAATAATGTCCTGACTATGGGACGATATCAGCTCGTACTGCCTTTGGCTTTCGCACAAATGCTCCCAAAGCTTTTTTTGTTCGGTAACATTTTTGCTGATGCCCTGCAGCGCCGTAATCCGACCGTTCTCGACAAAAGGAATAACCGTCACATCAAGGTTCTGGTACTGCCCCCATCGGTCAATCCCAACAATGTCAAAACGCTGAGGTGCCCCTTGAGCCACCAACGCCAGGCAATCGCGAACCTTGCCGTGCTCTGAGGTGTCGATCATCGTGCGGTAATGAAGCCGCATCCGCGCGATTTCCTCCCGCGTATAGCCCGCAAGCTTCTCGAACGCGGGATTCACATCCATATAATAACCGTCCAAGCTCAACACAAACATCGGATCGGGATGATAGTCAAATAACGAACGGTAACGTTCTTCATACAGCTGCCAGCGGCCGGGATCACAAGCCGAGATATGTGCAATATAGCAAGTAAGCGCTTCATTTTTTTCGTACGAACAGCGTGTCACGCTGACCCAAACGGGTATGGCGTCCCCTTCCCGATGAAGGAAGCGAAGAGATCGTTCATGAGGACTCTCATCCTGGACATCGTGGGTCAATTCCTGCCAAAACTCGGCCCAAACGCCGCCATCGTCCGGATGGCAAAGCTGGGCGATCGCCCGTTCTTTCAAATTCGGCTCGGTCTCATTCAAGAGCCGGCACAACGCCGGATTGGCCGCAAGACAGCGACCATCGGCAGAAACGAGAGCTATCGCATTTGGACTATACTGAAACGTTCGGTAAAAAAGAGCATGTGAAGTGAGGTCCAAGTCCACGTCAAAGTTCATGCGTGCCTCCTGTTTCGAGCCTGCAGTTATCAGAAAGATAATCGATCATCGAGAGGCACCCGACCGTTGCGGGCTGCCATGTCCTATTAGTTAACATTCTATGGAAAAGTAGTTTCTCCTCCCGTTTTCACAAAAAAAAGAACAAGACCGCGAACGCTCCGTTTCGGAACGTTGCGTCCTTGTTCGCCAAAGAATTATCGTTTGCCAGGTTCATAAGGCTCGCCAAGCGAAGCGGGCGGCACTGCCCGGCCTACGGCGCCGGCAAGCACCAGAATCGTCAGCACGTAAGGCAGCATGAAGAGAAACTCCATCGGAATGCTCTTGGCAAAATCGAAGAGCTGCACGAAGTTGCGGAGCGCTTGAGCAAAGCCGAAGAAGAGCGCGGCTCCCAACACGCCGACCGGGTGCCATTTGCCGAAGATCATCGCCGCAAGAGCGATAAACCCTTGACCGGAAATCGTATTATGCGAAAAGCTGCTCGTCGTTGTCAGCGTGATCGTCGCCCCGCCAAGTCCGGCGAGCGCTCCGCTGATCATAACGCCGATATACCGGTAACGGGAGACCCGGATCCCCATCGTGTCGGCCGCGCTCGGATGCTCCCCTACCGATCGCAAACGCAAGCCGAACGGCGTTTTGTAGATGACGTAATAGGTCACGGCCACCAAAATGAGCGCCAGGTACGTCGTAGGGTAAGCTTTAAAGAAGGCCTCGCCGATCAGCGGGATGGAAGACAGTCCTGGAATCGCCACTTTGGTGAATACCGCATTCAGCGTTTCCGTTTGTCCCGACCCTTCGAAAAGAATTTTGACCAGATAGACCGTAAGCCCGGCCGCCAAAAAGTTGATGACGACGCCGCTTACGACTTGGTTCGCATTAAACGTAACCGTCGCCACGGCATGAATCAGGGAGAAGGCAATCCCGAAAATAAGGGCGGCGACAAGGCCGATCCACGGCGCCGCTCCATCCATTCCCGCCTTCTCGGCGAAATGCGTGGCAATGGCGGCGGCGAACGCGCCGGATACCATCAGCCCTTCCAGGCCGATATTGACGATGCCCGACCGCTCCGAGAAAATACCGCCCAAGGCGGCAAAGATCAGCGCAGTGGAAAACACCAGCGTGGTGTTGATCAGCTCGCCGAAAATATTCAATGCCTCCATCTAAGCCGCCTCCTCTTTTTTCCGTTTGGCGTATATCGGGAGCAGTACCCAGCGCACGATACCGTGAGTCGCTACAAAGAAGATAACCGAGCCGATGACGACGCGGATGATTTCCGGCGGAACGTCTGCGGCGAAGCTCATCCCGGCGGACCCGTACGTGAGCGAGCCGAACAATACGGCGGCGAGCACAACGCCAAGCGGAGTATTGCCTCCCAGCAGCGCTACCGCGACCCCGTCGAAGCCATAGCCCGGTGAAGCGGCCACCACGGTTTGGTAATGGAACACGCCCAGCACATCGACGACGCCGGCGAGTCCTGCGAAAATGCCGCTGATAAACATCGATTTGACGATATTGCGGTTCACGTTCATTCCCGCATAGCGGGCCGCGTGCGGATTATGTCCGACGGCGCGCAGCTCATAGCCTTGCTTCGTCTTCCACAGCAGCACGTAGAATACCGTTGCTGCCGCCAAAGCAATCACCGTCCCCCAATGCATCCGGGCGTTGCCCATCAATTCGGACAGCCAGCCGATCGAAAGCGAGGCCGAATCCTGCGTCGGATACGAACGCTGCTGTCCCGGCTGCAGCAGAAATTGATTGACCACGTAGTTGGACAAAAACAACGCAATCCAGTTCAGCATAATGGTTGTGATAACTTCGTTAACGCCCCGCTTTGCCTTCAAATATCCGGCAAGCGCGCCCCACAGCCCGCCGATCAGCGCACCGGCGACGACAGCAAGCGGCGCATGAATAAACCAAGGCAGCTGCAGCTTGATCCCGATAACGGAGGCGGCAGTCATCCCCATCATGAACTGTCCTTCTCCCCCAATATTGAACAGCCCGGTCCGGAATGCAAAAGCAACGGACAGTCCCGTCAAAATAAGCGGAGTAATCTCACGGATCGTCTCGCCGAAATCGTAAGGGTCCCCGAATACTTTGCCCACCAGCGCGCTATAGGCGGTCAGCGGATTGTAGCCGCCGGCCAGCATCACCAGCGCTCCGAAGAGCAATCCCATCAAGATCGCGACAAGCGGGACCAACGCCGAGTCTTTGGTTACGATTTTAATCAATTTATCCATGGCCGGTCCCTCCTTGTCCATGTCCGCCGGCCATCAGCAGCCCCAACTCTTCCTCATTCGTCGTTTCGGGGTCCACCTCGCCGACAATCTGGCCGCTGTGAATGACCGCAATCCGGTCGGATACGTTCCGAATCTCATCCAGCTCGAACGAGATCAGCAGCACGGCTTTCCCATGATCTCTGGCTTCGATCAGCTTACGGTGCACGAATTCGATGGCACCGACGTCCAGTCCCCGGGTCGGCTGCGCCGCGATCAACAGCTCGGGATCCTTATCCAGCTCGCGGGCGATGATCGCCTTCTGCTGGTTCCCGCCCGACAGCGCGCGCGCCTTCGTATGGATGCTTGGCGTACGCACGTCGAACTCGCTAATCAGCCGCTGCGCCTGCGTCTCAATCGCCTCGCTGTTCAAAAAGCCGCCGCGGTTATACTTCGGCTGGTAATACGTCTCCAATACCATATTCTCGCTCATCGAGAAGTCCAGCACGAGTCCGTGTTTATGCCGATCCTCCGGAATATGCGATACGCCGGCCTCGGAGACGAACCGCGGGGACTGGTTGGTCAGCGGCTTGTCCTTCAGTACGATCTCTCCGCTATCCACAGAACGCAGCCCCGTCAACGCCTCGATCAGCTCGCTTTGTCCGTTGCCGTCCACACCCGCGAGTCCGAGAATCTCTCCGGCCCGCACCTCGAGCGAGAGGCTGTTCAAGGCGGGAAGGTTCCGGTTATCCTTAACCGACAGGCCGCGGATCTGCAGCACCGGAGCTCCCGGCGAAGCCTTGGTCTTATTGACCTTGAACGTAACGCTGCGCCCGACCATCTTCTCGGCCAGCTGCTGCGGATTCGTTTCGGCAACCTTCACCGAATCAATAACCTTGCCGCGCCGGATAATCGTGCAGGTATCGGCAATCGCCATAATTTCCTTCAGCTTATGTGTAATCAGAATGATGGATTTCCCTTCGGCGGCGAGCCGGCGCAAAATATCCATCAGCTCTTGAATTTCTTGCGGCGTGAGCACGGCGGTCGGTTCGTCGAAAATGAGAATGTCCGCCCCGCGATACAGCGTTTTCAAAATCTCGACACGCTGCTGCATCCCAACAGAAATATCTTCTATTTTTGCTTTCGGATCGACCATCAGGCCGTACTGCTCCGAGATGTTTCTAACCTTCTCGTTCGCTTCCTTATAGTTGATGGAAGAACCCTTTCGGGGCTCGCTGCCGAGAATAATGTTTTCCGTCACGGTGAACGGCTGTACGAGCTTGAAATGCTGATGCACCATGCCGATGCCCAGCTCGATCGCCTTCGTCGGGCTGTCGATGGCGGCTTTGCTGCCCTTCACCCAGATCTCGCCCTCGTCCGGCTGGTACAGACCGAACAAAATGTTCATCAGCGTCGATTTGCCTGCTCCGTTCTCGCCCAGCAGCGCATGGATCTCTCCCTTGCGCAGCTTCAAGCTGATGGAGTCGTTGGCCGTAATGCCGGGAAAACGCTTCGTAATCCCGCGCAGCTCGACCATCATGTCGGGTGAACTCATGAGCTTCCCTCCCCGCAAAATGTACAAGTCAGTTCAAGGTGCAAATCAAACGACAAGGCCGGTGGGTCACCAGCCTTGTCGAATTGGAATTTATTTTTCCGGAACTTTGATTTCGCCTTTAACTATCTTCTCTTTGTATTCGTCCACTTTCTTCAGCACGTCGGCCGGTACGTTCTTCTTGGAAGTGTCCGGCAAGCCTACGCCGTTGTCTTTGAGACCGAGAACGACGTTTTTGCCGCCTTGGAATTTGCCGTCGATCACATCCATGGTCACGCGCTTCACCGCTTGGTCGACACGCTTCACCATCGAGGTCAGCGTCACATCATCGCCGAATTCAAGCGACTGGTCTTTGTCCACGCCGATGACCCATACTTTTTTGCCGGCTTTGACACGGTCTTTCGCTTCGTTGAACACGCCGTTGCCCGTTGCGCCCGCCGCATGGAAAATGATGTCCGCACCGTCGTTATAGATCGTTGCTGCCGCCGCTTTTCCAAGGTCTGGCTTGTCGAAAGCCGCCGCATAGTTGATCGTTACCTTCGCATTCGGGTTGACCGCAGCGACGCCGGCCTTAAAGCCGACTTCGAAACGTTTGACGACCGGAATTTCGAGACCGCCGACGAAGCCGACTTTGTTCGTTTTCGTCATCAGACCGGCGACAACGCCTGTCAGATATGCTCCCTCTTGCTCCGCGAACGTGACGGATTCGACGTTCGGCGCTTCCACGACGTTATCGATAATCGCAAAGTTCGATTTCGGGTTTTGGGTCGCTACCGTTTTGATCGCATCGCCCATCAGGAACCCGATCCCCCAAGTTAGATTATAATTATCTTTAACGTACGAATTGAGATGAGGAATGAAGTCCGCGTCGCTTTTGCTTTGCTGGTATTTCACGTTAGCGCCGGTTTCTTTCTTAACCTCGTTCAGGCCTTCCCACGCGCTTTGGTTAAACGACTTGTCGTTTACGCCGCCGATGTCGGTAACCATGCCGATGTTAAATTTTTCCCCTTTTTTGCTGGCTCCCGTTGAGGACTCCGCTGGCTTGGAGCCGCCATTGGCCGCATCTTGCGGCGCCGGCTTCGTTCCGCATCCGCTCAGGACGAGCGTAGCCGCGAGCATGAGGCCTGCCGTCGATTTGAACCATGTTTTCATTTTTGTTTTCCCCTTCCATGTATCTGTATGTAAGCGTTAAAATAAGTGCTGTAGCAATCTCCATTATAAGGGGTTTATTTAACCATCGTCCATATGTTTCTGAACAAAATTTCAAAAAAAACGCAAATTTTGTTACAAATCTGCGCCTTGTGTCATATTTCCTTATGTAGGAAAGGTTATTTTACTATTGTAGATCGCCGCAGGCCTGCAATGCTATAATGAAAAAAAGCAACAAAGTACAGGAGGGATCCGTTCATGATCCATTTCGGCGCGCTTCATTTGCAGGCGGTATCGGGCTTCGGCATGGCGGCGATGGCGCTGCTTGCGATATTTGTTCGTTCGCGGGCAAGCCGCAAACCGGTCTCCCCCGCCAAAATCGTCATGCCCCCTATCGGCATGAGCACCGGATTTCTCATGTTTGCCGCACCGGCTTTCCGGGTCCCTGCGCTGTGGGCGCTGCTTGCCTTGGCCGCGGGGCTGTTGCTATTTTCTTACCCGCTTATCCACAGCTCCAAACTGGAGCTTCGCGGCGGCGAAGTGTACGTCAACCGGTCCAAATCGTTTGTGTTCGTGCTGCTAGGGCTCCTCGTCTTGCGCCTGGCGCTGCACAGCTACATCGAGCAATATATATCGATTCCGCAGACGGGAGCGCTCTTCTTCCTGCTGGCTTTCGGAATGATCGTTCCATGGCGGGCCGCCATGCTTCTTCAGTACCGCAGGTTGCGGCGGACAGCCGCTTAACGGGGCAACGGTCCATGAGAAAAGGCAGTCCTTCGCATGCAAGGAACTGCCTTGTTTCATTATTACAGCCTGACGACCTGCCCAGTAGCCTGCGATTCGAACGCCGCCAAAATCACCTTCAGCGAACGCATGCCTTCTTCACCGGAAATGCTCGGCGGAGTTTTCGTCACGATCGATTCCACAAACGCGTCGATCACGCCGCTGACCGTCTGCTTCTCGTTGGTGGCGATGGCGCCCACCTTATGCCGCTCGATCGAACCGTTGCGGAGCTCCACGATAATTTGATCGTCCGGATGCGTATCGATTTTCATGATGCCGTTCTCGCACCAGAGCACTGTACCGTTGTCCCCGCCTTGGTAATAGGTCCAACTTGCCACAAGCGTACCGATGATGCCGCTCTTCATGCGAAGCACGCAAGCCGCGTTATCGTCTACGTCCGTTCCCACTTTGTCGAGCGTGCCGATAAAGCCGGCGACATCCGCTACCTCGTCATCGAGCAGCCAGCGGATCAGGTCGGATTTATGCACGCCCAGATCGCCCATGGCGCCCATGATCGCTTCATCCTTTCGGAAAAACCAGCTATCCCGGCCGTCGACGCTCCAGCTTTCCGGTCCCGGATGTCCAAATGAAGTACGGAACGTCAGCACTTTGCCGAGAGCGCCCGCGCTCAAAATCTGCTTGGCCTTCATATGATGAGGCATCAGCCGCTGGTTGTGACCGACCATCAAATAAACGCCGTTCTCCTTCGCCGCTTTGATCATCGCCAGCGCTTCTTCTTCCGTCGCTGCCATCGGCTTTTCGACCAGCACGTGCGCCCCGGCCTTCGCTGCGGCAATCGATACCGGAGCATGGAGGGCATTCGGGGTACACACGCTAACCGCATCGGGTTTTACCTCGCGCAGCAGCGTTTCATAATCGGTGTAAGCTTTTGCTCCGTATTGTCCGGCGTAATGCTCGGCTCGCTCCTGAACCGGATCGCAAAAAGCGACCAGCTCCACATGGGGATTTGCGGCATACTCGGGAATATGGCGGTGTTTGGAAATGGCGCCGCAGCCGATCACGGCCACTCTCAATTTGCTCATGGAATTCAAGGCTCCTTCGGTTTGTTTAAATTAAATCGCTTGCAAATAGTTCGTTTTCACCCACTGCAAGCTGTTCGCCACGCTTTGCAGCGGAGGCTTCTGGCATACGTCCTGCTCGACGACGAGCCACTCTACTCCGGCTTCGGATGCAGCGGCGATGACCTTAGGCAGGTCGACGACCCCCAGGCCGAGCTCAAGCGTCTTCATCTGCCCGTTGTCGTCTTTGCCGAAATCTTTCAAGTGCAGCAGCGGCAGCCGGCCGGCGTATTTCGGTATATAGGCCAGCGGGTCCTGTCCGGCGAACTGCACCCAGCAGACGTCCATTTCGACCTGCACCGCTTCGGGAGAAGTCGTTTCGTACATCGCGTCGAATACATAAGAGCTGCCGACGTTCATCTCGAATTCGAAAGCATGGTTGTGATAGGCGAAAATAAGCCCCTGCTTGCGCACTTCCGTCCCCGCTTCTTGCAGGAAGGCAAACAACGATTTCCAGTCTTCTTCGGTACGGCGGTCTTCTTCGGCCACATAAGGACAAATCAAATATTGTCCGCCGATCGTTTTTAAATAATCGATTTGGCCCTGCAGATCGTCCCGAAGCTGCTGCAAGCCGACATGGCTGCCAATCGCTTTAAGTCCCAGCTCCTGAAGCAAATCTCTCAGCTCTTCCTTCGCCAAACCGCCGTATCCGGCAAATTCGACGCCTTCGTAGCCAAGCTCCGCCACTTTCCTCAACGTGCCGCGGAAATCGGCGGCGGTTTCATCCCGCAATGTGTAAAGCTGAAGCCCGATGCCCATTCTTCTCATCGTGAACACTCCCTGATTTAGGAATAGCTTGCTTATTTGCTCTCATCATACACGAGAATAGCCTAAAATGAACATAAACGATATAATCGTAACATCAACAATTTTGCTATAACTTTTTACGAATCGGAGAGACGGCCATGGAAGCGGAAGTGTTCACATGCGGTTACTCGTATCATGCGCAGCGGTTTCATACCCATTATAAAACCGGGCTGCCGCTTTATTTGTTCCGGCTGCAGACGGAAGGGGCAAGCGAAGCGGTGATCGACGGCAAAACGTACCGGCTCGGACAAGGGGATCTGCTGCTGCTGAATCCTGGAAGAACCTACGAACTATTCGTAGACGAATACGAAACAACGTCAAAGGGAACAACGATTTCCAGCGGGGATTACTACTTGATCTGCGGGGGCCGTTGGATGGATCAATGGTGGAAACGTGGAGACAAGCCGACGCTCTCGCGAATCGATCCGGGAGAACAGCTGTTGGCGCTTTGGCGGCACCTAATTATAGAAAAGCAGCGCCCGGCGGACAAACAGACCGGCGAGCTCGTCGGCTGCTTGCTGCAGGCCCTTTGCCTGTCGCTCGAGCGGGCGGCGACGGAAAGCGCCCCCTCCTACGGCCGGTCCTTCACGGCGCTTCGGATGAAACGGTTCGTAGAGGAGCATGCCACTTCGACGTTCAAGGTAGAGGATGCCGCGCGTCAGGCCGGGCTCAGCGTATCCCGGGCAGTTCATCTGTTCAAGGAATGCTATGGCAAGACGATGCTGGAGTATGCACTTGAAATTCGTCTGGCCGCTGCTCTGGAACGGATGAAATATACCGCCATGACCCTGGAACAAATTGCCGAGAGCTGCGGGTTCGGCGGATATTCGTATTTTCACCGGGTATTCAAGGACAAGTTCGGCATTTCCCCGGGCACCTACCGAAGCGGCGAACGACGGGAATAAAAAAACGGGGACAAAAAAAGTCTCTCTTGTGTTAGTAGAGAGACAAAGCAAGCGAATCTTTTTCATTTAACGAATGCAGAATGGCCTCACAGCCGATCACTTCGATGCTGATTAACGTTTGGAGACATTTTTTCAGCGTCTGTCTTCCGTTTTCTACCTTTTTATCCAACGCCAGCTTGAGGAGCTTCAATGTTTTTTTATTCAAGTTGTCGGCGAAAACGGGGATCTGTTTGTTTTGAATGGTTACAAAAACTTTCATCCTCACACCGTCCCTACTTCATATTTTACTAGTTACTAATAAGATAAATTACGATCATTAAAATAAGCTTAAAATAATATTACAATTTGTCAACAAGTTTCTTAACCCTTTCTTAAAGTCCCGTTCGCACCTTGTTCCTCGCCATCGTTTCGCAAGCACTGGCTCCTGAAATCGGCAAGCCAAGTAAAAGGAAGTATGTTTTCCCCGATTTTTCTCATACTAATGCGGGATTGAATGTGTGATGGGATGGAGGGAAACGGCATGCGCCGTATCGCTTGGATCATTGTCTTATTGCTGATGTTGGGCCCGTTTCAAGCCAGCGCTGAGCCTTCGTCGGAAACCGAGGAAGTCCGCAGTTTTCTTACGGAATTATATCGGGCTCGGTCGGAATTTTTAATCCGGGACACGCCGATCGATACCTTTTATTTGGAAAAGGTGCCAACAAGCCAGCAAGCCCTGTATCTTGAAAAAAAACGGAAGGCTTATTTTCAGGCTTGGGCCAGCAAAAGAGACATCGTTGTCCATACCGCCGAAGCGACGCTGAAGATCTTTCGTATCAGGCCCACCGATTCGCTGGTCAAAGTATCGCTCGTGAACAGGATGAAGGTCACTTATTCGTATGCCCAAGGCAAAGGAACGCCGGCCGACTTCGGAATGGGAACACGACACGTTCTTACCTTGAAAAGAGAAAACGGGCAATTGCGGGTACTCAAAGAATGGTATCTCGATCCACTCGACATCGATGCGGACGAGGCACGGCTTCACCAGCCTCCTTTCACCTCGGAGCCAGAAACGGAAAGTCTGAAGACCGATACGGTTTCTCAATCCTCAAAAAAGAGGCGATACAACCGCGAAAGGGCCGTGGCGTATGCCAATAAGTACGCCGGTTCGGCATGGGGGGCTGGAAACGATAACCGTTACAATCCGAAATACCGCGATTATACCGGCATCGGCGGCGATTGTACGAACTTCGTTTCCCAAGTCCTCGGCGATCCGACCGAAGGCGGAGGACTGCCAATGACGCACACATGGAGGTACAGTGGCGGCAACGGGAGCCGGGCATGGGTAAGCACAGACGCTTTAAAGTCGTTTCTCCTTTATTCCGGATACGGGAAAACAATCGCCAGCGGCACCTTCGACCAAATCATGCGCAGCCCTTCGGCGCCCAACATCTGGTCCAAGCTGCAGCCTGGCGACCTGATTGCTTACATGTACAACAACGATGTGGACCATTTTGCCGTCGTCGTAGACAAGGATGAGCGGGGACTGCCCTTGATCAACTGCCATACGACAGACCGTTATCACGTTCCCTTTGATCTGGGCTGGGAAAATTACACTCACTTTGTATTGATTCATATCGCCGATTAGAGAAATCATACGGCCGCCGCCTCGGACATAAGATGAAAGTGGACAACACTTTTCCGTCCGGCCGAGGTGGTGATGCGGATGATTCTGCCCCCGATATTTAAACAGATGGCGCTTCGGACAAGCGCAATGTTAATTGTGAAATTGCTCGGGCTGCTCCTCCGTATTCCGTTATTTCGTTATTTGGGTCCGGAAGGAGTAGGCTTATACCAGATTGCCTATTCGTTTTACGGCCTCGTCCTCACCTTGCTTACCGGTGGCATGCCTATGGCGCTGACCTTGTCCACCGCCAAAAATGCCGGAAGCGGCTGGCGGATTTACCGCAACATGTCCGTGCTTTACCTCGGGGTATGTACGCTGCTGTGCATAGGCTTCTTCCTGTTCACGAACGAAATTGCGTTTCGGCTCGGCACCAAGAAGCTGGAGCTGGCGATTCGCATGTTCTTGCCGGCGCTCTGGCTCGTTCCGCTGCTAAGCCTGCTTCGCGGGTATCTTCAAGGCCTGGAGGCGTTCGGGGCTATCGCCGCCTCCGAACTCGTCGAGCAATCGGTCCGGGTCGGGACCATCCTGCTGCTTCTCTCGATCGGCACGAACCTCAGCATGTCGCAAGCCTTGGGCACGGCTGCGCTGGGCGCATCGACGGGGGCCGTCTGTGCCTTAGCTTTCCTGCTTGTGATGCTGCTTCGCTATTCGCAGTCTTCCGCGAGTACCGTCCCAGACCAAGCAGAGCCGGATCGCAGTCTCCGCTTGTTCGCGCATACGACGCTTGCCTTGACAGCCACCCGGCTCATCATTCCTTTGTCGGATTTCCTGGAAGCGTCCATCGTTCCGATGCGGCTCCAAGCCTCCGGACTCTCGTCAGGACAAGCACTTGCCATATTCGGTGAAATGACGGGCATGGCGATGACGATCGTCTATATCCCGACCCTGATCACGTTTTCGCTCACGCATACTTTGTCCCCCAAAATCGCCGCCGATTGGCAGGACCGGCAGTTCGACCGCGCCTTCCGGAGAATCGGCAAGGCGCTAAACCTTAGCATGCTATGGGGAATTAGCTCATCGCTCTTCCTGTTTACCTTCGCCGAAGAATTGGCGCGCCTGCTGTTCGACCAAGAGAAGCTTGCGACAGCGGTTCGCTTGCTTTCGCTCTGTCCGCTGCTTGCGGGATTGCGGGAAGTAACGACAAGCGTTCTGTGGGCTGTCGGCCGGAAAAAAGAGCCGATGCGCGGCATTCTCTTCGGCATTGTCTGCTCCATGACGATGCTTTACGTCTTGACCGGGATTCCCGGATGGGGCTATACCGGGATCGCGGCAGGCGTGCTGATGTTTGAAACGATTCCGGTTCTGTGGAATCTTATCGTACTCCGCCGTGATCTGCAGTTGTCCTTCTCCGGGAGGATGCTTGTCATGAACGCCGTGGTCCTGCTGCTGCTAACCGGCGTCGTCACGCTTTGGGGAGGCCGGCTGCTCCCCGCCGCGGGCTTCTCCGGGATGCCTCTGCAGCTAACGCTCATGCTTCTGACGTTCGCTTGCTCCGCCGGTTATGTTGCGCTCGTCGCGCTTGCGCGTCAAAAGTAGCGCGGCGCAGCGCCCGAAACGACGACAGCCCGAACCCTTTCGCTCTTGAAAGGATTCAGGCTGCTTTGATTTAGCGTCCGCCGGAACTGGTTTGCTGATCCGGCTTCCCCTTGGTATTTGCCGGCGTATACTTCGGGCCCGCGACCGGTTCGGACGATGTCTGGTCGCCGGAAGCGCCGCCGCTGGGCGTTCCTCCGCCGACTTTCGGAAGCGGCGGGCCTTGCATCGGAAGGTCGAGCTGGACCTTTTTGACGACCGGCTCGCTGGCTTTGCCGTATTTGTTCTCTGCCTTGATCTCGATCGTATTCTCCCCGATCATCAGGACGACGGGAGCAGATACTTGTCCGTTGCCGACCCGCTGCCCGTTTACGAAAATGATTGGGCTCGGATCATAGCCGCCGTCCGTCGCACTTGCCTTAACCGTAACAACCGGCTGGGCCGTTTTTTCCGGCAGCGTCTCGACCGTGAGCGTGGGCGCCGGGCGAAGAATCGCTCCCATCATCGGCGTCCAGAACGAGGACAACAGAATAATGATGAGCAGCAGCGGAAGTGCGAGAAGGCCTAGTCGAAACAATCTTCTCTTTCTCCGCTGCACAAATTGGACAATGCCCGGAGCCTGCTTCAGCTTGATTTCTTTAAACACGGCCGCGAACGCTTCGTTCGGCACGCCAAGCAGCAATTCCTTGATCGGCTTGTTCTTGAACGCCTTGGAATCGTGCCGGTCAAAATAGCGCGTCAGCGCAGCGCGGTAGTGAACGTCGATCCCCGAGCCGCCGGAAAATCGCGAATCTCCCGCGCTCCATAGCATAAATTCGTAGATCGTATCCGTCCCCCGGGTCTGAGCAGCTACGTACTCAAGCATCCGGTCAAAGTCATACCCGGCTTCGTATCCGCCCCCGCCCCGGACTCCCGCATCCGGACGGCTGAAGGCGTAGGCGATTTTGCCGAACGTCTCCGGTCCTACCTTATCGCCGAGCGTCTTCTTCAGCAGCTCCTGCGCCCGCTCCAAGTCAAGCGGACCAAGCCGCTCGATGGTTGCTACGATATCGGACGGCTTGCGCCGTTCGAGCGTCAGCACCCGGTATACGGCGGTCAGCAGGTCCAGCGTCATGCGCCCGCCGCTGTTCAGGTTGTGCAAAAGCTCCGGCTGCGGCGGGTCCAGCATAAACTCAAGCTGCAGCAGGTCTTCGTAGCTCAGTCCGGCCGGGGTCAGGTCTTCCAGCAATTCGAGCTGGATTTCCAGCTTGATCTGCATGCAGAAGTCCTCGAACTGCGGCTTTCCTTCACGCTCCGGCAGACGGTCGAAGTAGATGTATGTATTTTTGGCCACTTCCATCCGTCTGGATTTCTCCGTCTTGAGCAGCTGCTTCACTTTTTTCAATACTTCGTTACGGAAGAAGTGCTGCAGCAGCAGATCGTCCGCGGAGACCAGCCAAAACTTGATTTCTTCCAAAAACTCCTTCATCGATCCGCTCGCCGTGATGCGATAGGCTGCATACTGCTCCGCCGTCTGGGGATGCTGCTCGTGCAGCTGCTGTAGAACGGCGAGAAAGACCGCATTCTGCTGCCGCAGCGGATCGATCAACGGAACTGCCGCGCGGATATCGCCGGAGGCCGCAGATGCCGCTCGCCGGATATATAGCGCAAAGCTGGCAATCAGCAGCTTCTTCGTTCCTTCGTCGGCAAAAGTGTAATAATCCAACAGCGGCGTAACGAATTCCGCGGTTGGCACGCTGTCCCCATCCATCAATTCCTTGCGGATCAGCTTGACCAGCATATCGTTCAGCCGTTTTTTCCGGCCTGCGGTTTCCGCGGTCAGGTACTGAAGAATGCTTTTCACGGTCCCTGCCCGATTCTGCTCGTACAAACCGTCCTGCCCTTGTTCGATCCGGAACAGCTCGCACAGCTGGGAATAGGTCGGAACGGCAAGCGCAGCGGGCTGCCCCATCTCCTGCAGCGCTTCCTCGCAAAAGTCATAGAACCGCCCCAGGCCAGCCGTATCTCCCCGGTGCTCCCAGACGTAGTCCAGAACCGAATGCTCGGTGCCGGATACGTCCACGCCATTAATCCGATCATTCGGCAGATCGAACAAATAATCTTTTTCAAGTTGACGGTCGGGCAGACGGATGCTGCCTTTTTCCACGAACATGACATGGTAATGCTGCTTGCCTTCCGGCTCGCTCTGGTACGTAACGAATCCGAGCTGCCGGCGCATCGCATACGGCAGGCAGCGGTAGACGAGCTCCATCAGCCGTTTCGCTTCCGCGCTCCCGTTCGATACGTCCGCGTCCAGCGCGACGTACACCTTCTTCTTGTTCGTGAGCGACGCCATCACGGCGTAAAGCAGCTGCTGAAACCGGGTGTGGTCCAGCTTCAGTCTGCCGAGCAGCCGGTCCGGGTTCTCCGGTTTGGCCGCGGCGTCGTAACCCAGCTCGTCCAGCTCCGGAATCGACTTCCCGTCCTGAATATCGTAGCTGCTTCGGAAGTCCCGTATAGCAAATAAACGTTCCGGCTCGCGTACGAAGGCCTCTTGACGCTCCTTGGGCACGACGTAATGATGCGTGAAAAAAGCGCTCCGCTGCCCGGTGAAGTCGGCGCTGACGTAAACGGTGCGTCCGATCACAAGCTCCCCGCTGTCGGCATGGAAGACGCCGAACGCTTCCGGATACCGGCTCTCGTCCCCTTCCCCGCGTGCGAGCAGCTCCTGCGGCGCCTTGTACACGCAGTACGGATGCAGTGCCGCTTTAATAAAACCGTTATCGAGCCCGGCGGATTTCGCTACCGTATCGAACCCTTCGTTCGTGCGGAAAATTCCTTCCCGGTCCCGGGTAAAATAGTGCTGCTGAATATTTCGGTCCCGGCTCACGGCGCATCTCTCCTGTCGATGTAGTCGAGCTGGTGAAGCAGCCAAATGAACGGCTCGTCCACCCGGGTCGGGCTAATGACACCGGTCACCTGCCGGTTCACCGGATTCGAACCGAGCGCGGATACGGCAAAGTAGGCGGTATTCTGAAAATACACGTCGACCGCATCCTTGAACGGCCGGTCCACCTTCTCGATAAAACGGCGGATTTCGCCGTTAATATTCTCAAACTCGGTCTGGTCCAAATAGCCTTTGTGAACCACGTTGCGGAACACGTTGCTGTTGGACTGAATATATTCGCTGTCTTCCTCTTTCAAATATTGCAGCATATCGCTCTTCGTCAGAACGATCGCCGTCGGAATTTTCGTCTTGCTGCCCTGCTGGTGGGCGATGAAGTTTTCGAACAAGCTGATGACGACCTCGCGCGGCTCGTCGTAGCGGCTCGCGAACTCCCCTTCCTCCTGGCCGACACTCAGGCGGATTTTGTCCCGGATCGTGCGGATTTGCAGCGGATCGACGAGAAATAAAATGCCCGACGAGTTTTTAATATGCGACGCATAGATTTCCAGGTAATCGCGCTCCACCATGCCCTCGCCCGCCACATCGAAGAAGACGAGCGTGAGCGGCGCGCGCCGGTCGTCCTTGAACACGAATTGAAAAATAAACGGCTCCTGCTGCTCGTTCGGGTTCGTCGACTCCAGCATCATGCCGCGGTCGAAGATCGGCTCCAAATAATTTTGCCGGAACTTCCGGCTGATTTCGGCGCTCAGCGGCATGCAAGCCGCGTCGAAATTCGAAGCCGTCGAGGATTGCAGCGTATGAATGAGCGACGTCATATAGACCGATTTGCCGACCTGCGACGCTCCGACGATGGAAATGATGTTGCTCGGCATTTTGCCGGCCGATATCGGCAGCTCGTTGTGGCAGCTCGGACAGAGCCGCCGCCGCGTCGCCACGCCGTAACGGTCGATGACCGCCACCAGCACGTTTTCCGAGTAAACGTGGTTCTCTTCCGGGATCGTGTGCGGCTCGATCACCGCCTCCATATCCTGCTGCGACAGATTGAACTTGCGCCGCCATGCGTTCAGCCGCTCGTCTTCCTGCAGCGTGAATTCGTCGTCGTTCTCCTTCGTATGCGCGGCGCGGAACACGACCTCGTCCGGCTCGAATTTATGGAAGCAGTACGGACAAACGATGCTGTAATAAGGCGGACGTTCTTTTTCCACAGGCTTTTTTTCGAAAAATTGCTTAAAAAACCCCAACATGCCCAGGTCCCTCCTTTAGTCCGGAATGAGTTCAAACCGCTCGCCATAGATCGGTCCGTCGGTGAAAAACAACCGGATATAGTCGTTTTTGCCGACCTCGATGGGCGGCAGCTCCGTGCGCCCCGGCGGAAAATCGTTCATGAACGGATAAAAGGTCCCGTCTTCCTTATTTCGCGGGGCCGCTCCTTCTTTTTTCACGTAGCACAGGGCTTCCCGGGGGACCGGAATTTCGCAGAACAGCCGGATCTGCACGGTTTTATATTTGCTGAACCAGCCGCCGCCGTATTTGATGCCGTAGCGGATTTTCGCGCGGCCTCCGCTGACGCGGGCCAGATTGTCTCCGTCCCGCTGCAGCAGCGGGGTCAGCCGTCCTTCCAGCATCACGCAGGGATAGATCCGGTAAAAATGCGGTCCCGTAAAGTCCACACGGGCCCGGTAGCCGCCTTTCGCCTTGTATTCCTCGCGGGTAAACAGCTTGAGCCGCTTCGGGTCCAACCCGTCAGGGGGCTGCTCGCCCCCGTCTTCGAAGCTGTCGATGTAGACGTAATTGATTTCCTTGGGCCAATGCCACGTCAGAAGACATTCGCCTTCCCTGACCTCGGAGGCCGCTTTCGTAATCCGGTACCGCTCGTCAGGTTCGCTCCATTGCATCATGTGCCAGCCTCCCGTCGTTATCGGAACCGCTTGCCGGTCCGGCTGCCGTCTTTTCCGCCATAGCGGCTGCTCTCGCCATCCGAACCGGCATACAGCTCGCGCGGTCTGCCGCGGCGAAGACCGGTGTTCGCGCCGGTGCTTTCCTGCACGGCGAACAGCAAGGTGGACAGCGACAGCACGACGGCCAGGATAAGATCCGCTATAGCGCGCACGGTGCTCGGATGCTCCGAAGGCAGGCCGTATTCCAGCGTCAGGCCTGCGAGCAGACCGGCTATCATGCCGCCGAGAACGAAGCTGCGCGCCAGGAAGCGGTTATCGAACACGATGCCAAGCGACAGCCCGAGCAGCGCGCCGATGAACAGAATCAGCACGACCCGCAGCGCCGCATGCCAACCGCTGCCTTGCATCTGTCCCTGCCGTTCGTTCATGAGATGGAAATGATGGTCTTTCAAATAAATGTTGCGGAAGGCGTCCGTCACCAGTTCGGCCTGCTTCACCTCTTGGAACGTTCCGCCTGTCGCTTCGGCGATCCGCTGCAGCAACTGGCTCCCTTCCTCGTTCGGCTGCTTCATCCCGATCGTGTGTATGGTGATATTTTCCAGATTATAAGGCTGTACGACTTGCGCGATATCCACATCGCTGTAGCCGTCCGAGATAAGAATGACGGCTCCTTTGCGGTGCGATTCCTTCTGCATATGGTCGATCGCCTGGGTAAGCGCCTGCGCGATGTCGGTTCCCCCGGTCGGGGCGGGAATCGCGTCGATTTGCGCCAGCACCTGGCTTTTGACGGATTCGCTGCCGAGCTGCGTTAGCTTCTGCACCCATGTCACCGTATCGTTGAACGTCAGCACGCCGACCCGCTTGTTGCTGTCCATTTGCCCGATCAGCGACTTGACCGCCTGCAAGCTCTGCTTGTTCGGGTCGTTCTGCTTCATGCTCTCGGACGTATCCAGAATAAGCACGTAATCTTGCGGCCGCCCCGATTTCGCAGAATCGAAATACAGCCCGTAGGCCCATTGAAACAGCGCCCCCGCCGCAAAAAGAAGAAGAAGCGTGCCGGGAACGAGCAGCTTCCATCCGTCGGAGGCATAGCGGAGACGCCAGTTTCTTCCGTTCAATTGCGGCGACAGGATCTCCGCCAGCAGACAGCACAGCCCGACGATCAGGGCAAACACCCCGAAATACAGCCCCATCAGCAACGTTTCGTGCATCGTTCCTTCCCATCGGCTGAGCATCATTTCCCCTGCAATAAATCCTAGAAAGCCACCCACGATGCTGAGTCCGGTCAGCAGCGGATTCCATTTCCGACGTTTCATCGGCCTTCCTCACTTTCTACTTCAAACGTCCTCGTCCAAAAGCGAAAACATTTGATGATCTTCCCAAACCCCGTTGATTTTTACGTTTTTGCGCGCCAAGCCTTCCGGGCGGAAGCCCGCCTTCTCCAACACGCGCATGGAGCCCCCGTTACGGGGCATCACACCCGCTTCGATCCGGTGCAAGCCGGCCTCTTTAAACGCAAAAGCCACGATCAGCCGAACCGCCTCGGATGCATATCCTTTCCCGTTATGCCGTTGGTCCAAGCAGTAGCCCATGGTGCCCTTTTGCACCGGCCCGCGTATGACATTGAACAGCGAAATTTGCCCGATTAATTCGTCCGTTTCCGCCAGAAATATGCCGAAGGCATAACGATGGTCTTGACTTCGCTCGTCGCTCCATTGGCGGATACAGTCTGACTGGGCCTCCAGAGTAAAAAAGGATTCGTCGCGGATGGACATATACGTCTGGAAAAAATCCCGATTGCGCACATGCAGGGCCAGCAGCGCCTCAGCATCCGCAGGTTCGAAAAATCGGATATACACGGGCGAGCCCTTATCGCTCGTCATGGCCGTCCTCTCTCCTTTCCGCCTCCGGTTCCTCCGGCAAGGCGCGTCCGTGGAACTCGTATCCGCTGCGCATATACGTATCGTAATACCGCCTGCCGTTCCGGTAGTACATCAGATCGGCGATGCGGAATCCGCCCATCAGATTCAGCTTCTCGACACCACTCTGCTTCTTCTCATGGATGCAGCCGAGCTTGTAGGTGCGGCTCCCATGATCGACACTGTACGCATACTGGATCAATTCGCTTTGAAAATCGCCGAAAAAATATTTTTCTTCATATCGGTGCTTGTGCGTATAGTTGTAGACGTCCAGCCGGATCGCCGCCTCGCTCTCGAGCGTCACGTACAAATCGCGGTACAGCTCTTCCTTTGTCAGCACCTCGCGGTTGTCGTAGCTGACCGCCACGTTCGCCCGCGCCAGCAGCTCCTGCTCGAACGGCTGATGGAACAGCGGATGGACGAACCATTCCCGCTTCGCCGCCGCAATCAGCTTGTCGATCAGCGCTTCGTCACTTTGCGCAAGCAGCGCGGTGACGTTCCCGACCCACCGTTCGTCAAAATAAAACTGCGGTCCCTGGCGGTTTTCCGTTTCGGCCGCGATCACTTCGACGACATGGCCGTAGTATTCGTTAATGTTGCGGCCCAGCTCATCGTTCGTCTCCGAGATGCTGCGACGGCTCGCGTCGAGCAGCGCCGCTTCGATGTCGCGAAGCCGCTGGACGTACCGCTTCATCCGGTCGTGGATCTCTTCCAGCTTCCGCTCATAGCTCCGAAGCTCGCGAATGGTCAGCTCCAGCAGCAGCAGCTCGTATTTCAAGCCGTAGATTTGCTCGAGCATTCCCCGGGCCAACGGCTTAACCTGGCTCTTGGGGGAAAGAAAACCGAGCAGCGAGCCTTTGGCATAGCGCTGATCTTCCACCCGCTCCTCGTACAGCGCTTCGAGGTCCAGCTTGCCGTCTTCCAGATGTCGCTCGGTTTCCTTGCGCCACTCCCGGACCATGGCGATAAGACTGGGCGTCTCCGCGCCGCGTTCCTGCTCCGAGGTCCACAGGTACATGCAGTAGCACCCGTACGACGGTTGATCGACCGCTTTGCGCTGCAGCGTTTGTGCGAGCCTTCCGGCTCCGTCCCGCGCCTCAAGCGCCGCTTCCATGACCCGGACGGCATTCGTCTCGAAGAAGGTCCGGGCGTTCCCCCCGAACAAAGCCGCCTCCGCCTGCCGCAGAGACATCGACCGCAGCTCGTGGTGTGGCACGTTCTCATAGAGCAAGCCGTACATGGCGTCGACCGGATTCGCCCGCTCGCCTGCTGCGGCCCGGACGCTTGCCTCCGCCTTCCGCGGGTCCAGCTCGGCCAGCTCCAGCAGCTCCGTCGGCTGGATCACCGCGTTATCGCGCATCCGCTGCAGCATCCCCCGGTACAGATGATACAGCACCGTCAGGGCGATCGCCTGATTGGGCCGAGTCACCTTGGCGAACCCCGCAGAGGCATAAATGCCACCCGCTTCGCCCGGCGGCATCATGTTTTGCTTGAACTGCTGGTGGTTGTAAGCCCCGTGCCTCGGATCGACCTCGTCAGCGGCTTTGCGGTTCTTGAGCAGGTTCAAATGACAAACGATCTCATAGCACCGCTGCATGCCGCCGGCCGCAAACAACCCGCGCTCGTCCTTGTCTCCGATCATATACACCGTGTCGAACAAGGCCGCGTCCCGGTGCTCGACCGGCAGCCGGATGCCATCGCCCGTCACCTGAAGATCTGCGGCCAAACGGAATTCCCGCCGCTGGACTTCGTCCAGCTCGCGCATAAAGCTGACGCCAAGCGATGCCGCATACGCGAAATCGTCGCCCGGCTGCTGCTCCTGCAGCATTCCGTACAAGTCGACGACCACGGAGCGGAAGCTTTCGCCGAAGATCGATTTCATCAGCACCGTCAGCTCGGGCACGAGCGCGTTGAGCGGATCGTCGACCCGCGTGACCACGGCGATATTGACCCGCTGCAGGGAGGCGTACAGCCGTCCGAACTCCGAGATGCGGCTGTTCATCTGCCGCAGGAGGACGTTCAATTCAAGCAGCTTCGCCTCGTTCCGGTAAAACTGCCTGTATCCTTCGGCGCGCTGCGTTTTCTTGTCTCCGCCGCCTCCGCCGAGACGGAAGCTGTAGACGTTGTCCCGCGCGGCGGCCTCCTGTACGCCGTCCTCCGTGCCGATATGTAAATAAACGACGCCGGCGCTGTTGTTCCACTTTTTCCGGTTCAGGTCGTACACCTGTTCCAGCGCCTCTGCCGACCGGTCGCCGACGAACAGGAACACGAGGGGATGGTTGATGCTGCGAAGCTCATCCCCGCCCGTTCCCATGCTGTCTGTTTCCGCGGCGTATGCGCTCGCGAATTGCATCAATTTCTCCCGCATGATCCTGACCCTCCAATCGGAGCGTGAAATTAAGCCGGGAGAACGGCAAGATATCCCCCTCCAGCCGCTCTTGAAACCCATGAATGCCGATTATATTTTAAGGAATATTCATGGGTTTCAAAGGCGGACAGCGCAAGCGCTTCTTCCAGGGCATATCTTGCCTAATCTCGCTAAATTTCACGAAGTTAACTAAAAAACCGCTGCAGCCTTGGATCGGCTGCGTATTTATATGCTATCGCTATGACATACGAAGCTGCTATTTCAAGCTGCGAAGGATGTCGCTCACCTTGCTGGCGATTTGCTTGTAGAATTGGTACATGTCTTCGCCGTCGACATATTCGCCGCGATCGTAGTCGAGCGCGGACTTGGCGTCCTGGTAGGCGCCGGCCATGTCCTGCAGCTTCGTCAACAAGCCGCTGATGTCTTCTTGCCCGGTAAGCTGCTGGCTGAGCTTCGACGATTTGCGCTGAAGCAGGCCGAGGCGCTTCGCGTCGAGGGCGCGGATTTTACGGTAAATTTCGTATTCCGGGAATTTGCCGGCCTGCATAAGATTGACGAACGGCTCCCACGGGTCCTCTTCCGCGTCATGGTCGTACACGTACAGCGCGCCTTTTTTGACGATCGCGCCGGTATACATCGCCTCGATGAACTGCTGGATGAATTTCTCTTCGTCCTGATGGGCGGCGAGCACCTGCTCCAGCTCGGCGATTTTCGCCTCGATCCGGCGGTACTTGCCCAGCTCCTCGCGGACGCGGCGCAGCAGCTCCGGCGAGCGGATCAGGTTCTCCTTCGCCATCTCCTCGTTCACACTGCCGAAGATGTCCTTGAGGCCGTCCTGTTCCAGACCGCCTGCCACAAGCGCCTTCAGGTCGGCGACGCAGCGCTTGATCTCGCCGAGGTTCGGCTTCGCCGCGTCAAGCTGCATCGGGTACGACGCCAGCTTTTGCTCCAGATCGAACGGCTTCGTGAATACGCACTCGTACCGGCCCGTCGTACCTTGATCCGCCGATTTCTCGCGGATGATGCGCAAGGCCAGCGATTGGTCGAACATACTGCGGACGTCGGCGTTGTAATGTTTTACGCGGGCGTTTTCGTACGTATCGCCCCACGATTTTTCCGGGATCGGCGATGGCAGGTACGTCCAGTTCGTCCTCTCCGTCTGGACGAGATGGCGTCCGACGCCTTCCGGTTCCAGAATCGAGCGCTCGTAGCTTTCCTCGTATACTTTCAGCGGCGTATACAGGAACAGCGGAATGCCGTTCTGGGTGTTCAGCCAGAAGACGCGGTTTTTCACTTCGCTCTCCTTGATCGTAAAGCGCGAGTTCGCGATGGCGTTATCCTGGAAGTTGCGGATGCCCTTGAAAATATTCGGCGCCTTCACCGGCACGGAGACGAAGCCCCACGACGGGAAGTTGAAGTGGCCCGAGCTGTTGGTCAGATGGAACACAGGCTTCGCTTCCTCATACAGACGACCGGCGATCTTCTGCTCCACCAGCTTCTCCAGCGAATCCTCGTGGCCGTATTTGATGATCAGGAAATCCTCCATCGACTTCGTGATCAGGTCGCTGAACTGCTCGGTCAAAAACTCGGAAATCGAGCTGACGACGTCCACTTCCTGCTCCTTGATCCACTGGTTCGACTTCTCCAGCAGCTCCTGCGTAAAGTCGCGGATGAGCTCGGTGACGTTTTTCTCGTCGGTCACGTCGCCGATCAGCTTCGCCATATCCGGCACGCTGACGATGTTCCAATAATACGTGCGGTTACCCTTGTGATCGACTTCTTCCTGACCTTTGGTGAGGATATCGCCGTTTTTCTGGAAAATTTTGTTCAGCTCGTTCAAAATTTCCGTAAACACCTGATAAATACGCGAATTGTCGTTGTTGATGAGCGTGTACAGATCCTCGTAAAACTCGATCATCTGCTCCATCCGCTCGCGGTCGGAGTGCAGCAGGTACTCCTGGATTTTCGCTTCGATGTAGGCGTCCTTCTTCTTGTCCTTGGAGATGAACGCGCTCTTCGCTTCGGTCAGCTTCTGTACGGCGGTGTCGCCCGCCGCTTCGATATCCCGCGGGATGCGGTACAGATTTTCCTTCAGCGATTCGATGTACGACGAGATCAGCTTCAGCAGACAAAAGCCTTTGTCCTGCAAAATGATCCGCGACACGTAAAACGGCCCCTGCTCGGGATGACGGAACATTTTGCCCATCTGTTCGGCGAACACTTCCCGGATTTGACCCGGCAGCTGCTTGCGGGCCTTGATGTACTCCTCCCGGGCCCGGGACAGGTAGCTCTGCTCCAGCTCCGTGTCAATATGGACAATCTGCTGCTTGACGACGTTGTTGTAGCTGAGCCGCTCGCTGTTCTGATAGCCGGGCAGCGGCTCCGGCACGTTTTTGTCGAATTCGCGGTGGATCGAATCCGGGTCGAGGCCCAGCTTGTGCGCAAGCTTCTCGACGTCCTCCTGACTCGGACCCGCCTCGAACATCGTCGACATGCGCTGAAATACTTTATAAGCCAAAAATGTCGTCATTTCCTCAATCGGCAGGACTGCGGACGACGCGCCCAAAATATTGTATTGATAGTTCGCCGCATACGTCTTCGGCATCTGATTGATGTTCGTGCGGATGTTGCTGATGTAGTCGTGAATCGCGAATTCCTCGCCGGACTGCTTTTGCTCGCTCGCCATGAAGTTCGTGATGTTCTCCGCCGTCACGTTCATGCAGTAGTCGTACGCATTTTCGAGCAGCTTGCCTTCGAGGTTCGTCGCCGAAATAAGATGCGCGAGGTTAAAAGGCGGCATCGGCGAGTTGACGGTCAAAATGTTCGCGTACTGCTGCTTGAACCGGTCGCCGCGCTCATCCACGTTCATCCAGTAGTCGAGCTCTTTGAGCGCCGCATAGCCGTTCTTCTTGATATATTCGCGCGAATGCTCGGTCAATGCCTTGTTCGCCAAATTGACGTCCGGCGTGAACAGGTAGCCGAGAATGCCGACTTTGTCGACGCCGGCCGAGCCGTAATCCCGCTCCAGAATGCCGCGAACGATATACGCGATATCGAGGAAGCAGCCGCTGCCCGTTCCGCCGGAGATGCCCGTCAGCAGGAACACCATCAGCTTCTTGTTCGTGCCCACCGACAGCGTCTTGATTTTGCGCTCGATCGTTTGCACGACCTGTACGATCTTCGTGAACAGCAGCAGTCGGCCGGCTTGCCGGACGCCCGAAGCGCCGTTGATGCCATCGGTGATCGTCAGTTCCGGCGACAGCCATTCTTTAATGTACGGCTCCAAAATGCTGCGGTTCTGCAGCACGCTGCCGATCTCCGCGTTCGACAGCAGCACGAATTCGGTCATCGGATCGAGGCCGATGCCCTTGTACCGCTTGTTGCGGTCGTGCTCGTTCGTCTCGAACGCGAGAAATTCGATGTTGTCGGGTTTTTCGCGCTTTTTCTTCGTGAACGGGTCTTCCGGCAGCTTGAACCGCCGGTTCACCTGATACTTGAGCCGCAGCAGCGCATCGATGCCCGTTCCGCCGAGACCGATGACCAGCATCGGGTTGTCGATCGTGTCGACGCGGATTTTCTCGCTGACAATGCCGCCGCCCAAGGATACGTCCAACTGCTGTATATGCTCTCTGACTACTGCTTTCATGTCCGGACTCCTCCTGTTACCAAGGCCAAATGGGATATTTATTTCAAGTATTCGACGCTTATCGACTTATTGACGTTTTGAAGCGCGATTTTGATGCGGTCATTTGCACGAATTTCTTTTCCTTTGGCGGCATCGAACACCCGTCCGCCTTTTTCTACGACGCAAGACGTCGCGTTATGCAGCAGGACCGTGTCGTTCGGACCGGGCCGGAAGACGATATTTTGCGTTTCCGCAAACTCCGGCGCGAGCTGGAGCAGCTGATGCAGCGTCACCTTGCCCTTGAACGCGTTCAGCTTGCGGTACTGCGGATTCGTCCGCTCGCCCGTGTCCTCGTCCTTGACCTCGATCACGAGCTGCCCGACGAAGCCCTTGTTCGCTTTGCGGTAAGCCGATAGCGCGTACAGGACGGCTCCCGCAAGCAGAAGCACTCCAGCGATCATCGCCGCCCATATGGTCGGGCTGAGCGCACCGGCCGCCGGCTCCTTCGCCGTCTCGGACGCAGGCTTGGACGCCGCTCCGCCGGATTTAGCTGTAAGCTTCACCGGCGCCGTCTCGCGCAGAAAGTTCGCGCCTTCCGCCTTAATCTTGAGCTCGTAATCGTGCGCGTCCGGTACCTTGAAGCTGCCCGCAATGCCTTGCGCACCGATCGTCAGCGGCTTCTCCTCGGTCTTCTTCGTATCCAGGTCCGTCAAGACCGCCGACGCCTTCAGGCCCTTGTACAAATCCGCATCGGTCGTCTTTTGTCCGGCGCTCTGCAAATACGCTTGGACCTGCACTTCGTCGCCCGGCTTGAGCGTCGTCGATGCCAGGGGCTCCATGACGAGCTGGAGATCGTAATTGTAAACGAGATTAATGTTAATTTTTTCCTTTTGGACCCCTTTGACCTGCAGCTTCCAGTCGCCTTGCGCCGGCGTTAATACCTTCAATAAAGAGTAAGCGCTCGAAGCCGTATAAACGACGCGGTCCGACGGAATTTTCTGCTCTTTGCCGGACGGGTCGAACAATTTGACCTCCACCGGCTTCGAAGACATGATTGAGATGTTCGCTTCCTGCACGCTGGCGTTCGGAATCGTCACCTTCACATCCTGAAACTGCCCGTTCGCCACGAAGCCGGTCAGCGGCACGACCTTCAGCTTGAAATGGCTTGCGTAAATTTCGCTCAAAATTTGCGGCAGATTGTCCGCCGTGCTCGTGATGAACGATTTGCCTTTCGTTTCGTTGGAGATGCGCTCCAGCGCAGCCTTGTTCAACGTTCCGTCGGCATTGAGCCCGATCGTATAAATCGGGATGCCCTTGTCCTGCGCTTTCTTGATCGCATCGTTTAGCTCCTGATCGGACTGCTGCTGCGTGCGGCCGGCGTTCAGCGAGTTGTTGCCGTCGGTCATCAGCACGATGAGCGGCACGTGCCCCGGCTCCGTGCCGGATTCAAGCACCTTCACCGCTTCGCTTACGCCGACGGCGATGTCGGTATAAGGCCCCTTGGACAGCTTGTCGATGAACGATTTCAAGTCCTGCTTATCCGCGGCGGAGTTGATGGGAAGCAGCGCCTTTTCGCGCATCACTTGATCGGTATAGGCGACGAGGCCGATTTTGTCGCCCTGCACGGATGCCATGTCGATGAACATTTTCATCGCTTCGTTGCTGACTTTGTTGACGTCGCTCTCGTTCATGGACGTGCTGACGTCCACCGACAGAACGGCATCCATCTTCATATCGACCGCGCCCGCCGGGGCCGCCGCGGCCTGAAGCGGCATCAGGACGGCGAGCAGCAGAGCGGCGACCGGTCGGAGCAGCACTTTGATGATTTTCACGGGGTTCATTCCTCCAAACCTATGGACGGCCCGATGTCGAACCATCCCGAACCAATATGGTATAGTGTAGTAAATTGCCGTAGAGGGTAGTACAATGGAACTGCATGTTGTCTACTAATCTCATATTAACTGGTCAGAAAGTAAAATTCCACTAGCGAAACCTTACAGAATTCTTAAGTTATCGCCTTTCAAATTCGAAAATACCGGGGAGAGAATCATGCTGACCGTAGCTGTGTTGGCTCTTGGAGCCCTGTTTCTTCTAGCATTTTTTATGTACTGCTTTTATAGCCGGAAGCAAGACGTCCCGCTTGCGGACATCGATGCCGCATTCGCCGCAAGGTTAAATCAAGGTGATCAAGGTGAAGGCCATGACGACTAAAACCGCCGTTCAATTCCGCAAAACGCAGGCGACCTCGCATTTGTTCGACCGCTTGAAGCAGTGCCGGCGGTGCGGCCGGTATTCTTGTCTATGGGACGACCGCTGCCTGTCGTGCGAAGCCGAGCAAAGCCGCAGCGCCGTCCCCGAGCAGGCCGGAGCGGTTCTGAAGCACCGCAGGCAGACCGGCATGCTGGCTGTCGGCGCGATCGGCGCCCTCGCCTTCCTGCTCGCCCGCAACGCGGAGCAGATGATTTTGTCCGTCGTCGGCGCCGCCCTGCTGCTCGCGCTGTACGTTTTTTTGCATAAGCGCTACGAGCCTATCTTATATAGACGTACGTTAGGCCGTTTACTCCTGCAAGATCAGCAAAAAATTCGCGAAGGCTTGCTGCTCGACATCGACGATGCGGAAGCGGACCTCCGGGCGGAAGACTTTAAAACCGCCTATGAAAAGTTCCGCGAGATCGGTTATTTCATTCAAGACGACTCGATCAAAATTTTAAAGGTATACTGCCTGAACAAATTTATTTTGCGCAGCGATATGGACCTCGAGCTCAGCTCCCTTCTGCCGAACCGTTTTGACAAAGACGTGATCGAATACATACATGAAATCGGCAAAGTGCGTCCGCAGCTCATTACCCGCGAAGCGCTCGACTACGTCATGAAATACCGGGGCATGATCGAAAGGCTTCCCGAGGGAAGAGACGTCCTGACGGCGGCGGCCGGAGCCGCGCTGCGCGTGAAGTCCAATCTGCACGCATACCGCAGCCTGCTGCTGGACCACGCACAGGAGCTGCCCAAGGACCGGCTGCTGCGGCTGTGCCGGCTGCTTGCCGAGCAGCCGGACGCCGATCCCGAGCTGACCCAGAAAGCGCGCGATGCCGTGAAGCTGAAATACGACTTCGATCCGGAATTCCAAGGCATCCTGTAGAAAGGAAAGGAGGCTGCCTATGTCTATCTCTACGTATAAACGGTCCGTCCGTTACAGAAACGCCGCGATTGCCGTCCTCGTCCTCACGCTCTTGGCGGCGGGTGTCAAAGTCTACGCTTGGTGGCAAAAAGCGGAGCTTTACCAGCAGGCGGCGGCACAGCTTGCCGCAGGCAACGCGGTCGAAGCCGAAGAGCTGTTCCTCAAGGCGCAAAACATCGGCTTCGTCGATTATAAAGAAGCGGAAACGCAGCAGGCGCTCAACGCTCTTCAGCCGGTTACGCAAGCGAAGCGGCTGTTCTCGTCCCTGAACGACCAGATCGCGTCGGCGGTTGCCGTCAACGATGCCGGCAGTTTAGTGAAAGCGTACGAATCGTATCAGAGCGCCAAGTCGCAGGTCGCGAAGCTGGACGAAGGCTCGCAGAAGCGGTTCGCGGAAACCGCAGCGTCCTACAATATCGACACACGTTTCGCGGAAGCGTTCGGCTCCGTCAAGACGGCGCTGATCCAAAGCGTCGAAGGCGCCGTCGCCAAGAAAAAATTCGACGCCGATACCGCTGTCGGCTTCCTGCTGCAAATTCCCGCGGTCTATTATAAGGACGAAGCGGCGAAGCGAAAAGCTCTCAACCCGCTGCTGCAAAAATACGACCAAGGCCGCCTGGACGCACTCGTCAAGTCCAAATCGCTGGACGAAATGTTGAAGGAAGGCGAAGGGCTGCAAAAATTTTATAAAGACCGGGGCTGGGAAGCTCCTTGGGTCACCGCAAAACTTGAGAAGGCGGCTCAGGACACGCTGGCCAAGCTGGAGAGAAACGATCTGGGCGGCTTCCTGAACGCTGCCAAGACCGTGCAGTCCTACAAGGAGCTCTTCGGCAGCGGCAGCAAGCTGAACGGGTACATCCAAACGGTGGTGAACGGCCGCATGGCCCGGGCGGAGCAGCTGATCGCCGCGAAAAAGTATGCGGAGGCCGAAGAGCTCTACAAAACGCTCGGCGCATACCGCGACACGTCCAAAGAACTACAGGCGCTCGGTCAGCGCCGATTGGAAAGCGATCCGGCCGTGCTGCTTCAAAAGGCCGGCATCGAAGGCGCCCTCACCGCCGCCACGAGTCTGAAAGGGTCGAACGGCGCGCAAACGGCAGCCGCTGCGGTTACGGACAAGAAAAAGCTCGTGCTCGCCCGGCTGTTCGGGGACCAGCGCATCGAAGTCGCAGAAGGAGCGGTGCCGGGCGACCTGGCCGCGGTCAAATCGATCCGCCCGGCCGATGAGCTCAGCCCGGAAGGACAGCCCGTGCTGCTGCTCGAAGCGGCTTCCAAAAAGCGGAAAGCCCGCTATGTCGCGTTCGAAGCGCACGGGTCCGAGCTTAAGCCGATTCTCGATCTGGAGGCCGATAAGCTGGAGTCGGTGCGTCCGGGTGTCGTAAGTGCCGATAATCCCGTGCCCGAGCGGCCGGAGAAGAACGGTGCCGACAAGAACAGTACGGACAAGAACGGTACGGAAGCTACGGGCTCCCAAACCGGAGCGAAAGCGGTCTACGAATACCGCGGCGGGCGGTATGTCTTCGTCAAGTCCGAAGAAAACGGGAACAACGCTGTCACGAACGGAAACGGCGATGCGAAGCCGGACGCGGAGAAAAAAGACCCGAAGGACGGCACGGCTAAGGATACGAAAGAAGGCGCGAAGGAAGTTAAAAGCATTACGGCCAACGAGCTGCCGAAGTACAAAAACTCAAAGGTCGTGTTCCAATGCGACATCTTATCGGTTGCGGACAATCGGGCCATCGTCAAGTTCGACGACCTGTACATTGTGCTGACCGGCAAATTCAAGTTCGGTACCGGTCCGGCGGTCGTCACGGGCACATACACTTCCACCGAGGATCTGAAGCAAGGAAACAAGACGGTGAAAGCTTACGTCGTGCAAGTATCGTCGCTCGTGCAGGACGAAGAGGCGTAAGCCGGCCATCCGGCGTTTAAAAAGGGAGATTTTCCGCCTTTGGAGGCGGGGTCTTCCTTTTTTGCTGCAACAAATCACCGGGCTTTTCCGTTAGAGGAATATATTTCTTAGGATCGGAGATTAAAGGACCGTGTTCGAGGACAAAACTTTGCTGAAGATAATACAAGACCATTTTCAATTGCCGGCGTTCGCCGGTTTGAGCCAGGTGCAGCACGAGGAGGAGCCGGACGACCTGCGCATCGTAATTAAAGCAACGACGGCCGACGGACGAAGCTATGCCGTGCGGATGATGTCCAACTCCTATTCGACGTTGGAGGACCATGCAGGACAAGCCTCCCTGTGCGGGCTGCTTTCCGGCGGCGGACTGAACGTCCCGACGCGCTTGTACGGAAGCGACGGACGTCCTTATCTGATTTTGTCGCGGAAAGGACGCGAGGTTTGGGCGACCGTGGAAACCTGGCTGCCGGGCAAAGAACCGGAAAGCCTGACGATCGGCCTTGCCGAACAAGCGGGCGAATGGCTCGGAGCCATGCACCGGATTGCCGGTCAGGCGCCCGTGCCGATCCCTTTTACCTCCGGAAGCCCGTGGAGCCTGTTCGGCCAGGAAGACGAGCTGGATCAGGATGCCCAAGCCTTGGAAACGGCGCTCCAGACTGGCGGCGCAGAGCCGCTACTTGTGCGAGAGTTGTTCGCCCTGTACCGTGGCAAACGCTCGGTGCTCCGGGCAAGTTGGTCCGAACTGCCGGTCGGTCCGGTGCAAGGAGATTTTTCTTTAAACAATTTGCTTATGGACGAAAACGGATGTCTGTGCGGAGTGATTGATTTTCATCTTGCGGGAACGGACGTCTTTGTCGGCCATTTGGCGGGGGAAGCGTCGTTTCTGGCTTATGCGGCGGATAAGGAAAACGCGGAAACCGAAGCCGTAGGGGATCGATACTTGGAGGCACTGATGACCGGCTATGAGCGAAGCCGTCCTCTGAATAGGCGGGAGCGGAGCGTGCTGAACGACTTGATCGGTTTGCGCAGGGCTTTTGCCTGCTATCAGGTGGACGAAGTGCTCGGAGAGATCAAAGCGGGAAATACGGAACAGGTTAATCAGAAGCTGAAAGACATGATTTTATACTTGCAAAAAGATTACCGCCAAGCGGCGTTGTAAGCTCCGTTTATGCAGAAACCGGGAGTCCGTCTCCCGGTTTCCCTTCTTACTGGTTCTGTTGCGGCTGCTGCATGGGCTGAAGCGTGCCCTGGACGATCCGGTTGTTGACCAGCGCGTCCCCGGCCCGATGGCCGACGCTGCGCCCGACCGAGCTACCCACAAGTCCGCCCAGCACCGCGCCGACCGCTGTTCCGAAGCCCGGAAGCACGGTTGACCCGAGCATCGCGCCGTACTCTACCCCGGCCATAATGCCGACGGCTCCCGTCACATTTTCTACGGTTTGCACAGCGTATTCCTTCGTCTTCATCTGCCCTTGGGCCAGCGCATTCGTATCCTGTATTTGAGACAAGCCGCCCGAAATCAGTCCGGTCCATACGGAACCGCTTTGAAACATGCTTCCACCTCATTTCGAGTCATCCGGCCGTAGCATGGCCGGTTTGTTTAGCTTGCCCTGCTCTCGTTCAAAACACCCGAAAGGAAACCGCTATGTCAGACCCTCGGGTTTACTTCCGCAAGTCTTCCACCGTGTCTTTGGCCTGCTCCGTCAAATTCAACACGGCTTCCGTCCCTTTAACCGCAAATTTGCGTATCGTTTTCCGGGCTTCCGGGGAAAATGCCAGCATCATCGCGGCACCCGTAAGTACAAAACCGATCGGCAGCTTCGCCATGTTCTCACCCTTTCCAAAAAATAATGTACTACAGATCATCCCACATTGACGAAAAATTATGTATGAACGCGAACTGCATAAATCGCCAATGGCGTGTATACTAGCGAAAATCAGCCCCAGACTCCAAAACGAGGAAGCCCAAGGAGCGTATGTATGCCTACGGAAAGCTTGAAACATCGACGGTTTGTTCGAATGCTGCCAGGACGCATTCGCATCGAATTTTACGGTCTTCATAACAATCCGGATACGGCACAGGTGGAAACGATATCAGTCGGCTGCAAAGAGCTCGCCGGCGGTGCTTCCGCCCGAAATTAAGCGATATACGGAGAAAGCGAACAAATGGGGGCTAATCGGCGCCGGAGCAACCCTCGCATTCACGCGCGACCCTCTGCGTGCGGTCGCGGTACTGCTCGCCGCCAACCCCAGACCGGCGTTCATTCCGGCGGAATACGGCTGGCAGCAGGCAGAGCTTGTATGCGCCGAAAATCGAGCTTTGCTGCCAGATAGCGACTCCTTGTCCAAGCTGACATGGACGAAAACGCTGCTGCTGGAGGATGCTTCGGCGCTCTATCGGGTTGAAAGCGAGGAAATTCAATGTTTAACGAAAGAAACAACGGAGGGCCTGCAGGGCAAAATCAACGGGGCCTGCGTGTTCGCCGGCAGCTATGCCTACTGCCAGAAGCAGGGGGATCGGCTGCGGAATGTACGAGCTCGAGGCTAAGAGATTGGCGAGACACGGCTCGGATGTGCTTTTCTTCGGGGTTAAGGCGGAAAACAACGGGGGAACCTGCCTCGGACTGGTGCTTGCCGTTGCCGGCTCGGTAACGCTGCTGTCGAAGCCGATCGTGGCCTGAGTCGAATCGGGACGCCAGGTGGCACCGAAGCTGGTTCGACAAACGCGGCCGGCCGTCGTCGCATAGCTTGCTGTCCATTCGGAGGTAGGAAACATGAGAGAACAACTGATTGAAAAATGGCTGGTCGGCGCCGCGCTTGCGTTTGCAGTGTCGACGCTCCTTCCCGTTGTCAAAACCACGCTGCTTCCTGTTGCCGAAGCGGGTTACCAAGGCTTGCGGAGCGCGGCGGGCGCGGCCCGTTCGTCCTTGCAGGAAGCTCAGGTCGAGCGCATGAAAAAAAAAGCTGGACCTCGAAATCGCCTCTTCCGGGGACGAGTTCGGACCGGCGCTGTCCGGCAGCGAAGCGGGAGAAGCTGCGCTTGAAAGATGACTCTGTCGAATTTCACCTGAGGCAGGCGCGGCTCCATCTGGAGCAAGCCTTAACTGCGACCAAGTTACAAGCTTCCAACGACTCGGAGGAAGCGCACCAATCGATGTCGGAGCAATGGGGACATTTTTTCGCCTTTTTGATCGGATACGGTTATCGAAAAACGATAATAAAGGAGACTTGAGCATGCAGGAGCTCTCTGTCGATTTCCATTTGCGCGAAGCGCTATCCCATTTGGACGCGGCGCTGAATAAAAGCATTCTTCATGTCCAAGCGGATACGTCGGCCAAAAAAGAAGCGGGACAGCAATGGGAACGATTTTTAGGGGAATTTTTTCAGCAGGTCCAGGAAAAGGGAAAGCAATCCGAACTCAACTTGTGGAGTTGGGTCGCTTTCCCGCGCATTCGCTAGAAGGCGGCCAATCCAAGCTCCGTTCTATCCGATGTCTGACGGGTCCACGCTGCCCGGTCTTTTTGCACGCGTCAATCCCGTCGGTCCGATCGCAGCGTCAATCCGAACGGTTTGCATGAAGGCTTTCGTTTGCCATGACGGTCAAAGTGAAGCGTGGCGTTGATCTCGCCGCCCAGAATCATCACGATGCTGGACAAATACAGCCACGTCAAAAGCACGATAATGCCTCCGATGCTGCCGTATGTTTTCGTATAGCTGCCGAAATGATTGACATAGTAGGAAAATAGCAGCGAAGCGGCGACCCATCCGGCCGTGGCGAACAAAGCGCCTGGCAGCACTTCGCCGAACGTTAACCGCAAATTCGGCGTGTAGCGGTATAAGAGGATGAATACGACAGCAATAGTTACAAGCGGAATTACATATTGGATAAACCCCCAAAGCAAATCGAAATTTCCCGGGAAATGTACAATTTTGTAAACCGAGGCTCCCACGATCTTGCCGAAGATTAGCAGCACGAATGTAAACAAAACGACAATCGCCAGAACCAAGGTAAACAGGATGGAAATCCCTTTGACCTTCCAGAACGGACGGCTCTCTTCCTCATCGTACGCCTTGTTTAACGCCTTCATCACCGCGCCGATGCCATTGGAGGCCGACCACAAGGCGGCAAGCAATCCGACGGAAAGCACGGAGCCGCTGCGCGACCTTTGAATTTCCTCGAACGCGTCCGCCACCGCTTGGCTCGACAGACTCGGCATCATGCGGGCCATGCTGTCGATGACCTCCGATGCCGAAATCTCGGTGAAGCTAAGGAGCGCAATGACGAAAATTAGAAAAGGAAAGAAAGCTAAAATCAAATAATAAGTGAGCTGGGCCCCCAAAGCGGGCACCTCGTCATCTTGAAAGCGGCAGTACAGCTGAATCAAAAAGGCCGCGCAGCCCATCCGCCTTTTCCTCCGTGAAGCGCTGTCAATTCGGGGCCCGCCGAATGAAGCCCTTTTCCGATCCCGAGGCTCTACGGTTTTCGCCATCATCCCAGCCTCCTTCCGCTGCGTAAGCTCGGAAAGTCTCTGCTTGGATAGTTACTTAACCGTGAAGAGCCTTCGCTGAATCAACCGCAGAACCGCGGCCCCCCAGCTTGTCTCCGGATCGTGCCCGGCGCTGCCTCAATTCAGACGGGAGAACGCTGCTTTTCCATAAACCCGGCGGCATCTTGGTCGGCCTTGCTCTGATTGCATGCATAACAGGAGCATACGCAGTTCACCGGCGTCGTATGGCCTCCCTTGGATTTCGGGACGATATGGTCGATCGTATCGCCGTATCCTCCGCAATAGCGGCACGTATAATGGTCCCGGGTCATAATCATAGTCCGGAAATCGTCATTGCTGTACAGTCGGCGAATCATGTATGGCGTAACGACAACGGCCGCCTGTTCCTCCACCAACAGCACCGCGAGGCTCCATTCGATCTCTTGCATCCACAGCCTGCCGTTGTTGCTCTTCCCCTTCATGCGAATCATGCCCTGCCGGTCTTGTCTCAGCAGTTTCGCCGCACGAGGCACCGGGGGCGCTTGTGGGGATGGCGCTGCCGGCTTTCGCCGCTCGCATTTGCGGCATACGTTTTTGCGGGATGCTCCGCTTGCTTTCCGGCCGCCCCGAGGCGGGAACTGGCGGTAATATTTGCTTTGTCCGCAGCGTTTGCACGCTTTATATAGGCTGCAGTAGGCTCCAGTCATGTTGTTCCTCTTCTTTTCGTCTGACATCGCTAAAGTTTAGTATAACAGGTTTGCCCGGATTTCCGCATGTTCCATTCTTTAACGCCCCTTATCGTTGATCCTGTGCATCATTAACGGCGCAAAAAAAGCCGGAGCGTCCCTCTCCGGTCAGAGTGTTGAGAAAGTAGGTTTTTACAAAAATAGAGAAGCAAACGGAGGTGGGGTATCCACTGGAGAAGCGATAGCGGCCGCCTTTGTCTTCGGGAAATGTCCGCTCTAAGCGGCTTCTAATCAAATTTCCCGAGGACCCGGGGTCCCCGCAAAGTAATCGGACTAAGCTTCCCCGATTCAACTTCACTTTGCGGGATGGAGCAGCGGTCGGAAGTGGATACCCCACCCCCTCGTAACCTCTATTATCTCAGTTGCCCTTTCTCAACACACTATGCTGCCTTCCGGCCTTACCCGCTAACCTCCGTTTGCGATTTCACCTCCGGCTGCGCGGTAATTTGCTTATAGAGCATGAAAAACAAAGCGACCACGATAACCTCAAATGCGCCCGCCCAAAAGTACATCTGTCTGACCCCGAGGCGGTCGGTCAGAAAGCCGGTAAAAAAGCGGGACAGCGGCGTAGAAGTCATGCTAATCGCCGCAAACAGACTGCCGACCCGCGCCATGTAGCGGTTAGGCACTTCTTTTTGCATCATCGTGCGGATAAAAATGTTGACCAACGCCGTACATACGCTCAGCCACGCGAAGTTTAGACATAGAAATACAAGGGTCGAGGAAAAGCAGACCGTTAAAATCGCCAATCCCTGGCCCAAAAATCCGAGCAGCACATAAAGAAAGGACGGTTGCTTCACGCTTTTCACCGACAATAAACTGCCGCAGACGATCCCGGCAGCGGCCTGCCAAGTATAAATATACGACATATGCTGCGCATCCCAGTTCATGCTTTTCATTAAAAACGGAAGTAGCAAGCCGTTGCTGTTCGCCCCGATATTTACACAAAAAATAAGCCATAGGAGCGTCATCATCATTCGGCTGTTCCGAATAAAGACCCAGCCCTCCGTAAGGCTTTGCGTATAATGCTTCCATTTGCCGGATTTCGGTTTAGGTTCGGTATGCGTCTTTTGGATACGAACGAAGAGAAGAAGCAGTGCCGATGCCGTATAGCATCCGGCCATACAAAGAAAGGAAGCTTGAGTGCCGAGCAAATTCATGCATAGTGCGCTTATGGAAGGGGCAATCAGGGACAAGACGCGGGCAAGGGTGTACCACAAGCCGTTCATTCGGCTTAAGTGGTCCTCGGACACAAGCTGGGGCTTGATTGTCTCCACCGCAGGATAAAAGCTGGCATCCGTGATGGCAAATACGATGGCAATCAGCAGAAGCACAACCAAGGATGGAGCCTGGGTCGTGCTCACCAGCATCAATCCAATCATCAGGAGCGCGCGTATCACATTGGAGACGGCGATGATTTTTTTGGCTCCCCATACATCAACCCAGGCCCCGCAAAATATGCTGGCGACAAATTGGGTGATCCCGCTGACCAGCATAATCGTCCCCATATATTGAACGGAATGAGTCGCCGATGCGATATACCAGGAAAGTATGAAAAAATAAATCAAGTCCCCGATGCTGCTCACCATTCCACACGCGACAAATGCCAGGAAATTTTTGTTGAGCATGGGTTGCTTCCCTTTCTCACGCATCTTACGCGTTTGCGGAAGTAGCCTGCCTTTGTACCGCCATTTTGCGTTTTTCCTTGCCGACGATCCGGATGACGTCTTTAATTTTGGACTTTAACGGGGGACAGGGAGCTACCCCCTTCTCGATCCGCACGAGCGGACAGGACGCGCCTTGACAGGAGGGACGCAGGAAGCAGGATTTACAGCCCGAATCCTCCGACTCGTCGTTCATAATCCACAGCGCGTGCTTATCGGCATCAAGCTGCATCTGTCCGTCCGGCGTGATGCGCCCGATTTGATTGTTCTCGTTATACAAGGCTACGGTGCATTTGTATACGATACCGTCCGAACCAATGACAAAGGAATTGGATTTAGCCGCATAGCAAACGTAACCGCCCGGCTTCAAAATGTCTTCCAAGTCATTGTTAAGCCCTTCTTCCAAACCCATCGTGCACAGATTCAATTGATGCTTGACCGATTCCTTAAGCGACACCACTTCCAGATTGTCGTCGTTCTTTCCCCCCCATTTGCCGATGGGGAAATAATCGATGCGGAACCGCGGATCCTCTCCGAAATGCGCACGGAGCTTTTGGATAAAGCTTGGAATCTGATGCACGTTCGTCTGGTCAAAGTTAATGCGGATTTTACAGCGGAACGGTTCGGGGCGCTCCTTGAGGTGCAGCAGGTTTTGAAAAATCGTTTCGAACGTGGGGGCTCCGTTCTGCAAATACCGGTTGGCGTTATGCTGCTCGGCATCGCCGTCCAGCGTAATTTGGAAAGCGAACACGCGACAGGCAAACAGCCGCTCGATATTTTTTTTCGTTAACAGGTAGGCATTCGTGGTCATGTTGGACCGGTAATTAACGCCGTACTCGTCGCACAGAGGGATAACATGCTGCGATATTTCTTCTATCGCGTCAAGCGCAAGGAGGGGTTCGCCTCCAAACCAGCTCATTTGCAAACGATTAAGAAAACGGACCTTGTGCTGGAGGAATGTTTTCACTCCTTGGATGACCTCCGGCTGCAGCTTGCCTTTTTCAAATTTTTCATAACAGTATTTGCATCGGAAGTTGCACTGCTCGGTCGTCAAAAAGATGAGTCTGAGCTTCTGCTCGCTTCTCCCGATCATTTCGTGCAGCATGCGGGCGCGAAAAAACTCGTTGATATCCTCGCGGACGATAAAGCCTTGCTTCTTGAGGACGGCGGCCAACCCTTCCAACGATTCATCCGCTCCAAGCTTGAGCAGTTGATCGACATAGGGAACCTGCTCGGCCGAGATATGCATAAATGCGCCTGACATCGTATTCGTGATATACATGCTTCCATCCGGCTCCACCGCCTTAATGTTGTAGCGGGAGGCGCGATAACGAGTACTTTTGGTTACACCTTTGCGTTGTGGCAGTACTGTAAATGGCTCCAATTCATTCACCGCCCTATTTAAGAGTTAGAAGAGCTGGAAACGAATGTCTCCAGCTCCATGGCACTTAGCAACCGTTACAGTTGTCATTCGCATCGCTTTCATTGTCATCAATAATCGAAGACAATTCCGCCAAATCCACAGCTTCGTCCAACACGTCTACGCCATGAAAAACTACAGCATTTTCCATTTTCATATGATATCACCTCCTTTCATTGAAGAAAAAGACGGATCATCATGTGGTCATGCAATAGAGCTCATACATGTTGTTTATGTATTTCGCGCAGGTATACGGATTAGGCGGATGACCTCCCGACATTTTTTCTCCCGTTGCGGTGACGGTTACATTTCCGTCCGGAATGGCAACGCGGTGGCCCAAATCCAGCAGCTTTTGCACATTGGCTTGTACGACCGCCGTGTTGTACATGTTCATATTCATCGTAGGGAAAAATAAGACGGGTCTTGGAAAACAAAGGATGAGCATCGTCAGGAGATTATCGGTGATTCCGTTGGCAGCTTTGGCTAACGTGTTGGCGGTGCAGGGCAGTACGATGAACATGTCCGCCCACGAGGCAAGGAAAGAATGAGGCACGGCGACGTCATACGCAGGGTCGAGCATTTTTTGATAGACTTTCCCTTCGATATGTGCGCCCAAAAATTGCGGGTTGATGAAGTTGGAAACATTGTCCGAAACGACGACTCTTACTTCGGCTTGCAGCTTGTCCTGAAAAATCCGTATATAATACGGCAATTCGATGATCGCCGAAGAGGCGCTTGCTCCGATCAGCAGCTTCATAGATTCCCCTCCTTGGTATAATCCAAATCCATTCGGCGCATCGTTGCGAACGAAAATGTAATCGCTTCCATTTGAGGTTTAAAAAAAAAGCGACGAGGGGAGTTCCTATCAATTCGTCTGCCTATTGTCGAGTCTCTTAATTAACATTTTCGATTGAGGAGTTCTTGAAACATAATATACACCATGAGGGCATGGTTGTAAATTACTTTTTGAATAAAATATTACTTTTATAGTTTTTTTATTAATTAATATAAAAATATCCCTTTTGTCTCAACTCGGGGCCTATGGACCTCCCCCGGTCACTCCAGCAGCTTGCCGAGCGGGCCGAAAAGGAAATCGACAAGCTGCGTCGGCCCGGGCAGATCCGGAAAGAGAACAAGCAGCAAGGTCAACACCCAGCCAAATGCCGCAAGCATGGCGAAAGTCCGCTTTTCCCGCTTGGAATATTGCCGGAATTTAGGCCATTCGTATCCGATCATAAACAAGACGGCGAAAGTCACTGCTACGGCAGCTCCCCATTTCATTTCGGTTTCACCTCGTCTTTGGGCCGGCTTGCCTGAACCGTAGCCATGCCGGTGCGGACAATACGCGCCCTTGATTCGATACGTACCTCGACTTGCGGAAAACGTTCCTCCCAGCGGTGCTTTTCTTTTTTCCAGAGCTGCGGATAGCGGCGGTGAAACGCTTCTGCGAAATTGAATATATCCGCGTGCAGCTCCTTTTGCGGATGAACCAGCGCGACGTGGATACGCTTCTCGATTTCCGCGGACAGCTGCTTTTCCAAGCTTTCCGTCACTTTCGGGTCCACCAGGTTTATGTTTGTCGTGTTTTGGAGGACGTCATCCTCCGTTTGAATCCGGACGGTCACACTCCATCGGTCCCCTTCAATGAGGGGAAGCAGCTTTGTCTGGCTGTTCAAAATTTTGAACGAGATGTGCCCCTTTCCTTCCTTGGGAGCAAGGGTAACAGTAGCCGCCTCCACCTCGTCGCGGAGCCAGAGCAGTCCCCGGGTTACCCGGTCGTCGATGAAGCCGACCATCCGGTCCTTCTTCAGTATGACCGAGCCGTTAATGTACGCATCCGTCCGTTTCGGATCGCTTCCGGGCTGCGCCGGCAAAGCTTCGATCCAGGGAAGGGCCGCCGCTCCGGCATCGCTAACGAGCATTTCCGCAAAATCTTTGACCGTGACCTTAAGTCCGGTCTGGGACTTCGCCATTTCCCTGAGCGACTCGGCCGAGCTTCGCTCCAGCGGGGGCAGCAGAGTTAAGATGTCCTGCGCACGCCCTTTGCATATAAACATCTCCGCCCGCTCCCGCGGACCCGGGTCCCGCATCATAAAATCGATGTTCTCGCGAATCCCCTCTCTCGCTAGCGCCTCGCCAAAAACGAACACCTCGCCGTGTCCCCAAAATATGCGCCGCGACAGCTTCTCCTGCAGCTTGGTCATCGCATCGGCCAGCGTATAGCCGGTTGCCGAACGGAGTATCGTTTGCCCGCCGGTGGGCGTCTTGCCGCCTCCCCCGGAGCCTCCGCTATCCTGCCCTCCGCCCCCTCGCGGAACGAAGAGCTGAACCGACAGCTTGACGAGCCGGCCCTCGGCCTTGTCCAAACCGGCGGCCATAATAATCGCCAGATCGTTGACCTCCTTCCGATCCCAGCAGCCGGACAGCAGCAAGAGCAGCAGCGCAGCCGATGCCGTCATCACAAGCCTGAGCCCCTTCCAACCGGCTCCCGGTACCATGGGATATGCCTCCTTCCTTTTTGGCACAGATTCGTTCGGCGGTTACCCTGCCGCTTTTTGCCGTACAAGAGCCACGACCAGCAGAAGTATCGGCAGGGCCCCTTTAACCACCCACAAATAAATCGCCCCGCTCGTTGCGAAGAAATGAGCCATGACCTGTAAATTGGGCGTGACCCAGACGCTGAATACCGTTACCAGCAGTCCGAGCGGCGGCACAATCAGACGATAATCGGAAAGACCTAGCCATTCCGCAGCAATGTGGACCAGCAGGTAATAGTAAATGCAAATTTTGACGAACATCCCCAGCAGCCAAATCGCCATCAGGAAAGCTTCCAAATGCTCGAGGAAATCCGCCAGCGCGATATAGCGGGTCGCAATCATCAACGGATACGTAAATCCCACAGTAATATCGCCGAACAGCAGCAAGACTGCAATATTGGTAACGACCATCGTCCCCGTGACGGCGAGAAGCGATAGCAGCCCCCAGCGCAGGCCCTTCGGGCGGTCGGCCACGTAAGGGAATAGAAAAGAAAGGATGAAAAAATCGCCAAACCAGCTCTGCAGCACGAGCGAGCCTTTTATGGAAGGCTTAATGCCGTTTTCCAGTATCGGAAGCATATGCTTCGGGTCAAAGTCCGGGATCATCAAAACGATAAACAGCAGCAGAAAAAAGACGAAAAACGGAATAAACAGCTGGGCGCATCGGGCGATGACCTCCAAGCCGCCGCGGACTGCATAAGCGCACACGGCTACCATACAGCCGATCACGAAGATGGTCGGCGTCCGGGGCAAAAAGCTCCCTACGACAAATTCGCCATATTCCCGGGTTACAAAACCGAGGTCGTGCAAATAAGCGAAAAAAAACAGAAAGCCGAACAGCTTGCCAAGCAGCCGGCCGAGTACCCGGTCACCGATGGCAATCAGCGTCCGGCCCGGGTTCATCGCATGCAAACGGTGCGTCGTTAAGATCAGCGCGAGCCCGAGAAAAAGGCCCCAGACCGGGGAGATCCACATGTCGCGGCCCGCGCGCTCCATCGTGAGAGAGGGCACGATCAGAATGGCCGTAGCCAAAATCGCTGCGTACATCAGGAGTCCCATCTGAAAAGCGGATATTTTCCCGCGTTCAATCATGCTTGTTCTCCCCTTGGTCCGGCCCCGGCTTCAGTCCGGAAGACTGCCGGACCGGATTGTAGCTGCCCGTCAAATGCGGCCTCGTGTTGCGCGTCCATAACGGCGCCCGCAACAATACTTCTTTGAAGACATCCCGCTTCATCGGGGCAACCGGCTCCAGATACGGAACGCCGAAGGAGCGCAGCGCGCACATATGGACAACAATCGAAATGACTCCGAGCATCAAGCCGAGAAGCCCGAGCATGCCGGCAAGGAACATGAGAGGAAACCGGAGCAGCCGGACCGAAATACCCAGCGTGTACCGCGGAATCGTAAACGATGCGATGCCCGTAATGGCCACCACCATGACCATCGGGGCGGAAACGAGCCCTGCGGCGATCGCTGCTTGGCCGATAACTAGCGCGCCAACGATGCTGACGGCGGCGCCGACCTGCTTCGGCAGACGGACACCGGCTTCGCGCAGCGCCTCGAACGACACTTCCATCAGGAGCGCTTCTACCAGAGCCGGAAACGGAATTTCTTCCCGCGATCTGGCGACGCTCAGCAGCAGAGTCGTTGGGATCATCTCCTGATGGAAGGTCAGAACGGCTACATATGACGACGGAATGATCAGCGCGATCGCCAGGAAGATGTAGCGGAGCCAGCGGATCAAGGTTCCCGCCCAGAAACGCGCGTAATAGTCTTCCGGCGATTGCATCAGCGAGAACAACGTAACCGGCATCACCAAAGCAAACGGACTGCCCTCAATCAACAGGGCGGCCCGGCCCTCCAGCAAATTCGCGCAGACGACGTCCGGACGCTCGGTCGACAGAAGCTGCGGAAACACGGACCGCGGATTGTCTTCAATCAGCTCTTCGATATAGGAGCTGTCCAGAATGCCGTCGATGTCGATGCGCCGCAGCCGTTTCTCAATCTCATCGATTAAAGAAGCGCCGGCCAAGCCTTCGACATACACGATGGCGGTTTTCGTTTGCGTGTAACGCCCGATCTTGACCTTTTTTATTTTTAAGGCGGGCGTTTTGATGATACGGCGGATCAAAGTGGTATTGACGGCCAACGTCTCGATAAACCCCTGCCGCGGACCGCGGACGACCGCTTCGGCCACGGGCTCGTCGATGCTTCTTTTATCCCACTTGGCTACGCACAGTGAAACGCCTTCCTTCTCTCCGTCCACAAGCAGGACGGGATTGCCGTTCACGATATGATCGTTGATCTCCGCTATCGTACTGATTTGCTGGGCATGCGAAATCGCGAGCCGCTTCATGAACGGAGTTTCCGGCTGCCCGGTGTCCTGTTTAAGCGGCGCCAAAATGTGCTCGTCGACTATCCCCGTATCGCACATGCCTTCGATGAAGATCAGGATGGCATCTGTCTGCCCGTAGACGAGAAAGCGATGAAAAATGACATCCGCACAATTTTCGTACAGCGCGGTTAACGTCTCCAGGTTGTCCGCCAGACTAAGCGATAGCTCGTCCGTCCGCATTGCGGGCCCTTGCTGCATCCCAGCCGCTTGCCGAGAAGAGCCGGACCGCTTCGAAAAGAGCTTGGAAAATAAATTCACGGCAGATCCTCTCTCGCTGATGCGGGTTTTGTACACATGTTTCCCTGGCTGGAAATATTTTATCCAACCGGATGGCCCTAAGGGAGACGGCTAATTTCTTCGATAATTCGGGGCCTGTTCGCTGAAAAGGGTAAAATTCGGCGTATGTCCGGTTTGTCAACGCGGCAAGTTATTTCTATACTGTAATTAGTGGCATGTGCAACTATTTTGAGAGCGGGAGGAAGCCGGATGATCGATCAGCGCAATACGATTACAAGGTGGGTATCGCTCCTGTACCGTTACGGACAAATGTACATCGGCGAGCGGCTCAAAGGGCATGGCATCGGCAAAGGCCAGCATATTTTTTTGAACGCGCTGTATAAAGAAGACGGCCTCAGTCAAGAGGAGCTGTCGAGCTATTTGAAAATCGATAAAGGAACGACGGCCAAAGCGCTGAAAAAACTCGAGGCGCAAGGCTATGTGCTCCGGCAGGTACGAAAGGAAGATAAGCGGTCTTACCGCGTCTTTTTGACGGAGAAGGCTTGGCGGATCAAGGACGAGGTTCGTGGGGTGCTCACCGACTGGAGGCACATTCTGTCCGACGGCTTGACGGAGGAGGAGCAGCGGCTCGCCCTGGAGCTGCTGGAGAAGATGGGCGGCAATGCGGCCCGGTTTAACGAGGAAAACGACAAGACGCCAAAAGCTTAAGCAGCGAAATTACATTTGGAGGCAGGTGAACGCTTGTGAATCTGAGGCATGCGGGGATGAGGGTCGTCAATAACAACTTTCACGCCCTGACCCATAAAAACTACCGTTACTTTTGGTTTGGACAATGCGTTTCCCTGATCGGCACCTGGATGCAAAACATCGGCCAATCCTGGCTTGTGCTGACGCTGACGGGCTCGCCCCTGCTGCTCGGGCTCGTAGGGACGATCCAATTTTTGCCCATTACCTGCTTTTCGCTCTTTGCGGGAGCGCTCATCGACAAGTTTCCGAAACGGAACATTCTGATCGTGACCCAGACGGTATCGATGCTGCTGGCCTTGATCCTGTCCGCTCTTGTTTTTACGGACACCGTCAAGTACGGGTACATTCTGGTCCTCGCCTTCCTGCTCGGGCTGACGAACACGTTCGACATGCCGACGCGGCAGGCGTTCAATATCGAAATCGTCGGCAAGGAAGACCTTATGAACGCGATCGCGCTCAATTCGACGACCTTCAACTTGGCCCGCATCGTGGGGCCGGCAATCGGCGCCGGTATGATGGCTTATCTCGGGGCCGGGTGGTGCTTTCTGCTGAACGGGCTCAGCTTTGTGGCCGTCATCTACGGGCTGCTGCAAATCCGTACGACGCCTTACGTCCGCGAGAAGAAAAAAGACACCGGGCTGCTCAAGGAGATCAAGGACGGCATCGTGTACATTTCCAAGGACCGGCTGTTGGCGCGCACGCTGCTGCTCGTTACCGTCGTCGGCACCATGGCTTATAACTTCAGCGTGCTCATTCCCGTCTTCACGAAAGACGTGCTGCATATGCAGGAGAAAACGTACGGGCTGATGATGTCCTGCCTCGGCGCCGGGTCGCTGCTCGGGGCGCTGACCATGTCGTTCCGCAGCAAAAAAGGCCCCCGGCTGTCCGTGATCATCACTTGCTGCCTTCTCATCTCGGTCTTCCTGCTGTTGAACGGGATGGCGGGTTCCGTGTACACGTTCGGCCTGCTTCTGGCACTGCAGGGCTTCTGCAACATCCTGTTCTCGACCAACTGCAACTCGTCGCTGCAAATTCATTCCAAGGAAGAGTATCGGGCCCGGGTCATGAGCGTATATTCGCTCGTCTTCGCCGGCTCGACGCCGGTCGGCAACCTGTTCGCCGGCTACGCGGCCGATCATTACGGGGCCAACGGCGCGTTCTTCCTGTGCGGCTTGTTCTGCCTGATACCGTGTCTGATCATCATCATCGCGTTCCGCAAAAAAGCGGACGAATCCGAAGAGTCCGCAGCGGCTTGAGATGGCACAAGACAGATCGAGCGATAGGTAAATAGAGAATTGACGCTAGGCAAACTTAGCGGCCAGAGCGTTGAGAAAGTGGTTTTGACAAAAATAGAGCTGCAAACGGAGGTAGGGTATCCACTGGAGAAGCGATAGCGGCCGCCTTTGTCTTCGGGAAATGTCCGCTACTAAGCGGCTTCCAATCAAATTTCCCGAAGACCCGGGGTCCCCGCAAAGTACTCCGACTAAGCTTCCCTGCTTCAACTTCACTTTGCGGGGTGGAGCAGCGGTTGGAAGTGGATACCCCACCCCCTCGTACACCTCTATTCTTCATCACTTTTTGTTACGCGCTTTTTTGCCGGACCAGCTTAGCACTCATCTGCGGCTGAAACTGCTTCTCCCATTTCGAAACCACAATCGTAGCCAGCGCATTGCCGATCACGTTGACGGTAGCTCTGCCCATATTGAGCAGGAAATCGATGCCCGCGATGAACGCCAACCCTTCAAGGGGAAGTCCGACCGATTTCAGTGTCGCCAGCAGCACGACAAACGACAAGCCGGCGACCCCCGCGATGCCTTTCGAAGTGACCATCAGCACAAGCAGCAGCGAGATTTGCTCGCCAAGCGACATGTGAATGCCGTAGAGCTGGGCGATAAAGATGGAAGCAAGCGCCTGATACAAGGTGGACCCGTCCAGATTGAACGTATAGCCGAGCGGAATAACGAAGGAGACGATCGATTTCGGACAGCCGTACTTTTCCATCTTCTCCATCAACTTAGGCAGCACGGTTTCCGAGCTGGCTGTGGAAAAGGTCAGGATCAGCTCGTCCTTCAGCAGGCTCAGCAAGGCGAACAGCTTGATGTTCACCAGCTTGGCCACCGCCCCGAAGCAAATGACGACAAAGAAAGCCATCGCGCCGTAGGTCACGAGAATCAATTTGCCTAATGGAAGCAGTGATTGTACGCCAAATTTCGACACCGTTACCCCGATCAGTCCGAACACCCCGAATGGAGCCGCTTTCATCACATAGCCGACGACATTGAACATCGTTTCGGACACCATCTTGAACGTGGCGACCAGCGGTGCGCCTCTCTCCCCGAGCGCTGCCAGCCCCAGCCCGAAAATAACCGAGAAAAAGATGATCGCCAGCAAATCGCCCTTCGCCATGGAATCGACGATATTGGTCGGGACGATGTTGATCAGCATATCGAAATGCCCTTTGGCCTCGACTTGATTCGTCGTCTCGACGTATTTGGAAATATCCCCTTTGGTCAGCTCCTGCATGTTGACACCGGCCCCGGGATGGAAAAAGTTCGCGAAAAACAAGCCGACCACGATCGCCAGCGTCGTGACGATTTCAAAATAGAGTATCGTGCGGAAGCCGAGCGTTCCGAGCCGTTTGGCATTCCCCATCCCTGCGACGCCAACGACAATGCTGGAGATGACGATCGGGACGACAATCATTTTGATCAGCCGGAGAAACATGTCGCCAAGCGGCTTCAAGTACGTCTCCACCCCAGGGTTTTTGTAAAAAATGATGCCGACGATAATTCCCGCCACCAGCCCCGCGAAGATTTGATACGCGATTCCAAACTTTTTCATAATGTCCCCCACCTTCTTCGTTGTTGAACAAAACCATCAGACCACACCTAAGTTGTTATACAAATCATCCACAAAACACTTGCATTTTCGACAAACCATCGCGTATGATAGCGATATGTGTATGACAAATTTCACAATCACATCATACAAAAGCGTTTTCATTTTGTCTATAGCCAATTTAAAATCCATTTTTGTATAACAACTTACGAGGACATCGGAATGAACGAGTCGAGAGGAGAGGCAAAATATGTATGACTACATTGTGATTGGCGGCGGCATTGTCGGACTTTCGACAGGGTATGCGCTCACCCGCCGTTATCCGCAAGCGAAAATTCTCGTTATGGAAAAGGAGGACCGGCTCGCCTTTCATCAAACCGGGCATAACAGCGGCGTCATCCACTCCGGCATTTATTACAAGCCCGGCAGCCTGAAGGCGCGTTTTTCCAAAGAAGGCGGGGATGCGCTGCGCCGCTTTTGCGACCAGCACGGGATCGCTTACGAGATGTGCGGGAAAGTGATTGTAGCCACGGAGCCGGAGGAGCTGCCGCTGCTCGAAAACTTGTACGCGCGCGGCCTGCAGCACAAGCTGGATCTGGAGCTGATCGACGCCGAGCAGCTTCACGCCATCGAGCCTCACGCCGCCGGTCTGCGGGCGATTCGCGTCAATGCAGCCGGGATCGTCGATTATAAAAAAGTGGCTGTGGCGTTCGCGGACGTCATCCGGCAGCGGGGCGGCGACGTCCTCTTGAATACCGAGGCCCAGCGCATCCGGGAAGGAAGCGAAGGGATCGAGGTCGAATGTAATAACGGGACTTACCGGACGCATTATCTGATCAACTGCGCCGGCCTCCACTGCGACCGGATCGCGGCCATGCAGGGCCTAGCGACCGGCATGAAGATCGTTCCTTTTCGCGGGGAGTACTACGAATTGAAACCGGAGAAGCACGGGCTGGTGAAGCATTTGATCTATCCCGTGCCGAATCCGAACTTCCCTTTTCTGGGCGTGCATTTTACGCGGATGATCGACGGCCACGTTCACGCCGGGCCGAACGCCGTGCTGAGCCTCAAGCGGGAAGGCTACCGGAAGACGGATTTTGACCTCCGCGATTTTATGGAAGTGATGACGTACCCGGCTTTCTGGAAAATCGCCAAGCAGAACATGGGAGAAGGCTTGAAGGAAATCGCCCGCTCGTTCAGCAAGGCCGTGTTCGTCCGCAGCCTGCAGCGGCTGATTCCGGAAATTCGGGAGGAAGACTTGATCCCGTCCGCGAACGGCGTGCGCGCGCAGGCGTTAACGAAGGACGGAAAGCTCGCCGACGATTTTCTGATCGTGCAGAATGAGCGCTCCATCCACATTCTCAACGCCCCCTCCCCGGCCGCTACCGCATCGATTGCCATCGGAGAGTCGATCAGCGAGCGCATTCCGGAGCCGAAGCATTCCATGCCCTATGCCGTAGGGTAAGAAGGATGAGGAAACGATATGGCCAAAAAAGAGAAGATTTCGCAAAAAATTGTGCGCGACGTGCTCGCGATGATCGAGGAAGGACGGTTTCCGCCGGGCTCCAAGCTGCCTACGGAAACCGAGCTGGCTGCGCATTTCGGCGTCAGCCGACTGCCGGTCCGGGAAGCCCTCAGCGTGCTTCAGGCGATGGGGATCGTCTCCTCGCAGCAGGGCGGCGGAAGCTATGTGGAAGACGCCATCCCCTCTTCCCTGCTCCAGCATTTTCAAATTCAATATGCCGATGCCGAAAGCATCCGGCACTTGTTTGAAATGCGCAAAATTTTGGAGCCGGAAGCCGCCGCTCTCGCCGCGGCCAGACGGACGCCGGAGCAGCTCGCGAGCATCCGCGAGGCGTTGAAACGAATGGAGGACGATTTGAACACGGAGGGAGGGACGGCGCAGGAAGCGGATTTTGAATTTCACCGCTCGATTATTGCAGCGACGAACAATCCGATCCTGATCCGTATGATGGAAAGTCTGTCCTCGCTGTACCGCAAATCGCTCGAAATTACGCTCAAGCAAAACATCGGCTTGAAACGGAAAAAGCAAGTTGTCTACAACGAGCACGAAAATATTTTACTGGCGATCGAAGCCGGAGAGCCGGAGCTGGCGAAGGTACAGTCCGTGATTCACGTCCGGAATGTGGAGAAGAAGCTCTTTTTGTTTCTTGAATCGTGAGTGAATCGTAAGTCAGCCGCTGCCCTCGGCCGCTTCGTAGCGAATCGTTCCCGGCTCCCGGCGGAAGCCGCGCGTCATCCAGAGCAGGTACAACAGGCCAAACAGCGTCCAAGCGCCGCCGAGCAGCAGCGAATTGCGTTCCAGATGCGTCCAGAAAAACAAGACGAAGCCGATGCCGGCCAGCGGAAACAGCAAGTAGCGCAGGAGCGCCAGCCAGGACCGCTGCTTTTCCCGGAATATATAGTGGATGATGACGGATAAATTCACAAAAGTAAATGCCGTCAGCGCGCCGAAATTGACGAACGACGTGGCGACGAGCAGATCCAGCACGAGCGCCGTCAGCGAAATGAGGCCGATCAGCACAATGTTGAACACCGGCGTGCCAAGCGAGCGGTGGATGTAGCCGAACACCGGACCCGGCAGCGTCCGGTCGCGCCCCATCGCGAACAGGAGTCGCGATCCGCTGAGCTGCGACACGAGTCCCGAGGCGAGTGTGGAGGTAAGCGCAGCGGCCAGGAACACGGACTGAAACAAGACGCCGCCGAGCGCCAGCGCGATTTCGGCGGACGCGCCTTCCGGGTTGTTCAATACGGACACGTCCGGGAACAGTCTTTGCGCGAAGTACGAGGCGGTGAAGAACAATCCGCCGCCGAGCATCGTGATCCACAGAATGCCTCTCGGAATCGTCGTGCGGGGCTCTACCGTTTCTTCGGATAAGGTCGTCACGGCATCAAACCCGAGAAAGGCAAAGCACAGGATCGACGCTCCGGTAAGCAGCGCTCCCCAGCTCGCATCCGCGGACAGCAGCGGCTGCGCCGATACGAGTGCCTCTCCGCCCGCACTCAGCCGGTACGCGGCCAGCACGACGAACAGCGCCACGACAAGAAATTGAAACGCCACGAACAGCGCATTCACCGAGACCGAGACGTTAACGTTAAACAAGCACAGCGTCGTAATCAGCGCCACAAACCCGGCGACCCATACCCACTGCGGCACATCGGGGAACGCCGACGACAAATAAATCCCGGTGAGCAGCGCGTTCATCATCGGCAAAAACAAATAGTCGAGCAGCGAGACCCAGCCGACCATAAAGCCTGCATGCGGCCCAAGCGTCTGCCGGGTATACGTATAGGCGCTTCCCGCGGACGGGTACACCTTCACCATGTGGCCGTAGCTCATCGCCGTGAACAGCACTGCCGCAATCGTAAGCAGATACGCGGCCGGAACATGCCCCGCCGTCACTTCGGAGACGATGCCGAACGTATCGAATACGGCCATCGGGGCCATATAGCCGACCCCCATCGCCACAATATGCCAAAGCTTCAGCCGACGCTGCAATACCGGTTTTTGTTCCATGCGATCCTCCACCTATTCTAAGATACACGTTCCAATTGATGTTACTTGGCGAAAGCCGCAAGGCCGAGCCGAGCCTTCCGTTGGACGCTCGCCAGCCGGGCGAACAAGCCGAACGCACCCAGAGCCAAGCCGGATATCAGACCGATCCAATAGCCGTAAGCGCCGAGATCGGTATAATTCGCCAACCCGTAGCCGACCGGCAAACCGACAACCCAATACGAAACGAGGGCGACGATGAAGGTCACATTCACGTCCTTGTAGCCGCGCAGCGCGCCCTGAATCGGGGCGGCGATGGCATCCGACAGCTGGAAGAAAATCGCGTAGATCAGAAAATGCTGGGTCAAAGCGAGCACATCCGGCTCCCTGGTGTAAATCCCGGCCACCTGCTCGTTAAACAGCCATAACACGAACGCGCAGAGCAGCGACATCCCCACCGCGAGGCCGATGCCCAGATAGCCGTACTGTCTGGCGTCCTTGTACCGTCCCGCCCCGGCTTCGAAGCCGACCAGAATCGTCAGCGACAAGGAGATGCTGAGCGGAATCATATACAGGAACGAGGCGAAGTTGATCGCCGCTTGATGCGCCGCGATCGTTACCGTGTTGAAGTTGCTCATCAGCAGCGTGACCGCGGCGAAAATACTCGTTTCGAACAAAATGGCGAAGCCGATCGGCACGCCCATCTTCAGCAGCTCTTTCCAGACGGACACCGACACGCGGTACAGCTTGCGGAAAATGCCGAACGCGGCGAACGGCTGCATGCGGGCGGCCACGGCCAAAGCTACGAGAAAAATGACCCAGTACGTAATCGCCGAAGCGACGCCGGTTCCCGCGCCGCCCAATGCGGGGAGCCCCATTTTGCCGTAGATCAGCACATAATTCAGCCCCCCGTTGACAGGCAGCGACAGCAGCGTGATGAACATCGTCACCTTCGTGTGGCCCAGGGCATCGATAAAGCAGCGCAATACCGTATATAAGAACAGCGGCAAAATGCCGAACGCAATCGAAATCAGGAACAAGCGGGCGATTCGGCGCACCGGCTCCTCCAGGTTCATGTTCTCCAAAATCGGATTCAGCGCGAACGCTCCGGCCAACAGCACCGCAGCCGATACGGCGACGGCCAAGTAAAGCGCCTGCACGACCTTAAAAGGAATTTCCTCCTTGCGGCCCGCCCCTACCAGCTGGGCGACCATGGGCGTAACGGAAAACAAGATGCCGCTGAGTCCGGTCTGTATCGGAATCCAGATGCTGGTGCCTATCGCCACCCCCGCCAAATCCTTGGCGCTCACATGCCCCGACATGAACGTATCGAAGAAGTTCATCGCAAACATCGCAAGCTGCGTCACCAGGATGGGAAGCAAAATGACGAACAATTGTTTTATTTTTTGAGATAGCTTGTCTGTCGATTTCATGATTTAAAATTCCGAACCTCCTTTTACCTTTCTTGCAGCCGCATCGTTTCAGTTTATGCGATGAAAGGGATTACAGGCAAGATTTTTTTGCGGGTGCTTGTGGGAGGACCATACGGGAAAACAAGGCAAGCAGGCAAAAGGAAGACGGGCATGGATCGCTGTGACAAACGACGCTGCTTCTTTACAACGTCCTCTTCAAGATCCATAATACAATGAGTACCAAATTATGGAGGAGTATCGAGAAGTCATGAAATCTGCAGTTCCTTATTTGCAAGTCGCAGCGGCGATGCTGATCGTCGGAAGCTTCGTCATCGTCAATAAAATCATTATCCGCACGTTTCCCGTGTTTTTGGCCTCCGAGCTTCGGCTGTTGACCGGCGCCATCATTATGACGCTGCTTCTGCTCGCCCGCGAAGGACGTTTTCCGGCCCTGACGAAGAGAGATTGGGTCGTTTTATTTTTCCAATCGTTTATCGGCGTGTTTCTGTTCAGCTTCTTTATGCTGTACGGCCTAACCTACACGACGGCGCTGGAGAGCGGCATCATTACAAGCATGACCCCGGTGATGGTCGGGCTGATCTCGCTGTTGTTTTTCAGGGAACGGCTCCGGTGGAATCAAACCGCAGGCATCGTGTGCGCCGTACTCGGAGCGCTCGCCATCAATATTTTCGGCGGCATGTTCAACGCGTCCTGGAGCTTGCATACGCTGTGGGGAAACCTGCTCGTGCTGCTGGCCGTTGCCGGGGAAGGCGTGTTCTTGACGTTCGGCAAGCTTGTCTCCAAGCAGGTCAGCCCGATCGCCATCGCGACGATGACGAGCTTGCTCGGCTCGGCGTTTTTTTTGCCGTTTGCGGCATACAATGCGGCAAGCTTCGATTTTGCCGCGGTGAGCACGACGGACTGGCTGCTTGTGCTGTACACGGGCGTCGTCATTACGGTCATCGCCACGATTTTGCTGAACCAGGGGATGGCGAAAATTTCGGCGGGCTCGTCGGCGGCTTTTACCGCATTGATGCCCCTCAGCACCATCGTCATGTCGGCGTTGTTTTTGCATGAGTCGTTTTACTGGTACCATTTTCTGGGGATCGCCTTCGTCTTTGCGGGCATTGCGTTTGCGACCTTGCCCTCCTCCCGGACGAAGCGCAGAGCCCCCGTGGCGACGCAGACCAAAAGCTCGTGAAGGCGGGCTTCTGGTGACCGGGTACTTTGCCGCTGGGAGCCTTCCCGCGAAATCCGTGAGGGGAAAGCTTGTAAAAGAGGACGGACGGCCCCCTCTCGGGCGATGCACAGCAAGGGCAGTCCGGAGGAAGGGCCCTTGCGGGGCCGGGCATACGTGACCTGGGCGGACGAGCCCTTGTGGCGGCGGGCATACGCAACCTGGGCGGACGAGCCCTTGTGGCGGCGCCTGGCTGGTGAGGCCGTATTCGGAATCACCTCAACCCTTTTCGGCAAACGAAAAGAACCGCCTCCCCCGGGAGACGATCCTGAACAATATCCGAAATAGTCGTATCGTAGACAATTTGAGCAGCATAGAGGAACAGAGATGCGCTAAGCCTCTTGAGGTCCGGCCTAGTGGAAAAATAGAGCACCTCAGATTCCCTATGCGTGTCGAAAAAAATAATAAAGCCCAAATCCTGCCCCCTTAGCGCATCGGGGTTCCTCTATTACGCAGTGCGGAGGCTTACCTGCCGCAATAACGCATCCGCAGTGCTCTATCCCCCCCGCTCCCCTCTCTCACTCACACAAGATGGCAGGCCACGTAATGGCCGCCGCCGACATCGCGGTAATCCGGCACCTGCTCGCGGCAGACCGGCTGCGCCAGCGGGCAGCGCGTGTGGAACTTGCAGCCCGAAGGCGGGTTCGCCGGACTTGGAATGTCGCCCTTCAGCACGATCCGCTCGCGCCGTACGGTCGGGTCGGGCACCGGCACCGCCGACAGCAGCGCCTGCGTGTAAGGATGCAGCGGGCGGGCGAACAGCTCATCCCGCGGCGCCTGCTCCACCATCGTGCCGAGATACAGCACGCCGATCTGCGTGCACAGATGCTCGACGACGCTGAGGTCGTGCGAGATGAACAGATACGTCACCCCGCTGCGCTCCTGCAGGTCGCTGAACAGGTTAACGATCTGCGCCTGGATCGACACGTCCAGCGCGGACACCGGTTCGTCGGCTACGACGAAGTCCGGGTTCAGGATGATCGCCCGGGCAATCCCGATCCGCTGCCGCTGGCCGCCGGAAAATTCGTGCGGGTACCGGTCGTAGTGATCGGGAAGCAGGCCGCAGACGGCCAGCACTTCCCGCACGCGCTCCCTCGCCTCCGCCTTCGACGCCAGCCCGTGGTCGATCAGCGCTTCGCCGATCGCCTCGCCGACGCGCATCCGCGGATTCAGCGAGCTGAACGGGTCTTGGAACACGAGCTGCATCGAGGGCCGCAGCTTGCGCAGCTCGTCGCGGGACAGGCCGTACAAGTCCGTCCCTTTGAAATAGACGTCGCCCGCCGTCTTCTCCGTCAGCCGGAGCACGGTACGGCCGATCGTGCTCTTGCCGCTGCCGGACTCGCCGACGAGCCCGAACGTCTCACCGCGCCGGATCGCGAAGCTGACCCCGTCCACCGCCTTCACGTCCCCGACGCGGCCGCCGAAGACGCCGCCTTTGATCGGGTAGTAGGTTTTGAGCTCTTGAACTTTCAGCAGAGCGTCCGTCATCGCGATTCCCCCTCATAAAGCCAGCAGGCGACCCGGTGCTCCGCGCCTTGCGCCCGCATCGGCGGCTGCTTCGTGCGGCAGATGTCCATGCAGTGCTCGCACCGGTCGCTGAAATAGCACGAATCCCCTAAGCCGATCAAGTTCGGCACCTGACCGGGGATGGAGTACAGCCGGTCCTTCCGCTCGCCGATGACGGGCTTCGACTTCAGCAAGCCTTGCGTATACGGATGCTTCGCATGGCGGAACAGCTCGACTACCGGCGCTTCCTCAATCACTTTGCCTGCGTACATGACGACGACGTAATCCGCCGTCTCGGCAACGACGCCCAGATCGTGCGTGATCAGCAGAATGGCTGTATTGTACTGCTCCTTGACTTGACGCAGCAGATCGAGAATTTGCGCCTGGATCGTCACGTCGAGCGCCGTCGTCGGCTCGTCGGCGATGAGCAACTTCGGACTGCATGCGAGCGCCGAAGCGATCATGACCCGCTGCAGCATGCCGCCGCTCAGCTCGTGGGGATAGGCGGCGAACACACGCGGTGCGTCGGGTATGCCCACTTTTCCGATCAGCGATAGGACTTCCGCCTTCGCTTCCTTGCGGCTGAGCAGCCGGTGCTCCATCAGCTGCTCGCCGATCGTCAGCACCGGATTGAGGGACGACATCGGCTCCTGAAACACCATCGCGATCTCGCTGCCGCGAAGTCTCCGCATCTCCTCGGGCTTCAGCGAGAGCAGGTCGCGGCCGTCCATCTCGACGGTCCCGCTTTCGATCTTCCCGTTATCGGCGACCAGCCGCATGAGCGACAGCGCCGTAACGCTTTTGCCGCTGCCGGATTCGCCGACGATGCCGACCGTCTCCCCTTCCCGAATGCGGAAGCTGACATCGTTGACCGCCTTGACGACGCCGGACTCCGTATGAAAATACGTATGTACGTGTTTGAATTCGACGAGTGTTTTGTTCAATGCCGCTTACCTTCCTTTCATTCGGGGATCGAGCGCGTCCCGAAGCGCATCGCCAAGCAGGTTGATGGCGATGACGGTGGTCAAAATCGCCACGCCCGGCGGAATCCATACCCACGGCCGCTTCTGGAAATCGATGAGCGAGTTCGCCGCATCGAGCATATTCCCCCAGGACGGCGTCGGCGGAACGACGCCCAGTCCGAGGAAGCTGAGCGTCGATTCGCTGATAATCGCGCCCGCAACATGCAGCGTAGCGACCACGATCAGGGTCGGCACGGTGTTCGGCAGCAGGTGCCGGAACATTTTGCGCCGGTCCCGCAGCCCCAGCGCTTCCGCCGCCTGCATATACGCCTGCTCCCGCAGCACCAGCAGCTCGCTGCGGACGAGCCGCGCTAAGCCCGGCCAGCCGAGGAAGCTCAGCATCAGCATGACGATATAAATCCGGTAATCCGACGGCACCTTCCACTCCGACATGACCGCGCCCATAATAATGAGCAGCGGGAGGCTCGGAATGGTCAGCAGCACATCGGCAAAACGCATAATGACTTGATCGACGATCCCGCGGTAAAAGCCGGCGAGCGCGCCGAGCACCGAGCCGACCGCCACCGACAACACGACCGAGGCCACGCCTACGGTCAGCGAGATGCGACCGGCCTGCATCAGCCGGGTCAGCACGTCCCGGCCCAGACCGTCCGTCCCGAGCCAATGCAGCGCGCTGGGCGGCTTGTTGAGCCGGGCAACGTCGACCTTGCCGTTCGCGTAAGGCGACAAATAAGGACCAAGGAAGCAAAACAAAATCATAAACACCAAAAACGCCAGGCCGAACAAAGCCAGCTTGTTTTTGCGCAGCCGGCGCGCCGCTTGCCTCCACGGCGAATCCGCCGCGGTCTTCCGGGCGGGTGCCGCAGCGCCAGGCAATCCGGGACCGGCCGTTCTTTTTGCATCGATCATCATGACGTCCCCCTACTTTAACCGAATCCGGGGATCGGCCACCCCGTAGAGCAGATCCGCGAGCAAATTGCCGATTACCGTCAGCAGCGCGAGAAACATGGTGAAGCCCATCAGCACGGGATAATCCCGCACGCTGAGCGCCCCGAAATAAATGTAGCCGGCGCCCGGCCAATGAAAGATTTTCTCGGTAATGATCGCGCCCGCAAACAGCCCCGGCAGTTCGAAGCCGAGCAGCGTTATCGCCGGAAGCAGCGCATTGCGCAGCGCGTGCTTGAACAGCACGACCCGTTCCTTCAAGCCTTTGGCCCGGGCGGTCCGGATGAAATCGCGGCGGATCACCTCCAGCATGTTCGTACGGAAATACCGCGTAAGCGACCCGACGCTCAGCAGCGTCAGCACCGTCACGGGCAAGATCATATGATGCGCCACTTCCCAGACGCGCGCCCAACCTACGGTCTGGCTGCCCGTATTCGTGATGCCCCCGACCGGAAACCAGGCGAGATCCACCGCGAACACTTTGATCATCAGGAGCCCGAGGAAAAAGGACGGGAACGACATCGCCGCAAACACTCCCAGCGTCACGAGCCCGTCGAACCAGGAATACTGCTTCACGGCCGAGAACACGCCGACGACCAGCGCGATCGTCCACGTCAAAATCATCGACACCAGCGCAATCATGAATGAGTTCCAAATGAACTTGCCCAGAAGATCCGACACCGGCTCCTGATACTGCATCGAGTAGCCGAGGTTGCCCGTTAGCAAGTTACCGAGCCAAATAAAATAGCGTTCCAGCACGGGCTTATCCAACCCGTAAAGGGTCCGAAGCTCCTGCGCCCGCTCGGGCGTCAGCTTCGGATTCGTATCCACAAAATCCCCCGGCGTCATCGCGAAGACGACAAAAATAAGCAGCGACGCCCCCACCAGCATCGGGATCATCAAAAGCAGCCTGCGAACGATATACGATTTCATGATCGTCCCCCCAAGAAAGTGAGCCCAGCCTTGACCGGCTGGGCGTAAAAATCACGGTTACGGCTCGATTTGGACCGTCGGCAGGCTGGCGTTCACGCTGTTGAAGCCGTTCAACTCCAGTCCTTTGATGCGGCTGTTCGAAGCGCCGAGAATTTTGCGGTAGTTCAGCAGAATATACGGCGGGTCGTCGCTGAGCTCTTTGTACAGCTCCTTGTAGGCCTGCTTCCGCTTCTCGATATCGAGCGTGCCGACCGCTTTGGCCACCAGCTCGTCGACCTTTGGATTACTGTAACCGTTCGTGTCCGTGAAGCTGCCTTTATATTTCGAGTTGAACGATTGCACGCCGTCGTCCGGGTCGATCAGAATCGCGGTCGAGAACGAAACCAGATCGTGCTCGCCTTTTTTCGATTTGGCCAGCAGGGCGTTATAATCCATCAATTCGGTCTGGAAATCGATGCCGACCGCTTTGTAGTTTTCTTTGGCAATCGGGATCAAAATATCGGTTACTTTTCCTTTGGAGCCGAAGAAGCGGACCGTCAGACGCTGTCCGTCTTTCTCGCGGATGCCGTCCTTGCCCGGCTTCCAGCCGGCTTCGTCCAGCAGCTTCTTTGCTTTCTCCTGATCGAACGGATACGGATTGACGCCTTCTTCCGTATAGGCCCAGGAGATCGGGGACACCGGCACATTCGCCACCTGACCGTAACCTTGGTAAATGGTGTCGACGATTTTTTGACGGTCCAGCCCGTAGATGAACGCCTGTCTTACCCGCTTGTCTTTGAAGAACGGCTTGGAGTGGTTGAACTTGATGTACGAGTAAGAACTGGCCGTATAGACGTCGATATTGGCAAAGCCAAGTGTCTGGAGCAGCTCCATGTTATCCTGGTTGCCCGTAAAGCCGGAGTAATCCGTCTCGCCGGTCTGGAAAAACTGGGTGGCGTCGCCTTCCGTCGTTTTATAGATGAAGTGCTCGACGGCCGGTTTTCCTTTATAAAAATTCGGGTTGGCCACGAACCGGACTTCCTGTCCCGGAATGAACTTCTCCAGCTTGTACGGGCCCGATTCGAGCGGCTTGCTGTGCAGTTGCTTGATCGAGTCGAGCTTGCCGGGCTTGTAGTCTTTGCCGTAGTAAGCTTTGGACAGCACTTGTCCGCCGAGCAGATACAAGGCTTGCGCGTTGACCTTGTCCGTCGTAATCTTGATCGTCTGCGGATCGACGACCTGGATGCCTTCGACCGTCGCAGCTTTGCCCTCTTTGTAGTCCTTGCCCCCTTTGACGGCGGCTTGGGCAATGTCGGTTTGCCCGTCGTACGCAGGGTCGTGCAACAGTGTCAGCGTGAACGCAACATCGTCGGCCGTCAGCGGCGAGCCATCGCTGAATTTAAGCCCCGCGCGCAGCTTGAACGTATACGTCAGCTGGTCGTCCGACAGCTCCCACTTCTCGGCCATCCCGGGAATCGGCTTGCCGTTCTTGTCGATGTCCACGAGCTGGGCGAACAGGACGGAGTTGACGTTGCCGTCATAGCCGTTCTGATAAAAGTACGGGTTGAAAATGCCGCCCGGCTCGGTGAGCGAGACGACGAACGTATCGGTACGCTTTTTCGCAGCCTCTGGAATTTTCGATTTGTCGGAGGCCGGTATCAAGCCATCCTTAATGCCGGTTATCCCGTTCTGGCCCGCGCCAGGCGTTCCTACGGCTTCCGTGCCTTTAGCATCGCCGCCTCCGGTTGGCGCCGCCGCATCTTGGCCGCTGCAAGCGGACAGAAGCAGCGAGCAGGCGACAATCGCCGACACGGATAGCGTCCAAGCTTTTCTTCTCTTCATAAATGATCCCCTCCGGCATGATCGGGAAGAAGGAAATAGTCCCTGCTCCCCTTTAATTTTATAATTCCGATATGTATAATATGTTTTGCTATGGATAAGCATCATTATAGATATTTTACTTTGTTCTGTAAATAGAGAACAACAAAAATTTTCTTTACGTGAAGAATTTATGACGAAGAGCGATTAAAAAGAAGAGGAGCAGCGAAGGAAAAGCCAATAAGACTAAGCAGACGCCTTACATCACCTTTCGCTTGACCCTTGTTGGAATTTTGTAACATTTGCGGCTAGTGTTTTCGGATCGAACGGTTTACATTAAAAAGAGACCAATTGGTTTCTTTTTTTGTTAATATCGATGTTCTTAGTAAAAGGAGGAGAAAGGATGTATAATCTGGCGATTCCCGACAGTAAAGCGGCTCAAGAAGCAACTCGATTGGTATATGATATTTCACCGGAATTTCTTTATAATCATTGCATGAGGACCTATGCATTTGGCGGAGCTTTAGGGGAGCGTTACGGCTTCAAGTACGACCGGGAGCTATTTTATCTTGCTTCCATCCTGCATGATGTCGGGCTGACCGATCACGTGTGCCGCAAACATTCATTTGAGCACGAGGGCGCCGATCACGCGGAGCGTTTCCTTCATGCCCACGGTTTTGCTCAAGATAAAATCGAGTTGGTGCGGGAAGCTATTATTTGGCACACCTCGGAAATCGCCGCAGCAAAGCAGCCGGAAATCGCCTTGGTTCATTTCGGAGCGGGGATGGATGTTCTGGGTTTGCGCCAAGAGGATATTCCGGAGGAAGCGTTCCTTTACATTGTGGAAACTTACCCTAGACTTGGCTTCAAGCAAGCGATGATTCAACTGATTCAATACGATGCCGGGTTGAAAGAATCCCTGCTCCCGGATAATTTGAGCTCGTCGCTGCTTCGCATGGGGTTTGCGGACTGGGTAACAAACGCCCCGTTTCGGGAGTAGGCCAACGCCAAAGAACCTTCCGATGGATCATCGCAAGGTTCGGGCCAAAGGCACCAGGGGCTGCAGCCTGCCGTCAATCGGCGAGCAGATAGCCCAGGAGAGATTCTTGCAGCCCGCCGATCGCTTCCTTCCGCAGACTGTAAGCTACAGCCGATTCGCCGGACATGTGAACGCGCAGCAAACCGGCGGAACGAAGATTGAAAATATGGTCGTGCGTAATTCCTTTGGAAATGCCGATATAGCGCACAATTTCGGTAAAGCTGCGCGGTCCGGCGTTCAAATAGCGCAGGATGCGCAGGCGGCTTTTTTCGCTGAGGCTGCGAAGCTGGCGGTACAGGCGGCGGGACGGCTCGTCGGCCGGGTCGTCGTAGGAGCCGTCGACGGCATACTGGCAAACGGTCAAGCCGCCGAACGTATAAATAATGTTGGCCGGTTGAAAATGATACTGCGGCGATAATACCAGCTTATCGCACTCGGTCCCCGGTTCGAAGTACAACCCGTTCGTGATCTGTTCGGCCAGCGCGTCCGGCGGCAGCGCTCCTATTTGCGCGCGTCTGCGTGCGGCGTCCTCGCTCAGCCATTCCAGCAGCTTGGGGTCGGTGTCCGCGAAATACTGGCGGTTCCATTCGGACAGCAGGTGCAGCCACCGGTCCCGGATCGCTCCCAGCTCGCCGGGGAACGAGCTCATATACGGGGCCAGCAGCTCGTACATTTCGCCCGCCGTCATCCGTTCGAACCAGGCCAAGAAGCGCTCCGCGTTTTGCTTGTGCGGACACAGGTACAGAAATAAATACATCAGCTTCCACTCCGCCGAAATTTCGGTTTCGGCCAGCGCCGAGGCGAACGGCTTGCTGAGCTTCCGCTCCGTTTGCCCCGCCCATGTGGAGCCGAGGTCGGTTTTTTTATAGAACTTTTTGCAAAGATACGTATGGAGGCTGTTCAATAGCTCATTAGCCGGGCCGAACGCCACGTCCAGTTCGTACGACATTCCGGAACACTCCTTCAAGCCATTTTCGGGTATCGTTTTTCAGACTTTGGCGATCCGGAAAACGGTATTTCGATTTTTCAGCAATTTTGATTTTAACACTTCATCGGAACAAAGAAAATCCCTCGACAAAGGAGCGTGGCCGCCGATGTCTCCCTTCGATACGTCTTCCCTGGTGCTGCTGCTGTTTGCCGCCCTCGGGATTCTGAGCGGCAATTCGTCCATCACGATTGCCGTGCTCATGCTGCTTTTGTTGCGGGTAACGAACCTGCATCAAACGTTTCCCTGGCTGGAAAAGTACGGGCTGACCTGGGGAATCGTCATCCTGACCATCGGCATCCTGACACCGATCGCTTCCGGCAAGACAAGCCTGCAGGACCTGCTGCACTCGTTCCTGCACTGGAAGTCGCTGCTGGCCGTGGGCGTCGGCGTGCTGGTCGCTTATTTGGGCGGACGCGGCGCCGCGCTAATGGCGAGTCAGCCGACCGTCGTCACGGGGCTGCTGCTCGGGACGATTCTCGGCGTGACCTTTTTCCGGGGCGTCCCGGTCGGACCGCTGATCGCGGCGGGGATTTTGTCGCTGCTTATCGCGAGGTGACATGCCGTCGAAGCGCACGACGGGAAGGCGGATCGCTGACAGACTCGCCAAAGCGCTCGATAGCGACGCCGGTCAAGCGGTCCATGGCGAAGGACACTGTGCGATCCCCCTCCTGCGGATTGTCGCAATGCGAAAAAGGCCGGACGCATGCCCGGCCTTCTGCTGTGCTGCGGGTTGGAGCCAATGAACAAACCTGCTGCGAACTCCTCTCGGACTGCACCTTGGGAAAAGAACAGCCCAAATTTCCGCGAGGTTTCTGGATTTGACCCCTCCGCAATTTGAAATAAAGGAAACAGGATGCGCTAACCGAAGCGATTCTATCGTACGACGATTCTTAGAGGAACTCAGATGCTTTAATCGTGTCGAAAAATGTTCGTGCCCCTCGAAATCGGCTTGTTAGCACATCCCAGTTCCTCTAACTTTTGAAAAGCGGCAAACCGAGCCAAATAGCGCACCTGTACTTCCGCTAATTTTGCAGGGCGTCCTGCCAGCCTGCCGCAAGTCAGGCTCGATAAAGCAAGTTCAAGCGTAGAGCCCCTTAAGTCGGCCGCGGCACTTCATTCCGGGCGCGCGTGGCGACGTCGCATCGCGCGGCCGTCGCCTCCTCCGGCCTGTTAGTCGCAGCCCCGAAGCAGCTCACACAGCGCCCGGACCGCTTCCCGCTCATCCTCGCCCTCCGCGCTGACCCACAGACGGCTCCCTTTTGGCGCTCCTAGCTGAAGCAGGCTGATGATGCTTTTTCCCTGCGCCTGCCGTCCTTCGAACTCCACCGTAATGTCCGCGCGGAACCGTTGAGCGGCAAGAGCAAACAGCTTGGCGGGGCGGGTATGAAGGCCTGCCTGGCATCTCACGGTGACTCCTTCTGTAACCATGCCCCTTCCCCTTTCATTCGTTCGTTTCGCTTGCCGGCTCCTGCAAAAAGGCGGAGACCCGACGATGCATTTCCAGAGGACTTCCAGCGCGCACGAGAGCTTGGACGGTGTCCGGATTCTCGATCATAAAAGCGATCCGCGAAACCAGCCCCATCTGCTGCTCCCCGCCGACCACCGCAATGAGCAAATAAGCCTTGCTCCCTTCGTCAAACGTCACCCCGTCCGGGTACTGCGCGATTACGATCCCCGGCTTCAGGATGCCGGGATCGGCAGCCCCGACGCCGTGAGGCAGGGCGACGCCGTTGCCGATGAAGGTGGACAGCACCCGCTCCCGCTCGATCATCCGATCGATATAATCGTCGCGGACAAGCCCCAGCCGAACAAGCAGGCCGCCAACCTGCCGGATCGCCTCCCACTTGTCGTCGGCTTGCGCCCCGATCAGCACATGGTCCGGCGTGAACAGCGCCCCGCTTCCGTCGATTTCCTGCTCGTCCAAGCGGCCCTGCAACCCCTCGCTGCGAAGGCGGTCGATCAGATTGTCGTAAAACGCGGCGTCGACGAAGGAGACCATCGACAGATGCTCCGGACGGGGCGCGGCCTCTTGCGCTCTTGCCGTCAGCATCGCTTGCGAGATGACCAGATCCGCATCCGCGGGAATGCCGTCCACGGAGCAGTTGCTTACCTCGACGGGCAGGCCGGCTTGCTTTATTTTTTTGCGCAGCAGAGCAGCCCCCATCGCACTGGAGCCCATGCCGGCGTCGCAGGCAAAATAAATTTTGCGGATCGTCTTCCGCTGTGGCTCTTCTTTCAATGAAACCTCGTCCTCGGATGATTTCTCGGATAGCTGATGAACCGTTGCCAAAGCCGCCGGATCGTCGAAAGCCGGCCCGCCCTTCCACGAAAGGACCAGGTAGCAGCCCGCAAAGCTGACCGCGGCGGAAGCCAGCACCCCGCCCAGCACCGGGAGGTGCATCCCTTTCGGAGCCATCAGCATAAGCGCGATGAGACTTCCCGGAGAAGGGGTCGCGACCAATCCGGCGTGCAGCAGCACGAACACCCAGTTGCCAGCCAGTCCCGCCGCGATTAGCGGCACAATGACAAGCGGTCGCATGAGCGCATACGGAAAATACACCTCGTGAATGCCGCCGACAAATTGAATGAGCAGCGACGAGCGGGCGTTGTCCCGCGGTTTATTTTTCAGCAGCATATAATAGGCCAGCAGCAGGCCGGCCCCGGGACCGGGGTTCGTTTCCAGCAAAAAGAACACGGATTGGCCGAATTCCTTCGTCTGCTGGATGCCCAGCGGCTCAAAAATGCCGTGATTCATCACATTGTTCAAAAACATCACCTTGCCCGGCTCTACCGCGAGCGCGACCCAAGGCAAATAGTTGGATTCCAGCACAAGCTTGGCCGCGCCATGAATGCCCTGCATGCCGAGGACGAACCAATAGGCCACCTCCGCATAACAGAACAGGCACAGCGCGACGCCGATCAAACCCGCAGCTACATTATAGCACAGCAGCTCGAGCCCTACCGGAATGTGGTCCGTCAGCCACCGGTCCGTACGGGCGATGATCCATCCGGTCAGCGGTCCGACAAGCATGGCGGGCATCAGCATGCTGTAATCCGACGTGTTTCCGGCGATCATGCCGATCATGACGAAGGAGGCGATCACGCCGCCGCGGTGCGAGCCGATCATCCGCCCCCCGGTGTAGGCGAACAGGAGCGGCAGAAAATATTTTAAAACGGGACTGATAATGTCCTGCACCGCCGGGTTCGGGAACCATCCACGCTCCCCGAACAGAACGCGGATGAGGCCCAAGCCGATCAGACCGGCGATATTTTGAAACACCAGATAGCTTAAAAAGCGGCCGATGCGATTGATGCGATTCATTGCGTCCCCCGAAAGAAGACGCCGGTTCGATTCATATATCCTTGCCCGATCGCCGATTTCAGCTCCTTTTGCACCAAGTCGAAGGGAGCGCCGGCCACCGTCTCGCAAAAGTCTTCCTCAATCAGCATCGCGCTGATCTCACCGATCATCTCGATATGCTCTTTCGGCGCAGATCGCGGAGCGAGCAGCAGCAGCACGGTCCGGACGGCGGCGTCCTGCCCGGGCGCCTGCCAGGAGAGAGGCTGCGCGAACCGCAGCACGCAAGCCATCAGCACCGGGACGGCCGTGCTGCGGCAGTGCAGCATCGCCAGCTTGCTTTCTTCCACGACGATGCCTCCGAGCTCTTCCCGCTGGAGCAAGTCGCCTTCAAGCTGAGGCACAGGAATGCCGGGCACGACCGAACCGGCAAAAGCGGCAGCTGCCGCGATGGCTTCCCTCTTCGACGCCGCTTCGAGCCCGTCGGCAAAAAACAGATGGTTCGTCAATTGAACGACGCCTTCGCCATAACGATTCACGGTCATTACGGTATCCTCGATTTCTGTATAAGCTTCACGGGCCGCGGTCCCGATGAGCGGCAGCCCGTGCAAATGCGTTTCGATCAGCTCGATATCGTCCTGCTCCAAAAACGAATGGACCACTACGACACGATGCTTATCATGCTCGAACGGCACGGTCGAGACGATCAGATCGATCGGCGAATGCTTGCGGATGGCTGCCTCCAAATGCAGCAAAGACACCGTATCGACGATATGAACATGCGGAAAGCTTTTGCCGATCTGAGCGGCCAACAGCCGGGAGGTGCCCATGCCGCTGCTGCAGGCGAGAAGCACGCGGAAGCGCTGCGGCGAGGTCGTCTTCGTGCGGACAACAGCCGCTCCGAAATGCATCGCCAGATAGCCGATTTCCTCCTCCGGCACCTCGGCCTGCAGCTCCTCTTGCAGGTACCGGGACGCCTTCGCCGCGGCTTCAAAAATATCCGGGTACGTCTCGCGGATATGGGTGAGCAGCGGGTTGCGGATTTCCATGTGCAGGCGGATGCGATTAATCGCAGCCTCCAAATGGACCAGCAGCGCCTCGTACAGGGAGGGATCGTTTTCCAGCGTAAGCTTAAGCTCGTTCTCCACGATTCGAATCATCCGGGCGGCGTAAGCCTCCGCCCCCCTCTCCTGCGGCTCCCCGGCCGGCGCAAGTATGCGCTTTCCCTTCGCCCCGAGCAAATGCATCGTGATATAGCCGACTTCGCTTTCCGGGATGTCGATGTCCAGGCGGGCGCTCAGCTCTTCCGCCATCTGCTGCGCCCATTTGAACTCGCCCGCCGCCTTTAATTTGCCCAGCGCTTCGGCGTCGATCGAGATGTTTTCCCCGCTCTTGAGCCGTTGCACGGCCAGCGCAATATGCACGACAAAGCCGACGTAGGCGCTATCCGTCATCTCGTAACCCCGCCGCATTTCGCTGCTGCGGACGATTTCCTCGATCTGGCCGATGATGCCGGGATCGATAAAATGCAGCAGGTGATTGCGGATGGACAGCTCCAGCTTGCGCTGGTTCGTAAACGACAGCGAATACGACGACAGCATGTCCATCAGCTGCTCCTGCGACAAATGCTCGTACAGGTGATCGATCATTGCGGCGCGGATGCTTTTCTCGTCGGCTTCGATGTAGACGCCCAGACCCGGCTTCCGAACCAGCGCGATCCGATGCTTCGCAAACCACGGCTCCAGCTTGTCCAGATCGTTGCTGACCGTCGCTTCCGTCACGTCCAGCTTGCTGCTGAAGTAAAAAAGCTTGACCGCTTCCCGCTTTGTCAGCAGCAGCCGGATCAGCAGATGCCTGCGCTCCTCCGGGGAAAAAATTTTGAGCGAAGGGCTGACGGACAGCTGCTGGAGCAGCTGCTTCCTGGCCGCATCGCTTCCTTCGACGCTCAGGCCGACGCCCGTCTTTTTGATCAATGTGACGCCGAAAGGGACAAGCCTCCGGCTTATCCCTTCCAGTTCCCTTTGCATGGTACGTACGCTGAGCCCCAGCTCCCCCGCCATCTCCTTCAGCGTAACGGGAGCCGAAGCCTGCAGAAGCAGCGCCAACATTTGCTTCTGTCTGGAATTTAACGTTAAGCGCGGCTCCATGGCAGCGTACCTCCTCCGTTCCTTCGTTGTCTTGAAATCGATTATATCACAATTTGCACCTTCATCAGATCGGGCGCTTTGGGCTTTTCCAGAAATTCGACCGTCTCCTCCAGCGTGATCGTCCGGGAAATGAGCGGGCGGACGTCGATCCGGCCTTCCTTGAGCCAGTGAAACGCCGGGATAAACGTTTGGTTGATTGCCATCGAGCCAAGCAGCGTCCAATCCTTGTTATACAGCTTGAACGGGTTGATCCGGATGCTCGCGCTTTCCGCGGTCACGCCGAATTGCAGATACTTGCCCGTCGGTCCCAAATAATTCAACGCTTGCTCAATCACCGCCGGAATGCCGGTCACGTCCACCACCGCGTCGAACCCGTAAGGGTACGTGTCCTTGCCCAGCTCGGCTTCCAGATTGCGGCTCAGCACGCCCTTCGTCGCGCCGTAACGTAAAGCCATGTCGAGCTTCTCCTGCGCCACATCCACGACGACCAGCTCCGACGCTCCCGCCCGGGCCATCGCCTGGATGAGCTGCTGCCCCATCGCGCCCGCGCCGAACAGCAGCACGCGGCTGCCAACCTGCAATTGCAGCCGGTTCATGCCGTGCACGACACAGGCCAGCGGCTCGATGAATGCGCCTTCCTCGAACGACATCGTGTCCGGCAGCTTCACCACGTTGCCTGCCCGAACAGCCACGTATTCGGCCATGCTGCCGTTCACCGTGTTGCCGAGCGCCTGCCAATTTTCGCATTGGTTGCTCCGGTGGGTCAGGCAAAATTCGCAGGCGCCGCAAAACAGCGACGGATCGGCGCTGACCCGGTCTCCCGGCTGCAGGCCGGTGACGCCTTCGCCCACCTCGTGCACGATGCCGGAAAATTCATGTCCGGGAATAATCGGGTACGGGGAAATAAACTCGCCCTCGAAAATATGAAAATCGGTGCCGCAAATCCCGACGTTCTTCACTTGAATCGTGACTTCGCCGCGCTTCGGCGCCGGATAAGGCACTTCCTTGACCACGGCCCGGCGCGGCCCTTCGATGACCAGAGCTTTCATGTTAAGCTTCCCCCTATTCGGTTCCATTTCTTCATTCGTTCTCATTCGGGTAAATCATGATTTTGATGCTCGTATCCTTCTGCGTCCGCGCGGTCTCCACCGCTTCGCGAATCCGGCTAAGCGGAAACCGGTGCGTAATCGTCTTGGCGATGCCGTGCTCGCGGCGGCTGAGCAATTGAATCGCCGCCGGGTACGTATTCGCATAGCGGAACACGCCGTACACGTCCAGCTCCGCGTCGACCAACGCCGGAATATCCAGCGGAATCGCGTCGCTCGTCGGCAGTCCGACCAGGACGATCCGCCCGCCCCGCTTCGCCAGCCCGATCGTATCGGCGATCGCTCGGGCGCTGCCGGACGTTTCGACGATGACGTCGACGCCCTCGCCGCCCGTCAAGCGGTCAAGCTGTTCCTTCACCGGCGCACCCGCCGGATTGAGGACTCCGGCCGCGCCCATCTCCAGCGCCAGCTCCCGGCGGCTCTCCATCACGTCGCTGCCGTAAATTTCGGTCACGCCGAACAGCTTGGCCGCTTCCAGCGCCAGCAGGCCGATCGGCCCGAGTCCGGTCACCAGCACGCGGTCGGACGGCTTGACGCGCCCCCGGGTCATCGCGTGAATGCCGACGGACAGCGGCTCCAGCAGCGCTCCCTCCTCGAAGCTCATCGCCTCCGGCAGCTTGAACAGGAAGTCGCTGCGCACCGCGACGTAGTCCGCCCAAGCCCCGTCCACGGGCGGCGTCGCCATGAAGACGACGTCCGGGCACAGGTTATACCGGCCCGACTTGCAGTAATTGCACCGTCCGCACGTCACGCCCGGCTCCACGGCGACCCGGTCGCCGACCGCGACATTCGTCACCGCGCTGCCGACCTTCACCACCGTGCCGGCCACCTCGTGCCCGAGGATGATCGGCTGCTTGACCTCGTACCGGCCGATCCGGCCATGCTCGTAATAATGCACGTCCGAGCCGCAAATCCCGATGCAGTGCACCTGCACCAGCGCTTCGTCCGGGCGCGGCTCGGGCACCGGCACGTCCTTGACTTCAATCGATAACGGGCGGTCCAGCACCGCCGCTTTCATCATTTGCTTTTGCATAGAGTTCTCCCTTTTCCGAATTTGGAAATTTATATATAGCTTCTCGTCTGGCTCCTAGCCCTTCACTGCGCCCATCGTCAAGCCGCGGACCAGCTGCCGCTGGGTAAACCAGCCCAACACCAGCGCAGGCAGAACGGCCAGCGTAGCGACGGACGACATTTTGGCCCAGAACAGCCCTTCTTGCGTCATGAACGACGACATATAGACCGGCATGGTGGCCGCATCCGTCGAGGTCAGGCTGACGCCGAAGAAAAACTCGTTCCAGACGAAGACGAGACAGAGCAGCGACGTCGAGACGATCCCCGGCCGGACCAGCGGCAGCGTAATCTTGAAAAAGCCCTGCAGCCCGGTCGCCCCGTCCACCTGATACGCCTCAATCGTCTCGTAAGGAATATCCTTGAAGAACGAGCGCATCATCCAGACGACGAGCGGCACGTTCATCGCCGTATACAGCACGATCAGCGCCGTTAGCGAATCCAGCAAATGCAGTTGCTTGAATACGAGATAAAGCGGAATGATGACGCCGACCGCCGGAAGCATTTTGGTCGAGATGAACCAGAACAAAATGTCGTCCGCCTTCTTGATCTTGAACATGGCGAGCGCGTATGCGGCCGGCACGCCGAACGCGAGCGCCAAGATCGTGGAGACGATCGAGACGGTCGCCGAGTGCCCCATGAACGAGCCCGCGCCCGAATCCCAGATCAAGCGGTAATTGTCCAAGGTCGGCTGGAACACGAGCGACGGCGGCATCGCCACCGCATCCCCCTCCTCCTTGAAGCCGGTGATCAGCAGCCACAGCACGGGGGAAAAATAGATCAGCGCGAGCACATACGTTCCGGCCGTCAGCAGCATAGACAGCGGTCGTCTCATGACAATTCCCCTCCAAACGTTCTGCGCATAAACTTAAACAGCACGGTCATAAACACCGTCATCAGGATGACGATCATGACGCCGACCGCCGAAGCTCCGCCGATATCCCAGCCCTGGAACCCGATCCGGTACAAATAGAAAGGCAGGTTCGTCGACGCGTAGCCGGGGCCGCCCGCCGTCGTCACGTAAATTTCGCCGAACGTTCCCATAATAAAAATCAGGCCGAGCAGCAAAGCCACCTCTATATATCTCAACAGATGAGGAATAGTCACATGGAAAAATTGCTGAATCCGGTTGGCGCCGTCCAGGACGGAGGCTTCCATCAGATCGGGGGAAACCGACTGCAGGCCGGCAAGCAGCACCAGCATGAAGAACGGTATCCACTGCCAAGCGACGACGAAAATAATCGTTTCTAGCGGATACTGTCCGAGCCAATCGACCGGAGGCAGGCCCAGCTTCGCAGATAAATACGCGCTAAAGCCGAAATTCGGATTTAAAATGACCGTCTTCCATACGATGCCGGACACGGCGGGCATGATGAAGAAGGGCGACACAAACAGCGTACGAATAATCCCCTTGCCAAAAAAATCGCGGTTCAGCAGCAGCGCCAGCCCCATGCCGCCGACCAGACATAACGCCAAGCAAAGAATCGTCAGCAAAAACGTATTTTTCAACACTTCCCAGAACGCCGCTTCGCCCAAAATCGCAACGAAATTGGACAGCCCCGCGAACGTAATGCCTTGATCCGGCCGCATCAGGTTCCACTGATGGACGCTTAAATACAGCGTGACGAGAAAAGGAATCTGCGTAATTAAAGCGACAAAAGCGATGCCCGGCCACAATAGCCCTTTTGCCGCGGCGGACGTATCGTCCGTTCGCTTGGCTTTCGCGGTATAAGGTTTCATATCGGCTTTACTCCATTCTACCGTGTTCATTCGCCTCTCCTCGCGTGATGTAGTGCGGCAAAAGGGAACGGACCGGCCGCTCCCCTTTCGCCGGATGGGTTTATTTCTTGTATCCGCCGCTGACGGCGACTTTTTCCGCTTTCTCCTGCGCCTTCTTCATTGCGTCCTCGACGCTGATGCTGCCGGTCAGCGCGGAGGCGATGTCTTGGCTGACCTCCGTGCCGAGCTGCTGGAACTCCGGAATGGACACGAATTGAATGCCTTGGTACGGCACCGGATCTTTGGCCGGCTTCTTGTAGTCCGCGGACATCATCGACTGCATCACGATGTCGGCGAACGGCGCCGCTTCCTTGTACTTCGGATTCTCGTACGTCGACTTGCGCGTGCCCGGAGGCGCGACGACCCAGCCTTCGCTTTCCCCGACTTTGGCGATGTATTCCTTGCTTGTCGCCCACGTCATGAACTTGAACGCTTCCGCTTTGTTTTTGCTCGCCGCTTCGATCGCCAGGTTCCAGGACCACAGCCAGCCAGTGTTGTCTTTAGCAGCCGAAGGCGCTTTTACATAGCCGATTTTGCCCACGACCTGAGAGTTTTTCGGATTGTTCAAAAATCCGGCCGCCACCGTCGCGTCATACCACATGGCCGCTTTTCCCGTCGACATCAGCGTGAGCGCTTCCGTAAAGCCGGTTGTCGTCGCTCCGGGCTGTCCCGCTTCCTTCAGCAGGTCCGCGTAAAACTTCACCGCTTTGACCGTTTCCGGGCTGTTCAGCTTCGCGTTCCAGTTCATGTCGTACCAGGAGCCGCCGAACGCATGGATGATCGAGTTGAGCGGCGCAAGCACCTCGCCCCAGCCCGGAAGCCCGCGCAGCACGATCCCCGGCACGTTGTTGGCGGCCTTTACTTTTTTGGCAATCTCCGCCACCTGCTCCCAGGTCGGATGCTCCGGCATCGTCACGCCGGCTTTGGCCAGCATGTCCTTGTTGTAGTAGAGCATGCTGCTTTCGCCGTAAAAAGGAAGCGCATACAATTGTTTGTCGTAAGTCAAGCCGTCGCGGACAGCCGGAAAAATATCTTCCAGATCATATTTCGTTTTCGCATCGGCAGACATGCCGTCGAAATAGGTCGTAAGCGGCTCGATCCATTTGTTTTTGGCCCAGATCGCCGCGTCGTAGTTGCCGATCGTCACAATATCGTATTTGCCCCCGCCCATGGAGACATCGACCGTCACCTGCTTGCGGAGATCGTTTTCCGGCAGCACCGAAAACTTCACCGTGGTCCCGGTTTCTTTCTCGTAGTCTTTGGCCAGCTTTTGCATGATGGCCATATCAGGGTTGTTCACCGTCGCGATCGTCAGCGTCTTCTTGCCGCCGTCCGCAGCCGCTTCACCGGTTGCGGCATCCTTGCCTTCTTTTCCCGGGGACGCCGGCGTCCCACATGCCGTAAGCGCTACCAACGCGGACAAAGAAAGCAGTCCGAGCGATGTTGTCCATTTCTTCAAGATCATTACCCCCTGTTCTTGTTAGGGACCTCTCACGGAGACGATCCATGAACGCAATCATGACAAATTTTAATTTTGCGATCCCTTGAAGCTATTATAACGGGGGGGAAAATGTGATGTATATAACATCATACGGAAGTTTGACGCCATCTCATTGATGCCAGGATTAAATAGTTCGGGGCTTAGGGATAAAAAAAGCCGGCGCCGATTACCATTGACGCCAGCTTGCTGAAAACAAATTGTAATTTATTTACACTGTATTTAAAAACGTGCAGTAAGCTTAAGCGCAGAATCATTTTTTACATTTTACATTCAATCCCAATTAGGGAAAGGAGTCATTTTGATGACAACGTACAGCGTACCTGTAATCATCGTCGGAGGTGGCTTGGTCGGCTTGTCCGCCGCCTTGTTTCTAAACCGGCAGGGCATTTCTTATCTGTTGGCGGAGCGGCATTCCGGCACTTCCATCCATCCCCGGTCCCGCGGCTTCAATCTGCGCACGATGGAGCTGTACCGGAACTTAGGCTTGGAGCAGGCGATCCGCGAGGCCGGCGCATCCTTGTCGAAAAGCAAGGGGATGTTTACGGCCGAAACGCTGGCCTCCGCCGAGCTGGATCTGCCCCAAAACGGCGTGCCCGAATCGACGCTTCGCCTTATGAACCCGTTCGTTCCGAACGACGACATCAGTCCCACACAAGGAAACCGCTGCACTCAGGACGTCGTCGAGCCGCTCTTGCTGCAGGCCGCACGCGACCGCGGCGGCGATCTGCGCTTTTCGACGGAGCTCCGTTCCTTCCGGCAGGATATCGACGGAGTCACGGCCGAGCTGGTCGATCGGGCCACCGGAACGGCCTCAACCGTCAGAGCCCGCTACCTGATCGCCGCCGACGGAGCGAAAAGCCCGGTCCGGCAAGCGCTAGGCATTTCCATGACGGATGAGTACTCGCACGGTTTTCTGATCAATATCTACTTTCAGGCGGATCTCCGCGATATGGTGCAGGGGCACGAATTCAGCATCTGCAACATCCTGCATCCGGAAGCGACCGGAATGCTCGTCGCCATTAACAACAGCGACCGCTGGTGCTTCCATGCCCCCTATGACCCGCAGAACGAATTGCCGGAGGATTATACGCCGGAGCGGTGCAAGGATCTATTAGCCAAAGCGCTCGGGTTCCCCGGCCTCGACATTCGAATACTCAGCGTGCTGCCTTGGGAAGCCGCCGAAGGCGTCGCCGAGCGGTTCCAATCGGGCCGCGTGTTTCTCGCCGGAGACGCGGCGCACGTCATGCCGCCGACCGGAGGCTTCGGTGCGAATACGGGGGTGCAGGATGCGCATAACTTGGCTTGGAAGCTGGCGGCGGTGCTGCGCGGCCATGCGGGCCCCGGGCTGCTGGAAACGTATGAAGACGAACGCCGGCCCGTCGCCCGGTTTACGGCGAAGCAGGCCGGCTTGATTGCGGCGAACAGCATGCTGTCTTTTTTCAAAGGGAGAACGGAGGGAACTCCCGCCAACGTGCTCGTCACCGCCATGGGGTACCGTTACAAGTCGACCGCCGTGCTTGCGAGCGACGACAGCGAAGCGCCGCAAGACCAGCCGGAGTTTCACGCAGCTCCCGGTACCCGGGCTCCGCACGTCTGGGTCGGGCATCGGAGCGGCCGAATCTCCACGCTGGACTTGTTCGAACGGAGCTTCGTGCTTGTGGCCGGACCCGACGGGGCGTCATGGCGTGCGGCTGCCGAAACGGCCCGCGGACGTCTGGGGATCGGCATCGACTGCTATCTGCTCGGGCCGGATGGCGATCTGGCGGACCCCGACGGCCTCGGACAGCAGGCGTTCAGGCTGAGTCCCGGAGGGGCCGTGCTGGTCCGTCCGGACGGCTTTGTCGCTTGGCGAAGCGATGACGGCGGCACGGACGACTACGGACAGACGCTCGTACTGGCGCTAATGCAGATTCTGAGCCGCGAGTCCGGCGGGCATCCAGCTCAGGACGCATGACGACGGTGGAAGGCTGTTGGCGCGAAATCGTTCGAATTCGCTAATCCCGCTCTGCGGGTCACACCTTAAACCGGGACATCAGCTCCCGCAGCTCCTCGACCATGAGCGTCAGCGATTCGGAAGAGGCGGCAATCTCCTCCATCGCCGCGAGCTGCTCCTCGCTGGAGGCGGCCACATGCTGCGCATTGTGCGCAGCCTCCCGCGCAATACGGGACAGCTCCTGCGTCGTTGCGTTTACCTGCTCGGAGCTGGCGGACATTTGCTGGGAAGCGGCGGAAACCTCTTGGATTTGCTCGTCCATCGCATGAATGTGGTGCAGAATAGCCTGGAACGCCTCGCCCGCTTGACCGACCAGGCGGGTCCCCCGCTCCATCTCCTCAGCGCCCGTTTCCACCGAGGCGGCGGCCTCCGCGGCGAAGCTCCGGATTTGACCAATCAGTTCTCCGACCTGCTCGGCGGATTGCTTCGTTTGCTCGGACAGCTTGCGGATCTCGTGGGCCACCACGGCAAACCCTTTGCCGTGCTCCCCGGCCCTGGCCGCTTCAATCCCCGCGTTCAGCGAGAGCAGATTCGTTTGGTTGCTGATCCCGGTGATCACTTCCATAATTTTACCGATTTCCCTGGAGCGCGCGTTAAGCTGCCGGATGATGTCGGCCGTCTGCTTGGCGTTCTCGTTCACCTGACTCATGCCGGTTACCGCTTCCTGGATTTTCGCATTGCCCTCGGAAGCCTTCGCCGTCGTCTCCTCGGAGGAATCGCGAACTAAAGAAGACGACTCGGCAATGCGCTGAATCCCGAGCGTCAGCTCATCCATCGCCCGGACGGTCTCTTCCGCTCCGCGAAGCTGCACATCGGAACCCATCGCGACCTCCTGAATCGTCGCGGAAATGTTTTCCGCCACCTTGCTGGTCTGCTCGGCGCTGGCGGACAACTGCTCGGAGGTGGACGCGGCATGCAGCGTATGCTCGGACACCTTATTCAGCATCTGTCTAAGCTCGCTGGTCGTCCGGTTAAAGTGCTCGGACATTTGCCCGAATTCGTCTCGGCTCGAGACTGTAATGTGATGCGTGAAATCCCCGGCCGCCAGCTTCTCGGACAGCTTGTTCAGCTTGGCGATTTGGACGGTAATCCCGCGGCTGTAGACCAGAATGACCGCTGCGATCAGCAAAATCCCGGCCAGTCCTATCAGACAGAGCTTGAACAGCAGTTGCGTAAGCGGCTCCGTCAATTCCTTGTCCGGCATCACGACCGCGAGAATCCACTGCGTCCTTGGAATTTCTTTATAGAACACGTGGTTCACGCCGTTTGCGCCTGCGTACGTCGTGTTCCCGTTTTTGTTTTGCAGCAGCTCTTGACCCAAACCGGCCAAGGCGGAGTCGGTGTCCTGCTGGAGCTTGGATTTCATGACTTTCCCTTGATCCGGGCCGGCCAAATAGGTGCCGTCCTTATGGATAAGTAACGCCCAGCCCGTGGCCCCGACCTTCATGTCCGACACGGTCTTTTGCAGCGTGGATAGATCGATATCGCCCGTCACCACGCCGATAAACTGTTTCCCGGCATTATAGACGGGAGCCGACGCCGTCACCATGGACACCTTCGTTATTTCATCGTAATACGGATCGGTATAAACGGCAGCCTTTTGATTGACGCCGGCTTTGTACCAGTTTTTGCTCAAATAATCGTAGTTGGGATCGTTGTAGTCTTCCGTCGATTTGATGCTGTCCTTATCCCGAAAGGCATACGTGGAGAAATATTTTGTTTTCGCGTTATAGGCGCCGGGTTCGAAAAAAATCCCGAGACCGAACGTCTCCCCGTTCACTTGCAACCCGCCCTTCGTCATGGACTGGTAATCCTGAAGCGTGAGCTTCGTATAGGTATCCTCGACCGAATGGGCGATCATCTCGGGCAACCTCGTATGCGCAACGAGCCGGGTGTCGATGTCGTTCGCGATGCTTTTCAATTGCTCGTTCATGCCATACCGGCTCTCGTCGAGAATGATCCCTTTGGCATAAACATAAGCGGCGACTAGGACGGCAGCAAACAAAACAAGCACGACGGGCATAAACAAGAGGAACGTTTTGGCTTTGACGCTTCGAAGTCTCATGAAGGCAGCTCCCTTTGGATGCAGATTTAGAGGAATGTACCAAATAAAATTCGACATATTTCGCCAAAACCCTCTGACTCCCGTAAGTTTACACACTATTAATCTTTTTCGGGCAATGTTCCGCAAAAAGCCCCAGTCCGGATTGTTAGACTGGGGCTAGAGCAGTCATGAGCGCTTAAATTCCTATCGCATCATCCTAATCCGCCATAAAATACTTCCTTCGAACCGCATCGATATGCATCAACTCCAACGTCATGCTTCCCGGCATGCCCAATTCATGTCTGACGCTGGTCACAATGAAAGCCAAATCCTTAATCTGAACCTTATCGCCTGCCCGAATCGTGTTGATATCGATGGCCGTCACCGTAATCGTTTCTTGCATCCCGGTCAGAAGCTTTTGAGCCGCTTTCTTCGCCTGACTGGCGGTTTCAATATTGCTATTTTGAATAATGCGCTGCAGGGTGCCGTATTTTTCCGTTTCCCCCTTCTCTACCGCTAACACCGGCACCGGCTTGTCTTCCTCTTTTGCCTTGCCCAGCACTTTCACTTGGGTGACGGCGCCTTCCAGCGTCCGCTTCTGTGTAATCTCCTCGACATTCTGATCCATGTCCAGCATCCAAACCGGCGAATTGCTCCCTATTTCGTACAGCTCCAGCCCGTTCGGGGTCATTCGAGCCCGGTACATCAAGCCGTCGCGAGATACCGTATCCTTCAAATCGTTCAAAATCATGGAGAAAATCGTCTGGGACCGGTAGACGCCTTTGGCAAGACTTTTTCCCGTTTCCGCCACATGGCCTAACGGAATTTTCCAGTCCGCCGCATACCGTTTCAGCCTTTGTGACGCCGTTTGGCCCGCCGGAAGCAAATACTCGTCCTCGCATTTGTTCAAGTAAATGGTCTTGTCGTAAGCCGTTACCGTCAAATGCTTCTGCCCGCTGTTGCGGCTGCTGCACTCCCAGATCACCCCGGGGTGAAAAAGATAGACCAGACTCGTGCCCTGGGGAGCAATCCCCGATATACGGATCTCTTGACCGGGCCCAATGGCGGGAAAATCGTCCGTGATGACCAAATCGATGGTCGCCCGATAAGCGATTTCGTCCAGCGACTCTTCCAATGTGATTTTTTCGACCATGTCCGTGATGATGTATTGATTAGCCAAGATGACCTCGTATTGGTTGGAGTGTATGATCGGAGGCTCTTTTTTTTCAAAAACCGGCTCTTCTTGACGCTTCATGATTTGCTTGAACTGTTCAGGGTCGATTCGGTTCGTTGCCAACTCGAAAAAATATTCGCCCATGGCCCAGGATGAGCCGTCCTGCTTGATATAATCGCTTTCCCTTATCAAAATATTGTCGTTCGATTCGTTGCCGGAGCCGATATCGTAGTATTTCGTATGAATCGCGGTAATACCCAAATCCGGTAGCGTAAACAATTCGTTCGGGGTGGACTTTCCGTCACTGTTGGAATCTTTCCAAACCTTAAGCTGGGCAAATCCGGCATCGTTCTTGTCGATTGTACCGTCGCGGTTGTCGTCCAATTCCGATAAGGCGGCATATCCATTCTGAGAACGCGAACCGTCTTTCATCAAGGCATATTCGCCAAACAGCTCGGTCCCGTTATTAATGACTCCATCGCCGTTCAAATCGCGCACAAGCAAGCCGTCGTCCGGACCCACCCAGCCCGTCAAGCTGCTCTTCCCGTCGCTGTCATGGTCAAAAAACACTCTTTTTTCAATGCCTATGGTTTCCAGACCGTCTCCGTCCAGATCCATTACGATCGGGTCCGAAGCTTCAAAAGCCTGCCCGTACTTCTTCCCTAACTCAAGCAGATAGGTGAGCGAAAATTGATCCTCGTTATTGAACCAATTGTTTTCCATCGTGATAAAATCTGCCAATTTTTTGATGTTTACCGTTTTAATAATATTATGATATTTGTCACAAATTTGAATGAATTCGATATTGTTCCAATCTCCGTAGGAATGCAAGAACGTGAGTGTGTCGGATGAGCTAGTAAAGCTGAGTGTTACTTTAACGGTGTGTGACTTTTCATAACCGTCGCGATTAAAATTAACTTTAATTTCATCCAGTCCAAAGCCGATGAGTTTAATCTTGTCGGCTTGATCCTTGCCGTATTCTGCAATTTCATCATTGCCGTCTCCCTTTTTGAAAAAGTAGAGATCGTTGCCAAGGCCTCCTTCCAAGAGATCATCTCCTGTGCCGCCAAGTAACTGATCGTCTCCTCCGTTGCCATACAGTTTATCGTTTCCTGCCCATCCATACATATAATCGACATGATCACGGCCATATAAAAAGTCTGCCGCTCCATTCGAGCCATTCAGGTTAATAAAATGATCGCTGAAATTGCCGCCTTCATCCATGTAATATTGAAAATAATTATCGTAATATAGCGCGTTATGCCTCTTTATCGGATCAAACGTGTAGTCGCCTTCTTTATGCGAAAATGGCAGTATTATTCTGGTACCTAAGCGCCAGCCTGGAACATGATGTAAAATCTCTTCATTGACTACATAATTCCGTATTGGAAGAGAATCTTTTATTTTTAGAAGGTGCAAAAATTCAGGAACAGTACCGTCAATAAAGACTCCAGCTGAATTAAATGTTACAACATGAGACAAAGACGCTGGCTCAATCCATTCTCCAAAAATCCCCGTACGTGTATCCCAATAACCAACCTGAGCTAATTTTCCACCTAAGGAATGACCAGTAAATACAATCTTGTAATCCGAAGCGTCGCTAATAATTTGTTGGAAACGTTCACCGTTGAAGAAACGATTTAAAAAAGGTCTAGCTCCGAATAAAACTTCTTTTGAAATCCAACTAGGAGTTATATTTTCTAATAAATCGTTCTTATTCCAGTCCTCAGGCAGTCCTTCGAACCACCCGTCAGTCCCTCTCATGGCAACGACAAATTCAGTTGTCCTTTCGTTATAATATATTGCCGCATAAAAGCCATATTGTGCTTCCTCTTGTACCGGGAGCTGAAAGATTTCCCAATCAGACAAAACCACTTTCCCTATCATTTGATTTAATTTTTTGAAATTTTCTAAATATTTTCCAACAAATAATGTTTTATCATATACCTCATTACACATCAGCATCAAAATAAAATCGCTCGGCGATCTTTTGCTCATTCCAAATCCCCCTAATCCCTAAGCATTCTCGAAGGTAAATACAAAAAAAGACATACCTGTATTAGGTATGTCCTCAGAGTGTTGAGAAACCCTGGTAGTAGAAAAACTCAGCCAAATAGAGGCGGGGTATATCCCGTAAGAGTTTACGTCCGCCTTTGAAACCCGTGAAAATACCGCTAATTCTAATCCAATTCACGGGTTTCAAGAGCGGCTGGAGGGATATACCCCACCGGCGTATGCAGAGAGTTTTCTACGCGAAGCGGGTTTCTCAACAAGCTCAAGACATACCCGGTCAGGTATGTCCTCATAACAAGCCCAGCTCTTTCATTTTCGGCTCCAACTGAATAATTTTGTTTAGCGCCCACTCTGCGTTTCCATCGTTGCCTTGCGCCATGTTGTACATGTACAGAATTTGATTGGCGATGGCATAGGCGTTCTTTCTTTTACTTTCGCTGCTGCCCATATATTTGAGCTTCATGTCCAAATCTTTCAAGTCCGCCCGCACCTGATTCATGCTAATGCACGGACAAGCCGTGTTGTTGTTCGGATACTCGTTGTGCCCCATCACGTTCTCGACGGGAATGTTGAATATGGAGCGCACCGTCATAATCGCGGCGTACAGACACTCGCGCTCTTGCGAGGTCAAATTGCGTTTGGACAAGTCCCCCGAGACGGAAATGCCTACCGTATAAGCATTATTCGACGACGTATGATAGCTGAACGTGAGCAAATCGTTCGTCTGGTAAATTTGATCGCCCTTAATCACGATATGATAGCCGATGCCGCCCCAGCCGTTCGTGTTCACGTGCGCTCTCGCGTAGCCTTCGGGCGTTCCGCCTTCTACCGCGGAGTGATGGACACTGATATGCGTGATATCCTCAAACCGGCGCATTTTGTACGGATTGGTCGAACTAGTCAACAGAGAATCCGTAATGTCGAGAATAGGCTTGACGCTATACGGCAGTTGAACCAGTTGAATCGCTCTTAGAGTAGTCGGGTTCCCCATTCTCGGCACCTCCTGTCTGTTCTTTGGCGATCCTTTTGCCGTCAATGTAACCCTCGACCAAGATGTACGTCGCAATCGCTCCTACATTCGTTACTAAGGCGACGACTTTCGCGATCGTATTATTATCAACATTGAACAGGACCAGAGCACTTGTGATCACCGCCGCCAATAAGGCCCAAAATTTGCGGCTGCCCAATTTTTGCTTCAGCACGGCCATCTTCCCTTTCCTAAGTTTCACCTAGCTGCTTTTCATCTTCATATTGATTTCGCGAATTTTTCCTTCCACGTATTGTCGGGTCACTGCGGACTCTTTCTCCAAGCTATTGACCTGAAAATGCAGTTCTTTGATGATTTCGCTTTGCGTTTTGAGCAGCTCCACCATATTGTCTTCATCTTTGAAGTATTTGGGCGCCACCTGCGTCAGGTATTTCTTCACCTGCTTGATTCCTACGCGTTTGGTCCAAATGACCGCCAGAGAGGTCAGCGCAGCTTGCAGACTGATCTCTTTCCAATGCGCCACTAGCCACACAATGAAATCTTCAATGACCTTCATCATCCATATCACAACCAATTCGTATCAAAATGTCCCGGCTCGCTACTCCCACTGGATATGTTCAAGCTCCTCCACGTTCCGCGCAACGTGCAGTTGCTCTTTTAATTGCTGATACCGGGTCAAGCAGCTTTTCTTATGGGCGTCGGCCTCGGATGCAACGGAAATGAACTCTTCCCGGGTATGCGTGACGAATCCTTGATCCTCCGTTTTCCAGACGACATCCGTAATGCTGTTATCGGCCAACAGCATTACGATCTGCCCTGTCGTATTAATCTGATCATAAACGCTATAAGAGTACTTATGCTTCGTCCGGACCGAAGAAAAACCGGATAAAATCCGATTCTCGCACTGCAGCCGCAGCTGTCTCAGCTTCTTTTCCTTCAAGAACTCCAAGCTAATAGGGTGATGCAAAATATCCGCCATATCCCAATTGATCCCATCCACGATGTATGATTACAAATATTCCTGAAATTGATCCCATGTCAGATGAAGGTTTTCGATCGTGTCCCACGTTACATGCTTGGACTCCAGATTGTCCCAGGTCAAATGATTGTACTCATACTGAATATCCAAATGAGCGGGAACCACTTCCCGCAAAGCCGTCTGCAGGTCCTGAATATTCGATGGAATCCCCGTTTTTTCGGCAAATCGTACGATGATCCGGTACGCTTGGAAATCTTCGATGATATCCATGCTTCCGTTCCCGAACGATTCGGCCACTTGTTCCACGGTAGAACGGGTCGCTGTGCCAATGCCGCGGATTCGTGAAAGAATAAAGCCCTTTCGTTCGTTGTCCGGCAGCTGATACCGGACCGGAAGCCCAAGCTCCATCTCCCATAAATCAAGTCCCCACGTCGCCGTTTGCACAAAATACTGCTTCAATACTTCGTCCAAAGTCTGGTATAACTTATCGAGTTCAGCCGCCTGCTGATCGACAATGGCGCCCATAATGGCGGAGGTGCCGTAATACTCGGGCAAATAGTCCATCATCGTTTGTGCCCTGGGACTCGTCAGCTGATACTTCATCGGAACGTCACATCTCCCAGCACAGCCACTTCATTGGCGGACACAATGATATTTTTCTGGCTGTTATTAATAAAAAAGCTCGTTTGATCGTAATCCACGACGCCCTGTGTATCCAAAATGATTTGCCCCAGACGGGTATAGAGCACATCGTTATTTTCTTTGAAAGAAAGCGATGTGAGATATTTGTCAAACTTTTGCTTGATTTCGTTCTGAATGGCGGTCACATTGCTGCCTGGCAGCACATTGAGCGTTACCTTGATGTCGATCGGTATCTGAATGGCAGGGCGTACCGAGACCCGAACGCCGATCGGCGCCTTGCCTTCCCCTGTATTTTTGGAAAATGCAGACGTGTATACGACATTATCCAGCCAAAGCGTCGTGGTCGTATCGCTCTGCAGACGGGTGATTCGCAATTCGAGATGGTCTTCCCCGTTCCAGTAAAAGTCGGCCCACACCGGCCAATCCCGCGAAGCAACGATAGGGTCAACGGAGCCGGAATATTTGAAGAAACTGAGCAAATCCTTAGCCGATTTCACTTGTACGGCATCCACGGTACTGCTTGGTCCCGTTTTCGCCCATCCGTTGCGGGAATGATTCCATATCCCGAATTCAACCAAATTCGCGGTCCCCGCCGTACTGCTCACTTTGAAATGCGGCCTCACTCTCCATATGCCTGCTTGCTTCGGCAGAGCCGTATCCAATTCCGTGCGCTTGGCCGTACCTATGCCGTCGGAGCTATACGCAAACTGGAGGGCAGACTTGTTTCTGGCATCCTGCTGGGACGTATCTGTGGATACGCCTTTTCCCCCTTGTGCCAGCACGGAGTCCTCTTCCACCAAGGTATACGGGGGCGCAATGTAATGCTGCACCGCTTCCGCAATAGCCAAAGACGCCGGCTTCATGGAGGTATCCACCACATAGATGCCTACGGTGCCGGGACCTTCATCGACAGGCATGATGGCAGCACCGCCGACTCCCGATACCTCGGTGACCCAATTCATATAGTCCGCTTTGTTTCCTCCGGCGGATGTAGAGCGTACCCGCTGCAAATAACGAAGCTGCAAGGCCGCGTCATCTTCCATATTGAGACCGCCGGAAGTTTCCTTCAGATTGGTCACACTGGAAATTCCCGAGAGCGGCGATACCAGTAGTTGAATCGCCCTGGCAGAGACGTTGCCGCTTTTGCCGCCGACGATCGCTTCAATGTTGACGGTCCCCGCACCGCTTGGGTCCAACACGACTTTGGACAGCGTCTTGAATTCAATCGACGGCTCGCCAATAGCGGAATCGGCCAGCGTAGCCACAATCGTTCCGGCCGAGATTTCCGCCCCCGCCGCTCCTTTGAATTGAATTTCGCCCCGTGCTTTTACCGCTGCCTTGCGTGTAATGCCGTGCTCTGCGCAGCGCAAATCCAAATATTCGCCAAAGGTGGAGCCGACAAACCCCCTGCGCAAAACTTCTCTCGCCCAAATGGCTCCTTGTGCTAATTGAATGGCAGCCGGGGCCAGAGAGTCCCATATATAACTGCCTTCAGCCTTGTCCAGATCGGAGGGCAGGGCGTCCAGCATTCTTTGCATAATCGCTTCTTCCGTTTGATCCTTTAAATAATCAGGCAACACTGTCATCTACTTGGCCACCACACTTCCCGTTAAAGTGCCTGTCGTTCCATGAATATTTCTTACCTCACAAGTGAACATGCAGGTTTCGCCTTGCCAGTTAAATTGAAAATTGCTCACGCTTGCCGTGCGAGGGTCGACGGTCAAGCATTCGGTTGCAATCCGTTTAATCTCGCTTTCGTTTCCGGAACGATTCAGTCCCTTGGCGATCAAGTCGTCGAACTCCTGACCGTAGTTGCGGGTGTAAGCCAAATACCGGTAACGGGCTGTCGAAAGCGCCTTGTTGCACCATTCCAGCCAGGCCTCAACCCCTCTGGACTCCGCCACCTTCCCCGTCGGCGTCGTAACAAATTCTCCCGCTGCATAATCGAACTTCCAGCTGCGTCCGAAGCCGATGGTGCGCACGGCGAATTCCGAAGCCTCCGGCAATACGGGCGAGCTTGGAAATAAACTTGCCATCTACACCACCACCTTGCATAAAACGACAAAATCACTGCCGTTATTCACGGGCTGCACCAAAACCCGGTCTCCCGGCTGCAGGCCCTCTTTGAAATGAATTTTGACATCAGGGATTCGGGCGGTTTCAAAATCGATCTTGGCCGAGCCGCCACCATTGATCGTTCCCGTTAAACTGAATGCCGGCAGTTCAAGCTCAACTCGCCAGTCTGCCGTCATATAATCCTGAATTTCATATTTGTAGCTGTCCAGTTTTAACCCGCTTGTCGTCATCGTTCCCATCTCGGCCTGCAATCCGGCCACCGCTTGCGACGTGTGGCCGGAAATTCTCGTATCGAGCAGAGAAGCAAGTTGTTTAAACGGACTATCCAAAAATTAAACCTCCCTACATGTGGTGCGAGCTTGTTAAGGCATCACTAATTCTTGCCCGGGATAAATTTGATTTGGATCTGGACCGATGAGGTCTTTATTTAACTCATAAATTTCACCCAATCTGCTCCCCGATCCAAGATTCAATTTGGCAATTTTCCATAAGGAATCGTCGGATTTTACCACATAGGTTTTGGGTACGGGCTTTAAATCCGTTCTCTGGGAAGGCGAAGTATCGGTAGCTGTCCGAATCTTCACTTCCCTCCAGGTCCGGCAAGTCAGGTCAAAATAGACGTCTCCCGGTTCTCCTCCGCGGAACGTGCTGACATGCGAAGAGACGAGCACGAACACATTGACGGCCGTATCGGTAATAATCAACTGCACGGGCTTCTTGTCCACCATCCACGTATTTAGCTGATTCATCGCAAACTGCGGGTCCGGGACCGGCTCGTACCGGCAATAGCTCATGTCATATTCTTTAGGAAAAAAAGAAGAGAAGGTAATTTCCTTTACCTTCTCTCCCTGCGGAAAATCAATTTCTCCCAAACTTAGGATATTAACCGTTTCAAATTTTTTCTCGCGACGAATGCTGACCTCTTGAGGGTTAACCGGAAAATGGAGCTTGGTTCCCGCAGGGTCCATCAGTATAAAGTCCATCGCATCATCACCACTTTGTCTTAAACTCTGTTTTCCATGGCAAGTCTGACATCCTTGACGATCTTCTGGCCGATACGCAGCGCCAAGTCGTCTTCGTTTAATTTGTCTTCAACTCGAACATTGATACCGGAAACGGAGACATTGAGAGGGCTCGGTCCGACCGGCTTTTCTACGACCGCGGGCGCTCCATTTCCTATCGGATAAAGCGCGCTGCCGGATGCCAGCGCCGGATTAGTGCCCGGATAAATAGCCGGCTGCGCAGGCGGTTCCGTTTTCACGGCGGGCTTCTCTTCTTTCTTGAACCATTTGCTGGCGAAGCCGGACACCTTTTCCGCCAGGAAGCCTCCGGCCATCGAGCCCACCATGTTGCCTACGAAGCCCCCTGCTACCGTTCCGATGCCAGGCAGCAGCGCCGTTCCAATGGCTGCGCCAATCGTCCCGCCGATCGCGCCGCCGGCCAACTCGCCGGTCGCTTTCGTCGCTGCAGCAGCTTTGTTGTCTGAGGTGGCAACATCCATCACGCCCGACAAGACGTTCAAACCGGGAATCTTCTTGGCAATCGACTTGACTCCCGGAAGCTTGGTTAACTTTCCCAGCCCTTCGGATAGCAGTCCGCCCGCCGTACTCTTCACCGCCTCCATTGGACTATCTTCGCCGGCTGCCCCGACGGCTCCTAAAGCAAGAGCGCCTAAAAGGCCGCCTTTTTTTCCGCCCAACTTCGGACCTTTGCTTGCAGAGGCTTTAGCAGAGCTTTTCACTCCATCAGCCGCCGAGTTCATGATTGTGGACGCTGCGCCTTTGGTACTCTTGCCGGATGACTTAGAGGAGCTCTTCACTTTGTCAGCCGCCGAGCTGAGGCTTGCAGATGCCCGACCCTTCGTTTTTTTGCCTTTCCCGCTTCCACGCTCCGGGCCGCCTTTTCCCCCGCCGCCTGCTGCGGCAGCTCCGGTTCCCTTAAGCTCTTTCAGCGCTCCGCCAATCATGGTAATGACGTCAACAATGCCTTTCCCCAAATCAACCAGACCTTTGCCCAGGTCCGTCAGCGATTTGCCCACCGTGCTAATCCCGGTACCGACACCGTCAAAAGATCCGCTTAAATCTTTGATCCCTTTACTGACGCCGCTTAAGGCGGTTGTGCCGATACCTCCGATGGCTTCGCTCAGTTCTGTGATGCCTTTACTGAGGCCGCCAAAGGCGGTCGTACCGATACCCCCGATGGCTTCGCTAAATTCTGTGATGCCTTTACTCAGGCCACTAAAAGCGGTTGTACCGATACCTCCGATGGCTTCGCTAAATTCTGTGATGCCTTTACTCAGGCCGCCAAAGGCGGTTGTACCAATACCTCCGATGGCTTCGTTCATTTCTTTGATGCCTTTGCTTATGCCGCCCAAAGCGGTCGTACCGATACCCCCGATGGCTCCGCTGAGTTCTTTGATGCCCTTGCCTATGCCGCCCAAGCCGGTCGTGCCGAAATCCTTAAGGGCTGCGCCGAGCTCCTTCACGCCGGCGCTCACGCCACCCAAGCCGGTCGTGCCGAAGTCATTGAACGCCGCACCGACTTCCTTCACACCGGCGCTCACGCCGCCTAACCCGGTCGTGCCGAAGTCTTTGAACGCTGCGCCGAGTTCCTTCACGCCGGCGCTCACGCCGCCCAAGCCAGTTGTACCGAAGTCATTGAACGCCGCGCCGACTTCCTTCACGCCCGCGCTCACGCCGCCCAAGCCGGTTGTACCGAAATCATTGAACGCTACGCCGAGTTCCTTTACACCGGCGCTCAGTCCGACTAGGCCGGTCGTGCCGAAGCCTTGCAACGCTGCGCCGAGTTCCCTCACGCCCGTGCTCAAGCCACCAAAAGCGTCCGTGCTAAAGCCTTTCAGCGCCTCACCGAGCTCTTTCACGCCCGCGCTCGCGCCGCCAAACGCATCGAGGCCCATGCCTTTCAGCGCCTCGCCGAGCCCCTGCACACCCACGCTCGCACCGCCAAAAGCATCCGTGCCCATACCCTTCAGCGCTTCGCCGAGCCCCTTCACGCCCTCGCTCGCGCCGCCGAAGGCATCTGTGCCCATCCCTTTCAGCGCTTCGCCGAGCTCCTTCACGCCTGTGCTCACTCCCGCCAGAGCGTCCGAACCCAGACTGTTTAGCGACTTGCCAAGATCCTCGACGCCGGCGGAGACTCCGCCCAAAAAGGACGGCCCCAAGCCTGACAGCGCCTTTTGTACGTCGCCCAATCCATCGGCCACGCCGGTCATGAGGGACTTGCCCATATTGCCCAAGCCCCCGCCCGACCCTGAAGCTCCTCCCGAGCTTTCGACCCGAATGCCGACGATCGATTCGATCTTCGGCGTAATCTTCATGGCGCTTAGGGCGCTTGCTGCCGCTCCCGCACGGTTCATCTTATCTTCAACCGCTTGAATCGCAGAGCTTATAGGGCCAAATGACTGGCGCAGCCGTTCTTGCATTTGCTGTAATAGCTGGATTCGCCCCAAAGCAGCTTCAGCCATCTGCACTTCACTTCTTTCATTCTCTCATTTGACGAACTCTCTCTTCATGCTCAAGCTCCAGTTCCATACTGGCGAGCAGGAAGAGCTGTTCCCCGCGAGGGAGCTTCCAGAATTCTCCGGGGCGGAGGTGATGTCTTACCCATATGGCATGGAGCATTCCTCCAAGTCCGCCGGAGACGATTAGTTTTTTACTTCTTCCAGCGTTGTATTGAAGCCACTAACGTCGAGCACGGAGTCGCCGAGCGCAGACAATTCACCCGCCAGCAAAATCCGCTTGATAACCTCCTCGGCTCCGCTCGCCTGGTATTTCGCCAGCAAACGGGAGTCCCCCCAATTGGGGGAAACCGTAGAGGCCGCGATCAAAGCTACGTTGAACTGCTCTTCATCCAGACGCTCCACCATCTGCCCTTTTCTTTCCGTGCGCTCCGTGCAGCGCTCGCGAAGCAAGTAAACTTGCTTGCCGGTTAATCCGCGCAGCGTGACAGGAACTCCCAGACGAGACAGGTTTACCGTTTTTTCCGGGATACGGTCCGCTTCCAGCAGTCTTTGCAAAATTTGTTCATCCATCATCGTTTATCTTCTCCTTTTTACCGTTACTTTTTGTCGTTACGCTTTAATCGGGTCTAAAAGCTCGTAGCCTTCAAACGTGAAAGAAATTTCTTCCTTCACTTCTTCGCCGGCCGTCCAGTTGGCGAGCTGCAGGCGGTCCGGAATGACATTGACCAGACGCACGCGTTCGAAGCCGTAGCTTTCCGGGTCTGCCAATTTGGAAATAATCTCGAATTTAGTAAAGCCTTTTTCCAGCATAAAGCTGGTCACTTTAAATCCGCTGACCGTTCCCGTTCCCTTCTTCGCACCCAGCTTATGGCGAACCCAGGAATCTCCGGAGAGATTCAGCTCTTTCTTCTGAACCTCTACCTTGGCTTCCAGATGGTTGAAATTCGCTTGCCAATTCCCGTCGATAAATACTTGACCGTACGTTCCAAGTATGACTCTGCTCGCATCTAATGACATTTGTTAGTCCTCCTTAGGTTATCGCAAAAATTTGCTTCGAATGCATCGGCTTACAGCACGATAAAGGTTCCGAAAATTTGCTCCATCGCGTCCGTTAACCGCGCTTCCCACTGAATATAAACTTGATCCGGAGCCGGAGTGATCGTTGCCGACGAACCATAGTAGAGCGGGTTCAAATACACATCCCAGCCGGTAGCTTCAATGACACCGCCTTGAACCAGCGATTGCATATATTGCTTCGATGCGCCGATAAGGGCGAGACGGCCTTCCTCGGTATTGTTCACTTTGCCGATATAGTTGTTCTCGGCCGCCTGCATCAAATCGCTGTTAATGGCATCCATAACGCGAATCGTTCTAATTTTTTTCCAAGAGCTGTTCTGGCCTTGACGCAAGGTGACGAGCGAGTTGACGGCTCTAAGCGCCTTTACGATTCGGCCATCATGGTAAAATAAGAATACGCCGTTCGTCACCGCCTGCTCTTGCTCGCTGCGCGTCCATCTGCGAACGACATCGCTGAATGGCGAAGCAGCATATGTCGCGGATTCGCTAAGCTTCTGTCCGGCGATCACACCGGCAACGTACGCAGATACTTGAGCGGAGCTATAGCTCACGCCGTTCCAGATCACGCCTGTCCCTACGTTGATAACACCCTCATGGTTGAAGTTCGCCGTGCTGCGCACGCTCGCCTTGTTCACGGCATCCGATGCCGTATCGTCTGCGAGGCTGCCTCCGAGCACGACAACCGCCCCTTTGCCTTCGGAGCGAACTCGTTTCACCCATGCCACAACGCTGGCTTGAATAGCCGAGTCCGAAACGCCGTCCAGTGCAAAATAGTTAAAATCGCGCGTTTCAAAAGCCGTTAGCGCATTCGTGTAATCGGTCGCCGTCACGCCGCCAATTCCCGAATTGCCGCCCGCAAGCGCCACGTTGGAGACATCCTTGAGCTCGCCGCTGCCGTCATCCAGCTTAGTCGCCGTCACCCACACGTTGCCGCTGTCGTTATTGATGGCATCGACAGCCGTTTGAATCTTCCCGCTGGCGAAGACAAACGTTTTCAGAAGCTTCGTACCTTCAAAAAGCTTCATATTTTTCTTAGTCGCGTCCGCGATATCCGGTTGAATCGTTACCTTGAAGTTGTTGCCTCGCGCGCCGGGATATTTGGCATTCAACTTCAGAACATCCTTCGGCGTTCCTGCCGTATCTTGAAGCGTCAAAGCGGAAGCGGCTGCCGTGTTATCGGCCAGACGGTATGCGACCACCTTTTTCGCTCCGCCCAGCAGCGCCAGCTTCAACGTCGTCAAAGCGGTAGCGTTGCCATCCGTGTCGCCTCCGAAGCTCTCCAAAATGCCCGCTTCGCTTGTAATTTCGACAAAGCTGCGTACCGGACCCCAGTGCGCCTTAACCGGAACGCCAACGACGCCCCGCGCGCCCGATTGAATCGAAGCCAGGGCCGCCGCCTGAAAATTCACATACATGCCTGGCAAAACCGACTTATCTACCGTACTCCAAGTTCCTCCTGCCATTACTCATTCACTCTCCTGTTCATAAATTGTTCAATGCGCTCCCGTGCTTCCTCTACCGAAAACGTTTCTTCCTCTGCTCCGAACAACGCTCCGATAACCGCTTCCGGAGACACGCCAAATACAGTTAAGGCGTTCGCCATTAACTCTTCGCGAGTATACATCGACATATGATTCATTCTCTCCTTTAAAAGTTATTCAATGATTGCGTTAGGTTTAACGCCGCCAATCAACACAGCCGTTGGTTCGTCCTGAGAACGGCGATCCACCATTCTGCTCAATGTCAGCGTCAGCTGACCTTCGATCATTTCGTCCTTCGGCGTGTGCAAGGCGGGAGCGACAATCGTGACGTACCTCTTGTTCGCTTCATCCAGCATGATTTTTTTGGCGCCGATCAGCTTGCTTACCATCTCGGCGGCCTTTGAATTTTGTTCCGCCAAGGTGCGGCCCAGAACATGCCCTGTCATCTTTTTCTTCAATTGGCACAGGACGCTGCCCTGATCCTGCATCTCGAAGTCGGTCATCCTCCACAGGATCGATGGAGCGGAGTAATCGACAGGCCAAGTGTTGCGGTACACCTTCCATTCGGAAGGCAATTGAAGGCTTGTCCATTTGGCCAGCGCTTCCACCCACGGGTCTGCAGCGGTTGCGGCATCCGTCCCTCCGGAAGGCTTGATCTGTACGGAAAATCTGGCGCTTCTTGATATAGCCGACAGCGTCGTATCCACTTCATCTGAACGATGCGTGCCCTCGTAACGGCATGTGAACGAAGCGCCGCCCGCGCCGCCTTCCGTCAAGCGCTGTCCATCCAGCGCCTGTTTGACTTTAGCCATCAGCGCATCGACTTCGTGAAACGATGTCATTCCGCTGTAGCACCGCACCTCGTAATGGCGGACAAGCCCCCTCCACGGCTCCTCCTGCTCCTCCTTGCGCTGAAGCAGTACCAAATACGGCTTCGGCGTGGACGAACTGACCTCGTGAAGCTGGTAACATCGCCCCCCGATCTCAGGCAATTGTGCGATCAGGCGCGCTTGAATTTCAGCTCTCATGTTTTCAGCCTCCTTGTGCGTTTCATTGGAGTTCACCTCCTTTCCAGCGGGCTGGTCCGGCCCTAATCTTGCATGTTCCATTGCGCTCCGGGTCAACACCACTTGATTTGCTCTATCTCGAAAGATGTGCTCGCCGCTTGAAGCTTGGATTCAAGAAACCTTAGTTTGTCCAACTGGGCGATCTTGTGCATCATGCCGTCCGTCCATAACCGTGTAAACTGGTCTTTGGTATGTACGATAACGCCCGCATCACGAGTGTTCCATTTCGCTTCTTTCAAAGCAGGGTCCGTCGTAAACAATTCCTTCAAAGAATGCATATTGATTTGAGCTTCCAAGTCATACGAATATTCGTGCATTTCGCCGACAGCAGAAGACAGAAAAGTTCCGGTAATGGCTTGCGAGCAGCACTTGTCCAGGTAACGCAGCTTTTTGGCTTTCTTTTGTTCTATGGAATCATCTGACTCTTTAGGCTGCATCGCTTCCAACGCAGCTTGCAACTCCTCGTTAGTTGGTTTCGGAGCGTCAAGGTTCCATTGCGCAATGTAGGCCCCCTTGCCATCCAAGTCGTCCTGTACGACGAAATCAACCATTCGCACGGCGGTCGGATAAAGATGTTGGATAGCGAGCCACTTCTTCCTCTGATCTTCTGATGGCATACAGAATTGGCCGTTTTGAACAACGTACTTACCTTGTTCGCTGACGGCATCCTTCCATTGCTCTTCAGTGATCGGAATAACCGTGGAAGGTATTTTATCCGTATCCCATACATCGTCATTGTAAAAAGCAAGGATATTTCCTCTCGCATCAAACTCCGCATAATATTGAGCCACTTGAAGTCCCCTCCTCAGTAACCAATGGCAAACCAGTGGATAGTTTGTTGTGACCCTGCTACCGTCCATGCCATGAACTGCGTGTTCGTGTAGCTTCCAATGCCAACGGTTTGCGAGGCTGCCGATGTTTCCACTTGACCAAAAATATGCATCACATAGTTAGGAAACGCAACGGGAAACGTTACCGTTCCGGAGTTGGATATCGCTGCCGTACCCCATTGAAGGATGAGACCGCTCGGCAATTTTTGATAGCCGTTGATGGCTTTGCTGATCGCGCTGTTGTTATCTCCCCAAGGGTTAACAACGCCTTTCTGGCTGATATGTACTTGTCGGGCCAAATTTTCCGCTGTACTGACCCGGGCCTCTACGTCTGCTTGATGGGCTGCCAGTTGATCGACAACCTTTTTCAAGTTACTCGCATACTCGCCTTGGATGGATTCAAGGTTGCAGGTGAGCGCATACTGGTCGAGTGCCAGGTAAGTGACGTTGTAGGTGGCGGTGGGGTCGTAATTCATCCAGTCTAAACGAGCTTTAACCAATCCAATAGGATTGAGTGTAGACTCATACCATGTAGGATCGTGCTGTCCATTTTTATAAACGGCCCTAATTTGTCGCATAACATACGCGCTTGGTGAAGAAACATCACCCATAGCTACGGCTACACCAGCGTTGATAGCTAGTGGGGCCTTTTCCCGTACGATCATCCCATTACCGACTTCAACCTGATTCAGCCCTTCGCGGAACGATATCCCGCCTTCAAATGAGATTTCTTCGGCTGCCGGTGCAGCAAGTTCGTAAGTAAGCCTGTAGGGCCTGTATTTAAACGCTGTCGCCATAGTCGTAGACGGTGTGGTTCTTGTCGTATTTTTTGGACTGCCGTAATCCGTTTCCCCGATTTGTACCCAAGCCTTTAACGCGTTGTCAGTTCGTGTATAAGTAGTATTGTTGAATTTGCCCCATTCAAACATTTTCCAACCGTTGAAATAGGCTTGTATCTCCGTTGGCGAAGGCTCATATGACTCCCCCCAACCACTGTCCGTGTCGGCAATGGAGATATACAGATTATTTAACGTAATAGAATTAGTAGGATTGTGATAAACGCTATCGGCCAAAGATATGGCGGTAGGCGTAACCGTCAAGATTTTACCATCATGCTTTATCACCGTTTTATTTCGCGCATTTGTGTATAGGTTCTCAATACGAACTTGCTTAAACCCTGTACCATCGTTGTGAAATTTCCACGGTAAGCTCCCATCCAAGTCCATCGTCTTGAATCGCGCCTGCTTCCAGTACTTCCCGTCACGCTGAAACAGCGTATCGTAGACCGTCCCATCAACGTTTGAGGCGAGTTGGACGTTCGGGAAGAACAAGTAATCGTCGTTGCGTAGTTGGAATGGTTTTGCCGCCGTACCAGGGTTAAGCATAGGCTGACTGAATGTAGTCGCAATGCTCGCGGTGTTTCTGTTCGTCGCGCGAATATCCAAATAGCTTGCTGTGCTCGGTGTCTTGAATGTTATAGAACTGTTTGAAGCAAGAAATTGACCAAAGTCCTTTATAAAGTTATAGTCCGAATCACAGGCGTAAACCTCGTAGTTTCCAGACCCGGGATCTCCGCTTAATGTGTAATGCCTTCCCGGTAAAACGGCAACTCTCGCCGTACTGTAAGAATCGACTGTATTGGTTACCAGTCTCAATTTATAAGGGTCAATTGCGGTAGCGTTGGGATTCAGTATCCACTCGTGAAACGGCGGCAGCAAGTTGTCGCCATATTTAATAACATAAGGCGAATTTACGTGCTTTACATCGTCTACATAAGGATACTTCGCTACAACCTGGTCGTAACTGAGTTTATTTTCACGAAAAGCCGTAAATTCGTCCTGCGAAATTTCGTAAACAACAAGTCCGTCATAATAGATGATATCATTAGCGGTTCCGAAAGTGTTGACGTCGATTCTTGCCGTATAATACGGTACCGACGAACCGGTTAAATCCAATACCTGATAGTAGAACCGCCATTCGGGAGTAGCATTGATATAAAAAGATCGATGTCCGTTATCAACGGTATTTGTCCATTTTACTGTCCCGTCTGCGTTTCTGACGATTAAGAATAGTTCTCCTTGAGGTGTCCCGGCCGCAGACTTTGCCCATACCCCATAAAGCACATATTTTCCGGCCAAATAAAGCGGCTGAGAATTATATCGTACCTTTTCCCCTGTGCCAGTTGAATTATCGATCTTACCACTTGAGTTTCCAAACTTGCGAACGGTAGCATCAATGATGAGATCCCCATTACCTTCAGTCCACTTGCCGCTATTTTCAAAGTTTCCTTCCCGCCCGAGCAGGTTCACCAAGGTCCTTCCTTTGATGCTGACGTTCTCCAACATACTGGTCTGCTTCGCATTTACAACTTGCATCCCATAGCCTAGCTGCACCGGGGCCGGCTCCTCTGCCAGCAGTTGACCCGCAAAGGCATCTATCTTCTCGAAGTTCTCATTAAATTCCGTCCTTAAGACCGGATCAGCGCCTGTCCAATGATGCATGTTTAAGTTTGAAGTTTTATTGCCGCTCATCAATAACCCCTCACTTCCAAATAAAATAGCGCGAAGAAATTATTCATCGCGCTACGGCCGAATCAAAGGACCGACTTCAAAAACTTTAGTTGCCAGCTTGTTGATGGGATCCGCTTCCGTTTTTAAAGCCATAATGTCGTCATGCTCTTGCCGACTGATCCAGCCTTTATCTAAGGCGCGGTCAAGCTCGTCGTAATCATAATTGCGGGCAGCATAGCTTTTCACGTCCGAGCGGTAACTTTCCGGTATCCCTTTGAAACCATCCCGAGGTGTCAAACGTTCGTTACCAAACATGGTAATGTTACGTGCATAAGTGGAGACAAGAAAAGGTAAATTTGCCATGGCGGGCCTACTCTCCTTTGCTCATGAAATATTCCATGAATGCCTGCAAGTCGGCGCTGACGGCTGCCGCCTGTTCTTCTTGTTTTTTCAATTGCGCAGTCAGCGAAGCAATCTTCTCTTCAGGCGTCATTTGCGCAACTGGTCGGGCAGCCCACTCGGCATCCAACTCTTCTTGGCTTCGTTCGGCAAGTTCTCCGCTTAGCCACTTATATTTGCATTGCAAGCGCTCGTTGCGCAGTTGTATCGTAAAATGCCTGCCGGCATTTTCGTCAATGCAAATGTCCGTCCGCTCCGGGATCTCGAACGCGGATGAAAATCCGTGAATGACGAGGTCGGCCGCGTCCGTGCGTAAGTAGTGTTTGTAGGCGTTCACAGGCATACCCCTTTCTTTAAATTTCGGCGTCTGCGACTGCATGAATCTCGTAATATCCCGCTGGCAAACTAAATTCTGAGTTTCCGATCCCCGCACTCTTTTCTGATCCGGAAAATGGCATCGCGTTAGCGGATGACGTAGAGTTGTAGTCATTCCTCCATTGACCCGTTGTCCCTCCTTGGGGAGAATAAAGTACAAATGACGGCGATATGCGCATCGGAACGGGGTACTGCCAGCGTACGATCGGCTCGGTGGATCCTGCCAATCTCACCCCCAGAGCCCCGCCACGTCCGGCATTATTCGCAGGGGGCGTCGAATACGGGAACGTTTTGCAGAAGTACCTCTGACACAGCGCCAATTCCTCCGCAAAATGTCTCGGCTGAAACGGAAGAGCTACGTCACCAGCACAAAGCTGGACTTGGGCGAAATCGAAATCTCCTGTTGCATACGTACCGACCTCACCGGACGGTATGGAAATGACTTCGTTATCTTGTTTGTAAGGAATAAAGTAAAGCCCCAAATAGTCACTTTTACTTGTTCCCAAAGTTTTCCCAGCAATAGATGGAACATCGAACGTGACCGTAAAAAATTGCCAAGCCGTTGTCAGATTGATCGTTTTACCGCCTGGGCATGACACACTTGAAGATGGGCTGCCACCGTATCCGAAATTTTGAAACAAAGAGACCGCGATTTGGCGACTGCTGCTCGCCTTGGCCCAAAAGCTTACCGTACATTTTTGTCCGGCAAATGTGTACACGGACTCGACAAACTGTGCCATCCTCATGAATGCACTTCTGGTTCCCTTGGTACCGACCGAAGTTACACTTAACCTTCCGAAGTACTTTGGATTTCCGGGGACTGCGGTCTGGCCCAATGCAAAAGGCTGCTGCGACATCGTAAAGCTGGCAGACCCTAAACCTCCAAATCCGGCAAATACCTGCCCAACCCATCTATCCAAACCATATCCATACGCATTTTCAGCGCCGTAATTACCGTTCTGGATAACGCTGGTACCCCGTTGCGCTATATCGAACCCGCCATTGATGATGGCTTGCCGCGACAAGGCGTTAAGCGGCAATGCTGCTTCAAGTCGATCCTGTATTCCTTGAACAACCGAGACCTGCGACGCCATGTCCGCCTGATTGGCTGCCAACGTATCGACAACGGATTTCAGATTGCCTGCATACTCCCCTTGAATCGATTGAACGTTGCAGGTGAGAGCGTATTGGTCGCGGGCAAGATAGGTGACCGTGTAAACTGCCGTGGGGTCGTAATTTCCAGATAAAGCAGGAATGAATGCATCTGCTCCCCCGTAAGCCGATGAGCTTTTAAAGCTGTCTCTTTTGATCCAAGCCTGATCAATTCGATCATTTCTGAACACGGTTAGAATCCTATTCGTTCTATTCTTAAGACTAGAGCCTGGAGCCGCCGTGTTATTTATCAAATAAATTCCGTTCGGATCAATCGGATTCGCTCTTTCCCTTATAATTATCCCGGTTCCCACTTCAACCTGATTCAGTCCTGAGTGAAGCGTAATCCCGCCTTCAACCCGAATTTCCTCGACCGTTGGCACAGCAAGCTGGTATTGAAGACTATAAGGCTTGTAACCCGGCGCGAGATTGCTGGGAGCCGTTTTTTTAGTAAATTCATTTTCTTTGTCTGGATTCCACACAGCCCCAGGCGACCAATAGGCGTACCAACGTTTATACTGAGGGTCTCCTCCGTTCCACAGCTTTCCGCTAGTGTCGATTAATTTCCACCCGTAGAAATATGCCTTAATCTCTTCTTTTGACGGTTCATACTTATCCCCCCATCCGCTATCCTCGTCGGAAACGGTAACATAAACAATGCCCGAATCCTGTGCAATAGCTCCTCTGTCCGGGGCAGACGGGATGCCCGTAAGATTAGGGAGTACCTTGTCGTACTTCATAAATAGTCCTAGGTCCCCTGTGATAGGAAAAACGGGGCTTTCAAGCGACAATTGCTTGAAACCGGCATAATTACCCGTGCGTTTCCAATTTCTAGAGCCATCCAGTACCATCGTTTTGATCCGCGTATGCTTCCAGTACTTCCCGCCACTCTTGAATAATTGATCGTATACCTTCCCATCTGCACTTGAAGCAAGCTGTACATTCGGGAAAAGTAACATGTCATCATGGCGCGGTTTGAACGGCAGCGCCGTTGGTCCGACGTTAAGCATCCCTTTCTCAAACGTAAACGTTCCAACAGGCTCAGGATTAGTAGTGTATACGACAATATAGCTCACGTCGGATGGAGACGTTCCGGTAACGGACTGTTCGGAGGTATAGCCACCCCCGGCTTCAACGAATGTTCCATCCTTTTTATAAAACCGGAGAAGCATTTTGCCCGTATGGATCATGCTCAACGTATACGGCGTAGATGGCATGCACGGCAGCTTGGCCGTTCCCAGCCATGTATCCTTAGCCGTCGTTTGCTGTTGAATTTTGTACGGACCCAGGATATTCGTGCCTCCGTCAGTACGAATCACTTCCCACTCTGTGAACGGGGGCAGCAGGTTCTCCCCGTACTTGATGATATACGGCGAGTAGATCGATTTCCTATCTTCGACGTAAGGCCATTTGACAGCGATCTGCTCCGGCGTCATCCTGTCGATGGCATCATAGTCCTCTTTGGATATTTCAAAAAGTCTAACTCCATCCGCATACCCAAATTGCCCGGCAGCTCCGGTTACAGTTACATTTATTCCCACATCCGTTGCGGATATGCCGGTAAACTTTCCAAAAGTAAGAGTAAACTTCGAAGTATCTACAACCGCGTTCGTTGCCGTTGGCGGGCCTTGTCCGGATATAGACAGATTCATCTGTGTGGCGTTGCCGTTCTTTAACTCGCCCATAAGAAGATAGTACTTATCCGCATCAAAATTGAACCCTCTCGCGGTTACAGCGGAGCCAATCGTATAGCCGTCTGCGACGGTGACCTTCAAGCCGTTGCTGCCGTAAACAAAATTGTTGGGATTGAGCGCATGGGTGGTGTGATAATCATTCCACTTCGCTGCGTCCTCGCAGTTTCCAGCGTGTCCGAGCAGGTTCACCAGCGTCCGGCCCTTTATGCTGATATTCTCCAGCACACTGGTCTGCTTTACGTCAACATTTTGCATCCCATGATTTAACTGAACCGGAGTCGCGTCCGCCGCCATGAGTTGGCTTACGCGAGTATCTAGCTTCTCGAAATTTTCATTAAACTCCGTTCGCAATACCTGATCCGAGCCTGTCCAATGATGCAAGTTCAGATGCGGCGTTTTATTGCTGCTCAACAGTTATCCCCTCCCCTAGATTGCAAATGTATAAAAAATTCTGTTCACCACTGAACGGAATAAGTCAGAGCGCTTTTAAATCCTCATTTGCCCACTGCTTGCCACCCTCCTCCGTTCCAATATTCGAGTATGCCATTGTTGTTGATACGAAACTGAATGCTGTTTCCGCTGTGCATGAGTTTATAGGAATTCTGGCCCTTGGTTCCTCCACCTACAACTAAGTCATCCGAACCGTCGCCCGGTATGAACAAACAAACCGACTTATTACTCCCCGCATTTACGAATTTGATCGAAGGATCATTACTGTTTACGATCGTTAGATTCGTATTCGTCTCAGCATAGTTTCCCCCACCACTCCTTCTTATTTCGACGTTATTCATTATTGTGCCACCATCATTTCTATCTAATGGCGTAATACTCCCGGCATGCCATACCCTGTGTCCATTAACATATACGCCTTCTGGATGCGGAGTTTTAAAATTGATCGTATCCGCCAGGTCATTTTGAACCTCTATCGTCAATTCCTGATCTTCGCCGGATTTTTGACGAAGCGTGATGCTCGCGGTATCTGCACTTCCACCGAATGCATCATTTGGAAAATGAATTCCGCCGCCAGGACCCGCGGGAACGACGAGTCTGCCGGTCATCGGTTCACTGCCGTCTTTCGGCAAGCTTGCGTTTGCCCTTGATTGAGCGGCATCGGTCTCCTGTTTTCTTGCGATATCGTCCGCAGCAGCCGGTGCAGCTACTTTGGCCCGCCCGGCGGCGTCCCGTTGAATGATCTTGCCGGCAACCGCTGACGATGTAGCCCCATGCGCGCCCGAGGTAGAGTTTGCATGAGCGTCGACCTTATTTTGAGCTCCGCCAGGGGTTTCTGCACCGATCTGTGCCGGAGTTACGTCGTGCGGGTTGTCCTTCCTTAATATATGTTCCTCAAACGCTTGTCTGGCCGCATCCGTTCCGCCTTGAAGCTCTGTAATCTGTTCCGATATATCCGCCTGATTGGCTGCTAGCGTATCGACAACGGACTTCAGATTACCTGCATACTCCCCTTGGAGCGATTGAACATTGCAGGTGAGAGCATGTTGATCAAAGGCAAGATAAGTGACCGTATAAGTCCCGGATGGGTCTACATTCGACGAAAGCGTTTGGGCATAGCCCCATCCATAATTCACATCAAAACTTGCTCTGCGCTTCAGCGACCACCCCGCGTTCACACCATCCTTATATACCGCAAACGCTCGATCCGCACGGTACTTTTGCCCCGCTCCCGCTAACATGTAAGAGTTACCGCCAATGGTCACTACGTTGTGATGCTCCCTGACGATCATCCCATTGCCGACTTCCACTTGATTGAGTTCTTCATGGAACGTGATTCCGCCTTCCGCTATGATTTCCTCGACCGTTGGCGCAGCAAGCTGGTATTGAAGTTTGTATGGGGTCGGGCCGTTAATAAAACCATAGGCGGTCGGCACGATTTCCGCCGTAGCTGAATCGAACCCGGTACCATTTCGTCGCGCCCACCATTTTTTTCCCGACACATATATTCCGGTTGCCGCTGACGTATCTTCTTGATACATGCGCCAGCCATTAAAATAAGCCTTAATATCTTCCTCGGAGGGTTTATACGAATCCCCCCATCCGCTATCGGAGTTGGAGATCGAAATAAACAAATGACTGCTGCCCGTCGTTAAAGTAAACTCGTCCCCGCCTGAAGGTTTGGTTCCGTCCGGTTTAGCTTTTAACAGCTTTCCATCGTGTTTTACAAGTACCGCAGCATTCGTAACATCCCCCATTACAGGGACTTTGACTTCCTTAAATCCTGAATAGATACCATCTGCTAAAGACCAATCCAGCTTCCCATCCAGTTCTATCGTTCGGAATCGCGCCTGCTTCCAGTACTTCCCGTCACGTTGATATAATGTGTCATAGACCGTTCCGTCAACGTTGGAGGCAAGTTGAACATTTGGGAAGAACAGGTGGTCGTCGTTGCGGGATTTGAAGGGCTTCGTCGTTGAACCCAAGGACAGCATAGGCTTCATGAACCTATACGTCCCCGCACCAAAGGTATGATTACCAAGCATGACCCGCAAATATCTTACGTGCGGCTCGGTTGTAACGGTTTTACTCACTTTTGATGTATAACCTTCATAAGCACTTACAAACTGCATATTTTCATCAAAACTATTCAACCCTATAAAACCATTGGCAGGCAACGACGCTAAAGCTAACGTATACGTTGTATTCGGTGCGGCGGGTATATCTACATATATCGCTTGCCCGCTCAAATCGGCGATTAAACTGGCAGAGAAGGGATCATCAATGTCCAATTTCGGTGTTCCGCCGTTTCCTGCCGTCACATTCCACTCCGTAAACGGCGGCAGCAAGTTCTCACCGTACTTGATGATATATGGCGAGTAGACAGACTTCATACTATCAATGTATGGCCATTTGGCGGCGATCTCTTCCGACGTCATACGATCAATGTTCGCGTAGTCTTCCGCGCTTATTTCATAGAGACGGACATTATCAACGTTGGCCGTCTGGTCAGGTGTACCAGACCCAAAAATGCTTAGAAGTTGCTGACCGCTCACGCTTGGGGCCAGTTTCACCCATTTTGTCACGAACGATGTTCCAGTATATTCGGCCGTATTATTACTGCCAAAGTTCAACACGATCCCGTTTTGAATGTCAGTGTTCGCTACGTCCGCTATTGCGATGTAATATTTTCCCGCTGAGACCGTGTATGCTTTCACAATGCCGGCCGAAAGTTGACCGCTGACTATTTTAAACTGTATGCTGTTCGACCCGGACGCTTTTTTTACGAAGTCCAGCGAAAGCATGGCACTGGTATACGGGTTCCACCTGGAGGCATCCTCGCAATTTCCGTCCCGCCCTAGCAAATTAATCAGAGTTCTCCCTTTCATACTGACGTTTTCCAACATTCTGGTGTGCTCTACGTTGATGGTCTGCATCCCATAGTTTAACCGAACCGGGATCGAGCCCATGGCCATGAGCTCACTTGCAAAAGCATCTATCTTCTCAAAATTTTCATTAAACTCCGACCTCAATACCTGATCCGAGCCTGTCCAATTATGCAATTTCAGATTCGATGTCTTACCGCTGCTCATTTTAGATTCCCCCAGATTTCCCATACATAAAAAGAAGCTTCTACCACCGGATAGAATTGACCGCATCCACTGAAGTGGCGTGTTCAAGTTCTTTTTCCAGTCGTCTAAACTTCTCGATCAGGTTTGTTTTATGCATTTGTCCATCAAGCCAAAGTCGGGTGAACTGTTCCTTCGTATGCATCAGTACGCCCGCGTCGCGTGTTTTCCAAGATGTTTGTGTAAAATTAGGGTGCATATTCATCAATTCTTTGGTGCTTTGAAAATTAAGCTGTGCTTCCATATCGAAAGAATAAACATGCTCCTCCCCCAGAGCAGAAGAGGTGAAAGTTCCCTCGATGGCTTCCGTGCAAAGTCTTTTTAGTTCAGCGAGTTTACTCGCTTTCTGCAGGATCAGCAATTCATCTGCGGGCTTGCCCTCTATCCATTGTTCTTGGGTAAAGTCCCATTTGGGTAAATGCAATCCTTCCGGGACGGGGACGGCTACGATATGTCCCTGAACAATTGCCGTCTGTTTGCCGCCTTCGGAATCCTTATATGTAATAATGGACGATACTCCCGTTTCATCATCCGCAACGAGTGTCGGTTCCTTGTATATGCCCAATTGATCTACGATAATGGCTTCTTTCATTTAACGCGCCTCCGCTAAAAATGGTATTAAGTTAACTTCCAACCACTCGTTAGATATTGGCGAAATGTCTATGAAGACATTTCCGTAGGAAGGTTCCGCCGCAAGATATGTAGGCGCTGTACCCCCTCCAACAAGGCCGTTCGTTGTAACTGTTCTCGTTAGGCCAGTTGGTCGATACCCTCTCGGTAAAATAAATAATACTGCGCCTGCGTATGTTGCTCCACCCTTAATTGTACCTCGTACGTGGACAAATCCAAGTTCATCCTTCATATATGAAAGATTGTAGTTAAAGCCACCGTAATTCACCCACCCACTTAGTGGAGTCGCATTTATCCACTGTGGCTGTGCACGCTGAGCACGCGTAATCTCAAGCGCCCCTACTCGCGCTACCATGTCGGACTGTCCGGCTGCCAGCGTATCGACGACGGTTTTCATATTTGCTGCGCGATCAAATTGGATTGATTGGACATTGCAGCTTAGTGCGTGCTGATCGAGCGCAAGATAAGTGACGGTGTACGGATCGCCAGCGTTAAATCCTTGTGGTGACCGCACCGCAATGACGCCACCATAACCACCCGATGTGGTCACGTCATCGTAACGCCATCCATCACGAAGACCATTTCGGTAGACTCCGAAGAACTTACCTACACGGTACTTCGTTCGGGAACGCTCCCACCCGGGAGAGTAGTTGTTAATCCCCACAGAAACAAAATCTGTATGCGGCGTGACACGCTCGTGTATAATCATACCAGCACCAACTTCAAAATGGTTCGGCCCTTCGTGAAGCGTGATCCCGCCTTCGGACCTCACTTCTTCGACGGTCGGCGTGACAAGTTGGTATTGGAGTTTATACGGAGATTGTGACACTTTCCAAGCGGATTGAACGATATTTGGCGTAGTAGTTGTTGTATCATTTCCACGATTTAACCACCACTTGGTTCCACTTTTGTAAGTTGATGTATTTGGGTCCTGCCCCTCTTGAAACATACGCCAGCCGTTGAAATACGCCTTAATGTCGCCGGGTGATGGGGGGTATGCATCATCCCACCCGCTATCCGAGTTAGGAATGCCTATCCGAACGGAGTAATCGGTTGGAATCCATCCCGTGTCTAATCCAGATGTTGTGCTATACGGGCTAAGAATCTTTCCGTCAAATTTTTTAAAAGTACTCAAACCAAAGTTAGAATTCAATAATGCATCAGCAACAGTATTAGCGTTAGTAGTTACACTTTTCCAGCCAGGACCTTTTCCTAAGGGCTCCCATTCCAAATCACCCGTCAAGTCCATCGTCTTAAAACGCACCTGCTTCCAGTACTTTCCGTCAAGCTGAAACAGCGTATCGTAAACCGTTCTGTCAACGTTGGAGGCAAGTTGGAGGTTCGGGAAGAAAAGGTGATCATCGTTGCGCGGCTTGAATTGCAATGCATCTGGACCAAGATTAAGCATCGGATTTGTGAATGAAAAAACACCGTTTGATCCATTTGCTGAAAAGTATACGTGAACTACATTGTTATCACCCGAGTTAAATGTCAAGCTGCCTGATGTGGTATACTCCGCGATAGGTTGTACGGTCTGTGTATAAACAGCAATACGACCGTTATGCTGTGCAGATAATGTGTAACTTGTATTACGTAGGACTGGAACTATTACCCATGCATTGTACGAAATAGGATTTGTACCACCAATAATCGATAGGGTGTACGGTTCCTTAAACACCCCTGTCGGAGATACATAATTCCACTCCATAAACGGCGGCAACAGGTTTTCCCCATACTTGATGATATATGGCGAATAAACGCTTTTCATATCGTCAACGTAAGGCCATTTCGCAGCAATCTGCTCCGGTGTCATACTATCGAGCGCGTTATATTCCGCTTGCGTGATTTCATATATGCGTACGCCGTCAAAATACGCATATTGTCCCGCCGCACCGTTTATGCATAATACCATACTCAAGCCGCTAACGTCGGCATCTGGATTATATGCCCTCCACGCCGGATAAAATTTGTCCGTTGCGGTAATGATGTGTTGTCCTTTTGCTGCCGTCGTGCCGTTAATGTAAAAGTTTCCATTTGTCGCAGTACCATTTTTTATGTCCGCGATGGCGACGTAATATTTACCGGCTTTGAAGGAGAATGTGCGGGTTGTAATGGTGCTTATGCTGCCGCTTGTAAACCCGGTTGATAAGGTCAGCTTAATGGCATTGTTTCCAATGCTCTTGTTATTGGAATCAAGCGCCTGAGAAACTTGGAAAGTTCCCCATTTCGTTAAATCCTCACAATTCCCATCCCGCCCAAGCAAATTAACCAACGTCCGCCCTTGAATGGTTACATTATTCAGGGGACTGCTCTGGTTCACATCGATCACCTGCAGGCCCTGCTTCAACTGCACGGAAGTTGTCTTCACCGCCAGGCTGTCATCGACATACGCATCGATCTTGTCGAAATTCTCGTTAAACTCGGAACGAAGAACTTGGTCGGAGCCGACCCATTTATTCAACCTCAGGCGCTTCGTCTTATCACTGCTCATATGTACCCTCCTGTATCGTCTAAAATAAAAAGCGATGTTCACCGCGCCAAACGGCGCCGGCTCCCATCACTTTTACATGTTTCATCTATAGTAGTTTCATGGCTTCGCTCGTATCGATTCTTTCTCATGGTATTACTATATCATGGGAAAGGTGGTTGAAAGGTGGTTGTTTACGCAAACGCCTCTTGAGTTTCGCCCGGCAAGCTGCGGTTTTGCACCGGCAGGATTTCCGCCGGCTCGGTGAACATGAAGCAAATCGCCAGCTTCTCCAGCGCGCGGCGATGAATCGCTTTGGTCGAATCAATGCCGTAATTTCGGCGAACCTCGATTTCTTTCAAGGTCCAGCCCTTCATCCATTTATAATGAATAATTTCATATTCGACATCCGACAACGTCTTGAGCGCACCCTCAATCATTTGCACAAGCCGGCTGTACATTCGATAGTCCGCCGCGTCTTGCTCGCAGCTATGGGTCAGCACGCCGGGCTCCCTCGAACCGTAACTGCCATTACGGGGAGCAAAATCCAGCTTGGACACGGAGAGCGTATACGAGCTTTCCGACACATAGTTGTCTACCGCATATTTATATGATTGATAGTTTTTGAGAAGCGTTACGACTTTTTCCCGCTCTGTATTGGTCATGCGTCTCTCCCTTTCTTCGATTAAACGTTTGCCGTCAATGACGCCAGAGTTGCATGGCTGAGTCTGGACAACTGCTTCTCGACGTCAACCCGCCAAGCGGCTTCGCCTTCCCGCCATTCCTCCATATCCTTTTTCCAGACCAGCATATCTTTCATCTGTTCTTGCAGAGGTCCCACAGCCACCGCATCGGTTTGCGCAGCTTGTCCCGACAACGCAGGAACAGGGATAACAGCGTTGGGCTGGAACGCAAGAGGGGGCAGCACTTCAGCATGGCTCGCAAGGAGCTGCTGCGTCGCTTTTTCGGCTGCGCTTTCCTTCGCTTTTTGCACAAGCTCCTCAAGCGTTTCGGAGGTCCCTGTTACTTTCACGCTTGGTTCCGGACTTTGCCGGGTCTCCGTCTGTTTCAAAAGCTGCCGCAAGCGCAGGATTTCATTTTGCTGCTCTTCCGCTTTGCCGCTGAACTCGGCTTTCAAATGGTCCAGCGCGGCCATCGCCTCATCGCGTTCTTGCTGCAACTGACTCATTTGATCCTGAAGATGCTGATTTTGCAGCGTCAGTTTGCCCAGTAAATCTTCTTTTTCCAAGGCACTCGTGTTTAATTGTTCCAGCTTCTGCTTAAACTGATAAATAAGCTCAACACCTGACTCCAATTCTTCTTCCTGCGCCGCGTAGGCGGATTGGAGTTCGCTCAACTGATTGTGATGCAGTGACTGCAAAGCGGCTTTTTGCTCTCGCAGAAGCTCGCTTATGATTTTATTGGCCTGCGTGTTTCCGAAAATATCGTTAAAATCGTACTTCAGCTCAATTTCATCGCTATCCGGCGGGGAAACGATCAGCTCTTGATCGAATTCGCTCGATGCATGCTCTGCAGGGAGAACAGGAGAACGATCTTCTTCGGCTGGAGTGCTCGTTTGCTCATGCATTTGCGCTTGTAGCTGCTCCTGTTCGTTCTCAATCACTAAAAGTTTCAACATATCTGCCTGGTCGTTCATGTTCAATAACGATTTCTCAGCTTCCAAGACCTCATATCTTTGTTGAAGGTTCTGCATACTAAACTTCCTTTCCAGTAGTTTGTTCGTGAGTTACAACACATTGCGGATGACCATCAAATAGCTGCACCTCCTGTAATTCTCGATTAATGAGATAATCAGCGAACAAAGCCTATTATAATTCTCATTTAATGAGAATACAATGTTTTTTTCTCAATTAATGAGACCGCTATGCTATAGTTATTTCCATAAGGAGATATTCCGGTAGCGAAGTCATTTGAACTTTGAACGCCAAAAGCGCCTCTAGTATACTGAGAAGCGTTCCTGCAAATCACAAGTCCATTTCGATGTGAAAAAAACGAAAAAGCTTACATGCCGTCTTCCCCGCAGCGACCTAAGCCATGCACCTTTTAAGTCAACCTCGAAACCTGAGAATTGAGCCAGACGGCAGCCTGTACTATTACTTTTTTGATAAGTGGGAGGATTCCTTTATGTCTACGGTTTCTGAACGACTGCGCTATGCAAGGGAACGAATAAACTTTAAGCAAAAAGACGTGTCCGAACGGACCGGAATCAACAACAAGACCTTAAGCCGCTATGAAAATGGAGGCAGCGAGCCGGACATTAATACCTTGCGTGTTTTGGCAGATTTATACGAGGTTTCTTTGGATTGGATCCTTACGGGGAAAGAACCGGTGACGACGAATAGTTCCAACGAAGTAGATCTGGAGAGCATTTTAGCCCAAAAGAAGGTGATGTTCCGCGGAGTAGAGCTGACAGAGACTGAGAAAAATTTACTAGAATTATCTTTAATTAATGTTATACTTAAAGCAAAAGAACTATATATTACAAAAAAATAACTGGAAAACATCCTGATTGATTTAAAACAGTTGTCGTGCTTCTAAGTTCTAACACTTATTAAATCGGACCTGTTTTCGGTAAATGATGGAGGTTGATTATATGATCGTGAGTCGTCGCCTAGCAGATGTTTCAATTAACAATTACTCATCGCTGCAATTTCTAAACAGACAAGCCAAATTGAAGATCGAACATCGTCACATCCAAGATCAAGCGTATGCCTTGACTCAACAATTTCACTCCAGCACTCCGTCCGAACTGGCCGGGCATTTGGGTCTTAAGGTCGATCTTCAACCCATGCCCGATACCATATATGGGTATTACGTTTCTCTGTATGATACACACTACGCCGTGATCAACAGCAGCCTCTCTGATGAACTCAAAGACTCTACGATCGCTTATTCTGTAGCCCACCATGTTTACGAGAAAGGTCAAGATGAAGTCTTCTTGAAGACGAATATCGATAGACGGTACGGGATGAAAGCCGTATTTTCTTCCTCCATCCTGAAATGCTTCATGCAAACGAAGTTTTAAAGCGCAAACGCCCCTCTTTCTCGTTGCCCTCCCCTAAGCTTGAATTTCCCACTGTCCGACAGTATCCATGAGGATCAAGCTGCGTAAACTTGGTAAGTCAAAAGGGGATCGTGTCGTTGAACCTGGAATAAGGGAAAATATCTCTTTTACGAATAGTTTTTGAAAAGTTAACGGCTCTCGTTTTCCGAGAGCCGTTCCTTTATTGCGTGGCGAGCAGCTCATCATCGTACCATCTGCCCGTTTTGTTATCCGAGTAGTTGAATATCGTATTGTTCTTTGTGCGCAAGAGGTAAAATTTGCGGTCGCTCCCCATGTAGACACTCTTGTTCAGGCTCGGACGGTCCGGGGAACTCTCTTCCCTGGCCAGCGCATCCAGAGCGTCCGCTTTGGAGACGTTGAAGCCGGTGTCCAGCCAATAATACCCTTGCGTATCCTGGGGCGTAAAATTTCCGTCGTTGCTTATGCCGCTGCGGTAAATAAGCAGTTTTCCATCATCCGTTAACAAATCCTTCAGTCCTGGAGTCGATACGCCGGGCACCACAATACCCGATTCGCTCAGCGCCTCGTTCGCCAGACGGACGTTGCCCTTGGCGTCCAACAGCGCAATCCGTCGGGAGCCGGCCAGCAGCTTCCCGCGCATCAGATCGACACCGTTGGAAACCAGCCAGAAACTCCCGTCGTCATTTGCAATGATCCGATCCAGAGGCTGCCGCAGCTCCTTGATTTCCGATACCTCTTTCCGAAGAATCAGGAACGTGCGATATTCATATAATGAATGGCCGGTATTGTAAGCCGTGGTTTTTTCAACGGACACCAGCGTTATGCCGGAAGGCAGCTCAAAACGCGTACCCTTCAGTCCCCTGATTTCCGCCATGCCCGCTTCTCCCGGACTTACCGTAATCTGCTCCTTGGTCAGCAGCCGTAGCCCTTGATAATACAGCCCGTCGTCCTTCATCTCCAAAGAAACCGGTTCGCCTGCGTTCTTCCTCTCCAGCTCTTCGACGCGCTTTCGCAGCTCCCCCGTCTCTTCTTCGGTCATCCATACCGGCGTCTCTTCCAACGATTTTTTTACTTTCAGGCCGCCACGCCCCGGTTCCGTAACAAGCTCGGGATACATATACAAGTAATCCGCGTCGTCATAGTAAATCGCCCCGAGTACCTGCTGCTGTCCGCCGATGACGTTCAGTCCCTTGTTTTCGTCCCATACGAGCTCCAGTCCCAGCATGTCGTGAGCGTATTTCCAAGTCAGCGGCAAATAAGTGACGTCGTTCCATTCCAGCAATGGAAACGGCTCGCTCCCGTTATCGATATAATTGTTGCTTATCGTTACCGGGAAATCGGGCATGGTCGCCGTATACGCGCGATTCCGCGGATTGGACCCGGACAAGTCGGGTCGGAACGCCTCCTTTTTCCAGCCGATAAAGCGTCCGCTTAATTGTCCTCCGCCCATGCCGAGCTGCAGCCCCTTATCCTGATCAAAGGAAAGCGAGATGGCGAGCGCCCGGGTATATTCCCAGGTGAGCGGCAAATAAGTTATGTCCTTGTAGACGAAAAAAGGGTATTTCAGCTTCGCATTATCCAGCGTTTGGCCGTTGATGAGCACAGGAAAGTCGGGGAGCCGCACTTTCTTGTCTCCAGAAGCCGCTTGGGTGGCCGCGGGGAAACAAAGAAGCAGTATCGACCATAGCGTCAGCCAGGTCAAAGGTATTTTCCAGTTCATGGAATCCTCTCCTTTTAACCATTAGACGCAAAGTCGCACAAATGGTTGCATGAGCCATGCGTACCTCTATATCCGATTACCGTGCAAAAAAGCCAGCATCGCCTCGTTCGTCTCCCATCTGCGCCCTTCCCGAGCCAAATCAAATGGCCCCACGTGTCCAACAGCCGAAGCTCCGACTGCGGAAGATGGCGATGCGCGTGAAATGCATGCTCCAGCGAGACGAGCCGGTCGTTTTTGCTATGTAGTACGAGGGCCGGGCATCGTACATTTTCAAACTCCGACGGGGTGATGTCTCCGGTCTGGGACAAATCGATGAAAAAGCCGTCGCCCGACCGCTGCCGGTTGTTCATCCGCCGGAACGCTTCCCAATCCCCCTCGTCAGCCTTCGCGACGATTTCGCTCCGAGAGAGCGTGCTGAACGAAGGCGCCATCTGCCGGAAAAGGAAGCGTGGAAACCGGTTGTTCAAGCGGCCAAGCAGCTTCCAGACCGCCTTTTCCGCAGGAGGACGGAACAGCAGCCGTGCTACGCGGTATTCCTTATCCTGCGGAGTCAGCCAAGCCTTCGTCACCGCGCATTGCAGCGTGAATGTGCGGACACGGTCCGGGTACAGCGAAGCAAAACGGATGCCGCTCGGGCCGCCAGCCGAAACGGCCAACAGATGCACCTTGCCAAGCTGCAGCCGGTCCAGCAAAGCATTGTACGCCCGGCAGGCTCGGGTCAAGCTCGACCCGAGCTCCTTGGAGGTGCCGCCGTACCCCGCACGGGACGGGGTAATCAAGCAGTGCCCCTGGCGGATCAAGGCCTCGTAGCCGAATTCCTCGTAACAGTTGGAATGCCCGCCGTGCATTACAAGAATCGGCTCGCCCTCTCCTGCAACCGAGTATTCCAGTAGCTGGTCTTCAAAACGGCAAACGTCCACACGTCGGTTCATTGGCCTTCTCTCGTTCCATCGCCATCCGAAGACGTCAGTCCGTTGACGACGAAGCGGATCAGCAGCTCCACCACCCGCTCGTAGACATCCCCGAGCTCGGCTTTGTGCAGCGAGACGAAGACGACCGCCCGAAGCAGCCCGGCCACAACCTCGTGCTCCAGAGGAAGCATAGCCCCTTGGCCCTGCCATTTCTCGAAGAGCCGCTGCGCGGCGCGGGTATCCTCCTCCGCATGCTGCTGCAGCGTTTCCTGCGGCAGCTTCCGGACAAGCTGCTCCCATTCGTCCTGCCGGAATACCCGTTGCAGGAACGGATTCGCATCAATCGTCTCGAAGCTTGTCCGGAACAGCTCGTGGAGCAGGACTTTAGGCGGAAGCTCCGAGGACATCATATCCGCCAGCAAACGGTCTTTGAAGCTTTCCTCCCGCTTGGCGATTTCGAAGTACAGCTCCTCTTTGGTATCAAAAAAGCTGTAGAACGAGCCCTTCGCGATGCCGCAAGCGGCCACGATATCGTCCAGGCTCGTCTTCTTCAAGCCGTATTGGACGAACAGCTCCTTTCCTTTGGACAACAAGCATTCGCGGATCGCTTCTTTTTCCTCTTTGCGAAATTTCGGCATCTTAGTCTTCCTCCCCCATTGATTTCAGACAGTCGTAAACCGCGCGGCGCACGGTATTCTCCCGTGGATTGCGGTCCATATAGCCGCCGATCCGGTTTAAAACATAGGCGTAGCCGAGCCCAAGATCGGGGTCCGCGAAGCAGAACGAGCCTCCGGCCCCGGGGTGCCCGAACGCGTGCAGGCTGCTGCCGAACATCCGCTGAGGGATCGGTTTCCACAGCCCGAGCGAATAGCCGAGGTCGACCCGGTTCACCCGGTCGAACCAGCCGGAGGCAGGTGGCTCCGCAGGCCGGCACAGCTCCTTCAGCGTAGAGGCGGTCAGCCCGAGCTTTCCTCCACCTGTGGCGAACTCGCCGTAAATCCGCGCCATAGCCCGGGCTTCGCCGATTCCGTTGCCTGACGGGAATTCGATCGACAGCATGTCCCGGTCATTGAAGTTCGCGTTGGCCACCAACCGCTTGCGGTCCACCATACTGCGGGAGGTGAGCGACCTAGGATTCAAAAATCCGGCGAACAGCGCCATCGGGATTTCATGAAGATGAAACAATAAGTCCAAGGGACTATCAATTCCCCGCACCTTGGCGAGTCTCGAATCCGGCACCTCGTCCGGCAGCCCGATGTAAAATTCCGCTTGCAGCGGCGCGCAGATTTCCTCCTGCAGCAGCCGCCCGAGGCTTCGCCCCTGCGGATCGGTCCGCCTCAGCAGCTCGCCGATAAACCAGCCGATCGTCCACGTATGATAGCCGTGCGCCGAGCCCGGCTCCCATTCCGGCTTCATCTCCGCCAGCTGGCCTGCGACGTTCGCCGTATCCAAATCGGCGTACCGACGGAGCTCCAGCCCATCCAGTGCGCACAAGCCGGCCTGATGAGCTAGCAGCTGCCGGATCGTGATCCGCTCCTTCCCGTGCTTCCCGAATTCCGGCCAATATTGCGCTACCGGGTCGTCGTAACCGAACCAACCACGCGAATGAGCTACGGCGGCACAGAGGGCCGCAAACCCTTTCGTGCTCGAAAACACGGGAACCATCGTACGCTCCTCCCACGGAATCCGCCGTACCGGGTCCGCGTATCCGCCCCACAGGTCAACCACCTTCTCGCCTCGCCAATAGACGGCGCACGCGGCACCGTTTTCCCCAAGCCGCTCGAAATTGCGCACAAACGCCTCTTTTACGCCCTCGAAGCCCCGCTTAACCGTTCCACCGACGAGGGTGGCTTTCTCTTTTGATTGTATCATGGTGTCGCCTCTTATTCATTTTATATGACTAAATAATAATTTATAGTCATATAAAACGCAATGAAAAAAGCTTCTTCCCGAAGCCTATTCAACAGAAATCGAATTCTCTCCTCAAAAAAGATGAGTCAGATCGGATGATCCAACTCATTAATCAACTTGTAATTGGCGGATGTTTCTCAGTCAGTATGGTTTCACACCAAAACAAGAACCAAGCGGATTATTTCCTCTTTTCAATATAACCCAACAATGTGATTATAAACATTCCGAACGCGAAGAGAACAGAAAGAGCCTGAAATAAATCCATTTACAGCCTCCTCCTTTCGAAGAGCTGCTCCACCATCTTACAAGTTGTACTTTAAATTTAGCCCAAAATGGTTAAAACTGGTAGAACATTAAGAACTATTTTTGAACTTTTTGTTTCAACATTTTTCGCTAGCGAATGTTGACTTGTCAGGGAATACTAGGTGTAAGCTTGACGAACCATCGGGAATGACAAGTTTGCAAATTCCGGGTAGTCCTACGTTTACTCCCGGGAAGCCGTCACGTATAATGAGCCTATATTTAACGCGGAATAAAGGAGCGTCCGCATGTCAAACCGAAAATGGAATCTGGGACTTCTTCTACTCTTTATTGTCTTTGCCTGCTTGCTGCTGCAATTTGTATTCTCTACGCTGCGCATAAGGGAGCTGGTCCGGCCGCTGGAGTCCGGCCCCCCGGACGGAGACCGCCCCCGCCGTATCGTCCTCATCCCTCAGGAGCTGGATAATCCGTATTGGCGGTCTATCGAGCAGGGCGCGCGCGAGGCGGCCCGGCAGTACGGCATGGAGCTGGACTATACCGGCCCGTTCCGCATCAACCCGGCCGAACAGTCCAGGCTGCTGGAAAAAGCGATCGCGGCCAAAGCCGATGCGATTCTGCTTCAGGGCATCGGCGACACGCAGTACCGGGGACTGATCGACAAAGCTGCCGATCGCGGCATTCCCGTGATCGCCGTCGATACGGACGAGCCGGAAAGCCGGCGGCTGGCTTATGTCGGCACGGACAATACCGAAGCAGGAAAACGGATGGGCGAGCTTGTGGCGCAGGCGTCGGGAGGCACAGGGACGATCGGCGTCCTGATCGGCAGCGAAGCGCCCAACCAACGGCTACGGCTCGAAGGCTTCCGCTCGGTAATCGGCCGTTATCCGAAGCTGGAGATCGCCGAGGTGCGCTCGTCGAACATATCGCGCCTGCAAGCGGTCGACCAAGCGGCTGCCATGCTGCTCGGGCATCCGCAGATCGGCGATCTGGTCGGATTCAGCGCCTTGGACGGCCCGGGCATGCTGGAAGCCGCGGGGCGCGTCCGGCCACAGGGGCTGCGCATTTTTGCGTTCGATGACCTGCCGGAAACGACGGAAGGCATCCGGCAATGCAAGCTTGCCGCTACAATCGTCCAGCAGTCGCGTCAAATGGGCTACGAGGCCGTAGCGCTGCTGCGCGATTATTTTCAAGGAAAAACGCCGCAGCCGCAGCACTACACCGATACGTCCGTGCTCGACCGCAGCGCCCAAGGGATCGGGGGAAGCTGTCCATGACGATCCGCACCAAGCTGCTGCTGTTTATTCCCCTGCTCGTGCTGCTCGTCAACTCGGTCACGTTCTTTTTATTCCAGAGCGGAAAGGTCGTGCAGCAAAGCTACGATCTGATGATGAACCGCATTCTGCTGTACAAGCAGTCCGCCCAGGCAGCGGAGGATCATCTCAAGACGCTCTATGTGTATTTGCTGAATCCGGGCGAAGACCGGAAAACGGAGCTTGACCGGGAGCGGGCCAAGCTGCTGGAGCTTCGGGTCGCGCTTGTCGGGCTCAGCGGCGCGTCTCCCCATACGTCGGAGCTGGCCGGCTACCTTCATCTGCTCGATACGCAGATGGAGCAAACGCTCGCCGCTCTGCCCGGCGCCGCCCCGGCCCGTTATGAGGAAGCGGAGACGACGACCCGGTTTATCCGCGAGGAAGAGCAGCATCTCGTCGATCTGGAGCTAAGCTCGTATCAGCCGGTTTACAAGCAAATCCAGGCGGAAAACGACCGCATGAATAGGTTGGCCGCAGCCGTATTCGTCGTCAATACGCTGCTCAGCGTCGTGGTCGCGGTCTGGATCTCCCGCAGCGTTACCGGACCGGTCAACCGGCTGGTCGAGATGGCCGGGCAAATTTCCCGGGGGAACCTGAATCCGGAGCCTCCGCCGTTGCAATCTGAAGATGAGCTGGGCATTTTGTCGGATGCCTTCAAGCGGATGATGGCCGACCTCAAGCTGCTGATCGAGAAGGACAAAGAACGGTTGGAGATGGGGCGGCTAGTGAAGGAGCTGGAGCTTCAGGCGCTGCAAAGCCAGATTCATCCCCATTTTCTATTCAATACGCTCAATGCGCTTTCCAAGCTGGCGCTGCTGGAAGGCGCGGAGCAGACGAGCGACCTGATCGTGTCGATGTCGAACCTGCTGCGCTACAATTTGCGCAAGCTGGACCGGCCGGTGACGCTGCGCGAAGAGCTGGAGCACGTTCGGGAATATGTAACGATTCAGCAGGCCCGCTTCCGCGACCGATTCCGGTTCGAGACGGACATCGACGAATCCGCGCTGCAGGAGCCCGTCCCGGCGCTGACGCTTCAGCCGATCGTGGAGAATGCGTTCGTGCACGGCATCGAACGGATGGAGCATGGCGCTGTGATCCGCCTGACTGTCCGCAGCGAGCCGGAGCACGTGCGTCTGACCGTCTCGGACAACGGCCGCGGCATGAGCGAGGACGTCCGGCAAGCCTTGCTGAGGCTGGAGGACAACAACGGCGCAAGACCCGGGCAAGGCACGGCCAAAAAGGAATCCACCGGGCTCGGAACGCGCAACGTGTTCAAGCGGCTGCAGCTGTTTTTCGGGCGTAGCGATCTGGTTGACATCGATAGCAAACCGGGAGAAGGAACGACGGTGACGATCCGGATTCCCTGCGGAAAGGAGGGCGAGACGGCGCATGTACCGACTGATGATCGCAGATGATGAAGCGCTGGAACGCGAAGGGCTGGAATGGATCATCCGGCGCGCGATGCCGGATACGTTCCGGGTCGTTCATGCCGAGAACGGACGAAGAGCCATTGAGCTGGCGGAAGAGCATCGTCCGCATATTATTTTGATGGATGTCAACATGCCCGGCATTCAAGGCTTGGCCGCTTTGCGCGAAATCAAAGAGCGGCTGCCCGATGCGAAGCTGGTCGTGGTCACGGCCTACGACTATTTTGCTTATGCCAAGGAAGCCTTGTCGCTCGGTGTAAAGGAATATATTGTGAAGCCGGCGAAGCGGGAGCAAATCGTCCGCATTTTGCAGCAGCTCGTGGAGGAACTGGAACGGGAGAAGCGCAAGCGGACGGAAGAATTGGAGCTCCGGGACAAAATGTCTCAGCAGCTCCCTTTGATGGAAAACGAGCTGGCCCTGATGTTCATGGTAGACCAGGTGCTGGACGCCGGCGCCGGGCAATTATCCGAATGGCTCGGCTTCCCTCTCGATCAAGGCTGCGCGATGGTCGTTGCTTTTCCGGAGCTGGCTTTCATACCGGATAAGAAGAAAATTTACGATCTCATCCGCAGCTTCGTCAAGGCGCAGGGGGAGCCTTGCGTTGTGAGCTCGCTGATCGACCGCCACATGGCCATTTTCGTGCGCAAGAAGCCGGAAGAAGCCTCGGAGGCCGCATGGAAGGACAAAATCAGGCGGTTCGGAGAAAAGCTGTGCGAATTAACCGAGCGGCAGCTCGAATTGGCGGTATCGGTGGGCATCGGGTCGGTCCATAAGGAAGCAGCAGGGCTACGCACCTCGTATTTCGAGGCCGTTTTTGCCTCCACCTATTTCGAGCAGGGCGGCAAAGTATGCCTTTTCGACGAGCTGAAAGAAGACAAGGCGGGTGTGCTCCAAGAGCCCGAAGCAAGGTCCGCCCACAGAGAAACGGCGCGTCAGTCGTACGTAATCTCGGCGCTGCAGCGCATTCGGGAGGAGCGCGAGCGGCAGACGGTCACCGTCCTCGACAAAGCTAAATGCTACATTCAAGAGCGGTTTGCCGAAGAGCTGTCGCTGGAGGAAGTGGCGGATTACGTCCATCTGAATCCCCACTATTTCAGTAAAATTTTCAAACAGCAGGTGGGCGAAACGTTTATTGATTTTGTCACGAACCTGCGGATCGGCAGAGCCAAGGAGCTGATGGCCTCGACGGATTTAAGCCTGAAGGAAGTGTGCTTTGAGGTAGGGTATAAAGACCCGAACTATTTCAGCCGCGTGTTCAAAAAAGTGACCGGCGTGACGCCGACCGATTACCGGGGCCAAACGAAATAAATGAATCATGCGGAGGTCCATGCTTTCTTAAGGCATGGACTTTTTTGCGTTCGGAGACCAAGAAAATGCTAGCCTGTGTTGCGCGGCGGACGATGCAAGGGAATTCCGAATTAAATGCGGATAGAGCACAAATAAGTGCGGGTAATTAGAGGTAAGACGCGCAGATTCACGTGCTATAATGAACCCACTTCCGGATTCACGGAAAGGAGAATGTATTATGAGTACCATTCCCACCACGCAAAACGGACAAGTCAGCATGAAGTTCGTTACGCTTGTTTCTATCGTTGCCGCATTGGGCGGCTTATTGTTCGGTTTTGATACGGCTGTCGTTTCGGGCGCAATTGGTTTCATGAAGCAGCGCTTCGATTTGAACGAACTGGAGGTCGGCTGGGCCGTCTCCAGCCTGATTATCGGCTGCATTGCCGGGGCCGCCGTTTCCGGCATGCTGAGCGACAGGTTCGGCCGGAAAAAGGTGCTGATTGCCGCGGCGGCGCTATTCATTATCGGCTCGGTCGGCTCCGCTGTCCCGGATACGTTCACCGGCTACATTATTGCCCGGATGATCGGCGGGATCGGGATCGGCATCACCTCTACCCTATGCCCGCTGTATAACGCGGAAATCGCTCCGGCCCGGTACCGCGGCCGTCTGGTCGCGCTGAACCAGTTTGCAACCGTGACCGGTATTTTCCTCGTTTACTTTGTCAACTCGGGCATTGCCGGCTACGCTGATGACGCCTGGAATATCGCCACCGGCTGGCGCTGGATGTTCGGTGTTGGAGTGCTTCCGGGCGTGCTGTTCCTGGTACTGCTGTTTTTCGTCCCGGAGAGCCCCCGCTGGCTGATCAAACAGGGAAGACCGGTCGAAGCGCTGCCAATCCTGCTCAAAATTCACGGCGACGATCTGGCCCGGCAGGAAGTGCTCGATATCAAGGAGTCGTTCAAGCAGGAAAACGCCTCGCTTCGCCAGCTGTTCACCCCCGGGCTGCGCACCGCCTTGCTCGTCGGCGTGGTGCTGGCCGTGCTGCAGCAGGTGACGGGAATTAACGCCATCATGTATTATGCCCCGGAAATTTTCAAAGAAGCCGGAGCCGGAACGAACGCTTCGCTGGTCCAGACCATTTTGGTCGGGCTGATCAACTTCCTGTTCACGATTTTGGCTCTGTGGCTAATCGATAAAGCGGGGCGCAAAGCGCTGCTGCTGGTCGGCTCGGCCTTGATGACCGTCTCCCTGCTGGTCATCGGCATTGCGTTCCATAGCGGGCAGACATCCGGTCCGCTGGTGCTGGTCTTTATTTTGGTCTATGTCGCCGCCTTCGCGATCTCGCTCGGTCCGGTCGTCTGGGTGCTGCTGTCCGAAATTTTCCCGAACCGCATCCGCGGCCGGGCGACAGCGATCGCTTCCATGTCGCTCTGGGCAGCCGATTATATCGTGTCCCAGTCGTTCCCGCCGATGCTGAATACCGCGGGACCTGCGATGACCTTCTGGATTTTCGGCGTGCTGTCGCTCGTTACGTTCCTGTTTACCTGGCGCGTCGTGCCCGAGACGAAAGGAAAATCGCTGGAGGAAATCGAAGCCGTCTGGTCGGCCAAAGCGAAAGCCGAACCGGGCGACCAACCGGCTCTGGCTGCTGCGGTCGATTGAACCGGGTTTGCATATCACACGAAAAAGAGGAGCCGCTCCCGTGCTCCTCTTTTTACGTACAACTATCGCGTTAGCCTTTACGCCTCCCGCTCCACCAACATCGCAACCCCTTGCCCTCCGCCGATACATAGCGCCGCGAGGCCGAGCTTTCCGCCCCGCTTGCCCAGCTCATGGAGCAGCGTGACAAGCACGCGCGCGCCGCTCGCTCCGATCGGATGACCGAGGGCGATGGCGCCGCCGTTGACGTTCAGCTTCTCCCGCGGTACGCCGAGATCCCGTCCAACCGCAAGCGATTGGGCGGCGAACGCTTCGTTCAGCTCCAGCAGGTCGATGTCGTCTATCGACACGCCGGTTTTGCCAAGCAGCTTGCGGACCGCATCCACCGGCCCAAGTCCCATGACCGACGGGTCCAAGGCCGCATGCGCATAGCCTCTGATCCGCGCCAGCGGCTTCAGTCCGAGCTGCGCTGCCCGGACCGCGGACATGACGACCAGCGCAGCCGCTCCGTCGTTGATGCCCGACGCGTTCCCGGCGGTCACGGTACCGTCCTTGCGGAACGAAGGGCGAAGCTTGCCGAGCGTCTCCGCCGTCGTACCGTAGCGCGGATGCTCGTCGGTATCGAAGACGACAGGATCGCCTTTTCGCTGCGGAATCGATACGGGGACGATTTCGTCCCGAAAACGTCCCGACTGGATCGCCTGCTCCGCTTTCTGCTGGCTCCAAGCGGCAAATTCGTCCTGCTCCGCACGGGTAAGCTCATACCGGTCCGCGATATTTTCCGCCGTGATTCCCATATGGATATCGCACATGGCGCACCACAGTCCGTCCCGGACCATCGAATCGACCAGCTTGCCATCACCCATGCGCAGCCCCGAGCGGGCGCCTTCCAGCAGGTACGGCGCTTGGCTCATATTTTCCATGCCGCCTGCCACGACGATGTCCGCATCGCCCAGCCGCACGCTTTGCGCCGCCAGCATGACGGCCTTGAGGCCGGAACCGCACACCTTGTTCACCGTCACCGCAGGCACCTCATGGGAAAAGCCGCCTTTTAGCCACGCCTGGCGCGCCGGATTTTGTCCGAGTCCCGCCTGCAGCACGTTGCCCATGATCACCTCGCCGACCTGCTCCTCGCTGACGCCAGCCCGCTCCAGCGCATTCTTGATCACGAGGCTGCCGAGCTCCGTAGCCGGAATGCTCGACAGCGCTCCTTGAAACCCGCCGATCGCCGTACGGACGGCGCTTACGATCACCGCATCGTTATTCATGTGAACCTCCTCAAAGCTTTGTTAAAACGGCATTTATAATTCAAGCGCCCAATTCCTCCGCCAGCCGGGGATCGACCATAAACGAAGCTTCCGTTTTCGCCCGAACCTCGTCCAGCCCTGCGCCCCCCAGCAATTCGACCAGCACCATCCCTTGATCCGTAAAGTCGAAGACGGCGAGGTCGGTAATGAGCCGGTGCACAACGCCTTGGCCGGTCAGCGGGAGCGTGCATTCCTTTTTCACTTTCGCTTCCCCGTGCTTGTTGACATGCTCCATAATGACGATGATCCGCTTGGCTCCGTTCACCAAATCCATCGCACCGCCCATGCCTTTGACCATTTTGCCGGGAATCATCCAGTTGGCGAGATCGCCCCCTTCGGACACTTCCATCCCGCCCAAAATCGCCAGATCGATATGACCGCCGCGAATCATCGCGAACGACTCCGCGCTATCGAAATACGAAGCGCCCGGAATCGCCGTGACCGTTTCTTTCCCGGCATTGATCAAGTCCGGATCTTCCTCGCCCTGCTTCGGATAAGGTCCGATCCCCAGCAGCCCGTTCTCCGAGTGCAGCATGACGCTCAGCTCAGCCGGAATTTCGTCGGCGACCAGCGTCGGCATCCCGATGCCCAAATTCACATACATGCCGTCCTGAATTTCCTGAACGGCCCGTTTCACAATTCTGGTTCGGCTATCGCTCATGTGGAACCCTCCTCTTTTACACGCTGCGGACCGTTAACCGCTCGATCCGTTTCTCGTAGCTTCCGCCCTGTACGACACGTTGCACGTAAATGCCCGGCGTATGAATCTCGTCCGGGTCCAGCTCCCCGACGCCTACGATCTCTTCCGCTTCCGCAATCGTAATCTTGCCGGCCGTGGCCGCCATCGGATTGAAGTTGCGGGACGTCTTGCGGAAGACGAGATTCCCCATCGGATCGGCCTTCCAAGCTTTAACTAGGGCAAAATCCCCGACAATCGCCCGCTCCAGCAGATATGTCCGCCCGTCGAACGTCTTGTGCTCCTTGCCTTCCGCAACCGGAGTCCCGACGCCGGTCGCCGTGTAAAAGCCGGGAATCCCCGCGCCGCCTGCCCGAATCCGTTCCGCGAGCGAGCCCTGCGGCACCAGCTCGACCTCCAGCTCGCCGCTCAAGAACTGCTTCTCGAACGTTTTGTTCTCCCCCACGTAGGAGGACACCATTTTCTTGATTTGCCTGTTGGCCAGCAGCAGCCCCAATCCCCAGTCGTCGACGCCGCAGTTGTTGCTGACGACGGTCAAGTCCTTCGTCCCCTGCTCCTTCAATGCCGCGATCAGATGCTCCGGAATGCCGCACAGCCCGAAGCCGCCGACGATCAGCACGGCTCCGTCTTGAATATCCCGTACGGCTTCCGCCATGGAGCCCATCACTTTACTAGTGCCCATGTCCTCTCCTCCTTCATAAAAATCCGATAAATTATGGATTATTGCGCGGTGTAGCCTCCGTCGATCAGCAGCGAGGCCCCGGTAACGCCCTTCATTTTGTCACTGGCGATCAGTGCGGCGAATTCAGCGATTTCTTCAACCGACAGCAGCCGCTTTTGCGGGACGAGCGGGTAAATGACCTCTTCCAGCACCCGCTCCAGCGGCACCTGACGGGTTTTCGCCAGATCGTTCAGCTGGCCGCGAACGAGCGGCGTATCGACGTAGCCCGGGCACAGCGCATTGACGGTAATGCCGTGCGCCGCCCCTTCCAGGGCTGCAACCTTCGTGAGCCCGATCAGCCCGTGCTTGGCGCTGTTATAGGCGGCTTTGCCCGCGAAGCCGATCACTCCGTTGATGGAGGCCATATTGATGATGCGGCCCCAGCCCTGCTCTTTCATGATCGGGAACGCGTGCTTGATCCCGATAAAAGCGCCGGTCAGCATCACCCTCAGCATGAAGTCGAACTTCTCCACCGGAAATTCCTCGATCGGCGCGACATGCTGCAGCCCCGCATTGTTGACCAGAATATCCAGTCTCCCGTAAGCACCGCGGGCCGCTTCGACTGCAGCCGCAAAATCGCTCTCCCGCGTCACGTCGAGGCTCACGCCCATCGCTTCGTGGCCCGCGCTCCGCAGCTCCTCCGCCGCGCTCTCCGCTTTGTCCCCGTGCATGTCGGAGACGACCACGCGGGCCCCTTCCTTCGCAAAGGTGCGGGCCATTTCCAGACCGATGCCGCTGGCGGCCCCCGTAATTAACGCGACTTTATTCGTTAAGAAATTTCCCATAGTCCATCCCTCCGCTGGTATGTATTAAATGAACGAGAAGATCACGGCCAAAATGAGCACGGTCAACGTCTTCAGCACGGTAACCGCAAAAATGTCCTTGTACGATTGGCGATGCGTTAGGCCCGTAATCGCCAGTAGCGTAATCACCGCGCCGTTGTGAGGCAGCGTATCCATGCCCCCGGAGGCCATGGACGCGATCCGGTGCAGCAGCTCCGGGCTGATGCCTGCCGCTTGAGCCGCGGCCATGTACGTTTTACCCATCACTTCGAGCGCGATGGACAACCCGCCGGAAGCCGAGCCGGTCACACCCGCAAGGATGTTCACCGATATCGCTTCGGAGATGAGCGGCTGCGAGCTTAGCCCCATAATCCAGTTCTGAATCAATTTAAAGCCGGGCAGCGTTTTGACCACATTCCCGAAGCCGACCTCCGAGGCGGTATTGAAAATCGCCAGCAGCGAGCCCATCGCCGCCGCCGTCAGTCCGGCTGCCAGCTTGCTCTGCACATGGCGAATATTAATGCACAGGGCGCTGACGATACCGATACACAGCGCGATAATGAGCGCCCAGGAAGATGCAACCGTTTTCACATTGGCGATATTAAACGTTTTCAGCAGCTCCGCATTGTACCAGGTCGTTACGTCCAAAAAGCCGCGGCTGAGCAAAAAGTTGAAGACGAGCACAAGCAGCAGCGGCAGCACGGAGATCCACAGGCTCGGATACGTCTGGTTTTCCAGCAGCTCCGGCTCGTTCTTATGATCCGTTCCGTACCCTTCCCCTGCGGCTTCGGCCTGCTTGCGCCGGCGTTCCAGCCACCAGAGCCCTCCGAAAAATACCATCAGACTGCCTATGATCCCGACAACCGGCGCGGCATAAGCGTCCGTCCCGAAATAGCTGGTCGGAATAATATTTTGAATCTGCGGCGTGCCCGGCAACGCGTCCATCGTAAACGTAAACGCGCCAAGCGCGATCGTCCCCGGAATTAACCGTTTCGGCACGTTCGCTTCCCGGAAAATCGCCACGGCAAACGGATACACCGCAAACGCGACCACGAACAACGATACGCCGCCGTACGTCAGCACCGCACAGGCCAGGATAACGGACAGAATTGCCCGCTTCGAGCCGAGCGCCCGCACGATGGACTGCGCAATGGAAGCCGCCGCCCCGTTCATTTCCATCACTTTACCGAAAATAGCCCCCAACAGGAATATGGGGAAAAAGTTTTTTACATAGTTGGCCGCGTTCGTCATATACGTTTCCGTATAGCTGGGCATGAGCGCATTGCCCGAGATGACGACGGCCAGCAAAGTGAAAATCGGAGCAAATACAATGACCGGATAACCCCGATAAGCAAAAAACATGAGCAGTCCCAAAGCGAACACAATGGCCAGAACTTCGATGATCATCTCGCGCTTGTCCTCTTTTCTTCTCTAAGATGAATACATTGCAAACCCTTCCAAAGATAGCGATTACAAAAAAAACGGTACATCGGTTTGCCGAAGCTGTGTTGTTCTGGAAATTTTGCATCCCGAAATTGGAAGTTCCCGCGGCTCTTCCAGTTTACAATGAGGAACGTCACGAGGTAAAATTCATACATCGAATAACAACGATGCCAAAAAATTATAGGTGGGGATGAGTTTTTTGGATTTGCGAAACTTGACTTATCTTCTTGAGGTCGCCAAGCTGCAAAATTTCACCAAAGCCGCGGAAGCGCTCCATATGACGCAGCCGACGTTAAGCAAGCTGGTCCGGAGCATGGAAGAAGAGCTGGGCGTTACGTTGTTCGACCGTTCGGGCAAGCAGGTCAAGTTAACCGATGCGGGCAGCGCGGCGATCCAGCAAATCCATCACATCCTGCAAGCGGTGAACGATCTGTATATTACGCTGGATGACGTTTCCCAGCTGAAGACCGGAACGCTTACGATCGGACTGCCTCCCGTGATCAGCTCCGTTTTTTTCCCGCGCGTCGTCGCGCCGTTTCAGAAGCTGTACCCCCGTCTCCAATTCGAGATGGTCGAAGAAGGCGCCAAAAACGTCGAGCAGCGGGTCCTGAACGGATCGATCGATCTGGGCGTCGTTATTTCTCCCGACGAGGAGGCCGGCTTCGGGACGATGCCTTTTATCCGGCAGCAATTGGCGCTGGTGCTCCACCGGTCGCATCCGCTGGCGGAGCAACCCCTCGTGAAGCTGGCCGACCTGAGCCGGGAGCCGTTCCTCATGTTCGCCAAAGGCTTCGGTGTCCGCCATCACGTGCTCGAAGCGTGCCACCAGGCCGGCTTTCATCCGCTCATCGCGCACGAAAGCTCTCAATGGGATTTGCTTGTGGAGATGGTCGCCGCCGAATTGGGCGCCGCCCTGCTGCCCGAAGCGATCTGCTCCAAAGTCGTGAACCCGGACGTTCGGGTGCTGCCGATGACGAATCCGGCGATTCCGTGGAATCTCGTCGTCATTTGGAACAAGGAACGCTACGTTTCCTACGCGATGCGCGAATTTCTCCGGTTCGTCGAGCAAACCTCCGGCACGGCTGGCGGTGAGCCCGTTTGTTGAAAAAATTATATGTGGTCTATCTTGTCGTCTTTTTTGCAATCTCCATCGGTGCAATTGTTATCGGGAATTACGGAATTAACGATCAGAAAAGCCACATTTATGTATTACCGGACGGCTATACGGGATGGGTCGAAATCAGATATGAGCAGGAAGGCAGTCCTCCGCTAATTCGCGAGGGGAAGGAATATGTCCATCTCATTCCGCGCACGGGGATTTTGAATACGTCGGATTCGCCAACAGCAGGCGAAATGAAATTTTATTATCTTGACGAGCAAGGGAACCGTAAAAAAATTGAACTTGACATGATCCGCACCCAGGCGATGAAAACGAAATACGTTCTTAGCTCAAACGGAACCGAGGAAGAACTCTCAGTCAATGTTTTTTTCGTCGGTACGGAACAGCAATGGAATGAGGAGAGAAGCCGCAATTGAAGCGTGCTAAAACAAATCACGGGGCCGCCGCGGATGTAATCGGGTGGCCCCATTAACGTTTGATTCCGTCCGAGTTAAATCGGTGCTTTTGCCAATTGAATTAACTTGTATAAACAAGATATCCCGCACATTTGGGACTCGATCCTCTTATCCTGGTAAGTTCGGATTTTCTCGGCTATCTTCATCAGCATCTGCAGATCCGTATGTTCGGCAGTGGCGATTGATTGTTTAAATTTTACGGTTTCCTCTGAATAAACGGTGTTTTGAAGCATTTGGATCAATCTGATTTTTAGCAGATGAGCTCCATCGTAACAACGATAACGGTTTTCAGGGTCTCGGTTCACTATTACATAACCTGCTTGCTCCCAGTAGCGAATCGTCGATTTAGGTACACGAGTCAGCTCGGATACTTTATTGATGGTGAAGCGTTCCATTGGATATGGAGATGTATTTTCGTTCAATTGTCGTCGAATATCCTCGATCAACTTCTCTAATTTCTCTTTGTCCTCGTATAAAGCGACTTCCTTTTCCCTAATGACCCACAAAGCATCATGCGTCTTGTCCTGCCGCAGATAATGAAGCGCTTCGGTTGTCACTTCCATCCCAAAAGCCGGAGCCATAGCTTGAATACATGCCAAATATGCTGCGTGCAGGTCCGTATAAATACGATAGCCATTGACGGATCGTTCTGCTGGAGGAATGAGGCCTTTGGCCTCGTAATTCCGTAAGGTGCTGGCGCTAATCATGAATGTGGCCGCCATTTTTTTGGGACGCATTGTCAACTCGCGATCTCTCCCCTAAAAAGATCAGGATTAAAGTCAGTTGTAAGATTTTCTGGAATTACATTTGATTTTCCTTCTCATTTTGCGGTAAACCTCTCAATTGGCTTGTATGTTATAGAATGAAAGTAGATTTGAGAAAGAGGTGTATGATGATGAGTAAACCATTTCCAACCTACCATTGTGACATGACGATCGAAGAAATCGGTGCGGAAGGCAACCGATACATTGCATCTGAATGGAGGGCCTTGTACGATTCGATGTATGTCCAATTGACCGATGCTTTTCTTGAAATCGAGGATGCAGCGTACGGTCTTTTCTTGGATCAATTGATGCCCGTTGTATTTGAGAGGCTGGAAGAGGCTGGATTCGAAGTATCGGAGACCCTTGAAGAGGACGATTTTGTCATCGGCAAAAGCTTGATTTTTCGAAACTCACTTGAAAAATGGGGACCGGAAGACAACAGATCGCGTGTATTCTGGAACGTTGTCCGAAATAAGCAAGGTCAACCGATTGGAGCTTTACTGACAGATATTCCTCACTCTCATTTGAAGTTTGATATCCCTTCGGCACCGGTGGTTTACACGATACGGAAGAGCGTCAAGGAGCAGATTATTCAAGGGATTCGGCAACTTAAGGAGTAGTGGGAGAGAAAGAAGTTTGAAGATCAACGAAAATAAACGGAGAACGATAATTTAACAATAAGGGGTTTCACATATTAGATATATCTAGTATGCGAAACCCCTTATTTAATATAGTTTTTTAACAGGATGAATTACAGCTTCTTGAAGATCCGGTACAGAATAACGGCCGTCTCGGCTCTTGTCGCCTGTCCTTGCGGATTCAGCCCGCTGCCGTTGCCTTCCACGATTCCGGCTTTGACCATAGCGGCCACGCTGTTCGTTGCGTACGAAGCAACGGCGGCTTGGTCGCTATAGGAAGCCAGATCTGCCGCAGCTCCCCGGATTTCGAGCTTTTTGGATACGTCCAGCGCTCTTGCCGTGAGCACCATCAAATCTTGTCTCGATATTTTTTCTTTCGGGTTGAATTTATTGTCTCCCACCCCGTCGGTAATGCCCAGCTTCTTCGCAATGCCAATGCCCTGATAATAATAATCGCCAGGATTCACATCGCTGAAATTGGAATCGAAATCGCCTTTCAAGCCAAGAGCGCGCACCAGCAAGGTGATAAAATCGGCTCTCGTTATGTTTTGGCCCGGCTCAAACGTCGTGTCGGAGGTGCCTTGAATAATTCCTTTGGAAGCCAGCACGGCGATCGCTTCGCTGGCCCACGAGTAGCTCTCCGTCACGTCGCGGAACGGATTTGCTGCCGGTGCAGGCGTCGGAGCCGTTGGCGTTTCCTTACCCGGCTTCGGAGATGCCGGCTGCTCCGGCTTCGGCTGCTCCGGTTTAGCCGTAGTTCCCGGATTGGCCCCGGTGCCGTTTCCGTTGCTGCTGCTACCGCTGTTGTCTTCGCTGCTCGAAGACGAGCTTTCCGTCCGCACAGTGACGCTCGGTCCAGCCGTCCAATTCCCCGCGGCATCCACCGCCTCGACTTGGAACGTATAGCGGGTGTCGCTGCTCAGACCCGTCACGCGGTACGACAGTTTATCGCCAGACAGCTTGACCAGCTCTTTGTCCCCGCTCTTGATCCGGTAGCCGGTAACCGCCACATTGTCCGTCGCGGCGCTCCAGCTCAAAGTAACCGCCGTATCCGTCACATCCGACGCCTTCAGCGCGCTTCCCTCCGGCCATACCGGAGCCGCTTTGTCCGTACCGTCCGTCGGCGGTAAATCGCCCGTCGTGAAGCCCCAGATGTCCGACAGCGTTTGCCCGCTGTTGTTGTCCGCCGCCCGCACGTACCATTGGTAGTAGCTTTGCGGCTGCAGACCGCTCCAAACGACGGAAGCCTCCTGGCCTCCGGCTACCTGAGCCGCCTGACCGATCGCTTGGTCCGTATACACGCTGATGCTCATGTAGTCCGTCGCCACGCGCTTCTGCATCGGTGTCAGGTTCACGTCCAGCTCGAGCTCGTCCTTGCCCGGATACTCCTTCGGATCGTAGTAGTTGTAGTCATCCAAATACGGCGAATACGTTTTAACGTAAATTTTGTTCTTGTTTACATCGAATTGCAGCAGGCGAATGTAGCCGAGCCCGCCTTTTTCGGCTCCTTGATAATCCGCCAGCATCTGGTAGACGGTGCGGTCCGGCTTGCCGTCGCCGTCGTCATCGATCGGATCGATCTTCGTTTCCGCATCGTGATAGTGGCCGCTCAAGACGGCAATAACGTTTTTGTTCGGCACGACGACCTTCTCGTAAATTTTGTCCGCAATCGGGGCCCGGTTGCCGGAGACGAGCAAAAATTCATGGAAGTTCAAAATCGCTCTGCGGTCCGGATACTGCTTCAGCACCTCGTCCATCCACTGAATTTCGGCATCGCCGATGTTCCAACCCATATAGACGAAAATAAAATCGTTGCCGCCCGCAGATACCAGGTCGTAATGCCCGCGATTGTTCTGATAGGACCCGCCGAAGGTCGGCTGCTTCTTGAATCGGTCCTCGCCAAAATATTTCCAATACTGCGTATAGTCCGACAGCTGATGGGACACGTCATGATTGCCCGCAAGCACGCCGTAAGGAACTTTCGCATCCTCCAGCACCTTCATATTCCGGTCCGCTTCGATCCACTGGTACTCTTTGTCCGCTTCATCCACAATATCGCCGGTATGGACGACGTATTTGATTTTCATCGCGTCCTGATTCTCGGCAATCCACTGCACGTTGCGCCGGTAAATTTCCGGGTAGCTTTCCGAGTAATACTGCGTGTCGGACATCCACAAGAACGAAAAATCATACGGCTGCTGCGATACCGGGAGCTCGTCCTGCACGATCAACTGGATCGTGCCGTTCGTATTGTACTCTCCGGCGGTCACTGTAGCGGTCAAGGCAAAATCTTCCGCGCCTGCCACCTTGCTGTCGAGCATCGTCCACTGCTGCGCCTTCGGGCTCCAGCCGTACAGGCTGACCTTGCGGCCTTCGAGCGACTTGCCCTTCCATTCCACCTTCACGCGATCCGTTGCTTGAACGGACGGGTCCAGCTGCGCTTCGAAACGGTGGTACGGGAATTGACCGACCGAGTCGTCGACCAGATAGTCGCCGTCCACAGCGCCGATCTTCCGGTAGTCTTCCTCGGTGAACGCCTTCTCCCCGGCGAGCTCCAGCTGCTTCGGCGGCTCGATATCCGCCGCGCCCCGCTTGGCGGTCAAACCGCCCCGATGGCTACCGCCATAATGGAACCCGCGATAGAACGCCACGTTCATCGCGTCGTTGTTCGGGTCCTCGACCTGTACTTTCAGCACAGCGTTCGGATCGACACCGGTCTGCCCGTCGACAGGCGCCACAACCGTCGGCTTATGCGGATCTTCCTCCGGCACCTCGAAGCTGACCGTGCTCTCTGCCTTGTTGCCCACATTGTCCGCCGCCCGGATCACGAGCGTATACGTCCCCTTGCCAAGCTGCGAGGAGGTTGTAACATACGGCAGCTTCACCGGCTTGCCGTTCAACGCCGCCTCCACGGCTTTCACGCCCGTCAGCGCATCCGTTACCTTCGCATCGAGGGTGATTGCTCCCCGGTACACCTTGCCGCTTTCAACCGAAGGCTCGATGACCGGAGCGGTGTTGTCAACCGTCACGTTGGCCGTCACCGTACCGTACACCGCGCTGGCGGCCGTCACTTGGTGGACGCCGTCACTCAGCTGCTTCGTATCCCAAGCGTACGCTTTGGCTCTCAATTGCCCGGCATCCAGATTGAATTGGAAATCGAGCGCCTCGAAACGGCCGTCGCTGTCGCCCATCTTAATTTCTTTTTCCTTATTGGCATACTTGGGGTCATACAGAGCCGTTCCGTCGGCGAGCACCAGCCGCACGTTTTTCACGTTGAAATCGTCCTTGTTCTCCTCCGGACGATCGTCGAACGGAGAAGACTTCGAACCCGCCCGGATCGAAAATACGTTGCTGCCTGCCCGCAGTCGGTCTGCACCGATTGGCACCGAAAGGGTCTGGTACGTCGGGATCGGGTCTTGGAACGTATAGATAATTTCTTTGCCGATCGTCACGGCATTTTTGAAATAATAATCGACCGAGGCCGCCTCGAAAGCAAAATAGGCATCGCTCTCCATGGCGGCATACGTCTGGGAAGACAGGTCCTGACCGTCGATGGCCAGCTTCACCGCATCCGGGCCGGACTGCCCTGCAGCCGCTTTGACGATACGCTGGCCGGATACGAGCTCCCCGTCCTTCAGGTTCAGCCGAAGGCTGTCTTTATTCATTCCCCCGGTTACGTTCGACCGGTATACGGGAGACGTCGTCTCGTTCGTTCCGTCGGATACCTTGAAATAATACTCGATATACGTTTTACCGATCAGATCGGGCGAATACACCGTATAATGATACTTTTTATCGTTGTAGTTCTGGTACAGGTACCGTTTCGTGTACTCCGCCTGGTTGTCGGAGCGGAAATACAGCGCCGTCGTCAGCACCTGACGGTCGTCCTTGGCATCGGCGACCAGCTCCAGGTTGCTCCACTGCTCCACTTGCGACGTCTGGGTCAGGTTCGCTACCGTCGGAGCCGATGTATCGGGGGTAACAATCAGCGATTGCGCAGGCACTTGCCACGGCTCCAGGCTTCCCGGACTAGCCGTCTTCAATCCGGCGCTCGCCTTGATCATCGTGCCTGTACCGTCCATCGGGTACTTGTAGACAATGCCGTAATTTTCTTTCGTTTCGTTCGGCAGTGAGCCGTCATAATACGCAACGGACACGTCGACGTGCGTATTCGTTCCGATGGAAACGCCCCGCTTGGAGCCATTGGCCATCCCGTCGCTGTATACTTTGACGATGTCCGTATTTTCCACCAGATTCGTCTGGTAGGCCGCGTTAAAATCCGCTACGGTTTTGGCCGTATTTTGGCTGTTGATGATCCAGAATACGAACGGCTTTTTCGGCGGAAGAATCAAGTCTTCCCGGTCCGTCGGCCAGATGACGTCGTCCTCCGGCCCCGAATCGGTATACCGGTAGAACAGCTTGTAGTCCTTGAAGTTAATCGGCTTGTCCGTATTGTTGTAAATCTCGATAAATTCGTAGCCGTCCGCTCCTCCGACATTCGTACTGTTCGGCAGCAATTCGGTTACGAGGATCGGCGGCAGCTTCGAATAATCGAAGTCGGGCAGCTTCACCGTTACCGTATATGTCTCCGAAGTAACCGTCCGGCTCCCGTCCTTCGCTTGAATGAAATACTGCAGCACGGATTCGGCCAGCGATTCCCGCGGAATTTTCGCCGTATAGCCGCCGCCCGGAGCCGGAGCCATCGGCAGCGACGAGAACGCCGACTGCGACCCGGTTTTGTAATAGACCGCTGCCGTTACCGTCTGCTGATTCCCGGTAAACACGGCCGAAATCGGCAAATCGTCCGCATTCGACGCTTCCGCAGGAGGTGTATGGCTGATTTGCAGGTTAGGGCCCGACGGCACGTCGTCCGGCGTCAGCGCCGGTACCTGAAAGGCCTCGACCCGGCCCGGCGACGCCGCCGTCGTTCCGGCGCTGCTCATCGTCATGTTGACGCTGCCGTCCGTTGGATACTGATACACAATGCCCATATCCTGAACGGTTTGGGCGTCGTTCTGATAAGATGCGGAAGAAATGACGCTGCCGCTCTTATCCTTCACCAGCAGGCTCCGTGGCGCGCTGTTCGACATGCCTCCGCCGCCGTTCACGCGGAACAGATTGACGTTTTCCTGCAGCGACGTGCCGTAATTCGCATTGAAGGCCGTCGTCGGCTCATTCGTATTGTCGGCGTTCATGACCCACAGCACGATCGTCTGCTGCGGCGCAATCGCCATATCGTTATTATAGACCGCCGACCACACCGTCTCGTTCGATCCGGCCAGATAGGCCAGCGTGTAGTCCTTGAAGTTGACCGTCTGCTTCGAATTGTTGTATACCTCGATGAACTCGAACGCATCGACGGCTTTTCCCGCCACATTCGAGCTGTCGGGGACAAGCTCCGTAATAAGCAGCTTCGGCACTTTGCCATAATCCGGCGTACCGGCCGCCTCCGCTGCCGGCGTTCCCCATCCGCCCGGAGGCAGCAGTCCAAGCAGCAGACCGCCCACCGTCAGCGCCGAAACCCATGATTTCCACTTCCTGTTAAACACGCTTTGCACACTCCCGTCTGGTCTTGTAGGTGGATCTATCTTCCACACCGAACTATACCCGGGAGCGTCCCGGCTGCCTATACACATCTTCTTCGATCCTTTGCACCGCTTGGCCTCCGCCCGTTAAGCTTTTGTGAAGCGTCAAATCGTAAAAAAAGCGCAGGATCCAAAAAAGTGCCCATACCTTTGGAAGCCGGTATTGCGCTACAATAAAGGAAGCATCCAGACGATAAAGGAGCCCCCCTTCATGATTTCTTTGCTTGTTCGCCAATCTTTATTCCGCAAAATATTAACGAGCTTTATGATCCTGATCGTCATCTTCGCATTGGTCGATGTCGCGATCTTCTCGCTCGTCAAAAATCGCCTTCACGGCGAACGGATCGAGCAGAACCGGTTGACGCTGCGCCATGCGGCGGACCGGTACCACTCCCAGTTCGAGCGGGTGAAGAACGCCCTGTACAAGCAGTACACGGACAAGGATGTGACTCGGCTGAACCGCCTCATCATCTCGATGACGCAGAAGGATTCGTTCAAAACCGGCGCGATTGTGGATGACATTCAAGTGATCGTACGGGAGCCGGAGCTGTATTTGGACAATATGATGCTGCTGTTCAAGCCGGTTCCGCTGCTGGTGGACAAGAAGGGCGCTACCGAAGAGGAACGGCTGTTCTCCGAAATCTTCACAAGCGAAACATATTCTCTTTCGTATTGGAAAGCGCAGTTCGAACGTGAGCCGAACTATGTCATTCATCCGGCAGCTTCGTTCTTTAACCCGGCGGAGCATCCGGAGGAAAAAACGCTCATTCCGTATTCCATCAAGCCGCCGACGGCAAGCTACCTGGTCGTCGCGATGATCGACGCCGAACGGCTGCGACAAGCGATTGCCGGGGAGCGCTCCCCTCACAACCTGACCATTCTGGAGCCGGACGGGCGCGTCCTGTACCGGACGGATACCGGCGGACCCGAGTTGCCGGACGGGCTGCTGTCCGCGCTGCCGGCAGCCGGCGGCGGGCCGGATTACACGGTGCTGGACGGAAACTACTACTTCAGCCAACAAGATGCGGACGGCTTGCAGTATATCCTGACCGTTCCGGGCCTAAGCTTCGCGGAAGAGGCGAACCGGCTGAACAAGCTTATGCTGCTTGTGATGGCGGCGGCGGTCATCGTCAGTCTCGTGCTGTCGGTCCTGTTCAGCAAACGAATCCATAAGCCGGTCCGGGAGCTGCTCTCGTCCATCTCGAACCCCGGCGAGACGGCGCTGGACAGCCAGATCCACGAATTCGACCTGATCGGCCATAAAATCCAGACGCTGCTCAAGGAGAAAGACGAGATCCTCGGCGAGCTGCGGCAGCAGCAATCCGTGTTGAACGGCTACGACTATATCGCCAAATTGAAAAATATCAATCACGAGCTGAGCGACTGGCACAGCATTCCGCATGATGCGGAGACGTTCACCATCGTGCTCTACGAGCTTCGCTTCCGCTCCGCCGCTTTTGTCGATATGCCGGTCAACCGGGAGCTCGCGACCCAATCGATCGGCGAACACCTCAAGCTGGTGACGGACGAGCGTTTCCGCGGCTCCTATACGTTCCGGATGGAGGCGCATCAATTCCTGTCCGTCGTGCCGGGCAACGAACGGGACCGCTTGGTGGCGATGCTGGAGGAGCTGAAGCCGATGCTCGACCGCGACCGGCGCCATTGTCTTGTCACGGCGGCCGTCAGCTCGTGGTTCGGGCATTCCGCCCAGCTCGGGCACGCCTACAAGCAGGTGCAGGAGATGGCCCGGCAAGCGAGACTGCTTGAGGAGATGCAGATCGTGCTGGAGTGCCGCACCGATTCGTCCGTCTATGCGCTGACGCTGACGCAGGAGCAGGAGCTGAACGCCGCGCTGCAGGCGGCCAACGCAGCCGAAGCTGTCCGCCTTGTCGGGCAATGGCTGGACGAGCTGGACCGGGATGAAGCGAGCGTCCGGCGGTTCCGGCTGTTCGCCTCCTCCGTCTCGGCGCAGGCGCAAAAAATCGTGGAGCATTACAAGGTGGAGGCAAGCACCTCCTGGCGGCTGAAGCCGATGATCCAGCAGCTCGGGGAATGCTGCACGCTGGAGGAATACCGCAACACGCTGCAATCGTTCCTGAACGCCGTCACCGTATTCATCAAGGAGAAAAAGGAAGCTTCCGATCCGATCGTCGAGCACGTGCTCGGGGTACTACAAGGGCATTATGCGGAGGACCTCTCGCTGGAGGCGCTGGCGGGGTCGCTGAACCTGACGCCGGCCTACGTCTCCACTTATATTAAGGAGAAAACCGGGGTCAATTTTACCGACCATCTGCATGACATCCGCGTCCGGAAGGCGCAGGAGCTGCTGCTCGAAACCGGCACGAACATTCAGGAAATCGCCGAGCAGGTCGGCTACCGCAATATTTCCTCGTTTAACCGGATGTTCAAAAACCGTACCGGCCTATCGCCCGGCGAGTACCGGAGAACGCAGACGGTGGCGCGCACTTCGTGAGGCAGGGGATAGAACTGAATATAGCGAATCAAGTATAATGGAAAAGAGATCAACTTAACCGTTCTGCGGAGGAATTATGATTCGCTACTCAGAGCCCGTCGTGCTAAAAAGCAAAATTTCACCGCCCCTTACCCGCGAAACGCTTGTAGCGCGGGATCGTCTTTTGCACAAAATTTCCAAAGGCATGAAGGGAAGACTCACAACCGTCTGCGCCCCTCCGGGGTTCGGCAAGACGACCCTTCTCTGCCAATGGGTTCGTCATAACGAACAAGCGGCCGCTTGGGTATCGCTGGACGAGAGGGACAACGATCTGGCCCGCTTCTGGCGTTATGTCGTTCACGCTGTGGACGTCGCCGTTGCCCCCGGATTCGCCGAATTGATGGCGCCTGTGCTGCACACGCTTCCGCAGGGCTCCGTCGATACCATGATCGATGTCATGGCAAACGAGCTGCATTCGCTGGGCCGTCCTGCGGCCTTGATTCTGGACGACTACCACTGCGTGTACGACAAAAGCATTCATGAAAGCGTCAGCTACATGATCGATATTTTGCCGGACAACATGCATTTGCTGATCGCGAGCCGGACGGAGCTTCCCTTCTCGACAGCCAAGTGGCTGGTGCGGGATGAACGGACGGATATTCCGGCGCCCCATATGCTGTTTACCAGCGAGGAGGCGGAAATTTTTTACCGGGAAGTCGTGAACCTTCCATTGTCTTCCGATCACATCGCCAAGGTGCTTGGAGTGACGGAGGGTTGGGCCGCCGGCTTGCAGCTCGTGTCCCTCTCGCTCCAAGAGCGCCCGGATTACGAACGGCTGGTGCAAGATTTCTCCGGCACCGATCTTAACATCGCGGATTATTTGTTTCACGAGGTGCTGTCCCGGTTGCCGGCTGAGCTGTATGAGTTCGTGCTGCAAACGTCCGTGCTGCAGCGTATGGACACTTCGATCTGCGACACGGTGATGCTTCGCGGCGACAGCCGGCTTCTTCTGGAACGGCTTCGCAGCCGCAATCTGTTCATCGTTGCGCTGGATGACCATCATACGTGGTTCCGGTATCACCATGTCTTCTCGGAATTTCTGCGCACTCGTCTGAGGCACGAGCAGCCGCAGCAATGGACCCGGTTAAACCGGATGGCAAGCCTTGGCTTTGCCGAGCGGGGGCTGTTCGACGACGCAATCGACCATGCGATCGCCGCCGAAGATTATGCGCTCGCCTCGGGCCTCCTTGACAAGCACATCTTGACGATGCTGCTGCGGGGAGAGTTCGCCACCCTGCTGAGCTGGTTCGCCTGCTTCCCTGCCCGTACGGCTTGGCCGCCTCAGCTGCATTTGCTGTATGCTTTTCTGCTGATCGTGACCGGACAATTCGAACGCGCCGAGGACGAGATGCGAACCGTTGAGATTCGGCTCGCCAACGGCGAATATGCTCCCGAAATCCGGGACAGCGTGCGCAGCGGATTGTTTTTCGTCAAAGCGAATCTGATGTTTTCTAGCGGCCGGTATGAGCAATGGTATGCATTTGCCGAGCGGATGAACGAACTGCTGCCGGAAGACCCGGTCTTCTACAATTTCAATTTCAACGAATCGGAGCCTCTGGTCCGCCGCACCGCCTTCGGTTTGAAGGGCGTGCTGTCCGACGAAGCAGGGAAGATCGGCAGACAGTTCGTGCAAATGCTCGAAGCCCGCGGCTGGAAAGATTCGCTGATCAATCAATATGTCGTGCAGACGTTGGCCGAGTCCATGTATGAGTGGAACTGCTTGGAGGAAAGCCGTCAATTGTCGGAGCAGGTGGAGAAAGTGTCCCGGGCGAAACGGATTCCTGGCTTGTTCGTGCCGAACCGCATTACGCAGGCCCGCATCGATATCGCCGAGGGCCGTCTTTCGCTCGCCGGAGAAACGATGGATGAAGCGATCGACTTCGCGTCCCGCCATGCCGAATACTATTGGGTTCGCCCGCTCCGAGCGTTCCGGGCGCGAATTCATTTATTGCAGGACCAGATCGATGAGGCCGCCGGGCAGATCGCCCTGCTGCAGCTGCCGCTAGACCGAAAGCCGACGTATAATCGGGAAATGGAGGTTCTGAGCGCTACCCGCTTGCTGGGAGCCATGGGCAAGGAAGACGAAGCCCTTCGTCTGCTGGAGCAGCTAAAGCCGCAAGGCCGCAGGGAAGGCTGCTTGATCAGCATGATCGAGATTCCGATCCAGCAGGCGCTGATGGAGCAGCGGCGCGGACAGTCGGGTCAAGCGCTCGACTTTCTGCACGAAGCGCTCAGCGTCGCCGAGCCTTATACGTACATCCGCAGCTTTGTGGACGAAGGCCCGGCGATGGCGCGGCTGCTTCAGCAATACGTCGCTCAGCGAGCCGCATTGGAGCCGGAAACGCGCTTGACCGCTTATGCGGGCAAGCTTCTCGGATGGTTCCCGCAGCCGGACGATCCGCCTGCCGTCCCTTCTTCCGCCGGGCTCGTGGAGGGGCTGACGCCAAGCGAATGGAGAATGCTGAACGGCATCCGGCAAGGCGCCACAAACAAGCAGATCGCCCTGGAGCATGCATTAAGCGAAGGCACGGTGAAGGTATACCTGTCGCGCATCTACGGCAAGCTGGGCGTCTCCTCCCGCACCCAAGCGCTGCTGCGGGCGCAGGAGCTGGGGCTTTTTGACCGGCAGGATTCATCCGGCTTGAATAGCGAGTAGCGAAAAAAGCACCGTCCGTTGGATGGTGCTTTTTTTCCGGCAAAATAGCCGAATGTCAGGCAATGACCTTATTTTTCTTATTTCCTGTCGGCATGATGGCCGCAGGTCTGGTATAAATAAAGCGGATGACGAATTCGGCCAGTGCGAAGTTCAGCACCAACGCGCCGTAGACTCCCAGCGTATAGCCGAGCGCATATTCGATGCCGAAGCCGTTATGAAACACAAACGTGAACATATGGATGAATAGATTCGTGAAGCAAAAAGCGTAGCTGCGAACCATCCATTTCCGATGGCCGTCGACCTGTTTTCGCTTGATTTGCACAATTGCCGCGACGGTCAATCCCATAAAAATAAGATTCATCACATTAAACGCGATGCTGTTGATTTTTCCTCCCGTCGAGTAAGGGGCCATATAGCCGGAAGTGAGAACGACAACCGCAACGGACAGGAGGTATACGTAGCCGTTTACCCGGTGCAGCTTCCAGTGCTTGCTTAATATTTTCGTCGAAAAGTTAATGGCCCCCGCGATCATGGCCAAGCAGGCGAACACAATATGAACATACATCACATTTAACCAGACCGGGACAACGACGGGACGTTTCAAGCCGGTTTTATGACTCAGAAATTCAGCTGCCTGCGGGTCATGAATGAAATTAACGTACGTCACGTAAAGCATATAAACGACGGCAACGACGATCATCAGCAGATATAGCGACTTGCTCCTGCTTTGCAGCCTTCTCATGCGAACTATCCCCTTTCCATTTCAGAGACCGGACCGTCCGGTTTCTTTTTTATTATATATTACCAAGTACTATACCTCACCCATAAAATGTTACAATATATGTACGAGCAAGCGAGCCCTTGAAATCCGCACAACGATAAGGCGAGAAAGGAATCTGTCCATGCGTAAAGGCGAACAAACGAAGGCCCATATCATTAAAAAATCCGCGGAGCTGTTTAATCTAAAGGGATACTCCGGATCAACAATACAAGATATTATGGAAGCGACCGGTTTGACCAAAGGAGGGATTTACCGCAACTTCTCCAATAAAGACGAAATTGCTTTTGCCGCGTTCGAATATGCGGGGAAGGTGCTGTGGGAGCATTTCTCGGCGGCGATGCAAGGCTCCGAGACCGCTACGGAGAAAATATTGGCGATGTGCGGCGTATACCGCGACGCGGTGCATCATCCTCCGCTCCAAGGCGGATGTCCCTTTCTAAATACCGCCATAGAAAGCGATCATTCGTACCCCAGCATGCGCGAGCACGCGCTGGCGGCTTATAACGGGATGCTGTCGTTTCTGCAAAGCATTTTACAGCAGGGTATTGCCGACGGGGAATTCCGGGCCGATCTGGATACCGAATCGGTGGCTTCCTTCGTCTTCTCCTCGATCGAAGGCGGCATTATGGCGAGCCGGTTGACCCGGGACAACAAGCATGTCGGCTATGCGATGAAGCATATTGAGCAATTGCTGGGCACCTATAAGCACGCTTCGGGAAAATAAGGCAGCGGAGGGATGGTTCCCTCCCTGGGCTTCTCCCTCCTTATCCTAACATGATGGTTCCAATCGTCCGATCACCCGCCATCGTGCCGTGCGGCGCAGGCCGCAGGCCCCCTCTATCGGCTCTTAACCAGCAGCTGCACGGCCTCTTGGATCACTTGATCGGGCGAGTTGCCTTTTTCCAGCTCCTCCCGGATACAATGCTCCAGATTCGCCCCGATGACCGTGCCGATCGTCCGGTCCACGGCCGTCCTTATCGCAGACAGCTGCGTTACGATGTCTCTGCAATCTTTTCCTTCTTCCAGCATGCCGAGCACTCCGCGGATTTGGCCTTCGATCCGCTTCAGCCGGTTTTTAACCGCATTATCATATTCCACACCGACTCACCTCTTCTAAATAAACAAATTCAACCCCGAATCCTCGGCATCGCCCAAATAAGTCGCTACGCCGGCATAATCGATACCGTCGATTAATTCTTCCTTGCGGATACCCATAATATCCATGCTCATCGTACAAGCGACCAGCTTGACACCGGAACGGATCGCATTGCCCATCAAGGCTTCCAGCGAATCGACATGTTTGCGCTGCATGACGCGGCGAATCATTTTGGCGCCAAGACCTCCCATGTTCATTTTGGACAAAGGAAGGGCGGCCGCGCCTTTGGGCATCATCATCCCGAACATTGCCTCCAAGCCTTCCTTCTTGATGGCCGGGGCTTCGGCCTTGCGCAGCACGTTCAAGCCCCAGAAGGTGAAAAACATCGTGACCGGCTTGCCCATCGCCGCGGCCCCCGAGGCGATGATGAAGGCGGCGATCGTTTTGTCCAGGTCGCCGCTGAACACGACCATGGTCGCGCCGTTTTTGGGCGAGGCCGAGACGGATTGCTGCGGTGAGGCACCGGCCCCTTTCACGAGCACCGCCCGCACGCCTTCGGGCGAAGATTCGACCGTCTCCAGCGGATTGCCTGTTTTTTCGCACCATTTGGCAATATCCGCGGCGAATCCGAAATCGGTGGCCTTCACTTCGAGCCGTTCTCCCGGCGCCATCTGCCGGACCGCTTCGTATACTTTCATAATAGGGCCTGGACACTGCAATCCGCAAGCGTCGACCTGAACCTGAGGTTGAACAGGAGGGGCCGGGGATGCGGCCGGTACCTCCGACGGAGCGCTGCCCGTCTCGGGAGCGGGATGCGGCGGCTCGTCAGCCATCGCGGCGTACGTTCTGTAGCCCCCGTCCAAATTGCGCACCCGGTACCCGTGCTGCTGAAGAAGGCGGGCCGCGACATAACCCCGCAGACCGACCTGACACGAGACGACAACCGGATGCTGGAGCGGCAGCTCGTGCAGCCGGTTGCGCAAATCGTTCAGCGGAATGCAGACCGAACCCGGAATGTAGCCCGCCATCCGTTCGGCGTCGTCCCGGACGTCGACGAGCAGTCCGCCGCCCTCGACATACGCATCCACCTCGTGCCACTGCATCGTCTCGACCAAGCCTTCCATCACGTTGGATGCGACGTATCCGGCCATGTTAACCGGGTCCTTGGCCGACGAATACGGCGGCGCATACGCCAGCTCCAGATCGGCCAGCTCGGTTGCCGTCAGCCCTCCGCGCATCGCCGCGGAAATCACGTCGATCCGCTTGTCTACCCCATCCTGCCCGACAGCTTGCGCGCCATAAATCGCACCGCTTGCTTTATCGAACAGCAGCTTGAGCGACAGCGGCGCAGCTCCGGGATAATACCCGGCGTGGGAGGCCGGATGGATATGGATAGCCTCATACGGAACCCCCAGCTTGTTCAACGTCTTCTCATTCACCCCGGTGACGGCCGCGGTCAGGTCGAACGCTCGGACAATCGCCGTTCCGTAAGCCCCGGGGTAAGACGCTTTCCGCCCTTGAATCGCGTCTGCAACCAGCCGCCCTTGACGGTTGGCCCCCCAAGCAAGCGGCACCACCGTTTCGAAGCCGAGCGTCCGGTCTTTGACTTCGATCGCATCGCCGACCGCGTAGATGGACGGATCGCTCGTTTGCAGCCGCTCGTTTACACGGATGGCTCCTCTTACACCAAGCTCAAGCCCCGCTTCACGGGCCAATCCACTCTCCGGCGTCACGCCGATCGCCAGCAGCAGCATGTCCGTCCGGAGAACTTGCCCCGAGGACAGGCGCAGCGTTTTCCCGCGATCTTCGATCGCGACGACGGACGCACCAAGCACAAGATCGACTCCTTGGAGACGCATGTGCCGTTCCACCGGCTTGGCCATCTCGGGGTCAAGCGGCCCCAGCACCTGTCCGTTCCGCTCCACCAGCGTCACTTCAAGACCGCGATGGCGCAGGTTTTCGGCCATTTCGACGCCGATAAACCCTCCGCCGATAATGGCGGCATGACCCGGCTTGTGCTCGTCAAGCCAGCCGTGAATCCGATCCGTATCGGGAATATTGCGCAGCGTGAACACCGCTTCCGCCTCAGTTAAGCCGGGAATTTCCGGCACGATGGGCTTCGCCCCCGGCGATAAGACGAGAACATCGTAAGGATATTCCGTTTCTTCTCCGGTATCCAGCTGCTTCACCCGGACTTTTTTGCCCGCCCGGTCGATCGCCGTCACTTCCGTTCGCACCTTAACGTCGATGCCAAACCGGTCTTTCATCCCCCGCGGCGATTGAAGCAGCAGCTTGTCGCGGGATGCAATCGTCCCCCCGATATAATAAGGCAGCCCGCAATTGGCAAACGAAATATGCTCCCCGCGTTCGAACATCGTGATCGAATCGTGCTCGTTCAAACGTCTTAATCGGGCCGCCGCCGTAGCGCCGCCCGCCACTCCGCCAACGATGACAATATTTTTAGGCACGGTAATCATCAGTCCTTTTCTATAAAATATTAAATACCCTGTGGGGTATATAATATACCCATAGGGGTATAACAGTCAACCGGACAACGAGAAAAAGGAGCCGTGCGCCCGCACGACTCCCGAACCACCTTATTCTCTTCAACTCACACGACCTCTTGCATGCCCGTATTCGCTTTTACCAGAATCTCATCGTACTTCTCGTCGTTGCGCTTGGAGGACAGCAAGGTTCCGGCGATGGCGCCCACGAATCCGATCGGGATCGAGATGATGCCCGGATTCGTCAGCGAAATCAGCGGCTCTCCGACGAGTATTGCTTTCCCTGCGACCGGGTCAAACACGTTGGGGCTGACCAACACCAGAATCAACGAGCTGATCAAGCCTACGAGCATTCCCGTCACGGCGCCGGCGGTATTGAATCTGCGCCAGAACACGGTGAACACAAGGACCGGCAGATTGGCGCTTGCAGCGACGGCGAAGGCCAACGAGACCAGAAAAGCAACGTTCAGCTTCTGGGCAAACAGCGCCAGTATAATCGAAATAATCGCGACCCCGACAGAGGCCAGCTTCGCAGACCTTACCTGCTCCTTTTCCGTCGCCTTCCCCTTACGCAAAATATGGCTGTAGAAGTCGTGCGCGAAGGCCGAGGCTGCCGAGAGCACGAGACCGGCGACGACCGCCAGAATCGTAGCGAACGCTACCGCCGAGACGAAAGCGAACAGGAAGTCTCCTCCGAGTGCCTTAGCCAGCAGCGGGGCCGCCATGTTGCCGGCCGCGTTCGCCTGCACGATCACATCCTTCCCGACAAAAGCAGCCGCGCCGAAGCCGAGGAAAATCGTCATGACATAGAACAGCCCGATAACCCAAGTCGCGACAACCACGGACTTCCTTGCGGTCGGGGCGTCTTTTACCGTAAAAAAGCGGATCAAAATATGCGGCAGGCCCGCGGTGCCGAGCACGAGCGCCAGATTGAGCGAGATCGTATCCAGCCCGTTCGTAAACTTGTTGCCCGGATTCAGGAAAGCTTCTTTCAGCGGCGTGGCCGTGGCCATCGCATCAAACATATGAAGGAGATTAAAATCGAATTTGGCAAACACAATCAGCGATATGATGAACGTTCCCGCCATCAGCAGCACGCACTTGATGATCTGTACCCAGCTCGTGGCTGTCATCCCGCCGAAGACGACGTAGACGGTCATCAGCGCGCCGACGATCAAGACCGAGGTCGAATATTCGAGACCAAGCAGCAGTTTGATCAAGGCTCCGGCGCCGACCAATTGGGCGATCATATAAAAGATCGAGATCGTGATCGAATTCAACGCCGCCACGCCCCGTACTTTCTTGTTGTCGAAACGGGCCGCGATCATATCCGCCATCGTATATTTTCCCAGATTGCGCAGCGGTTCCGCGACCAAATATAGCACGACAAGGTACGCAACCAGAAAGCCGATGCTGTAAAAGAAGCCGTCGAAGCCGAACAGCGCCACCATGCCGGCGATCCCCAGGAACGAAGCCGCAGACATGTAGTCGCCCGCTATGGCCAGACCGTTCTGCCAACCCGTTAACCCGCCCCCGGCGGTGTAAAATTCGCTGGCGGTCTTTGTTTTTTTGGCCGCATAATACGTAATGACCAGCGTTCCCGCCACGATGATCAGAAACAAGAGAAAGGCCGTATTCATCATCGGCTACCCCACCTTCCGCAGGCTCGTTTTGGATTCGTCTTTGATCTGTTCGGCCAAGGCGTCGAACTCGACCGCCTTGCGGGTATACAGCGAACACAGCACCCAGGTCATAATAAATTGCGCGAAAGCGAAAATCCATGCCCACGTGATCGAACCGACCGCTTTGGTGTTCAGCACTTGAGAATACGAGGTCAGGACCGGAAGAACGAAGTAGAACACGAGGAAAAAGATCGACATCGGCAGGATAAAACGTTTCTTCTGGACCATCAGCCTGCGAAACGTATCGGAGCGTACGATTTCGCTGTAAGCATTCCTTCGGGATTGTTCTTTCATTAGTTTTCCCTCCTGCAAAGATTGATCGTCGCTCTTGGTCTAACGTCTGCCGGAAGTACCGGCCGCCGCGCTATCGGAACCGGGATGCTTTATTCATCGGTCCCAGATCCCAGTAATTTACTTGTAAGCGCTTTATAATTGTAGCATAGGAATGTACGGATCACTTGAACTTCGGCGCGAAATGTCAAAAAACGTCCCTCAAACGGATAAAAGCCGTCCTGAACGGCGGCCTTTCCCGGTCTGCTAGTCTCCCTGCAGCCGCTTGATCAATTCCTTGGCCGCCACTCTGGACAAAGGCACTTTACTCCGCCCGGCATCCTTCAAGACGACGTTGTAAGCGCCGTTAAACCACGGCTCGATTTCATCGATGCGGTCCACGTTCACCAAGTAGCTGCGGTGCGTCCGGAAAAAAGCATACCCGGTCAGCTTCTCCTCGAGCTCCTGAAGCGTTTGCCGGGTCGCATGCACCTGCCCGTCGGCCATATGAATTTGCGTCAGCTTCTCTTCCTTGACCGCATAGCTGATCTTCGCAGGCTCGACCACTACCATACGGCTGCCGTCATCGATGAGCAACTTCGGCTTGAATGCACTCCGGGACCGGATCGCCCCATCCGAAGCCAGTGAAGCCGTCGCGGCAGCGGGCGGGATCGCCGTTCCTTCGGAGGGAGTCCGCATTTTGCGTATTTTTTGCAGCGTTTGACGAAGACGTTCCTCGTCGTAAGGCTTTAACAAATAATCCACCGCTTCCAGACGGAACGCTTCCACGGCATACTGCTCGTAAGCCGTAGCAAAAACAATATGCGGCCGCGGCTCGACATCCATCAGCTTGTGTGCGGTCTGCACCCCATCCAGACCAGGCATGTGAATGTCGAGAAAGACGACATCCGGCTTGTGCACCGCTGCCAGCTCCAGCAGTTGGACCCCGCTCGCAGCAAAAGGCAGCAGCTCGACATCCCGCTCCCGGGACAATAAATAAGTCAGCTCCTCCCGCGCCAGCCGCTCATCCTCTGCGATCATTACTTTCATCTGTCGCTTCACGCCTTTCCTCCGCTTGATAAGGTATCGTACATTCGATGCGCGCCCCTCCCTCGGGCGGATTGGAAAATTTCAGCCCGGCCTCCGGGCCGAACAGGTGGATCAGCCGCCGGTTCACGTTATAGACTCCGATGCCCGTGCTCCCGCTCCCGCCGCCCGTGACTGGGGAAGCCCCCAGCGTCTCCAATACGTCCGCCGGAAAACCATTGCCGTTGTCCTTGACCACAATGCGAACCCCGTCCGCTACGCGACGGAGCTCGACATGAATGTCGCCCCTGTCCGTCCGCCCTTGAAAGCCGTGATGGATGCTGTTTTCGACCAGCGGCTGAAGCGTGGAGGGCGGGATGGATACGGACTCCAGGCCGGGATCGCACTGACAATCGACGGAAAGCTGGTCCTCGAACCGGATATTCACGATACCGAGGTACGTATGAAGATGCTCCAATTCCTTATACAGCGGGACCAGCGGCGCTTGGGTCATCGTCAGGTTCATGCGCATGTAATGCCCGAGCTGCACGGTAACCCGTCTGGCCGCTTCGGGCTTGATCCGAATCAGCGTGACGATCGCATTAAGCGTATTGAACAAAAAGTGCGGGTTAATTTGCGCTTGAAGCGCTTTCAACTCTGCATCCTTCATCAAGCTTCTCAGCTGCTCCGCCATCGCGATATCGAGCTGAATCGAGATCAGCTTGCTCAGCCCCTGGGCAAAAGCCTCCTCCACCGGGCGGATCTGCCTGACGCCGGGATAATACAATTTAATTAATCCCGCGACTTGACCCCCGCTTCGAATCGGAACGATAATCGCCGCGCCGATCGCCGGGTGATGCGGCTGAATCTGCTCCTTCGTTCGGGCAATCTGAATCTCCCCGGTTTGGACCGCCTTCCTCGACAACTCCGAAGCGATCGGCGTTCCCTGGATGCCCGGCATCATCCCTGTGCCTGCATGCGCCAAGATTTGCTTCGTATCCGTAATGGCGACCGCACTGGCGCGAAGCTCGCGGCGCAGCACATTGGCCGCCGCTTCGGCGGTCTCGAAGGTCAGCCCCTGCTTAAGAAACGGAAGCGCCATTTCCGCGATATGCAGCGCCCGCTGCGTCTCGGAGGCGGCAGCCCGCTCCTCCTCCTTCATCGCCGCCTGAATCATCGCGACCAAAATGCCGACCCCTACGCTGGTGGCCGCCACCATCGGTATTCCGATGAGATCCACTGTACGGATCGCGGCAGGCGAAGATTCGTTCACGATCAGTACAACGCCCATTTGCAGGATGGGAGCGAATACGCTAATAAACAGCGCCTTCACCGGCGCGATGACTCTTTCTTCGGCAAAGAAGCGGGCGACCAGTCCGGCCAAGAGCCCCAGAATCGGCGTAGACACCGCATCGGCTATGCCAGTAATTCCGCCCAGGCTGTAAGCGTGAATGCCGGAGATGAGACCTGCCCCCGTGCCTACAGCGACCCCGCCAAGCAGACCGGCCACCATCACCCCGATCAGCGCCGAATCCGCCATCGCCTCCTCCGGCTGAAGGGAAGCCACCAAAAAGGAAGAGTCGACCCTCTCTCCGGTAATCGTCACCCCGGCGTACGTGCCTCCGATGCTGACCAGACCGAAAACGAGCGAAAACGTCAATCCGGTCTTCCAATCCGGCCTCCGGTCGAGCAGGTAACGGAACTGCGGGATTCGGGTAAGGATGAACGTGATCAACAATAGCAAGCCCATCCGCTCCATGAGCAGCAAGGTTAAGTGCTGCATCCGCATCCCCCGTTTCTTGGCTAGTTATCCCCATTATACCCGGAAATGAGCATGGGAGAGTAAACTTTTTGGATCGACTGCGGCCCTGCTTTTAGAGATAAAAAAAGCACCTTGCAGGTGCGTTGAACCGAGCTACTTGACAATCAGCACCGGAACTTTGGAGTGCTGAACCACATGATGGCTGACGCTGCCAAGAACAAACTCGCGCAGGCCGCTTAGTCCTCTGCTTCCCATAATGATCAGGTCGCTTCCGCTTTCTTCGGCGTATTCCAGAATGGCAAGAGCCGGCTCTCCCTGCTTCAGGATCACGTTGACCTCAGGCAGCGGCGAGGTTAAGCGTTTGGCTTCATCGATCATAGCTTGGGCGGCGAGCAAGTAATCTTTCTCCTCGTTGAACGGTGCGGCATACAGCGGCCCTCCGAACACGGGAACGGGAATGTGACAGACATGAATTACTTCAAGCCTCGCGGCATGATCTTGAGCAAATTTTATGGCCTTTTCCAACGCTTTTACCGATAATGCCGAGCCGTCGAATGCGGTTAATATGTTTTGATATGGCATGAAAAACATCCCTTTCCCTGAGATCTATTATCATTTATGTTACCGTTCTTCCACCCCGATCGGAATGACATTGATCACAGTATTGCGGCAACACGGGGAAATACAAATGTAAACACAACCATACGAAAAAAATAGAAATAAGGTGCGCCAAATGTGACCATACAAAAACCGGCGTCCGATACGAACGCCGGTCATTTCACGATTCATGCATTCTATCTGCTTCTGAAATAAATTTGCTTCAAATACGCTACTGTTTTGTCCATCCTCATCTGATTTGACCCTTTTACAAGAATAGTCGTGCCCGGTTGTATAACACGAGCCAATGCCTTGTGAAGCTGCGCCCTGGAGACGAAGCTGTGCAAGCTTTTGGCGGGAAAGCCTGCTAGCTTGGCTCCAGCGATAATCTGTGAGGCATGTTTTCCGATTGCGAATATATGGGTGATGTTTTTTCGCGCTGCATATCTTCCTATTTCGTTATGGCCTTTAACTGCATATGCGCCTAATTCCGACATGGAACCCAGTACGGCAATTTTTTTGTTTTTGCCGGTAACGTACAATACATCAAGGGCGGCTTTTACCGCGTCCGGATTTGCGCTGTAAGAATCATCGATTAATCTTATGCCTCTTCTCAAGTTGTAGACGTACAGCCGTCTTTTTGGCTTTTCATAGCTTTTGAGGCCGTTCTGGATCTGCTTCGGTGTAAAACCTAAACGATGAGAAATGCCAATGGCAAACAACGCGTTATAAATATTATGCCTACCTAAAATAGGGATATAAAAACGGTGTTCTTTCCCGTCAAGCTTCACCCGGAATGTCATTCCACGTTTACCGTTATGGATTTGAGACGCCCGGTAAACAGCTTTGTTGCGGATTCCGATTCGCACGATGCGGCCCTTGAATCCCTTCGTTCGCAGCAGTTTGGAATACTGGTCATCGGCGTTCAACCATAAGGTCCCTGTCGATTTCATGTAACGGATTAATTCCGACTTTGCCTTGGCCACACCTTGAATTCGGCCGCCAAAATTGCCGATATGGGCCTTTCCAATGTTGGTGATAACGCCTATATTAGGACGAATATAGTGGCAGTGGCGTTTGATATTTCCGTAATATTGCATGCCATATTCCAATACAACGGCCCGGTGAACAGAACGGAGCAATTTTGCATGCCTTTTGGTAGCCGACACGGCATTTCGATTTTGGGGCGATTTGAAGATTCTCCAACGTTTCTTCAATACCGCGGCAATCATTTCTTTGGTTGTCGTTTTACCGGAGCTGCCGGTGACCGCAATGATCGGTTTGTACAGAATTGATTTTTTCCTCATACTTTCCCGTCCACCGCCAATCGTAAAATGTCTCCCTTAAAAGACTTATCCCTTAATGAACACGATTTACGATTATTTTAAAGGATAGCAATTTTGTCCCAACAGGGGTACATGCCTGATTAATGAGAGACATTACAGAGCGCGGATGAAGCCAGGAAGCCAAACGTAAAACCGGCACCTGTCGTTACAGATGCCGGTCTTTTCGGAGCTTTGTGCTCCGTCAATCAAAATCGTACCTTTCCTCGGCCCAAGGATCGCCATACATATGATACCCGTTCCGTTCCCAAAAGCCCGGCTTGTCCTTCTCCATAAATTCGATGCCGCGCAGCCATTTGGCGCTTTTCCAGAAGTACAGGTGCGGGACGACCGCGCGCACGGGATAGCCGTGCTCCGGCGACAGCAGCACGCCGTTATGCCGAATACCGAGAAACGTCGTGTCGCGCAGGAAATCCGCCAAAGGCAGGTTCGTGCTCCACCCGTGCTCGGCGTGCAGCATCACGTACTGCGCTTCCGGCTTCAGCTTGATCCGCTCCATCAGCGTCGCTACGGCCACGCCTTCCCAGACATTGTCCAGCTTGGACCAGGTCGTGACGCAGTGGATGTCGTTGCGGAACTCCCGGCGCGGCAGCGCCAAAAACTGTTTATAGCTCAGCGTCAGCTCCTCGTCCACCAGCCCGAACAGGCGCAGACTCCATTTGCCCATGTCGTTGTAGTAAGGAATTTCGCCATAATGCAGCACGGGAAAGCCTTCCGTCACCTTCTGGCCGGGAGGCACACGCTCCGGCGCAGGTCCTCCCGCTTCCGGCTGCGCTATCTTATTATCCGTCGTCATAAACTACGCCTCCTTTTCACGCTGCGTCTTCTCCTTCTAGTATACCCGTAAAAGGGGGGCTGCACATTGTGGTGGCTCAACCGGCTTCACCTTAAAGTGCACCTGCCGACTGCTAACGGTGGATTGGCAGCGTGACCTGAATCGTCGTGCCAACGCCCACCTCGCTGGCGATGTGAATTCGGCCCTTGTGATGCTCGATAATTTTGTGGCTGACGAGCAGGCCGAGTCCCGTCCCCGCTTCTTTGGTCGAATAGAACGGCTCGCCGATCTGCCGCAGCTGCTCCTGCGAAATGCCGCAGCCCTGATCGGCAATGCGAACCAAGGCAAGTCCCTGCCCCACGGCCTCCATACTTACGTCAATCGTCCCCCCTCGCGGCATCGACTCGAATGCATTTTTCAAAAAGTTGACGAACACCTGCTTGATCTGATTCGGATCGCAGCGAATCGGCAGCGGCTCGCAGGTTGGAAAGAAGCGGATCTCGATGTTAAGAAGCGTCGCCTGCGCGCCCGTCAGCATCACGACCTCTTGAACGAGCACGGCGAGGTCGGTGATTTTCATTTGCACGGCTTGCGGCTTGGCCAGCATCAGCAGCTCGCTGATAATCATCTCGATCCGCTCCAGCTCCTCCTTCATAACCGGCAAATATTGCGAATAGCTGTGCTCCGAGCGGCCCATCAGCTGAACGAAGCCTTTGAGCGCCGTCAGCGGATTGCGGATTTCGTGAGCGACCCCTGCGGCAAGCTGCCCGGCAATCGTCAGCTTCTCGGACTTGAGCAGGAGCTCGTCCTTCCGCTTCTGCTCCGTAATATCCTTGGCGATAAGGTAACAGCCGACCTGCTTTCGGTTGACGTAGATCGGGGCCGGCGTTGCAACCAGATAGACTGGCTCACCCGACTTGCGGACGATCTGCATTTCCATGCCGGACAAGGCGCCTTCGTGCATGATTTTATGAAGCAGCGTATGCGCTTCCTCTTCTTCCGGTGCCAGCAAATCGGCAAAAGGCATGCCAATCAGCTCCAGTACGGAGTAGCCGGTAATGGTTTCGGCCGCAGGGTTGGCCGACGTGATGATCCCGCTCTTATTGAGCGAGACGATCGCGTCCAAATTATATTTTTTGAGCGACGTATACCGGTCTACGCTTTCTTCAAGCATTTGCAGCATCAGCTTCTGGCCCGTAATATCCTGGATCGTCCCGCTGATCCGAAGCGGTCTTCCTTTCGAGGTCAATGTCGTAGCGCTTTGAATCCGAATGAACTTGACCGTCCCGTCGTTCAGAACAATTCTGCATTCGACTTCAACTTCGCGTCCGGTCAACGCTCGCCGCATCGACTGCCGCGCCGCCTCCCGGTCATTCGGGTGAATGCGGGCCATCAGCTCCTCGCACGTTATGTTTGCATGCAGATCGGTTTGTAAAATGCGGCGCAGCTCGCCCGACAACAGCATTTTGCCGGATAGCTCGTCCCATTCAAAGCTGCCCAAACGGGCGATGCGCTGCGATTGCGCCAGATTCTGCTCGCTATGGCGAAGCGCTGCCTGCGCCCGCTCCCGTTCCGTAACGTCCCGGCCGATATAGATTTCTTTCACTTGGAGTCCTTCCGGGTCGGCGACCCGCTTCACGGAAACTTCAAACCAGACGTAATACCCCTGCTTGTGGCGAATCCGGCAGATGAACGAATCGGATTCCCGAAAGGTTTGTTCTCCCAAAGACTCAAGATCGTCCGGATGGATGAATTCGGAGGCGTGCTTTCCGATCAGTTCCTCCGGTTCGAAGCCAAGCTGATGCTTGAGCGAAGCCGGGGAAACGAACTGCAGCACACCGTCAATCCCGTAAGAGACGACGTCGCGGGTATGCTCCGAGACCATCTCGTACAGCTCCGCCGCTTGGAGCATCTTCGGTTCCTCAGCTTCCGGCCATTCCGAGGCATAGGCGCAGAAACCGGCATACGACCCGTTTTGATCGCGGATGAGGATGACGTCGAGTTTTACCCGGACCGTACCGCCGTCCTTGCGCAGGTAGCGTTTGACCACCGCTATCCCGGATGCGGCGCCAGACTCAAGCAGCGGGGCGGCTGCCTCCTTAACGCCGGGGTCCTTCGGATAAGTAAACTGCTTCTCCAGCCGGTTCGCCAGCTCGTCTTCGGCGTAGCCCAGCAGGCGGCCGAACGCGGGGTTGACCCTGATAAAATATCCCTCCGCCGAAATGATTGCAATACCGCCGGGGGCATAGGTAAAGCAGTGCTTGATCAGGGACTCTTGCTCCATAAAAAGCAGACACCTCCTTCGACATGTCAACCTGACGTAGTCCCCGCTTCATTTCATTCCGGGAAAAGCTTTTCCACCAGGCGGTGAGCCGGTAACGTCCGGTCGGCGCGAATCGTGCAGCGCGAAGGGTCAGCTATGCATTCCAGGAAATGATCCACCGCATCGGCAAACCCCCGGCGGCGCAAGATCGAATCCCAGCTTCCGAACGTTTGCTCTTGAGGGGAAGCGCCCGCTGTTCTCCATACGGCGGTTTCCATGTTCAGCACTTCGGCGGACCGGCCGCTTCCGTGCAGCTCCAACTGTTCCAGATCGGCTCCCGCTTGGCGTACCATGCTGAACTGCGCAACTGCCGAGTCCGGCGAGGAGGATGCGGATGCGCCATGGCCGAAAGTCAAGGTTCCCGCTCCGAACAAAAGCCGTCCTTCCTGATCGGTGCGCTGCCGGTACGACGCCATGTCAAAAGCGTCTCCGCCAAGCCACAGCAATAAATCGAGCATGTGAATCAAGTCGTCGTACAGCGTGTGCTTGGCGCTGTGGCTTTGCAGCTTCGTCCGGTGTTTCGCCGCCGTCACCAGATCGAAGCCGCCCCCTTCCTCCATCCATCGCTTGGCGTGCACATACAGCGGCGCAAAGCGGCGGTTGAACCCGACGGCAAGCAGCAGCCCGCGTTCGGCGGCATAGGCCGCCATCCGTTCCGAAGCTTCGATGTCGTAAGCGAGAGGCTTATCGACGTAGACGTGAATTCCCTCCTTTAAGCATGTCGTCACGATCGTATCGTGCGTTTCTGTCGGACTGTGGACGAATACCGCCTCCGGTTTGGCCTGACGCAGCATTTCCGCGAGGGAAGCGTATCTTCCGGAGATCCGGTACTGTTCGCCGATTCGGTCTACAGTCGACATCGAACGGCTGGACAGCCCCACGATATCGACTTTCTCGCTCGCGGATAATAGCGGCAAATATACTTTTTGGGCGATATCTCCCAGCCCGATGATGCCGATTTTGCGTTTCATTCGGATGTCCCCCCGATATATGGTTGGTTGATGTTACAATTGATCTCCGGCGGTACAGCAATGAACCGGAGTGCCGACGCGATCCTTACAAAAAATTGACAATCCGCGAACAGGCTGATCGCTTTCAAAGGCTGTAAAGGTTATGGTAGAATAGGAGTGTCGGCTGTTTTTTTGAAAATGCCTGATCATCTGGGGGATTTACATTCATGTTTAAATCAAACAAGTGGTTGCTCGTATTATCCGTTATTGTATTTATCGGTCTGCTTGGGCTCTCGGTTTACTATGAATCCATCGTCTACTTGTATGCGGCCAGCGCGCTGCCGGTCGCGATCGTCATATTTTTGCCAGACTTGGGACGGATTCAATACATTCGCTTGAAGCCGAAAGCCGGGGTCCGGTTCGTAAAACAAACCATCGGCGGCGATCCGGTGCTGACCATCGCGTTCAAGCCCGGGTTTATTCGTTGGAATCATAGCCGCAAGCTGTATTTTCACTTAAACAGTATGGGGAGTAGTGAATCTACCGGAGCGCCGGAAGCCAAAGCGGCGGGCGGCTCCGACAGCACCGAAGCGGCGCTGGCCGTACTTCCCTTTGACCTGTCCCTCCATCCCCGCAAGCAGGGGTGGATCGGCATCGACCTCCCGCAATTGGCCGAGCGGACCCGCAGCCTGTCTTATACGACCGACGAAGTGTCGCGGCTGCTCATTCGGATGGCCGATCTGGAGGAAGCGGCGATGAAGGTGATGGTTACGCCCGGCGCGGTAACGGCGAACGAGGGCAAACAGCTTCAGGCTTAATTGCCGGAGCGACCGCAGTCTCTGCTTTATTGGATCGCAAAAAAGCGGATTTCCAAGCGTACGCAACAGCGCCGCTGCGGAATCCGCTTTTTTGCGTTTCGCCTGGATCTACCCGTTCAATACGGAATGGCACAGATAGCCGCTTAACGTGCGCACCATCGCCCCCGTGCCGCCCAGCGGCTCCGTCCCCCGTTCGCTCCACAGCCATGCCGTGCCGCCCGTATCCAAATGCACCCAAGGCGTCTCCCCGGCGAAAAAGCCGATGAACAGCCCGCCCGTAATACTGCCGGCCCAGCGGTCGCGCGAGGTAGAGTTCCGGATATCGGCCACTTGGCTCTTCAGCATGTCGTGATATTCCGGATAGTTCGGCAAAGGCCACACCTTTTCCCCCGCCCGCTTGGCGGCGGACAGCAGCTCCTGCAGCATTGGCTCGTCATTCGCAACGGCTCCGGTCGCCACGTCGCCGAAGCAAACCAGCACCGCGCCGGTCAGCGTCGCGATATCGATCAGGCGCGTCGCCCCGAGCGATTTCGTATACAGCACACCGTCCGCTAATACGATCCGCCCTTCGGCGTCCGTGTTGAGCACTTCGATCGTCTGGCCGTTCATCGCCGTAATGACGTCGCCAGGCTTAAAGGCCGAGCCGGAAGGCATGTTCTCGGCCGCCGGAATGACGATCACCGCATTGACCGATGGCTTGAGCCGGCCGAGCGCATGGATCAGACCGAGCAGCACGGCGGCTCCGCCCATGTCGCTGATCATCTCTTCCATCCCTTCCGGCTTCTTGAGCGAGATGCCGCCGGTATCGAAGGTGATGCCTTTACCGACAAGGCCGATCACTTCGGCGTTCTCCTCCGCCGTCCCCCGATAGTGGACGGCAATCATGCGCGGCGGGTTCACGCTGCCCTTGCCGACGGCCTCCAGGCCGCCCATGCCCTGCTCGCGAATGCCGTGCTCGTCGAGCACCGTGCATTCCATCCCGTACCGGGCGGCCAAGGTCTGCGCTTCCCGCGCGAGCGTCTCCGGCACCAAATAGTTGCCGGGCAGGTTCGTGAGGTCGCGGGCATAGTTCGTCGCCAGCGCCAGCGCTTCCGCGGCGAAGACCGCACGCTCGAGTCCCGCGAGCGTCTCCGGGGCCTCCGCCCTGCCGTGCAGCAGGGCGACTTCCCGCAGCGCGGGCGGCTGCGCCCCGCCGGCGGCGGCATAGCTCGGCATGCGGTACGCGCCGAGCCAGAGCCCTTCCGCGAGCGCCTGCGCCAGCTCGCGGG
>NZ_JAHNZO010000079.1 GCF_018998565.1 Paenibacillus oleatilyticus | reverse complement strand
CCGATGCCGCAGCCGTTTAGCGCAGCGCAAAAGCCGCAGCCGTACGAGGCGCCACAGCCGTTCCAAGCGGCGCAGAAAGGCAAGCCGGAGCCGATGCCGCAACCGTTTAGCGCGGCGCAAAAGCCGCAGCCGTACGAGGCGCCACAGCCGTTCCAAGCGGCGCAGAAAGGCAAGCCTGAGCCGATGTCGCAGCCGTTTAGCGCAGCGCAAAAACCGCAGCCGTACGAGGCGCCACAGCCGTTCCAAGCGGCGCAGAAGGGCAAGCCGGAGCCGATGCCGCAGCCGTACGAGGCGCCACAGCCGTTCCAAGCGGCGCAGAAAGGCAAGCCGGAGCCGATGCCGCAGCCGTTTAGCGCAGCGCAAAAGCCGCAGCCGTACGAGGCGCCACAGCCGTTCCAAGCGGCGCAGAAGGGCAAGCCAAGCGAGCCGGCTCTAAATCCGTATGAAGTCGCTCAGCCGCAGCCCGGGTACCAACCGTTTCAGTTTGGATCCCAGCCGCCGCAGCCTTCAGCGTCTCTGTTCCAGCAATACAATGTTCCCGCTGTCGGAGCATTGGCTCAGCCGCCGCAGCAGCCCTACGGAAAAGGCAAAGAAAACGTTGGGAAGGAACCGGAGCTTCCGCCGATTCCGCAAATGCCCGGCACAGGGACGATGCCATATTTTACGGCTCCGGCAGCGCCACCGGCATACCCGTCTTTATCTACCGGTCACCCGCCGGTTGTTAAAAGCGGCTGCGGCTGCGGAGGGGGGCTGGCGGATTTGCCTTACGCGTTGCCGCCGAAATCGCCTTCCTTTGCGCAGATGCCTGAGCAGGCTTCTTTCGTACCTCAATGGTCCCAGACAGCGCCGATTTCGCTCGAGCCGCCTCTGCCGCAGCCGTATTTCCACGGTCCGTTCCAGCCCTATGGCCATCCGCCGGACGAATATCCGCTCATGCCGTTTGCCGGTCCGGGACCTTTATTCTGTGAACCGGTCGTTCCGTTCCACGGATACCCGGGGTTTCCGTCATATCCGGGCTATGTAAGCCCTGCGGTATCTCCGTACGGAAGTCCTTATCCTTGGGAGCACCCGCAGGCAGACGACAAGGGGAGAGAAGGCGAAGAGGCGTCAAGAAAGAGCGCCCCTTCTGAAAAGGCGGTCATTTCGCAAACCGATACCAGGTCCGAACCAAAAGCGGCTCGTCCCCCGAAACAGAAAAAGAAGCAAAGCTCGGCGCGTGCCGCGATCAGCAGCCTGATTGAGCGCAATCGCCGGCAGTCAGCCCGCTCGGCGAAACCGAGAAAACCATTGCCTTGGCTGGGGAACTAAATAAAAAAACAGCCGGAAGCCTAAGCCTCCGGCTCAGGCTGTCGACAAAGCTCTGTTTTTAAAGGGCTCGCTTGAATAATTAATTTAATTCCTGAAATATCGAGCATAT
>NZ_JAHNZO010000078.1 GCF_018998565.1 Paenibacillus oleatilyticus | reverse complement strand
TTTACGTCCGCCTCCCTCAGTATGATGCTGTTTTCTCGTTCTATCTCGCTCATTCGCAGGATTTTATTCATGCTGAAACTTTTGAATAAAGTAACGAAGGGACTGGACCAGACGTTCGGGAATTGTATGCATAGAGAAATAAAGGTATCCAATTAAAATACCATATAGTCCCATTTCTCTGCGCATTCTCCATCTATCCCTGGGGGCTCGCCCTCCCATGTCTCAACGGGTTTATCCCCTTACATTCCTTCGTTACACCTACCCAAGGGATGGAGTCCGACAACTCTTTGAAAACGGGTCTGTGCCCTTTAGGCGGAAACGTAGTCGGTACGCCGCGCTTTCTTTGTAGAATCCTGCGAATGAGCCAAATGACGATGAATGTTACGGTGGTTCAAGGATTACTTATGCAGCCAGGGTCTTAACTTTTTCCGGCAGATAGGCTTGGTTACCCTTTGCCAGGGCAACTAGGATGCGAGCGAGTTTTCCGCAAAGCTTCATCAAAGACTGCATTCCCTTCATTTTCTTGACATGCTTATTGTGTTCGTGAAGTGCCTTAAATTCTGGATTGGCAGCGACTAGATGCAAAACGGTTAAAAATAAGATGCGACGAAGGCCAGGTCTGCCACGTTTGGTAATGGTTACTTCTCCTTTACGAAGCCCTGAGCTATTCTCAGATAGATGTAAACCGGCCAACCGAAGAAGCTGCGATCCGTGCTGGAATTGTCTAAGATCACCGGCTTCGCTATACAGGGTAGCCAGCGTTATATCGCTGATCCCTTTAAACGTACGAAGTGAAGGAGTGGTTGGAATCAATTGAATCTGGACTCCCAGTTTCTCTTCCAGTTCAGCGAGCTGCTGCTGAAAGAAATCCAGCTGTCTTAATAGCAGATGAACGCAGACCTTGGAAGATATGGAGCATCCGGGGAGCCCTGTAGAGCGCTTGGCCGATTCGATTAAGGCTTTAGCGGTGCTCAAGCTCGCTCGTTTGAGCTTCTTTTTCCATTGAGAGACGATAAAGGTCGGAGATAGGTCGCGAATGTCAGATGGCAGTGGAAACAAAGCAAGTGTCGCTAAGGCTGTTTTGCACGTCACGTCCTTAAAGACAAGGCCGAGCTCGGGAAAATGCATATCGACCCAACGATGAATTTGGTTTTTTACAGCACCGGATTGCTTTAGGATGAACTCACGGGCATGAACCAACTGCCGAATCTCCTGATAGGACTCAGCCAGCATACGAACCTCGGAGTAATAACCGTTCTTCACCATATCGGCAATGACAAGGGCGTCCTTGACATCGTTTTTCGTGGGGGAGTTATCTCTATTTTCCTTATTGCGTTTGACATGAAAAGGATTAACGAGAACAAGCTCGAGTTGCCTTTCTTGAAGCCAGAAGGCGAGATTGAGCCAGTAATGCCCGGTGGGCTCAACACCGAT
>NZ_JAHNZO010000077.1 GCF_018998565.1 Paenibacillus oleatilyticus | reverse complement strand
TATAATATTGTTATCCTAACAAGGCGGTGGTTGCATGCTTCGCTCTAATCCGAATGTGCAAAACAGCTACGAATTCGTTTGTTTGGAAGAACTCGTGCCTCAAAATCATTTGCTCCGCAAGATCCACAAACACATTGACTTTTCCTTTATCCTTGAAAAAGTGAAGCCATATTACTGTGAAGATAACGGCCGCCCTTCGGTCGATCCGATCATGCTCTTCAAAATGATGTTCATTGGCTATTTGTACGGCATTCGTTCTGAACGCCAGCTCGAGCAGGAGATTCAACTCAACGTGGCCTATCGCTGGTTTGTCGGATTGGGTTTGACAGATCGCGTTCCGGATCACAGCACCTTGAGCTTGAATCGCAAGCGACTTCAGGATAGCGATGTTGTCCAAGAAATCTTTGACCATATTGTATTCAAAGCTATTGAACTTCGGATGGTTGCAGGCCGCGTACTCATCACGGATTCAACCCACCTTAAAGCCAATGCCAACAAGCGTAAATTCATTAAACAAGAAGTCGAAAAGAGCGTCAAAACCTATCTGGACGATTTGGACGAGGCCGTTCAGGCCGATCGGGAAGCTCATGGAAAAAAGCTTTAAAGCCTCGGAAGGAGGTGACCCAGACAAAGGAGACGAAAGTGAGTACAACGGACCCCGAGAGCGGGTACATGGTACGCGATGGCAAGCCGGAAGGCTTCTTCTATTTGGATCACCGGACGGTCGATCATAAATACAATATTATTACCGATGTACATATTACACCGGGAAATGTCCATGACTCGAAACCTTATCTTGAGCGGCTTGAACTGCAAATAAAGAAATTTGAGTTTGACAAAACATTGGAAGCCGTTGCCCTAGATGCCGGTTATTACACAGCAGATATCTGCAAGAAACTCCATATTCGTAGAATTTATGCCGTCATTGGTGGTCGAAGCTATACCCCAGTAAAAGGTTTGATCGCCAAGTGGCGATTTAAGTATGACCGAGAGCGCGACTTGTATATCTGTCCACAAAAACAAGAGTTGCCTTATGCTACGACAGACCGGGAGGGTTACCGACAGTACAAGTCGGCCCCTGAGATTTGCAAGGACTGCCCGCTGCTTTCCCAATGTACACGTTCAAGGAACAAACAAAAGATTCTGACTCGACATGTTTGGCAGGATAGCAAGGAGTGGGTAAAACAAAATGGGCGGTCTCGCTCGGGCAAATATCTGTACCGTCTCCGATACCAAACGATTGAGCGAAGTTTCGCGGATGCCAAAGAGCTCCATGGACTTCGCTATTGTCGGTTCCGCGGCAAGAAAAAAGTCTTAGAGCAAGCGCTCATGACTGCCATCTGCCAGAACGTCAAGAAGATCGCCAACCACCTGGCCAAACTAGCCGGATAGGGCGATCTTCTGCTTTTTATATGCTCGATATTTCAGGAATTAAATTAATTATTCAAGCG
>NZ_JAHNZO010000076.1 GCF_018998565.1 Paenibacillus oleatilyticus | reverse complement strand
CCATCCGACAGGCGGAGGATTTGCTTTTATTTTCTACAATTAATCCTCGAAACACTCACCAATAATACTGCTAATTCCAAAGAAGCTTAGTAACAATGAAAACACTTCACTACTAGCTGTTCTAAAGGCATCTTGGACAGCAATTGTAATTGCTTCTCTTACTCCCATTCCCAATTGCCTTGCAGCCTTATAAGAACCGGTGATAACTGTAACGACTTTATAAACGCCGCCAGCAGCTTTAATTGCGTCTTTGATTTTGGTTAACTTAGCTGCAGGGAACGCAATCCCCAATAGTGCTGTACCAATTGCACCAACGCATCCAAAAAATCCTTCTTGTTGTATGCCATAATTTTTCTTCAACCATTGGGCCGTAGCGTCATCGCCTTGAGCTAGCACCTCATCAGGGATTGATTCAATGATTGTCAAACCTCGAATAAGTTGATCCATCTGACTTTTTTCGTTTTCAGTTAATTTATATTCTGACTGAATAGTTGCGCTGTTATTGCCTAAAAAATTCGCAGAGGCCGGAGCGGTGATGGAGGTGAAGAGCATCGTACCAGCAACAAGAGCCGAGACGTAAATCTTTGCCTTGAATAGTTTCAAATTCAAGTCCTCCTCAAAGAAAAGTTTTAATTATTACACAAATATAATATCATTGTAATATGAGAGTGTAAACCCTAAATATTCCAATTGAGGGAGGATTTTATGAAAAAGGATATTCATAACACAATATTCATCATCATCGTTCTTATGGTAATAACTTTTGACAAGCACTTCATCAAAGATGAATCTGTAACAGATATCATTTCAATAAGTGGTTTTTTCCTTGTAGTAGTTCTATTCATAGTTAGGTACATTAGGTTTGGAAGAAAATAAAACTTTTTGAGCTATCACGGAAAAGTTGCAACGAAGTCATAACGGATAAATGAGAAAATCCCCAGCTATTTACTAGCGGGGATTTTTCTATGTTCTAGCGCCGTCCGTTTCCGAATATAACGATGTATGCAGCTTAACGATTTCAAATCCGAATATGCGGGAGGGTTTTTGAGATGAGCTTTAGCTTTCAGGGGCAAGGGTTAAAAAAGGTGTTCGCAATACTTCTGAGCGCTGTTTGTTTCACGGGCTTAGGCACAAGGGAGGCTTTGGCATATCCTCTTGAGACTTATTGGGATTGCAGCGATAAAATTTATTACTGTCAAGCAGCCGATCTGGTGCCCGGACTTTCATTTTACCAGAACACTACTACTCTCTATGTTCCCGAAGGGACTCTAATTTCATACCATTACAAGGATAATAGGCCGGAAAACCCCTATGATGAATCATTCACGAAAATTGAACTTTCATATCACGACGATAAGGGCCAAAGTGTACATGTTGCTTACCATGAAGTCCGCCGTAGAGGTGGCGAAGCCGGAGGAGAGGTGATTGCTGCGCCGAAATCGAACGGTTATTATCT
>NZ_JAHNZO010000075.1 GCF_018998565.1 Paenibacillus oleatilyticus | reverse complement strand
TGAACTGTAACCCGTAAGATGGACACTTGAAAAAAAGTGACCTCTTACGGTTTTTTGTGCTTTAATCATACTATCGAGAATACATGGGGAATGAACATCATGAGGAAAATCAGAACAGGATTTACTGAAACAGAGATCAGGCTATTGGAGTCCAATCCGAACGTAAGCCGCGTATCGGGGAGAAACATCTCGTATGCTCCAGCTTTTAAACTCGCAGCAGTGCAAGCTAACCGGGCAGGAGTGCCACCAATGGAGATTTTTTTGAAAGCAGGATTTAGTATCGAACTCGTTGGCCAGAGAACACCTACAGAAAGCCTCTATCGCTGGAGAGAGACCTACGCTAAGTACGGTGAGGCTGGCTTGTTAGAAGAGCGCCGAGGCCTTGGAAGTACGGGTAGACGATCAAAAACGGAATCATCAGTAGAAGAGAAGCTGCAACAAGCAGAAGCTCGGATTAAACTCCTCGAAGCGGAGAACGAGCTATTAAAAAAGCTAGAAGCGCTCGAAAGGCGAAAAAGTAAGGAGTTGACGCCTTCCGAGCGCTTTCAGCTCATTCATCAAACGATTCGTAAGCATGATTTACGACGTTTAACACGTTACCTCTGTCAGATTGCCGAAGTAAGTGCAAGCGGCTATTACCGTTGGTGTAGCGCTGAGGAGTCGCGTCAACTGTTAGAGACAGCCGATCAATACGACTTTCAGCTTATTAGGGAGCATTTTGAAGCGTTGAACAGGAAAGCAGGCGCATTGGTGATCAAAATGAGGCTGGAGAAATTGAATGGCATTGTCATGAATCATAAAAAGATTCGTCGTATCATGCGCAAGTTTGGGTTAGTAGCTACGATCCGTCAAACCAATCCCTATCGCAAAATGGCTAAAGCGACGCAAGAACATCGTACATGTCCTAATCTCCTGGAACGTCAGTTTGATCAAGGAGAACCAGAGAAGGTCCTCCTTACAGACATCACATACATGCGCTATGGTAACGGTCAGTGGGCATATCTTTCTTGTGTGAAAGACGGTGCTACGAAGCAGATTCTGGCACACTATCTATCTTCAACGTTGGAGCTATCCTTAGTTGAACGGACAATGGCTCGCCTACTCAAACGATTGGATGGAAATATTCATCCAGATGCCATCTTCCATTCTGACCAGGGTGTGCACTATACGCACCCGAAAACCCGCCTCCTCATCGCCGAAGCTGGGTTTAAGCAGTCGATGTCTCGTAAAGGGAATTGCTGGGATAATGCGTCCATGGAGACGTTCTTTGGTCATATGAAGGACGAGCTCGACTACAAGGGCTGTAAATCTCTTAAAGAACTGCGGCTACGGGTCAATGAGTATGTGATCCACTACAATTCAGAACGCTATCAGTGGACACTAAAAAAGATGACTCCTGATGAATTCAGAAGTCATCTCCTAGCTGCTTAAGGCTTCAATACCGTTTTTCAACACTGTCCATAAATGAGGTTACAGTTCA
>NZ_JAHNZO010000074.1 GCF_018998565.1 Paenibacillus oleatilyticus | reverse complement strand
CTACAGCGGAATAACGATACAACGAAGGTGTTTAACCCTTGCTCGTCGAAGTAATGGAGTACCATTTCTTTGATGAACGGGGGTTTCCTTATGCGTCCTAAAAATCGAATCGTTCCTGAAAAAACCATATACTTTCGTCCCGAAATATCAAACTGTCCACATTGTGAGACAAAACTTGTTCGAGCGCATGCGGCATGGAAAAAGAAGATTTCAACTTTACAAGGAGTCATCTATGCCTGGAGCATGGCTTACCGTTGTCCAAATCAGCAATGTTCTCATTCCGGTGCGCTTTATAGGTCTGCGGAAGCAGAAAAACTTTGCATGAAATTTACGACCTATGGATTCGATGTTCTTTGTCTTGTAGGTGAATTGCGGTTCAAGCACCACATGACCCGCCAAGAAATTGCAGACGAATTGAACAATCGCGGCGTAAAAACTACCGACCGCAACGCGCAAATGCTTTACGAGCGCTATCTTACTCTGCTTGGTGCGAGTATCGATCAACATGTCAGCGAGGTTTTGAAAGACGTTTCCGAACAAAACGGAGGTCTGCTTCTTTCTATGGACGGCGTACAGCCGGAGAAAGGGAACGAGACGCTGTACGTTATACGTGAACTGTTCAGTGGCACCGTTTTGGCCGCGAAGAACTTGAAAAGCGGATCGTCCGAAGAACTCCAAAATCTTATTCGCCCTATTGTAGAGCTCGGCTATCCCATTGTTGGAATTGTTAGTGATGGCCAACATTCGATTCGTCTTGCCTTTGAAAAGTTGTTGCCAGAGGTACCCTACCAATACTGCCAGTATCATTACCTCAAAGATATTGCTAAGCCGGTGGTGGACTTGGACCGGAAGCTCAAAACCGGATTAAAGAAAAGCCTCCGCGGCATTCGAGAGATCGAACGTAAGGTAGAAGACAACCCCTCAGAAGAGAGTGAAGTAGCTAAGGGCTACATCGCAGCAGTTAGATCTTTATTGTTAGAAGACGGTAATCCGCCGCTTGACTTGCCCGGAATGCGTATTTACCAGAATGCGAAAACCATTCAGGCCTCACTTGAACAATGCCTGAGTAAAAAAGGGGCCCTCGATTCTCAGAATGATCGTCAGAATATTTAGCAAATTAGAGACGTTCGAATTTCACTATCAAGAAGTATGTCGATGGATGGAGCCTATTCGCCGAATCGTCACAGCCCTTGAGCCTTCCGTACATAAAACCAGTCAATCGGTCCGCGAGGAAATGACTCAAATCCTCGTATGGCTGCGAAGTGCCTATGATCGGGAAACAGACATTCCCATGGTAAAGAACGTAGAGAGTTACACAAAAGGCTTTTGGAAAGGGTTATTCACTTGCTATGACCATTCGTATTTGCCTAGAACAAACAATGATCATGAACGTTTTTTCCGACAAACAAAGACACGTCATCGCCGGATGACAGGACGTCGTAGTTGGAATGAATACATTCTTCGAAATGGTGAATACGTTGTGCTTGTCGATGATGCACTGAAACAAAAAGACTTGTCTGACAGACTAAGTCTTGTTTCTTATGAGGAGTACAAAAAGCAAAGATTTCGTTGGAATAACCGGCTTAATGAGAGTATCCTTCGTAGAAGGTTTAGAAGAAATCCTCTAGCTTACCTTCGGGAGCTTGAAAACAAACATAGTATGCTGGTTATTCCGCTGTAG
>NZ_JAHNZO010000073.1 GCF_018998565.1 Paenibacillus oleatilyticus | reverse complement strand
GGCTCCATGTCAAGCCGCGGCACCGCAGTTTGATAGATCGATTTTGAGAGCTTACACAAAATTCTTGACAGACTCATAATCAACCACTCGTTTCCCCTGCTGACTTTGATAATGCAATGTTCTTTGCTATCCCTGTAACTGTATATCAACAAAATGAGGTCATCGACTACGGTGGAGTTAATGAAAAACACACAGAACATGCCGTACTTATAAACGGTAATTTTTACTTTAAGGATTTATGCCAATTTAGAATTCGTCGTGTCTCAATGTCAAAATAAATGGGAGCGGGATCTACCCGTATCCCTTTTTCTAAAAAAAAAAGAAGCACTTTATAAGCACTCCTCAATTAAAAAAGTCAATCCAACTTTTCCACAAGTTCATTTGCAAACACTTGTTAGCCGTTATAGTACAATATTATGAAACTACTCTTCAGAATTGTTTGATCTTGGTCTCCCTGTCCTATTAGACTGACGCAAATTCAACATTACAATTTCCGATGCACTTTTCACACCACGAAAAATAGTGTCCTCACTCAGTTCTTCATCTTCATAATGCTCTGCAATTTGCCTTAAACTCCATCCTTGAATTTGATAATGGACCAGCCACTTAAAGTGTTCTTGATTGCGTTTCTCCTTACCTTTCACATATCCATGCTGCTCTATAAACTTTTCGGTTCTTTCCCTGTACATCTTTTTATAGGTATCAAACCATCTGTCCATTGATTCCTCAAATTCTTTCCACGTCTCTGTTCTTGGGTCCCATCCTGTTCCAATTAATCGCTTTTCAATCATCAATATTTCCTCAAACGAGTTTAAGCTTACTTCTGATTTGCCTATGTTTTGTAAGGTTAGATCATACGACTTTGGCACAAAAACAAAAGGAAAATGACCATCAAATAAATCCCGAATGATTGGACACATTTTTAAACTAGAACTTTCTCCCAAGTGGAAGTCGTCAAATTCAATTTCAGATACATAAAGTGCACCTGACAGAGATACTTTCTCTTCAAAAGGCTTTGAATTACGTTGCATTCCAGAAAAATACCATTCTACTGCCCTTTCTCGCGGTATTCCGAAATGTTTTGCGTACTCTATTGCCTCTTGGATTCGTTCTTCCCTTTCAGCATCTTGAATATCTTCATAAAAACTATGAAGCGCCCAGAGTGCCAACTCAATATAAAAATCATTATCTGAATCTAAATTATATTTACTTGCCCAATTTAGAAGTCCATTTTTTAGAGGGGCGTAACCGCTATAAATCTTGTCTTGATCTGATTTCTTAACAAGTACCCATTCAGAAGGAGATGAATTATGATCAAGCTTTTTTTCTTTAAACCACTTTTGAGCACTATCAATTTTTCTTATTAGTATTTCTAAATCTTTTAATACTTCTGGTACAATATTTTCAATTAATTGTACAAAGTATTCAACATGGTTATAACGTGCCATATCTAATAACATCGGTGAACTAGGTTTTTTGATCCTGTCTGGATGATAGTATAAACCACCTTTCATAGTGTAAAGCCTCCCTTTGATCAATGTTTAATCTTATAATAAATGCTGACGTTTGGTTAATAAAGGAATTGGATTGTTTTAGTTTAATTCAAGTATTTATTCGGAAAATAGAATATCCTCCCACTATAAAGTAATGTATTCTCCTGTTTTCTCACTGAATCTCAATATTTCAACTTTGACAGCTTGAGC
>NZ_JAHNZO010000072.1 GCF_018998565.1 Paenibacillus oleatilyticus | reverse complement strand
CCTCCCACTATAAAGTAATGTATTCTCCTGTTTTCTCACTGAATCTCAATATTTCAACTTTGACAGCTTGAGCGGCGGTAGTGGAGAATGTAGCCTATGCATTGATTTTCGATCAGAGCGTAGGCGGGAACAGAGCTTAGGATGTCGGATTCCTAACCTTGTGAATTAGATGATGATCGCACCTTTGGATATCCACATTCACCCTCGGGGTTTACCCTCCCATGTCACGCTGGGTCTATGCCCTTACATTCCTTCGTTCTGCCTCTCAAGGGGTGGATGCCGATTCTTGCTCCTCTGCAGGGTCGTTGCCCTTATGGATTGTAGTTCTTCGGCTGCTCCAGTGCTTCCATTGTCTTGGCTGAATCGTGAGATTACTTGAGACTACAGGTCTTTGCTTTGCTTAAGCTGCCAATTGCATCTGAGCCTGACGAACCGGCCCAATCACATCACTAGCGTTGTACTCTTTCTGTTTTGTCCCCAATGTAAAGAGGACTCGGATCAGCTTTCCACATAACGCGATAATCGATTGCTTCTTCTTCAGTGGGTTCTGGCTTCGTCTTGTATAGTACTGATGTAACGCCTTGAATGCGGCATTCTTCGCAACCATCGGCATGACTGCCCGGAACAGCAGAGCCCGGAGGCGTGAGCGCCCACGCTTGCTTATTCCTGTTTTGCCCTTGCGTTTACCAGAACTGTTCTCTTTCAGATTCAGACCGGCTAAACGAATAATTTGCTGCCCATGATCGTAGTTGTGGATATCACCAACTTCGGCTAGAAACCCAGCTACCGTTAACACTCCGACACCCGGTACCGTCAGCATCTGAGCAGTACCTGAAATGCTCTCGAGAATCTGCATCACCTGGGCCATGATCGTTTCGAGTTGTTCAGTGAATAGGTCGAATTGTTGCAACAACGCCGTCAGTTCCACTCTGGCTGCTGTTACGCCTTCCGTTAGTCCGATCGATGTCGAAGCTGTTGCGTAGAGCTTCTCTGCTCGACGTATTCCCACGCCACGCTTCACTTCTGTCTTCCAGCGTTCCAGGACGCCCCTAGCACCCATAGCAACAATCTCGGCGGGTAACGGGAACTCTCTCATCGTCATGAGTGAGGCCTTACCGTCCCAGTTTTTGAAGACGCTAACGTACTCCGGAAAGAACCGATCGAACCAATTCCCGATTCGACCCTTCACTTGCGTCAAGCTTGCCGACACTTTCTCGCGGAGATTCATCAAGATCCTTAGCTCCGCATACTCTTTCGTCGGCAGACTCGGTTCGGAGTACTTTCCATTCCGAATGAGATCCGCGATCACCTTAGCATCCTTGTAGTCACTCTTCGTCTGTGAGTTGTCTTCGAGTTCCTTGCTTTTGTTGACATAGTGCGGGTTCACGACGACAATCTTAATGCCTTGATCCTCTAGAAACGCTGCTAACGGGAACCAGTAGTGTCCGGTGGGCTCGATGCCAAAGACGATTTCCGTCTTCGCATGCTGCTGCCCGAGATCCTTCATCCACGCCGATAGTTTCGTTAACCCCGCTGCATCGTTGTGGAAGACACAATCTTTCCCGAGCTCGATGCCGCGGAAATCTACAGCACGAGCTACATGGATTTTCTTTGCGATATCCGCGCCAACGACCAATGTTGATTCTGTAATTCGTGTAATGCGTTGATTCTGCTTTTGCTTAAGTTTATACTTCATGTTGAGTGCCTCTTTCGTATGTGGGATTTGTTCTTTGGTCGGAACGTTTCCCAGTATACAAGAGGCGCTTTTTTTGTTCAAAGCTCAAATTACTTCATTACAGGAATGGCTCCTC
>NZ_JAHNZO010000071.1 GCF_018998565.1 Paenibacillus oleatilyticus | reverse complement strand
AATCGGATAGGAGGCTATCCATGAGTGGGATAGCCGACCTTCCACACCACCGTACGTACCGTTCGGTATACGGCGGTTCAACCGTTTAAGTGCAATTGACGTAGACGCTCATACTGAGCAGGAAAGTCATAGTACCCTGCCTGTATGAGCCTTTCGTTTGTTACAGAGCGATTCAACACCGCGCTTCCGGCAATGCGCCAGTAACCCAGTCGGGTGTTTCCCCATTGGTAGGCCTGCCACTCCGGTACCCCCAGCTTCCGCAGGTTCTGCACCTTCGTTCTTGGCTTCTTCCATTGCTTCCAGATGTACATGCGCATCCGTCTTCGTAACCATTCATTCCAGCTTTGTAGAATTCTTTTCATGTCGGCTACGTAGAAATAACCGATCCATCCGCGAATGTAGACCTTTACGTTTTCCATGACCTGCCGGGCATTCCTGCCTTGACTTCGGCTCGTTAGCTCTTTCAGCTTCCTCTTTGCTTTTGCCAGCGATTGCGGGTGAGCGCGGATATACACACCGCTTCCGTTCTTCCCCAAGGCAAAGCCCAGGAATTTGAAATGCTTCTGCGCCACTACGCTGACGACCTTGCTTTTCTGCGTATTTAACTTGAGCCTTAGCTTGTTCTCCAGATACGTCCGGCAGCTTTCCAGAAGCCGCGTCGCTGCCCTTTTGCTTTTGGCAAGCGCTACGATGTCATCTGCATAGCGGATGACGTTCACGCCTCGCCTTTCCATCTCCTGATCGAATTCGTTCAGGTAGATGTTGGCCAGAAGCGGCGATAGGGGGCCACCTTGCGGAGACCCTTCTTCCGTTTCGTGGCGTACTCCGTTTTCCATGACTCCGCTTTTCAGGTACTTCTTTATCAGATCGGTTACGCGTTTGTCATGGATTTGCTTGCGCAGAAGGTTCATTAGCAGCTCATGGTTAAGCGTGTCGAAATACTTTGAGAGGTCAATTTCGACCGCGTGGCCGTATCCTTGTTCCGCATAAGCCTTCACTTGCCCAATGGCCTGCTGGGCGCTCCGCCCTAGACGGTAGCCGTAGCTTCCATCCGAAAAGAGCGGTTCGAACAGCGGATGCAATTGCTGGGCAATGGCTTGCTGGATCACTCGATCCACAACGGTGGGAATGCCTAGTTTACGCACTCCGCTTCCATCCGGTTTTGGGATTTCCTTGCGTCGTACCGGGCTTGGCTTGTATCTTCCATACCGGATGCTTTGCATAAGCTCGTCTCTGTTCTCTCGCAGCCACGGCAGCGCTTCTTCAACCGTCATCCCGTCGATTCCCGGCGCTCCGTGCTTGCGCTTGACTTGCTTGTAGGCTTTGTTCAGGTTGTCCCTGTCCAGTATCCTTTCCAGCAAGTCGATTGCACCGTCTCTTTCTCTACTTTCCCGAGTTCCAGCACTCCGCGCTCCCGCATGCTCTTCGTGTTCCACACTATCCCTTTGCGGGCAGCCCTTTCGGTATTCTGCTTTCATCATGCCAGCTCTCCTTCCTGCAAATACTCGAAACTTACGATTGTTCAGCCCTTCCCGAGAAAAAAAAATTCCCGGTAGTATGGCTTCTGCTGACTTCTCACAACAAGCTTTACTCCATCTTTCGGATTTTTTTTTTCCCTACTTGACGTCTGTGAGATCTCCCCGGGTAAGAGCGATAACCTTCCCCTCATCTATCTGCCACATTTACATGCTGGGATTCGGGCAGTATTGGACTTTGCTTTGTTGCGCAAGCTCGTCCGTCCCATCATGCCTTCTATGTGATTTCTGTTCGTCAGACCGAGGGTTTGCCTCCGGCTTCCTTCAGATTCCGCCTCGCGGCGGACACCCTTGCCCTTGGCTAACAGTTCCTACTGCCAAGCCTGTAGCGGACTTTCACCGCCTAGTTATCGCCCATGCCGGGCGCAC
>NZ_JAHNZO010000070.1 GCF_018998565.1 Paenibacillus oleatilyticus | reverse complement strand
ACTAGAGTGAAGGGCAGAGAAATCTGCCCCTCCTCATCAAACCGTACGTGAGGTTTTCCCTCATACGGCTTTCCGATGTTCGTCATTCAAGTGCATGCAGATCACAAGAGCGTTTTAAGTCTACACTGTCCGGCTAGGAATCTTACTTCTTGAAGTGAGCCCATCCATCTTGCACGCTGTCTCTTCTTGGCATACCATCTTGTGAGCCTCTGCAAAATGTACCAGTCCAACTTTGCCAGCTTTAACTGGCTGTAGGCCGTGTAATAATAGTTCCTCCACCCCTGAATCTTTGGATTCAGCCATTCCACGTGTTCGAGAAATGATTTGTGTCTCATATTCGGTGGGGCTAGACGTTCTTTTACGACCTCCCGGATGCGTTCTTCCGCTTTCCGAGCTAACCATTGCTGGGTTGTGTAGTACACCTTCCCTTGAGAAGTTTCCGCTTTCGTTTTGCGATGGTGCATGCCAAGAAAATCAAAGCCTTCTTCCCCTGTCCAAAGTCCGACGATGCGTGTTTTGGTCGGGTGTAACGTCAATTCAAGACGATCCATAATGGCACGAATGAGTTCGTATGCCCGGTCTGCGTCTTTCTTCGTCTTACACACGATCACGAGGTCATCCGCGTATCGCGTGAGTTCCCCAATTCCGCTACCTTGTCGCTCCCACAGGATGTCGAAGTAGTTCAGATAGATGTTCGCGAGCAGCGGAGAAATGACTCCCCCTTGCGGCGTTCCTAAGTCTGAACGTCGAACCGTTCCTTCTTCCATGACTCCCGCCTTCAGCCACTTCCGTACCAGCTTCAAAATACGTCTGTCACTGATTCGCATTTCCACCAGCTTTATGAGCTTCTCTTGATTGATATTGTCGAAGTAACCTTGGATGTCGACGTCGACCACCCAATTGCCTTTGCGGTTGCATGCTTTTCGGATTCGGTCCAGCGCTTGCTTAGCACTTCGCTTTGGTCTGAATCCAAACGAGGATTCTTGAAAATCCGCTTCAAAGATTGGTTCCATTACCATTTTCGTCGCCATCTGTATGACGCGGTCCCGGATGGTAGGAATGCCTAGCGGTCTTTGCTTTCCATCTATCTTTGGAATGTAGTGCCGTCTTACTGGTTGAGGGTGATACTTGCCTTCTTTGAGGACTCGATGGCATTCGTACAAAAAGAGATGCTCTCCTTGCTTTTCAATGTCCGCAAGGGTCTCCCCGTCGATTCCAGCCGCCCCTTTATTGGCTCGTACTCTCCTCCACGCTTCCCCCAAGATGTCCATCCGGTAGACCTTGTCATAGAGTGCATGGAATCTACGCTTCTTGTTTTCCTTGGCCGCATGACCTAGTTTCTCTAGGAGTTGTTGAATGTTTTCCTTTGGTGTTGTTAGCCTCTCGGCATTCACTGACTCGTACCTCCTTAAGAAACATGAACAAAGCAGGGCTCCTTCCCTCCCGCAGGTTGTGTTGTCCTGCGTTCCTCGGTAGTATGAGCCCCTCGGACTCCCTTCCCGCAGGCTCTTCACTTCACCTTTCGGGCTTATAGAGCGCCTATTTTACGGGATTTCGAAAAAAAAAAATCCCGTGCGGGGGAGGGTCTCCCCAGTTCACTGCATCCTCTTTCATACCATGCCGATCCCCTTACGCCGGAGGATTCTTCGCTGCCGCTCCAAGTTCTTAACAGCTTCCGTGGTCTTCACCCATATGAACGGGGTTCGACTTCCTCTTCCCCCTCTTGCGAGGCCTTTTTGACGACGCGGCAGGATTCACTTCATGTTACGGCCTGGTATCTTGCTCGCCCTGTCTCCGACAGGTACTTTCGTCGACGCGCTTCCACGCACAGATTCCGCCGTACGCAGGCATCCTAGCTACGCGGGGGCTTGGCCCCTCCCGCGACCGGATTTTCACCGGCTAGAAGATGCGTGCCTCTGGGCACGCT
>NZ_JAHNZO010000006.1 GCF_018998565.1 Paenibacillus oleatilyticus | reverse complement strand
GAAGGTTTAGAAGAAATCCTCTAGCTTACCTTCGGGAGCTTGAAAACAAACATAGTATGCTGGTTATTCCGCTGTAGTTTTTTTTTTCTAAAAAAAGGCACATAAAAAGCTTGACAGCGGGAGGTACGGTATGATAAATTTTAAACAATTAAATTGTGTACAATTAATCAAACAACAATGGAGGAGTTATCATGTCTATCTATTCATTCCAAGCGAACAATATTCGAGGCCAAGAAACGAGTCTGGAGCAATACGAGGGCAAGGTGGTGCTGATCGTCAATACGGCCAGCAAGTGCGGCTTTACCTCGCAGTATGCCGATCTGCAAAAGCTGTACGAAAAATACCGTGACCAAGGGCTGGTCATTCTGGGCTTCCCTTGCAATCAATTCGGTGAGCAGGAGCCGGGGAGCAGTGAAGACGTCCATACGTTCTGCCAGTTGAACTACGGGGTCTCGTTTCCGTTATTTGAGAAAGTGGACGTCCGCGGCTCGGAGAAACATCCGCTTTTTGCATATGTGACGGCGCAAGCCCCGTTCGAGGGATTCGATCTCAGTCAGTCTGCCGGCAAAATGCTGAGTGCTTTTCTGCAGGAGAAGCAGCCTGAGCTGCTGCCCGGCGACGACATTAAATGGAACTTCACCAAGTTTCTCGTCAACCGGGAAGGTAAGGTCGTTAAGCGGTTTGAATCCACAGTCGACCCGCTCGATCTCGAACCGGCAGTCGAAGCTTTACTATAACGGTACAACGGATAAACCAAATCCCTGAGAGCCTTCACTTCTAGGCTTTCGGGGATTTTTCTATTTTTTGCTAGAGGGCGATTGACAAAGAAGTTACTTGGATATATAGTTAGTTACATGAGTAATTAACCAGTTTGGTGGTGAGCAAATGACCCTAATAGACGACAGCCGTCCGATTTTTGTTCAGATCGCCGAACGGATTGAGAATGACATCATCGAAGGCGGCATGCCTGAAGAATCGCAGGTTCCTTCGACGAATCAATTCGCGGCATTTTATCAGATCAACCCGGCGACGGCGGCAAAGGGAGTCAATCTGTTGGTGGACCAAGGTATATTGTACAAGAAGCGGGGGATAGGCATGTTTGTAGCGGCCGGCGCGCGCGCACAATTGATGGAGAAGCGGAGAGAGCAGTTTTTTGAGCAATATGTGGTGACGATGATCCGCGAAGCCGAGAAGCTCGGCATTACATCGGATCAGTTGATGGATATGATTCGGAGAGGGGATGGAGGCAAATGAATCCGATCGTCGAAGTGACTCGGCTGACAAAGACATACGGCAACGTAACGGCGGTAGACGGCATCAGTTTTTCCATAGAGCCGAACAAAATTTACGGGCTTCTCGGGAGAAACGGGGCTGGCAAGACAACGGTTATGCATATGATCACCGCTCAAATTTTTCCTACCAGTGGAGACATTGAAGTATTCGGTGAAAACCCGTACGAGAACAAAAGCGTACTGAGCAAAATGTGCTTTATCAAGGAAAGCCAAAAGTACCCGGACAACTTCCATGTCATCGATGTGTTGGAGGTAGCGGAATCGTTGTTTCCCCAGTGGGACCGCGAGTACGCCTACGAGCTGATCGAGACGTTCGGGCTTCCGCTGAAAAGGAAAATGAAGAAGCTGTCCCGGGGCATGCTGTCGGCCGCAGGAATCGTTGTCGGTCTTGCCAGCCGAGCGCCGCTTACGATATTCGACGAGCCGTATTTGGGCCTCGATGCGGTGGCCAGAGGGTTATTCTACGAAAAGCTGCTTGAGGATTACTCGGCCCATCCGAGAACCGTCATTTTATCGACGCACTTGATCGATGAAGTCAGCCGGCTTCTGGAGCATGTGATTATGATCGATGGCGGCAAGCTGATTTTGAACGAGGATACGGAGGCGCTTCGTGGGCGGGCGTTTGCCGTCATAGGAACGGCCCGTACCGTGGAAAAATTCATTCGAGCCCGGGAAATCATCCATCAGGAAGCGTTCGGTGGACTGATTTCGGCAACGGTGATGGATGAGCTGAGCGAGAAAGAGCGGAAGGAAGGGGAAGCGCTCGGGCTCGAATTCTCCCCCGTTTCCTTACAGCAGTTAGTCGTCCATTTAACGAAGCATACATCGGACAGAAAGGCGGGAAGTGCTCTATGAACCGCATTGCGAGCGTAGCAAAAATGCATTTGAGAGATAAGCTCTCCTGGTTATACATGCCTTGGATCATTCTCTTAGTCAATCTCATTATACATCTTATCATCCAGTTTTCGATCGGTGGGAAAGGCGAAATGTATACCGGAGGCATTACTTCCCTTTACGTATATTCGCTTGTTATCGGGATGGTCGCTCTGCCTCAAACGTTCGTTTTTGCACTTGGCCTGGGAGTCCGGAGGAAAGATTATTTTGCAGGAACGGCCACAAACTTCGCTTTGATCAGTCTGGGTACGGCCATCCTGCTATTGCTGCTCTCTCTGCTTGAAGGCTGGAGCAGCGGCTGGGGAGTGGGACTACACTTTTTCCGTATGCCTTATTGGGGTGAAGGTACGGCGATCGGGCTAGTAACGAGAAACTTCGTGCTATTGCTGCATCTGTACTTTTTTGGATTTGCTATTTCGAGCGTCCAGCGGCGCTATGGCTGGTTCGGTATGATCGTGTTTTCGGGTGTTGTCTCTGCAGTTATCAGTGTCCTTGTCATTTCTTTAAGTTATTACCAATTGTGGGACAGCTTGTATCAATGGATAGTGGGCATAACCGTATCCGAATGGGCAGGCTGGCTGTTTGCACTAATGGTTGTCTATGCGCTTGCGTCCTATACCATGCTTCGCAAGGCGGCTGTGTGACGAGACCGCAAGGTAAAATATCGTTATAACGAAACGGTTCGTTGCTTTGCCCCTCTGTGCTGGGCTATCATGGTTACTAAAAATGAATAACCTCGGGAGTGAGCGGAATGGAAGCAACGATCGACGATTTTCATAAGCTGGACCTGCGGATCGGAACGGTGATGGCCGCCGAGCCTTTCCCGGAAGCGCGGGTTCCGGCCATCAAGCTGCAGATCGATTTCGGAGAGCTCGGGATCAAGCGCTCCAGCGCGCAGATTACAAAGCGGTATGTACCGGACGATCTTATCGGCAGACAGGTTGTAGCGGTTGTTAATTTTCCGCCCAGACGTATTGCCGGATACGTTTCCGAGGTGCTGGTGCTCGGAGGGGTGCCGGAGCAGGGGGATGTCATTTTGCTCGCGCCCGACCAGACGGCTCCGAACGGGACGCCGATCGCATAGCTATGGAAAAAGTACTCCACCTTCCTCGGAAGCGGGAGTACTTTTTTTGTCGGCTCGTTATTTCGATTTCTTCGCGCCTTTGTCGCTGGTACGGGTCGTCGTGTTCTGATTCCCGTGGCCTTGCTGCTTGTCGGACATGTACGGCACCTCCTGTTCCTGCTTCCCGAAGGAATGGGTCCATTATAGTATGACAATTCGGAAGGGGGTTATTCAGACATATGACTTTAGGGGCAGTTCCAAAAAAATTGAGATGTCCCTCTGTTCGGGCCAAAGCAACTGTGCTACAATTGGGCATATAGGACTACTTTGATAATTCATTAGAACCATACTCTAGCGATGCGGAAGTAGGAAAAAGAGGGGCGTGCCCGCCATGACGATGCTTAAAGTAGCCAACTGCCCGAACTGTGGAAAAGTATTTCAAAAAAATTTGCGCAATCTGTGTCAAGATTGTATCGATAAGGTTCACGACGATTTCGACCGCTGCGAAAGCTATTTGCGCGGCAGCCGGAGGGCAAGTACCGAAGAGCTAAGCACGGCTACGGGGGTCTCCGTTAAACGAATCGCCGAATTCATCGTATCGAACCGGCTGCCGGTCGCCTATTATCCTGGATTAACTTATCCCTGCAATAGCTGCGGTTCGCCGATCAGACAGCATCACTTATGCAATGCGTGCCGGATTCGGATCATGAACGATATCCATAAGATGAACCAGCAGGAAGCGAAGCGGAAAGAGCGGGGCATCGGCTTTCAAATTCGCGATCGGCTCAGCCGTTAAATCCATTTGTAAATACTCTGCCGTATGGCGGAGTTTTTTTGCGGGCAGAGGAAGTCCGCGTATTTTGGTTTAAAGGTTATCTCATGCTAAACGTGAATTCCGTATCGAGCCGTTCCAAATTTGTTCACAAATTTTTCACGGGAATGGCATGAAAGGGCATGTGTAAAGTCGCCCGTATTTTGTACAATAAGACTATACGTCTTTACGGCCAAACAGTAAGGGGGGATTATCTATGCAAAAGTGGGCTATGTTTTCACTGTTCATCATCGCCTGTCTCCTCGGCGCGGGCGTTTTGTTCCAGAACATTTCTGCTCGTCAAGCGGAAATGGCAAAAGAGGAATCGGCAGGTCCTTCGATCAAGTTCGTAGCGACGAACTATCAGTTCGATAAGCCGGAATACACGGCGAAAGCCGGCGAGAAAACAACCGTTTCCCTGATGAACAAGGAAGGGCTTCATGCGCTTGAAATCATTGGCACCAGCGTTAAGCTGGACAACAACACCAAGTCGATGGAAGTGACCTTCGACAAACCGGGTACGTATGAAGTGCACTGCGTTCTGCCTTGCGGTCCGGGGCACGCGGATATGAAAACGAAGATCGTCGTATCCTAACGGGAATATATCATTTAACCATGAGCCAAGGAAGTCTCGGGAGCTGTCTCCCCGGGGCTTTCTTTTCTTTTTGCGGCGAAGGGAATATAATACGGGGGAGACTACGTGACAGGGGAGTTGGCCCGGATGAGAACGGTCGATATCATACATAGCAAACGGGACGGCAAGGAGCTGTCCTCCGAAGAAATCGCTTTTTTAATCGAAGGCTATACGAAAGGGGAAATTCCGGATTACCAGATGTCCGCTTGGGCAATGGCGGTATATTTCAACGGCATGTCCGCGCGGGAAACGGCCGATTTAACACTGGCGATGGCGCGTTCGGGAGATCAGGTCGATCTAAGCTCCATTCCCGGCATCAAGGTCGATAAGCACAGCACAGGCGGTGTGGGGGATACGACGACGCTCATCGTAGGGCCGTTGGTGGCGGCAGCCGGGATTCCTGTGGCGAAAATGTCTGGTCGGGGCCTCGGCCATACGGGCGGGACGATCGATAAGCTGGAAGCGATTCCGGGTTTTGCCGTCGAGCGGACAACGGAGCAATTTTTGGCGCAGGTGCGGGAGATCGGGCTTGCGGTAGTCGGTCAAACCGGCAATCTGACGCCGGCGGACAAGAAGCTGTACGGCTTGCGGGACGTGACGGCCACGGTAGAATCGATTCCCTTGATTGCCAGCTCGATCATGAGCAAAAAAATCGCTTCCGGTGCGGACGCCATCGTCCTCGATGTCAAGACCGGACGCGGCGCGTTTATGAAATCGTTGGACGATTCCATCAAGCTGGCTCAAGCGATGGTCGATATCGGAACGGAGGTCGGGCGGGAGACGGTTGCGGTGATTACGAACATGGATGAGCCGCTCGGTCCTTCGATCGGCAACTCGCTTGAGGTGCTGGAGGCGATCGATACGCTCAGCGGCCGGGGGCCGGCCGAGCTGACGGAGATTTGTCTCGAACTGGCGGCGCACATGGTGCGCCTTGGAGGCAAAGCGGACGGCGAAGCCGAAGCGAAGGAGCTCGTCACCCGCTTGCTTGACAACGGCGAGGCGCTCGCGAAGCTGAAGCAGTTCATTGCCGCGCAGGGAGGCGACGCCCATATTGCGGAAGATCCCGCACGGCTTCCCCAAGCCGCCCGTCGTGTGGACGTTCCGGCGCCGGAAGAAGGCTATGTAGCTGCGATCGATGCGGAAGCGCTGGGGATTACCGCCATGCTGCTTGGCGCGGGCCGCGCGACCAAAGAAGACAAGATCGATCTGGCCGTGGGCATCAAGCTGTTCAAGCGTGTCGGCGATCCGGTGAAGAAGGGCGAGCCGCTTGCCGAGCTGTACATCAACCGCGAGGATTCGGCAGAAACGGCGGAAATGATGCGGCGGACGGCTGCCGCTTTCACGATCGCTTCGGCGCCTGCCGAAAAGTTGAAGTTGATTTATGCCGTTATCACGAAGGACGGCATCCGCAAGTTATAATTAGCTGGTGATCCATACATGAAAGCCCGGGATTTTCGTCCCGGGCTTCTTTGCGTGCATGCCAAACGATGGGAGTAAGCATACTAAGACGGACAATCACCAAGAGGGAGGCTGAAACTACGATGAATCACGTTAAAGTATGGGGCCGCGCCTCAATCGTGCTTGGCTGCGTCGCCGTCCTGGCTGCCGGCTGCACGAACAGGCAGCAGGCGCGTATGCAGCAGCAAGCTGCCCAACCCCAGCAGCAGACCCAGACGAATTACACACACCAGGGAACGAATCCGGGGGCTCAACCGTATCAAACGACCGCCAGAAAAATCGATATCGCGGACGTAGCATCTAGCAAAATCGTCTCCGAGGTGCCGGAAGTCCAGACGGCGAATGTGCTTGTAACCGACCGTACGGCTTATGTGGCGTCCGTCATGAAACCGAACCAGACTCTGACGCAGGATGTTGAAAATCGTATCGCCGGGAAAGTCCGGGCGACGGATGCGAACGTACAGCGCGTCTACGTATCTGTCAATCCGGATTTTGTCGGGCGTGTCAATACGTATATAGCGGATGTGCGAGCGGGACGTCCGGTCGGCGGATTCGTGCAAGGGTTTGCGGATTTGGTGCGCCGCGTGTTCCCGACCGCGCATTAGAGCCGCACCCTCCAGTGCGCATGTTAATGCCGGCCCGGAATCGGTCTACTTTCCGGCTGTTTGTTTTCCTGTTTTGGAATATTTTGTTCCAGATTCGTCAACACTGAATACCAGTACCTACAATCGAGCTCCGACAGGAGGGGAGAATAGGGTTATGCTCAGGAAAGTGATCAAGTGGTCGATTTGCATCCAGCTTCTGCTGCTGGTTACGCTGCCGTCCGCGATGGCGGAGGAGGCGAAAAGGGCGCAGCCGGTTGAGCTGGCTCCGAATGCCGTATCTTCCGTTATCGTCGATGCGGATTCCGGCACGGTCATTCACGAGAAAAACAAAGACGCGAGGCTTCCCCCGGCCAGCATCACGAAAATTATGACGATGCTGCTTATTATGGAAGCGCTGGACCAAGGCAAAATCAAGCTGGACGAGAAGGTGCGGACAAGCGAATACGCCGCTTCCATGGGCGGATCGCAGATTTTTCTGGAAGTCGGCGAGGAAATGACGGTACGCGATATGCTGAAAGGCATCGCCATGGCCTCAGGCAATGACGCATCAGTAGCGATGGCAGAGAAAATTGCCGGTACGGAACAAGCGTTCGTCCGGATGATGAACGAGCGTGCCGCGCAGCTGGGGATGAAAAATACCCATTTTGCCAATCCGAACGGACTGCCTGCCGAAAATCATTACTCTTCCGCCTACGATATTGCGCTGATGTCCAAAGAATTGCTTAAGCACGAAGAGATTACCCAGTATACCGGCTTGTACCAAGATTATTTGCGCAAGGAAACGCCCAAGCCGTTTTGGCTCGTGAATACGAACAAGCTGGTGCGCTTTTATACGGGGGCGGACGGCTTAAAAACCGGTTATACGAGTGAAGCGAAATTTTGTCTGTCGGCAACGGCGAAGCGCGACAATCTGCGCGTCATTTCCGTAGTCATGGGTGAACCGGATACGAAAACGCGCAATGCGGAAGTCACGCGGATGTTCGATTATGCGTTCTCGCAATATACGAATCTTCCGATCTACAAGACCGGAGATTCGCTCGGTGAATTAAGAATCGGCAAAGGCGAGGTGCCGGTTGTCCCGTTGACGGCCACGCATCCGTACAGCCTGCTGCTCAAAAAAGGGGAAGCGGCCGACGGAATCCGCCACGAAGTGCAGCTGCGGACGGATTTGAAAGCGCCGGTTGCGGCCGGGGATTCGATCGGGAAAATCGTCGTGTACAAAGGCGATCAGGTATTGACCGAATTCGCGCTGGAAGCGCCCGTGAATGTGAAAAAAGCCGGCTGGTGGACCTTGACGAAACGAACGGCGAAGCGGATGTTTTTCTTGGATTGACGAATAGCCGCGGCCTGACATACACAGCATGATCCCCGCAGATACAGCCTACGCCGCCGCGGGGATTTTGCGCTATTCCGCTGCGCTTTCTGTCGCTTTTGTTCTAGTTATAGCGCATTTCTTCTAGTTTTGTCGGGGGGCAGGAAAAGGATTCCTTCACGTAGAAATGAGTGTGCATGAACGGGAAGGAGTGAGCAGCTTGAGTCTGCAAATCGAACTCGAACATTACCGCCAAACGCTGATCGTCAGGCTTCAGGGAGAGCTGGACCATCATACGGCAGACACGGTCAAAACGCGGATGGAAGAGGCGGTCATGCGTGGAAACGTCAACCACATTATTATGAGCTTCAAAGAGCTGACCTTCATGGACAGCTCCGGCCTCGGCGTCATTCTGGGCCGCTACAAGCAGATTACGGCGCGCGGCGGCAAAATGGTCGTCTGCGACCTGAATCCCGCCGTGTACCGGCTTCTTGAAATGTCCGGGCTATTCAAAATTTTATCGATTCAGGACAACGAAACAAAAGCGCTGCAAAGTCTGGAGGTCGCCCTATGAGTGAACGAAACTTTATGACGCTGAAGTTTGCGAGCCGCTCCGAGAACGAATCGTTCGCCCGTGTCACCGTCGCCGCTTTCGTATCGCAGCTGGATCCGACGCTGGATGAGCTGACGGATATCAAGACGGTCGTGTCCGAAGCGGTAACGAACTCCATCATTCACGGCTACGACAACCGCCCCGACGGGATTGTAACGATTTCGGCCGAGCTCGAAGGGGACACGGTTTTTATTACCGTGACGGACGAAGGATCGGGGATCGAGGATCTGGATCTGGCCAAGCAGCCGCTTTATACGTCGAAGCCGGAGCTGGAACGCTCTGGCATGGGCTTCACGATTATGGAAAATTTCATGGATGCGATCGAAGTGACGACAGCCTTAGGCACAGGCACCACGATTAGAATGAAGAAGCGAATCGAATCGAAAAAAGCTCTTTTCAATTAGGGGTCTGATCTCATGGATGTAGATTTGAAGCACGCCTCACACAGCTATTTGGACGATAGCGAAGTCAAACGATTGATCGCGCTCAGCCAGTCCGGTGATACGGTGGCCAGAGATACGCTGGTGCAATGCAACATCCGTCTGGTCTGGTCGGTGGTGCAGCGGTTTCTCAACCGGGGCTACGAGGCCGAGGACTTGTTTCAGATCGGCTGCATCGGACTGCTCAAGTCGGTGGATAAGTTTGACTTGTCGTATGATGTGAAGTTTTCAACGTATGCGGTCCCGATGATCATCGGGGAGATCCAGCGTTTTCTGCGCGACGACGGAACGCTGAAGGTCAGCCGTTCGCTCAAGGAGCTGGCCAACAAAATCCGCAAGACGAAGGACGAGCTTTCGAAACGGAACGGCCGGCTGCCGACGATCAAGGAAGTGGCGGAGGAGCTTCAAATCACGCCGGAGGAGGTCGTCTTCGCCCAAGAAGCGAACAAACCTTTGTCCTCGATCCATGAAACCGTTTTTGAAAACGATGGCGACCCGATCACTTTGATGGACCAGATCGCGGACGAGGGCGGAGACAAGTGGTTCGACAAGCTGGCGCTTAATGAGGCGATCGGCGCGCTGAACGAACGGGAACGCTTGATCGTATACCTTCGTTACTTCCGGGATCAGACGCAGTCCGAGGTAGCCAGCAGGCTTGGTATTTCCCAGGTACAGGTCTCGCGGCTCGAGAAAAAAATATTACAATCGATCAAGGATCAAATTGCCCAATAACGATCCTGCCTAAATAAGCTCTCCGAGGTTCCTTTTCCAGGAATCGACGGGGAGCTGTTTTTTTATTGCCGCCTAAAAAGAGAACGAGCAAACGTTCTCGCCCTCTTGCGATTCTTAAGGAGCTTGCCGTTACCGGGCCCGGGCTCTGTCGTCGTCGCGGAACAGCAAGGCGATGCAGTACAACCCCGCCAAACCGACCAATGTATAAATAATTCGGCTTAAGCCCGAAGATACCCGATGGGCGTCGCCTCCGAACAAGGCGGCAACCAAGTCCCATTGAAACAATCCGACCAACAGCCAGTTTAAAGCCCCGATGATTACGAGCGTTAAAGCCGTTCTTCTCATATGCTCGACACCTTCCTCTAAGAAAGTTTGGGTGATCTTTGATCTTGCCTTTACTGTTTGTTACGCCGCTTTCCTTTATGCTTCGGCTCCCAGTGAAATTTTTGCCAAGGCCCGGGATGTTTACCGCCATGCGTAATTATTCATACTACCGTTAAATGCATGGTAAGGGAGGATTCGGAGATGAACCGTGCTTCCGCTCCGTCCCTGTACATCCGATTGCGCAAACGGATGCGGGCCAGCCGCGGCGATCCGATTCGGCTCGGGCATATTGCCGTCTTTTTGACGGAGCCCGAGTATGAGGCCGAGCTGCTTGAGCTGGAATTGTACCGCCCCGAGGAGCATGACGGCAGCTTGCTGCTTATCGATATGATGCGGGTCGTACGCAAAATCAAAGAGCGGTTTCCGGCCATGACCATCGAGCATTTTGGCGAACCGCACACGCTGGTTGAAATTTCGGGAAAAACGCGCCCTCCCAGCATGTTTCTCATCGTTCTGGTGTGGCTGCTGCTTTTTATCGGATCGGGTCTGGCCATTATGAACTTTCACGCCGACGTCAGCATGGCCGAAGTCCACCGGAGCATCTATAAGCTGCTTACCGGCAAACAGACTGAACGTCCGCTGCTGCTGCAAATTCCGTATTCGTTTGGCATCGGCATCGGGATGATCGTCTTTTTCAATCACCTGTTCAAGAAAAAGTTCAACGAGGAGCCGAGCCCGTTGGAGGTGGAAATGTTCATGTACCAGGAAAACGTCAACCAGTATGTCATCGCCGAGGAATACGCCAAAATCAATCGCTCGCCGGACCGGGAGCCGCCGCCTTGACCGGACTGCTGAGCGGGTTTCTGCTTGCCTTTATCGGGTTGGCCGGCGGCCTTGCGGTAGGCAGCGGCATGGTTGCTTTTCTGGTGGTGCTGGACATCATCCCGAGGCTGGCGCAAATCAGCAGATCGTACCGGTCGATCCGTTTATACGAAGGCGCCGTCGTCCTTGGTGCGGTTTTTTTTACGGTGACGGATCTCTTTCAATGGAAGTTCCGGCTGTTTCCGTTGTCCGCCGCGGTCCTCGGCCTGTTCGCCGGCTGCTTTGTCGGAATGCTTGCGGCAGCACTGACTGAGGTCATCAACGTGCTGCCGATTTTGGCCAAAAGAATCCGGATGGAAGAGTATATGATCTGGCTGCTGATGGCGATGATTTTCGGGAAAGTGCTCGGCTCACTGATCGACTGGCTCGGGCTGGTGCAGTAATGCCCGAACCTGCGCCGCAACAAAATTCACTGGGAGGTGAAGGGCGTGAACAAGCAAATCAAACGTGCGAAATTAATAGGCGGAAAATCAAAAAAGCTCCGCAGCTTCCAGCCGCCGGAGGAAGACAAGCTGATCGTTGACCGGGAAGGCAATATTATCGGCAGCCTGTCGGCGGACGAACCGGAGGAGCGACCCGCGAAGGATGGAAGGGAGCGCGATACCGAATCAGGCGATTCTGAAAAGGGAATGTCACGCAAGATGCGTCAGGAGACGCAATTGACGGCGGAAGAGCGGGAGCTTAAGGAAAGCACGGAAATTTCCGAGGATTTCGACCGTCTGAAGCGGCAGTTGGAAGAGCAAGTAGGCTTGAACAAAAGCTTCGACGTTATCTTTCGCGAAATGGTGTTCGGCGGGCAAAAAACGGGGATCTTCTACTATAACGGATTCATTAAAGACAATGTGCTGACCGAAATTCTGGAACGGCTTTCTTATGCCGATCAGGTGCATAGAGAAACAGAGCACAGAAAACCGGTGGAGGAGCACCGGAAACCGTACCGGAACTGGAGAACGGACCGCGCGGAAGAGCCGCCGGAGCGTCAGGAGGAGGGTGAGCGCCGCAGTATCATCGGCTTGTTCGAAGAGGCGCTGATTCCTCACGTGCAGGTGAAACGGGCCTGCAAGCTGAAGGAAGCGATCGATAATGTGGCGATGGGTGGAACGGCCTTTTTCTTCGAGGGCGAACGCGAAGCCGTTCTGGTTGACGCCAAGAGCTTTCCGGCCCGTACGACCGAAGAGCCTGAGCTGGAACGGGTCGTACGAGGCTCTCGCGACGGTTTTATCGAGACGCTGCTTACCAATGTTACGTTGGTACGTCGCAGAGTACGGGACCCGCGGCTGAAGCTGGAAATTACGCAGGTCGGCAAACGAACGCAGACCGACGTTTGCATAGGTTATATTCAAGATATTTGCGACATGAAGCTGGTGGAATCGATCCGCGATAAAATCAAAGAAGTGAAAGTGGACGGGGTCCCGCTCGCCGAGAAACAGCTGGAAGAAGCGATTGTTGGCAATAGCTGGAATCCGTATCCGTCGGTCCGATATTCGGAACGTCCCGATGTGGTGGCGGCTCATCTGCTGGAAGGCCATGTCATCGTGTTTGTCGATACGTCCCCCTCGGTTATGATTTTGCCGACGACGTTTTTCCACCATGTGCAGCATGCGGAAGAATACCGTCAGACGCCGATTGTGGGCACCTATCTCCGATGGGTGCGGTTTATCGGCATCGCCGCGTCGATCTTTCTGCTGCCGCTTTGGCTTCTTATCGTGACTTCGCCGGAGCTTAAGCCGGCGGGGCTCGAGTTTCTGGGGCCGCAGAAGCCGGGAAAAATCCCGATCCTCGGCCAGTTTCTTATTGCGGAGCTCGGTATCGATTTGATGCGGATGGCCGCCGTACATACGCCTTCGCCGCTTGCGATCGCGATGGGCTTGGTGGCGGCAATATTGGTAGGAGAAGTAGCCGTCAAGGCGGGATTGTTTTCAAACGAAATCATTCTGTACTTGTCGGTTGCCGCGGTTGGTACGTTTGCCACCCCCAGCTACGAGCTCAGCTTGGCGAACCGTATTTCCCGACTCGTCCTGCTCGTGGTTTCAGCGGTTTTCAAAGTGCCGGGGTTTGTCATCGGCTCTACCTTTCTGCTGCTCATGCTGGGGCTGCAGCGCTCGTACAATACCCCGTATTTGTGGCCGTTTATCCCGTTCAATATGAATGCGATGAGGAGTATTTTGGTTAGAGCGCCGTTTCTGTCCATGAAAAGGCGCCTAAGTCTGACAAGGCCGAAAGACAGAACCCGGCAGCCGCAGCGCTAACCGTTTCAGAACACAGTATCAAAAGCAATTTCGCTCCTTGCACCCCTTCGAAGCCGCTTCGGAGGGGTGTTTTGCATATTGTGTTTTGGCGCTTGTCTGTGGTACTTTAAAAGTAATGTCTTTTCATGGGGAGAAGGAGTCGAACAAGATGTATCTACACGGCACCAGCAAGATTAACGACAGGGGACATCTGGAAATCGGCGGCTGCGATACAGTCGAATTAGCCGGGCGCTACGGAACACCGCTGTATGTTATGGACGAACAATTGATCCGCCAGCGCTGCCGCGAATTTGTGCAAGCTTTTCGCGCTACGGGCCTCCGGTTTCAGGTAGCATATGCCAGCAAAGCGTTCTGCGTTATGGCTATGTGTCGTATTGTGGAGGAGGAAGGCATGTCGCTGGACGTCGTATCGGACGGCGAATTGTATACCGCACTGGAAGCCGGTTTTCCGGCCGAGCGGATTCATTTTCACGGCAACAACAAAACGCCGCAGGAGCTTGAGATGGCGGTTAGCGCCAAGATCGGCTGCTTCGTCGTCGATAACTTCGTCGAGCTTCACATGCTGAATGCCATTGCGGGAGAGAAACGGCAAAAAGTAAATGTTCTGCTGCGTATCACCCCAGGGGTGGATGCTCATACGCATGAATATATATCCACAGGCCAGACCGATTCGAAGTTCGGCTTCGATTTGGCCAACGGCGCGGCCGAGCAGGCGGTCAAGGAAGCGTCGGAGCTGCCGAATATCGAGCTGCTCGGCGTTCATTCGCACATCGGCTCGCAAATTTTCGAGGTCGGCGGCTTCCGGCTTGCGGTCGATAAAGTAGCCGATTTCGCAGTCCATATCCGGGAACAGCTAGGTCTGACGTTCCCGGTTATCAATCTGGGCGGGGGCTTCGGCATCCGTTATGTCGATGGCGATTCGCCGCTGCCTGTCGCCGAGTACGTAAATTCGATCGCCGAAGCGATCCAGACGAAATTCGGCCAAAACGGCTATCCGCTGCCCGAGATCTGGACCGAGCCGGGCCGCAGCATCGTCGGAGACGCAGGCACGACGCTGTACACGATCGGCACGTACAAGGATATTCCCGGCGTGCGCAAATACGTGGCCGTCGATGGCGGGATGACCGACAATCCGCGTCCGGCGCTGTACGAAGCGCAGTATGAGGCCATGCTCGCAAACCGGGCTACCGAAGTGGACGAAGAGGTCGTATCGATCGCGGGCAAGTGCTGCGAGAGCGGCGACATGCTCATTTGGGACGTCAACCTGCCGCAAGCGCGTACGGGCGATTTGCTTGCCGTAGCCTGCACCGGTGCGTATAACTACGCGATGTCGAGCAACTATAACCGGATTCGCCGGCCGGCCGTCGTTTTCGTGAAGGACGGCGAGGCCGATATCGTAGTAAAACGCGAATCGTTTGAGCATTTGCTCGGCAACGATGTCGTGCCCGAACGGATGCGGCAGCAAGTGACGGCCAAAACGTTATAATCAAGCGAGAGAGAACGTCCGGTCCCTGTGGCCGGCGTTTTTTTATCGTTGCGTGAGCGATAACGGCGATACTGATTTGTGCGGAACCGCTTTTCATAGTAAAATAGGAAGGGTTGTCCGGGGGCATTGCAGAAGGGTGCACCCGGCAGAACAAGCAACTAAAGGAGTGTTCGTCCTATGGCAAAACAGGCGATTATTAAAATGACTGACGGCAACGAAATCGTGCTCGATTTGTTCGAGAAAGATGCGCCGAATACGGTAGCAAACTTCGAAAAGCTTGCAAACGAAGGCTTCTATAACGGAGTCGTATTTCACCGCGTCATTCCGGGCTTCGTAGCGCAAGGCGGCTGCCCGCACGGCACTCCAATAGAGAGTAAAATGCACCTATAATTTGCTTGTATTTGCCTAGTTATGATACACTCTTTTCAAAACAATAATCTACAAGGAGCAACAGTCATGGCTAAAAAAGGAAGCATTGAATTAGAAAAAGGCGGAAAAATATTAATTGACTTTTTTCCAGAAGAAGCACCGAATACGGTAGCAAATTTCGAAAAGCTTGCAAACGAAGGCTTCTACAACGGACTGACATTTCACCGCGTCATTCCGGGCTTCGTAGCCCAAGGAGGTTGTCCAAAAGGAAACGGTATGGGTGGACCCGGCTATACCATTAAATGTGAAACTGAAACAAATACAAGCAAGCATGAACGCGGAACGCTTGCGATGGCGCATGCTGGGAAAGATACAGGAGGAAGTCAGTTCTACATCTGCTATGAACCACAACCACACTTGAACAAGAAACATACCGTTTTCGGTAAGGTAACTGAAGGTATGGATCTTCTTGATCAAGTAAGACAAGGTGACAAAATGAAAGAAGTTAAAGTTTGGGAAGAATAATCATGACTTAGAGGCCACTGTGCCTCTTTTTTATTTTCAGAAAGCGAAAGAACATTAAGTTACGGTAGTGAGCAGAGATATTATTAAATCTCATTTTTCTAGTGTTGGCAATTATCCCATTATGGTATAATATGGCGAAAAACTACCTTATCTATGACTTTAAAATTACACAGCATTTTCAGAGCGTTCGAAACATACTATAGCCTTATTAAGGAGGAGTTATTGATTGGAAATAGCTGTTATACTTCTATTGGTAATCATTCTTGTGTTAACCACAATATTAGCAAGGAAGAAAAAAGAAAAGATTGATTTACATGAACTAAAGATACAAGAGCAAAAAAAGATCCAAAGAGAAGGTCCTATAATGTTATCTCCTCTTCAGCATATTGTTGGAATTCCTAACGTAAAAGAAGGAGAAGAGGTTTCGATTAATGTTTATGATGATAAGATAACTATAAACGACATTCAGACTATTCCTTTTAACAGAGTAGTAAAAACGCTCATCACCGAGGATTCAAAGTTAGAAATTATAGAGAAACAAAAATCTGTGATTAAAAGAGCAGTTGTTGGGGGATTAATTTTAGGTCCTGCTGCTGCTATCGTGGGTGGTTTATCTGGCTTAGGTACAGAGAGAATAGAAAGTCGTAAAACGGTATACTTTTTAACTTTAAATTATGTTAATAAGCAAGGCGAAAATACACAAGCAATTTTCACACTAATTAATGATGATTTTGAATATTTAAATAAAGCGGACATGTTAGCAGAAAGAGTTAATAAGGTAACTGGCTATAAGGAGGAGAAAGAAAAAGAAGAGGTGATAAAAGTTCCATATGAAATTTAAAAAAATATTCATTAAGTAGGCTAATTTTCTTTTTGTTGGCATAAGATAAAATATTATGTCACAAGGAGATCTAAATGATGAATATAGCCATAAATGAAAGGTTTAGTAAATTAACATTTGCAGTAAAATCTATTTTTATTCAGGAGAGTTACATGTATCAGTTCACATCAAAAATCACATGTTTGCATTGCGGTGGTAAGTACCGGGGGAAAAAAATGAGAGACAAGCTTGCTTATTCTTGTTCTACATATGAGAAGAAAGGTAAGGAATCATGTTCCAACAATTTTAAAATTAAAGAGGAAGATCTAGTACATATGGTGACCACACATCTTCAAATACGAAATGTGAGAGTAGAGGGTTCATTGGGAGAACATGTAACCAAGATCGAAGTAAAGGATGAAGGGTATAAAATTTATTATCTCGATGGAACACATAGTGTAGTAAATGATAACTCACATCAATATGGAGTTAAGTTCAAATATTAGCCTCCCTCAAGAAAAATTAAAAGGGGGCAACCAAGATTTTTTCGAAGATTCGGTGGGGAGGGGGCTAAACCCTTGATACTATAGGGTTTGTGCCTTTTTAGTGGGGGCAACACAAAGATCAATTTTTAGATTAAAAAAAGTGCATTTTATTAGATGATTTATAGCTTAAAAATCTTGAAAATCGAAAAAAATACCCCTGCAATCCAATAAAGGAGACAGGGGTATAAACGGATGAAATGGTCATTTCATTGTAATTTTCTCAGTGCTTCACGAATCCCAAATTCGATAATTTGCTTTACTTCGGGAGTCGGTTCAATATTATTTTCTTTCAGCAATTTCTCAACGGTTGCTTTAATTTGCTCTTCGACTTGTTTTTCGTCTGTTGTCTTCAGAACATTGCTTGTATACTTCGTTGCAATCTCGCACACCTCAAGAATTTTCATGTACTGAGATTTCACTTTATCATCAACCTTTAGAATGCCTCCAATAAGCTGCATGACATGAAGATAGTTATTAAAAGCATCAAGGTTATCGACGAGATCCTGAGTTTTTTCTTTATTTGTTTTTCGATATTTCAACGTCAACAAGCCAAGACCAAGAAGTAAAGCAGCGATTACAATTGAAAGAATAGTATCTTTATTTTCAATAAAAAATTGCATATTTTATTCCTCCTTATTATTGTTTTTTATGTCTACGATCATCAATGAGAATCTTCAGTAGCAACAAATCTTTGTACGTCATAGTGTGATCACGCACTTGCTGTACCCATTTCCAATCTTCAATAATGCCTTCGTTGTAAGCATCACCCATGTACTTATCCAGCTCTGTCCATGCCCAATCATCATAATCCAACACTTTGTTCATTTCGTCATCGTCTCCTTTACATTCTTCATATTCCTTTACTACATCTGCAATATACTGTTCAAAAGTAATTCCAAGTGACAGATTCAGCCCATTCTTTGGATCAATCTTTCTTTTTGGGTCAAGTATGTGATGTCCTGTAACATCTTTCGCAGGATTAAGACCATACTTGTAGCAAACATAAGCAGTCAGCCATACAAACCGCTTATACGCCTCTTCGGCATCGATTTTACCTCCATAACAGTATTCAATTCCTATCGAATAATCGTTCGCGTCACAGCCATACAATTGATTATCAATTGGAGTGTCATAAACGACATGCCATGCTTTTTCAGGCGTCATATCATTAATCATTCCAGTTGGGATACATTCATACACTTCTTTGTCATCTACAAACAAATGCGCCGAAGCAAAGTCATCATTATGAGAACGTTCGTAGTAATTCACATTATTTATTGCTGTGGAAGATGGATTTCCAGTGTCGTGAGCAACAATAAACCTTACCCCATTCATAGGTATACCTGATCTTCGTTTTGTCTTAGTTGTTAAATATTTTGATTTAATTTCGTATTTAATTTTAAACATTGCTCTCACCCTGCTTTTTTGGTTATTTCATCACTTAAGCTACCATTCAGATACTCCATTTTAAATGTTAAAACATCTTCGAAGCCGACATCTTCATCGTGACCATATTTTTTATGAAATAATTCATGAAGTTTTTTAGTCATTGGAACCCCTTGTATATTTTCATGTGCCTTAACAAATTCTGTGGAAATAATTAAAAGTTCTTCATCATTGTAATCAGATATTTTTTCTTTTAATGGGATATTTAGTTGTTTTAATACTCTATCGCGAATAACATTAAATGGTGTAGCATGATGAATTTCTAACGTACCATCATTTACACCAGATATAAAACAGACGAAATTGTTTAATTCTAGTACAGCAAGTTTCCAGTTGTATAATTTCTTCCTTAAAAATTCGGATAGTTCCGTAACCCCACCTTTCCACCCATGATTATTGCTTCCACTAATTCTATCTCTGCTGCATAATTTACAGCCTAGTTTTCCAGAGGTTAATGAATTAAATGTAGTCTGTTGAATTTCGAGAGGATGTTTAAAACAAATGAAATTCATTTTAGTATGATTATTTGTGTAGAAATTATCAAGTAATTTATAATTTAGTTTTATGAAGTAATTTTCAACATATTTATAGTTGTTTTTTCTATTGTTTGCAAACTTCTCTCTACTACAATATTTACAACCACGTCCTTTCGAAATTTTTATATAGGTTGTCTTTAATATTTTGTCTTTATGAACTGGACATCTAAACTTTATTGGTTGATGTGCGCCAAAATATTCCTCATCTATAACTTCATACCCATACTTTTCAAACTGTTCTTTCACAAAAGAAAAAGAGAGCGTTTGATTTCTCGCTCTCTTTTCTATGCTACAGTACTTACATCTGACGCCTCTTCGTAAATGCTTCATCGAAATTTGCATTTTTTTTGATGGGTGTTTTTTACAAACATATTTCATTTTTGTTGTAGTATTAATGTATTTGTCTTCCAATAATATATAATCACATTTGTTGAATTCATTAAGGACTTCTTCATATGTCAGTTTAAGCATGGAACAAACCCTCTTTGCGCTCACTCCAATTCGTACTGTCATTTCCCTTCCACTTGACCTCAAAAGTCATCTATCTCCGCCTTCTTTCTTTTCATTTTTCAATGTTGAAATTAAATCCTTGATTTTATCAGGAATTTGGATGCCCATACGTCCACCGTTTTCGGTTATGCTTACAAATTCAATTAAACAGAATGCACCTGAAATACCATCTGTTACTACTCCATTGGATTTTAGAACTGCCGTTTCAATCAGATAAACAGAGCCGATTAATAAAATAACATATACCTTCTTGATTATTCCTTTTGCACCTTTTCTGCTTTGCAATCCTTCGTTGAAAGCACCTGCTAATAGTCCAGTAATAAAATCAATTGCCATGAGTCCAAGTAATACGGTAAAGACTAAACCTAAACCACCAACTAACATAGAAACAAATCCTGAGACCACACCTACTATTGTCTTAACTAATAAATCAATTCTCTCCAAACACTTCACCTACTTAATTTAAAATAAAAAAGAGAGCATCAAATGACACTCTCCTGTACATTAAAGAATATAAACATATCCACCTAAAACATTATCTCCGCCAATATGCAAAGAACATCGTAAATCACTAATCCACTTTACTCGAATCGTAACCTTGCCTCGAATGTCGTTTGTCTGATAAGCAGGAATACGAACATTTGCCCTAATGAATTCGGAGTTTATGTAAACTGATGATGGAATCATAGAAGCGCCAACTATTTCGACAGACCCAAGAATATCCTTCCTATGTGGAATTACTACAACACTTGAGATATCAGAATTCACATTCTGTCGAATTAAAACACTACTTGGCATATAGGAACTGTGAACAATTTGAACATTACCTTTGATTTCAGGTTGAGAGATGCCAACGTTGGCTTTTATGTCTCGATATTCGCCACGATTGATTGTGACTGAGGCAGTAACTTCATTTGTTCCCTTTTGCCTGATCTGTAACGATGCATATACAGTATCACGTGAGATTGAAATCTTAGCAGGAATATCATGTTTATCATATCCCCTTATCACGACATTCCCATTAACTTGACTTCTGTATGGAATCGTGACTCGCCCAATTCGATCAGGGGCGTTAATAGAAATGCTTGATCTTAAATTGCTAAAGAATTTTTGACGAATCGTTACATTTCCTGAGATAGTACTTTCGCCTGACTGCCTAATGGTAACATTGGACACTAAATCTGGCTTACTAATCACAACGTTGGATTCCATAAACATCGGATTCAGAATATGCACCTTTGCAGGAATTATTGATGCCTCATCAAATGACTTAATTCTAACTGATGCCTTCAAGTCTGACTTACCTACAGCATAAATAAATACTTTTGAAAGTACTTCAGATCTCCCAAAACTATAGATAGTTTTATCTCTGTAGGTTATCTCAAGATAAGGTTTATCAATTGGATTCTCTCTCGTATTGAATTGAACGTATTCATTCACAGTTTCATTGACTGCCTTAATTTCCAATCCATTGTTTGATACTGAACCATCATGCCAGTTTTTTGTTTCATTGGTAATATCAAAAGATATCTTTCCATCTTTTACATTTTGAATGTCCAATAAATCTGAAATATTAGGCTGATTATTCCATGTGACTCCTATCTCATTCCATTCGGCTTGAAGTGTAAAGATGCCTAATTGTTGGCTTGTCTTTTTTATCTCGGATGAGAATAAGTTTACACTTGCTTTGTCAATGATAATATCTTTTGGCAATGATGAAATATCAAATTGGATCAGCGCTCTGTATGATTCATTAAAAGGAGAATTGTAACCTACAGCCATGGATTGCTCAGTACCATAGTTGAGTGTAGGAATCCCTTCGCGAACGAAAGCATCTTGAACAGGAAATAATTTTATTGTCTTTTTGGGTGGTGGCGTAATGTCCACAACACCAGTCATTCTATTTTTTGCATTTATTTTAATGTTACTTCTTATTTCATTCCTATGCAGAATTGAAACATTGGCTTTCTTTTGACTCCCGAATGTAGGAGGAAACATAGGATTGATGATAACGTTATCACTATAAATACTAACTGATGAAGGTAAATCATTCGGCTTCTTAATATTTACAGATGACGAGATTTCATCATTGCCAACAGCAATAACCTTAACTTTACCGCTCATTTTGTTATGAGGGAGAATAGTTATCCTCCCTTTAACATCGATAAAAACATCTGACAAAATCACCACTTCCTATTCCATTGTATTGGAACGATCATACTGGTTCTGCATGAACACGTATATCAAAATTCCCTCCAGATTGTGCTGAAGGATCAACAGTGAGACGAATATAAAAATCAACTACCTGATCAAAAAGAAGTTGATCGAATGTAAGACTTGAGTGTCCCATAAATGGCTGATTTGATTTGCTCATTTCAATTGTAAGACCACTAATATTATGTTCAGGCCATAGTCGAATATTTTTAACATCAAAGGGGTATGTGTTTGTTAATTTGACCTGAATTTCCAATGATGTTTGACCAGCAATCATTGTTCCCATATCCAAATATTTAAGGATTTCTCCAATTGATGATGAGTAATATTGTTGGGATGTATCCATAAACATGAGTCCTGAGTATTTTTTGTCTAACTCATCGTAGATAATGGTCAATGAATTTAGTGTTGGTGTATCAGTAGTTAGGACTTGTGTTGAAGACAAAGAATTGACTTTGAGCGTATCCTCAAAACTATCCTGTTCAAGATAATAAGCAAATCGAAATCTCCCATCTTGAGATAAGGCTTTCCATTGATCCTGTGTCAGTGAATTTATTTCTGAGTATGTCATTCCATTCTGTTTCACGTTGGATAAGCTTGAGATGGTTACAGGTTCCCAACTATTGGATTCGAAGGTATTCCATGTTTTCCCTGAGTCACTACTTACAATTACTCTTAATACAGGAACAGAAACCAGTTCCATCATTTCAATTTTATTAATCATAAGAGTATCTGCTGCACCAATACCATTTATTGATGAAACATTTAAACGATAGTAGCGATATCCTGATGAATTGCTAAGTGTGAAGATCCTTCTTTCACTTACAATCCAATTTGTCTCATTTATTCTCGTATCAAGAATAACCCAATCCTTGTCGTTATTACTTCCCTCAAATGTCCACTCTTTAGGTGAAGCTGTATTCGCATACTGGTGATTAGCTCTAATGGAATACCGTGAAATAATTTTTGGACTATTCAAATCGATTTTTATCCATCCACTTTTTGTACCGTTTGGCGGAGTCCAGTAGGTAGTGCCGTCACCCCCATTAAAAGCTCTCCATGCATCATAGTTCGCACTATGAGCCGAAGAAGCAGAAGCAACGTATGGACTAGGCGAGGTATTTGAAGTCATCGCAGGAATAATATTTCCAGAATACAACTCACTTACATTTGCTGATAATGTGAAATTTTTTAAATCTCCTTTAATGTTCAGATCCTGTAAAGGTATTACCAATCTAGGTTTTGGAAGTGCTGTTGTTTTTGATTGAAAGTTTGAATTCACGTCGTCAGTCCAAACAAGCAATTCTGGATCATCTAGTTCATCAATGGGACTATAATTTGCTGTTATTACAAGATTGGGCAGAGGTCTTGTGGGATCATCAGAATAGTATATAATTTTAGGTTTACCTGTAGAATCATTCAATCTAGAAAAAACTTCACTCTTCAAGTTTTGAATTGAATCCATGCCATTATTTATAAAATCTTCTTCCGTTGGTGCATTAGATGTAACTGTTATCCATGAGACACCATCATACTTTTTATATTCTCCATTTGATAGTATTAATATTTTTTCATAATATGGATAAATGATATCGCTATATATTTCTATTTCATCTAAATCGCCATTTAAAAATTGATAATAATTGCCTAACATTGTTCTCCCAATGGTTAAGTTAGATATTTGAGTTGTAGTTTCATTACTTGCTGCTGTTGTAGTAACATGTGGAGTTAACATATCATCAATGTAAATAGCCACGGTATCTCGGTTTGTAGAGCCATCCCAAACGCATAGGATATCATGCCATTGTCCGTCAGAAATACTTTTCGTGGACTCAAGCGTAAATCTCCTTCCAGTTGGAGAGGTGGTTCCTTGATAACTCGTCCATCCAATGTTTCCGTTTGTTTGAATATAAATATAATCCCCATTTGCACTACTTCCTTCTGGTGGAAGTCCATTGTTCAATACTGTTCCAACAGTTGAAAGCACTCCTGAAATTCTAATTCTAAATCTAATAGACTTTTTTCCAAGTGGAATAATTTTACTGTTGAATGAGATACAATCGCTCGTTCCATTAAATTTCCTTGCCTTTCCATTCACCCCATCGATAATCACTGTTCCATACGCAGTTCCAGAATTAGCACCTTTGCTGTCATTAATCACATTTCCACCTGTTTCATTGAACCTATACCATGAGACACCACACTGTTTCATGTTTCGTTGAGCCGCTTTAAGACTGTAGATAGCCATTTATTCACCTGCCTTTTAATTAGTGAAAAGTAATATTTTTAATGTCAGGGAACTTACTTATATTTAGATCGTACGAATAGATTTTTCCTTGACCCAAGGTACCTTCATCCTTCATTATCTTAGTAATTGTACTGTTCGTGCGATTTAGGTGACTCAAACTATTCATACCATTTGTATCAAACATTGTCTTTGAGACTGGGGGATTCCCTACTATCATCCAATTTTGAGGTGCTGTTTCCATCATCTCTATTTCTCTAACCATCCATATGTATCCTAACCCAGTCCATGTCATACCCGAAATTGAATTGCACAATACTCTCCAGTACCGCTGCGGTTTTGAGGGAGGTAATTCAATATAATTTTTAATGTCCGGTATTATTGTTTGGGTTTTCAAAGAGAACCAAGTAACATTATCATCTGAACTTTGAATAATCACAGAGGATACGTTATTACTTGCACCAGCAGAATATATTACTATTTGCCTTACATGTCTCTTGTTTGAATCACCAAAATCATAGCCAATATTCACATACCCTACATAATAGTTAGATCCTTGTCCATATCCCCAAGAAGTTGTCGGATCATTATCAAACGCATTTTGAACATCTCCACTATTACTACCCGTCGCAAATGGAGTGCCCCCTGTACAAAGATCTTCAGTGTATGGTGTTGGGTAAACCTTCACTTCATTGTTATCTAAAAATAAGTATTTTTTTATGGACAATTAAATCACCTCTATCTTATCAATTTGTCGAAATATTGATTTATCAAGAGACTTTCTAAATAGACTTCCTGTTTCATTCCAAGCAGAGTCTTTCTGCATATTATCTATGTAAACTGTTTTTAATTGTAATCCTTTATCGAATAGTGTTTGATCATCAGGTTGAAACTGAGATGCTTCTTGTGAAGAAAAACTGTTCAAGGTTACATTTTGTAATTCTAATTTTCCAATTAGCTCAACTTTAATTTTAATAAAACGCGCTTGTGGTGAAGTAATGATTCCATTTACATCAACAAGAGAATATGGCGAGAAAGTTAGATTATCTGTAGAAGTCGATGTGTAAACTTTTACTTCTGTGCCAGTTGGGACTCCTTTGATTGCTGAAATAGATTTAACCTGTCTGAAGTATTGTCCTAAATCAAGTGTATTTGACTCATATGTTCCGCTATCAGAATAAATATTTGCCAGAACAGATTCCATCATTTCAATGTCCCCAATTGCAATAAAAGCTTCTCCATTATTTGAAGTAACATTGAGACGATAGTATCTGTATTTGGTGTTATTAAGAAACGAATAAGTTCTTTTTTGACTTATTAACCAATTTGTTTCATTAGATCTTACATCAAGGGTAATCCAATCACTATCATTATTGCTTCCTTCAAATGTCCAATCTTTAGGTGCAGTTGAAATTGCGGTAGAATAATTCCTGTTCACTATTGAGTAGTTGCATATTGCTTTAGGTGAGTAAAAGTCAAATTTTATCCATCCATTTTTAAGACCATCTGCAGAAACCCAACAATCATAAACATCAGAAATTGTCCCATTGAAAGCCTTCCATGCATCATATGTTGCACTATAGACAGATGAAGCTGTCACAACAAAAGGACTTGGTGTAGTATTAGAAGTCATCTTTGGAATAGAGTTTGTTTCACTTGGTCGGTTATATTGCCTAACAATTTTCAAGAGTAACTTTCCATCAATAATTTCAACATTTGTTTTTATCCCCTGATTGATATCAACACTTTTATTACTCGTAATTATCACTGCCATTACATCGTCAACTCCCAATTCAATTGTCCAGCTACATTTGCCTTAAGTGGAGCATCAAACTCTTCTATGGTAAGTCCATTTTTTCTTATACATAGTCTCCCATTTAAGTTTGAATCCGCACTAATTCTCAAACTCAAGTAAATGGGTTTACCATAAGGAATATGACAAATTGCCTTGAAATTAAAATTAGCATCATCTATTTTTAAATTTTGCTTGTATCCAAAGTTATATTGTGTGATTTTACTGTTGGTGGCTCCAGCACCCTCGAATAAATTTAATGTTGCTTCAGCATCTTTGTACTGAATCAGATCTTGATACATCATTTGTTGACCAGTGAGATAATATTCTTTTTCATCCGTCTTGTAAATAACCTCAACCATCTGTCCAGCTAATTTGAAAGTTCCGCCTAATACTTCGTAATAAAAATTCATTCCATAGCCAATAAGCCCAAAACGTATGAGCCTGTCTTTCTCAATTGCATAAAAACTGTTTTCTTTTTGTGAGTCATAACTAAATTCAGATAAAAATGTTCCATCCATGTATGCTGCAAGCCATATAAAATCTTGTGTTTTAACTGGACTATCTAAAAAACGATTAATCATTAAGATCACTCCATTGCATTGAAATGTAAAAGGCCCACCTTATTAGATGGGCTGTTTAGTGATTTGTATATTTTATTTATTATCTATTAAGAATGCTGATAAGCGATACGCATAAGAAAATCAACATTACCTGCTGTGGCAAGTGGATCGATCTTAATGTGGGTTGTTACTTGAGCAAAGTTATCCTTTGCATTTGTTTTTGTTCCATCGTTGATAGATCCCTTTATAGTTCCTGCTGGAGCAGAACCGCCTGCTTTTATAGCTTTCGTTGTAACTCCACCAACTGGTGTAAAGGTAGTTTCAGACATTGTATCTACTCGAACTTCAACAAACTTTTTGAATACTACTTCATTTGTAATATTACTTGCATCTGTCCCACCATTACCACCACTAACATCTTTCGTCGTAATGGAGCAATTTGTTGCGTCAGCAACCGCTGAAGTACCACCGCGATTATTCCAGATTAGAACTGTAGTATCAGGTGAAGTGTTGCCAGCATCAATTTGGCCAAAAGGTATTGATGTGACTTGTGTTGTATTTGAGATATCCATCCACTGAAAAATTGGAGATGCCATATTGTTTAATCCTCCTTAAATTAATTCTTTGTTTTTATATCCAACTGAATAGTTAAACCTTTGATGTTATTATCCAATTGGACAAGATTGATCCTTAAGTAATCACCTTTGTTTATCTGTGATGTCTTTAAAGTTGGTGTTGAACCTTTATATTCGTTTGGCTGAAAAATGATATTCTGATAAAAGATACTATTCCATTGAGCATTTGGATCATACTTAGACTCATCTATTTTCTCAACTTGAATTTCAGTTGGAGAAATCATACCTGACTTTGTACAAATAGCAGTCACTTTTTCAATTTGTCCGTCAAATGGGAACTGCTGAGTATAATTCTGCACTCCCATATTTGGAATATGAGGAATAGAGAAAATAACATGTCTATGGATGAAGTTCGAGAAGTCTTCCTTCTTGAGTAATCCATTTGATATTTCTGAAGCATATGGTAACGACGATCCACTGTAGTTATCAATCAGTTTCCAAGTGTTATCCTTGATTCCATCATATCGATAAATCTCACCTGTGCTTTCAATCATTACCCTCCATCCGTTCTCAGGATTAGGGTAAATTTTCTTTAGATCATCAAATTTAGGAACAGGTTCTTTATAAACCATAATTGTACTTGCAGCAGCATCAAGGGCTTTGTTGGTTGCATCAATTGCTCCTTCTTTTGCCAAAACGGCATTATCTGCTGCACGATTTGCATTATCGGTTGCGTTTCTTGCGTTTGTAATTGCTTGACGTACCTCGGTCAGAAGAGAAACATACTCCTCCATTCGCCCATGAATCTCATCTATAATTTCCTGTAGAGTCTTGGTCACATCTGGATTTCGTTGAATAAGAGCATACACACGTGACGCTGGGTATAGAATGAGGCCACGGCCAAAGTATGTACAAAGAAAAGTTTTCGCTTCATGAGATGGATGAAATTGAATATTCCCATTTGAATAATTGACTAGGATCTCATTTGGCTGAAGCTCAGTATTTCGTCTGTCGAATACTTCTTGATCGATTTCTGTGAAGCCAGAAATTTTAACTTTGTGAAATTGAGATGGAATTTCAAGCAAAGTAATCTGATTATTGATGACAGGTAACGAGTCCATTCTTTCTTTGTATGGGTCGTCCGTCGTCCCACGTCGCCATGTGATGAGCAAAGGATCATTATATTGGTCGTATAAATGTGAAATCAGTTTTGTTCACCTCCATTTCACTTTTCGTTTAATTAGTGATTGTCCCAATATCCCAATTTAGGGTTTCACATGTAGTTGTATACCATGACACATTTGGAGCTTTTGAAATTGCTTTTTTGTTTTGTAGCAAATTAAGAAAAGTGTGAACTTCTTCTGGAGTGCCTTCAATTTTAAAGTTTTGAATTTTTACTTTCATGATGTGGCTCCTTTTTATCCCGATGAAAGTGATATTTTATTGCAAAATAAAAGCCATCCATAATTGGACGACGAAAAGAATACATTTAATTAACAGTGAAATATTATATATGGTATTGCGAATTACAGACAAACTGGAGTAGAATTAAGTAAGACAACAAGGCCAAGGTGTGCGAGACCTCGGCCAATTGTAGCAAAGTAAGCTTGATTAAAAGTAGCTTCCGTCTTTTACCGGCCGGGGGCTACTTTTTGTTTATAATGTCGAAAATCGTGTCTAATTGACTATAGTCAATTAAATGTATCTTTGTCAGAATGGAATTCAGGCAATTTATATTGTAAATATAAAAACAATAGGGTAAAATAAAGTAAAGTTCAGTACTTTCTTTGGCACTTGCAACTGAATTAAAACACATAAAAAAAGAGCCGTGGTTGCAACACGACTCAATGACCGTTCTAAACGGTTGGCCGGACATTAAATGAGTGAGTAATGGACTGTCTACTTGGAAAGGGGCAGTCCATTACTTTTTGCTGATATAATTCAATAAAGTAATTATGAACATACCAAATGCAAGCATCAGAGTTAATGCTTGATATGTTTCCATTGGCATCCCTCCCTTCATTAAGAAATGGGGGAGTCCTACCATTTTGTCCAAGCCATATTTATATGTGGATTATTATACCATATGATAGATTTATTTAATATAATAATTATATATTTTCATTCTTCTTGTTGCATTCCTCACATTCACCATCTGGTAATGAAGATGGTACCTCACAATCGAATAACAAATTAAAATCTTGAAGCCTCATTAACAACTCTTCCCTTTGTCGGTTCACTGTAATCCTAATGTACTCTTTTTGATCCTCAATATGAAACTGTTTCATGACAACAATTTCAACATCATCAAATACGTCACGAACCATTGACATGTGAGGTTCATCTTGTAGCCTTTTTATCAATTGTGTAATTCTAACATCGACATCTTCAATTGAAGATTTATTTGTATAATTTATTTTATTGATATAGTCAGGGTATAACTTCATTTCTTCACCTATCCAATCTTAACATTTGATGCTCCAGAAGTAATTGAGCCTGTCCCTTGAAAATGTGTTACGTTATCACCATTGCATGCAATTGCTGTACCATTAATATAAACATTTCGAGAAGCTGTAACTGATCCAGAACCACTAGAACCACCAATATTATCATACCCTGATGGACAATTTGCATTTTCATTTGTGCTACTACCGTTGATTGCAACTTGTACACCATTAACAAATACATTGGATGCACCCGAAGAGACTGAGCCACTAATTATTGCTGAACTGTAGTTGTAACCTGTACAAGTTGAGCAGCCAAAGGGACCACAGTTGCAAGAATAATAATATGTTTGTCTGCAATGTTGACCTCCAGTTGTTCCGTTTATTGTAGATCCTACTAATGCGACTTGAGCCATTAAATCACTCTCCATTTTTTCAAATTTATAAATACTAATCACCATAAAATCTCATTTTAAAAGAAAATAAAAAAGCCACTCTGAATGAGAGTGACTTGTATTACTTCATTCTTGCTTATGAATGAACAAGTTCTTTTGGTTTGAAAAATCCATAACCATCTGTTGTAAAAACATAATCAAAGCCATTTTCAACTGACCAATTGTCTCCACCTAATTTAACACGTTCATTAATGCATTTATTGCAAAACTCATTAGCTAAAATAGTTCTTGGGTCTTCTCGAAAAAACCTCCTTTTACAAAAAGGACATTTGAAATTCATTTAAATCAGTCCATTTCATTGAAAATTTTATTTAAAATCTTTAAAGCATCATTCTTTTTTTTGTATCCCTTTGGGCTACTCCAGATACTACGGTTCCTTGTAGTATTGTCGACAATCTTAATTGTTTTCCCTTGTACATACCACATATTGTCATTATAATTCAAGTATAGCACAATCTCGTACATATGTTCTATAGTATATTTAAACCATCTAGCACCATTTTTGACCTCTTCGTACTGCCAGTCCAACAAACTAACAACTTTCCCTAAGTCATTCATTAATTCTAATGCAGTTTGGTGTCTGTGTTTTGGGTTTATTTCTAGTGCCTTGTTTATTATTTTTCTTAACTTTTTAGGGACATGTGGTAAATACAAACTTCTATCAGGAAATTCACCATTTAAGATTGAAAAGGCCAATAAGTTAACATTTATCATTCCAGTCGGCGACAGAAATTTATCGAATTGTTCATCAAAAAACTTATTTCCGTTACACATGCGATATAAAGTAAGTCCGCAATGGTAAATATCTGTTAATTTTGTTGAGGTACTTGTACCAATAAGTTCTGGTGGACTATGCTTTGTATAAGTAGGAGGCGTCAAAGCAACCCCTAGATTATTTGTAGGTCTTGCTTGTCCAAAATCCGCAAGCATGGCTGAATCATCATCAGTAATAAATATGTTTGTAGGTTTAACATCATAATGAATGAATTTATTTATATGAACAAATTGTAGACCACTTAAAAATTCTTGTGCATACTTTATGACCTTTCCAATAGGTAAGGGCCTGATATCTAATTGGTCTTGAAGAGATCCCTTAGGGAAGTATGGCATCACCATTCTTATAAAATTACTATCCTGACAAGCATAATTGATTGGCACTATTCTTGGATGTTTATTTGCATAAATAATTTGAGCTTCTCTAAAAAACTCTGATGGGTCATTAAAATTTGAAAGTGGAATTTCTTTTAAAATTACTTCTCCTGCCAATTGTTCATCTCTTGCTAACCAAACCTCAGAATTTCTGCCTTGATTGACACCTATTCTTTTGAGTTTATCAACGATAATTTGTGATGTTACTTTCATTACTGATCACCCAGTAGTGCTAAAGCAGCTATACCTGCAAGACTGGCCTCTTTATGTTTTTCATTTAGTTCTGACCAATCCTCGATTTCCCTGAATGAATCGAACTCTAAATAACTCTTGGCACTTTTTACACTTTTTGCTGCAATTAGTGAAGTTATTGTAGCCAAGGCCCCAGTTTGATTTTTTGCCCCACTACTATAAGAAGCTTCGGATACTATTGCCTCAAGTCTAGCTCGTTCACTAACTATTTTATTTTTAAGACGTGCCTGTGGCTCAATCGTTCGAATAAAGACGGCACCAATGTCATATTCTCTCAATACATTTAATAGAGTGTCTCTTACCCAAGAAAGTGCTTGACCTTCTTTATAGGATTTAGGTATCAGTAACTTACTATAAAAAAACAAATCAGGTTCAGATGCAGATCCCTCTAGAATTGCATAATAAATTTCGTTTGAGGCTACTCTTATTCCCATCGCTCTCATAGTCATTTCTCCCCATTACTATTTCACTATCTCCATTGTTATAATAAGGAAAATCGACAAAGATTGCAAGATTAGGTACTAATTCAACAGAAGGTATATATGTTTCATATATTTGGTCAATTTGACTCAGCAACCTCTTTATTAAGATTTCTTTGATATTAATGACATTATGCAATATAAGTTTGTTCATGATGGAAAACTTAGAATATTTATTAATTTGCCTGATGAAAATGAATAAGCAAAAATAAAAAGAACCTTTCACAGTAAGTAAAGGTTCTTTTTTTAAGGTCTTATAGAAACTTACTTATCGAAACCTCTTAAAGCAGTGTATTCGTCTGTTCCCTTTTGCGTATAATCTTGTGGAACTTTTCCATCTTTATCAGTCAATTTAGTCTTAACTTTGAATACACTTAATAGTTCTCCCATAAAAAAACTATTCTTCTCTATAACTGCTATGTGTAATGGTGTTCTCCCATCTTTACTGTTGGCAAGTTCAGGGTCAACTTTATTGTCTTTCAGAACTTGATACACAGCAAAGTTGTTCTCTTTAATGGCAAGTATTAACAAGCTATCGCCACTCACCTCATCTTGAGCATTTACAGAAACTTCTTTCGAACCAATTGCTTTCTTGATCAATTCTGCATCAAGTTTTCCATCTTTCGAATACTTCCCTTTTAAATCCTTAACAAAATTTCCGTTACTCACTTGCTTATTGTCCTCCGTTTTTCCTACTGGTTGAGTATTCGAATCATCAGTTTTCAAATATTTATTTCCATCATTAGCTAATGAAATAGTTCTCGATTCTCCATCATATTGAACTTGATAGCCCAAAGTATTGCTAATCGCTCTTACAGGCAAATAAGAGCTTCCTTCAATTACTACTGGCTTATCACCAAGACTTGCTTGCTTCCCATTAACAAGAATATTAAACTCTGTAAATGTTGCAGAAATCGTTTCATTTTGTGCAGCAAGTGCCGATCCAGCAGTAGCAACAACTGCTCCAACTAAAACTCCAGCTACAAATTTTTTCATGTGTTTATGACCTCCGATATAGTACTTTTGATGTATATACTTATAATACTATATCGGAAGATTTATCCATATAGTTTAGATAAGATTAAAAACAAAAATAATCAAGCATTGAAATGAATTTGTGAACCACTGAGAGTATTATAGCCTGATGCTTTAAGATCAAGATTTGTGCCAGAATCTATTTCTATTCCGCCCGTTGCTTTCAGTCTAATTTTTCCCTGAACATCGATATCAATACCATTGAAATCCATTTTTAATTTTGAACCATTGTTAAGTTCAAGATGAATGACACCATTGTCTGCAAAAACCTTAAAATCTTGCGATTCAACCAATATAGGTTTTTCTTGAGATTTTATATATAAACCATCGTCTTTTAGTTTTATGCTTCTTTCATGAGCATAGTTGCTACTGTAATAAGTAAAGTCCCAGCTCCCGTTCGGCTTCTTGATAAAACCTCTACCACTTTGTAAATTGGTGTTGCTGTCGCCTTCTCCCATCTCTATAACTGGAGTTGCATTGACCCCAGCGCCCTCAAAATATTGTTTCATTTTTATTTTTTCATCGTACTGATATTTCATTACTGGCATTCCATTTGGTGTTGTAGTTACTCCAGATCTTTCTGCATCTTTCCAGTATAGGGGATTGCCATCGGGTGCCTTAAGATGTTCCCCAGATCCTGTAGCTTTTCCCGTAACCCACCTTGCCTCATTGTTTATAATAGAAACATAGTTACTCCAATTGTTTTCCGCATCTTTACCAATTGTAACAAGTCTGTTTGCAGTAAGATTCGCAATAAAACCAATATCTGCGGTAATTATTTGAGAAAGTATATCCTTTGCTGTTAGTGTACCAAGTTTCATGTCAAAAGCATCAAAATCAATGAGATTTTGATTAGCATCGATTAAAAGTTTTCCGCCTTTTCCTGTAAGAATTAATCTTTCAGCCATCAAGTCAATAGCATGAAGAATTCCATTGATATCTACATAAAATTTTGGTGCACCACCTCTTAAAATCGAAATTCCCTCGGTAGCATTCATCTTAGTTTGTATGAGGCCATCGCTTCTAGTAATAACAATTCCATTTGAAGGATCTATTGTTATTCCATTTGTCAGTTTTCCCTTCATCATATCTACATCAGAGTCAAAAATTCTCAATCCCCTTGCCTCAATGACTCCATCATTATTATTAACAGAGAACTGATTCACCCAGTTGCCACTTACATTCTTTTGTAGAAGGATACCGTAGGTTGCGTTGAAAATGCTTCTAAATTTATCATCTGAACGTTCAACAAGTAACCCATGTTGTACATCCATAGTTACACGATTATACGGGACGCCAAATTGCCAAGAACTAAATTTCAGAGCATTTGTAATCTCATTGATAATCCTTTTAGCTTGATCATAATAGTTCTGAAACTTAGTTTTAAACTCGTTCCTGTCAACAGGGGTTGTAGCAGCCATATCAGCTAATAATGGATTAACATAATTACCTAGCGCAACGAAAGCATCGATCAACGGTGGGATGTTAATATGGCTTACAGTTCTTTTATCACGATCAGAATATTCATATTGCTCAGCTTGATACTTTAACTTTTGATATTCGGTCTGGATTGTTTCCCATTCCTGTTTTAATGTTAATTTCTCAACAGCAGTAAGCTTACCATCAGTAATGATATTCTCAAATCTGCCTATATTCATATAATTGGTATTTGCATCAAGCAATACATCATCAAGATCATTTACAATTCTGAGCCGCCGAGCAACCAGATCATTAGAATAAAATTGACCATTAATATCTGCGAAAAACTTTTTAGTCCATTTGTTATTTTCGAATCGTTCAATACTGAAGCCTTCTGTTGCATTTAACCTCGTTCGGACTTGACTATCATTACGAGTAATTACCAAGCCATTTGTATTATCTAGAATTATTCCGTTATTGAGGACTCCGCTCATGTAGTCGATTCTTATGCCGCGTGCATTCAAATAACCTTCCATGTCAAGCCATGCAGTTTTGTCCCATTTAGACCCAGTCCAACGCTCAATTACAAAACCGTCTTCACTATCCATTCTACTTCTGTTGATTAGATTAGTGTTTCCGCAGTCTTTGCTCTCATAACGATTAACAATTACACCGTATTTATCTGGATTCTTATCATATAGACCAAGAATCATAGCAATACGTTTGCAACGGTCTGTAATTGTTGTCTTTGGACCTTCCGTCAACCATATCCCATCAGGGTCTCCAATTGTGACACGTTCACCAAGAATTAACTTCCCAAGCACAACCTCTGCAATCAGACCATCAGCAGTCAGAGCGGTCTCGTAACGTAATCCACCTGACCTTGTTATTGCTAAAGCTCCATGAGTGGCACGAAGGAAGCGAAGTGGATCATTGGGATCAACAATTGTCAGGCCTTTTCTATCCATATAACAGTACTCGTTGCTCGCAAAATTCACTTCATTAGTTACCTTATTCCAAAAGTTTTCGAATAATTTGCTTATCTCACTCGAATCTTTTACCGCTTGCCCCCAACGATCTTTACTACCACTCACCACAGTAGAAGTGTAGTTAGAATTATAAATGTACTTTTCAAATAACTTCCTATCGTCGGTGATTTCCTTTACATTGGCTATTGTTAAGTTAATATCAAAGTTCTCATAATCATACTCAATCCCAATTAATCGAGCAGTAACTTTTACACCGATCTTTTCATATTCAATTGTTACAGTATCACCTAGTCCAAGCAATAATTTATCCCAATTATGTTGTTCTTCTATAATCCTCAAAAAGTCAACGACACTGAGTTTTATCACAGTTTGAGGTTTTTGAAGCTCAATAAATTTCTCTTTTGCGTCCTTGAATAAATCTTTTTCATCAATGTATTTTTCATCTGAAAAAGTTTTCTCAAGAATATAATCATTCAGTTCTTGCAATTGCTGAGAAGTAAAATTATTTTCAACAGCCATCAGTTTTCTTAAAGCGGAAATATTATCCTCAACAACTTTGATTTGATTGTTTAATAAATCAATCTCGTTTTTCTTTGCTGCAATCTGCATTTTCTTGTTGTCAATGCAGTATTTTTCAATCAGAGCAGCCTCGTTATTGGATGTAGTATTCTCCTCATCTGTTATATTAGCAATTTGTATGTAAACTTCACTATTAGAAGATCCACTTGATTCAATCGATTCAAAGTTTGAGAATTTTACTTTGCCAATGACTACCCACTTGCCAGCAACCACATTTGAAACAATACCATTTAATTTAATTGTAAGATTGTTCGTGTCAGCGACCTTAATCATCAACACATAAGCATTTAATGGGTTTAATTTGGTCGTATTCAGTACAGTTGAACCATTGTGATTGTATTTATAGAACCACATATTTTTATCTGCCTGTTGGAGAGTAACGATATTATCAACAGCAGCTTCTTGCTTTTGTAGTGTCTTTAACTCGTTTTCTTTTGTAGTTCGAGTTTTTTGCAGCGACTCCATATTGCCTAATAAAGTGCTGAACTCACTTTTTTTACTTTCAATTAATTGTGTATAATCAAGTAAAGCATGACACAAGGAATCGCTCATATATTCACTATGTTTAATAACATTTCGATTTGCATCACGCTCAAAAGGGAACATAAAATAACTGAAATTTTCAATATATGGTTGACCAGTTGGATTTACATTCTGAATGCTTAGCCCATCCCGACCATATGCCCGTAACCTTGTAACCATCTCATCAGAATTGGATTCTTTGCCAAGGGTTCGGAGGTAATGTCCATATGAAAACTTCAGACCTTTATTCACTCCAAATAACTCAGGTTTTACTAAACTAATGGTTCTATTTACCGTATTCCACAACAAGATGGCATTATATGTCTCAGCAATCTTAAATACTGCATCTAAAACGTTTGTATCTTGAAAGTCAAACTCTCGGTACCTCAACTGAAAATCCGCATCGATGTAATTAATTTTCCAATTAGTATCTGTAAGAACTTCTGTCAAAACCGTTTTAGCATGAGCTGAATCATTATGATATTTCTTTAATAGTCTTGCCCTCAATTGATATCCCAATGAAGTAGCTTCCAACGACATATAGTCTTTATCTTCATCCATATTGTCATTGATCTTTGTGATTGTAAACCATTCAACCTTCGATCCTCTTACGACTTTCAATAAGTATCTTTCCTTGATTAGTTCAACATTCTTATTAGATACAAACTTATCATTAAAAGGAACTACATATGGGATATCAAATGAAATATCATTAAGTTGTAAAATTAAATCACGGAACTTGATATTATAAGATTCACTAATTTTTGAGATAATTTCTCGGTTGGGTTTAGCCAAAAATATCTGAGGCTCGATTGGCTTCTTAAACGGGTCGAATTCACCTAAAGTACTAAGCATCAATTACCACCTCCCTTAACCTTGCTTTAGTTTGTTCCTATAACGAAACTGTATCTTTGCTTTCCCGACAACCCTAAGAACATTGTCTCCAACGGGTAGTTCTAGATAATTGTCATTAAAATTTGAATAGCGATATGTTGCAGCGAGGGAAGTATCAATCTGTTCTCTTTCGCCATTTACATAAAGCGTTTCTTGATCAATTAGGTTAACAAATTTGAACTCGCTGTTGCCATTCGATGTATTGATTATTGAGAAATCCCCGTTACCAACTTTTATAATCCAAACTTCTGGTCTAACTTTTACATCACCTACATTTCTGAAATGAATTACAGGTTCAAAGAAAAACACTACCTCGTTAAGCATTGGAGTAAGATTACTTACTTCTGTTTCAAGGAATGATCTGTACTGTAATAAAGCTAATTTTATTGATGTATTTGAACTGATATCTGGAATCGAACCACCATTTGTACAAGACTTCCAATCTGTCCATGTGAGTCCATTATCAAATGTTAATCTTGTTTCAATTTTTATTTTTGTTCCTGATGGTTCTACAGAATTCCATTCGATCCTTGTCAAAGCACCATCGCCATCAAGTTGAATAGGGATGATGAGAGAGGTACGGTATCCATTTAAATTAGAAAGGGAAAGCCATGTACTCATCAGTCCACCTACTCAATCTTTCCAAACGGTCTGAAGAGTGCAGAGGTTCCTTTTTCGATCCATTTGACGATACGATAACCCGTCCATACGACCATACCATCTGAAACTGTACCTCCGTCCACAGTTGACCATACTGGCTCTGTTGCTCCCGAAACACCTGATACGGTACAAATGTAGAAACGATTATTATCCACCGATGGAAATACCACTTCATTTAGTTTGTATGAGTGGGTGGGGGTCCATTTAGTAGCCCCTTGTGTATCATTTATTGCCCCTCCTGCTGTCGTTGGGAAAGATGGTTCATTAGGGCCACTCCTGCCTGTTTGTACGCACTCGTAATAATGTCCATTATCATTTATAGGAACAATTTTATCGCCCATATTATACTGAAATAGTGGATTCCACTTAGGACAAGCTTGACCTTCTCTAACATTTACCCATCCAACGTATTGACCTGATTGTGGATTGCTATTCCAGACCTTTTTATTTACTTTCCAATATCTAGTTGTTGGTATTTGTGTCTCTGTGGTATCAGAAGAATTATCAAGTTTTTGAAAGTTTGATGCCAAGTCCTGAATTGTTTGTTGGATTTCATCAGACAATGCGGGGAGGACTAATTGTAACTTTTCTGTTGAAGTTGACATGTCATATCACTCCTTTCCTCATAAATCATTCCATTTTGCCGAAGGTGATAAATTAACCCATTTGGTTTTGTTCTCATTCAAAATGAGTTGACCAGAGTTATTCACTTTCACTCCAATCAACTCACCTGAACTAAAATTATTATCTGTAGTTGTTTTAGGGACTTCATCCCAATCATATATTTTGCTTATTTTATATGGAGAATAGCTGTATGGACTGTCGCATCTCCATTTCGTCTGAACATACCCTTGCTTCAATCCATTATGAAACAACTGAGAATCCGAGACCATCATGCAATAAAATATCCGCTCTGGATTGTCACTTGTGTAAAAAGGTTTATACTGGTCTTGGTCCAGCCATTTCGCAACTTCTCGGATCAAGTGTTCGTCATAATAATCTAAAAAAGCAAAAGTTAAAGTAAATTCAAGAGGCGATCTCCTCACCTCTTGAAAATAAGGTTTGTCTTTACCGCGAATCGTGATTTCTTTAATTTCTCTTTGAGCTACAAACGGCTCTTCAAAAAAACCTGAGTCAATCTTACAATTGATCAAACCCATGTCTACTGAGTAAATGTCATCATAGTAAAAATCAATTCCTTCCTTCATAATTAGGCCTTCCCTCTATTTTTCATATCTTTAAATACTTCTGAAACAAAATCATGAGCGCCTTTCTTATCACCTATTACCTTATCAATGTTAAAATGATAAGTATGATAGGTGTTTCCTGTTGCTGCAAGATTAGGAGAAAGTGATAAGTTTGAGAAATCAGGTAACTTGATTTTACTAATAAGATTTCCAATGATATCAATAGGATTATTTTTAATTACAAGTTCACCCTGTTTTAGAATTGATAGTTGTTCATCAGATCCCAGATTGAGTAGTTTATGCAGTTTTTCCATTAATGGAGTGCCTTTACCTCCAACAATTCCACCATCATGATAAAGGGGAATGTTGTTTTTAAACCAAGTCCCATTTTTATAAATTGCGCCGATACTGCTACCTCTTTTTTGGTTATCTTCTTCAAGTATCTTCTTATCTCGATCATTTAAAGCAGTTTTCCAAGCATCGCTGTTAATCTTCATCATTCGAATTTGTTCTTTTTCTTGGTCATTTTGTGGTATGTAAAATGTCTCATATAATTGCTTGCCATCTTTAACCCAATCACCTGAATCATTTTTGCCCGCACCAATAGAAGAACCCAATTTATTATTCTCTTGCTCCAACCTTTTCTGATCATCTGGAGTAGCGCTATACCATTGCTGACTATTCTTTTGCATTTGGGCTATAATGTCACTCACGTTACCAAGCTGAGTTGCAAGATTACCGAATTTCAAGTTATCCAGTTCCCTAAACTTCGAGATTAACTCATCCATCTTGGTGATCATCTTATCTTGCAAATCGTTTGCCATTTGTTGAAATTGAGAAGCTACTACTGGTGTAATCTCCTGAAGTTTTGTTGAGACTTTTCCAATCTTATCGATTAGGGTATTGGATAATCCATTTCCGATTGTTTCAGAGTTCTTTATCACAAAGTCTCGGAAACCATTCAAGTCAGACATTGCTTTAGAGATATTACCTTTACGAATATCTTCTCGAATTTTCTCAAATCGAGTTTCATCTTGAATTAAATCATTGTAGTGTTTCTCTGTAGCCTCTTTAACTTTATCTAAGCGTTCTTTCTCGTTTTCGTAAGCTTTATCTTCAACTTTCTTTTGCTCATCAACACTTTTTTTCTTTTCATCTAATTGATCTTGTAGTGTTTTCTTGGTAGTCTCTCGAATATTCTTCTTTTGGAAATCATCGATCTCATCGTTTTTCTCCTGAAGTTGTTTCAGTAACTCGGCAGTTTTTGCTTTTCCTTCAAGAGAAGTGTCCATTTTACGAGTATCAATTTGCTTTTGTATCTCATCGCGTTCTTTAGTCAACTTAATAAGCTGTTTTTGATAATCTTCTTCATTCGCTTGTTCGTCTAATGCTTTCAACTTTGCTTGAACCAGATCTTCGTACTTCTTCATCTCTTCATCAAGTAAATCCACTTTTCTCTTATGGGACTTCTCAAGCGATTTTAATTCATCATCAATAGCCTTTAAAGCAACCTCTTTTTGTTTCTCATACATTTCCTTATAGATTTCTATTACATCATTTGCAATAGTATTGAGTTGCTCTTTTAGAGATTGATTAGCTGATTTAATTGACGAAGCAATGCTTATTTGTGCTAAAACAGATTGTTTTAGTTGCTGATTTAGATTGTTCCATTGCTCTTGTGTAAGTCCAACAGTGTCCATCTGTTTACGGATAACATTTTCATGTGCTTCTTCAGCTGCGAGTTTGTCTTGAAGCAGTTTAATTTGTTTCTGCAACTCGTCGGAGTAAGCTTTAGTACCTTCTTTAAGTAAACCCAAACGATCTTTAGAAATTTGTAATTGATCATCATATTTTTTTACAGATTCAGCAGATGTGTTTATAGTACTTGTGATAATCTTAAAAGCATTGTCTTGGATCACCTTCTGATAGTCCCACCAAGAGTTTGATAGAGACTTAATCATTTCATTCTCATAGACAATTTGCTCTGCTGACAATTTTCCAGAAGCGACTCTGGCTCTGCTTTCTTCAGCGGTTTGATGTTCTACATTTTGCTTCTCTTTATTAAGTTGTATAAGTCTTTCAAGCTCATCTCGATATTGAGAAGACGATTCTGGAAGTGTTTCAAGCGTCCTTTGTATTTCTTTAAGTTGATCATCAAGACCTGCAATTCGAATGTCATGAGCTTCTTTTCTGAGTTTGTTTAAGGATTCGCGAGAAGAATCAATTGCTGTGTTCATCTCATTGATCCTATTTACATTCTCAGTCCAACCTTGCTTATAGACTTGAATTACACCGAACAATTTTTCAATTGACTTTTTTTGTTTCTCAATTTTATCAAGCTCTTTATTTCTATCTTCAACAGACATAGATGCGTTGTCATGTATTTGCTTGGAACGTTCTACAAACGCACCTAGAAATTTTTTATAAGCTTCAGAAGCGTCTCCACTAGAATTAAACCAAGTGTCAAAATACTCTCTGACATACTTTTTGGCTTCCTCTACATCATCAGGAAGTGCAAAATCTGGATTTGAGCGTTTGATATCGCTGAGGATGTCTTTATTATTAATAGCGTTCATTCTCGCCACGTCGGCTTTTCCAGTTATGCCTGTATTAGCAGTATTTAAATCTTCAAGTGCTTTGAGCTGATTATTTATTAATTCATTGGTTTTCTGAATCGCACTGTTATAGTCTTTCTGCTTCTCAATGATGTCAATTTGCTTTTTTTCAAGATCAATAACTTTCTTGCGAGCTTCGTATGTTTCATTCAAACTATTAACTATTTCTTTTTCTAACTCAATATAATCTAGAGCATCTTTAAGTGTTGCTTCTTTTTTCTCTTTCTTTTCTTTTCTGTCACCCACACCAAAGTTGGGGTCATTGATTAGTTTTTTTAAGGCTTCTATTTGTGTTTCTCTTTCAGTTAATTCCTTAATAAAGTCATTAAGCGCAGAAAGAGTATCGTCAGCTTCTTTTTCTTGTTTCTTCGCAAAGAAGTTCGGTAAGCCTATTTTAGCCCCAAGATCATTATTCTGCTCACCGAAGTACTTTTTCATCTCGATTTGACCAATTTTTGCTTTAGCTTGCTCAACCGTTCTGATGTTAGACAATTCAATGCCATATGCTTTCATACGCGCCAGAGAATTGGATAGTGTAACCTGAGTCATATTTTTCTCTGCCTCAAGATCACTTATATATTTATCTACTTTTGCTTTACGTAATTTTTCAAGTGCAGCTTCTTCAAGGGTATAACCATTAGTTGTTTGTTTTATTGCAGAGGCCAACTCAGGATACTTTATAATCAAATCTGCAATAGCATCAGAAGATAATGTTTGACCTTTTCGGACATCACTTAAAGCCAAATTAAGTGGTTTAAGTTCCTTTTCTGCTTTCTCAACTTCACTTGCCAATCGAGAAGTGGTATTTGCTAAGTTCCCTATTGGAGCAGAAGCATTATTCGCGTTATTGAATAATACCACAAACTGGTCAGCGAACTCTTTTAATCCACTCTTAGCTGCTTCAGTTAATTTTGGAGTGGTTTTGATAGTGTCTTCTATAGTACGCTTAATATTATCTGATGCCTGCTTTAGTTTTGCATCCATTTCTTCAGTTGGGTTTTTTGAAAATTCATCTTTTAATTTTTCGTATTTTACAATTAACTCATCAAATGAATTATCTTTTGCCATTTCTCGAATGATGTTAAACTGTTCCTGTATCGATACGTTAGAAATGGAGAGGGATTTTATAATTTCTGTTGTAAAGAGTCTTCCCTTATCACTAATTGTTTTTCCACTTTTAGAAAGTTGAGAATTAAACTCGTTGGTAACAACTGTTACGATATCCTGAGTTGATTTTACAAGTTCGTCATTTGCTGTTTTTAGGGCTTCGCGAAAGTATCCTAAGTCAGCATTGTAGCTTTGGACAAGTCTTTTAAGATACTCTTTGTCGTCTGTTGTTTGTCCATTGAGCAGTTTTACAGATCCACCATTAGCAATAGCATTTTGCATATTATCCAAAGTTGTCTGTAGTTCAGTAACTTTTTTAGTATAGTCCTCAACCTTTTTTATCTGTTCATCAATGGATTCTCTCTCAGATTGATTTTTGCCTATAACCTTATTCCTTAGAATCTCATCCTCAAGTTCTTTTTGCTTAGAAAGTGCTTCGATTCTTCTGTTAATGGCTTCAATACTGTTTGAATATGCTTCACCTTGCGAATTTATACCAGTTATTGAAACGCCGTAAGTTTGAACAAGCTCTTTTTCAATCTTATTCAAACGCCCAATATCTTCAGTTGTTTTATCTGTTTTGCTTTTCAAAGATTGGTATTCTTCGGCTAACTTTTTAAGAGCATCTTTTTTTTCAGAAATACTCTTTACGTTTTCTCTATAGGTTTCAGACAGTTTATCTGACTCTGCTGTAGCAGTTTTTTCAGCGGAGAAAAATTCAGTTAAAGCCCATGTTAATCCAGCAATTATGGCAGTTGATGCGACTAATGGAGTAAGTGACATTGCCAGTGAAAGACCTCTAGTTGCAATAGTTGTAGCATTGATCGAAGCCGTAAGTGTTGAAAAACTAGTTACTGATGTTATTATTTTATGTGTTAGTCCTAAAAATGTGGTCAATGCTGTTTTATTAAAAACAAATAATGCTGCTGTGCCCAAGCCTACCACAGTAGGTATCAATCCAAAATTCTTAATCACAACATCTATTGCACTAAGCAGTTTAGTGAGAATACTCAAAGTGGTATTTATTGTATCGCTTTTAAATGCGTTGGACCACAGACCTTGCATTACACCTTTGAGTTTATCAATATGTGCTTGAGTACCTTCAAGATAAATATTATATTTTTGCTGAGTAGTCCCTGCCGATTCTAACGCTTGCTGATACAATTGAACAGATTTGTCGTAAGAGTCCATAAGGGTAAGGAATCGCGATTGTTGGTAAGCACCAGCAACTGTGGTTGCAATATACCTTTTAGTTCTATCATCGAGAGTATTCCACTTAGCACCCAATTCATCAAGGACAGTTGCAAAGTTTCGGAACTGTTTATTTGAGTCGATCAGTTGGATGTTTGCAGCGGCCAACGATTTAGCAATTTGGTTAACATCCGTTCCATCTTCTGCGTCATATCCTCTTTCTTTAACACTGCCAATTCTTGAGAAGATACTTTTTACAGCCGAACCAATTGTTTCAGGCGCTTCACGGGTCTGGGCTGAGATGGTAGCAATATAAGAAGCTACTTTTTCAAATGGAACTTTTAAACTTTCTGCCGTTCCTCCGACCTTTTGAAAGGCCACTCCTATTTCTGAGGCGCTTGTCGCCGTAGCGTCTCCAAGGTAGGTAAACACATCTGCAACCTTTGTGATGTCTTGATGCATTGAGTTTGAAGCAGCAGTAAGCAATTCAGCAGATTGTGTAAACTCTAAGCCTGAGATTTTAGCATATTGAGTTGTAAGTTTAAGTCTATTTAAGACTTGTTCGTCACCAAGACCCTGTCTATAGAACTCAAGAGCTGCCGCACTTACATCCTTAGTAGTAGCACTAATTTCTTGGCCTAATTGCTGAAATTGTTTGCCTAGTGAAGCGAGCTTCTCTTGATTGTAATTTACTGCTGTTCCAATTTGCGTTAAATTTGCATTTAATTCATTTACATATTTTATTCCTTCAGTAAAGAAGTGAATTGATTGCATAAACACAGTTCCAGAGATGAGCCACACAGGGAACTTCTGAAAAGCTGTACTTAAAGCTTCACCAAAATTCAATGAATGCGCGCTGGCAATTTTAGCTTCAGCACCAATTTGCTTAATTTTGTTAGGTATTTCAACTAACTTTTTATCAAAATCTGCATTCCCAATGTCAAGATTCTTAAGTTCTGCTCTTAGCCCATTTAAAGCATCGACATCTATTTTGCTCCCGTATCGACGTTGTAGATCAGTTATTTTAGCAATATAGTTTGCTCTAAAGTTTTCGAGATTTCGTAATTTCCGTTCTGCTTCTTCTCGATCCATATCCATATTTTTTTGGATCGATTTTTGCTGTGATTCTGCGGTTTTTCTTTGTTCTTCTCGAACACGCAATTCTGACTTCTCTCTGAAGTCTGCCATCTGATTAATTAAATTTAACTCATCTTCGCGTTGTTTCTTATAATTCGTAGTTGTCGATAAGCTTTTTAGTGTCTCTCCATCAGGCTCTATACGTTTGGTGGTAACCGAATAACCTTCTGAAGATTTGATGGTATATCCAATTGGTTTATTGGATCTATTTTTACTAATAGTGATTGAATCCAATTCCGATTTATTCAGTTTATCAATACTCTCAGAAAGCTTTAAAGCTGCTTGACTTTCATCAACCATTGCTTTTTTGTTTTCATCATGAATCGTTTTGGTTCGCTGAATGATTTCACCATTCTTTAAAACCTTTTGTGTAACTTGTTGAACAGTTCCATCAAGTCTTTTGAATATCTCAGTGTTTTCAGAAATAACTTTGTTCTGATCTTGTGAAACTTGCTTCATTTTGTTTAGCGCTTCAGTTAATTCATTGATTGTTCTTGCGAACTTTTGGTCGATATCAACATTTAGTTTTAACTTTTGCAATGCTGGATCGTTTTGTATTTTTTTGATTGCTTCATTTAAGTCAATGACCGAGCGTTTCTCGTTCAATGTTGCCGATACTAGTATCCTTAAGTCAGACATTTGAACCTCTCCTTTTCAGAAAAATAAAAAAGGAGAGGCATTAAGCCTTCTCCCGATGAAACTCATATTTTATTCTGTTTCTCATTAATAAAATAAACTGCACCTAAATAAGATGCAGTCTGATTTATCAAAGAGTCCTATGTAAATTTGGTATGTAATTCAATAGTTCTTCGTAGTTTAAAGCCTTTGTATTGTAAGCGACATCGATTCCTCTGAATCCACATAAAACACAACTCCAAGGGTGCCTAAGTGGGGAAGAGGAGAGGATATAAGATGCATACTGTTTATGGTGCTTGCAATTAAGATGTTCCTTTTGTTTCATTTTCTTCTGGTAATAGTGGATTGTTCAGAATGGACACAATATCATTAATTGCTTGAATCTCATGGAAACCTTTAATTTCCGCTCGATTCAAGAATGTAAGGAGGTTGCGAATCTGATTATCACTAAATTCGTACTTTGCCATGAAATCATCCTTTCATTTGGAATTAGAACAGATCGTCAACTCCATCTTCGCCTTCTTTAACTACATAAATTTTAGTTGTTTCGCTACTCTGGTGACCTAATAAATTTTTTACTTTTTCAATATCTTTTCCTTCATGCGCAACCAGATTAGTTGCTCGACTTGATCTGAGTTGATGTGGGTGAACACGTCTTCCCATAATTTCACTGAATGTATTTGTACACCAATCATTAAATGCAGAAGGAGAGAGAGGATACAACTTTCCTGTCTTTGTCTTTTTCACAAACACATAAGGACAATCATCATCTCCGCGAATTTCTAGCCATTTTTTGATTGCATCCTTAGAGATATCGCCAAACATTAATTTTCTGATTTTTCCATTTTTTCCTCTACCCTTCGCGCGTATATTATGTGTCAAATAATGATTCTTCTCTTCACCTGTTTTCTGATCTTTGACGTAAGAATAGTTAACTACTTCTTTTAAAAGTTGAGCTGTTTCACCTCTGCGGCATCCAGAATCGTAACTAAACTGAATATAAGCGATCATTTGCCATTCTTCACGCTTCTCCAATTCAGAATTTAGATAATTCAACTCATCTGGTGTTAATGGTTTTTTTTCATGACGCAAAGCTTTGGGGGGATTAGGGATTTTCTTATTGTAAATATTTCTGAATAGTGGGTACTCATCAGAGTAGTATACTTCTAAGTATCCACATAAAGAAGAAACCGCAGACCTCTTCAATTTAACAGCATTTGAAGAAAGATCACGGCTCAATAAAAAGTTCTGATATTGTAAAGCATGCTTTGGTTTTAATTCATACAAAGGCAGGTTTTTGCACTTTTCAAATACAAAACGAAAGAATATTTTTAATGCAGACTCATATTGTCTTAAAGTTTGAGGGGAGAGATGTTGTTGTTGTAAAAACTCCTCTAGTATTTCCTTATTAAACTCATGAAACTTTTCATACTCTTCTTTTGTTACTTCTGGTAATTTATCTGCTATTTCACTCATCGATACACCTTCCTATACAATTTCAATCCCTCGCTTTTTCATTCCATTTTTAAAAGATGAGATATGTTTTCCGTTGTGCTTCAAAAAATTAATTGAGTCTTCATAAAAGTTCCTTTCAAAAGGTTGAGCACGATATATTGCGGAATTTACCCAGCTAAAACCTATCCCTTCAGCAACAATTCGTGCCACATCTCTATCCCCATCATGTCTCGTATTGATAATTCGAATTGTATTATTATCAATTACTGTTACTTCCATATTTTTTATGTCTGAAAGCTCATGAGTTCTAACATAACTTTCAGGAGTATACTGTTCATATGTTACATCTTCAATAACTTCATGCATTTGTTGCTTTATGGTTGTAGCAACTTCATCCTGAAGGACTTTTGAAGATTGAGAATTAATATGTTTGAATAAATCAGCAAGATTATTGAACGTCGGCATCCTTCTCACCTTCAACTTTTGCTTTTTCAGTTTCGATTTCAATGATTTCCTTAGTCATCAAGATAGCTTTATTTAGTTCTTCATACATAATTTCAAGTTGTTCTTTTTCAAATGCGTTCATAATTTTTTCTAGATACTCACCATCTGTAAGAAGGGTTAACATATTTATTAGTCCTTCATAATCTTCTGCATCAGTTTCAATGGAAGTGAAGTGCTTAACAATTAAAGCATTACTTATAATAAGACCTACCCCTCCATCCATTTTTTTCTTTTCGACTAATGCATTATGTAGTACATCTAACATCTCAGCCACAACAAGATTTCTCTTAGAAGGGCGGAATACAACATCAACATCTACTTTCACATCATCAAAATTTACTCGCTTTTTATCTTTGTACTTCGCTGCATCCTGTTTCTTAACTAGACTCATAGACAGGTTCTTTACTGTTTTACTCATTCAATAACACTCCCTTTAAAAATATGTTTTATTCTCATATTCAAAAGCCCTCACATTATCAAGAGCTTCTCAAGATGAGAGGCAGAATTTTAAGTCTGCCTTTCATAATTTATTAATCTTCGTAGATCACCATATCATAAAGCGTATCGACACCATTTACTTTTACAGGGAACACGTCAAATTTCAAACTCAAAGAGCTTGGATCACCTGTAGGAGAGTTACTAATAGTGAAGTTAGGTTGCAGTTTTGCTTTGTAATACTTCAATTGTGCAGATACCACATCGCCAGAAATTTCATCGGGATAAATAGTATTACCTGCCATAAATACATAAGGAGGGAACCCTTTGGATGTGAAAGAAAGTTTTTTAGAGTCAGTTGCTTGCCATCTATAGTACACTTCAACTTCACTTCCAATCGCAACAGTTGCAGATGCAGCGAGGGTTACTTCGCTATTGCTAATCGACTCCACCTGTTGACTATCACCAAGAATGCCATTAATAAATGCAAATACTGCAACATCAGCCGTTGTCCCTATTGGTGTCTTTTTTAGTTTCACTACTTTTTTACCTGTTCCACCATCTTCGACAGAAAGAACTTCGCGCTGAAAAATTTCACTTTTACCAGAAATGATATCCTCACCCGCTAGTAATGCCAAATGTTGCATAGTGAAAATTTGAGTTTCAACAGTTACGGTTGTTTGTTTGTCCCCATTCCATGAGATCCTGCGTGGATTTCCGGCACCACCTCTTGCATATACAGTTTCGGCTGTATTCTCTGTTTGGGTGGAAGTAGCATAATCCATTGTCATATATGGTTTTTTCGTAACATAATTAAATATTTGCAAGTCCATAATCTCTCTAGAGCCATAACGTCCTAGTTGAAGAACCATTTAATTATTCCTCCTTAAATAATCATAATTTACTTTTTGTAATCCATTCGGGTAATTTATCTTCACTACTTAAGTGACCATTAGCCCAAACATTTAATAACCTTTTATGTTGTTCTTTTATATTCAATCTTTCAAAGTGCTCATAAACTTGATAAACAGTAAGTTTACCAATATTAAATACATCTATCCCGTTCCCATCGGCATTACAAAGTATTGAGAGCATGTCCTTCAGTTCGAGAGAATCGGCATCATTCTTCACATTTTTACTTTTAAGTTGCATTAACTTTTCATACATTTTCTTAGCTTTCTCATTCTTAAACTTTATGGTTTTGTTCTCGTCAATAGCCATTCCATTTAGTCTCTTAAGCATCTCAGAAACTTCTAGATAATTTCCTTTGTTGACAAATGTTAAATTTTCAACCATGTATGAAGATGAGGTTAAGTCATACTTTACGTCGGCTTTCGTAAAAAATGAGAATGCTTTCTCTGTTTCATGCACAACAGCAGGAATGGAAGTTAGAATATCAAATGTATCCTCATTTTCGATTAATGAGTAATTTTCATTACTAATTCCAAACAAAGTCTTCAATATTACTTCTTTATTGAACGACGCTAAAGTGATATATATGTTATAAACAACTTCGCCGATCTCAGCAATTCCATCGATGGTAGGAGAATAGATATTGACGTTATTGACACATGTTGGTTTACCAAGAAATAGTCTAATTCTATCGTACATGTGAATCACCTAGTTAAAATCAACTGGTTTGTAGCAGATATAATTCCCTTGATATTTTTCATTTACCACAATCTCATCCATATCAACAAATTCAAGTTGACCGATTCCTATTCCACGTTTCTGATTAAACATTTCATCGACTTTATTCAGAATAAAATCAATGCGTGTACAACCATAATCTGTTTTAAATAAGTCTCGATGTGTGAAAATATTCAAGTAAATTAGACCTTTTTTGAAACTATTATTAATTAATTGGAATTTCCTAAGAGACAGTGTTATGAATGTCTTCTTAGATTCATTCACTTCAGGAATAAACCGATAAGGAAAGATATGATTATAAACTAATTCATCTGCTGGATCACTCACACTTGACCTCATAAGGAAATCAGTATCGTTGTATGATACTGCCTTACACAGCTCATCGCAATCCAATAATCGATTAATTATGGTGAACTTGTATTCACTCAATTCGTTAAATCTTGCCATATTCCGGCACCTTACGAATTGATGTAATTCTTCAGCACTCTAAATTCAATTGTTCCGTCTACATCAACATCTCTAGTGTCAACAAGCATGGAAATGAGCGTTACGATTTTATCAAGTGTTGCGGGAGAAGTGCGGTGTACCTCTTCACCAAGGCTATTCCGTGCAATCAATGTATAGTTACTGCCATCAGGACGCAAGTTACCTTGAACATATGTGACCTCTACATTCTTAAGTGCTTCAATAGCGGAGGCCTTCGTCGAATGTAATGTTTTTGCGAACGCGAGCTTAATCTTGTTGTCAGTGCCGACGGAAAAGGCATAATTGTTCCCCGTCAATGCAACATCCAAATCTGCTTCGATAATTTCACTTGCTGTGATCCCATTGAAACTATAAATATTATCAGTTCCACTACTACTTTGTTTCGCATAAGGAATTACCTTAAACACGAGATAGTTATTATTTGTTCCTGTAATAAAACTTTCTACACCAAGTTCACTAATTTTAACAACTGCTTGTCCCATTTATGCGCCTCCTTAAAATAGGGGTTTTATCTGTATTCTTATTTTATTTTTAATCAATCTGTTGTCATTTCTGACATGAAGCCATATGTACCCAATCTTTTCACCTGCTTTTATTGTGCAAGTGTTGCTTAATTGATCCTGTCCAACAATTGTAGCCAAATCGGTAGGGGAAACTCCATCATCAGAAGTCAATGAAAAGATACTTTTATCGGGAATTATTTCTCCATTTCGTCTGAACATACAAGAGTACGCTTTAGTCGATTTCACCTTCATGGAAGAATCACCAACGATTTCAACTGTGTAGTTGTGTGTGACTGTTTCAGTGATATTGATTTCAATTTGAGTCGAGACATTTTTGTATGTGACGGAAGCAATGATATGACCCTGTTTATGAGGAGTGATAAGCCCCGTTTCATTGATTGTAGCAACTGAATTATCACTTACTGAATAAGACAAAAGAGGATTGCTCACTATAATGCCACGATTTTTTACCTCTGCATTAAGTTGAAGGGTTTGCGATTCCTCAAAAGATACATAGTTTCCATTTAAAATTGTAACCGAGTATTCGGCAAAATTATTGTAATAATCAGCGATTCTAAGATCTAAGTTGTCTTTGGCTGGATTATATTCATCCTCTTCAAGTTCAAAATAAATAAGTCCTGATAAAAGTCCATCTATTGCAGTCAATTTCCATGGTCTTCCGTCAAAAATGAATCGCTGACCTTTTCTTATTCTTAAGGTATCATCATTCTTTTGAACATAAATGTATCGTCTCTCTGAGGGCATCGAGATTGTTTTGTCATCATTCACTCCAGCACCTCGATAGAAGTCAAGGCGATAAGTGAACCACAACTCCTTAACCAAACCTTCTGAATCTAACCATTTTAGAGTGGATATACATTTTTGGACCTGTCCAGATGTGTTTACATCTCCTGTTGAATCAATAATAAGAGTAAGCCAATACTCGCCTTTCCAAAGAATGTAGTCCCCAAAATCAAGAGTCTGATTGGGATGTGCTTGAATATTTTTTAATTCTTTAGTTTTTGAATCACTGACAATCCAACAATCAAGTTTTTGAGTAGAGTTCTGTGAGATGCACATAACTTGATAATAAGATGGAGAATCAAAAAACTTATCAGCTATAGCTCTTTGTGTTAAGTCAACATTATAGCTTCTTGGGGTAGGGGGAGAAACAGATAATCTAGCTTTATAAGCATCATAGAATCCCATTTATCTACCCCCGTTGTGACTCAAAGTCGTAATTATCATAAGTGTATTCAACTATTTTTCGATCAATCCGCTCAAGCAAAGAGTCACGCAGATCCATTTTGGCCTTTAAGTTGTTTGCTTCCGCATATCTTCTAAAGTCAGAATTGCTAAGTGCTAGTCGCATTTCCAATACATTATTTACTTCTTTCTCAGCCCATTCAGCTTGAAGAAGGATAGAAAGAATCTCTTCTTCTTTCTCACTTAATGTCTGATTGAAAATCATTCTTTCGTCATCGCGGTCAGCTAAATCGGTTTTACATTTTGAGAAATTGGGAATTGCGCTTTTTAAAAAGCCAAGTAAATATTTCTCATAGGCTTTTAAATCTGACGTGAATAGGGCATCCAATGTGAAGTCTTGTACTTTACCTGTGAACCTACTGAAAACATTTTGAAAGGGTGTTGACACAATATCACCCCTTTACCTTTAATCCGTGATTTGATCTTGAGCAAGCTTATAAAGATTTTTGCCACACAATTTGCTAATGTGGTCAATCTTGTTTCTGTCTGCATACTTACTATCATTCGAAATAATTCCATTAACAATAATATCTTCCACGGTCTCTTTTAAGGTGTCAGTAAGATTATTAAAAATGTCTGAGATCTTTTCATGACTAAGAGTGATTAGATTTTCAATTGTTGTCTTATTGACAAAATGCTTATAATAATCACTCAAATATAAAGCTTTTACTGCTTCTTGATCATGAATAAAGAAACATCCTTCTTCGGCTAAATTACGATGATTGCTACAAATGTATGTCAAATCTTCAAATGTTACAGGTCGTGTAATGCCAAACTTATCAAATCGAATTGGTTTATTATTAGCCCTAAGTGTCATTCCCCCCGAGTAAAGGCTTGTGATATTGATAAGTTTGTTGGGAGGAATGATAGATACATCATCATTAATTGTAAGAGAATCCTCAACTTTCATTTCTTTTTCTTGCAATTGAAGTTTTTGAGTTTCCATAAATTGTTGGAACATTTGTCTTAGTTCAGAAATTTCAGTTTTCAACATCTCATTTTCGGTCACTAAATCGGTTTGAGGTTCCTCTTTATTAGTAGTAGCCTGTCTCGCCATTAAAACATCTCCCTTTGAAATTTGAATAAATAAAAGGGGAGTGCTTAATGCAATCCCCAAAAGGCATAATCAGTTTTACACCTTCATAATGCCATGCTTCGCAGAACTAACAACAGCTACATCCCAAAGTTGTTGAACATTGTGGTCTACTGTATTATCTGCGTTAGCCCCAAATTGACTTTGATTAATAAGGACATTTCCCTCAAATCCAATTTTGACTGGACGATCCACTCCAACGCTTACAAAGTATAATGCATCGTCTTGAATAGCAAAATTGTAGTCAGGGTCATTAGGTTTGATACGTTGATCAAGTTTATACAAGTCCGCGCCCATGAAGTTTCCAAGGAATCCCATACGCGTGTATTCCTCACCAAGACCAACGCCAAATTTAACAAAATCAGCGTCCGGAATAACTTTGCTAAGCGCAATCTGAGTTCCAAATACAACTGTTCGAGCACCACGATTGCTTGCTTGTACACGTTGAGTCAATTTTACAAAAGCGTCTTTATCAAAAGCAGCTTCCTTAAATTTGGCGTTAAGGTTTGCATACGAACCATAGAATGCATTGTATACATCGGTGCTGATTGCGGTTTCGATGCTTTGAGCAATCCGAGAGATCCATTCGCCCCAATTGATTTTACCAGCCAAGATTCGATAAAAATCCTCTTGAATAGTTACTTCATGAGGAACTGGAGTAAGTGTTAAATCGGAATTATAAAGACGCTGCGGTTCTCCACGTCGAATACCTTGGGCAATTTTAGAGACAATGAACAAATCATTGTTAGGAACAGTGAATTTAAGGTTATCACCCCAGCCTACATTACGCACTTCGGCAAATTGAGCAAAATTGTCTAACACGGTGGATGGGATAATTACACTAAGGGCCTCAGAAATCAATGCAAACATCGCCCATTTTACATTAGGATTCTGCATCATTACGGAATCACTAAAGTTTGCTTGAGAAACGCCAGCACGTTTAAAGGATTCACGGACAAGGCTCTCATTGAAGATCTTTTCTTTTTCTTCATAAGTCTTACCTGTTGCAAATTCAGCATAGCGTGCATCTTTCTTAGTAAGGTGTAAATAGTGTTTATATAGGTCTACCCCTGCCTTAACTACATCTTGTTCTTCTTTAGAGAATGCCAGAAATTTTGGCGAATTAATTACATCCATTTTTGCCATTATTGATTATACCTCCAATATAATTTGTTATTAAACTGCTTTAACAACTCGCAGTTTATATGCTTCTACTCTATCCTGACCAATGCTAATGGCGGTTTTTGTAACAACTTCATATGCGACAGATGTGCCACCAGCCAGATCGGCAGCAGGGTCAAGGTTAAATGCACCATTTTTCGGAACAGCATACTTTCCAACAGTCGGTGTAGCACTGAATCCATCAATTGTAATTGTTACTTCGTCACCAATTTTTAAATGTCGAGCACGAGCAGGACGGTTTTTAGGATTAATAAATTGCCGTGGATCATGAATATCGATGCGCATGCCATTAACTTCGACAAGTACAGGGGACTCGACAATAAGAACTTCCTGTTTAGTGACATCGGTTGGCGCAGATGCGTTATAAACATTCAAGTCACCAGTTACTTGAGTACCTAGAACAACATGAGAACCATTCTGCGCATCTACGTTCAACTGAACAGATTTAAGAAAACTATCTACATTTGTGGAAGCCATCTTACCAATTTTAACAACTGCGTTAGCCATTATTTAAAACAACTCCTTATTTTATTATTGTTTATTTTTACTAAGTCTGTCCCAAACGCTAGTGGACTCCGTGCTATTGGAAACACCATTTTCGGGCGGAAGACCCATTCTATTAAATACTGTATTAGATACATCATTTCTATTGTCTACCAAGAGTTTATCGCATACATAAGATTTTATTTCCCTTTCAAAATCTTCATATTTATCAAATAAAGACTCCTTTACGCGAAGTGTTTCAATTTCTTCTTTATTTAAGTGTTTTGCATATTTTGCAAAAATAGAATCGATTTTATCCTTACGTTCTTGTGTTTCTTTCTCTTTTTTAAATTTACTCAGAGATTCAACTTCTCTTTTACTTTCAGTTAACTCATCCTTAATGGCGGAAAACTGTTCACTTAAATTAATAAATGCATCTTCTTTTTCAGACAGTTTTTGAAGAATATTTTTATTATCCTTCTTTAGTGCCTCAAAACTTTTTTTGGCTTCTTCAACTAACTTAATTGAAAAGTTATTTTCTACAACGTCTTCATCCTCAGATCCTTCCCAATCTTGAGGGACATATTTAATTCGAGTGACACTATTGAGATCAAATACTGGATTGTCTCCATTCATTGAATACGGAATCTTCACATCAATATATCCTTCTTGACGATTTACAGCATAGACAAAGTTCTCGTCATAGTCGCGCAGATAGTACTTACTAACTTCAACCTCATCTCCATACCAGTTTTCAGTTGTAAATTTGACTTCATTTAGAACTCGCGATAGTTCATCATAAAGCTGATTAGCAGTTAAGCTAAATTTGGCAGCAATCTCTTTTTTATGCTTTTCCACTACCTGAACCTCCTCATATTTATTTTTATTAATTGGTGTTTCATTACTTTCCATTGAGAAGTACTTTTTGAATTGTTCAATTCTATTATTTATTTCGCTTCTAACGCTATCATAGGTAAATTGAAGTTCTATTGTAGAATTTTTCATCGCTGGTTCTACATTAAAACCAAGTCCACACGCCCCAAAGAATTTAAATTTAGAAAAGTGGAACAGATTGTCATCGCCAAAGTCTCCTTCATAATCCTCAGAAAGTTCCATGGATTGCCCCTTTATGGAGTCTCGATTCATAATATCAATGGAGTCATCAAACTTGGTCCAAAGTAAACCATCAACAGTTAGAAAAGTTCTTGTTTGCCCATCATCACAAAGTCTATCTTCGAATTGTGCATTATTATTTTCAGGTATTACTCCAATAGCTTTACCCAAGTACTTTACTGTAGTCTCGCCATCTTTTTTTGTTAGAACTATTCTGTGGTCTGAGAAGTCTAACTGACCATTTTCCTTTTGCTCTATGTAGGCCAAAATAGGAGTATTTGCAAGAGTGGGTATCGCTTCTTCAACAACCTCTTTAGAGAAATATGAGCCATTAAAGTTTTCTCCAAGATGCATCAGCCAAATTTTCACACGCTGAAACCTAATATCAGTCTCTTCAGAGGAATATTGTTTAACTTTCTGGAATACAACGGGAATTCTTCTGTTTATCTTCAAATTATCACCTCCTAACGATTTTGGTTTGCATCAATATCTCTTGTTTGTTCTCCAGCATCAGTCAACTTATTTTGTTTTGGGCGTCCACTGTTCTCATTTCCATTTTGAGTATGAGAAGAAACAAGTGGTTTGAGTTTATCGTGTATCTTTAGAATTGATTCAAATTCTAATAGATTCACCAAGTCTCTTTGATTTAATCCAAGAGCACATGCTAAAAGAGATACAGGCATACCATATTGACTGACCTTCAAGTATTCCTCAATCTTATCCTTACGATTAAAGAATGTAATGTCTGGAAAAACAACTTTAAATCTAAACCTTCCTGTAACTCTTTTTAGCTGAATATTGAGGAACCTCTCGAATTCTCGATACATATGCAATACAAATGATTCATCTGTTTCAATTGATGCTTTAATTCCACTTCCTGTTGTGTTTTTCTCCCCAAACAGAATGGGGGAGGTACCAGCAGATTTATAGAACATTTCTTCACCAACACCCACTATACTGTTTTTACTTTGAGATTGGTCAAAGTCAACAGCTTCACTATCAAATGGAGTAACTATAGACTTTACACCTTCAGGAACAGCGGATTGAATGATACTGTTAAATTTAGCGGCAGTGTCAGCATCAATTGCAAAATTGTTCTTAGCTTGAGGACCTTTTCCATCGTTGTGCATTGGTATTTTACTTAAAAGTATTTTCCATACTTCTAACTTTGTTTTTGTTTTAAGCAATTCCTTGTATGTTGCAATTTCTGTGCTATCAATAAAGATCCCCATGAGTGGAGGGAGGATGCCTGCTCTATTTTCATCAAATTTGAAAACTGGAGCCTTTACTGGATCTAAATCTATCCAATATGGTGCGCGATTCTTATATTCCTCTTTTGATGAATATTCAGTAAAGTATTCCTTGAACTCAGGAGCATAATCATCTAAATTTACACCTGTCTGTAAAAAGTACATCATGTTAAATGAGTACTGATACCCGAAATCAGTTTTTGCAACTATTTTACACCAATCAGAGGGCATTTCTTGAAGAGATATTCTTGCTTCACTTTCACGTAAATAATAAAACTTTGCATCTTCAAGAACTAACATTCTCATGATGTTGGCTAGTGTTTCTTTTATATGAAATTTTTCAAGCCAATCAAAAGCTTTATTATAACTTTTTTTGTATGCATTAGATTTCTTATCGTCCTCATCGGCATTAGTAGGAAGTAAATAATAATCAAATGTCAGTATACTACCATAATGAAAAACTAATCGTTTGAAATGCATGATATAGTTCTCAAGGTATTGCGCCAAATCCCGAATCGCTTTTTCATTTGCTTTTGGATTAGCGACTAACTTTTCTACCTCATCACGATTAAGCTTATGAGGAGTCATGTTAATGTTCTTAAGAATTTCATTTTGAATAAAAGGACTATTATAAAACATTGAAGAACCAATTGCATTCTGAAAAGATCTAGAAAACTGCATAAAATAATCTTGCTGTTCGTTTTCTGTGTTCTGCTCCTGTTTTTTTAAATCCTTTTTTGGTGGGCGACCTCTGGGCATATCTCAACTCCTTCCATAAATAAGTCTAGACAAACAGATAGTCTAAAATATTTGAGTTGTCCTCTTTTTTTTGAAGGTTCTCTTGCTCCAATAATCTGGCAATATAATTTGCGTAACCAAGACTGCTGTAACGGTCCTTTGTAGAACGACCTTTTTCATGTACTTTAATAAATCCGTTTTTCACTTCTGATTCAAGGTTAATCAACTCATTAATTAATGCTGTTGTTTGAACATACGGCTTTAATAACATAGCGTGCTCATACGAGTTTTTATTCATAAGGTCTTGTTTTTCAATTAAATACTCTTTTCCTTCTGCATCGTTTACAAGAAGTCTGATTAATCTTTTTTCAAAAGCTGTTTTAAGCCAAACTGCTATTTCATGGTTGACCTCTGCTTTGACGACTTTCATTGAATAAACTACTGGCAATGCATTTGGATCAACAACGCGATCTTTCATTTCCTCATTATTGATGGCCGTCCAAGGTGAATATTCAATATCACGATCATTATCATAAAGAATTCTGGAACAGTAATCATAAATAGACATACCGCTTCCTGCTGTATCCATTACAACATAATCAGCTTCAAAATCATAAAATAACTGTTTAAGCCTAATAGCTTGATCTTCAGAGTGGACTCCATGCATGCTCTCAATATATGGAACTTGCCTTATATAATTAGTTCCATCAGGCAGTAGACGCATGCAAGTGAAAATGGTATTGTCATTATCATTACCTTTCATTAGAGCAACGTCCATTGATACAAGTCGAATCTCGCCAATCTGTTTATCTAGGCCAGTATTAGATTTCTTGCCTCTGGATTTTGATTTTTCTCGATTTTCAATAAAGGTATATTTATCTGTAGGATAGAATGGTCTAACAATAGTTCTACATCTTTCAATATCATTTATTTTGAAAAAAGCATTTTCGGCAGCTCCGTAAGGCAGTGTATCCATTTCCATCTGCCAGCCTATAGAGTCCAAATCATCTTCTGTTCTCATCTGCTCAACTCGTTTTTCAGACAATAATCCATGATGAAGTGCTAACTGATATGGAAAGGCACAAGTAAAATAATCTCTTCCTCGCACCATGGATTCGAGAAAGGCTTTAAATTTTTCATAACTCCAATGTGATGTGTACCATGCAGATGATATATATACTTCTTGTGTTTCCTCATATTTAATAAACTCTTTTTGTCTCCCCTTATACTCGGGAAGACTTAGAAATTTTGGTGTTCTCACATAGTTTAGAAATGGGCGGAGGACGCGAGTTATTACATCTTCTTTGATTAGTCTAAATTCGTCGTTGATCAAAATTGCAGCTCTATAGCCACGTGCATTATCATTGCTGGCAACAGCAGATATAGTGCTGCCATTATGCAAAATAACCACACATTCATCTGCTCCTGTTTTAACTTGTTTTATTTCCCTTGCTATATTTGGATATTTCAATCTTAGTTCTTTATCGATCTTTAAAGTGATTACTGCTCTGGCCTGATTTTTTGTGCCACTCGCCACAACAATTGGTATTCCGGGTTTTAAAGATGCCATTGCCAAACAGTAAAGAGCAACAATAAAAGATTTACCTATTCCTCGACTAGCCCACCAAAGAAAGAACGAGTTTTTGCTAATAAGAAACAGAATTATTTTTTGAAAAGTATGAAGACGAACTCCAAAGTAATCCTCGATGTATCTGTGTATGTTGTTTCTGTAAAATGAAGCCCACAACTTAATTCCATTTCTTAATTTTTGATCTTTAGATAAATTTTCAGTCTGATTATTTACTTGCTTCTTTTTTTCATAAATATTCAATTCTTTTTTTTTGTTTCGATTAACTTGAAAGTTTTTTGCCATTCATATCAATCTTCTTTCTTATTTTCGTGCTTCTTCTGATCAAATTCCTCCATAGTTTCATTTGAAATACCTAAGAATCTTTTCATGTGATGTAGAAACCACTTATCAATATATCTACTAATCCCATCAACATCTTTGAACTCATCTCTTGGTTCGGGGATAGGCTCTGTTTCTTCAACCATCTTTATGAACTCACCAAATGAGGAGATACCGTTTGCTTCCGCACCTGTTTCTTGTACAGGCTTTATATTTGCATCATTCATCAACTTGCTAAGAGTGTCCATTAACTCTTTGTATTTCTTATGATCTGTACTAGCAATTGCTTCATTAGCTTGAATTTGAGTAATTGCAATGTTTCTATAAAGATTTCTTTGAATTGGAGTGCTGTGCTCATATGTCGAAATAAGTTCCTGATAAAAATTCTCTAATTCAAGTATTTTATCTTTTTTGAAACCTTTCCATCTAATTTGAGCATCAGGATTCAAGTCATAATCATTTATGCAAGCATTACTATCATCATAATTTACTTGTGAGTAATTGCTTTCAACATGCTCGAATACACTATGAGCAAATGTCATGCCTTTGTATTGTGGGAAAGAACTAATTAGAGGAATATACTTGCTCCAATCTTTATCCCTTTCTTCCCATTGATCAATTAGGAATGGCTTATCAAGTAGTGAAAGGACGAGTTTTACACGACCTACATAACCACTAGAGTTTTTATCTCCGATATATTCATTAATACACTCTTTACAAACCATCAGTTTTTCAGAGGAAAACAATGGATGAGTATTCACATAAAAGTTTTGAGTAGAAGGCATTCTTGATTTGCTACACTTAAGACATGTAATTTTCTCAACATTCTTATTTAATTCTTTTTTTCTTGTGGTCATTTTTTTCACCCCAAATATGGTACAGGTCAAGCACAATAGTTTTTTATAAGGAGAACTCCCTTGTAAAGTTATAAAAATGGTGCAGACTAAAACGGGGAGTGCGTTCTTTTTGCCGACTATTCAACATAGTCTCCACACCATTAAACTTGCAAACCAAAAAGACCCACCAAAAGAGGTGAGTCTGTCTAGTTTATAAGTTTATAATCGAATAAAATGAGAGTTTTATCGCCTAGATAGAATCTCTCGAATAATTTCAAGTTCATCCTCAACCTTTACGACACTATAAAATTGGTCAACGATCACCGTTTTCTCCACTTTTATTGCATATAACATATCAATTCACCTTTCATTATCAAACACAAAAACACTCTTTGGATAGAGTGGGGGAGGGGTAAAATATTAGCGTACTATGGTTGTATTTAGAATATCGGTTAGACCAAATTCCTTGTCCCAAACAAAACTCATTGACTTTTGGATAGCACCGACATAGCCAGAATCAAAATGCCAATTATCTGTTCCAGTAGGGGAACTTACGTATCTAACAATGACTCCGTTTTCTTCAATCACGGCTTTTTCTGAATGAAAGTGTCCAGCATGAAATTCATGGTACAACGTTCTTCCCCAAGCTTCTCTTGCCTCAATCGACATTAACTTACCAGCTCTTTTACCTTCGGCATGACCGTGACTAAAACCGATCAGACACTTGCCAAATTCGATGTATTTTCGTGATTTTGGATCATTACTTACGGAAACATTTGGATTATTTCGATACCAAGCATAGAGGTATTCTGTTACATAATAACTTGCCATTTTATCATGATTTGAACCTATATACATTGTCTCAACAGGAGCAAATTGGCTACATAGATCAATGGCCTTGACAAGTAATTCAGCACCTATTTTAAACATTTGCTGCCATCTTAAATCACTGTCTTGTCTTGTGCCAGCAGTTGTTGTAACGTTTGTAGAGTCATAATGAAAGAAATCATTGCTCCAAATGAAAAGTATCTTATTCAATTTGTAATGCTTTGTACGTGTCAAAACATCATTTATAATATAAAAGAACCTTTCCTTTGCAATTTCATAATTGTATGTGTCTCCAGAATCGCCGTTCCAGCAGAGTTTACCAAGATGTAAGTCAGCAATATTTAGTTCGAGCATTTTCCCATCATAGCTATAGTTTGTAGGGGTATGAACAGGACTTTGATATTGTTTGCTTAAACTGAATAGAAATTCTTTTATTTGCTCCTCAGATATGCCATTTGAAATAGGTTTGACTGATATTCTGCTTGAATAGAGTGTTTTTACTCCGCCTTGGTTGTTATGTACATTCCAAATGCTATTTTTAGCTGAAATTAGTTCCCAGCAATTAGTATCATATCCATGTGCGTTGAGAAGATAGTTTACATCTTTTGATTGCTCAGAGGACAATTCAAGCAGTTTATCACTGGATTGAGTTCCATCCTTATGTATTTCTAACTTCGTACCATATGGTTCCAATAACTTATTACCTTGGGATACTGTATCATTTTTTGTGGGAAGGAGGGGTTTCAATTCACCTTTTTTTCGAAGTTGATCCTTTACCCAGCAGCGAAATGTTTCTCCATTTATGAAAAGACCATCGCTGTGTTTATCGGCAATCTCCTGCCAACTCATTGAGATTTCTTTGTTTCGTTTCTTAATACCAAGTTGAAGAAGTTGATCATTCATGTTTAATCTCCAGTGCTTTCGGAGTCAATTGGTGTTACCTTTTCTTTCAAAGTGATAGATAAAGTAATATCCTGTCCTTCGAATTCTCGAAGTGCTGCTCCAAAGTCGTGTGTAAATGTGCCTTTTTTTGTTACCTCGGTGAGAGTACATTCTAATGTAGAAAGAACGCCCTTCGCAGCATATGATTTTGTTAGCTCAGCCATAAAACACTTCCTTCATATTTTATATATAATAATAAATATGTATAATTTTTTATAAAATTCAAAGGAGCAGTCGAAACAACTGCCCCCTTGTGTATTACGTGTACATAATCGTACTCAAATTATTTAAACATTTCTTTTACCGCTTTTGCTGGTTTCCAACTAACGGTTTTAGATGCTTCAATTTGGATGCTTGCTTGTGCTTTTGCAGTTTCAGGGTCAACACCTTTTTCTTTTAGCTCCTTGAGTAAAAGTGGATTTACACCTGTACGAGCCGCACGTTCACGTACTGCATATTTACCGTGGCCTGTGATAGATACTTCTTCACCTGTAACAAGAGTTTCATTGATTGTTGTAAATACAGCTTCCACAACAGAGGTTGCGTCTTTCTTGGTCAGTCCTGTTTTTTCAACTACTCGGTTAACTAGTTCTTGCTTGTTCATTTTTTAACTCCCCTTTAAATATGTATTGTATTTTGCAGATTTAGATTGTATCAATTTGAAAAGGTAGTTGCTACTACTTGGCCTATAGCCTTTCGTAGGACAATTACGGTACCTCTGTACTCAACCACCCTTTCCATATGAAGATAATTTGCTGCTCTTAAAAACCCTTATTATATATAGGAAAATTGCATATTTAATCTATAAAAGTGTGGAGTTTTTTGTTTTAAATGTGTTAATAAATTTCTCAGGGTTTGTTTTATGTAGTATACTCATCATTCTTATAGCAATTTTATCATTTTTATGATCCGATATTTTTAATAAAATTGCACACATAGTACTTGGACTAATTTTTAATTTTTCTATATAAAACCTATAATAGTTTACTACAGAATCAACAAAGACTTCTTTTTCTTCTTTTTCAAGGCTGCCAGCATAAACAGCATTAATTTTTTTACACATTTCTTCTACGTATTTAGTGATTTTCTCTATTTGTTTTCTATCACCATCCTTTATCTTTCCTTTTACCAGTAGTTCTTTTAGATTTATATTTTTTCTATGAATAGCATTTTTCAAGTTTGACATGATATCGTCAAGGCAATCCATTGGACAATTATATTTAGTTGTTTTCACATCTTTATTTTTGCTCACGTATATCCAAAACAATGGTTTATCAGTTTTTAATTGTTTGGTTTTTTTAACAAAATCTATTTCTGATTTAATGTTAATGTCAAACATTTTTTTAGCAAGATCAATACAAATTCCACTTAAAACTGTCATAACATCAATCTTTTTTAATAATTCTCTTTGCTGGATCTCCTCTAGCTTTCCACTTGTAAGAGAATCCCAATATGTACTCATACATAGTTGACCTAAATTAACTACCTCACCAATCTGTCTTTGACTCTTTGATAGTTGGTTATCAATTTCAGCCATATCTTTCTTAGACAATTGATACTGTTTCTTGCTACTTGCCACCTCGTTAATGCAAACACGATAATTTCCAAACACTCTTTTACCATATGACAATAAATTTTCATTGTTACTTATTAAAATTGTATCTGAATCATAATCGCAACCAGAAAGAATATCTTGGAGAGGAAATTCAATAGCATTCACGCAAACAATATTATCTGTGAGATTAAAGTAAGTCGTGATGTCCTTATTGTATGTATTCGCAACAATTAAAACATTACTTGGAGATGTATGAGGATTGCGGAAGCCTATAAGTTCTTCACCAAAATCAAATAAAGTCGTATGTACTTCGTTCCCCTTAAGAGTAGGCATTAATAGATTAAGTTTGCCTACTGCATGTTGAAGAAACTCTACAGGATTTCCCAACATAACCAAGTAATCTGATTTTTGTATTCGAACTTTTCCCTTTTTTACTTTTTTTATGTGCCCACTAATTTCATCTGCTCGATATTTTCTGAACAATTTTGTATGTACAATGTCCCTGTTTCTTTCGAATAAGTTTGTAAACATCTCATTGCTATTGATTACATTTATGTTTTTTTTGATATGTTGAATAAAAAAATCATCGTTATTTTTAAGTTTTTCTACATAATCTCGTTCATAAGATGTTAACTCATATACATCATCTTTATGTATGGGTAATGAATTTATCATCTGATAACTCATTTGTTGAAGTGTATTTCCATTTTCGTCCGAGCCATGCTTTGACTGTTTTTCACTTTTACAAACTCCAAATATGTGGTTATCTTTTGAAACAATCTTTTTCCAATATTCCCACATGTCTAATTCAGTCCCAAGAACATGACTAAATTTTAAGGCTTTTAAACTACTTGGAGTAATGATTAAGTGAACGTCTTTCGCCAATATTTCTTGCCCAAACATGTTCTTTACTTTCCAGTACTCATAGCATATTTCTTTTGGGCACTGGTTTCTTAAAAATAATTGCACATTGCAGTTAAAAGCTGCTGTTTTAAACATGTGATTCCGTAATAACTTCATAGATTTACCATCTTTAAAGTAACTACTATCTAACAAAGACTCACCATCAAACAAACTATTGCTAATTTCCGTCTCTTCCTCAAAACTGTCCAAATAGCCATTTTCACCTGTTCTTACAACGTTGCAGATTTGTTTAAATCGACTCACAACGTCATTTACAATAAGTATATTTTTCGGATCAATTCGAATCAAACTCTCCAAGGATGATCCTACCAAGCTCTCGTAGGCCAGAAGAGACGGATAATCTATTTTAGCAACTTCAAAAGGCAGATCCATTCGACTCCACTTTATCATTTCATCATAAAATGACTCTTTAATAAATAAACATTGCCCAACCCGAGATTTTGATGAGCTTCTTTTGTAAACTACATATTTATGACCGTTTAATAAGAAACCATTTATGTATAAGTACTTTCTTAAATCCTCATTACTGACTTCATTCCAAATTCCATCTTCAGTTTCTTTTTCAAGTGCAGATTTGAATTCAATTAATTTGTCTTTGTATTCGATTATTTTCGGATAATTTGCATTTTCTTTGTTTGTTATTTGCTCATTAATTTTCTTATCGATGTCTTTTAATAACTCTTCTTTTGATTTTACCTTTTGTTTAAATTTCAAATTGATAATATCATCTGATAAAATTTTATCACTTGTTTTAGCCTTATGAGTTTTAAAACCAATACTAATAAGTTTGTTCAATTCTAAACTGCTTGGTATCATTCCGATGTATTCTAATTTGAGATCCTTATTCCTGAACATATGAGAATAAATGTCGCTGGCTTCAATTGACAGAATATACACAGATTTTTTTAATTCAATTGCCATTCTCTTATCAGATTCCCCCATTTTAGAATTTTATCGTATTTCATTTTTTACAATCTATGGGTACACAATGACCATCATCGATAGTATATTCTAAACCATAAGCAGATGAAAGTTCGTTCTCTTCTCTTGAATAGTAGGCAGATAACTAATCATCACAAGAAACATTAGCATCATCTTCTTCTTCAATTTCAAGATCATTGTCATTGTGTTCAATCATGAATATAACCTCCTCATTATTTTTGAACCTACAAATCACGTCGATTTGATATATTTTATCTTAAAGTAAATAATGCATAATGTCAATATATTCCGATTGACCCACTCTCATGAGAAAATAGGGTACAAGTGCAGCAAATATAGACTTGATAGTTTAATATATAAAAAACGTATTGTTGACAATCGAAAGATTGAAGTTTATCATCAAATTAACTTGGTTTGGAAAATAAAGGAGTGATAGATTTGCAAGCTGCAACTGTCCAAAGTTTAAATATTGACTCTACACAAACTGATATTATGATTTGGGCAAATAAATACAAAGGTAAGTCAAGAACAGAATACTTGCGCGATGCAAATGAATTTTTCTATTTTATGCATGGGAGGAGAATTGATGAGATTAGCAAAACAGAAATTGAGACCATTAATGAGAATGGAAAGAGGACAAGGTTGTTGAATAAGCATGTTGAAAAATATAAGCAGTATCTAAAAGAAAGAAACAGTGACTCCTCAATTAGAAGAAAAATTTATGGCATAAGATCATTGTACAAATTTCTTCGCATTAATGGATATGATGTTGACCATATGATTTTCGAGACTTCAACTCTGAAGAAAAAGACTAAGGGATACGGATTTTATTCACCAGTTGAAGTTAAGAGGCTTGCAACTGAAGCATTAAAAGAACGTGATGGTGAAGAACTTTCAACATTGATTCTTTTGGCTGCAACCACATCATTAAGACTGAATGCTCTCCTTGGATTAGAGTGGTTGAATATTATAAAACATGAAGAGAGTGGACTATATCTTGTCAATACAATTGATAAAGGAGATCAGGAAGCAACTAGACCTTTTGAGCAGGATTTGTTTGATAAATTATTCTTAATAAGAAACAGAACAGGAAGTGATAAACTGTTTCCAAACCTTAAACCTGACAAAGTTGAAAAGAGTATCATTCGATTGAATGAGCGATTGGGTCTAAATCCTATTCGTAAACTTCGCTTTCACTCATTAAGGAAAGCGGCAATTAAATACGAAATGAGGACTACTGGAAACCTTAGAAGAGCAAAAGACCAAGGAGGCCATAATTCTGCACAAGTTCTTCTTGAGGATTATACAGAAGCTGAAGATGATTACGCTTCACGAGCTGGTATTCTCATGATGAAAACTATTGATGAAAGTGTCTTTGATTCAGTGGGAAAGGAAGAGTTGTTGTGCATGATTAAAGAGATCAATTATGGAGTGTATCAGCAGTTGGCTTATAGAATTCAAAAAAGGAGATTTGAATGAAGTTACATATTGACAACATCGAATATAAACAGAAACCTAGAATCGCTGAAATCAAAAAGATTAGTGGTAGAATTGTTCAAAATCTTGCAGATGTTAATGTGAAAGAACTGGCTGATGCATTAAAAAAAGGGAGATCATTTGTAGCCGCAAATCTCAGCAAAAAGAATAATGGAAAGTTGCGTTGTTCAAATAATTGTTGGGCTTCACAAGAAGTCATATGTTTAGATTTTGACAATGAATATTATGATAAAAAAACAAAGAGAAAGTATAAGAAAGTTGAAATGACTATTGAAAAAGCACAAGAAGAGTTTAAAGAAAGTGCTGCGTTTATTTATACAACATTTAATCATACAAAAGTACACCCAAAATTAAGAGTTGTGTTTGTATTGGATGAAGTGATTAAAGAATATGATACTTTAGAAGCATTGATGGATTCATTACTTGAAAAATATCCAATGGCTGATAAACGTTGCTCTAATGGATCTAGAATCTTCTTTGGTGGTAATGAGATAATAGAAATTAATTATGATAATAAACTTGTAGTGAAAAATTATATAAACAAAGATGAGTTTTGTGGTGCAAGGGGTTTTACTTACCAAGGATATATTAATACTTATAATATAATTGGTAGGAAAAACCCCCCCTCTGAAAAAAAGCCAATTAAACAAAGAGATTTTTTAAAGTTAATTGACTATGAAAGTTACCCAAATGAGGGATACAGATGCTCTCACATAAACGATGCATACGAATATTTATATAAACAAGACTTGGTAACATACTTAACCAAGACTGGGTATGTAAAGGACCAACAGATGAACTTCCATTGTATTTTCCATAATGATTCTCAGCCTTCAGCGTCGATTTTTAGGGACGAGAAGACAGGTAATTACATGTACAAGTGTCATAGTGATTCTTGTGGCTTCACTGGGAACATTGTAAGGGTTACTGAACGCTTAACAGGGATGAGAAGGGTAGAGACCTTCAAGTATTTATGCAAGCATTACAACGTGAATATAGTTGAATCTGAGTGGCAAAAACAGCAAAAAGAAATTATGGATCATAACATACATATGCTTTCAAGCGAATGGTTCAAGGATGAACATCCAGAGCTGTATAAAAGGATAAAGAGATATATTCCTTTATTGATTATGTTGAATTTATTATCAAAACAATACATAGGAACGAATACATTAAGAGAAGTGGAAAAAAATATATTCTCTGCTTCGAAAAAGTATCTTTCGCAAATGGCTAAGGAACTATCTGAAGTAATAGCGGAGGATTACAGGGACCTAGAGTATACGAAAATCAACAGTGACATCAAGGAGATAAGTAAGAGAGTAGATTTATTTGCTTTTTTGGGCTTAATAAATAAAATACACATGAATGATTTACCAAAAGAGTTATATCAAATAGCTGTAATTGAAAGAGAAAAGAAGTTAAAAAAAAGAAGAGATGTAAATTTTCAAAATAACTATTCCATACCAGAATATGACGATCAATTGATGACGAAAGCAAATAAAAAGGCAGATGATTTTAAAAGAAGTAACATGTCAATGATTGGTTTTGGAAGAGAGATGGTTACAAGAGGTATTGGAAAAGAAGAAGCTGATAAAGTATATCCAATGCTAAGTAAATTAGATTTATCTAAAAAGAGCGATGAAATTTCAGAATATATAAAGAAAAAGTTTATAGACATGATTGAAAATAAGGGATGGGTTACTGAAGGCGAAGTTTTAGATGAACTAGTAAAAGAGAATTTGGAGAAAACAGATGGTATGGTAAAGGGTAGGACAAGGAATGAGAAGAACATAAAGAAAAGCCTGAATGAATTGATAGAGGGATATGGGCTGAGAAGAGAAAGATTAAATAAAAAGTTGAAAAATAAATTAGGTATAAATGATGAAGTAAATGGATTTCCATTTGTGATATACAAAAATTAAGAGGTGGCGATATGCCATCTTTTTTTGTTATCGTGAGAGAGTGTTAAACATGCGAAAAAGACAGTGAATAAAAGGTTATTTTGAATTTGATATAAATTTTGATGGTAGTTCTATCGATAAAGTGCAGATTTTATAAGGGGAAATTTATGATAAAATGGTGCAAAAAGATGTGAATGAGGGAAAATGAATAAAATTGAAAAATGAGAAAGTCAATGAAAATAAGGAATTCTATCGTGCGTTACGATAGCGGTTACGATAGCCATTTTTGAGTGAAAGGAGGAATTGGGAGTTAATCATAGTAAATCGGTTGGATTTGTAAGTTGACTGTGTGAGTAGAACTGCTAGGGTGGATTTCACTATATAAAAGTAAGTGAATAATGTAAATATACCCCCCTATCCCTAATAAACCCTTATTTTATAAGGCTTTTTGCCATGACTAATTTTTATTAGTAATGGATTGTAGATGTCATAACTAACTCTTGAGCCTTCTGTATTGGATCGTAAGCAACTATAAAATTGTGCAGCATGATTGGGGCTTAGAAGGCAGGAGAATGTGCCTTAGAAAGCAGCTTAGAGCAGTCACTTTTATAAAAAGGGATGGACCAATCGCGTATAGTAACAGAAGCGGTGTCATCAATGTCTTTTACTAGTGTACATTGTCTATCTATAGTAGACATCACTATATCCTAATCAATCACTCATATCACCTAAATTTTATCCAACTTTTAAACATAAAATATGCATGAATAACTATACAAAACTATTATTTTCCTGTATAATAGTACTTGTAAGGTAATCATACATAGAAGGGAATGGTTAACTTGATCTGGCTTGAGGTGCTAAAAGTAGTAGTACCATCAATCCTAACCGCAATCGTTACAGTCGTAATCATCTTCCGTTACGACGAAAAGAGACAACTTGAAATCAAGAAGTTGAAACTTGAGATTGCGAAGATTGAAAGAGAGGAGAGGAAAGCAAAAGTGGAAGAACGAAGAAAAAGACGCCTACACCCTGACGAGTAAAGGCATCTTACAGATAAGGGGAAGCTGGTGACTTCCCTTTATCTTGTTTAATATGATATCATAAGAGCACAACATAACACAATATCAATCAGTACTTTATTTAGTGCTTTATTAGCACTTACATAATCATCAAAGGAGGCATATCTTATGACCAAGAAACTAAACGAAAAGACTGTATTTGCATTGTTGCTTGCTGTAGTATCACTTATTACAGTATTCTCTGTGTTCTCATTGACTAATAGCACGATGCTTACTAAAACATTGATTACCCTTATTATCCTTACACCTACTATCTTCGCATGGAATAAACTTCTGAAGTAGACACAAGCTTAACCTCGCCCTATAATCATGGGTTTTACTTTCACATACACTTAATGACACACAAAGCCTAAAAGTAGGGCTTTTTTCTTTTAAATTTAATAAATAAAATATGAATATTATACTTTACAAATATAAAGTTATCCATTATAATAAGAGTATAAAGTTAATCACTACTCATTTAATGGAGGGTATTAAAATGGCTTCGAATGTAGCAATTTTGAAATCGAAATGGGCAAGACTTCAGCAGCAAAAGAACCTCATCGTTTATGGTTCGCTCGTTCTTAGGTAATAAATAAAATATAAATAAAGAGGTGTTTGTTATGGTTCAATTAGTACAGGCTGAATTCGATTTGTTCCTTCCTAATATCAGACCAAAGGCACCAGAACAACCAAAGACTGAACACAAAAGTAAAGCATATACAATTACTGATAAAGCAGCGATGGCTAAACAAAATCAGATCAAGCAGTTTGACATTTCAGATATTAATAAGCAGTATATAGAATCATTCAGAAACTCCAAATGGCCCAACTATGAAACAGACAAGCAGCAAAAAGCCAGTTGGTTTCAATATAAATCAAGTATAGGTAACCTACTTGAAACAGTTGGCAAAGATGCTGCAATCATAAAAAGGGCTGACGTTGAATTGTTCCTAAGTAAATTCAATAACGAAGTAACTAAATCAAATAAGGCTGCACACATCAAGAGTTTCCTTTCGTACATAGTTAAGCACAATGTTGCAAACTGCAATACGAGAGTAAGTCGAGAAACATTAATTATGATAATTTCACTTTAGATTAGAAGAAAGGATACAAGGTTATGTTTAGACATGGCAAACGTTTAAATGGCAAACTATATGTTCGTACGTCTGAAGGTAATTGGATTCAATTAAAACTTTTGATATTTAATCAATAATATAATGGGAGATGAAATTATTATGAAAAAACTAATACTTATTGTACTCTTGTTCTTTGTTTTCGCTGGACAAGCATTTGCAAATGAGAAGGAAACAAAAGTAACGGAAACAATTGATTATGTGTACTATGACATTGTTAGCAATACATATATGGCAAACATGCTTACTGACGAATCAGGCGGTTTCTGGGTCATTGAAATAGACAATGAAGAGGGCGAGCCATTGGAAACCTTGAATAAGCGTTACAAAGGGAAAACAATTGAAATAGTATTTGTTGGTGACTTGGATACAGATGATGATATTGAGATAGTATCTAGTCAAATCATCGAATGAAAACAGTATTTCATAAGAAAAAATAAAAATAAAATATGAATTTAAATAGTTTGACAAAATGGATAATTTCGTTATAATAATAGATATAAAGTAAAATATGGGAGTTGAAAAGTGTGAATAAAAAAGAAATATATAAACAAATTGAACTTAAAATTGATATTGCTTGGGAATTTGCAGTCAAAGGTGAAAATTATAAAGCTGATAAATACTTAGAACAAGCATCTGAATTGATGATTGAAAATGGAATTACATACATTGAAGGATTCACTAAAAATAAAACTATTAAACACTTAGTTGAGAAATGGAACTATGTTTTCGAAAAAAACGTAAAAGCTAGTGCATAAAAAGCACTGGCTTTAGTCCTGTTTAAACTGAATACATATTTGAGGTGAATAAAAATGATTGGGAAAAGAGATAGCGAAGCGGCATGAAAATGGGATTATTTTTTATTTAGAGAAATGAATACAATGAAGCATTGATTTTATTCCCAATGCGCTGGAGGTCAGCAGAATGCAATTTGAACGCGGATCAACCTATCTAATCAACTATGGCAGCTTCTCAAAAGCAGCGACGTTTGTAGAAGTTACTCACGGCAAGAATCTATTCTTTGACCTAGATGGGGAGTTTGTCTTTTCAGATGAGTTCCTTGCTCAAGGGAAAGTGATCATTGCCCAACTAAACGATGACTAACCAATTTAAATTATAGTAGTCATCGACTTCCGATTAAAAATTACATATAATATCGATATAGGATAAATGACCCATAATAGGAGAGATATAATATGAAAATTGGACTTATTAGAGGCCGTCATCCATTACCAGTTGAATCGTATTTGATCGATCAGGATACAGTAGAGTTTGATCAAGCACACCGTATTGCTTATGACGCAATGACATCATTATTAAAGAATATTGAAAAAAGGACTGTAATTCAACTTTATATCACTGGTCTTACTCGCTGTACTCTTGGAGCTATTGCCGCATTTAATGAAGAAGCAAAAAAGAATGAAGGATTTAGATATGGGAATGACGGTTGTATTCTTGAGATCTGGGAATTCAATTCACAAATAGGGGAATATAAAACAGTAATAAAATTTAAGCAAACAGATTATGTGAGAACAGATGATTATGTTTGGGGATGTTCTTCCAGTGAGTTGAGATGAGAATTTAAACATCATATCAACAAAAATTTTTAAAGGAGAGGATAAAACCTCTTCTTTTTTTATTTCCTTATAAAATCATGCTTTTGTTGTAATGCAATATTGTAACAAGATACAGGTCATGGGCATATAACTAATGTGTAAGAAAAATCAAATGAAGGGTGAGATCATTATGTTACCTTACGATTACTACAATTACTATTACGATCCGTATTTTTTTACACGTCCGCCACAATTAGTACCACACATGTTACCAGTAGCAACAATTCAACAACAAATTTCATTAGGACGTACGGGACACTTTTTTAGATCTTTTGTAACGGGATTTGGTCAGATAAAATTCCAATTATTAGGTTTAAATCCGGTGACAGGTATGGTGCAAATTAACATCGTGAATCCATTTGGAGGATATCAGTTCGCGGAAGTGCATAATAATGATTTTGTAGGTTTGATATATCTTGGTCCTACTCCTTAATTATGCTTCAGTTCATTTTGTAAGACGATTTTCGACTATTGAGGATCGTCTTTTTTAATTACCTCCACAGTAATCAACTGATTTATGTCAGTTAGTTCAAGTGCTTTCATAATTTCAACTATCTGCACTCTTGAAAAGTTCTGATTAATATTCCTGCACATCTCACTGATTGTCATTTCACGTATTCCAGTTATTTGATGTAATGTTTTTTGCTCCATACCTTTTTCATATAAGAGTTTTCTTAAGTGACATTGAACTGATAATTCCATCATATTACCACCTGTTTTTTCTTTACTTCATTGTAAGTGAAATATACAACAAAATCAATAGCGATAAACGCTAAAAAAATATTGACAATAGCGTTTATCGTTATTATAATAAGAGTATAGAAAGTAAATAATACATAAACGAGAGGTTGATACATGATGTCTAAGGATTGCACTATGAAAGTATTGGATCGGACGGTTTATCTAGCAGAATGCTACAAAGACGGAAAAATATCTGAAGAAGATTTTCGGGATGAAATGCGTAAATGTTTGTGGCGTCATTATGATGTATGGACGCGCGAAGAATCCTCAGACTCATTTAATGAAGAGGAATGTTAAACCAAAAGGGGATGCAAATCCCCTTGAAAGTTTGAATTTATCGGATTATTAAAAGGAGTGATTATAGTGTACTCTAAAAAAATTATTGATTTGTTGAATAAAGATCCGAAAGCATGTATGTTAATGAAACAATTTGAAGAAGCAGCTACGCGTCAAGGAATTGTCGGTAATGAATACAATGAAGCTCGTGAAACTATGCTAATGATGATTATGGCGACAAACCAAGAAGTAATGAATTTAATGGCTGAAGACGTATATAGAAGTATTAATAAAATTAGTCAAACGGAGGAATAAAAGAAATGACTCACATTATAAAAGTAAACTATACAAATGGAGATGAAAAATTGACGAATATTAACGGAACAGCCGATGAAATCAGTAAACACTATAGCCAAATTAATATCATGGCTTGGAAAAGTGGTGAACCACAAGCAAAGCGAATTGAGTTTTTGGAATCGGAGTATCTAAAGGAGTACAGTTCTTATATTTACTTGTTCATTGATTTTGAAGGTAATGGGCTGCTGCAATAAAGGGAAAGAATATCAAGAAATATATATTGGAGTGGTGAAAATGACACTTGCTTATATGATAGATGATTTCAATAGAAAATGGCGTCTGGTCTTTGACAATGATGATTGGGCAGAAAAATTTGCTGATTCTCATGATTTAGAAATCATACAATTAAAGCAGATTGCACCTGAAAAAGCTGACAAAATTATTGAGATCGAGCATTAAGATAAAAGTAAAATTTCATCCTATGGAGGGATAAAGAATGAATTATGAAGAAGCTAAAGCTTATAGACAAAAATTAGAAGAAAAAAATAAAGATGATTCGAATGCGTTGAAAGAATTTAATAAACATTGCAAGTCGTCTATGGGATTAACTCCAGATCACGTTAAAACATTGCCTGAATGGATGCTTGCAAAGAAGGTATGTGACGCTTCTTTTACTGAACTAAGAAACTTTAATGAATGGTTTATTAAAACATTTAAAAAGGAATATGCTGCTGATAGACGCAAATGGAATGTATCTAAATAGAATTATTCTGATAAAAGAAAACTTTCATTCCGATATAAAGGAGGATTTATTCAGTGGCAGCGAATAAAGAAAAGCAAAATTTAAGGTATAAAAAGACAGCACAAAGAATAGATAAGAAGGTACGTTATGATGGTTTTACACCTGAAGAAATCAAAATAATTAAAACACAAAAGAAGTTTGAACAGTATGAAAAGGAAATGAATACTTTTTGGGCATATGCACCAAGAAATGAAAATAAAGGCGTAGCATGGGAAAGATTAAGTGAGGATGAAATGAACCTGTTCGAATACATAAATAAACAAAAAGAAAAAGCTTTAAAGCAAATAGTGAAGTATGAAAATAAAGGTTTTAGTATAGATAAAATCATGGAAAGATTCATGAAATTAAATGTTAAAAGTGTTTGCTATTAAATAATTATGATGAAATTTTAATTTTATTGGAGGAGTGTAACAATGATTAAATTCATAGGTAATGATTATATGAAAGATGCTGAAATTGTAAATCAAATGCTTAAGGTAAGTATTAAAGATAAAAATATTAAATCGTCAAATGAACTAATGGCATATGTAAAACAATCGTATAATGGTTTTTGGGATGAAGTATGGTTAAAATTCAGAGAGGATTTATCTCTCGATAGAAACCAATACAATGACTATTGGCATTATTTTAGTGAGTTATTACCTAACGGATTGCAAGTAATTGCAAATGCAGAAATTGGTGCGAAGAGAAACAAAAAGAATCTGAATTTTGATTTATATTTCGAAAAGTATTCAGCTTAAACCTATAAAATGTCCATTTCAAAGTATTATAGAAGATCATAACTGTAAAATATAGTATAATGAGATATAATCAGTACATAACAGAACGGAGTGTACAGACGTGGAAAATAAAACACTTGCTGAACGTATCGCACAAGAAAGACTAAATAAATCTCAAGCTCAACCTCGTAGTCTTCGTCAACTCGGACGCAATCCCGAATCTATAAATTTTGATCTTCAGGTTCAAAGAAATCTTCGATGGACGGATCTACAAGTAAGTGAGTTAATTGAATCTATTATATTAGGGTTTCCAATTCCACCAGTTTACACTGTAAAATCTGATGACAATATTACATGGTGCATCGATGGAAAGCAGCGTATTAAGAGGGCAATCATTCCTTTCATGCGTGATGAAATTGCCATTGTAGAAAATTTCCGTCCTGTATTTGGAGTTGATATTTCAGGATTAACATTCTCACAGTTACCGCCAGAGTTTCAAGAAATTTTAGAAGAAGAGAGAATTGTTTTCTATCAGTTTGATAAAATCGAACCTCATCAAATTGAAGAAATGTTCAAACGTCTTAATAGTGGAACACCTTTAACGCGAATTGAGCTTATTCGTTCTATTCTTGGGGCCGAAATTCTTGATTGGTTTGATACCATTACAGTGAAAAAATTGTTCAGTATGATGAGCAATATGACGGAGGCAGCAAAGGAAAAGTTTTATGATCAAGAAATTCTATTGCAAATTTGCGGTATTCTTAATGGTGATTACGCAAAACAAGGCGGAAAAGCACTTGAAGCGCTGGCACTGGATTTACGTATCAATGGGATTTCGGATGAATTGAAAACGCAAGTGGTTGAAGTTATTGACTATCTTGCTGAAGGGTTTTCGAATTATGAGGAGAAAGAACAGCGAAGACTACTTAAGAAGAACGATGTTGTGGCCTTGTGTAAGGCATCTGCGGTAGCCATTAAATACGGTGTAGATCCGAAAGAATTTGCTGGACTAACAGGAAGTGTTATCGTCAAAAATGGACCTTATAAGGCGACAAAGATCGGCGGAACAACCTCTGAACCTAAAGTCCGAAAACGCGTGGAATTACTTGTCGAATCATTGAGCATTAATGAGAGTGAGGATAAAACAGGACAACTTGAAATGGAAGTTTAATGATGTGACGTTTAGATTTATTAATCTAAGCGTCTTATTTATATTTAACGACAAAATTATCATTATTTCTCGACAATTTTTGCACCAGATAATGCCCTTTTTCTGCGAGATAATCATTTTAATAAAATACGGAGAAAATTTTAGTACAATTTAAAAGCAACAAGAAAAAAGATAGAGAGGTTGGTTGCTATGTTTAAAAAAGTTTCTGGTATCTTCATGTCACTTTCGCTAGCTCTTGTTTTCACTGTCTCGTCTCAAGCGCTTGCTGCCGAAAAAACAGTGAGAGAAGTTAAGAACTACAAAGGCCATATTGATTGCCCTAGCACTCTTAGTTACAACAAGGATGGGTACATTGGAGAGTTAAAATGGGGGAAGACTGTATATTTGAATAGTCTGAACTTGACTCAATGTCACTACGGCGGAAAAGTCTATAATCACTAATTATTGTCAAACTATTGCAATCACAAAAGAGTTGCTATTTATAAATAGCAGCTCTTTGTTTTGCTTTTTCATTAGGTTATATTCTGTTTGCCCTGAACTATTAGTTTTTAATGTAAATATGTGTCGAATTATAGGTAACAAAGAACTATATACTTAATTAACAATAATCAACTAATATATATGTGTAATGGAAAATATCACCAAAAATGAGGTGCGGAAATGAGTAAAAGAAAGAATTTAATTGTATCAATCGCTCTATCAGTTGCAGTATTAACATCCGTAGCAACAAGTACAGCAAATGCTTTGAATACTGAAGTAAATGTTAAGAACGAAAGTAGTAAAAGTAATTTTGAAAAAAATGAGAAATTCAGAAAAGAATTCGGTCTGAAGAGTAATAGTAGTTATATAACTAATTTGCTAAATGATAAAACAACGAAGAGTAGTGAGAAATATGGGGTTACTTTGACCAAGGAAGAAGAAATGGAGTTAGATGCGAGATTTGAAATGTTACGAGTAAAAATACCAAAGATTAAAGAGTATATATCAAATAAAGAAAGTAAAGATAATTATGCTAATATTTATATCGACCAAGCAAGCGGAGGAGTTATTAATATTGGATTAAAAGATTTTAATCCTGAGACAGAAAGACAAATTAAGAGTGCAAGTGGTGATTCCAAGGTTAAGATATATAAGGCAAAGTATTCAGAAAAAGAATTAGATGAGCTTCATCAAAAAATAAGTGATTCCCGAGAGGAACTTGCATTAAAGAACATTATGATCAAATATATAGTGACAGATATTATCAAAGAAAAGGTTGTTATTGCAGTCGAGAAAACAAGCGATTCAGTTATAAATACTTTGGGCCAAATGTTTAACGAAGACATGATATCTGTAATACAGGGTAAAAGTCCTGAAAAACAAGATTCAAGTACTTATACAAGACCAGTTCAGGGTGGCTTGAAAATTCAAAGTGATAATAAACTATGTACTGCTGGATTTTCTGCAAGAGATTCATCCGCTCATTATATAGTTACAGCTGGACATTGCGTAAGCTATACTGGCGAGGAATGGAAACAAGGCGGATCTCTTTTTGCATATACCAATAAGTATCAAGAAAGTGGTAATGTAGACGCAGCCGCACTTAAAATTGATCCCTCAAATGCAACTGCTTATTTATATGCTTATCGGAACTTGAATTTTTCAAAAGTTGTTTACGTTGAACAAGGATCTCAAGAAACTGTAGGTCAAACTGTATGTATCTCTGGAGGAAACTCTGATAATACAAGTTGTGGAACTCTACAATCGAAAAATTGGTCCGGTTTCTTAGGTACTAAATATCATTATGCTATGCGGGAAGCAAGTTATTCTGCAATCGCAGGAGATAGTGGAAGTCCCATTTGGGCTGGATTCACCATTATGGGTGTTCATACAGCGGAGGGAGGAATTTATACGCATGTTCAAAATGCAATAAATGCTCTCGGGGTTTATCCAGTTACAACAAGTCCATAAATGGAAAAATTGTAAGATGGCTATCATAGAATAGTTGTCTTACAATTTTCTTTTTAATATTTACTTAAAAGGAGATGATGTATTGAAGTATAGTTATTTTATTATTGCTTTATTGTTTATCAGTATTGTTGCAGGTTGTACAGAGAAAGAAAGAAGTGTTATGACAGGACTTATTGTAAAAATAAGTGAAAATTCAGTTTTAGTTGTTGAAGAGAAAGAAAACAAACCAAGAGCGATAACTGTATCTATTACTAATGCAAAAATCATTGATGAAAAGGACAGTAATCTTGATAAAAATCAATTAAAACTCGGAATGGATGTTGAAGTATGGGTTACAGGCCAAATTGCAGAATCATATCCAGAACAGGCGGTAGGTACAAAATTAGTCATTAAACCAGAACAGAATAAAAATGAAAGTTCAATAAGTCGTACAACAGCAATTGAAAAGGCGTTAGGATACACTAAGGGTGAAATTATTAACGCATATATAAGAAAGGTTCATTTTAATGCCGAAATCAAACAATGGACTATTGAGATTGGCAGCTTGTTAGAAGAGGGAAAGGTAATCATAAAAAAAATCAACTCAGACACTGGTGAAGCTATAATTTAATGAAATGGGAGTGCGCCACTCCCTCATTACAAAAAAATAAAAAATGATTTTATTTACATAATATAGTGATTCTGGTATTATGGATGTACTAGATGAAAAAAAGATAGCACCAAATTCTCTATTAGCTGTACTCCTGTTTTGTACAGGGGATAAGGGTATTTCATTGGAAACGGAGAATGGATATCTAACTTAGTGAACTTGAAGGTAAATGGGTCATACGGACTCAGGATGCTGCAAATGGAGTTATTTCATTCACGACTACGATAATTGGATTAAGGATGAAGATCCAACAATATGATTGTTTTAGTACATCAGGGGGAGGGGCTACAGATGGCTAAACCAAAAGTAGCGAAACGACCAACGCGAGATGAATTTGTACTAGAGGAGATAGGGAACCAACTCACCGAGGCATTTTATGAAAAATCTGAAATCGAATTGACTGTTTGGGGATGGGAAGAAGCAGTACGCGGTCAAATTGATAAAATGGATTCTAGGACAGGTAAAGTACATATTGAACAAATTAATGGAGTCGTGAAAGTACCTTTTATGGATATTATGCGTGTTGATTATCCACGAGATTAAGGGAAGAGCAGTTTCATAGTGAGTGAAGGGATGAGATGCGAATGGAGATTAACTATACACCAAAATTATACAAACGGGAGCTAAGTGGAATTCTTCAGGAGTCACGAGGATCAAGGTTTCAATTTGAAAAAACATCTGATAGTGGAGCATCTTATATTTTAGTCGATGAATCTGTTCAAAGAATTATGGATAGGATGCGCGATGTTATCAATGGAAAACGTGATAAAGTTTATTTAAGTCGCAGTATGGGAAACATTGATCTGGAACAACTGTCAAATGGTAAATGGCAAATTTGGGATGAATTCGATGTATATGAATTTGAAATGAAATAAAATGACTGATTCATGGTCATTTTATTTAAAAAATAAAATAAGGAGAAATGTATTTTGAATTTAAGTGCTGAAGAAAAATTGAGAAGAAAAGAAGAACGAAGACAAAAGAAATGGGAAGAAACGCATAGAATAATAAATGGGATTGATCATAAAAGATGTAAAATATGCAAAGAATATTACCACTCAACAGAAGATTATTTCCATCTCAATTCTTCAAATGGGATTGATGGACTTAACCCTTATTGCAGAGACTGTACTAGTAAGAAATCTCAGAGTTGGAACAACAACAATAAAGAAAGATTCTTGATTAGTATGAATAAATACAATAATGCCACCGAAGAGAGAAAGCAGAAGAAAAGATTGGCGAGTGAGAAATCGAGAAAAAAGGGATTATTAAAAATATGGCAGCAGGAAAATAAAGCCAAATTAAAGGAGTATAGAGACAATCGAAAACTGCATAAACAGCATAAGATAACTGAAGAAGAATGGTTAAAATGTAAATTATATTTTAATAACAGTTGCGCGTATTGCGGTAAAACAGAAGCCGAACAGCGAGAACAAAATAAAGAGGATTTTCACAAAGAGCATTTTAATGACGAAGGAGCAAATGATCTGTCCAACTGTATTCCAAGCTGCACAAACTGCAATTGTAGAAAATGGATGTTTAAAGTTGAAGTGTGGTACAATAACAGAAATCCTATTTTTAGTCAGGATAGATATAACGGGATTTTAAAGTGGTTAAATGAAGATCATAAACAATACATAATAAGTTGAATCCCAAAGAAATGGCTATTTTATGTGAATAAGGAGGTCAATTGATGGCTAGAGGATGGTACGGATTATATCTTGGAGATAGAGTAGTTTATGATATAGGTACTGGAAGAAAAATTGAAGGAACAATTGTCAAGTTGTTTGTGTCAGACAGAAACAAAGGCCTTCTGATAGACGATGACGGAAAAGAGCATACGATAGTATGCGAATTCTGTGCCAAGATTCCGCCAACTAATGGTATATTTAAGTTTCGGCCCTTGAGTGACATTCAATACACTGTACTAATTTATGAATTTGACGGTTATCTTAAAGTTTATACTTTTTTAGGTAATGAGATTGAAAAAAACGTAATGGGAATCATAAGTGATTTTGGGGATGAAATAGAAAAAATTGCGATTTATGTGCGAGAAACTGCTTCTAATTTAAACAGTCTCTATCAGGAAATTAATCAAAATGAATTTATTGAATTTTATAAAGGATAATATGAACGTCATGTACTATTGGAGCATTGAGAAATAAAACCACCCTAAAATATAGGGTGGCCTTGGTGATTAAAGGTTTAAGGCGGTTGTAGCGTTTTGAATATCGGTTTGAATTTGTTGCTTAATGTTATATGCGTTATATAACCCCTTAGATTGCATATAACCATATAGACTTTCTTGAAAAGCTACCGCATTGTTAAACTCTTGCTTTAAAAATGTTCTTACTTGCGGCGATGCGGATTCTGTAATTGCTACTGCCAATTCTTTAACAGCGGATTTTGCAGTTATTAGCATGTCTGTAGCGATAGTCTGATCAGTTAATGTTGATTGGACTGTTGCGTTCAAGGAATATTTACCCTCTTTTCATTTAAGATAATTGTGTTGCAGCTGATGCGAGCATACTTTGCATTTGTTTGATTGAAGCAGTTGTTTGCTGAATATCTTGTTGGATTAATGTTTTTAACGCCGGATCTTGTACTAGTTGTAGCCGTGCTTTGGCCTCAGTTATGCATACGGTTTTTGAAGTCAAAAGTTCATGTAGATCCAGAGTTTCATGAAGAGCCAAACCTGTTTGAGTCAATTGATTCACCTCCAGTCCAAGATTAGGTTATCCAGAAATGGAATTGCTATGCAACAAAATAAACACCTTCGAATATCAGGGACGAGTGTAAGAAGCAAAAAGCATTAAACTTAATGGAGTTCATTATATCGAATCCAATAAAAGGCATGTTTTATGGGGAAAAATAAAAAATTAAAGGGATGGTAACAGTGTCAAACAAGAAAAATAGAGTTTTAACCAGACGTAATTTATTGGCTTCTATGGGGTTGGCTGGTGCTTCATTGCTTGCAACTGGTTCGATATTACCTCGCGCTACTGCTGCTACATCATCAAGCATGATAAATGTAAAAGACTTTGGAGCGATTGGTGATGGGGTAGCTGATGATACTACTTCTGTTAATAATGCAATATCAAATCTTCCATTATCAGGAGGGGTACTCTATTTTCCATCTGGACGGTACAAAATTAATAATCCAATATCAATCAGTAACAAAGATGTAACCATCAAAGGAGATGGTATACAACTTAGTCAATTATTCTTTCCTATGAGTAATGGGATTACATACACAACTAATAATTTGTTTAATGATGCCCTTCAAGTACAAGATTTAACTCTTGTGACAATATCAAATAATTCGTATAAAGGTATCATCGTATCAATTCCTAGCAACCAAGGGAGCGCATGGAAAAATCTAATCATAGAAAGAGTCTATCTTTCAGGCAGTACGAGCATTGAAGAATATAATAATGGAACTAACGGTAGTCAAACTGGAATCAATAAATGGCTTACAGCAATTGAACTCAGTAATTGCGGAGTATCTCATATTAGAGATTGTGTTGTCAGGTCAGGTCCATATTCATCTTCTAATGGTATAGGAATTGAATTGTTGGGTTACACAGTGGATATTCTGATAACGGGATGTAAATTTTATGGTACAGGAATATCTATTAGGAAAAATGGACCCGCTGAGGGGATCATAATTGATAACTGCATGGGTATAAATGTTGGTTCTTTTTTGGTAATAAATAGTTCTAGTAATAATCTCAATGGCGTATATGCTTCTGTGCATAACTGTCATATTAATTATTTTGAAAATGGCATGAATATAAATTACCATCCACAAATATTTATAGATAAGTGTCTTATTTATAAAAATGGACCATCTTCAGGAACATTTGATATCATTATTAATCGATGTGATAGATCAAGGATCACGAATTCTTCACTTATTGTACATGCTTCTACAGGCACTTCAAATGGTATTGCGGTTGCAGGAACTAATACATGTTTAATTCAAGGTAATATTATTCAAGAAAGAGAAACTGGCGTTTGGCTAAAAGGGGATGCGACAAACTGCATTGTTTCAGGGAATAGAATAAGCAACAATGGAACAAATATTCTTAATCAAGGTGCGAACAATTTAGTTGAGGGAAATTTGTTTTAAAAACATCGAATAAAATGCAAGTTTTATAGGGAGCTTGGTGATTAAATGAGAATTGAAAAAGTCATTACTGTTATTAGAGACAGGGAACCATCAGACATAAAACCAAATGTTGCTCACAGGTTTGATTTTGAGGATGAAGATGGTAATGAATACGAATGGAATACAACGACTGATCCTGAAGAAGTTCGTAGGGGTCAGAAATGGCTTGTTAGGATGACAGTGTTTCAAAATGCCTCTGTACTTAATAGGTCGTTTCAACGAGTAAAAAATGTATCATTTGTTGAAAGGCGATAAAGCGATTGGATACGAGTCTATGAGGGTTTTAGCATAAAAAGGTAAATGAAGAAGCCTCTAAAATATGCTATCATCAATTTAGAGGTGAGCATATATGTACTCAATAGACGAGGTTTACAATTATTGTTCCGCGGCTTTGGATTTAACGAGTGAAATGTTTAGGGATGAAGTTGCAGAGTATTTATCTGAACATAACATTATAATTGAAAGATACTCTGTTGCAAATAAAGTCAGTACAGTTGAATTGTGCATAGAAACGAACGGAACACATAATTATTATTTCACCTACAATAAAAGTAATGGTGATTATGGAGTTGTAAGGGCAACTCAAGAAGCTTTTGCAGCTCTTAATGATGAAAATAAGGTTTAGAATGTGTAAACTCCCACTTGTAAAGTTGGGGGTTTTTGTATAGTATCGAATATATGTTCTATGGAGGTGTCAGTCATGATTGAAAAATATCCATTACTCAAAGAATCGGATAAGACAATGTTCGTTTTTGAAAGAAATGGTAAGATTTATGGTCATATTATAAAAAATAAAACAGAAAAGGCACCAGCAAAATTTATATTTGAAACAGAAAAGTATGATTCTATAGAAAAACTAAAAGAAGAGTATCCACCACAGGAGTAACAATATGGCCTTTGAGGTACGATCCTATCCAGAATTGTCTTGGTCCATATCAAGGGATAAGATATTTAGGGAATGTAAAAGGCAATATTATTATCACTATTATGGATCACATAATGGTTGGCTTGATGATGTGCCTGAAGAAACGAAACAAATATATAGGCTTAAGCATTTAACGAATCTCTATATGATCTTCGGGGAGAGCATACATTTTATTGCTGAGAACTCCATTAATCAGTGGAGATTGCTAAAGGAATTTCCCAAAAGAGAAGAGTTAATTGCTTCATGCAAGAAGAATCTTAATGATGCATTCAAGGACTCTCATTTGCGTTCAAAATGGATTGATAGGCCAAAGAAAAGCCTTATGCTGCACGAGATGTACTACGATGGCCTATTGCCTGAGAAACGTACAAACGACATTAGAGAGCGGCTAGAACCATGTATAGATAACTTGCTTAAGAGTAGAACTATTAGAGATATTACATTTACACAGGATTCTTCGATAATAGAAGTGGAGCAGCTTAACACCTTCTATATCCTAGATGATAAGTTATATGTTAAGCTTGATCTATTATATCAGGACCCGATTGGTCGCTACGTGATTACCGATTGGAAAACAGGAAAAGAAGATGAAAATAACCAAGCCCAAACTTTGTTTTATGCTCTATATTTCAAAAATCAATTTCCCAATGTGTCACTTCAGCAATTGAGGATTCGCTTGGAATATCTGAAGGATGGGGAATGCACCGAGTTTGAGCCTACAGAAGAAATGTTGCGATGGGCGAAGCAACAGGTTATCGATAGTATTGAGGACATGAGAATATATATTGAGGACGATAATTTGAATAAGCCAAAACATATTGATGAGTTCTATCCTGAACCGAGTAAAAAAGCATGTTCTAGTTGCAATTATAGAGAGCTATGTTCCCATAAAATATAGAAAAGAGACAGTGAAATTAACTGTCTCTTTTAAAATAAATAAGAGTAATCATTCAAGGTTAAGTTGATTTTTATTGGCGATTAGGTCTAGTTGCGTAGGATGCTCTACTTTCTTGCTTATAATATTACCAGAACTATCCAAATTGAATTTTCCTTGATATACACCTAGTACTGTATATGCCTGATCTTTTGTTACTGGACCAACATATTTTTTCAAAAACAAAATTGCTTTTTCTTGGGACTTTAATGTTTTTTGACCTTCAAATGTATGCTCGACATTGTTGTATACGCCGCCAGTTTCAAGTATCTTGATTTGTTCATTGTTTTGATGGTGCCCCTTGTATGCCTTTTTAATCACTACATCGGATACTGTGAAAACCACATTATTATACTTGATAGGATTTGCTTTCATTACGTCAGCCTCAACGATGATATCTGCTTTTTGTTTAAGCTCATCCACTGCTTTAAAAGATTCAGAAAGTTCTCCATGGCTATCCATCGAAAATATCGGAACATTAAGTAGGTGAATAAGAAGAGCAGAAGCAATGAATAATGTAATTATTCCAAAAGTAACTGTTTTTCTTTTTAGTCCTAAGAACATATTTGCTCATCCCTTTCTCAATTGTATAGATTTCTCACTCCAGCATAATCATCAGCTTGAGGAGTTGTCACAGTACGATATGGGTTTCCAGTAGTGTACATAATCGTAGCTGAATCGTTAGTGTGGTCAAGACCCAGAGAATGTCCTAATTCATGAGAAAGAGTAGATTTGTTCCATTCATTACTTCTGGAATCCATATTGGTGTAGTTGACATCAATTACAGAACTATTATAGTCTCCCCAAAAAATATATTGTCGGTAATTTGTATTTCTAGCATTCCAATCAACATTCCCAAACTCACTACCGCCAATGTAGATATTACCACCTCCACCATAAGACATACTGATGTTGACTCCAGTCCCACCTCTATTCCAGTCTTGAATGGAATCGAAGAATATAGAACTATAGGGATACTTAAGTTCCCCAGTTTTTACTACTGCATTCAGATTTTTGGTTTTGTGTTTCCCTCCAAGATACGTGTAAGCAAATGCGCTAGTAGATCCAAGTGCTAAAGTTAAGACTGTCGCCAATAAAATGGATTTAGTGCTAATATGCATACGACATTTCCTCCCCATAAATTATATGTGAGATGCTGTTGAATCAATTCACATAATTTTATTTTATCTATCAGACAATAAATAGGATATAGGACTAATAAATCATTAATGTGACAAAAAAATACAATTATAATATAGGAATTTAGTATTCTTTGTTGGGGAATATCATAAAATATAGATTTCATCACCTTTCGAAAGGTGATTTTTTATTTCTATTATTTACATATAAATATGCATATGTTATATTGATACTAATCAAGATAAAATATATATAAGGAGATTGATTTTAATGAATACTCTGGCACTGCAAGAAAGATTTATTGGAGAAAAGGATTTTAGAAATCAATACATAGAAAAAACAGAAGTGCTTAGTAAGGTTAAAACTCTTACCCTGCTACCTAACAATGAACATATGACTATCAAGATGGTTGCTGACTTCTATGAGGTTGATGAGGTCACAATCAGACAGATAAGGGTGAGACATAAAGATGAACTTGAATATGACGGATTGAAAACAGTAAAAGGTGAGGAGTTAAAACAACTAAAAAAAGGTCTGTTACATGATGTCACGAACCTATTTGCTTCTTCAGTAGTTCTTGTGCCACGGCGTGCAGTTCTTCGTTTTGGAATGTTATTGCGAGACAGTGAAATAGCAAAACAAGTTAGGACTTATCTTCTTAATGCAGAAGAAATTACTACAAGAGAACAGCGTTCAATCGCATCCAAATTCACAGGCACATGGGAACACGAAGAAGAAATTATCCTAATGAATTGCATTTTGGCAGCTCTGAATAACGGTGGTACAATTGGTGAGGGTGCCAAGTATGCTTCTCAAAAGATTAATCACTCGAAAGGCGCTTGCGCAAATAGATTTCATACAAATCTCAAAAAATACATATCCGACGAGAAGATTCTAGCAGTAATTGAAAATAACAAACGAACAAAAGGCAAAGTAATTTCTCTAGCTGAGCGACCGAAGTCTGAGAGGTCCGAAAATAGTGTAGAACTGTCGAAACAAATCGATAAGGTACTTAACAATCAATTGCAGCAGATTGATGATATGAAAAGGAAAATTGATTTACTTAATGACGAGAAGAAACAATTAATCGAACAAGTTAATGAGTTGACTTTGAAAAATAAAGAAATAGAATATGACGTTAACCTTAAGAATTTTATGTTAGTAGACAAGGACCAGCAAATAGCACTCATTCAGGAGAGTCATGTAAAAGAGATCAATTCTATTAAAGCAGAGAGCGAAAGAATTATTACTCACTTGAAAACATATAAAAGAAAGTATAGAGCACTTGAGGAAGTCTTTAATTCTCAAATGAGGATCGAAAGAAACAAGAAGACTGAAGAACAAAAACAAAAAAAGGGAACTTCTTTTACTATTCAGAATGGTGTTCCTGTGTTTGAGTAATAAAACAGACCACTTCAATAAATTTGAGAGTGGTCTTTTTCTTTAATTTTAACTTGTTTTCAAGGCACCAATCTCTCTAGCTCTCTTCATAATATCAACGAAATTCTGATAATCTTCTAGAACTTTCTGCTCAGGAGTCATAATTACATCAAGTTTTTTCTGGATAGCTTCAAGTTCCTTTGCACGTTGATCCAATTCGTGGAACATGATTTTCATTTGACTCTTAATTCGATCCAAGGCAAACTTTATACCGCTAACATCATCTGAAGGAAGATGGTTAGAAGCAATAGAAACATTATGCTTATTATTTTTCAGTTCCATTCGCTGAGATTTAGCCTTCTGAATTGCTTCCTCATATCGTTTTCTTACTTCACTGTTCCAGCGGAAGCCACATGCAGCGCTTGTTCGACTTAAGCGCGCAGAAGCCTCTTCAAACGCCCTTAATTGAGTACTCCCTTGCTTGATATGCTCAAGAATAATATTGGCCAGCAACTCATCTTCAGAAGGTTGCCATGCATCTCTTCTTTCAATCTGATTCTCCAAGTTTCCTCACTCCAATTGAAAAGTGTACACTCCCATTGTAACCACATATATTATTAATATTCTTCTTATGTTTGAAAAAGTACTTAGGTGCATGTCCCATATAGAAGTCACAAACAATGGAATATAAAAGTAAAAAATAAAGAAAAGGTAAATAGAACATATGTTTGCTTGTTAAAGAAAGTAAGACATACTATAATTTTATTAAAAGCAAAATATATATAAGGTGGTAAAAGCAATGGATTTTAATCATTTACATACAGAACAGACTTTTCGACGAGGGGATATTTGCTTAGCCGATCTATCACCAGTTGTGGGTTGTGAACAGGGAGGAGTAAGACCAGTATTAGTTATTCAAAACGATATAGGAAACAGATACAGTCCAACAGTAATCGTTGCTAGCATTTCAACAGCAAATAAAAACAAAAATAGAGAAAAAAGGCTACCAACTCATGTCGAACTACTTGCTGACAGGCACGGTTTAGAATATGACTCCACAGTTCTTTGTGAACAATTGAGAACGATTGATAGAAATAGGATAGATAGGAAGTTGACAACACTCGATACCAATACTATGGAACAAATAGACCTAGCTCTTGAAGTTAGTATTTTTAATTAAAATTATTTCTGTTTTCAATAAATTATACGAGGAGGATTTTAATGTTTTTTAAGATTTGGGGAAAAGAAGGGCTTTTTGAGAAACAAGTAATTGCCAAAATTTTAAGTTCCGAAGGAGTTCATGATGTACTTTCTATCTTGATTGATGCTGAAAAGAATAGAAAGGCGAGTGTTACCATTGGAAACACAAAAATACTACTTCTTAGATGTTAATTCTAACTGAGCCTAAGTGACCTCAATGGTTACTTAGGCTTTTATAATTATAAAATAAAATATGATATTAAAAAATATAATTATTGACTTTATAAAAGTAAATGATATAATAAAGTCATAAGAAAAAGATGGAAAAAGGAATGAAACTATATTTTTATCGGAATTTGAAAAAGGAGTAATATAAAATGACAGGTGAAAACTTTAAAAGAATAAACCGTAAAAACACTGAAATTGATAAACTTAAAGAGAAATTAGATAGTGCAAAAATAGCATTCACTAATTACAGCAAAGTACCTGATGAAAGCGATTGGAGTTTTGATGAACTGTATAAGCTTGAAAAAGTAGTCATAAAATTAGAACATAGTTTATACTGCGCTGAGTATGAAGAAAACACAAGAAGAAACTGGAGATAAAATGATCCATTTATGAGGAGACGATCAGATTGTATGCAATTAAGATAAAAGACAGGTATATCAAATATGTAAATGGCCGACTTAAATATGTTGAGTCTCGTGATGAAGCTTCACATTTTTTAAACTTTTAAAGGAGTAACATGGGCGATAGAAGAGCTTGAAAAAAAGATGAATTACTCTGATGTTACATTTGAAGAATTCGAATAAAGATCCTTTTTTAAGGAGTTGCAAAATATGATTAATGTTTATGTAGATGATCTGCGTGACTGTCCAGAAGGCTTTCAAGTTGCAAGAACTTATGAGGCAGCCATCGAACTTATGAAACACAATGAAGTTGATATTCTTACACTCGATCATGATTTAGGCGAAGATGCTGAAGGAAATGAATTGAAGAATGGATATGACTTAGTTAAATACATATGCGAGAACAGTCTGAGGGCAAATAAAATCTATCTTCATACGGACAATCCAGTTGGACGCAAAAATATGTATGAGACTCTTTTGGCGGCACAGCGTAGAGGATTTATCGACCCAGATATTGAGATTTATCATTATCCTATAACCACAAACAAATATAACGGTAATTGAAAAAAATGATTCTTTCATAAGGTGGTATATTCAATGCAATATAATGAAACTCCAGAGGAAATTATGCGTGATCTTTATGAAGTGGGCATACATAAGGCTTTAGGTTATTTGCCAACAAAGACAATTATTAATATTTGCGGAAAGTCCATTCAAGAAATCATTGATTTTGCAGAAGCAAATGGTCTTCGTCATTGGCTTTATCAAACAGAATGTGTGAGCGAATTATATGTATATGATGTTTCAATGCTCTCTCAAATGATAAACAATTACACGAAATCTTAAATGCTGCTGGAGTACCAACTAGTTCATCTCAAGATTATGTGGAGTTTATTGCCAAAAATTTGGTTCATCAAGAAAAGTATCCTCAAGCATATGTGGTAATAGCAAAGACATTTAATGACGATAGGTTTTCTAATATTGAGATTTAAATAGGATAAAATGAATATTTTATGGGGAGATGACATTGGGATGAATAACAAAAATGTAAAGTATATTAATACACCTATTTGGGTTAAAGAAAGTATTTCGGAGACATTTTGTATGGGATGGAACGAAGTTAAGGATAATGAAGATCTTACTGTGGAATATATTTCTGAGGAAGAAAATGAAGGATTTACATTGAAGGTTAACGGAGAACATTTATTCTTTGATTACTTCTCTGAATGCTACGTAAGGCAATAAAAGGATTCTTTCATGGGGAGTTGATAAGGTGAACCCAAATGTAGTACGAAGGCAAAAATATGATGAGATTAAACGCCGTTTAAGTAAAATGGAACACGACGAATTCATGAGTGCGATTGATAAGATTTTCAAATTGATTGAAGAGAGTGACAAGAATCCAAAGCAAAATGACCTCAACTACTATTTAACACTGCAAGATCATATAGAAATTTATGATTTAATGTTGCTAGAATTATCAAGACGTAAGAATCAAGCAATTATTGATTATAGAGAATTTCTATAAAAGAAGTATTTTATGGAGAATGGTGATTAAATGTTAATAGAAGATGATGTATATTTTTCTATACGTAATAATAACCCTTATAGATTACAAAAAGATAAAAATAAGGGCGGATGGTATCTAACGAAAGCGTATGATGACCAGTTTGAAACACTGTTATATACTGACTCACAAATGAAATCGATGCTTGAAGAGAATTTTATTAAATCCTAATAAAATAAGTCTTTTACATGGATATTGAAAGGAGAGTTGATTCAAGTGTCAGTTATAGTTGGAAAATGTAAAAATGAAATATCAAGAATTATGCCGCCGTTTAAAGGAATGCCTGATTGGTTAGCTGAAGAAATGAAAAAAGAGTATAAAACTGAAATTGGAGATATTGTAAGGTTTGAAAATAATGAAAGTGGAGGTTATTATTTTTACCTTAACCACGAACGAATTGATATGAGTCGCACAGAATTAGAAGAGCATTTTGAAATTGTTTGGGAGTATGGCTGCTATAACACATGCATCCGAGATGGTATTCCATGCAACAAGATTGGTCAATACATACCAGAAGGAACAACGGATCGATCTAAGTACTGGTCTAATTGCTGTAGGATTGGATGGGAAGTTGGTCGAGCTGCTTGTTACATGTATGAGGTTGAAGAGGCCCAATAAAAAATCAATTTTATCAGAAAATCAGGAGGAATCTAATATGGTCAAAAAATATGAATTTGAAGTGGTAATGACAGGGTGTACTAAAAAGGTTTGGGCTTTTAATGTCCATGAGGCAGAGATTCTTGCGAAAGCAGAAGCTATCAAAGATGAACTGGATTATCATGTATTGAATGTTTATAATTTAACACTTTATCCGAGTCGATAAAAAGCAGAATTCATTGGGAAAAGGAGAGGGTTATATATTAAAAAATGTACTATGTGTCCAAATGTAAAACCGCTAAGTGAGTTCTATTGTAGAATAAAGAAAGACGGTGAAATTTACTACCATCCTGAATGTAAAGAATGTACTAAGAAACGATCAGGGAAATGGAGAATTGATAATCCAGAAGCTCGATCCGAAATACAAAAAACCTATCAAGCAAAACCAGATAAGCGTAAATTAAGAGCAGAACTTATGAAAAAATATCGTTCAATGGGAATCATTCTTGAATGGCAGCAAAAAAACAGAAACAGAATTAAGGAATTAAATGAAAAATACAGATTGAAACAACACATTATATCACATAAAGAATGGAAAGCATGTAAAGATTATTTTAACTTCGCTTGCGCTTATTGTTCCATGCCCGAAGAAGATCACAAGATTCTATTTGGACAACAATTACATAAGGAGCATGCAGATGCAAACGGCAGTGTGTTTTTAGATAACTGTATACCAGCCTGTTTACCTTGTAACAGTAGTAAGGGAGAATATGAACTACTATAATGGTTCAAAGAAATAAACTTTGAAAGCTTCAGTAGTGATAAATACGAAAAAATTCAAAAGTGGTTACAAGACGATTATAAAGCATGTTTTGAGGGATACAGAGAGCGAAGAAAAAGAAAAGTAAAATCCAATAAATAGTGAATTTTATAAGGAGTTGAAGGGGACATGTTTAGAGAAAATGATTTTTACTATTCTGCTAAAGCATTCCAGACACTAAAAGTGGATAGTTATGGAGATGAAACAGTAAATGAGGCGTTTATTAATAATGAATGGCAGGTGTTTACAGAGCAAATTTTGAAAGGTAGAGAGCCATTGTCTAAGGCATGGGGAGATTTGATTTATATCGGATCTGATGCCGAAACAAGATCAATGAGATGTAGTAAATGGTTAGCACTACAAGAATCGAAATCCCAATAAAATCTTCGTTTTATATAAACGTGTTGCATCAACTGGAGTATTTGAGCTTATCATGCAATATATGGTAACATACAACTAAGAATACTCGTTGGTAAGGAGATGCAACATGCAAATTAGAATTATGGACAATGCGGGTAAAGTTAACATTCCGGCAGAGTTTAGAGCTAAATTTAATATTAAAGCACACGATTATATTGAAATTTATGTTGACGAGATAGGAAACCAGATTTACTTGAAAAAATATATTGGTCATGGTTGCCATTTTTGCGAAAACATTGAGACTGAATTATTTTCCTATAGAGAAAAACTTGTCTGTCATTCATGCGCTCAGGACATATCATTTAGAGCATATCAAGAGAAAGTAAATGAACAAAAAAGAAGGTTGAAAATTGATGGAATTCAGAAAGGGGATGTTCTCGATGTACGCAATCATGAGAAGGTTTATTGAACGCGATTATGTGTTCAATACCGTAAAGAAAAGTAAAAATTACATAACAGACGAAGAAATTAATAACATGCTTGATTTAATGGATCTACAATGGATGGATTACACATTTAAATTTCTGCCTAAGTCGTCAGGCTGGATGATCATTGTTATCGATAATGACACCAATAACAGAATTGAGATTGATGAGTTAGATGGATTTGCATATGACTTTTACATTAGGAATATCACTGAGTTAAGTGTAGATAGAGCAAGAAAGCAAATTAGGGAAAAACTATATTCGGAGGTTGCTATCTAAAAATGAGCATCACTGAGTTTGCTGAAAATGTACTTGGCTTTCAACTAACTTCTTTTCAAAAGGATTTACTCATGATTCTTCAAAATGATTCTGATTACATAAAATACGTCAAAAAGAAAAGTCATACGATGGTTCAAGTATTAGATGTATATGATAGATGGAAAAATAGCATAGCAACTATTTAATTTAAGGAGAGAAGAATAATGGATGTACCTTATGGAGCATGTTCATGTTTGTTTAGCGGAATTCTAAACAAGATTGAATGGATCAAATCACAGATAAAAGTGGTTCATGATGAGCCCTACAGTTATATTGAGAGGTACTACAACGAAATAGTTGAGGCCATTGAGTTTTATAACACGTACTGTATTGCATCTGGAGCACATCTTACAGCGGCATTAGAGGAGTTAACACCAATTTATAAGCAATATATGAAAATTGATTAGATTGAATTTGAAACTGATTCAGTATTTCTTTCGGGGGATGTCATTGCTATGAGTAAATGTCCGAAATGTTCCAATACAATAGGTTTTGTGTTTGGGATGTGTACTTCTTGTGGTTGGAACTATATTTCAAACAAATGGGAGAGGATCAAAGTCAATCCTGACAGACTCCCAGAAGAAATTAGATATTATTTGATCGAACAACATGCAAGTAGATATGAGAGCAAATGAAATTTGTGTTTTATAGGAAAAGGGGAATAGACAATGAACGAAAAGTGGATCGGGCCCGAAGATAATACCAGTGGTAGTTACTATGCCGTTGAATCATGCAAAGAGTTACGGCGTAGAACAGGAGGACATTTAAATGCAATGAAGTTGTATAAGTTCAACAGTAGATTTGGTGAAGAGTATTATATCACTGATGACATTATTATTACAGAAATTGAAAAAGTGCTTGAATTTCATGATTCTTCTGCATTGTATGAATATCTCTATAACCTAGTTATTCAAAAGTTCGGCGTACTTGATTTTATTGAGGGCATTGATCATAAAATTGCACATGAGCGCGATGTAAGATACAGAGAAGGTAAGTTGTGTAAGCAGCAGGAGATTCGGGAGGTTCTGGGTATTTAAAAATCGGAATACTCGTTTTCATTAGAAAAGGAGAATTGAAAAAGAATGAGTATTTCTAATCAAGAGCTAGAGGCACTAAAAAAAGAATATGCTAGAAATCATTTGGTCCAAAGATTAATTAGAGCAGTAGAAAGATTAACAGAAAATATGAATCCGAAGAGTAAAATATACTTTTCTCTATGGATAAATTTATAAACAAAAAAGGAGACACGAATAATGGCAAAACAAGTTTCTATGGATTTTAGTGGTAATGAATTGATTTTGGTAGAGAGTAGAACTATGCGTGATGAATATGTCTTTAAAGACAATGTGATGGATAAGGTTAAGATTGTTCCCAAATTGCCTTCAACTATGGGTGTAACTGTAGAAATGGCTGCTAACTACTATGAAGTAGGATATGAGGCAATTAAATCGATTCTGAAAAGACACCGGAACGAATTTAATGAATACAATGAGTTGAAATCATTAAAAGGCAAGGAACTAAAAGACTTTAAGGGGTCGGTTCAGGGTGAACCTGACCTTCGGAATCTGGAAACAACATCAATCTTAACATTAATTACTCGTCGTGGTTTGCTTCGTATTGGCATGTTACTGACAGAATCCGAAGTGGCAAAATCAATTCGTAACTACTTGCTGAATGTTGAAGAATTTGCCCCAGATGAGATTAAGCGATGGGCGGTTGAGCGTGAGATTTCTAAGCTTGAACGCAGATTATTGACAGATTCAATTCAGGAATTTTACGTTGCTCTTTCAGACAAAGATGATCAATTCAAGTATGCTAAGTTCACAAATCTTGTATATAAAGTTCTATGGGATACTGATGCGAAGCATCTTAAAGAAGTTTATGGAATCGAAAAAAATGAACTATTAAGAGATGCTTTCAGTACTGAAGATTTAAAGAAGGTTGTAAAAGTGGAACGTGCCATTGCTGGAATGCTTAATGTTGATTTTAATTATAACGAAATAAAGGAAAGGTTAATGAATAATAAAGAAAGATTTCAATAGTGAAATATATAACTTTATAAATCGAAGTGAGGATGATGAGTTATGAAGGGTCTCAATAAATACATGGTTCTTCTAGGTGGAAGACCAGCCATTCATAAGTTAGGGAACATAGGAAGAGAAGAAGATGATTTTATTTGAGTCTTTGAAGAAGATGAGGAATACTACATTGGAAGTTTTGCAGAAGGTTTTGGCTTTATTGATGTGAAATTTAAAAAGGAAGATTGTAGAAGTTTAACCAAAAAAGAAGTTGATCATTTAAATGGCCGATGGCACGGTATAAATAATCGTCCATACTATCAAATATGGATTGACTATGAGGGCAATGTAATTAATAAAGATAAGTAAATTCAATTTTCAAATGGAGGTCCTATGTTTAAAAATGATATTGAAGATATTCGAGTGTTTTTGAACACTCCTAGAGTGGTTGGATTACCAAAAGAATCTGCTTTAAAACTTATAGAAGAAATAACACAATTACGAGGATTATTAAAAGAAATCAAGGATTACAATGCTTACAGTTGGAACAACGATAGGCAATTCATTGAGAGTCGCATTAATGAGGCGTTAAAATGACCTAATATAATTCGCAATTCATAAGGAGGGTTAAAATGTTTATCTATGACCTGTGGGAACAATCAAAAGGGAAGTCGGTTTTTATTGAAACAGATTGCGAAAAGTTTGTATTTGAAAAAGAACTTTATGAATTTCTGAATAACGATTTCCAAAGTAACGAGGGGTTAACGATTGAAAAATTAGCATCAAAGCTTTCAGAGAAAGGATTTACTGCTAGAGCTTTATACCCTAATGAATGGTTTCAATGGTGGGGAGAGAGTCAGTAAAATCCGCATTTCATTTGATAAAGGGAAGCAATGTGTGAAAGTTCAATTCATAAATGGAAGCATATTGTAAATATATATTATTTCGGTTACTATTTAAGGAGGAATGATAAGTTCATAATTTATGGAACTTTCAATGGAGTTTAAAACATCGTTCAGATAAAGGAAGGTGATTATGTGAATATAAAACAATTTATATCTAATTTTACCAATCATCCAGTGCTTTTCATAGGTACAGGGATAAGCCTAAGATACCTAGAAAATTCTTTTACATGGGATGGTTTATTATCACATATTTCCCAAACGATTAAAGGTTCAGATGAGTTTTATTATGATTTAAAATCAAAACATGGGAAGAATGGAGTTTTTGATTATCCTAAAATTGCGCAAGATCTTGAAACTGAATTCAATGAAGTGCTTAAGCAGAATCGAGATGGAGATTTTAAAGAGATAAATGATCAGTTTTATGAAAATATGAAAAATGGTATAAATATAAGTCGTTTTAAGTTATATATTTCTCATGTTTTAAAAAATTTTAAAGTTAGAAGTAATCAAGTTCACGAAATTAATGAATTAAAAAAAGTAAGAAAAAACGTTGGCTCTGTTATTACTACTAATTATGATAAACTGATTGAAGATGTATTTGAATTCAAGCAACTTATAGGAAATGATATTTTATTAAGTAACCCATATGGTTCGGTCTATAAGATACATGGTTGCGTTGATGATCCTAGTAAGATAATAATCACAGAAGATGACTATAAGATTTTCGATGAAAAATATGAACTAATACGGGCTCAGTTATTATCATTGTTCATTCATAATCCAATAATATTTTTAGGATATAACATAGGAGACAATAACATTAAGAGTATCCTAAAAACCATATTTACATATATCAACCTTAACACTCCTGAAGCTGAAAAAATAAGGAGAAACTTTTTACTAGTTGAATATGAAAAAGGATCACAAAATGTCGAAGTTGTTGATCATGATATTGATATGAGTGGCTTTGCTACAATACGAATAAATAAAATTAAGACAGATAATTTTTTAGAAATATATAAGCATCTGGCTAATTTAAGTCTTCCGGTCTCTGCAATGGATATTAGAAAAGTACAATCTATTGTGAAAGAACTATATACTGGTGGCAATATTGAAGTTAAAATAACCGAAGATATAGACGCACTTAAAAATGGAGAGAAAGTTTTAGCTATTGGTTCATTAAAAACAATTAAGTATGAATTCCAAACAACCTCAGAAATAATGGAAAATTATTTTAAAATTATAGATGAATCAAATCACCAGTTATTAAAGATAATTGATAAGCATAGGATTCAAAGTAGTCAGTACTTTCCTATATTTGGTTTTAATATTATTCAATGTGAACTTGATTGCGCTAGTAAATTAAAAATCATTCAAAAAGACAAAATTGCAAACCTAATAAAAGGAGTATCTGATTTTGCAGAAGAGCATAACACGATTAGTGGTATTTTAGATGATGAAAAAATTCCACAAACTAAAAAGATCATAGCCATAATTTTGGGAATTATACATGAAAGAATTCAAATTGATATAGTTGAAAATTATCTAAGGGATTACTCTGATAAAAAATCTACAGACTATAGGAGGCTTTTATGTGTCTATGATTATAAAAAATACGCCTCCGAAAATGAGCAATTAAATGATATAGCATTGAAACCGATACTTTTACGAAAATGAATTAAAACCCCAAACACAGTCGAGGATCTTTCTTGACTGTGTTTGTTTTGTGAAAAATTGCTAACAAAAAGCTTGCTTATGGCTGGCAACAAACACTACAAATACAGAGATAAAAAAGACCCCAAATGGGGTCTAGAGTGGTCCATAGCTGCTTAGATACTAACTTTGAGGGGCCTAACCCGAAAGGGGTCTATGACTTTAAACAGAAGGATATAAAGCGAGACGAAGATCTTCAACAATACAACAACTACTCTGAAGATTTTTGTTAGAGCTGGAAAGTCCAATTCATCATCACTTATTTTCTCTACTTGATTCATAATAATTTTTAATAACGGTGGTGCAATTTTAAAAAAGAAAAAATAAGTTGTAAAGTATAATAACGGATCATTTTGCATTGGTATCACCTCCTTTCTAAGAATTCTAAAAATTTCTATATATTAAAAAAAGCGAAGCCTAATATATCCATTAAAGGACTATTAGCGTGCTTCGCTTTTTTGGGGGCCGGATTTTTGTCTGACCCATATTAAATTAAATCTATTATATACCTTGATTGAGAACAAATCAACAATCACAAATCATAGGGGGAAACAACCTCTATCAATTTATGTTTTATGTTAGAAAACGTAAAAGGGCAAGCACCACCTGTTTTTTTATGTATGTCACCTTCAATCAAAGTAATATTTTTTATATATTCACTAATCTCTAGAGCAGCATTCTCTTTTTGATTAACTGGTATATATAATGGGATTCTTAATTCCACGTAAGCCATCGTTCCATTTTGAAATTCCATGTTGATTTCCCCTCTCTTCTTGGTTACAATTGTGATAGTAGTTGTGTAACCACAATATAACACCATGACAGCACAATTGCAACTATATTTTAAGAAAGGGTGGTTACAAATGAAACCAAGCGCAAAAGACTTTGGTGGATACTTAAAAATGTTGAGACAGCGATGCGGTATGACAGTAAGGGAACTTGAGGATAAATCTGGCGTATCACATTCATATTTAACCCAGATGGAAAACGGTCGAAGGGGTGTACCATCCCCAGATATATTAAAAAAACTGTTTGAGCCGCTTAACACATCTTACGATGATCTAATGGCTGCCGCTGGCTACTTGGAACCGAGAGTCGATAATGTTTATTCTGAACTTAAAAACGATTCTTCTATGTTTTTGGATATGAAAGGTCAATATAATGTTGCAAATAAAACATTAGACCTATTACAAAGAAATAATGAATCACTTCTTGAAGATGAGGTTGTTCAGATCCCCATTTACGGAGAAATTAAAGCTGGTTATAACATGATAGCAGAACAGAACATTATTGGTTACAAAGTCGCCTCAAAAAAAGAAGTATCTGATGGTGAATATTTTTATTTGATCGTGAAAGGGGACTCAATGATTGATGAGGGAATTAGAGAGGGATATAAGGTTTTAGTTAAAAGACAGTCCTTCGTTGAAAACGGTAAAATAGGTGTGGTCATAGTGAATGGCGATGAAGCAACTTTGAAGCGAGTATTTTATGATGGTTCAAACGTAATTCTTCAGGCATCGAACAAAGAAATACCTCCGAGAGTTTTATCAATTGGAGACGTTATGATACAAGGACAAGTAAGATCGGTGGTGTTTGATGTTTAATGGCCACCAAAGTTGAGGTCTATTACGACTATTATGATGGAGAGTTATGCCCTCAATGGATGGTGATCAAGTTTGGCAGGGGTAAAATTGATTGGGCTAAGAAATTTGTTTACTTACCTATTGAGTTGCCATTCAAACGAAAAACTTCCGAAGAATTTTGTGATATAGAAATGGGGTTTAGTGTTACAATAGTTGATCTTGTGATGAATAATGAGAAGGAAGGTTACTTTGGAATCAATCTCAGTAGCATCAAGGATAGGGTAAATAAGATGAGAGGTAGAGGAGAGTTCCCTTATCTTATTGAAGAAGTGGAGACGTTTATTATTCAGATTTGCGACTTAGAAGAAGTTTTAGCGTGTCATGAAAATAAACGATATGCTTGGAGATGAAATAATAATTCATGGGCTTTAGGCCCATTTACAAATAAGTAAAATATGAATAAAAATTAATAATATAATTGATTTAGATTTCTAAATATGTTATTATCAAAATGTGGAATTAAATTTTAAAATTGGTTATGATAAAGGAGGAAGGAGCAGTTTGAATGATTAGTTATGAACCTCTTATAGAACATCTGAAAAGCAATGGCATTACGATTAAAGTACTTGGAGAACTGACTGGCTTATCCACAGCTACAATGGCAAAATTCGCAAAAAATGAGAGTGTAACTTTAGAGACCATTGACAAAATTTGTGTTCTATTTGGTTTACCCATTGAGAATGTAGTTCAGATCAAAGCTGAAGATGGAGAATTATTTAGCAGTGGTACATATGACGACAGGCTATTAAGAATCATCAAAGAACTAAGAGAAGAATTAAAAGAAAAAGAAAAACTTCTTGAAAGTTACGTAGTAACTTCTGAGGCTAGAAAAGCAAAAGTATTCAGCCCAACTGTGCAATCTAACAGAGAATTTTCAGAGGGATCCTTCAGTAAGCGAGTGAAAGAAATGAGAAAAACTGTAGGTCTGACTGTAAAAGAACTGGCGGATTTATCAGGATTAACTCAACCAACAATTACTAATTTGGAGAATGGAAGCAATACCAATCCAAAAATCAACAGTGTTATCAAGTTGTGTGATGTATTCGGCTGCTCTGTTGATTGGTTGATGTTTGGCGATGACAACAAAAATTAAGTCTTATTATTCATGAAAAGAGGAGAAACCATGGATATCGTCTATCAAAAATTAACTAGCAATAGGCAAGTGTTTGAAGTTAGTAATACGAGATATGTTTACCAAATTAAATATTCACTTAAACTTAATTTCTCAAAAGAATATTTTCAAACATATATTACTTCTAATGAAAAAATGGACATCAACGAGTTAATGGAAGAATTAAACAATATGATAAAGACTAAATACATGCATTCGGCTTATAAACTAGTAAATCTTGTTTCTTTCGAAATAGTTGCGGCGTATGATTTGAAAATGTAATGAAATTCAGATTTCATAAGGAGATGATTTTAAATGGAGAAGAAAAAAATAGAAATATTAATTAAGAAATGTAATAGCAAAGACTATTGGTACTTTAATAAGGTTGGACATAAGTTCATCGCTACTGAGGATAGCGAAAGTATGTATTGGGTGGATAATCACAAACTTATAGGTGACGACTCGGAAACAGGTGGAGTTTTTAAATGTGATGCTGAAGTTTTAAGTCGATAAAAGTCTGCTTTTATAAAAAAGCCAAATTAAAGGAGAAGATACAAATGAGGACACTTTCCCAAATCGATTATGCTATCGATGAGCTACTGCAAGAAAAAGAGGCAGTGAAGCAACAAGAAGTTGAAGATAAAATAGCCGAGTTTACAAAAATCATGGTTGAAATGCCGCCAAAAGATAGTGAGGACCTAAGTAGACTTCTTAGAATGTTTGCAAGAGATGTTAAGTATATTACTGAAAAATAATCCTTTGAAACACAGATTTTATTGGGGGCGATGTTTTGTTTTGGAAATCGAAGAAAAATGATCAGCACAATCTCGGCATTATTAATGAAGTCATCGAGACATCGCATAGTATTGTAAATTCTTTAATGAGAGACATTAGAGAGAGATTTTCCGAGTTCGATCTTGGTGATCAATCCATATGGGAAAGAAATTTATTTTTAACTTGCATTGGAACTACATTGTTTTGTAACAACAGAGCCTTTTATGACGAGAAATTGAAGAAAGCTTTACAGATTCTGAATGACAGATTGCTTGAAGAAGGTTTTTTATATGTAGCAGAATATCTCACTCATATGTCTAAAGTTTCATTCAATTCTGATATCAGTGGCGACAAAATACAAGAGCATTTAGCTGTTTGGTTGTACATTAATATTAGAAATACCGAAGGTTTTGTGGAGGAAGAAACGCCTCCATATGCGTTCGCTGGAACAATTATTCATCAAGTCTTTGGCGATATCCTTGATAAACACAGTATTGCTATGAAATGACGATTTCATAAGAGAATTAGAGGTGGAAATTGACAGCAAATGATAATTCTAAATTTAACTTCTATTTTAGCATCCATTGGTGGAGTAGGAGTAATCGGGCTTACTATATGGGCAGCAATAAAGTTTTTATCAAAAACATATGTTGATAATTATTTCAAAAAAGAACTTGAAGAACATAAAAATGAATTACAACAAATGCTAGAGGTTAAAAAACATGAATTGCAACAAATTTCTGAATTAAATAAGTTTGATTTACAAAGAAAAATGCAAGATTTTAATCTTTTTACACCCAAAAAGCATTCTGTCTATGCTGAACTTTATGGGTTATTTCTGAAAGCGGAAAAAGTACCAAGAGGATTAATGGGGTTTCGTCAAGTGCCAGACTATTTAAAATTCAATTCTTCAGAACTTGAGTATTCCCTCAAAAATATGGGTGTTCCAGATATACAAATCCAGAAGTTCTCAATCGGTTGGGATCAAAGTAAATACACTCTGATTGATGATTTAAGATCATATGTTCATTTTTTTGAAATTCTACAGGCAAAATTAGCTTTTCAAGAAGCTAGAGACAAATTTCATGAGTCTAAGCTCTACCTTTCAGAAAAAATTAGTGGAATATGTGATGAGTTAATAATAACAATATGGCATTACATCATTGATATAGAGTACATTTTTGATAAAGATTCTAATGGTCCAGAAAGAGCGGCCCATCGAAGATTATATCAGGAGAAAGAAGAGAGAATGACAGAATTGATGGATGAGCTCCTTAAAGAAATGAAAGAGGAAATATCTGTGGGATACTATGGAAATGGTTGAAAATAATAAATTATATAATGTGATTTATACTTTAAAATGAACGAGGAAGACAATTATGGGGAGATTTAAAGAAGATATTTATGCGACTTTAAACAATGGCAAAGATCCAAGAGAAGAATGGACAGAAGCTTATAATAAGTTGACCAGAATTATATGGGTTAAGTTTTATAAATCAGCAACTAAATATAGAAAGCTGACAACCAAAGAATTGCTTACAATGTACGATGCAATCCATAATGGAAAAGAGTTAGAAGAAGCATATGAAGAAGCAACACAAATTAATTGAGATTACTTGTACAAGGGTTTTACCTACCAATGATATATTAATACTTAATGTATAATTGGTAGGTAAACTTGATTTTAATCGACACAATTCGACAAATGCAAAGATTCTACTATGAAACTTGAATTTTATGGTGTTTTGTGACGATTATTGATGCTATAATCATAGATGACATTATCAATGATGGTGATGAAAATATGATTAAGTTTAAATCAGAAATCGAAATGTATGGGGTTTTCATTAGGCCACACTATGCTCGAAAGCAGTATACAGTTGTGGATCATGCGAAAAGAGAAGTGCGAAAAGCACAAAGAATTCATTATTCATACAATGTACCTGCAATAATTCATGTCTATGAGAAAGAAGAAAATGGGGACTGGAGACTAATTCAACAAGTCCAAATTCCTGCATCATAGGTACAAATCCTTATAAAATACATTTTTCATGATCATTTTTATCATGTTGAATGTATTTTTTTATTTCTCTGTGTTATACTATATTACATATAGTCAACGAAAAAAATGTATGGCCTATAGTGTTACATAAATTAGTATAGAGGAGTGTAAATTATGAGTAGCGCAAGTGCAGAACAACTTGATTTAAATGAATCACTGTCTCTTGTTTTTACCGAACTGAATAAAGATAAGGAACAACAACGAGAGATAGATGATATTTTAGCATCTCATAACATCCCAAGAGGAACATTTCTAGAGATATTGGTAAATCCAGAACGTGTAGAATTGCTTGAGAAAGATGAATTATGTTTGCTGGTAACAAGTCTGTATCAGGTAACAAATGATGAGAGAATCAGACCAACTCATTTCTATAGTGAAAAAGAAATAAATAGAGCCAAGAAATATAAAAAGAAAATTGATGATTCGTATGCTTTGCCTCATGTTTATGAGAGAGTGTTGTCTGGTAGTGAGAATGACTACATGTTAAAACTCTCCTATCAAGAAATAAAGAAATCGTGGGATGAGGAGTTCTGGACTTACAATTTTGAAACTCAACGGAATCCAGTGAAAAAAATCAAGAAAGATGGAACTGTCAAATATACACCAAAAGTTAATAAACGAAGCGTCAAAGAAATAAAAGATCTGATGCTTCAAGGTAAGTATAAACCTGATGTCATCGTCTTGAACGTACTAATGGATGGTACTGATGAGATTTTCTATAACGAAAATGATCTTGAACTAACAATTGAAACGGCTACTCAGATAGATTTGATTGATGGTTTTCATCGTGTTGAAGCTGTAATTGCTGCACTTGAAGAGAACCCAGAACTAGAAGGGTATCTCTATGTGAGCATTAGAAACTACGATCTTGAGACAGCTAGATATTATTTAGGGCAGCACAATAGTTTCAATACATTCGATAAAACTCATATCAGAGAACTGAAGAGTCTCAATATCTCTGATAATATCGTCAAGGATCTGAATACAAAATCTGATCTTAAAGGACGCATTACAACAAGCACAGCGGTTAAACATAAGTTCAAAGAAATTACAAACTTCAAGGTTCTATCTGATGCTATCCAAGATATTTTCGAGCCGAAAACTGGTAAGGATAGACTGGATATCTCGTATACACTTATCAGATTTTTTGATTACTTACTTGGCTCTTATGAAGAAGCATTTGTTACAAACGTGGCTGAAGTAGCGAAAAAATCTTGGATTAACCATCACAACACTTTTGTTGGTTATATTGTTTTGGCTAAAAAGTTATTTGATAAACACGGAAAAGACTTTCCAGTTGATGAAATTGTTCGAGTTGTAGATGAAATTAATTTTTCCAAAGAAGGATCTGAATTTAACGATCTCATGACAACGCAAGGGAAGGTCAATTCAAATCAAGTCAAACGACAAATCAGAAACTTCTTTGAAGAAAAAGTTGGACAATTTTTGGCATAAGGAGATATTGAGATGTCGAATAGAATATATGAAGATGCGATGTTCAATGAAGATATAAAGGAAAAATTCATAAGTGAGTACGGAAAAGGTACTCAAAAAATAATTTCGCGTATCTTTAAAATATCAAATGCTATTGAAAATGATTTGAAGAAGGATCTTTACTCATTCAGTCGTGAAGAGTTGAGAAGGCTTATGTTTCTGTTTATGCCTACCACGGAAAACTCTTCAAGGCACAATGTCTCTTGGGTGTCTAAGTACATTGATTGGGCAACTGATCATGGGTATAAGAGTGGTCTTAACCCATTAGATACAGTGGGTAGGGACTGGCATAAACAATTTGTGAATAATAATCTCAAAAAGTATTGGACAACCAATGAGATTAACAGCATCATTCAGAAATGCGCTAATGCACAAGATGCTGTTATCATCAGTCTAATATTTAACGGTGTTGGTGGAGAAGGTCACAGTGAATTATTGAATTTGACCAAAAAAGACGTTGATGCTTTCAATTCTAAGTTGCACTTGATTGCTGAAGACGGAAGTAAACGAACCATTACAGTTGATGAAAAATGCATTAAACTTTGCGAGCAAGCGTTACATGAGGATACTTATGAAAAGATGAATGGCAATACAAGTCCTGACAACAGAGCTGACTTGGCCAACCTTATTGATAATGATTTTGTGATTAGATCTGCAAATACGAACACTGAACATTTCAATGAGGCAGAGAAGAATATAGTTTATCGTCGGCTCAGTAAGATTGCTAATGAAATAAATGAACCATACTTCACACCTAGAAATATTGCTTACTCTGGTATGTTGGCGATGGCAAAAGAATTATATTCTAAAAGTGGAAAGTTGGATAAAGAAGAATATAAACTTATTGCTGAGCAGTTCAACTTCAATATGGAGCAAAGTCTCACTCGAATTAAAAATGAGTTTTTAAACGTGGATACACTTAAAAGTCTTTACCCCAATATCTAATTGGGGTTTCTTTTTCCTATGAAAATAAAATATGAAAAATATATGTTGACTTCTCAGTGTGGAAAATGGTATATTTTATCTATCAAAAGAAGATATTTTCTAGGAGGGTAAATTGTTAAATAAAATTGCATGCTATACTTCATCTTTTTTAAGTAATACTATTCAAGATTCTAAGTATACTGCCGAAGAATTAGAATATGGAATTAAAATATTGTTAAACAACATATCAATTCTGGTAATATCTTTTTTAATTTCTTATTTATTTAATGATACATATTCTTGGTTTATAGTTACAGCCAATTTTGTTTTGTTGCGTTTCTTCTCTGGAGGAGTACATTTTAAATCATCGGAGGCTTGTATTATTGTCTCTACTTTTTTAATAGTCTTCATTCAGATAATAGTCCCATACATAACTTCTTATATTCCAGTATTGAATGCTATATCGTTATTAATTGTTCTTTTATTGGCACCCTCTGGGATACATAATCAAATTAATCTCAAAGCAAAAAATATCGAAATATATTTTAAGTTTATATCGGCTGCCCTAGTCTTAATTAATTTCTTAATTATTGAATCTAATTTAGTCTCTGTTACGTATTTTATTCAATCACTATTATTAATTCTAAATTTAAGGAAGCAAAGAGGATGAACTACCTATACTTTTTATTCTTTTCTTCACTAGAGGAATTTGGAGTTCTTTTGTTTGGGCTCATACTTTTTAGAATTAGATTACCAAAACATCTGCGGCATAGGATTCCACTTCTGAGTCTAATAGTGGCTCTAGTATCACTCCTGTTAAAGAACTTAGAAGGGTGGAGTAACTTTTCGTCAATTATTTTGCTTATATTAGTTTTAATAATGGTAAGACCTTTGCTTAAATTTGGAGTAAAATTAACATTTTTATATGTCACAGTTCCACTTGTGATTTTTATAGTAGTTCAGGCAATTGTGATAGTTCTTATGCAGTGGTATGGTTTAGTTAGATCTGAATATAACTCATTCTCTCACGAATCCTACTTAATTCAACTAATTACTTTTATAGCAATGCTCTTGATCTCAAAGGTCACTGCTCATATAACTGAAGGTTTCTCATTTGATCCAGATGATGATTCTGGCAGCGAGAGAAAGTTAGTTTATTCGAATCGAATTTTTCTAATTATTATTTCAATTGCTCTTTTGTTGCTATCAGGATTGTATTACATCAGAAGATTTTTATCAGACTCTTTTGCAGACATTACTTTAATTGTAGCCTTTATTTTCTCGATTATTATCTTATTTATTTTATATAAAAGAGATGAAGAAGAATCAAAGCAAACGATCTGAATTATCTCTTAGATTGTATGTAAAGGAGGTATGAAAATGAGCAAGATTTATAAATTACCTGTTTATGCTCTTGTGATGGTTATTGGTGCAGTTGCAACATTTTTTGCAACCACAAATTCAACTTGGTTTGTGCATCGACCAGAGGCACCAAAATCTTTATTGAAGTAATAAGATGTCAAATGTGGGTGGAAGGGAATTGACCCCTTCTTCCCTTTATTTCAAGGAGTGATTTTAGTACATGCAGGATATTCATCTCATTGTAAAGGGAAGAATAGATGGCTCGGAACAATATGAATTATTTAATGTCTGCGAAGTGTATTACATTGATTTTCATGTTGATTTTTCGACTTTTATAATGGATCATAAAAAATACTTGTGCCCCATAACTAAAGTTGGACTCATTGAACTGATTGAAAATTTGAACTTTCGATTAGTGGATCGTGATCTTTATGTGAATATGGATCATGTGAAGAAAATTCATAGTCTCGCAAATGCAATAGTATTCTCTGACGTGTCTTCATATAAAGAAGTGCAAGAAAATAAACTTCCTTGTGTTTATATAAATAGCAGGAGAATGAATGAGTTTAGCAAACTATTCTCCAAAGAACAGGATCTTGCCTATAAAATTGAAGCAAACAAGGATAGAAGATCAAAAGCCTTTTCTTTTAGGAGAAATACTGATTATTATTGAGCCATCATTACTTTATTGAATGATGGTTTTTTTGTTTTGTTCTATTCGACAAAATATTACATTATTCGACTTATTGCGTGTCAATGCATATTTTGTTTGCATTGTAAAGCACAATTTTCTGAAAAACTGTTGGGAAAATGCGGTAGTGATATTGATACAATAGTATTGTAGGGAATATTTAACTGTGAGAGGATTGATTTAAAAATGACATTTTGGTCAGAAGACAAACCAAACAATAGTGAAATTGCGTCAGGATGCAGTTTTGAGCGCCTTCAAAATGAGTTAGAACTTATTGAATTGGAATTAGAGAATGCCTCTGACTATGTTAGAACTCTTTTGGAATGTCGCAAAGACGTTCTATCAAAAAAGAAAGATATGATGTTAATTTATGGTCAGATAAGTGAGGAAGAACTGGCGGATATTTATCAAGATGAATACTACAACAAGAAAATGGGACATTAAGGCAGCGGCAACTGCTTAATATCCCTAACCATTACACTTAGTATCTTATTACATTAGCGCGATTTTGAAAATAGTATCTTACAATTCAAATTCCTGTTGACTAACTGTATTTATAATGTTATGGAGGAGTCCTTATGTTGCAACTTAGTGATTTTCATCTGCCAGTGATCAATCAGACGACAGGTCAGCTTGAATCAATTTGTCTTGCAGACGTAGAGAAAATCACTAAGAACAACAGGGACAATACCATTTATCATTTAAATGGAACTGAGTATATGCTTGTTACTTCTTTGGATGACTACGCAGAGCATATGTTTCATCTTGGGCTTAGGGACTTTGATAAATCGAACGTTGTAAATGTCTATAAGGTAAAAGAATATGATGAGGACTTAAAAAATGTATACTTCGATGATCAAAGAAGTAGATTTGCAGCAGTGACTACCATTCATAATAAATATGTGAAATTAATGGTGGATGGTTTTAGAGCAAGAAAAAGACTTCATCAGATAGATCGTGAATATCTTGAAACTGAAACCACCACAAATAAAAAAGCTAAAAAGTTTTTGGATTTCTTTATGCGGAAAACAAAAAACATCTAAGACTCAAGGGAGAATAATGTATGGTTGAAGCCAAACATAAGCAAAAATATTATTCTGGTGCGAGCGACAATTGGGAGCGTAGCAGAAAAGAATTTCTACGGTGGATTGAATATGAATGCGGATTCAATAAGGACAGTGAGGAATTTAAAGATCTACATTTCCTTGTCAATGGGTCAACTGATATTCAGAACTGGATTGAGTTTTTTGATGGTGATATTGAAAGTATCTCTGAAGCAACTAAAAAGTATAAACAATGGAGAAAGGATTCTTGCGAACTAACATTAGATGATTTTCTTTATTTTGCGGATATGGATCTCGAATCCACTCTCGATGCATTATTCATGGAATTTACAACAAAAAGAGATGTTATCGAACTTAGGATTATGATTCATCAAGGAAAAATCACTTTAGAGGAATTATATGAGTTAAGAAAGAGTAACCCATCTCAATATAATTCTCTTAGCAAGTTTCTTGACTTAGATAAGAAGCTATAAAAAGCTTCTTTTTTTTGTTTCAAAAAATAAAAATAAAATATACATAAAGATAATATAAATTGACGATTTGTTATATTCTATGTTAATATAGAAACAGGAAATACTAACCAAATTGTAGAATACATAGTAGAATAAAATGGTTAATTTATTGGGAAATTACATGATTATAGAGGCCAATGAGATTTAAGTCATTGTACAATCTAATAGAAAACAAAAGCGAGGAGAGTTTACTCATTTGAATACTATTCCAAAAGAGGTCATAAAGGCGATAAAAGATGCTCATAAGCATTTTAAAAAGGCGAATGAGGCTAATCAGATAGCTCGTGATTGGCTAGAAGCGCAGGGCCTGCTGGGAGAAGTAAAGAACACTGACTTTTTAGAAATTGAAGATCAGTATATTGATGTTGTAGAACATTCTGCCGGTGATTTGGATGATTTGCTGAAGTTAATCAAAGATGCTATTAAATAATCTCAATCTAATGAAAGCGAAATTTTATTGGGAAGGAGGTTTAGTAGATGAAGAAGAAAATTCTGTGGTGTTGTGCAAAGTGTTTGCGCGAAAAGAATTGTAAATGTACTGGAGAAAAAGTTTATGTTGCTGTAGAATCTTGAGTTCCTAATGAAACCGAAATTTTATAAGGATGGGGTGAAAAACTAATAATGAGAATGAAAGATGTCACAGGGGTGTGGGACAAAAATCGTACTTGGCAAGGCAAACACAAAAAGTTTATTGTACATATCAGCCAAAATAATTCTCCTAACAGGTATTATTATCGCGCAAATCGCGAAGAAGGCGATATCAGATATAATAGTTTGTGGGACTCCAAAGAATACTCCAGTCTTGAAGACGCTCAAGAAGCAGCGATACAATGGATCGATGAAAAATTAAAGGCATTGAAATAGATATTTTATGGGGAGCGGATGAAGATGGAAAGATTTGATCAAGAATTGTTTGGGATTAAGTTATTTGATTATCAAGAAGCGCAACCTTGGGATAATGGTATACAGTTTATTGATTGCAAATTTGAGTTTGAAAGCCTTAAAAGGTTCGATGGTTTACCTATTGAAGTAACATTTGAATGGGACATCAAAGTCTGGAGTATTGAGGGAAAGCTACTACAGGAGTTTAATATTATTGATGTGTCTGAATTTAGAGAAGAGATCCTTAAGAGTATGAAGGGATGAGAGATAATGAGTGCATATAATTTATCTTTTAATGAGGCAGTTGAAAAATGTTTGAATGAAAAAGTATTCATTCGTGGAGAAGGTTTTGCTAAAGGTTTTTATATCAAAAATCAGAACGATGTACTTGTTATGGTTGATGGTAATAACACATTTCATGAGGTTGTATATAATATGATTATTTCAGGGGGAGCTGTTAAGCAAAAATATAAGGCTTTCATTGTAGCCAATAAAGCAGAATTAGAACTGGAATAAGTAATTGAAACTTTTGGGGGCTTTATGTATGGAAAAGTAACACGATAAAAGGCTAGTTTCGTGGGGAATGGAGGAATGAACTTGTTTGAGGTTATTTATCGCTATAGACGCTCTGGGCAGATACAAGATTTAAAAATAGCCACTTTGGAAAGGGCAATGAGTTTAGCAGCTTTAAATTTTCGTGAAAGCATTGAACCCATTTATATTAAAACCAACGATAAGATTTATGATACTAATGATATGAGAAATTATATTAAAGTACATAACATTCAATAGACAATAGTAAAAGTTATTGGAAGGTGGTGTGATGGTTGAAATATAAAGTTGTAAATAAAAAATTAAAATACTATAACCAAATCAGAAAGAAATACGGACAATTAAGATCTCATTTTAATGGTGAAATGATACATTTACTTGAATTTGATGGTGAGGAGTATGAAGGATTTTCGTCTGATGAAATTGAAAGTTGGTTCGAATAAAATGGAAACTAATCAACTATACGGTTATTTGATCGAGAAAGGTGAAATTGCTGAAGAGTGAAGTTCAATAGTTATAGTATCAGAAATATTGAGACTGGTCAGTATTTGTCCAAAATTAAATTATTTACATACGATGACAAGCCGTTCTTAAGCACAGCCAAAGATCATGCACATTGGCTTAAAGAACGTTTCGATAAAGAAGATAATTATAGAGTTGAAGTCGTCAATTTAGGATAAAAGGTTAATTTTATTTGAACAATAGGAGGTCAATATGAACGGTAAGCAGCTTTTTGAACTATTTCGTAGTGGTGCAAAGCCAATAGTGGAATTTACTGAAGGCTGTCAAGACTATGAAAGTTTCGATCCTAAAATGAAAGCTCGTCTTATTTGTATGTGGGAAGACGATGAATGTCTAGGTTGTGAATTTGATTTCAGCGAATTCGTGGACTTTAATAAAAGTATTGAGCAGCCTGTTTGGTATGGCCGCAATAATGAACTTCTGAAGTGGAGTGAATCCTCGTATTATCCAAAAGCGTTTAAAGTTAGGTTTTATATTGATGAAAATGAGACTCCATATTTTAAAATTGCAGAAGAAAGCATTGCGTATAGCGATTATAAGAAAAGCGGCTCTACAAAGGCTTATGTTGAATGGCTTGAAGAGCAATATATTATAATGAAAAGATAATTTCATGGGAGTGAAATTTGTGGATATTATCGCTGGTAACCTATATAAAATTGTTTTAGGTGTTAACTGCGAAGTGAAAGTTGATAAAGTTACAGATACAGAAATTGAATTTCGAGTTGAGTCAAAACGTTCCAAGAGTGGATGGAAAAATAATGTTTCTGTAATGCTTAAAGAAGACTTTATGGGACGTTTAATTATTCAATAGAACAGACAATAAAACAACAATTTTATTTGGGGGCATATAATTTGAATTGGACTAAAGAACGACTTGATGAGATTGAAACAAATTTCGTAAATAATCCATATATTGATAAGGCAGTGTTGCAGCAAATTCTTTTGGATTGTGTTGAAGAGATCCGTAGGCTGTACGGATATACATCCACGACCATCCTTGCAGGGAGACAAATTAGAATCACTGGTAGCACGAACGAGCATGAGTTTGAAATTGGTCAAATTGTAACTATTACTGAATTTGATGATTTTGATCCTGCTGATGCAGTTTATGGTGTGGAAGCTGAACCAATTGACGGAGGCGAACATTGGTTTGTGCGTCATGGGGATTATGAGTTTGTAAAATAAAAAGTTGAAGGGGTGTTATAAATGATTGACAAAACATCTGTGGAAGCGAATCTTGGTCCGAGAAAACTGGTTTTATCTGATGGTGGCATAAAATATCCAGTAGGAGCGGTGGCTTTTGTCAAAGTGGAACGTGCTACATCTCCAAGAGATGATGGTGGAATGTTAGTAACTTACCATGCTTCCCCCATTACTTTATTTGTGCCAAAGAAAATGACTGACGTAGATAATACACCGAGTTACACACGAGCTTATTTGTCAACTGAAACTGCGGTAAAGTTAATTCCATTCCTCAGGCAATTCGCAAACAGTGAAATGATTGACGAAGGTAGTTACAACCCTAGCAAGCAAGATGGGAATGTATTGATTACTTATAATCAAACGCATGTTCGACTTCTTATTCCGAGAGGAACTCCTGATAATATTAGTTATGAGAACGTTCAAATTTCAATCGATGAAGTTTCAAAACTTATTCCCTTTATTCAAGAAATTGCAGAAATCCATGGGAAACCAACTGGCGAAGATTATTACTGGGGATGAAATAAGTTAGATTGACCTAGTCAATGAATTTACAGATTGGGTCAATCTTATTACTTTGGTTATGAGTCTTACAAATCAAATATTTTATCTTGAAAGTGGTGTCAACATGGATGAACTGAAATTAGCAGACGCCAGAGAAGTAGTCATTGCAGGAAAACTCATGTTAGAAGGTTATAGTGTTTCGAGACCATTATCTGGCTCTTCAAGATACGATTTAATTGCGGAGAAAGATGGAAAAACAGCAAAGATTCAAGTGAAGAGTCTGAAACTTGATTCTGCATATAAAGATAATGAAGACCGTGTTTATAAACTTGAAGCTTATTCCTTAAATCCAATTACAAAAAAGAAGAATCTTTATAATGAGAACGAGGTTGATATCATTGTTGGATATAATCACAACAATGGATATTTTGCAGCGGTTCCTCTAAAATCATTTGAGGGCAAATACTCATGTGTTGTACATACAGAAGTAGGAAAAACTCGCAATGAATATATGAATTCTTGGAAAGCACTAAATGACCTTTTCAATACTGACATTGTTAAAATTCAATATGATAAGGGTTATTTGGAAGGTATGTTAGATGCGGCGGAAAGTGAATTGTATATCTTATACCAGATAAAAAAACGTTCTGGCGGGGGGCTTCACAGCACAGATCCATTAGTTATTAGAATTAAAGAAACTGAAGATTTCTTAAGAAAAAACGGAAGAGAATTAGAATAAATAATACTTTTATCTGCTTAAAAAAACATTTTGAAGGTAGTTGACACTGATGACAAAGCAAATATTAGATCTCACATTAGATGAATTTGGATATAAAGGGATGATATATCTACCCGTTTGGAATGAATTTACTTCAGACTCAGGCGATGTTTATGAAGTGAATTTTGGTGGAGACATAAATTCACCTCTACTCAGCGAATTAATAGATACGTATGATTATATTGTATCTAATCAAGAAGAAATTAAGAATGTAATACTACAAGAGTTATTTGAAGAATATAGTGGTTTTCAAGCAAAATATTGCGATGATGAAGATGATGAATTTATGCCAGATTTAACTTGTGTTAATGATCTAAAGCCCTTAATCAGTTTAGCAAGAGTTCATATCTTAGATGTAATCAAGGATGGCATTGCTTATATTGGGTTTGAATTTGATTGCTCGTGGGATGAAGAGCACGGTTTTGGTGTAATGCTATTTAAAAACGAAGTTGTTGCAATGGGGGGATCAGATTCATCCTTTCTTTCATGGATAGCTAATGATCATTTAAATGAAAGTAGCGATTCAAAATAAAACAATTCTCTTGTAGGACATGAAGTAGGTGGACGAGATGGGTATATTTTGGACTAGACAAAAGGAAGAAGCTTGGGAATATGCGAAGGAAATTGGTTATTTTGAAGGTAATCAAAAGTATATACCATCTACACACATCGAAGCATACAAGTGGATGATGGATCAGATGGAGATGAGATTACAAAAATACAATGGAGAATATCCGATTTGGGTGTTTCTATCCAAACCTCAAACTCAAGAAAGATACGTAATATTAGAAGTCGAATTAGATGAGAGCGATGTTCTACTGTCTGATTTTTATGACTTCCAATCAATAATTAATGGTTGCTCTTTAATAGATGAAAATGATGAAGAGTATGATGATTATCTTTATGCCGAATGTGATACTGTGAAGGAAAAATTGAAAAGAAAAAGTTGGGATAAAATATTTGATTTGAACAGAAAACAGTTATCTTTACAAGGGACAACAGGAAGAGTTGAGTTGAGTAAGGTAATAAAAGTTTACGAGATTGAGAAATAACAGTATTGATTTTCTGACATGTGATAAAACGAGTCTTACATTGGCTATCCATGAAGAACTGAAGGGAGGTACTTCAATGGAGAGACGATCTTGTAAAGCCATTATTGAATGGGATAAAGATCCCAGTCATTTCCCAGTTAACGAGTGGCTAAGAGACATAGTTGTCAATTTTGGAAAAATTGAGAATAATAGATTTTATGGAGACACATGGACTGTTTTGGTAAAAGTAAATAAATTAATTTATGATACATGGAATACAGAGGCTGATGTAGCTTTTATTGTAGACGAAGCGCCATGGCACTTACTTGAAACAGGATTCAGTTTTAAGCTTTGGGCAGGAAGAGATATTGCTACAGTAAGAATTCTTTAGGTGAAAATGAAATGAATCTTTTACTCTATATAAACTTGAATCATTGAAGGAGTGTTTTTTATGGAGATGATTAATGGTCAGTTATGGATCAACTGCAACTGGTGTGAATGTAAATTTCCCGAAAGAGAAGCCACAAAAGTAACACAGGACAAAACTTTTCTAGGATTTAAGACAGGCACTGAAACAGTAAAAGTTTGTGTGCAGTGTATTCATGAGCACAAAAAGTATATTAAAACTTTAAATAAAAAAACTAATGGTTGAATCAGATAAAATCGAAGTTTTATAAGGAGTGTGTATTGATGCCATATTTGAAATGTCGTAAGTGTGCTTGTCTTATTCCGGTGACAAGTCAAATAAAAAAATATAGAGGATATAGAAAGATCGTTTGCAATAAATGTGACAGCGGCCAAACTATTGGGCTGAATGCACCTAAATATTTTAATGAAATTGAGGTAGAATAATGGCAGTTCCCAAGTGCAAAGAGTGCGAATTCTATAAAGAAGGGGAAGCACTGTCTGTAAGTAGTCGAAGTAGTATGCGAGGAATAACATCTTTAAAAACAGCACGATATTGCACACATAACGAATCCATTGGAGATGGATATCCTAGCATTGAATCCAATGAGTTAAAAACATCTCCCAAATGGTGTCCATTAAGAATAAGCAAATAAAATTGAGATTTCATAGGGAAAGGTGAATTACTATGGGCTTCAGACCAAAAGAAGGACAATTTATTAACTTTGTTCAAAGCGGTGCTAAGCATGAGCGTAAAGGAAAGATAAAAAGAATTCTAAAACCTGAGTTTAATAAGCACTTAACTAAAGTACAGTATCAAATCGAATGCCTTGATTCAGAGGATGTCTTTATTGAGGCTGATGAAATTACGAATGTATACCGATAAAATGGATCTTCGTCGTAAAAGGAGTGGTCTAGATGTTCAAGATTCACTGTAAAGACTGTGATTCTGAGCTATCATTTATGAATATTAGACGTTTAGAGGATTTGGATAGGACTAAAATTGGAATGTATTGCAATGACTGTTTTCCTGCTGCTGAAGCAAAGCTCAAGTTGCAAAGGTATGTTGAGACTTATAAAGAAAACGATATTTATTGCAAGGATGGACAATATGCTCCATACTGGCAATCGCCATATTATTTTAAATGTTTAGAAGACGCTAGGGCTAGAATCGATAATAGACATTTGGGATATTATAGTCCTGAATTTATGGGATTATAAAAGGCATGAAACGGATATTTTATAAGGAGAGTAGAAATGGGAAGTGGCTTAAAGCAACAAATTGAATCTGTAATTATCGATATTCAAAATAATGAATGCGATAAAGAGAAATTATTAGTAGTCTCAAATGAATGTTTAGGCATCGTAAATACGCTTGATCAAATTGAGCATCTAATAAAAATTAAAAGTATAGTGAAAGAACCTAAGCCATTTCATTTGCAGAGTGAAGAGTATAAAAAGGGAAGCATAGAATCCATGAACGATTAAAGCATAAATGGTGAATTTTATGAGGAGGGTAAATAAGGAATGTACATGATGTTTATTTAAGTTGATGGGAAGGCTCATAATAGCATGGGAATTCGCGGAGAACTTGAAGAACTATATACTATTGCAGCACAAGAAACGAAGAAATTATTTGGAACCAATCCAAGAGCAGAAATTTCAACTAAAATTACAATGTATATTTAAGCCTATAAACGGATTTCATTGGAGAGGAATATAAGAAAAACAATAGCTGATCACATGATTGATGTGTTGAAAGAAAATAAACGTGATGGAGTATGGTATGGGAATTTAGACGAAATTCATGATTGTGCACGTAGAAGTGGGATGTACGATTAAGGAGCCAAACATCATCCATTGTTGATAATCAATAAGTGCATTGGACCGTAGCAAAAAGTTTGATAAGTTTAATATTAAACATCTTGGTCGTCCAGCACGTAGCTTTAGATTAAAGGAAGAATTCCGATGAATCATGCATTTTATTAAGAAATAGAAGGTGTAATGATGAGTTTCGAATTGGTGAAGTATTATGATACAAATTGTGATAAGTGCGGAAATTGGGCCAGTCATGATTTCCATCCGTCTGATATTGGATCAACTAAAAAGGCTGCTGAAAAATTCTTAAAAAATATGGGTTGGAAAAGAATCAACGGAGAAACTTGGTGTGCGTATTGTATTCAGGGCAAAATTAGATTTTCACAGTAAATTTCCAATAAAAAGTACATTTTAAGGGGTGAAGTATGGGAGTATTTATAAATGGATCGGTGTTTGTAAATCAAAAAGACAGAGTTGTTGTTATAGGTGATAAAGTAATACCTTTTCCTGATGGTATGAAAGGTACTAATGTAACTACTATCAATGGTAAGGTATACATTGATGGATATGAATACAAGAATGGGAAGTGGAAGAGGACATTAATTGCATTGTGGCACAAATATTTTTAGGCAATAAAACTCATGTTTTATTTGGTTGAATGCTGGAGGTCTTGCGAGTGAATTATATAAACAAAATATGCAGATAAAATTTAATATTCATGATTATAAAGTATAATAATGTAAAATAAACCATATATATTAAATAAACTTTATAAAGCTTGCCTGAAAAGGAATGTTAGTATAATATGGAAATTAGCGGAAGATTCGCTGATTTAATTAGAGATGCATGCATTCTATTAAATCGGACCTACATTTTCTCTAACCGCGGATTGGAGAAAAATGTGCTGGACCTTTCCAGAATTCAAACTAAGATGGGCGGGGTGATTTTTTTGAAAAAATTATCAAAGGTGCTCCTGTCGACAGTTTTAACTTTAGCTGTCTCAGTTCCTACTCTTGTCTCTGCTGAAAAAGTAAGCCCTCAAAATGAAAGGAACATCCCAGTATACTTTGCAAACAATGCTGAAAACAACCTTTCTCCTGAAGACATTTCTAAAATCACCTCTCAGTTGGGTCCGACAGCTAAGAGTGTCACGATTGTTGATTCTATGCCTGTTGCAAACAAATCTAAAGATATCTCTCCTATGGGTAATGTTTGTGAGCCGGGTGATCAATTTTTGGATGCAACACCGAATGGGACCTTTATTTTTAAAAAGGGTAGGGAAGGTACCCGCTATGTAAACAAGACGGGGAGTTCTTTGACGTATACTTCTACATTTACGGAACAGTACGGGCTTAGTGGAGAAATTAATGGCGAAGGAAAGTTCGATTGGGGACCAATTGAAGCTAAAGTGGGGTTTAAAATAGGTGGCTCCATTACATGGGTCGAATCTGAAGCTTCAACAATAACTATCAGACCTCATTATCAAGGTTGGAATGACTACGGCTCTTTGGTTGATTATTGGTCAGGGTACTATGCATATGTATATAATGATTGTTCTACTGGTTCGAAAAGATTTATTTCTGTAATGGGTCCTCGCCAGAAAGCAGTTGTTGCAAACGAAGTTTGGGCTAACTATTAAAAATTAGTTCCTTGATGAGAAAAGTAATTATCCATAAGTGGTTAATTACTTTTCTCATCACTTCTTTGTAGTACAAAATTACTTATGCAGGATGTGGATTATGCTTAAAAGAACAGGTTTAATTTTCGTTGCAACGATTTTGATATTAGTCGCAGGGTGCATGTCTAATGCAACCGATAATGCTAATATCAATAAAGACAAAGAAAACAAGCAAAATGAAATTGTGAACAATAAAAACAATAAGGTGACTTTAAATGAGATTGTTGGAAATGAGACCTCACCAGAGAAAAAACAAACATTGGAGGATTCAGTAACAAATCAAATAGAATGGAAGCTATCAAACAATAAAACACTTTCTGCTTCAAAAGATAGAATTGTTTTGAAGACTGAATTCGGTAATAATGGTGTCGTTGTTTTAAAAGTACCTGAAACAACTATGAAATGGTATAATTTTATCGTGCTAAGAAATAACAATAATATGTGGGAGATTTCAAGTGTTGTGGATATGGCAATATCAGAAAACATGCATACGGAAAAGCAAGGTCTTGATTTACCAATGGATAAATTTATTCATACTAAACTTAAAAGTTTAGATTCTACAGCAGATAACATATGGACTTTTGCAAATGAAGATAAGTTTGTGGTGATTGGGAGATATCCAAGAGAGTCGTTCGTATCTTCTTCTGATACTCAGGAAATATCAATAAATGGTCACAGTGCTTGGATTAAAACCGATAAGAATGGTTCACTCCTCTATTATTTTGACAGCGATTATCTTATTTGGATGACTGGGAATCTGACTAAGGAAGAAGCTGAAAAATTAGCAAATTCACTGCCTTCCTCTTCATCAGCATTTTTTCCTGCGAAAGAACAGGGCTGAAAATATCAGCCCTTAAAAGATTCCCAAACTTCAATTATATTAAAAATAAAAGATGAAAAAATAGAAACAAAAACTATTGACTTTTGTGGTGAGAATTTGGTAAAGTAAGGATACAAATTGAGAGGTGAGGAAAAGGAGGCAGAAGCATGAAAAGTGAAATCCAATAAAGCATACATTTTATCGTGATTTAGCATAGTATATACATACCATGTTCTAGACATGTTTATATATAAATTATGCACTTTGATAAATTCATATAAACAAGATCGTTCCTCTTGTTATCAAACAAGGAGCTTTCGCCTAGTCTGGTCGATGGCAACCAGCTCATAACTGGTCATCCAACATCGTTGGTTCGAATCCAACAAGCTCCATTAAAAATAACACCGAAAGGTGATTATATAGATGCTGTTCTTCAATGAAGGTATTGAAAGGATGTGAGAGTATAGATAGTACTCGTGATCCACCAATTCTCCCAATCACTTAAAAACAAAAAATATAAAAATGAAATGGAGAATTGAAAATACAAATGGCCTCAAATAATAGATATAAAATCAAAACAAATAAAAATCACGGTGGAAAAGAATTCACAAGTTCATTTCATTTCGTTGGAAAGATCAAGCCTGTTAAGAATCAAGAAAAAGGAACAGATAATTGGGTAGAAGTACCATTCTATCGGCTTGAGGAGGAGGGAAAGAAAAAAGTCTTAGAGTTTGTTATAGAGACAGCGTTAAGTAATGATCTTAAACTTAAACTTACTGGAAAAGAAAAGGATTTTGTTTACCCTTATAGTAGAAAAGAAAGTAAGGCTGCTAAAATTAGTTGGGAAGATCGCTTTGATAAAGAGAAGTATCCAAATGATACATATCACTTAATTGATGTTGAATGGGATAAGATTGATAAATTGAAAGAGCTGGTTCAAGCAGATACTTGGGTTGAAGTCAAGGGGAAATACAGTCCTTTTGAGTTCACGGATGAGCAAAATAGAAATATAAAAGGTTTCACTAGAACAATTAATTACATTAATCCAATTGTAGATGGAAAAGTGAAAATTGGAGAAGAATTAAAACCAATTAAAGTTAATGAAAAAGAAATTACATATGTTTGCGATTTTGAATCTCCTGATTTTGTTGAAGTAAATACATTTAATATGCAAATTGGAATTAAAAGCACTTATCAAAACGAGAATGATAAGAGCACAAAAGTAAATGCAGCTTACTTAGTCAATGGAGTTAAGAGATCCGATTCAAGAGATTTGGAATTGGTTGTATATTACAAAGAAACTGATGATGGGAATATTCCATTGGCAGATGCATTTGCAACATTGAATCGAACTGATTTTATTGAGGTTACTGGCACAGATAATAACCGTGCAACTTTTGGATGGGTTGATATTGAATCGAGTATGGACGAAAATGATCCATTTAAAAAAGTTTCTTCTCAGTCCACAAAGCCCAAAAAAGAAAGAGTTGTAAATGGTGAGAAGAAGGGACTTGAAATTACAGGATTCGTTGAGCCGTCTCTTATGAGAAACTTTTTGACAGAAGAAGAAATGAAAAAGACAGTGGAGATTGAGCGAGAACAAAACCCATTTAAACAGGATGATGAACTACCAGTTGATATTTCTGATGACGAATTGCCGTTTTAAAGGTAAATAACGAAAAAATACTAATTATAAGGAGATTTGAATGGGATACAGAGACAAAGTGAAAAATAATACGCCGAAAGTTGAATTACATAGTATTGACTCATTGATTGTTGGAGGATATAAAACTGGGAAAACAAGGCTTTGGAAAGAAGTTACTGAGCGCCATTATCTAAATCCAGAAGAAGCCTTGTTGATTGCATTTGAGGCAGGGTATGAGACATGGGAACTTGATAATATTATCCCAATTCATGAAGAAGGTTCTGACGAAGAGCTATGGAAAGTTTGGGATGTATTTAAGAAAGAAATTGTCCCCGATCTTGTTAAGGAAGCTAAAAATGGAAGAGTAGTGAAATTGGTTGGTATTGATACTGCTGATCGTTGCATCGATGCAGCAACAGCTTGGCTTCTAAATGATAGAGCCAAAAAATATGGAGTTGCAAAAATTGCATCGCTTCAAGAACTAACCGAAGTCTCTAATGGAAATGAGAATGGCTATACAGTTCTTTATGAAGAAATGAAAAAGCCTTTCGATTCTTTGAAAAATGCTGGTTATGGCAAAGTAACTCTCGCATGGACCAAAGAAAAAGAGACAACTTTGTACAATGGTTTGAAATATAATTCTATTGAACTAATGATGCATGCTACTGGTAAGAAGATTTTTGAATCTCAAGCAAGTTTAATTTGTTGTCTTTTTAATGAAGTTGTAATTTATGATAAGAACGGCCAAACAGTAACTGAGAATGCAAAAACTAAAAAAGGAAAAGAGAAAGGCAGTAATTTTCATGAGACAAGAACTGTAATGGTGTTTAGACCTACGGAATACATTTCAATCGCTGGAGGTCGATACACTGAATTACCTAATGATCCTGTTGAATATAGTGCAGAAAACTTCTTGAAAGTTTTTGAGGATGCAGTAAAAGGGCAATTAAAGAAAACAAGAAAATCCCTTGATGAATTAAAAGAGGAACAAAGCCTAGAACGAGATGAAAAAGCCAAAGAGTTTGCTGATATGGTAGAAGCAGCAGAGATTGAGGCAAGTAAACCTAAAGCAGAGGACTACCATGAAAAGATTAAAGAAGTTTTAAATAGCCTCTCTTCTGAAGTGAAGACAAATTCAATCACTCCAAAATTTAGAGAAATTTTAGGAGTAGCAAATTTTCTTACTGTAACCGATGTAGAGAAACTTGAGCAAGCATATGTATATGCCAAAAACTTAAAACCTGAGAATACCTGATAAAAGAATTATTTCATCGTAATTAAAAATAAATAATACATAATTAAATTAACTACCTAGATAGAGCGGCGATTCAATCTAGGTAGTGCTTTATACAATTATATTGTTGGGGGCGGATATGCGGAAGACGATCCTCTCTTCAATCGTTGCAATCATATTAGTTTGTGCTAATTCTAAGGTTGCAATCAGTATTGGAGAAACAAAAAACACGAACAAAGATATTGTGTTAACTGCTGAAGAAGAAAAAGTATTGACCAAATATACATTAATGGACTCTATTGAAGAACCAGAGCCAGTGGACAGTCCTGATGCATATAAGATATATAGTGTAACCGCGTTTACATCAGGATACGAATCAACTCAAAAGAAGAAGGGACATCCCCTATATGGTATCACGGCCAGCGGAGAGCGAGTGAAAGAAGGCGTCACAGCAGCATGCCCAAAGTCATTAGAATTTGGAACAAAAGTTTACGTTAAGGAACTTGATCACACATACATATGCCAAGACCGTGGTGGAGCAATTAAAGAAGGCAATTTAGATATCTACTTTGACGATTTAAAAAAGGCTAAAGAATTTGGAAGGCAAAAGTTGCATGTGAAAATAAAAGATGATTAATTAGGAAAGTGAAGTGAGGCAATTGTCATATTCTGCGCCAGAAAGAGAAACCGTTCTTCAATGTGATGATGAGACTAAAATGTGGTCTATTACTACTCTACAACCAACTGTAATCACAAAATTGAAAAAGGCCAATATAGAGGCTTACAAAGTGACTGAAGATGGCACCCATTGGTACAAAGATATTGATTTTAATCGCATATCGTTTCGTAATGAAAGCAATCGTCGGCCAATGACAGATGAACAGCGTAAAGCAGCCGCAGAAAGGCTTTTAGAAGGGCGCGTGAGAAGAAATGAGCAAGCATAAGATTATTGATTCCGGACAACGACAAGAGTATGATACAGGATCACTAAGAGAACCAAGTAAAGGTAAGGGGAGGTTTGACTTGATTTCTCCTCACGCTTTAAAACGAGTAGCTCAGAGGTATGAAGCAGGTCTTGAGAAGTACCCTGAACGTAATTGGGAAAAGGGGCAACCAACTTCAAGATGTCTAGATAGTGCCCTCAGACATTTGAATCAATATATGACTGGTATGGATGATGAGGATCATCTGGCAGCAGCCGCATTCAATATCTTTGCAATTATGCATTTTGAAGAAGTATTACCAGATATGCAGGACTTACCAAATAGAAAATAACTCTTTGTTTGGAGGCTGCTCAGTGAGAAAAAAGAAAGCAAATGATGAAAAAGTTAATAATACATATTCCAAGTTAACAAGAAATGATGAGGTTCTGAAGAAGTGTTTAGAGAGTGGTTATATTCTGAATATTCAAGGATTGAATTCGACTAAGTTTTATGATTTGTATACATAAAAGGATTAAGATTGAAATGAAATGACGCTTTCATGGGGATTGGGGTGAACATTTAATGAAATGGGCTGTGATGATTTGTGAAGAGTGTGAAAACGCATTTGCAATTCCAGTAGAACCAAACTTTCAGACATGTCCTTATTGTGGATCAGAGGAAACAGCGGGGACAGGAGAATACCTGTCGGATACATTGTATACTGCATCAGGTAAGAAAATTCAATAGGTCATAAAAGTAAATATTCATAAGGATAGAGGTGGATGGAAGTGGAAACAAACAAAGATGATTATGTTGAATCTCTAGAAAATCTACTTATATTTATGTGTCAAGTTTATCAAAAGAACCATGAAAAATTTTTCAACATGATGTTCAATAAAGAAAACGATGCATATATGAAGCTCTCTACTGTGCAAGGTAGCCATCATAGATTCGCCATTAAAGATTTAAGTGAACTCAATTTTTCTGAACCTGTGTATGGATTTAGAAAAGTTTTCGAGGAAATTATTGCAAAACGAAAAGAAAGCCTATGAAACTAGATATTCGTTTGTAATATGAGAGGGGCAAAATAAATGGGAAAGTATGGAGAGGAAATAGTAGCGAGATTAAAAGAAAGTGCCAGCCTTCCAAAGGAAGAAAAGTCTTACCAATATTGTTTGACTCATACACATGATCACGAACCACGTAGATATTATATAGAAGCTCCGTATACACCAGATATCTTTGAAGCAATTTGTGCTTATATTCAATTTGAATGTGCTGAAATTGAAGATACATATTCGATGGATCAAACTGACGTAATAGAAATTCTTGAGAAATTCTATGAGTGTAAAAGTGTCAAAAGAACAAAAGCAAACCAAGTTGACTTATATCTTAATTGGGAATATTTTTGTGGATCTCAATTGCAAATTGTTGAATGTTTGAAACGTGATGGAATGAATGAGTATTTTCAAAAGTATATCGATGAGTATTTATTAAAAATAAAAAATGGTGAAATCAAATGAATGAAAAGAAAACTTATAGAGAAATATGGGAAGATTACTGGCGACCATTTTGCACAAATGAAGATGGAACTCTTAATCTTGATCAGATTCAACGTGAACTTGCTGATTATGCATTTATACTTGAACAATTGCCAAGTGTTTATTCCGAAATTACTGGTGGAACCTTATCGAAGCCCAATTACCATGCAAAAACAGTAATTGCAGTTTATGAAGACAATGTAAATGAAATTGTAAAAAATCATGTTGAAGAAATTATTGATCATATTGATGATATGAAGTTCGGTAGCCAACCTTTTGATGAGTTGCTACAGGAGGTTATTGACTTCCTACAAGAAGAATATGAACTTGAAAGGCGATAAAAGTTGGTTTTTATCAGGATAAAGAGGAGGGTTTGTTGAGAGCATGAAAATAAAGCTCGAACAGCCGATATTAATAGGCTCCAAAGAAGACATTTGCTTCATGATCGTTGAATTTATCGAGATTGATCAACTCATGGCAGACACCCAAATCAGTTATTACGGCAAAGTCTATAATTATGACGAGTTTACTCCCGAAAACGAACGTGATGGACAATGGGTTACGATCTATCATTAAATGTCTGCTTAACTAAAGATGAACACGGACAATACGATTAAATATGCGTAGACCGAAAATTCAAATACATGGGGAAGGGTGAAATCTATGGATAGACGATATACATGTTGGCTCACAAAAGAGGGAGTCGAGAGAATCACCGAGGAACGTGATGAGATCCTAAATGTAACGATTAAGAACATTTATGGAGACGACAAAAAGCGAAAGGTTTTATTAGGGCGTGTACTTCGTCTCAACCGTATGCTTAACTACAATGGAAATCATAAGTCAAGAATTATCCAATATCCTTCTGTCAATGAAGTTAAGCAACGTCATTCATCTCCTATTTATGAAGACAGGATTAAACCAGAAGAGATTGTAATCGATAAAATAAATATTTGGAATGAATTGATCGCTCAAAAAAAGAAGGATCTAGATGTATTTATGAGTTATGACACACCTATTAAGCAAGTTGGATTACTTACTGCGAATAAAGTTATTGAGCTTGAAGATGAGATTGAAGAGCATGAGCGAGAATGGCGTACATTCATTGAAGATGCAAAGTTTATGGGTATTCTGAAAAAGTGTGATTGTGGAGTCCTTTCCAGTAAGCTAAAATGTTATGAATGCCAAGATTCGAAGGACTACGAATTGGGTGAAATGAGATGAAACGACAACCTGATGAGGTAAAGCAGAAATGCCAAAGAGAGCCTTGTGCCCGAGAGAGATATGAGCTTGTTCAATCACCAGTCCCTAATGACAAAAGATTTGTTTGTTGGAATTGCTGGAACTATCTTTACAAGCGAGCCAAAACAGCAAAATGAGCATCATAAAGGAGACTACTATGTACGGCATATGGAATGGCATGAGAAAAGAATTTCAATTTGGAATTGCCGAAGAGACGAAGTCTAAGGCATTGAATAAATTGAGGGGTAAGACTGGCAGAGACGCTAACAAGTGGAGATTTGAAGTTAGAAAATTGCCAGACGATCATAAGCTTGTAAAGGTTTCATGTTGTTAGGAGGGACGTAAAATTTGAAGATAAATAAGAGCACGGAAGAGATTTATGCTGTTGGAGTCTACAACAAAGGGTATCTGCGAGAAGATGGTACAATCATTAATAATGTGCTTAAAGCAAACTTTTTTGATGCTTTAGATGCAGCCGAATTAGTACGAGATATTTATAACCAGTCACAATCTGATGATACATATGCTTATATTGCAATCTTCAATTTAAAATACAAAGGGACTCATGAGTTCGAGTATCCATATTATTAATGGTGAAAATGAGGTAATGAAGATGCAAAACATCTCAGAAAAACTCCTGTCTTATCTGGAGACGTTTCGAAAAATGAGAGACGAATTAAATCAATTCAAAGGTCGGAAGTTTTTGATTAAAGGTAGCGCAATTGGCTCGGATATGAATGAAGAATTAATCACGATTGAATCAATTGAACTCAATGAGAATTGTATTTGCTTTACATATTATGATCCAACAGAGAAGGAAGAGTTATGGGACGCAATGTCCATTAAAAAGTTTGTGAATAATATAATCACTCGATGAAATCAATTTTAAACGGAAGTGAGGCGATAAAGTGTTTTGGTTAATTATTGGACTGATTTATATAATTTGTGGGATTGTATGGTTCTATTGGGCAACAAGAGATAATGGGAGTGGATTTTTTGATTTTCCTAAGTGGTGGTATCTTATGTTGTCTATTATTTGGCCATTTAATTTATACATATACTTTGCTCCAAAGATTGATCGCTATCTTTTCAGTAAAAGAAAATAAAACAGATGTTTTATTAGGAAATGGATGGGGGCAGTCATATGGAAACATTACTTGAAATGCATACAAAATGTTGTGAATATAACCAATATATTTTAGATACTCAAAGAATAATGATCGAGAACTACTTAGGAAAAATTTATAGTTTAGATGGTGAAAGATATAGAGTTAATCTAATTGATATCACCGGCAGATGGTCTGGGTATCCAGTAGTACAATTGCAGAGTGTAAGAGAGATTAGTCACGGCATGGTAAAATCCAAAGAGCTAACATTTGAAGAATTTAATGAATTAATGAAGGGTAAAAAATGGGTTTGTAGTAATACTTAAGGCAGTTAATAGGGTTGAAGTTGATTTTGAGTAGTAAACTGTGTTTCAAAGAGATATATATAAGGGAGTTGTTATATGAAAGTTATACATAATTATGCATTACAGGTGAATCCCACAATGGAAGAAAAATTAAATGATAAAGGTAAGAAAATTACTAGGTGGAATGGAACTAGGGCCGATAAGGAGACAAGATATGCTCACTTTAACATACATAAATACACTATTTTAAAAGATAAGGAAAGATGGTCGATTGACTTAATTAAAATGTCGCTTCAACGTTCCGTGAAGCCAGTTATATCCTGTTCGTTTGGAATTGATAGTATTATTGATGTGTATTTAACAAGGAAGGCATTGATTGAACTTGGTCGAGATCCATCAGACATTGATATTGTGTGGAATGATACAGCAAATGAATTCAAAGAGGTTAGGCAATATCAAAAATACATAACTGAATTATGGAAATTAAGATTATATGTAACCAAACCTAAGAAAACATTAAAACATATTATAGATGATAATGGTGGAATAACAAGCGATTATTTTTTTACAAGAAAAGGAGACAGGCGCGGTGGAAGACCATTATCAGAGAAATGTTGTGGCACTCTGAAACATGATCCTATGAAACGTATCACGAAGGATATGCAATGGGATTTACTTGTAGTTGGGCTGAGAGCAGATGAATCATCTCAACGACTCAAGGCTGGTCTACGTGATGGGGAATACTTTTATAGTAGCGCTGAATGGAAAGCATTTGTTGTAAGACCGATTCTATGGTGGACTGAAAAAGATGTTTGGGAGTACGTTGAGCAAGAGGGTATTCCATACAATGAATTATATCTTAAAAATATGATTCAAGAATATCCCATGAATACAGAGGAGATTGTTTTTGCTAACAAAGAATTAATTGAGAGTGTTGGATTGGATTATTACGATCTTGGGGACAGAGAGACGCAAATAGTTAATCGAAAGCAAGCAATTATTTTAGAGAAATTGGGATTCAAACTTTTCACTCCAAGGACTGGCTGCATGATGTGTCCGATCCCTGTTAAGTATGGATATATGCAATGGATAAGGTTAAACTACGATAAGGTTTATAATGCAATGGTTTATAATCTTGGTTATGGAGAAGCTTTGGTTAGTATGATTCCAAAAGAAGTAAGAGAAGAAATTGAATACATAATGGGAATTGAATTAACACCAGAAAATATACATATACACCTAAGAGAAATATTAGAAGTAAAACCATGCACTTTTGATAAATTTTAAAAATAAAAGACAATAAAACCAATTTTTTATGGGGAGAGGAGGGTTGGAATGATTTGGTTAGGAGTTTATCTACTGATCGGAATCGTATTGCTCCTATTGGTAAGAGGATATACACATTTTCCACCACCATCTAGGCTAGTAAAACAAGAAAGTGGGATGTATCAATTTAAGGATTATATTCCTATGCCTGAATGGGTATGGTGTATTGTTTTGACAGTTTTTTGGTTGCCATACATAATTCTATTATTTATAGACATTCGAAATAATTTTAAGTTATAACACAATGAAAACTGAATTGGAGGAACGCAAACTGTCTAAATATCAATTTAAAGATCCTTTAAAACATGACTATAGAAAATTCAAACTTTCGAATAAGCAACACAATAAACTATTCAAGTATCGTCAAATTCGTTGGACTGATAAAAGTTATATAGTCAGAAGAAATATGGCAGTTTTGTTAGCGACTCAATTCCTAGTAAAACTGAAGGCATGAGGAAATCATGAGAATTATTTCGGCAAAAAGAACTTGAAATTGGACTTTTAAGTAAAATTGGAGTTGATTTAGTTGAGGAGAATTGATGAAGTCAAGAATAAGAAAATGAAGAACGTTAAGACAGTTGAAGTGATCGATAAGCAAAGATTAAAGATTACATTCTCCAATGGAGCGTTTATTGTAGTTAAATCTTGTGCAGAAGACTATGGGTATGATTCTGGATTATACATTGAGGCTGACACAAAGAAAGAAAAGGTCGAGCATTATTGTGACTGCTGTTATTAAATGCAATGAAATGGATCATTTATCTGAATCAAAGAAACGGAGACAGAATAAATTGAAAAAATACGATAATACATATGTTTATCACAACGACAAGTTGCTGTTTATATTCCCACGTCCTCTGAATTTTCAAGTTGGAGAGGAAATTGAATATCTTGATAGGAGTTTTAATGTTATACATATTACTAGAAATGAAAATCTAATTATAAAAATTGAGGATTCAGAAGAAATTTTTAAAAATACTTACATGATTAATGAAATGACTATTGCTCAATTAGAGTATCACCTGAACTGTTTAGGATATAGATTAGTGAAAAACCATTAAAAAGCGAATTTTATAAAGAAAGGTGAAGAAAAATGAGTTGTGATGAGTTTAAAACGTCTATCCGAGCAGAATTGAAACAATTGCAAGGTAAAAGTAAGACTCAAGTATATGAGTACTTCAAAAATTTAATTGGTGAAGCTGAAGAAGTTGATGTTTATGATGATGGAACTGTTGAGTGGTTTCATTATGAAGACAAAGCAGGTGAATTTTGTCCAGTTTATTCATATAAAACAGGTCAGTGGGGAGTCGACTATATACACTTTCTCATACAGATGACTACTCCAATTCCAGATCCAATGTTAATCTCTCAATTGACGAAATTAAAATGTAATGTAGGCTACTCGAAGACAAATTTGGAGTATCCGAAGAAAATTGTAAATTGGTAAGTTATTCGTGGTACAACGGAGCAGATGAGCCAATATTGTTTAGGTCATAAAGGTATATTTCAAGGGAATGCGAGGTGATATAGTTGGGGTTCAGTCCTTTTCCTGAAAAATTTATAGATATTTTTAAACCGAATACATACACAAAGTGGTATTACATGCCGAGTGGAATAGTCATTATGCTAATCCTCTGGGCATATCTAGTGGTAGTCGAATTACCAAATCGCCGGTTAAACAAAAAGAGATGAAAATAGGAATCCAATAAAAGGTAGATTTCATAAGGAAGTGATACTTTGAGTAAGTACAAACTTAGTGGATCTCAAATACGCTACATAAAAAGAGAAAATGAGAGTACATTGATTATCAAACTATATAACGGAGAGCAATTACAATTGAAGGCCGAACCAACTGATTGGGGCTATGATGCAGCAATTCGGATAAAAAAATTGGATGCTAAATAAAGATGAGCCTTTAAAAAGGGAGATAGAAACATGAATTATACGAAACATGATAAATATCTATTAGATAAGATTATGCAAGATAAGAAGCGGTATGAGATTATTGCTGATAATGATTCTGTGCGCATAAAAGACAGACAAGATGAAGAGGAACATTGGATCACATTTGACCAGTATGGAAATTACTTCATAGTCTCCCTATTACAATACTTGGGATTCGATGCTGACTTCGTATAATACAATAAAACAGTGCTTTCTTATGAAAGGAGTCTATATATGCCAAAATCATACACACAAAGAGGTTTCGCAGTCTTCGATGATTTTGAATCTGCTTATTGTGGGAATATATGTGTAGTTGAAAGTAGTCTAGCAACTGATCATTGTGTTTGGATTCAGTTCGATGAGTATGGATCAAATGAAAAACAAGAGGCTTTGCACTTAAACAAAGAAGAGGCAAAAAGAATTATTGCTGCACTAAAAGAATTTGTTGAATATGAATAAGATAATAAAATACATAAACGAACAGGAAATAGAAGATATGGTTCAGACCATAATTAGGAGTGGCAGGGATTTGGATGAGATCGATAAATCAATTCGTATGGCAAGAGTCGAATTTCAGACCAAGTCCCAATATCTTCAGTGGGCATTGCAGAAAGCAAAAGAGACGATGAAATAGCGTTATCCTTTGATGACATCATTAAGGTTGGGGTAGCTGACTCACCTTAGATATGGTAAGCTTATCTAGATACCATATTCAGGAACATAGGTGACAGAATGTTAATTCATACACTCGACCAACTATTAAAAAATATTGAGAAGTTAATGATATACAAGGATTCTGATATTCCAGAAGAACAATCTTTTTTCAGAGAAACAGTGGAAAGAGGAAAATGCTACGTAGTTGTTAAAAAAGGAAATGATATATCTTTTTCACCAAGTCGCTTTATTGGTTACATTGACAATGATATGTATAAGCATAAGTTAAATGATTCCAAACATGGCGGTTATACAAATATTGAGATAGATAAAATACTAGGAAAAAAATATTATACTGATGAGATTGAAAATTTATTTCAAACTTACTGTGCAATTAATGGTCTAAGAGTTCTGAAAAATAAGAGGACTTATTGGTTCGTTAATTTGGATGATGCTGAGAAAAGTTTAATTGATGATATTAAAGATATTATTAACCTTACTCCTTCCAAAACTGATCGTGAAATATTATCATTGGCCAGAATTGGTCAAGGCAAGTTTAGAAAGGATTTAATTAACTATTGGAATGGGTGTGCAGTAACAAAATGCAAGACTTTTGATTTACTAAAAGCCTCACATATAAAACCATGGAGAATAAGCAGCAATGAAGAGAGACTGGATTTGTACAATGGATTATTGTTAACACCCAATTTAGATGCACTATTTGATAAGGGATACATATCATTCGATAAATTAGGAAAGATAGTAATTTCTACGTTTTTGAAAAAAGATGATATTAAATTGTTCGAGTTGAAGAGTAGTATGAGCATAGAAATATCATCAGAACATGAGAAGTATTTAGAATATCATCGAAACAATGTATTTAAAAATTAGAATGTTTAAGTAGAATTCTATTAATTGAACCAATGAAAGGTCCGTGATTCTATGAAATCTATTGCACTAATTGCTTGTAGTAAAACTAAAAATAAGAAACCATGTTGCGCTAAAGAATTGTATACAGGTGACAAGTTTAAGAAGTCTAGAAGATATGTTGAAAAGGTTCATGATGAATGGTTTATTTTAAGTGCTTTGCATGGTCTGGTTCGTCCAGATGAAATTATTGAACCATATGATTATACATTGAAGACGGCAAAAAAAGCCGAAAAGGAAAAATGGTCTCAAGAAGTGTATTCAGAACTGAAAAATTATATTGATAACAAGTACGAAGTGTACATTTATGCAGGTGACGATTATAGAAAATATTTGTTACCTTTACTTGAGAAGGATGGCTATAAAGTTAAAGTGCCAATGAAGGGTCTTTCGCAAGGACATCAAAATTCTTGGCTAAAAAAACAACTTGGAGAGTGATTGTTTGAGACTATATCTTTCAAAATGTAATGATAAATTGAATTCAAGAGACTTAGACACTGAATTTATAAGCGAATATATATGTATCAATCCAAAATATAAGAGCATAACCATAAAAAATAAAAATGTTAAAATGCTAATTGATAGCGGAGCATTTCAAGATACTGAGAATGAAAAAAGAATTACTTTTGAAGAGGCACTAAACCGTCAACTAGCCTTAGAAGAAAAAGTGGGGTTAATTGGAGAAAGAATTGTTGCATATGATTATATAGGAAACATTGAAGAAACAATTAAGGCCAATCAGTTTCTTGCTTCCAAACGCGAAGAACTGAAGCCAAGACAGTTAGTATTAATGGTCCAAGGGATCACCACAAGAGATTATATTCATTGCCTTACTGAGACCTTAAAAGTGGCCTCATCTGAAGATTGTATTGGTTTTGGTGGGGTGGCAATGTCAGGAAGGATTAACGAAATCAAAAATAAGCTACTTGATGCAGTTAAAATTGGCCTTCCTATTATCTACAATAATAAAGTAAAAGATATACATATTTTTGGAGTTGGAACATTCAGTGTATTAAAAGAAGTATCAAAAATAAAAGATGTATTCAGTATGATCGGTATTAATGTGAATGAGTTGAATATAAGTTGTGATACTTCTGCATTTGAAATAATGTCTACTATGGGGAATGTAATTGATGAGGATCAAGAGAGGTGGGTAAAAGTTTTCAATAAAGATCAAAAGTATGTAGATTATCATCCTGCCGATTTAACAAAGGAAAATAGTAAAAAGGCATTGAAAATTATCAATCAATATTAGGAGATATTTTAATGAGAATTCTGTTTTATATTTTAGCAATAGTAATTGCCAACGTTGTGACAGCGTCTTTTGAACCTTTAAATATGGGTATCTTACTGATTCCGTGGGGAACTTTATTCATTGGCGTGACATTTATTTTACGTGACTTAGTTCAAAATCAATATGGACGAACTACAACGTACAAAGTCATTATATTAGCATTAGCAATAAGTGCAGCCTCATCTTACTTGCTTGGAGATACGCTTTGGATCGTTATTGCTTCTGCAATAGCGTTTATTGTAAGCGAAACAACTGATACTGAGATCTATACGCGATTGAGACTGCCTATGCCATGGAGAGTTTTTTATAGTGGAGTTTTCGGAGGTTTATTCGATAGCGTGGTATTTGTAATTATTGGGTTATCTCCATGGGGAGCAAACTTTATTCCTTGGGCTGCTGTTCCAATGGCAATTGTGGGCCAAGTAATTGTTAAAGTGATTCTTCAGTCTATTGGAGCTGGAGTAATCAGCCGAATTAAAAAAGGGATTTAAATCCCCTTAAAATAGTGTTTTCATCAAGAAATATGGATGGTACGTCTAGATGAATGGAAGATCTTTGAGAACTTTTGTGGGGTGTCGGCTAAACAATGGATATATTATTTATTAATTGTAATATACAGTGCCCGTACCTTTAATATAAGCTGAACCTTTAGTCAGGTTAACAAATTTAATTTTGTAGTCGCCATCTGGCAAGTAGTAGGGCCAACTTTCATAATCTACAACAAACCAGCCTCCAGAAGTATTTTTTAATCGATCATGAGTCGTAGACACGACTACTTCGTTAGTAGATGCGTTTATAACATCTACTCTAATAGTGCTGTCGGAGTCCAATTCAAATTCTATACTATGAAGATTCTTGAAACTATTTCCACCATTAACATAAACATAATTAGAGAATGTTGTACTACTAAGACTATAACTTGATGCTGCTGCGGCGACGGATGCAAAAATTAGAAGCAATGTTAACGCTAAAGAAATGCTTACAGTATTACGAATTTTTTTCAATTGAATCTTCCTTTCAACTACCAATTAGTTTAGCCGACAAGTAAATATTAACATTAAATTCCTGTAATATCAATGAAAAATACCCTTATTTATGTAAAAATAGAATAAAATAAGCGATAGTATATTAAAGAGAAAAGACAATTTAGATGAATGAAATAATGAAATGGTAGTTTTATCAGTAAAAGGAGGCGGTAATTTGAGTGTTGCTGAATGGACTAAAGAGGTTGATGAAATTAAACTCCTAAGTAAGTCGTTGAAAAGTTTGGCAGGTCGTCAAGCTCTTAGTGATGCAGTGTATAAGTTAAATAGAAAGATCAAAGATGAACAAAATCGATTGAACTGTAAGTTTGAAACAAAATTGATTGACAACGTAAAATATGAAATTCCACAGTGCATGAAAGAGAAAAATTTCAATAAATTTACTTTGAAAGTAAATGGCGAGGTGCTTTACCTCATCGATAAGCGCAAGAAAATGGATGAGGATATGAGTTATCATTGGTATCATTACGCATGGATTCCTAATGGCAATAAGTATACGAAATTGCTTGTGAGGACATTGGGGGGTGACAAATATGGAGACAGATATTTCGCTGAAACTTTTCATTACAAACATCCTGCTGATGATTTTCCATATCAGAATAGACGACTAGCTCTTGATAATAAATCATATAAGCTACATATAGAATACATATTGAATGAGTTGGATCTGTTGGGAAAAATCAAGCCTCGTTAAAGTTTCTCTTATACATATTCTTTGTAAAGATTGAAACCTAAAATAGCAGTTGCTGCTGCAAGCAACCAATTCTGATTCCAAATAGAATAAACAAGTATTGTAAAGAGTATCAAGGAGACAATGATCTTAACAGGCTTAAGGCCAAACTTTTTCTTTAGAATATATAGAATCACTATTGCTCCAATTGCATAAAACAATAAAATTGCCATCAAGCTTATAAAGGCGAGTATCATTGTTAAGCCTCCAATAATGAATGACTTTATTGTAATTATAACACATGTAATTTGTTGGAATAAAATTCTTCTATATGGGTGGTGCCAAAAAATAATGAGCATTAGTAAAAAAGAAATTGAAATTCTTGAATTTGCAAAAGATTGTATTTTTGATGAATTTAATAATAGTGACTTTGATAAAAAGATCATAAATGAATTTAAGTTTTATGTGGATTATGCAATAGGTCGTATTATCCACGATAATATGTATGACCTATAAGAAAATAAAAACCTTATTTCATGAGAGGAATTTATATGGGGAAACTACTGACCAAAAATATTACAAATATTTATGCATGGGATGATTATGGTGGAATTGTAGTGATTGAATTGGATTGGCAGCAAGATGTAACATGGGAACGAGGAGAACTAAATGATGGTTACGATTCAATTCAAGATTATTTCAATAACAAAACAAGTAAATGGTACGAAACAATAGAGGATTGCTTTAATAAAGTTAGTCACTTTACAGGCATTGAAAGCCAATAAAACCTGTATTTCAATGGGAGGAAAATATGCCAGTTGAATGTATCAAAGATGTAATCATGGAATTGGCAGATGAGTATACAGGGAAGACTGCTTTCGTTAAAGGAAAGGCATATAAAGCATATTATATTGACATCCCAGATAATTAAGAATGGATCACAACTGTTTGAGGGCATGTGGAGTAGATAATTGACAAGGTGGGATGATGTAATTAGCATGTTTGACGCAGAAAGTGAATGAGTACATATTCAAACACAAACTAATGGACACTACGCCATAGGAAATGGATTGCTTGCGTAGTGTCCATTGAAAAAACATCAGTCTTAATTAGCTTTTACGAAAACGTCATAGTCCGTATACCTTCCATTAGAATATACACGAACTGTAGCTTGTCCTGGGTATAATCCCATAACATACTGACCATGTTGAACAACGATTGCATGCTGTGGATTATAAAGGATGGAGACATTGCCGTGAAAATTGTAAACTTCACCTACGCGCAGGATTACATTTGGATTCGCGTAAGGAGAAACGGAGTCTGTATTAACAGGGGAAGCACTCACATTCACACTTCCAAATAGCATAGACACACCTACTAAAGCACCGATAGTTAAAGATTTGATGTTCATTAATATAATTCCTCCTTTGAGTTAATATATGTATACAATACCATAACATGTAAATATAAACATGGGTATTTGGTCTCGTTTAGTAGAGTGAAAATGAACTTATTGGCAATGGTAAAGGCACATTAGAGGTTGATGATAATATTATTAAACGAACCTGCAAGTGTGGATTTAACTTTGTATATGATGTAAATAAAGGAACCAGCAATCGAGGAAGCATTGCAGTTAGTTGAATAATAAAATGAAAAATGCAATTTAATAAGGAGATATGATGTGGAGAAAATTCAGTCGCATGAAATAAAGGACATTTGGCGTATTCAAGAAGGGTTACTTGTCGAGGTACATAAATATAAAACATTAGGGTATCACATACATAGTAAGAAATCAGAGAAGAGAGTAAAGGGGTGCAAGGGACTTACGATTTTAACAGAAGATTATACAGATTCTTATTACAAAAAAACTATTCCTAAAGGAACTTTATTTTATTATAGTTCTCCTGTTGAGCCTGTGACAGATAGGAACTTGTTTAAAATTGAAATCAAGTCAAGTGGTGGATCTATTCTTGGAACAATAACTGAGACCGAAAAAGTGTTGAGAGATCTTGAATCATTGATTAAACAATACTGATGTAACATGATTTAAAAAAAGTAAAAAAGCACCTTTTTAGAGGTACTTTATTTCTCATCATAAAAAAATGAACGAAGTTGTTGACGCATAAGTTTTCTTGCAATCTCGCTTTGTTCCATGACATAAAATATGTTCGTGCCGTTGCGAGCTTGAGCGTCTAAGTCTGAATTAATATAGTTTTTTAGGTTACTAGTCATGCCAATTTGTAATGGAGCAAGGTTATCAAAATCTTTTTTATAGACTACGAGCACACAGGGAACAGAAGGCAAATTTTCATAAGGATATAACGGAATGTCTTGCCAATTCCAATTAAGTATTTCATCTGGCAATGCTTTCCTTATAACTGCAAAATGATTTATTCTATTCACAGCAACACCTTCTTTTTTAATGTTAGGTATATTATAGCATTTAATAGAAATTGTTTGGTAAATAAAATAAAGATAATATAAGGAGAGATTGAATGACTAAATTTGTTAGCAAATTAGATAAAGCAGTATTCGCAAATGAGCAAGAGGCATTTGAACATTTTAAAAATACATATCTTGTCGAACATAAAGAAGATGCAACAGTAAGCGAAGAAATTGATATCTATAATGCTCTAGCCGATGCCTTTCCAGATGCCATTGTTTCAGTAACTTACACCAATAATTCATGGGGAAGATACAACATTAAGTTAGACTTTGGAGATGTGAATTTTGATGAGTATCTTTATCGAAACGACAAAGAAAGTTATTCTTCGGCACATGAAAATATATCAGATTTCATTGAATTGTTCAGGGATCATTATAGAGATGCAAAATACATATTGAATGAAGTGAAAAGCAAATATAATTTTAAGGAATTTCAATTCTCAAGATATCACAGTGATTATAGTAATGGGCATTATCTGGATTTCTATTATAAAACTCATGATGATTATTCTGAATACAAAACATATGAGTCACATAAAGACATTAATGTTTTTATAAATGAGTTCAAAGAACATTTTATTACTGAATTAGAAGGCGAATGTGAGGTTAGATATGACGAAGGTTATTTCGATGATTACTATGTAAATGGGTTGGCAGTTGGAGGTATTTTGAGAAGAGCAAAAGATGGTAGAAAAGTTAAGATTGAATTGCTATAAAATCGTGAATTTATTCAGAAAAATTGATAGGAGAGCAGATAAATTTGTTGTTGCCAGCTAGACCAGTACCGTTCCCTGTTGGCTCTATTTATAAAAAAGATGACTATATTTTCGTCAAAGATGAGAAAAAGGTCTATAAAATTGTAGCAATGTTTGATGAAAATACATATGCGGCGTATAGAATTGATGGTGGAGGAAGTAGATTTTTTGATATAAAAAGAAAACACTATCGTAAAGCAAAAGAAGACGAAGTTTTGCTTGCAACACATAAAATCAAATATTGATGAAATTGTAATTTCAAGAAAAAAAGGAGAATAATGAATTGGATTTTAGTGTTATAAATTTCAATGGAAAGTTGTACGTTGATAGTCGAGACGTAGCTGCTATGGTAGAAAAAGAGCACGACCAATTGATGAGAAGCATTAGAACATATGTTGAATATATGGAGTCTGCAAAATTGCAGAGTCGAGATTTTTTTATTCAAAGTAAATATATAAATTCCCAAAATAAAGAGCAGCCGTGTTATTTTGTTACTCGCAAAGGCTGCGACATGATTGCGAATAAAATGACTGGTGAAAAGGGAGTCCTATTCACAGCAGCATACGTCACCAAGTTTGAAGAGATGGAGAAAAAACTGCTCCAATTATCTCCACTTGAAGTAATGCAATTAGCTATCAATCAGCTTGTTGACCATGAAAAGGAGTTAAAGAATCATGAAAAAGAAATTGATAGTCTTAAGCACAATGATTTGAAGTTAACAGAAGGTCTCATTAACCTAAGAGAAAATTTTGAAAAATACACAATTAGAACTGGCGATAAGTCAGGATACATTGTCGCCAGAGAATTAAAGTTGTTTTCTTCTAATGATAATCCTCATTTTAATTTTGTAGATGCTGTAGCAAAGAAACTTAACATCTATAGTGGCAATTTAGGAGATAGAAATGAATATGTGAATGTTATTATGGAAAATACCCATAATGGAAATTCTGGAGTGGCTGTTTACTATACTGCGACTGCTGTCCATCTTATTCAGGAGTATCTCTCAGAAAATTTTAAACTTGATGTAATTCCATATCAGCGGAATACAGGAGAGTTTAAAAAAGGAGAGCCAAAAGAATTTGTATTTAAACTTAATAATAAAAACTGGCAATTTAACAAAAAGACATATGAACATTTTTGCAATGAATTAGGAATTTTATGAGGAGATTTAAATATTGAAACTCAATGAATTGTTGATTGGACAAATAGAAAATGCACTTAATGTTAAATTAACTGGTGATCAAAAAGGGTATCTTCTAACGAATGAAGTCTATTGTTGGAGTGGTGGAAGGAGTAGCGGTAAAACTTTCGCACATTGTATTAAACTTGCACTGTCTGAGGGTGAGCCATTGGATATGAGTAACCCTGAAAAATTTTCTGATTATGGTGATGGAACAAGAAGATACGCAAGAGATTATTATAGACGAATGTTTATGTATATTTGGTATCAACTTCATGATTATGGTTTTCCAGTAAGGGAAGTCAAGAAATAAAATATATAAAAGGAGAAAGATAGATGGAATGCAATAATCAATATTGTTATTGGAATTATGAAATGCACTGCTGCCCAGAGAGTGAAAAAGCTTACAATAATGCTGTTCCAGATACTCTTGATTGTCCTTCATCTTTGAGAAAGGATTTTGAGGAGCAGTTATATATTCTACATAATGAGTGTGTCCAGCTGCTAAATAAACGCAATATGAAAGAATTACGTGAAATCAAGAAATTTATTGAATCACAAAGGCAATAAAACGAGAGTTTTATCACAATATTTTAAGGTAAAAATTTCCCCTCTTGAATATCGAACGTGTGTTTGGTTATAATAAGAATCACTACAGCAAACATACGTTCGATTACTGGAGGGGAACACATGAAACCACGACACGAACAAATCTTGTTCGCAATAAATTTGTACATGAAAAAATACAACTATTCGCCTTCTGTTCGAGAAATTGGAAGCATGGTTGGATTAAAATCTGTAAGTGCTTTACACAGACATCTTGAAATCTTAAAGGGTAAAGGGTTAATTATGTGGGAACCATCCAAGCCACGGACATTACGATTGGTGGATACTCAGAATAATTAATTGGGAGTGCTTCACATGAGCAAGACACTTTTGGAAACGGAAGAAGACTTGACGCTTGTAAAAGACTTGATCATGCTTCCAATTGTTATGAGTGTGCTTGAGTTAGATATCACAAAGATTAAGTCAGCGGGCTTCAAAGTGCCAGCGGTTTATATAAGTATGTTGAAAACAGTTCAATATCTGATCACATGTGACATGTACTCAACTAAGAAGCGAACAAGGGAACTGGGAATAAAAATTATTGAGCATCAAAGTACAAAAACGGGTGTTGAAGCCTCTTACCTTGTCAGAGGATATCAACATAAAATTTCGATGCTATCCAGCGTAATTAAATCGGAAACACAACTAAGACTCTGCAAATACATGGGGATTCATAAGCTTGAGGAGGGGTGATAGGTGAGTAAACAACAAGTGAGGATCATAGGACTTGCTGATTGTCAATCGTTCTATGCAAGCGTAGAAAAAGCTTCTCACCCTGAATATCGTGATAAACCACTTGTAGTAGCAGGTGACCCTGAGAGAAGGTCAGGTATTATTCTTGCGGCTTGTCCGATTGCAAAAAGTTATGGTGTAACAACTGCTGAAACTTTGAGAGAAGCATTATCAAAGTGTCCCGAATTGATTATTATGAAGCCTAGAATGCAGCATTATATTGATGTTTCCATGCAAATTACTCAAATTTATAGGGAATATACAGATCTTGTTGAGCAATACTCAATCGACGAACAGTTCGTTGATTTTTCCTTTAGTCAGAAGATGTTTGGAGATCCTGTTGAGGTCGCAAAAGCAATTCAGGCAAAAGTTCTTATGTTTACGGGAGTGAGAATAAGATTTGGTCTCTCCTCCTCAAAGGTGCTTGCAAAAATGGCCTGCGATCTGTGGGCCAAAAAGAATCAGTCAGGCATCTTTATGTTAAAACAAGAAGATCTGCCATCTACTCTTTGGGAACAACCAATTGATAAGGCATTTATGGTTGGCTCCCGAATGACAGGACATTTTAGTGCGATGGGGCTTACAACAGTCGGCAAATTAGCCAATACTCCTTTGCCAAAGTTAAAGGAAATGATGAAAAAAAGATTTAAGAAATCATGTGATATTGATGCTGAGATGTACTGGAGGATAGCTAACGGCATTGATGATTCTCCAGTTAGTCCATACACTCACGAGATTCCACCTAAAAGTATTGGGCATATGATGACTTTGCCTAGAGATTACAGAACCTTAGATGAGATTTTAGTACCCATACTGGAATTAACTGAGTTAGTATGCCAAAGGAGTAGATCAAAGGGGTTCATGGGCCATGTGGTTTCTGTAGGCTGTAGAGGTGCAGACTTTGATTACCCTACAGGTTTCCATAGACAAATGAAAATGGCTGATCCCACAAATGCCACAAAACATGTGTATGAAGAAGCAGTGAAACTCTTCAAACAACATTGGGATGGACTTCCTGTTAGACAGCTCGGGGTTGGTTTATCTCAATTAACAAATGAAGACCAGTATCAAATTTCTATGTTTGATGATCGAGACAGAATAAGAAAATTAGAGCGTACAACTGATGCCCTAAAACAAAGATTTGGTGACACAATTATTGTGAGGGCAGCATCAATCAGTCAAGCAGGTCAAGCAAGAGATCGAGCAGCACGAATCGGAGGCCACTACAAATGAGTAAAAAACTTCAAGGAAATGGTCTTTGGGAATCTTCACGGATGATGTTGCCCGAGCATAGGTCTCAGATTCTAAAATCAAACAAAGAATTAACTAGGTCGAAGATGCCTGTACTTCATGAGGACGAGATAACACTTATCAATGAAAATGTGGCTCGATCATATGCTCAAAAGGAAACACTGGAAGTGTTGATTTTTGGAGAGTGGGGCAATCGCAAAGAAATTGGAGTTGTTACTTCGATTCATCATCAGAAGAAATTCAAGTTGGATTTTGATGAAGGCTACGAGTGGATCGATTTTTCTGAGGTTTTATCAACGAAAATTGTTGATTCATAAATAGAAGTTTTCACGGACTAGGTTCCGTGAATTGTCGATAAACATAAAATATTGTGATTACCCAAGAAATAATGTGTGTATAATTTCCAGTAATAATCTGTGCAAATGATAGGCTAACAGGAGTACAATGGCATTGGGTGATAGTTGATGATAAAGCCAATGCTTTTACAGTATGCAAAAAATAACTTGCCATTTGATGATCCTAACTGCATTACAGAGTTGAAACTGGATGGCATAAGATTAATTGTCTCTAACATGGAAAGTTTGAGGCTCTATACAAAAAATACAGATGCTACAGATAAATACCCTGAGTTGCATGATGCTCCACTTGAAAAGGGAACGGTCCTTGATGGGGAACTGATTGTTACGGATGAACAAGGCAAGCCAGATTTTGAAGCCTGTAATGCGAGATTCAAATCTAAGAAGTTGAAGCATCAAGTGACATTTTGCGCTTTTGATATATTGATGTATCGAGGGATCGATGTTACAGGACTTCCACTTCACCGCCGTAAGGAACTTCTGGAGGAATCCTTTGAGGAGACACCTTACTATACACGGGTAAGGCCTGTAACTGGCAGTGCAACTCAATACTTTGATATTGTGAAGCAATATGGTCTTGAAGGGATTGTAATCAAGAAGAAGCAAAGTAAATATGAAGTAGGAACAAGATCATGGTCTTGGGTTAAAGTGATTAACTGGAAAGAAAGTGAAGTCTTTATTACGGGATACAATAAGAAGGATTTTTCGTGGTTAATTGGTGTTAAAGAAGGAAATAAAATTAGGCCAATGGGAACTATGGAGCATGGAATCACAAAAGAAGCAAGGGTTTTGGCTTGGCCTATATTGAGGCGAAGTAAAATCAGTGAAAACAATCAGTTTATATTTGTTGAGCCATTGCTTAAATGTAGGGTTAAGTTTAGAGATTATTATAAATCTGGATTAATGAGAATACCTGTTTTTCAGGGGTTTTTGACATGAGGTGATACTTTGGCAAGAAAAACCAAGTGTAGAAGATGCTTAGTACTTGATGAATCCAAAAAAGTAAAATATAATAATATGTACTTTCATGAAAGGGAGTGTTTAAATGAGTATATTGCTCATAAAAGGTTTTTAGAAAAGGAACAAGAGCAAAAAGATGAATTATATTATAAATTATTAAAAATTCATGGCATTGAAAAAACAATTGATATTCCTCCGTTGTTTTATATGAAAATTGAAGAAATAAGAAATGATTCAGGACTATTAGGTAAAGTAAATAAAAAATATAAATGTGGCGTTCCGTATAATGCACTAAGTTATACATATGACTTTTGCAAAAAGAAAATTGAAGATGCTCTTCTAAACATGACTTTTGAAACGAAGCTCGGAGAAATGTATTATTGCCTATCTATTGTGAGAAATAGTTTAATAGATGCTTATAATCACAAATTAAAACTTATGAAGCAGGAGAAATTACAAACTAAAATAATTGATAAAGATATGTCATTAGATTATGAATTTACAGCATCAAAAAAGAAAAAAGATGAAACGGATATATCGGAACTGTTGTGAGGAGTGATTTAAATTTCTGTTAAATACATTGAAGAATTCGTAGTTCCATCCGAAATTCATGAAAGCATGTTCTGTGGGTATCTTTGGAATAAGCCAACTTTATACACGAAATATAAATCTCACAAGATTGTAAAAGAAACTTTTACAAAGAACATATGGCACTTTTTTTATTACATAGGTAAAGAAATGTATGAAAACGGCATTAGATCATTTGAGGATACAACAGTATATTCTTTCTTGGTGTCTAGACCAAAGGAAATTGATAAAAAATCTTTACTTGAAATATATAATGATTTTGGTGGATATGAAACAATGGCAGCGCTCATGGAAGAGTGCAATAAAGACCAAGGGAACGATGAGTATCATTTCAGCGAGGTTCAAAAGTATGAGAGTCTGAGAAATCTTCAAGAACTAGGATTCTTAAATGTACATAGTACAGAATTTATACATAAATTAGCGAAAATGTCACTGAAACAGTTATTGTCATTTTGTCAGCATAAATTTAAAACTGCTTTTTCACAGATTAATTCAGGCGATGTAGTTGAGTATAATCTAACAGAAGATATCGAAGAAGTTGTAGATGAACTTGATGAGGGTGAAGAGGTAGGATTGCCTTTGTTTGAGTCTCCAAGACTGTCTAAAAAAATTAATGGGCAAAAACTTGGAAATCTAATGTATCTTGTTTTATCATCCGGTGTCGGGAAAAGTAGTATAGTTACGGAAAAATATGTATTGTCTATTTTTGAGCATAATGTAAAAGCACTTGATCCAGAAAATAATTTGAGTTTTGAGAAAGCGCTGATATTCGTTAATGAGGAAGGTAAAAAGAGATGGCAAGCTCGCTTGCTTGCAACTGTTGCTTCTAGAATTCTCAAGAAACCAATACCTCGCGATGTAGTAAATAGAGGAAAGTATTCAGAAGAAAATAAAAAAATACTTAAAGAAGCTGCCGCGTGGCTTAAGCAGAATCAGCCTGATTTTATCAAACTTATTGTTCTTAAAAAGTATCGGATAGAAGATGTAATCAGTCGTATTGAGTTATATAGACCGCTTGGATATAAACATATTTATTTCGACACTTTTAAACCAGACCTCACTCAAGAAGGCGACAGATGGCTTGCATTTTCTAATTCCGCACAAGAATTGTACGATTGTATCAAAGAAGAGGCAAATAATTGTGCCACCTTGGCAACTGTACAGATGAAAATCGGAAAAGAGTTTCGCTACATTGATTTAGACAGTATTGGCAAGTCTATGGAGATTGTTGAAGTTGCAGCTATTGTTATGGCTGGTAGGCTAATTTATTCAGATGAGTATGATGGCGAAAAAAATGCAATTTATGCATACAATTATGAGAAGAATAAATCTGATGGGAAGTGGCATAAGGAAAAATATGTACTTGACCCTGAGAAAAAGTATCTGATTCTCTTCTTACCAAAAAATCGTGAGGGATCTGAAGACGAGCAAATAATTTTTGAGGTTATTTCTGACTTGAACATCTGGAAGGAAGTAGCCTATGCGCAGGTTAGAAATAATGGTGTAAATAAATAAGCTTCTTAATGGGAAGTGAAAAATGGAGAATGAATTTAAATTAATAAAAGATAGAATTTTAAATGAAGACAGATTCGAAGAAATTTTAGTGCGTATGGAGTGTGAACATATTACCCCAAAAGGTAATAGATATGAGGCACAACTACCACATAAATTTAATTCGAATAATAAAAGAAGTGTTCAAATCTATGTAAATGAAAACTTATCTTGCCGTGTACGCTCTAAAGGATTTTCTCAAGGGGATATCTTTGGGCTTGTCTCCTTTATTGTTTTTGACTGTTATAGTGAAGAGCAGCAGAATAAAAATTTACCCAAAGCTAAACGTTGGATATGTGAAAATCTAGGATACAAAGAACTTATAACCAATACTCACAATAGTCCAGTTGAAGATCCTTTAAAGTGGTTAAAAGAAGTAAAGAAGAAGAGAAACAAAAAAGTCTTAGATGATACATATGAAAATTTAATTCTTCCTGATGAGATAATGAATCAATTTGTGTTGTATCCTTATTTACCTTATATCCAAGAAGGAATTAAATATGAAATACAAGTTGAATTTCAAGTTGGTTTTGATTTGCTTACTGAAAGAGTAGTGTATCCAATACATAATCAATATGGAGATATTGTGTCTGTAAAGGGGCGTACAATTGATCCACTATACAAACAAAAAGGGATATATAAATTTCTCTACCTTTACAATTTTAATAAAATGATTGAGCTTTATAATTGGCATAGAGCACTGTATTATATCTTAGAAAAAAAAGAAATTATCATTTTTGAAGGGGAAAAATCTTGTTGGTTAGCAACACAGTTTGGATATCGCAATTGTGTTGCTATTGGGGGGGATGACCTAAGTATTTATCAAATACAGATGATAAAGAATTTGGGTATCGAAATAAAAATAATATTAGCACTGGATAAAGATAAGAATCCAGATGATTTCAAAAAACAAGCAAAGAAATTTACAAATGCAAGATTGGTTTATGCAATGTGGGATGGAGAAACCAACCTGTTATCTGAGGATCTGAAGCATAGTCCTGTGGATCTGGGGAAGGATGTCTTCAATGAACTTTACCAAAAAAGTTATAAATATAGAATTTTTGCTTAGGTAAAAACCCTTATAAATACTGACTTTTTTGATCTAGGTATTCCGATGAAATCCACCTTTTATCGGAGATTTAAGAAGTAAAATAATTAAAATTGCGCAAGTCTTAAATTACTGCTTGCGCAATTTTTGGCAATATGCTATATTTTACTCATTAATAAAATATGGAAATGAAGGTGGTTAAGAAGGGAAGGAAAGCAGTAGAGATGAGAAATTTGAAGGAAGTAAATAATACATACTTATGAGGTGTAAAATATGAAAATATCAAAAAATGTAGTTGATAGCTTTCAGGTGAATTGCCCTCTCAGTTCCAGCAAATGTGATAGCTTTAGCGAAATTGAATATAAGATTAAACGTGCGGTAAGTCTCGGCAAGGTGTTGGTGCTACATAATGATGGATCAAGAACACTTGGCTATTATCATTTGAGATTCGTTGTTAAAAGTAATAAAGTCATGGACATGTTCAAAACCGAAGATAACAAGATTATTAATGTAAGTGAACAAGAAAAATATGAATATGATGTAGCAAACAATAAATTAATAGTTTAAAAGCATAAAAAACGATCATTAAGACGAAGAGGTGCGAAATGAAGCAATGCTTTAAGATTAAACGAGGGACCAATTACGATAAAGCGATTAAAAAACACCTTGAACAAAGACCACTATGGAAAAATGTATTTGCTAAAATTGGTGCATTACTGAATGAAAATATAACTGAAATGGCTTTGGTAGTAGATGAACTATGGATTAATACGAATCAACTTACTAGAGATGAAAATAAAAAATTGTTTAATAAAAATGGAAAGTTAAAAAGTAATACAAAACGTGCAAGAGAAATTATGGATGCCTACAAGAAAATAATCGCTGATGAGGGTCTTACTGATTTCCAAGGATTGCAGACTATTAATTTTATGTATGGAGTAATGATGCTTCAAGGACAACACCTAGAAAGCTTTGTAACAAGTGAGAATGACATTTATTATAAAACCGATTTTAATTTGGAAGAAAGAACGAAGGGGCTTGTTGAGTCAATCACTGAGATCGAGTATGAAGAAAAGTACTTAGAAGAATTGAAAAAGAGGAAGTGATAACAATAAATGATTCTTGATAATGACTTTTTACAAAAAATTAGGCCTAATTCCAATGATGAAAATGGAAAGCATAATCGTAAATTATATAATCTATTTAAAGGGATTTCAAAAAGAAAAAACAATAATTTAGAACAAATAAAAATATGGTTTAATGCAAAAAGTCGTTGGGATGGCTCCCATATTGAATTTCACAAGAATATACACAAAGAGCAAAACATACTACGACAAGTCATGATTGACCCAGATGGGCAAATGATTTCTGGCTATTTTCTTATGGATGCATTACGGAAGAATAAACCAACTCGATTCTCCCTATGTACGTTTCTTCCTAATCATATGATTGATGTAACAGATTGGTTTCTAAATACATATATAAGAATTGGGCGTTGCATGTTCGATTCTGAACATTATGACTTTAACAATCAATACAATAACCGTTATTACATAATAAATAAAAACAATCGCAAGTGTAGATGGTGTGGTGAACACTTCAATAGAAATATCATTAAAACAGTAAAAATAGACAAATATGAATGCTGGAAAAGTTCTATTCGAATGTAGAAATGATTAGTATAGAAAGCAAATAAATCTACAATTTGATCGGAATATAAAGGAGGATAAAATGAAAGCATGTAAAAGATGTAGAGTGAAATTTAGAAGTGGCACTTGTCCACGGTGCAGAAGTAGTTATAATGTCGTATCAGTTACAAATAGCTATTATAGTTCCAGTAACGATGTCACTACATATCCTTTGATCGACAGTATTATTGAAAGCTCGTCATATTCAAGTTCGAGTTCTGATTGGAATAGTTCAAACGACAGCGGAAGCTCATATGATTCTGGTTCTTCTTACGATACAGATAGTTCCTATGATTCGGGAAGCAGTTCGTCAGACTGATAATAAAACAACGATTGCATCGGGAGTTGAGAAAAGTATGTTTTCAATTTATTTTAACATCACAGATGGAGCTATGTATAACGAACAGGGACAACAGATATCCATTGAAGATCTAATAAAATTGTACGAAGAAAATGGAGGCAAAGTGGAAAGAACGCATGAACCGAGAGAAGTAGTTTTACTCGATGGCTTGAGCTTTATTAAGAAAAAGGAAATGTGTGAAGTACTTAAATTTAACCTATAAGACACTATTTTTATAAGGAAAATGAAAGGATGATGATAATGAAAACTAATATATTTGTTCCAGAGAAAATTAAGGGTGGCTTTCAAAAGAGAGAGGATACATTGATAGGTGAATAATATATGACAGTAGAAAGAGAAAATAATATTTATACGAATAGACAGGGTAGTGAATTTATAATTATTAAATACACTAACACCCGAAATATTAGAATAAAATTTTTGGATAAATTCGGGTATGAAAAAAACGTAAAATGGGATCATATAAAAAAAGGATCTATTAAAAATCCATACTTTCCTTATGTATTTAATATAGGGTATATGGGAAATGGCAGGCATAAATCAAAAATTAATGGGAAAACAAATTTATTTTATTCTAAATGGATTAACATGCTAAATAGATGTCATGGGGATAAAATCAAAAATAATACATCCTATACAGATTGTACAGTATGTGAAGAATGGTATAATTATCAGAATTTCGCAAAATGGTGTGAGGAAAATTATTATAATATTGATGGCGAACAACTTGAATTAGATAAGGATATTCTTTATAAAGGTAACAAGATTTATTCGCCAGAAACTTGTGTTTTTGTACCACATAATATTAATTCTATATTAGTTAAATGCAATACAAAAAGAGGTAAATATCCTATAGGAGTACATTACGACTCAAAAATAAATAAATTAAAAGTACAATATATGAATCAAATAACTAACAAAAGAGTTTGTATAGGAACTTTTGAAATAAATGAAGAAAAGAAGGCTTTTAATTGTTATAAAACATATAAGGAAGCACATATAAAAGAAGTTGCAAACAAATATAAAAATAAAATTCCGAATAATTTGTATCAAGCACTTTTAAATTATGAGGTTGAAATAATTGATTAGGAGGATACCATGAAAAGTACTATTTTTATACCAAAAATAATCAAAGTTGGATTTCAAAAAAGAGAAGGGACATACACAGGTAAGTTGGCATACATAATTTATTATGATGAAAAAGGCAAGTTAAGAAAAGAAAACTCATGGAATAAATGGGTAGATAAAAATATTGAAACAATAGAATTAGAAAATTTGCCTACAAGCGGATTTGTTTTAAATAAAAAAGTAGGTGGCTATTCATCCGGGTGGAATCATAGGCAAACATATTGCAGAGTACATGATGAACGTAATTTTGAGTTTGAAATCAGTGTTCTAAATCTCTTATACATATTGGAAAATACAAATTCAATCAAAGGAAAAGGGTTAGATGGTGAATTTGTCTATGGTTGGGATCGTGACGAGCTTATTCTAATCCCAACAAGTTCCCCAGACTATGTTGAAATTTCACAATTCACTAAAATTCTTCAAGAGAAAAATTATATTAAATCTAAAGATTTAATTATTGGAGCAACATATCGAACAAAAGACAATGAAGAATGGATTTATATGGGCAGATATGATTACTATGGTTACCGTGGCGATAATGAAGGTAAAAAATATTACTTTTATAAAAAAGGAAAATATTACTCGCATTTCGAAACAAGAAAATCGCTTGGAGATAAAATCATTGGTGTCATATCTGAAGATTGCGTCGAAAATTATGCTGACTTAATAGATAAACTTGAGAGAGACTATCACTATTCGCCAATCGATGATTCAAAAGATGAATATGTGTATTATGACTTCGAGACATTTGAAAACAAGGTAAATTCATATGGATGGGGAACCGCAGTTTATACAAATGAAAGTAACTACAATTTAATTAAAATTCGAAAATCAAATGAACCAAATAATTTCGTTGTTTATGTAGAAGGTACAGATTATTGGAGACGAGAAAATAAACTTTTTGAGGGAACTCTTATGGAAATATATAAACACTATAAGCCAATGTACAAAAACAAATATCTTGCCAATGGAAAACTGTATCAAAAAGGAGAGTAATTAAATGGCAAACAATAACGATCAAAAAATCTTGGAACTGAAGAAACAGATTGAGGAAAAGAAAAAGAAGATTGGCAAGTCTCAAAAATTTACGCCGACAACAAACTGTTCAATCGAACTCGATGGTGTAAGACACAATATTCAAGTTTTGCAGAAGGATCAAATCATTCAGCTTATGGTTAAGCTTAACTCATATGCAATGTCAGCGAGGGACTTGAGTGTTTTAGATGAGTACTCAATCAGTGGATACAATGCAAAGGACTGGATTAGTGATTTAAAATCAAAACTTGATTTCATGAACAGAAAAGAAGAAGAACAAAAACTTAAAGCGGTGGAAGCAAAGTTGGATCAACTCCTTTCTAACGATAAGAAGGTTGAACTTGAGATTAACGCAATTGAGTTTCTATTGAAAGATTAATCATAAAATATAAAGGGTGATATATACATATGACAATTGAAGAAAATATTAAAAATGTGATTACCACAAAATTGAATGATGGAACCATTGAGAAATTAGTATGTGAACAATTTGAAAAATGCGTTAACAATGCACTTGATAATTTATTTAGATCATATGGAGACATTACTAAAACGATTGAAAAGCAGCTTATGTCTACAATTACGCCAATGGTTGAGGCATATGACTTTTCCGAGTATCTTGTGAAATTAGATACTGTTCTGACAGACGTGTTAAAAAATACAACTCAAGAAAATAAGGCACTTTTGAATAATTTCAAAAAATTCTATACGAGTGAAGCGCCTAAGCAAATCAAAACATCTGAGTTATTTGATAAGTGGATGAAATATGTTGAGGAAAATGTTGAAACTGATGGACTGGAAGTAGATTATGACGATGAGCCAACTTATGAGTATGTGCCAGTTACATTTGAAGTTCAGCACGATGAAGGTAGATCGTGGAGTTCACTGGAATCTGCAAGCCTAATTTTTGAGTGTGAACATGATGAAGAAATGAACTTTATGGTCAAGATAAAGAAGTGGAAAGACTCGTCATGGTCAAAATGGAATATTGAACGCAGTAGTGTTTCAGATATTAAATCATTAAGAAACATTAATGAATTTGAAGTGTTCTTAAATCTATTGGCTCAATCAGGCACAGAAATTGTCATCGATGTCGATTCAGATGATGGTGAAGTTCGACCAGAGCAAAAGCCAGAAGCAACATTTAGTTAAAAACATACATAAAAGATCCAATGAATTAGCGATTTTATTATGAAAAGGAGTGGGAGTTTATTGAAGCAATTTTTATTAGACCAGTTCTTTTGTGATGAATGTAATTTTGAATTTTATGTACCAGAACAGCACTCCCCTGAACACTGCCCAAAATGCACAGGCATGTTATTATCTGATGCACAAACAGTAAAAGCGGAGCAATGGCGCGGAGAACAATTGCTTTAGAATGTCTCTTCAGTAATAAAAGAAAGGAGAACGTAAAGAATGTATGAGAGACTAAATAGGTCTAAATTTAGAAGAAGACACAATTTACTTTTCAAACTAATAACTGTAATGATAATTTTAACCGTTATATTTATTATATCGTGGTATGCGTTTGTTGGAACTATTTTATATCAAACTATAGAAGATCCTTCTGAAGTAGGAATGTGGATCGGCAAGCTTTTGAATGGTGTTAAGGAGCAAATAAAATAATGGTTTCATGTGAACATGAGGTGCTGAAATGTGGTTGACTGATATTGAATTATGTAATGGGAGTCTGCTGAAAGATTGCCACATTTTCAAAGAAGACTTAGATGTTAATATTATTAGGATGGTTTGTATCGGCAGTAAGGAAGTAATTGAAGAACAGTTTAGTAAAATGCCATGGGGAAATAGACATAGGTTTGTGTTCTTTCAGAACGAGGATATGAACGGAAAAGTAAATGTAATGAACATCAAGAATTATACAATTAGAGAATCAATTACATCAAGATAAAAGAACTCTTTTATGGGGAAATTGAGGTGATTATAATCTCGATATTGTTCCAACTATTAATTTTATTTGGCATATGGGTTTTGTTTATTTGGTTAGCTTCCGAAAAGAATCTTAGTTTAGTTGCAACGATTCTCTTTTTGTTATATCTAATTGAGCTTGGAAGTGAATATAAGCCCATATCATGGATTTCACAAGGCATTAAAGTTTTGATTTCAAAGTGGGGTTAAGTATGAAGCAAATTGAAAAAGACATGATTATTATTAATGCTTTATTTTATTTATTCCGCAATGAAAATGACAATGACATAAAGCGTATCATTCCAGATTTTGATGCTGAAGGAATAAGAATGTTAGCAAAAAGACTGGAGTGTTATAAAAGCGATAAAAAATTAGAAGAGGCAATAATAGAACTTGCTAATGAAACTTATAAAAGATTAAAGAAAAAAATCAAGTGACTTTTAAAAATAAAAAATAAATTTATAAAACTATTGACTTTGGTCTGTAAAATTTGGTAGATTGTTTTCACCAAAGGAAAAGGAGTCGTCAGAGTGAAGAACTTAGTCATAAGCAAAAGTGAGGAAACAATAAGTCAGACAGTTGGAACCTTCACATTCACAGAAACGAAGCTTAGGGATCTTCATAGTGCAGTGATGAAATCCTTAGAAGCTGCACATATGATGGATAAAGAGTTAGTTTTGACCCCTAACGAAGCATTAGTGCTTGGAAGGATAATGTTTGATATTGAAGAGGCTGGATTCGTAAATACATAAAGTATGAAAAATTATACATATGAGGAGTGTTGGGGGATGAATCAGCATGCAGATTCGAATGAAATAATCGAAATAAGATTAAATAGTTTGATGGAATCAGTATTTGAATTGATTGATGAAATGTATCAAAAAGATGAAGAGACGATGAGTAAAGGAGAAAAAAGGTTTTTTGATGCGTTTCATGACTATATGGAAGCACTTGATGACTCAGACGAATAGAATTGAATTCATAATTTTATCAGGTTGCCTACTAAAACAAGGAGAGTGATGAATTGCTTGAAGAAGTAAAAAACGAAACTGTTTGGTCATGGTCAAGATTAAACTCTTATGATATGGCCGAGAAATGCGAGGGTTGCTACTATAATTTCTTCCTTCAGTACTACAAGGGTGATAGAGGGGAGGGGAATTTCTTTAGTTCCTACGGAACACTGGTTCATGAAACTATCGAAAAACTGCATAATAATGAATTGTTTGCGTGGGACTTAGAAAAGGAATTAATGAATGGCTGGAAAAAGCTCGGTCACAAGCCACCATTTCCGCGTATGGGTAAGTCTTATGAAGAAGCACTGTTTGATTTTTTTAAAGAGGGATGCTATAACTACATATTCGATCAATATCAGATCCTTGAGGCGGAGGAGGAAAAGCTATTTGAAGTAGATGGCATAAAAATTAAAGGATATCCTGATTTAGTAGCTCAACACAATACATATAATCTTGTCATTGGTGATTATAAAACTAGCAAAAAGTATGAAGGTGAAAAACTACATCACAATATAATGCAATTATATCTTTACAGTATACCCATTAAAGAGAAATATGGTAAATATCCTGATTATCTTATTTATATATTTCCTAGAGAAAAAGGTAAAAAAGAGTTTGCTTATCCCTTTAAACTAGAGGATTTGGAAAGAACAAAGACTTGGGTTAAAAGAACTGTAGAAAAAATTGAAAATACATATGAATGGAAACCAAGGTGTATTGATGTAGACGGAAAGAAAGATTTTTTTGCAAACAATCTCTGCAACAATAGATTCGGTTGCTCTTATAAACACTAATTATACATAATAAAAGGAGAATTTGAAATGGCAACTTACTACGGACTGGCACTAACACAAGAAGGTAAATCTGTAATTATTGAAAATCTTGCAAATGATTATCTAACGGCATATAAGGATGCTGAACAACAAGCAGCGAAAGAAAGGCTTTATTTCGAGGGTTTGCGAATCGTAAAAGGAACACAAAAAGGCGGAAGCACAATGCAAAAGCGTTTTACAAGTGGTGAGCCAACTCCCAGAGCAAAAAGAAAATGAGGAGTCGTTTATACGGCTCTCCGTTTTCGAACGGAAATTGAGGTGAACAACATGAAAATTAAATTTTCTGAGCATGCAGTAAAGAGGTGCAGACAACAAGGAATTTGTATCAACAAAATGAAGAAAGAATTGAATGGAATTCCGGACTTCATTGAAAAAATCAGATGGCTTAGTACCGATGGACATGTTGCAGTACTTTACAAGGTAAAGAAGAACAGTGTTAAAGTTGCAACAGTAATTGGACTTCATAAGTATGATCCTAGAACCAGACATAAGGGTAGGATCGTGACCATCTAAGTAAGGGGAAATAGGAATGGACAAGTTTAAAATCCTTGAGTTATTAAAAAATGAACAACTGACAAATTATCATGATCATGGAAGCGAGATTATTCTAGAGTTTGGAGATAAAGTTTTAGTGGTATCTGGAACTTACACAAAAAATGTTTATGCAGAACTGAAGCGAAAAGTTGTTTCATATGAAAGCCTTTAAAAGACAAGTTTTATGGTGATATAAAAAATATGGGAGAGTATTTAGTTGAAAAATAATGAAATGTATGCAGGTATTAAAACATTTATTTCAGTTACCCTGCTAATTGCTTTAGCACTTTTTATTACACCAGTAATTCATATTGGCTTCGGGTACCTTGGAGGTCTCGTTGCTAAGTAGGTGTTTGGTGGGATTATTACAGATGGGCTAAATATTTTGTTTGGCACTAATAGATTCAATGAAGATCATATTCCAATTATTGCAGCAACATTAGCAATGATCGCTAGTTATTTTAAATCAACATCGAGTCAAAAGTAACTGTAGAAAGAAAATGAACTGCATATTTTATTAGAAAAGGATGAGTATTAGTTATGGCACAAAAAGTAAGTAAGAAAATTGCAAATGCAATTGATTATGTATTTATGAATAACGATGGTAAAGCAATTATTACAAATATCAATAACCTTGTATTTTGTGACCCAAACCAATTGAATAAGCAAGGTAGGCTATTACAAGAGCATTATATAGATAGTGGCGAATTTTTAAGTCTACTAGACGTTATTGTAAATGGATATGAAATTGAAGAAACCCCAGAGGAAAAAGTACTGGAATTGTATGAAAGAGCGACTTGCCTAAAAATTATTGATCGTTCCGAAGCTTACCGTTCGGGCATGAGAGATTTTGCGCGAATCTATAATATCCCTATTAACTGGACTGAAATTGATTAATTAACCAACAAAAGGAGAATTACGATTGTTTAGTAACGGAACAGAACATATGTGTTTTCAAGAGGCTAATTGTTATAAATGTGAATTTTATGTTCATCCTGAGGATGCTACTGAAGAAGAGCCAGTTTGTGATGTTGAAGAAAGAATTGCTTTGGCCCTCGAAGAAGATTTCCCTTTCGAATGGCTTGATGAGAATATACATATCAGCAGATATTTTTGTAGGAAGAGACTTGGTAAAGAACCAAAATCTTAAAAAGGAGATGTAAAGTATGGATGAAAGGATGAAAGAATACATTTCTGACACGCTTAGACATCGAGAAAAAGAAGCATTGAAGACCGTTGTGAGTGCAATCTATTTTATGGATAGCTCTGATTATCTTACGGCACTTTGGGAAGCAGCAAATGAATTACTTGATGAAAAAATTCCTGAGAACGCTGGCAATGATTTTATTTGTGATTTATATGATTATTTGAGTGATGAACTATAAAGCGATAAAAGAGCCATTTCATAAGGAGAAAGGGAGGTGTCAAATGGGAGTTCGCAGCCATAACTTCATACTAATTGGATGTAACATTGGATCAGAATATTATAATGACGAAGAATGGGAAAAAGAAGATTCACTATACACAAAGTACGACTTTAATCGTAAAAGTAAGTCAGGAGACATTGTAATTTTAGACGATGTTTACAGTCAAAAATACTTCATTGTTGGAGAGATCATACAAATAGATTATGACTGTGAAGGATCTGGATTAGAAATGACTGTAATAGATGAGAGTACCGAACAATTTAAAAAGGCTGCGCAAAGAGTGAAGTCATTTATTCTGGACACTTATAACCTAGATGTTGAACCGAAATATATCGTTTTGACACATCACACATAAACCAATGAAATCATGTTTTTATTAGAAAAAGAAGAGGAGATTACTCCTCTTCGGGAAGAATAATTTCCTCAACTTCAAAGCCTTTTGCAATCCAAGTTAATAAGAATTTTTCAGTAGTTTCAATTCTAGCATCATTCTCTTTGTTTATCATAATGTACTTTTTTTCTGCCATATTGTTTTCACCCCCTATAACTATATTTTACTAGATTAGTACAAATTGTGCTGAGGAGCGGAGTCCGATTTCTCCACAATGCTTCTATGTGACTCACTGTAAAATCTCTTTATTTTGCCCTTTTTCGGTATTAATTAATAACTTTGAGAAAGTCAATAAAATTAACATTTTATCCTGTAACAGAGGTGAGGAAATTGCCGTTATTAGATCAAATTAAAGAAATTCTAGCATTACTTGAAACCGCAAAAGATGATTTGCAAAGTTGGATTGATGATTTTGGTGATGACGCAGAAGAAATGGGAGTAGAATCAACACGCAATTTAATTTCCAGCATCGAATCAACATTACACGATATAGGATATTAAAAGCACTTGAAACTGTTCTTTAATGGGTTTCTAGAGAGGAGGTGATAAGATGTTAGTTGTATTATTACTAATATTTAGTTTGACAGTACTCGTTAACTCAGTTAAAAGCATTTTGAAATTAATAAATAATGAACAGTTATCAAAGACAGATATTTTTATTCATGTTACGGTTTCAATCTTGTTATTTGCACACTTAACATCGAGATATGCAATTGAGTTATTAAAATAAAATAGTTTTTTGTTGTAAAGGAGAATTTGGATGGGAATGTTTAGTTGGACATGTGCTGTTAGTGGTAAAAGTTTGGCAAACATACATAGTGGAATGCCTCCAAAGCAGAGCAAGTGCTATCTTGTTACGCCAACAGAAACAATTTACGAAGATGCATATGATGGATATGGAATTTTTGGTGGGAAAGATGTATATGAACTATTAGGGAATGGCGATAGAAATAAGGGAATTAGTGAACATTTTTCAGGCAAAGGAAAGTTTGACATAAAAATTGTGCTCAAAGAGAATTATTGTGGGCAAACATATGAAGAATTACCACAGTCCGGAGATTGTGAATATCAAGGATACTTCTATGATTTTGATGATGAGGAAGAATGAGAAACAGATGAAATTATGATTAGGGGAGGTGAACAGGACATGGAGTTAAACGAAGACGTACTGATCGAATATGTGCAGAGTAAACTACTGAATCAAGGTTATGCAGTTGATAAAGAAGCTTTGAGACTCATTTTTGATTATGAGATGCAGTACATGCTTGAGAATGGATTTGCTGAAGAAATGTAATGAAATAGTTATTTTATCAGGGAATGTGATGCATTTTGATTATTGTTTTTGATTCCTTAACTGGAAACGTTGAAAGGTTTGTAAAGAAGATACAAGGATTTAATAAAGAAAAAATACATAATACCTTGATTGTTAATGAACCATATGTTCTTGTTACATACACTACTGGGAAAGGGCAAGTCCCAAGATCCACATTAGATTTTTTGAATAATAACTATAAATACCTAGTTGCGGTAGCAGCCAGTGGGAATAAGGGCTGGGGAGATATGTATGCATTAAGTGCCGACATTATCTCTTCTGCTTATGAAGTGCCAATATTACATAAATTCGAGTTATCAGGTTTAAAATCAGACGTTGATATATTCACTCAGGAGGTACAAAAGCTTGTCACAAATTCCAAAATGGATTCAACTGAACAATGAAGTCATTCTGAAGAAAGATGGACAATTTCAATTCGAAAAGGATAAGGAAGCAGTTAAGAGTTATTTCATTGATCATGTAAACCAAAATACTGTTTTCTTTCATGATCTAAAAGAGAAGTTAGACTATCTCATCGAAAATGAATATTATGAAAAAGAATTTTTAGATAAATATACTTTTAAGCAAATCAAAGAAGTATTTAAAATTGCTTACGATAAAAAATTTCGTTTCCCATCATTCATGAGTGCGTTCAAGTTCTATAATGACTATGCTCTCAAAACAAATGATAGAAAGAAAATTCTTGAGCGTTACGAAGATAGACTTTCTATTATGGCCCTATTCTTAGCTGAAGGTGATTTTGAAAAGGCCAAAAAGTTAGTAAGAATGTTCATTGAGCAAGAGTATCAACCTGCAACGCCTACTATGCTTAATGCAGGTAGAAAACGCAGGGGCGAACTGGTGAGCTGCTTCTTACTGGAGGTTGGCGATTCTTTAAACGATATCTCCAAAGCAATTGATATGTCCATGCAATTATCGAAATTGGGAGGTGGAGTTTCCTTAAACCTTTCAAAGATCAGAGCAAAAGGCGAATCGATAAAGGGCATTGAGAATGCAACAAAAGGAGTTGTGGGTGTAATGAAACTCCTAGACCATGCATTCAGATATGCTGACCAAATGGGACAAAGAGCAGGTTCGGGAGCGGTTTATTTGAATGTATTCCATCGTGATATCAACGATTTCTTGGATACTAAAAAAATCAATGCTGATGAGGATGTTAGGGTTAAAACATTGTCAATTGGTGTTGTAATCCCAGACAAGATGATTGAACTTGCAAGAGAAGATAAGGATATGTATGTATTTTATCCTCATACTGTATATAAGGAATATGGTGTTCATCTTGATGACATGAATATTTCTGAGATGTACGAAAAACTTATTGATAATCCAAATGTTCGAAAAGAGACAATTAACCCACGTAAACTGCTTGAAAAGTTAGCAGTACTTCGATATGAATCTGGGTACCCATATATTATGTTTCAAGATAATGTGAATAAGCAACACGTACTGAATGAAGTATCAATTGTAAAATTTAGTAATTTATGCTCTGAAGTGCTTCAGGTATCTCAGGTTTCCCAATATAACGATTATGGAAACGAAGATAACATTGGCCTAGATATCTCATGCAATCTTGGTTCGTTGAATATTGAAAATGTGATGAAAAATAAGTCCATTAAGGAGACAGTAAAGTTAGCGATAGACTCTTTGACGACAGTTAGCCAGAATACATGCATTGCTAATGCGCCAGCAGTGCAGAAGGCTAATAAAATCATGAGGTCCGTAGGATTAGGGGCAATGAACCTTCATGGTTTTCTCGCAAAAAATAGAATTCAATATCAAAGTCCAATTGCCAGAGATTTTGCAAATACCTTTTTTATGATGGTGAATTATTACTCATTGGAGCGTTCTATGGAACTCGCTGTAGAAACCAATTCAAGGTTTAATGGATTCAAGAATTCTACATATGCAACTGGTGAATATTTTGATAAATATATTAATCAAGATTATTCACCTCAATATGAAAAGACGCAGAAGCTTTTTGAGAGAGTTTATATTCCAACAAAAGAAGACTGGCAAAGTCTAAAAGAGCAAGTTATGCAAAATGGATTGTTTCATAGTTATCGTTTAGCCATCGCCCCAACAGGATCAATCTCTTACGTTCAATCTGCCACAGCATCTGTAATGCCAATTATGGAACGAATTGAAGAGAGAACATACGGTAATTCCAAAACATATTATCCGATGCCCTTCCTCTCTGCTGATAACTGGTTCTTCTTCACCGAAGCATACGACATGGACATGTTTAATGTTGTTGATATGATTTCAACAATTCAACAGCATATCGACCAAGGGATTAGTTTTACCTTATTCCTAAAGGATACTATGACCACAAGAGACCTAACAAAGATCGACCTTTATGCTCATCATAAAGGAATTAAGACGCTTTACTATGCGAGAACAAAAGACACCTCAAGAGACAATTGTTTGTCTTGCCAAGTATAAGAGAAGGGGATTTATCAATTGACAAAAGTATATGACGCTGCGGATTGGTCAAGAAATGATGATAATTTCACTCAAATGTTTTATGAGCAAAATGTAAGACAGTTTTGGCTTCCAGAGGAAATTAGCTTGAACGGCGATTTACTAACATGGAAGTCGATGTCCCAAGCTGAAAAAGATGTATATAAGAAAGCACTAGCTGGACTTACCTTACTTGATACTGAGCAGGGTAATACAGGCATGCCTCAGATTATGAGTCAAGTAAAGGGACATCAAAGAAAAGCCGTTTTGAACTTTATGGCTATGATGGAGAATGCAGTTCATGCAAAGTCATATTCAAATATCTTTCTTTCATTGGCCTCGCTTGAGGAAATTAGAGATGTCTTCGAATGGGTTAAAAGTAATAAGTATCTTCAGAAGAAGGCTTCAATTATTGTCCAAGTCTATAATGAGATTAAAGAAAATGATGAACCGTCTTTGTTTAAGGCGATGGTAGCATCTGTATATCTGGAAAGTTTTTTGTTTTATAGCGGTTTTTATTTTCCTCTACTTTGTTATGGTCAGGGACGACTAATGCAGAGTGGAGAGATTATTAACTTGATCATTCGTGACGAGGCGATTCATGGCGTATATATTGGGTTATTAGCTCAAGAGATTTATAATAGACAGCCAGCAGAGGTTCAAGACGAACTGTATCAATTTGTCATCGATCTGTTGAACAAATTGTACTCGAATGAAGTTGATTACACTGAGGATTTGTATGGGAGTATCGGACTTGCTCATGATGTAAAAAAGTTTTTGCGATATAACGCCAATAAAGCTTTGCAAAACCTTGGCTTTGAGCCATTTTTTGAAGAGGAACAAGTAAATCCAGTGGTGCTCAATGGTTTAAATACAAAAACAAAATCGTATGACTTCTTTTCGTTAAAAGGAAACGGATATGTAAAGGCCAATATTGAATCAATAAAAGATGAAGATTTTATTTTTAACGATTAATTTATAAAACCCAATGAAAGGAGAATTCAAAACTTATATGACAAAATCCAATTATCAGAAGGTTCAAGATTTTCATCGTGCATTTAACATTGGAATGCCTATCGTTCCAACCCCAATGAACAAAGAATTGCTTCTTAATCGTCTTGGATTTCTTACCGAAGAAATTATTGAGATCCTTCAAACGGTTTGTAAAGATGAAACTGAATTTCAAGAAGTCTATACTGAACTTCTTGATCGAATGGACACTTCGTTTGTTAAACAATGTTCTAAGCCGTATCCCAGAAATGAAAATGAGGTCCTTGTTGGACAATCAGACGGATTTACTGATTTAAGTTACTTTAATGAGGGGAATTTTACATTAATCAATGTTGAACCTCAATCACTATTCGATATTGTCCATAATTGTAACATGGCTAAAATATGGCCTGATGGTACTGTTCAATACAACGAGCAAGGAAAAATTTTGAAGCCAACAGAATGGCAACCACCAGAAGAAGAGTTAGAACGAGAAATTCAGCGTCAAATAGAAGCAGCACAGTAAGATACAAAAGGGAGATTCATAAGAGTCTCCCTTAATTCATATGAGGTGATTAAATGAGCAAATACGATCAGATCTACAAAGAGTTAGTAGAAAATATTATAGATAATGGTGTATGGGACAGAGATCAAACGGTTCGTACTAAATGGGCTGATGGAAGTCTTGCATATACAAAAAGTGTGATTTCAAAACAGATTGTTTTTGACAATACTGAAGTACCAATTTTGACAACAAAGAAAGTGGCTTGGAAGACTGCTATTCATGAATTACTATGGTTCTATGTGCATCGTACGAGTGATGTAACTTATCTAAGGGAACACAATGTTAAGATATGGGAAGAATGGACAATGTCTGACGATACAATTGGGAAGGCATATGGATATCAACTTGGGAAAGAAATCTATACAGGAGAATATGAAACTGTTAGAGAAAATGGTTTGCTTACCTATGAGCCAGTAGTCACAAATCAGGTTCATAATCTTATAGAAGAATTGAAAAAAAATCCAGCATCTCGCCGTCACATAATTTCGCTGTGGAATATTGACGATTTGCATCTAATGTCTTTATATCCTTGTGTATGGCATAATCAGTGGCTCGTGAAGGAAGGGAAACTTCATTTGGTTGTAGGAATCAGGTCAAATGACATGGCATTAGGAAATCCTTTTAACGTTTTTCAATATTATGTGTTACAAAGAATGATTGCTCAAGTGACAGGATATGATGTGGGTACTCTTACATTTAATATAAATGATTGTCACGTTTATGAGCGACACATAGAACCACTTAAAGAACAATTAAATCGAACTCCATTAAATCCTCCTACACTATGGATCAATCCTGAAGTGAAAAACTTTGACGATTTCACCATTGATGATTTCAAATTGTTAGATTATGTTCATCATCCAAGTATTAAGATGGAAGTTGCGATTTAAAGTAAAAAATATATAATTGACTAAATTTAAATGTGATGATATGATGATAACTAACAAGAGGAAAAACTTGTTAGTTATTCTTTTATAGAGAGGTGAGGCCATAAACATCGACTGAATATTAATTATTAAAAAGTAATAAGACAGTGAAAGGGAGATTCTCATAAATAAAAAACTTTTGGTATTATTGATTTTCTTTATGCTACTTTGGACCATGGCTGCTTATCCAAGTAATTACACTATTGTTTTATTTCCGCTTATAAACTTTATAGCAATTTGTTTTGCTTTCAGAAACGAAATAGTAGAATTTGATTTTAACAAATACATAAAAGATAGATATTTTTGGATATTAACTTATCAAACCTTGATCATTGGAGCTATTGGGCAAGCAATCGCAAATATTGCTATTCAATTGATCGGAATCAGCTCGCCAGACATTAGTTTTGCATATCACATGGTTGCTGCTCCTGTAATGTCTGTAATATTTTCATCAGTAAACGAAGAGATCATCTACAGAAAAGTCATATTCGGATACTTAGATAAAAAGTTTGGATTTTGGGCTGGAGCTGTGTTGAGTTCTCTGATCTTCGCATTGAGTCATTACAATTACGCTGGCTGGATTGGATTTCTTGCCATAGGACTTGTTTGGTGTTGGGCTTATAAACGGACAAATAATATTGCAATAAACATTCTTTCTCATATGGCTCTTAACTTAATCTTTTTTATCAAAATAACATTCATGGGAGGATGAATAAGTGACTTCTGAGGCTGCACAGTTTTTTATGGATAGATGTTATGAAGGAAAACAGATAAGATCAATCCATCCATATTTTAATGTTAAATATGAATTTGAAAATAAAAAATATATATTCACAAGAGAATTACTTGATGAAATTATCCAAAGTGGTAAAGTCAAAGCGACATATGTAGGCGATAAAAGTGTTAATCTTGTGGGAATCGAGGGAATGAATGAAAGGTAAAAAGAAACAAGCATACGCTAAGAATTGTTTTGAAAGTTATTATGAGAAGTATGATGAACATCTAATTTCAAAGATAAATAAAAAATACATATTAAGTTGTAGAAAATTAGGATAAAATACTTGTTTTATTGAGAAAAAAAGAACTCCGCTATTTTAAAATAGGGAGATGTACAATTTCTGATACTCATTGATTAAAAAACTTTGTTCCAATTCAAGCTTTTCAATGTTTTTTTGAAGAGCATTTATTACTTCCTGATAATTATTTTCTCTTATATTACGAAGAGCAGTGATGGCCGAATAGTTTTCATCGATTTTGATATCAAGGCGATTGATTCTATACTCGACTTGAAACAATGGTGAAAAAGATGAAGGAGTACCCACATTTAATCTTTTGGCATCTTTTCCAGTATAGTCAGTGAAAAGCAGTATGTTTAGATTCGTAATGTGGGTTAAATCATTCCTCTTTATGATAACATTAGATACCGTCGCAATAAAATTGGTTTGAAATTCTTCAGGTACTTTTTTTATCTCGATAAATTCATTTATTTTTAATGATCCACCAGTATATTCAATGTACTTGACATTTTTAGAATTTAATTCGAATAAATCAATTGATTTTTTGTTTACAAGGTTAAGTTCAATTAAGCAGTTATCATCTTGTTGCTTAAACTTAAAAATTATGACGTAATCAAACACATTCCTTGGAGTTGCATCATAACTTGGAATAGATTTCATTCGAACAATGAAATAATCATCGCCGCCTGTGAAATTATATGTACGAAGCATAAAAGTCTCCCTCTAATTAAGATTATTAATGTATTTCCAGTATCTCATGATTTCATCTCTCTTTTGGCTAGGTGAGGCTTGGACTTCAGCAAAAAATTGCAACAGCTCTAAATCGACTTTTACTGGTTCTTTATGCTGATTAAAATCTCGTCCAACCAATTTATCAAGAGTGATTTCATATAGGTCAGCCAACTTAATAAGTGCTTCAAGATCTGGTTTTCGAGAACCTTGTTCCCAATTTGAATATGTTGTTGGATTGATTCCTATAAGCATGCAGAGATACTTCTGCGTCCAGTTACGTCTTTCTCGTTCATTTCTAAGCTTAACATGTAACTCCATCAGCATCACCAACACATATTATATAGATCCTAAAGAAATATTAATTATTTCAACACAATCATAGGTTTACAACACAATATGTGTTGTGGTATCTTCAAATTGTGGAGGATGATTAAATTGGAACTCAAGGAAAAAATTGATGCTTGTAGAAATTTAGAAACACTTCGATCCCAAGTAATTTATTGGACGCAGCAATTGGATAAAGCCGAAAATGTAGAACAAAAGGAATATTGCTTCAAAAATCTTGAGAAGTTTGTTTCCGAAATGGCTTCCCAAGTTGCAAAATATAAATATAATCATTTGCAGAAGTAATCTTAGTGTATATAAATAAAAGCTTCATGTCTATTTTTTTTAATCATATTAAAGTGTACATTATTAATTTTATAAATAAAAGATGCATCTCAATGAAATTTTGGAGGAATGGTAAGTTGAACGATAAAAAGAAAATAATACTATGCAATAATATATGTGCCAGTTATTTAAATAATCTAAATTGGATAATAAGGCTAGGATATAATGAGAATTATGTAAAAACAAATGTAAGAATTTCGGAAGAAGATATGTATAAATATGATTTTTCAGGTAATGCATGGTTGTTGGATGAAAAGTTTAAAGGTGTTTATGAAGAGCATTCCTATAAAAGATACTTTCTTTATTTAGTAAGAGATTTTTGCAATTTTATTAATGAAGCACTAAGAAGTTTAACTCAAATGAATTACAACATAGCACTGACTCTATTAAGAAAACCACTAAAAGATAATCTCATGCTTATAGAATGGTTGTATGTTAACCCAAGTGAACTAATAGACCGATTACTGTACAAACAAGCAAATGTATATGCCCCGGATCACCTTAAAGAATATCAGAAAAAGTCAATAATTGATAAGGCTGTAAAGAAATCTGGTTGTGTAATTATGTCTTCAGACTCGATTTATAATACGAGATATTCGTCGAATATAGGAAGTCTGGATAATTTCTGGAATAAGAGTTTGCATATCGTCACAACCAGAGGAGAGGGAATTAGAATAACGAGAGATGGGGATTTAAATTATGTTTTCACTGATTTTGAAGAAGCTAAAGAAATTACGAAGATTGTATACATGATCCTACCAACATTACTTTATTACACAGTAGAGATGTGCGAGGATATCTTTTATGGAATAGCTGAACATAAGAGATTGTCTTTTGATTATAGGAAGAGAAGACAATCCAATAGAATTATTAAGTTTTTAGATTTTTCTCAAAAAATTCAATTGCGATAAAGGGCGACTTTCGTCAGGAGAGGAGAAGATATGAATCAAAGGATAAATGCATTTGAACAAATATATCGTCGGTGGATTGGCGGATTCATTAGTGAAACTCGCGCTATGTCTGAAATCCATGAAGTTATGAATCGAAAGTTTGTTACAGTAAACAGCATGAAAATTGTTGATACATCTACGGGAGGGATCATGTATGAAACAGGTTATACAACTTTTAGTTATCGATAAGTCAATAAATAACTCCATTTTATAACAATAAAAACGGAGATAGGTTTTCACCTAACTCCAATTAAGATTCCAATCTTTAAAATCGCCAGCTACAAAGAAATTTCCAAATGTATCACGATTGGGAAAGCCTTCAGGATGTGCTGGGTAAACATTTAGTTCATGTTGACATCTATGACACCAAGTTCTTTTTGAGTCCTGATAAACCCAATAGTTTCCCCTGTTCCAGCATGCGATGCATTTGTAGTGTAAGCGATAGAGTTTAGTTCCGTCTTCTCTTTCTCTAATACCTGTTCTAATAAATTCAGGTTGATCGTCTGTTTCCTTGTATGTAGTTTCTAATTCTTCTTTATTTTCAGTAAACCCTTGAATTAGTTTTTCTTTAATTTCATTCATGTCCGATTCAATCTTATTTATTGTTGTTGGTTCTATTGGTTCAATTTGATTAAAAAAGGCACTGTAGGCTTCACCAATTCTTTGATAATTTTTCGCCATCTCCATGATATCTGAATCTATTCCAAAGAGCTGAAACACATTTTGAATAATCACTAACTTACTTAAGTTATCAGTTTCATTAATTTCAATATCAGCTTTTTTACCAGCCCCGTCATCAATAGAGATTTTTACTTTTAACATGATTCCACCTCCTCAATCATTCATGATACAAAAGATAAGGAGGCCAAACAAGTTAAATGCCAATAAAATTTGAATTTCGTTAGAAAAAGGAGAGTATAAAAATGAATGAAATGGTTAGTAAATGGATGTATAATGCTGGTCAAGATAATGAGAGCTGGCGATGTGATGAAGGAGAATTTGATACAAAAGAAGAAGCGATTGAAGCGGGTCGCAAAAACTTTACAGAGCCAGATGGCTATAAAGATTATGAAGGAGAAAAGTATGAGGGTACTTCATTTAACGTAGGTCAAATATTCTATCCAGATTATTATATTGATGCATGGCATGCCATTGAATCTGCTCAAGAGCAAGCATACGATCAATGTGGTCATTGGGCAGAATCATGGCTTGAAAAAGTAAAAAATGAGGATGAAAAAATGCTAAGTAATATGTTGACAGAGACATTTAAAGAATGGTTAAAGAAGACAAATAATGAACCTCATTTTTTTACAATTAAGAATGTAGAGGCAGTTGAACTAGATTCCAATAAAAACTAGATTTCATAGGGATTAAATACAATTTAATAATCAATGTTAAGAAGTTGCCGAAAAACGAAAAGGAAGAGTTAGTTAATATGAAAAAAGTAAAAGTTACATATTTTAAGCCAAGTGGGAAGTATTATACTGAAGAATTTGTTGAGATTCCTGTTGAATTAAGTGGCTACGATGCATTGCACAAAGAGTTGCCAAAACACCATCGCATTAAAAATATGTTCATGCTCGTTCAGAACAGTGAACCAGACGGAGAAGAGCAAGAACCATATATCGTACCACATCTATTTCATCCTATAGAATCTTGGGGTGAATGAAATGAAAAAATATGATCAGAAGTATATAGTAACAACAGAAAGTGGATCAATACATATTGCATATTTCAGAAAAGGTGAGGATTATGATTGGTGGGAGGAGGAGACAACACAGGATGAAATCAGAGGTATAGTATCTTATGATGAAATTAAGACAGGCTTAAATGAAAAACAAGTAAAACTGCTCAACTGGATGTTTAATTACTGTCGAATTGCAATGCTTAAACGAAACGACGAGCATTCAAATTCAGACATTCAAAAATTAACTAAATACATATATGAGAGATTTCCATCAGAAGCATCACTGATTACAGAATTACTTTTCTGAATACCCATTTGAGTAAAAAGAGAGGCTATAGCCCCTCATCGTTATTATTGCTTGTCTCACGAATGACTATCTTATTACCTTCATAGTTCAGTTCAAGATTGATATCTGTTGATTGAAGATCAAGTGGTTGAATACTCATCAAGTCTTTTTGATTTAATGTTGCACCACTGTTTTCTTTATCAGTAGCCCCTATGAATAAATTATTAGTAAACTGACTATAATCAATATTCCATGTAAGCGTAGAATTTGCTGGTGTATCAAATGTTTTCCAAGCTAGGGAAATTGACGCTATCTGATTCGTATTTGGTACCTGTTGAAATATGACTATACTGGAATCACGATTTGAGTTGTTAATAAAATTGATTGAATAATTAGTCATGGGCTTTCCTCCTCATGCTTCAATAATTTTATTATATCAGTTTTCAAGTGGAAATATAAGCCAATAAAAGTATCATTTTATATAAAAATAAAAAAGGAGAAATGTAAATGTCAAATAATCTTTTGAATGTAGTAGAAGAAGCTGTTAAAAATCATATTGAAACAAGCAATCGAAAATTGTACCAGTTTGAAAAGAATAAACTGTATGACTATCTGGGAACTGCGCTAGTGAATCGACTGAAAATGCATAAATGTTTTATTGCTGGAGGTGCCATTACAAGTCTTTTTACAGGCACAAAAATCAATGATCTGGATATTTACTTTAGAAATGAAGATTTATGTGTTAAATTTGTTGAGGATAGCTGGGAAGATCGTGATGATTGGATTAATATGCTGACCAAGAAATCAATTTTGATGAGAGTGGAAGACAAAGAAATACAAGTGATTCATTTCAATTTTTTTGAAAGTGCTCAAGAAATTTTTGACTCATTCGATTTTACTGTATGTATGGGGGCTTTCGATTTTGAGACAGAACAATTTACTTTACATGAAGAATTCCTAAAACATAATTCCCAGAGAATTATTAAGTTTAATAAAAATACAGCCTTCCCGGTTGTTTCATTGTTAAGAGTTCATAAATACAATAACAAATCTTACACTATTTCAAAGCCAGAATTCCTACGCATTGCAATGAAGTGCATGGATCTGGATATCAAAAACGCGGAGCAGCTAAAAGATCATTTGGGTGGTATGTATGGTATTAATTACGACAAAATTATCAAATTCAGTGAAGGTGAAGAGTTTAGTCTAGATAAGGTAATTGATAAAATTGAAGATTTGTGTCTTGATGAGGATTATTTCAAGAAACCTGAAGAAGTTAAATTTGATGATTTAGATGACGTTATTGATACAATTAAAAAGAAGAACATTAAGATCACAACAATTAAAGATAAAGTATATAAAATTAGATATAATAATACACTTAGTGTATTGGCACTTAAACCAGCGTTTTATGATGAAGTTTCAGGAAAAGAATACATAGAAAATAATAAGTTTTATAAATTTGTTGAAAAGGAAGACAATACATATAAAAGCCATTGGGATAGTAATTTTACTTATAAAATTGGCGAGATTGCAGAAGCAAAAGGTGATTTCCTATACTTCAATGAGAAAAATGAAATTGATAAGTCCTCATATAAATTTAATGGTGCTCTACTTGAAGTGAAAATTGAATATGATGATTTTCAGAAGAAATACGACAATAACATTCTTGCTAAGAAGTGTTTTGTTGTTAGAGAGGTTCCAAAGGATGAGTATATGAAATGGGTCAATGAAGAAGAAGAAGGATGTCCATTTGAAGATTAAGCGAATAAAAGAGTTATTTTACATGAGTTTTGGGGGGAGAAAAAAATTATAGTTTCGGTGGAGATTGAATCCTGCGATAAATGCCCACATGCTGAAGTTAAGAAAGTGTGGACTCCTGATTCATGGGAAGATGTTAGAAAGATTCATTGTAAGCTTTTGAAAGAAGATGTTTATGGTTATTAGACTGGTATGATAAATCAGCCATTCCCGACAAGTGTCCATTTAATAATGAAAGCAAGTGAAAGAACAATTGCATGGGGAGTTGGTCAAATGGAGCAGTGTCCAAATGGTTGTGGAGAGATGACAGAGGCAAGATACAAGGATCTTGAACTTGAGGATGGCAAAGGTAATTCAGTTATGATTACGATCTATTATGAATGGTGTCCAGAATGCTATTTTGAAAATAATATTTGGACAGGTTAATGTCGCTAAAAGGAATCCTTTATAGCTTATATTTAAGTTAATTGAGAACATGGTTATCATACGCCGTGTTTGAAGGAGGTAAATGTTTGGAGAAATGTTGTGGATACATTGGTCTTCATAATCATACTGCTAAGTCCAATATTCGTTTAGTTGATTCAATAAACAAAACAAAGGATTTAATCAAAACAGCAGCGAAACTAAATTATAAAGGCTTAGCGATCACTGATCATGAAGTGTTATCGGCACACGTAGAAGCTATAAAAGTAACGAAAGAAATGAAGAAAAAAGGAGAGATGCCAGAGGATTTTAAGCTTATTCTTGGTAATGAAATTTATTTGGTTGATTCGCTTGAAGACGTTCGTGACAATTATCAGAGTGGAGTTACAAAATTTCCTCACTTTATTCTACTTGCATGCGATTCAACTGGTCACAAACAGCTAAGGGAACTATCCTCAATAGCTTGGAGCAATAGTTTCACGACAGGATTAATGGAGCGCGTACCTACAGAAAAACAAGTGCTCGCTGATATTGTTAATAAGGATAAAGGACATCTTATTGCGACTTCAGCTTGTCTTGGTGGGGAACTAGCTATCAATACTCTTAAATTAATTGAAGAAGAACGAAAAGAAATAAAAGATGCAGAAGCTATTAGTGAATTAAAAGAAGAAATTGATGAATTTATTAATTGGTGCATCAATGTTTTTGGAATAGACAAATTCTTTATCGAATTACAACCAGCATTATCAAAGGAACAGATTACATTTAATCAAAGAGCTATCAAGATTGCCAATTATTATCGTCTAAAGACCATCGTCGCAACTGATTCACATTTTTTAAGACCAGAAGATTTAATTATACATAAAGCCTATTTAAATTCAAAAGATGGCGAGCGTGAAACAGAAAGTTTTTACGAAGCATGTTTTGTTCAAAGTATTGATGAGATTATTAAACGTTTAGGACATGAAGGAAGTCTAACTCAAGAGCAAATCACAGAAGCAATACATAACACATTAATGATTGGTGATATGATCGAAGAGTATGATCTTTTTCATGATCCAGTAATACCCAAGATTGAGTTGCCAGAATTCAATTTAAGACATTTATTCAAACCAGCATATGATAAATATCAATACATAGCTTTGATGGCTAACTCAAATGAAGAACAAGATAGATATTTAATGAAACTTATTGAAGACGGTTTTGATGATAAGTTTCCAAGAAATTTACTCACAAGAGAATATTTTCATAAAATTTTACACAGGATTGACATTGAACTTGAAGAGTTATGGAAGATCACTGAAGCCTTAAAGCAAACAATGTCCTCCTATTATATTACTGTCCGTGAAATTATTAATATTATTTGGGATGATTGTGGAGGGAATAGCTTAGTAGGAATTGCGCGTGGATCAGCAGCGGGTTTCTTGATTAACTATCTACTCGATATTACTCAGTTTAACCCGATGGATTATAACCTTCCACACTGGAGACATTTACATCATTCACGACCAGATATGCCGGATATAGATATCGATACGGAAGGTTCAAAAAGGTTGACAATCCTAAAGGCTTTTAAATCTAGGTTTGGCGAACGCCGTGTACTCAATATTGCAACGTTTGGCACTGAAGGCTCTAAAAGTGCAATACTTACGGCATGTCGTGGGTTAGGTATAGATAACGACATTGGAATGCATATTGCCTCTTTAATTCCGTTCGAAAGAGGTAGCAACTGGTCGCTTTCTGATTGTCTAATTGGAAATGAAGAAAAACAAAGGGAGCCTGTTCAAGAATTTATAAATGAAATAAATAAATATGAAAATTTAAAAGAAGTAGCTCTAAAAATTGAAGGGATAGAAAATAAACGAAGTATTCATGCTGGTGGTATATATATATTTAATGGTGATTTTATTGAAAGCAATGCAATGATGAAAGCTCCAAATGGTCAGTGGATAACTCAATTCTCAATGGGTGATAGTGAATATTTAGGAAATGTAAAATACGATCTTTTGACAATTGAAGCTCTAGATAAAATAAGGGAAACCATGAACCTGTTGGTTGAATATGGAGAAATTGAATGGCAGGGCAGTTTGCGTGCAACATATAACAAATATTTTCATCCTAATACCCTTGAATATGAAAACCCAGAGATGTGGAAAAAACTTGGCGAGGGAGAAGTGATAGATCTTTTCCAATTTAATACTCAGATAGGAATTGAGACAGCCAAGAAGGTGAAGCCATCAAATTTATTAGAAACAGCAGTTGCAAACTCTCTGATGCGACTAATGAGTGATGGAGGAAATGAGCAGCCTGTTGACCAATATGTACGATTTAAAAATGATATCTCTCTTTGGTATGAAGAGATGTCTAGTCATGATCTAAATGAAGAAGACATAACAACCATGGAGAAGTATTTGAAGGATATCTATGGAGTTGCAGATACCCAAGAAGTGGTAATGCAAATAGTTATGGATGAAAAGGTAGCTGCTTTTGATGTAGCATTATCAAATAAATTAAGAAAAGCAATAGCAAAAAAGTCTGAAAAAGATATGAAAGAAGTTCGAGATATCTTTTACAGAAAGGGGAAGTCAGTTGGAGCTTCAGAAGCGTTATTGAATTACGTCTGGAATGTGCAGATCAAGCGACAAGAGGGGTAGTAAATGCTCCACTATGTAGTAATACATAGTTAAAAATGTGGTGAACTTGGAAAAAACAAGGTGTCTTATCAACGTTAGTTCAAGTAGGAAATGACTTGTTAGTGATAAGGCTAACAGGGGAAGCCTAAATCCTTGGAAACGGTGATCCTGTGCCAAGCCCTTGCAGGGAAGGTTAAACGACTATTCCGAAAGGAAGTAGCTTGCAGGTGCGATTCCTGCTTGCGAAGTGCCACACATCCACACCAAAGGAGGTGACAGAGTGGAAGAATGGAAAAGAATATACATAAAGAACAAGAAAACAAATTATGAAATTTCAAATTTTGGAAGATGCAGAAATGTATTTAGACTAGATTGGAAGAATAAAGGAATTCTTAAGCCCAAATATAATAAAAAGAATGGTTACAATCAATATTGTTTAAAAATAAATAATACTGCTTATTACAGATATGCGCACAGATTAGTTGCAGAATATTTTGTTGAGGGAAGTTTACTTCTTCATGTAAATCATAAAGATGGAAATAAGAGAAATAATAATGCAACTAATCTTGAATGGGTTACACAATCCCAAAACATGAAACATGCTTTTGATCATGGATTAGTTCCAACATCCAAAGAAGTGGAGCAATATGATCTAAAAGGAAATTATATTGCAACTTATATATCAATCTCTGAAGCAGCAAGGAAAACAGGAATTAACGTAAGTTCTATAAGTGCAAGTGTTTTGAGAAGAAATATGTTCTCCGGTAGATTTCAGTGGAGATATAAAAATGATTCTCATGACATAAAAGACATTAGTAAGAAGATAGTACAATATAATAATGGTGTCGTAAAACTCACATTGGACGGTCAGTATATTACTGAATATGAAACAATTACAGAGGCATATAAAGAACTGAATAAAATTGATAATGGCATGATTTCGCAGGTTTGCAAAGGAAATAGAAATCGTTATTCTGGTTTCAAATGGATGTATAAAACAAATTATTATGGTGTGGATGAAGATATAGTCTACTCCCACTCAAATTAATGAGTGTTAAAGTACCTCGAAAGAGGGGGTAAAATGGATTCTTTCTCTTTACTACACACCTTGGCATATAGTCTGATAGCTCTTCAAGAACTTAACATTTATTTTAAATATGATCCTCTCTACTGGAACACGGCTTGTTTAACTGTAAATTCAGCAAGCACTGAAGAAGACGAAGACGAGGATGAAGAAGAAAAGAAAAACAAGTCTACAAACTACGGAAAAGTTGCAGCAGCAATAGGCATGATGCAACAGCATGGAGTAAAGATTGGCCTACCTGACATTAATAAAGCTTCATTCGGTTTTAAGCCCGATTTTGAAACTAGACGAATAATTTATGGATTCAAAGGTCTTGTTGGTATTGGAGATGAACTTGCGTCTTTGCTAGTGGCAAACAGACCATATAAATCACTTAATGATTTCATGGAAAGAATGTATGATTCCGGTCAAGTAAAGAAATCTCAGGTATTGCAATTGATTAAGGCAGGTTGTTTTGATTCCTTTGGAGATAGAGTTGGATTGATGAAACAATTTATTGCTTCAAAAATTCATACGTCAAAAGAGAAGCTTACAATGCAAAATTTCAATATGCTTATTGAAAATAACCTAATACCTGAGGAACATCAACTTTATCAGCGACTATACAAGTTTAGAAAATATGTTACCAAAAAGGTGTTTCGAGAAGAGGATAAAAATAAACTTTACAAATTAGATAAAATTTCAACTGATTTTTATTATGAGCAATTTACCAGTGATGGCATTGTTGAATATGAAAATGGGCTACCTATTATCTCAGAGAAAATATTCAAAAAAGAATACGATAATAAAATGAATGGTATAAAGGATTGGCTTCAAAATGAAGACACATTGAGTGATGTAAATCATTATTTATATGAACAAGAGTTTCAAAAGAACGCTTCAGGTAACCTAAGTAAATGGGAAATGGATTCATTATCGTTTTATTATACTGAACACGAATTGAAACATATCGATAAAAAAATGTATGGAATTCAAGACTTTAATTCATTGTCAGAAGAACCTGTTATTATTGGACACTACACTTCAAAAGGAAAGCAAAGACCAAAATTCAAATTAACTTGCATTGCTGGCACTGTTCTTGATCGGAACAAAAACAAACACACGGTCACCCTTTTAACAACTGATGGAGTGGTAACGGTTAAATATTACGACGGTGCCTTTGCTCACTATAATAAACAAGTGTCTAGATCCAAGGCTGACGGCTCAAAAGAAATACTGGAGAAAAGTTGGTTTACACGTGGCACTAAACTAGTTATTCAAGGGTATAGACGTGGATCTCAATTTAAGCCACATAAATATTTTGACTCAAAGGTAAAGCATACAACAATACTTATTTCTCAAGTAAATGAAGATGGGACTATCCTTGTGAAAACTGAACGAACACAATGAAGGAGGTAGAAATGACTCGATTGAGCAATTCACCTTCAAAAATATCAAGGAGTTACTTGGTTTATTTAGACGAAAATTCCGATAAAATCACTCTTTCATTCAGAAATGAGAAAGGAGGTGGTATAACTGGATCGATTTGAATATACAGATGAGGGTGAATCCCCAGAAGAATATTCTATATGTGCAAATAATTTATGTAGAAGAACTTTATTCGTAGGCGATGAAATTTTAGAACACTATGGACTAGTTTGTTGTAGATCATTGAGATGTCTTATAGCAATTACTGAGACAAAAGAAATGATTGCTGAAAATAATGAGGAGTGATTGATTGAGTAATAAAAGTAAAACGAGTGAAGGAAAGAGATTTGAGGAGAATTGGAAGAATAGTTATAAAGATCTGCCTATTTATTATCTTCGTTTGAGAGATGCTGCCAAATGGAATAGAGGAAACAAATCTACATTTACGCCAGAAAATCCGTATGATTGTCTTCAGTTTAGCCCACCGTTTCTTTGGTTATTGGAATTAAAAAGTACAAAAGACGCATCCATTAGTTTTAATCCAATAAAACCATATGAGACACCACAAAACGAGAAGACAAAAGTTATGATTAAACATAATCAAGTTATTGCATTGATGGAAGCTGCAACAAAAGATGGAGTAATTTCAGGGCTTGTTTTAAATTTTAGAGAACGAAATCTTAAGACTAAATCTGAACCCAATATAGTTTACTTTGTACATATTAATGACTTTTTAATATTCGCTGAAGAGAGCAAAAAGTCAACAATAAATAGAGATGACTGTGAAAACATTGGCATTCAAATTAATTATCTAAAAAAGAAAGTTAATTATACATATTTGATTAGTGAATTTGTAGAACATTCATCCGAAATTTATTTGAGAAAAAATTATATCGATATTTCAAAATTGAAAAGGAATCATGAGTGGATAGGAAGCTTAATTCAAAAAATTTCAGTAAAGGAAGACTAGATCATTAATAGTCTAAGGTGAAAAGTGTTGGAGCCAGTTTTTTTTAATGAAGAAAAATATAATTATGATCGAGAAAATAGAACACTATCATGTGAGAGAAACAACCACGGATTTAAAGTACTTATAAAATTTAGTGATGATTCTAATGAAATTAATAACTCAATAAAACAGGTAGGAGAATTCTTTGCAAGAGAAATCTTGTAGAGAATTTTCTTTTTTTATTTTATAATAATAATGTAGGCAAAATATGCATATTGGAGGAAATGATATGACAGCTTTTCTAAGGGTTTGGACACTGTATAGGGTATCAACCAAATCTCAATTAACTAATGATGAAATTCCAACACAAAGGACCTCATGCAGAAAATATATTGAAACACAACCACATTGGAAATTAACAAAAGAAGTTAGTGAAAATGGTGTCTCAGCATTTAAGAATAAGGCGATGGACCGAGAACTTCTTAATTACATTTTAGCAGCAGCAATAAACAAAGAATTCGACATTTTATTGATATACAAAGGCGACAGACTTGGTAGATTATTTATGGATACCACGCTATATCTTCTTGAGTTATTTAATAATGGGGTAAAAACGTACTCCACTGTTGAGAATTATCTTAACGTAGAAACACATGCATCCAGATTAACAACCAGTATTATATTTTGGCAGTCTGAGGGAGAAAGTTTAAGCACATCTCAACGAGTAAGTGATTTTATGAGGCAATACAACGAAGAAGGGCAATTCATGGGGGGAACTCCACCATACGGATACAAGGTAATAGATACAGAGATTCCACATCCCAAAAAAGACAAGACGATAAAAGCATTGGCTATTTTTGAGGATGAGGCAATTATTATTAGAGAGATATTCGATCTTGCTTATTACTCTGGATTTGGCTCTGAAAGAATCGCGTCATACCTAAATGAACATAATTATAAAACAAGGGTGGGTGGTGAATGGAGAAGTAATGTCATTGTGAGACTTTTACGAAATTCTGTTTATATTGGATACAAAAGATTTAATACTGTAGACAAAAACAATCGTATAAAAAGCAAGGAAGAGATATTATTGCAACCATTTAATCCATCACTTGTTATGATTGAAGAATATAAGTTTTGGAAGGTTCAAGAATATATCTCGAATAGGTTGACGAGAGATTTTAATGACACAAATAATGCAAATAATCCGACGAAAGGGAGAATGCAATTCACTGGTATTGCTAAATGTGGCTATTGCGGAATTAAATTGAAAGCAGATTATAGTATAAAGTATCATACAAAAAAGAATGGGGAAGTTTCACGCTACAAGGTGCTAAGGTATTCATGTAATAATGCAAAAGACAATAGGTCTCCTCATGAAATAAAATATTTTTCTGCAAAAAAATTTGAAAATATGGTGGAGCAATTAATCATTGAGTTTATATCAAAATTAGACATTAAATCATTTGAGGGACAATCTAAAAAATTCATTCATGATGCTATTAGCAAATTGGGAAAAGAAATTAATCAAATAAAAAATGAAATATTGAAGAAGGAGAAAGAACTAGGGATGCTAAAAGCAGAAGTAACCAAGGTGATTATGGGGGAGAGTAAATTTAGTAGCGAATTATTACAGGAGTTAATTTTAAAAAAAGAAGAGGAAATTAAAAAAGATAAGATAAGACAGAAAGAAATTGAAAATGAACTAAATAGTGCGAAACTGGAAATGACGAATTCAGAAAAACTAAAAGAAGAATTCTTTGAATGGAAGGACAAATACAAGCATGCCCCAATTGAGCAGAAAAAGATGATGTATTCAAAAATAATTAAAGAGTTAAAGTTTAAAAAAGATAATGTATACTTAGATATAGCTCTCCCATTTGAATTGAAATAATTATAGGTACATAATATACCCTATTCCGACAGGCACCGGCGGCCCAGGCTATACGATCAACTGCGAGATCAACCCGAACAAGCATGAGCGCGGAACGCTCGCCATGGCGCATGCCGGCCGCAACACCGGCGGCAGCCAGTTCTACATCTGCTACCAGCCGCAGCCTCATTTGGACGGTCAGCACACCGTGTTCGGGAAAGTCGTCAAAGGCATGGAGCATGTCGATGCGTTCAAAGGTCGCGACAAAATGGAATCCGTTCAAATCGTGGAAGTTTAATCGGTTTCGTGTCTTGACGCGAGAAAACGCCGAAGCCCTGTTAAGCAAAGGGATTCGGCGTTTTTTGATTAGTGGTGTCTTTTTTTCTTAAAGATAAACACATTCTTTTTGATGTTGATTTTCTTCTTGACGATACTTACATTGGAAGCGTTGATTGCGAAGGCATTGCCCTGGCCTGCTCTTGCTTTGCTCGATTGCCAGACGTCGACTTTAATGTGTTTGCTTCTTTTCTTGTCATGTTTTTTGTCCTTTTTGAATGACATGGTCATCACCTCCTTTCCCGAGAGGATAGGGATGATTATACTTTTCGCAGTTTCGGTTTCTTGAATATTTTCACGTTAACCGCATTGCTGGCCAAAGCATTGCCGTGTCTTACTTTTGAGATCGCCTTCTGGAAAATTTTAATGATGACAAACTGATTTTTGCCTACTTTATGCTTGAACGTTTTTACAACCGTCCGGTTCATCGCTTCGTCCTCCTTTGTTATTGGATTCTCTATACTTTATGTCAGAGTTAACAAACGAGTCTCGGCGAATGCTAGGGAGCAAGCGAAAAGGGTATGTGGCCCCGTTTAAGGGCAAAAGGCAACTTGCAATTTTTACTTCGCGATGGTACTATTGCAATCAATGCTAGGTATGTTTTTCTGGTAGACCACAAGTTCATACAGCTTACCTTCGGGGCAGGGTGAAATTCCCTACCGGCGGTGATGTTTCGGCTGGTTTGTGTAGGCCGAACTCAGTCCGTGACCCGTGCAGCCAATTCTGGTTGCCGGTGGACTCGGTGCAATTCCGAGACCGACAGTATAGTCTGGATGGGAGAAGGGAAAGCGGAATCGGCGATAGACTGTCTGCGTGCGTATGTGCGTTATTTCACATACTCAACTTGCCACAGGTGTATCTGTTCGAGCATGTCTTCTTGCCATGTGTTTTTGGACATGGGCAAGGTTTATTTAGGCATGCATCGACGCGGCCTTAGCAGCATGCATGGCATTGCATTGCGATCTCTCGCTGCAAGGGATTCCGCCTGCGTTTTTTTACCTGAACGCGACACTTCTCACAAGCCCCTTTTTGTTAAGCAAAAAGAGGGCTTTTTCGCATTTTCCGGCAAGCTAATCAGGAGAGGAGGCTGCGTCAATTGACTGTGAGGTTGCTGAACGACGAGTATTACATGAATCTGGCTTTGCAGCTGGCCGCTTCGGCGGCCGGACAGACGGGCATTAATCCGGTCGTTGGCTGCGTCATCGTCAAGGACGGACGCATTGTCGGCATGGGCGCCCACCTGAAGCGGGGCGAAGCGCATGCCGAAGTTCACGCGCTGGACATGGCGGGAAGCGAAGCGGCGGGCGCCACGGCCTATGTGACGCTGGAGCCGTGCAGCCACTTCGGCAGGACGCCGCCGTGCAGCGACCGGCTGATTCGCGAAGGCGTCAAGCGGGTTGTCGTTGCGGCAACCGACCCGAATCCGCTTGTAGCTGGCAGCGGAATCGCCCGGCTTCGGGCGAGCGGCATCGAGGTGACGGAAGGGGTGCTGGAACGGGAGGCCAACGCCTTGAACGAAGTGTTCAATACGTTCATTGTCACCCGGCGGCCGTTCGTCACCGTCAAATCAGCCAGCACGCTGGACGGCAAAATCGCTGCGAGGACGGGCGACAGCAAGTGGATTACGGGCGAGGCTTCCCGCGCCTGCGTTCATACGCTGCGGCATCGCCATCAGGCGATTATGGTCGGCATCGGCACCGTGCTGGCCGACGACCCGTCCCTGACGACCCGGCTGCCCGTGCCGGGTCTGCACCCCATCCGCGTCGTCGTCGACTCGACGCTGCGGCTCCCGCACGAGGCGAAGCTCGTGCGGGACGGGACTGCGCCGACGGTCGTGCTTACGACCGAACAGGCGCCGGCGGCGCGCCGCCGCGAGCTCGAAGCGCGCGGCGTAGAAATCGTTGACTGCGGGCCGGGCCCCGCTGTCGATCTGGACGCCGCCATGGCGCGGCTCGGCGAGCGCGAGATCGGCTCGCTGCTCGTGGAGGGCGGCGGCAAGCTAAGCGGGGCGCTGCTGGAGCGCAGGCTCGCCCACAAGCTCGTGCTCTTCCTCGCGCCGAAGATCATCGGCGGAGGCGCGCTGGCGCCGGCGAACTTCGATTTCGCCGGCTTTGGGCAAATGCGCGAGGCGATTCGGCTGGAGCGCATACAGGTCGAGACGCTCGGCGACGATCTGTGCCTGATCGGGTACCCGAGGTACGTCGAACCGAACGAGTAGACAAGCTGTTTCGAGAAGACGAATAGCGATGAAAAGGAGGGACATTCCGTGTTCACTGGAATTATCGAGGAAATTGGCACGCTTCGCCGCATGGCGAAGCAAGGACAGGCGATGGTGCTGACGATCGGGGCGAAGCGTATCCTGGACGATGTCAAGCTTGGCGACAGCATTGCGGTGAACGGCGTCTGCTTGACCGTCATCGCTTATGACGAGGTGTCATTCACCGTCGATGTGATGCCGGAAACGTTCCGGCGGACGAACTTGTCCCGGCTGTCGACCGCGTCGCCGGTTAATTTGGAGCGGGCGATGACGGCAGGCGGACGGTTTGGCGGTCACATCGTGCAGGGGCACGTCGATTCGACCGGCATCATCCGGGGGCGGACACCGGAAGAAAACGCCGTCGTCTTCCGCGTAGAGCCGCGCGACCCGGGTATCTTAAAATATATTATCCCGCACGGCTCGATCACGATCGACGGGATCAGCCTGACGGTCGTCGAGCTGGGAGACACGTCGTTTACCGTATCCATCATCCCGCACACGCTGGCGGAAACGGTGCTTCAGTACAAGAAGCAAGGGGATGAAGTCAATCTCGAAGCCGACGTTCTCGGCAAATACATCGAGCGGCTGCTGACCTTCCGAACGGGAGAAGGAGCCGCTGCAACCAAAGGGACAACCCCAGGCGGTCTGAGCGCGGCGTTTTTAACGGAGCACGGGTTTCTGTAATTCGGGCCCGGCTCCCATCGACAAAAAGGAGGAGAGAGGAATGGACGAACCGATCCGGTTTCATCCGATTGAAGAAGCGATATACGATCTGATGCTGGGCAAAGTCGTTATCGTCGTGGACGACGAAGACCGCGAGAACGAGGGCGACTTCATCGCTCTGGCCGAGAAAGCGACGCCGGAGGTCATCAACTTCATGATCAAGGAAGGACGCGGCCTCGTCTGCGCTCCGATTACCGAAGAGCGGGCTAGGGAGCTGGACTTGCCGCAGATGGTATCGCGCAATACGGATTACCATGGCACGGCCTTCACGGTTTCGATCGATCACGTCGAAACGTCGACCGGCATTTCCGCATCGGAGCGTTCCCGGACCGTGCAGGCGCTGATCGATCCGCAGACGAAGCCGCAGAGCTTCCGCCGTCCGGGACATATTTTTCCGCTCACGGCCAAGAAAGGCGGCGTGCTGCGCCGCGCCGGACATACGGAGGCGGCAGTCGATCTGGCGCGCATGTGCGGCGCTTATCCCGCTGCCGTCATCTGCGAAGTAATCAAGGAAGACGGCGAAATGGCCCGCGTCCCAGACCTGATCGAGATCAGCCGCAAGCATGATCTGAAGATCATCACGATCCAGGACCTGATCCGCTACCGCAATCAGAAGGAGAAGCTGGTGCAGCGCGAGGTCGAGGTGCGGATGCCGACGGACTTCGGCGTCTTTACCGCGATCGCCTACTCGAATGACGTTGACCGCAAAGAGCATGTGGCGCTCGTGAAAGGTAAGATCGATAGTAATCGTCCGACGCTTGTGCGTGTTCATTCCGAATGCTTGACCGGCGACGTTTTCCACTCTCACCGCTGCGATTGCGGACCTCAGCTCGCGGCGGCACTGAAGCAGATCGAAGAGGCGGGCTCCGGCGTGCTGCTGTACATGCGGCAGGAAGGACGCGGCATCGGCTTGATCAACAAGCTGAAGGCGTACAAGCTGCAGGAGCAGGGGCTCGATACCGTCGACGCGAACCTGAAGCTGGGCTTCGCCCCCGATCTGCGGGATTATGGAATCGGCGCGCAAATCTTGAAGGATCTCGGCATCGGACGCATCCGGCTCATGACGAACAATCCGCGCAAAATTCGCGGTCTGGAAGGCTATGGGCTTGAAGTGGACGAGCGTGTGCCGCTGCAAATGGAAGAAAACGAGGACAATACGAACTACCTGCATACGAAGCAGGCGAAGCTGGGGCATCTGCTTGATTTTACCATCTAAAAAAATATTTCATCAAATGAAGGGAAGTTGAAGGGATATGGCGAAAGTATACGAAGGACATCTGGTCTCGCAAGGTTTAAAATACGGGATCGTGGTCGGACGGTTCAACGAATTTATTACGAACAAGCTGCTGGGCGGCGCGCTGGATGCGTTGAAACGGCACGGCGTACACGAAGACGAAGTCGAGATAGCCTGGGTTCCTGGCGCGTTCGAAATTCCGTTGATCGCCCAGAAAATGGCCGAGAGCGGCAAGTACGACGCCGTCATCACGCTAGGTGCGGTCATTCGCGGCTCCACTCCGCATTTCGACTACGTTTGCAATGAAACGGCCAAAGGCGTGGCTGCCATTTCGCTCAAAACCGGCATTCCCGTTATTTTCGGCGTGCTGACGACCGACTCGATCGAGCAGGCGGTGGAGCGCGCGGGGACCAAAGCCGGCAACAAAGGCTGGGAAGCGGCTGCGAGCGCCATCGAGATGGCCAATTTGACGAAACAGCTGACTACCTGACGAAAGCTGCATGAGGATTAAGGGGGAACGAGAGGAAAGTGAAAGTCACAGTAAAGCTGGAAACCTTTGAAGGCCCCCTTGATTTGCTGCTGCACTTGATCGATAAAGCGGAAGTCGATATTTACGATATTCCGATCAAAGAAATTACGGATCAATACATGGAATACCTGGACGCCATGCAGGAACTGGAGCTCGAAGTGACGAGCGAGTTCCTCGTCATGGCAGCGACGTTGCTTTCCATTAAGAGCAAGATGCTTCTGCCGAAGCCGCCCGTCGTGGATCTGGAATTCGACGATTACATGATGGACGAGGAGTACGACCCCCGCGCCGAGCTCGTAGCGAAGCTGATCGAATACCGCAAGTATAAGGCGATTGCGGATCATCTGCGGGACAAAGAGATGGAGCGCAGCCTCATTTATACGAGAGAGCCCGAGGACTTGACCCCGTATGTGCCTGCGGTGCAGGAAAACCCGGTCAAAGGGCTGCATGTGGCCGATCTCGTTAACGCGTTTCGCAAGGCGATGCGGCGGATGCAGAGCCGTCAGGCGATTGCCAAGATCCGCAAGGACGAAATCTCGGTGAAGGATCGCATGTACGAGGTGGTCGATACGCTCGAGAAGTGCGGGGGCAAAGTCATGTTTTCGAAATTGCTGGACGACGACGCGACGAAAGACGCGATTGTCGTTACATTTTTGGCGCTGCTGGAGCTGATGAAAGTCAAGCGAATCGTCTGCTTCCAGCATAAGCTTTTTGACGATATTGTGATTCAGGCAAGAGAGGAAGGAACGGCGGATGGATTTTGGGCAGATGAAATCAGTTATTGAAGGCTTGTTGTTTGTGGCGGGAGACGAGGGATTGGACGCCAAACAGCTGGCTGATGTGCTGGAGCTCAGCGCCGAGTTCGTAACCGACCTTGTGCTGGATCTGCAGGAGGAACTGAAGCGGCAGGGCCGCGGAATCCAGATTGTCGAGCTGGCGGGTACTTATCAGCTTACGACCGTGCCGGAGCACGCGCCGTATCTTGAGCGGCTGGCCTACTCTCCCTCGCGGACGTCGCTTTCTCAAGCGGCGCTGGAGACGCTCGCGATCGTAGCGTACAAGCAGCCGATCACGCGGGTGGAGATCGAAGAGATTCGCGGGGTGAAATCGGATCGCGCGCTGCAGACGCTGGTGGCCAAAGACTTGATTCAAGAGGTGGACCGGGCAGACGCGCCGGGAAGGCCGATTCTGTACGGAACGACCAAATCGTTTCTCGATTATTTCGCGCTCAGTACGATTGAGGATCTTCCGGAGACATCGATGTTCGAAAATGACGATAATTTGGAAGAAGAGACAAGGCTGCTTTTCGAGAAGCTGGACGGTAAACAAATCACGTTCGAGGACGTGGCGGAGCCGGAAGGCATGTAACGTACGCATGTTTTTCCATTGCTGGGCTATACTAACTCCTGAGGAAACGAAGCAAACGGCTTCCGGCTCAGGAGTATTTGTGCTGCCCGCAGCGTCTCGGGCCGAAGAGGAGGAACATCGCATGATATGGGCTTGGATCGCCGGAGCGGTCGCGGTCTTGATTTTTGCTGTAGCGCAAAGCAAGGTCAAAATTTGCCTGTCTTTTGTTCATATGGAACAAAATGACGAAATTCGAATCGATCTCCGCTCTTTATTCGGACTTATTCGCTACAGGTACATCGTACCGCTGCTCCGCTTCCAGGGATGGCTGGAAGGGCTGGAACTGAAATCGGAGAAGACGAATCCGAACAAGGGTCAATATCAGGGCGAGCCCAAACGTAAAATCGACTTCGATAAAATTAAAGAGGCGATTGATAATTATCGTGTATTACTTCACAACTGTTTTAAGTTTAACCAATGGTTTCGTCGACTGCTCAGCCGTTTTCATTGCACCGAGTTGAACTGGAAAACGTCGGCCGGCATCGGGGACGCGGCGGAGACGGCCGTTGTCGTGGGCACCATATGGGGGCTCAAAACGTCGCTTCTAGGATATATATTCCGGACGATCCGGCTTGAGGCGAAGCCGGAGCTGCAAGTCATGCCGGTGTTTAATCAGAACGTGTTTATTACCGAAGGCATATGCCGCCTGCATATCCGCTTCTGGCATCTTGCCGCGGCGGGCATCCAACTGCTTTTCCGGATTTTAAAAGTAAAAGGCGGGCTGCGCGCTTGGAAGAAAGTGCTGCTGCGCACCTGATGAAGCTGTCGTGAACTGCGTGGCGCAGAAGCGGCGGCTTTTCGGCATTTCCGGACTGCAACCCGCATACCGTTTTCGGCTTTGGGCAATGCTAAAAAAGCAATCGAAAATTGTAGCGTTCAAGCCTTTTCGAAAAGGAGGATCATCATTCATGTCTGAGCATCCGATTCAAGGACTCATGAAAACGGCCATGGAAAACATCAAAGAAATGGTCGACGTCAATACGATTGTGGGCGATCCGGTCGAAACCCCGGATGGCAGCGTCATTATGCCGATCAGCAAAGTAGGGTTCGGCTTTGCGGCCGGAGGCAGCGAGTTTGTCACCGACGAATCCTCTGCCAACGGCATCAGCCGCAACGATGCGCATAACGCTAATGTGGCCCTGCCTTTCGGCGGCGGCAGCGGCGGCGGCGTATCCATCACGCCGATCGCTTTTCTGGTCGTAGGCAAGCTTGGCGTCAAGGTCGTGCCGCTCGATAACCAGACTCACCTGCTTGAGCGTTTGATCGACTCGGCGCCGCATGTCGTCGACCGCATTCAAACGATGATCAAAAATGGGGTGAAATCCGGTACTGGGGCGATGACGGAAGGAACCGGGGGGGCTACTACCGTCACGAACAACATCGAGAATCAGAACTTTATTGTCTGATTTGTAGGCGTTTGGAAAGAGTTGCTTAGCTTTCCAGCAACACTTTCTTTTCACCCGACCGTTTTTTGGTCATAATAAACCTGTAGACAAAGACATAAATGGATATGAAAAAGGTTAGATCGTATCACTCGGCGAGCTGCTCTTAGGAGCAGCTTTTACATATTTTTTACTGTTTTTTGATTCATTAACATAAGAAATATTGCTCTTTCCCGCTAGTTGCACTATAGTTATTTTTGTAACCGTAGGACCGAAGACATGGGGAAAGAGGTATACGTTCATGCGGCTGTTGCCCACCAGATCGTGCGAACCGGGTATGCGCCTCGGGAAGTGCATTTATAGCGAAGAAGGCGTCATTCTATTAAATGAAGGAGTGGAATTGACGGGAGGATTAATCGGGCGTTTGGAGAGACTCGGCATCGATTATTTATATATTGCCGACAAGGCGACGGAAGACCTTAAGATTGAGGAACCGCTTGCAGATGAAACGAGAATCAGAGCGCTAACCGAAATCCGCACTCATTTTCGCAGCTTCATGGAAAACGAAAGCCGATCCAAATTTTCTAAAAACCACGTGCTCGGACGTTCGTTCGGAAATGTCATGAAGATGATTATCGACGACTTGAACGAAAAGCAGGGTACCGCGATTATGCTGCTTAATATGAACGTTCTGAACAACTATTTGTACCAGCACTCGTTGAATGTTTGCATCTATGCGACCATGCTCGGCATGGTCAGCGGCTATACCAAAGACGAGCTGATGGCGCTCGGACTGGGCGCGCTGCTGCATGACATCGGCAAGACCAAGATCAACCTGGACATTATCAAGAAGCCCGGACCGCTCACGGCGGAGGAATTCGAAGAGGTAAAGAAGCATACGGAGATCGGCTTCCGCCTGCTCAAGGACGAGCCGAATATGCCCCTGCTTTCCGCCCACTGCGCCTTTCAGCATCACGAACGGGAAAATGGCAGCGGATACCCGAGGGGGATTACGGGAAAGGACATTCACGAATACGCCAAGTGGATCGCCGTCGCAGACAGCTATGACGCGATGACGACGCACCGCCCGCACCGGCTCGCGATGCTTCCGCATCAGGCAATGGAAGTGCTGTTTGCGGGCGTCGGAACGCTGTACGATCAGCGCAAAGTAGCGATGTTCCGGGATAACGTCGCCATCTATCCGCTCGGCTTGACCGTCACGCTAAGTACGGGAGAGCAGGGGGTTGTCGTCAATATTAACCCTGCGGTGCCGCAGCGTCCCGTCGTCCGGGTGCTGATCGACGCCTATGGCCAAGTGCTGGGGCAGCCTTACGAAATCGATTTGGCCGAGAAGCTGACGGTATTTATTAACCATGCGGATAATATATCTCAAGCCCGCCAAGCTTGAAAGGGGGACGCTCCGGCATGTGCGGACGCTATACCGTTACCGTAAGTTTCGAAGAGCTGGTGCTGCATTTTATGCTGGACCGGCGTCCGGCGCCTTTTCAGCCGCGCTATAATGCGGCGCCGGGTCAATGGATTCCCGCGATTATCGGGGGTGCAGGCGACGGGGTGAACCGGCTTGGCGAGCTTCGCTGGGGCCTGGTGCCCTCCTGGGCGCAGGATGACAAATCCGGCGCGCGCATGATGAACGCGCGGGCCGAAACCGCCGCCGAGAAGCCTGCCTTCCGCGGCCTGCTGAAGCGGAAGCGCTGCCTCATTCCGGCCGACGGCTTTTATGAATGGAAACGGATCGGCTCGCGGAAGCAACCGGTCCGTTTCGTGCTGGCGGACGGAGGATTGTTCGGCATGGCTGCATTATATGACACATGGCTGGCGGAGGACAGAACGAAGCTGCACACTTGCACAATCCTTACGACTGCCGCGAACGAATTGGTAGCCGAGGTTCACGAGCGGATGCCCGTCATTTTGCCGCGAGAGCACGAAAGCTTGTGGTTAAACCGGACCGTGCAGGACGAAAGGGAGCTGCTGCCTGTTTTGCAGCCGTATCCCGCCGAGCGGATGAGGTATTACGAGGTCGACCCGAAGGTCGGCCGCGTTTCCTATAATGAGCCCGATTGCATAGAGCCTTTAGCCTTGTAGTTTGTGGGAATACCCACGGACGCAAGGCTTTTTTATTTGATTTCTTTTCCCATACGCTTCAAGTTGCGGCTTGTCATGGGCCGTTCATAACCTGAAGTGACAAGCATATACTTGTACAAAGACATGGAGTTGTCCGATCGATACCGGTCGGCCTTTCCTGTAGGATGGCGTGTGGGAGGATAAAGATGAGAAAAGGATGTTTGCTTTTGCTCACTTTGCTGTTGGTTTATATGGGCGCGCTTCCGCCGGCGGGAGTCAGCGCCGCTCCGGGCGTATCCACCGGCGCGGCGGCTGCGGCATTGATCGACGTCGCTTCCGGGCGGCTGCTTTACAGTTCCAGGGGAGACACACCGATGCGCATCGCCAGCTTGACCAAAATCATGACGGCGATTGTCGCGATTGAGCATGGGCGTTTGACCGATCGGGCGAAGGTGAGCAAGAACGCGTTCGGCAAAGAAGGGTCTTCCATTTACTTGAGGTTGAACGAGGAAATGAATCTTAAGGACTTGCTATACGGCTTGATGCTCCGTTCCGGGAATGATACGGCGATTACGATTGCCGAGCATGTGGGCGGCAGCATGGAAGGCTTCGTCTTCTTGATGAACGAGAAGGCGAAGGTCGTCGGGATGACGAATTCCAGCTTTAAAAATCCTTCCGGCCTGGACGAGCAAGGGCACTATTCGACGGCGAACGATATGGCCAAGCTGACCGCTTATGCCCTCAAAAACCCCGTGTTTCAGGAAATTGTGAAAACGAAAGTGAAGAAGGTGCCGAATCCGAACGAATCCTGGGATTACAGCTGGATCAATAAAAATAAAATGCTATCGCTCTACGAGGGAGCGGATGGGGTAAAAACCGGCTATACGAAGCTGGCGAAGCGGTGCCTTGTCTCTTCGGCGACCCGAGGCGGGCAGCAGCTCGCTGTCGTGACCTTGAACGATCCCGATGATTGGATCGATCACTCCCGGCTTCTCGACTTCGGCTTCAAGCATTTTCCCCTGCTTTCTTTAGCCGAGAAGGGGGAGGCGATTGAGGGGACCGGGCTTGTCGCCGGGGCATCGTTTCGGTATCCGGCGGAACAGGCGGAACGCGGACGACTGGCGCGTCAGCCGATTTTATACGATGCGGCTTCCGTCGAGAGTCGGCTGGGGGAAGCGGGGCGATTGCAATTTTTGCTGGACGGCAAGCCGGTCGGTTCGGTCCCGCTGTTTGCCAAGGAAAGCCCCCGGTTGAACCAGAAAGAACGGTCCGCCTATTCATTTGCGGATACGGAAGAGCTTGGCGGCGGCAATTCGCGCAAATGGCTCTATATCTTGACCGAGCTGACCCGGGTACTGTTTACCGGGCAAGCGGATTAAGCGGAAGGGAGCGGCGGGCATGGTCAACTGGATATGGTTGTTTTTCATTGTTGCGGGGTTTGTCGTCGCTGCTTTTCAGGGCAAAATCGAATTGGTCACGGAGGCGGTATTTGACGGCGCCAAGAGCGGAGTGACGGTCTGCTTCGGGCTCATCAGCATTATGGTGTTCTGGCTCGGCATCATGCGAATCGCCGAGGATGCGGGTTTGCTGCAGAAGCTGGCGAAGCTGCTCTCGCCGATCGTGCGCGCGCTTTTCCCAAGTGTACCCAAAAATCATCCGGCACTCGGATACATTATGTCGAACATGAGCGCCAACATCCTGGGACTGGGCAATGCCGCCACACCGATGGGCATTAAAGCAATGCAGGAGCTGCAGCTCCTGAACAAGCATAAAGACATCGCGAGCCCCGCCATGTGCACGCTCCTTGCGCTCAATACGGCCAGCATCACCCTGATTCCGACAACGCTGATCGCCATTCGAATGAATTACAATTCGGCGAATCCGGCGGAAATCGTCGGTACGACGCTGCTCGCTACCTTTATCTCGACCTTGGCGGCCATCATGGTTGACCGGTGGTACCGCAAGCGATCAACGCCGCCCGGACAGGGGAAAGGATGAACCCGCGTGTATAACTTGGTCAATTGGATATCGGCATGGGCCATCCCTGTCGTGATCGTCTTCATTCCTCTTTATGCCGCTTACCGGAAAGTTCCCGTCTACGAATCGTTTGTGGAAGGAGCTAAAGAAGGCTTCGATACGACAATCCGGATTATACCGCATCTGGTCGGCATGATGGTGGCGATCAGCGTGTTCCGCGCATCCGGGGCGATGGATCTGATGATTGGCTGGCTCAAGCCGATTTGCGAGCAGCTTGGCATTCCGGGCGATATTATTCCGCTCGCTTTTTTGCGCCCGATTACAGGCGCCGGCTCGCTTGCCTTTACGACAGACCTGATCTCCGAGTTCGGCCCCGATTCGATGATCGGACGGATCGCTTCCACGATCCAAGGAAGCACGGATACGACGCTGTACGTCATCACGGTTTATTTCGGCGCCATCGGCATCCGCAAGGCCGGCTATGCCCTTAAGGTCGGCCTTATTTCCGACGCCGTCGGATTTATCGCTTCGATCGCGATCTGCTCGTTGGTCTTTGCCTGAACGCAGCAGGTGAATCGCATGCCGCATGCGAGCGGACCCGTTTTCCGCCCGCTCCGGCTTATTCGCCGGGCCCCGCATCACCCCCCATTCTCTCCGCACATATACTGTGAGCAGTCCAGTCCTTAACGAGGTGAACCGCATGCAGTATTACGGCATTGTCATCCATCACTCCGCCTGCTCCTCCATTAACGGAAAAGGGTATGATTATTTCATCGCCAAAAACGGCGACATCATCCCTTCTTCCGAGCAAACCGATCCGCTCTACATCCACCTTTGTCTCGAAGGGGACTTCTCCGGGCCGCGCGCCGTCCGCGCTCCCGCGGAAAAAGAGCAGCTGTTTTTGATGAACAAGCTGATTCTCCGGCTGGCGGAAACGTACGGTTTTCAGCCCGACGACATTTTTCCTCATTCGATTACGTGCCCGGGCGGCGAATTTCCGTGGGCGCAACTTGTGATTTCACCCGAGGATAGGTATCATTAGCTTGAGGTGAATCCAACAGATGGACAGATTGCAAAAAGTGTTGGCCGAAGCGGGTGTGGCCTCCCGCCGCAAGTGTGAAGAATTGATTACCGCAGGACGTGTGGAAGTCAATGACAAGGTAGTAACGACCCTGGGGGTGAAGGTAGATCCTTCCCAGGATTTCATTAAAGTGGACGGCAAGCCGATCCGCCGGCAGTCCAAAGTGTATGTGATCTTCAACAAGCCGAAAGGCGTCATCACGAGCGCCCAAGATCCCGAAGGACGCAAAACGGTAACGGAGTTTTTCAAAAACATCAAGCAGCGCATCTATCCGATCGGTCGACTGGATTATGATACGGAAGGCTTGCTGCTGCTCACCAATGACGGGGAGTTCGCCCATTTGCTGACGCATCCGAAGCACCACGTGCCGCGCACCTATTTGGCCACGGTCAAAGGTGTGCCTCATGGCAGCTTGCTGGACAAGCTGAAGAACGGGATTCAGCTGGAAGACGGGATGACCGCGCCCGCCGAGGTGGAATACCAGGACGTCCGTCCGGAAACCAATGAAGCCGTCGTGAAAATTACGATTTACGAAGGACGCAACCGACAGGTGCGGCGGATGTTCGATGCGATTCATCATCCGGTCATTAAGCTGAAACGGATTCAATTCGGGCCGCTTCAGCTATCCGGCATTCCTCGGGGCAAGTTTCGCCACCTGACCCCGCAGGAGGTCAACGAGCTTCGTCAGGAAGCGCTTAAAGCGGGAGAAAGCAAGTCACATAAAATTCAAAAAGGCGAATAATTACATGGACCATTTTCGATATAATGGAAGTGTGATATTTGTCAGTCAACTCTCGTTTTAAAGGTGTGAGAATATGGGAAAACATAGACGATGGGTCCAAATTTCCATTTTTGCCGTCATTATCGTCATCGGCGCGCTCACGCTCGCGAGCAACCTGTTCGGGAGCGACAAGAAACCGACGCAAGGCTCGGAGGCGCCGGACTTTAAGCTGCTCGGCCTGGACGGCACCACCCGCAAGCTATCCGATTACCGCGGCAAAGTCGTCGTCGTCAACTTCTGGGGAACATTCTGCGAGCCCTGCCGCAACGAGATGCCGGCGCTCGAAAGACAGCGCGCCAAGTGGGCGGATAAAAATGTAGAGATTCTCGGCCTCAATCTGGACGAGCCCAGAGTCGCGGTCGAAAACTTCGTCAGCCAATACAAGGTTACGTTCCCGATTTTGCTCGACAAGAACGAGGAAACCCGCAAGCGTTACGGTGTTTCCCAGTATCCGACCACGTTCTTCATCGGACCGGAAGGGAAGGTCGAAGTCATGCGGATCGGCGAAATGGACGAGGCGTACATTGAGAAGACCATCACATCGCTATTACCGCAAAAGCAAGGGTGGAAGTAGGCATGATTCAAAACACGAAATGCGAATGCGGACACCAGAATCATGTCGGCACCATGCTGTGCGAGTCCTGTGGCAAGCCGCTTTCGGACGAAGGCGGCAGCGAGCCGCTTGAGATGCGGTACGACGGGGTCGCCCGGCGATCCCAGCGTGCGAATCCCGGCGTGCTGGACCGGGTGTGGAATTTTTTCTCGTCCGTCAAAATCGCCGTTTATCTCATCGCGATCACGCTGCTGGGCTCGATTTTGGGGACCGTATATCCGCAGGAAAATACGTTTCTGAACATCGATCCTGCGGTGTATTATAAAGAAACGTACGGAACGATCGGATACATTTATTATTTGCTGGGGCTATCCCATACGTTCGAATCCTGGTGGTTCATTACGCTGCTGTTCATGATCGGCACGTCGCTCGTCGTCTGCAGTCTGGACCGCGTGCTGCCGTTGTATCGGGCGTTAAGCAAGCAACAGATCCGCAAACATTTAAGCTTCATCACGCGTCAAAAAGTAGCTTTTATCGGACCGCTTCCATCCGCTGCCGAGGGCTCGGGACAGACGCCGGAAGCTTGGACGGAGCAGGCGGCGGAGGTGCTCCGCAAGCAGCGCTACCGCGTACATACGGACGGCACGGCGCTGCTGGCGGAGAAAAATCGCTTCAGCCGCTGGGGACCTTATATCAATCATATCGGTTTGATTATTTTTCTGGGCGCCGTATTGATGCGCAGCATTCCGGGCTGGCATATGGACCAGCATATCGCTTTTCCGGAAGGCAAGCTTGTCAAAATTCCTGAGACTTCTTATTATTTGAAGAACGAGAAATTTACGTTGGAGTTTTACAAGCCGGAAGAGATGTCGGAGAGCTTCCGCTCCAAAGGACAGGACGTCCCGAAGGTATTCGAGACGAAAGCGGTGCTCTACCAGTGCAAGGCGGATTGCGACGATCCGGCGAAGGAGCCGGTGCTTGAAGAAGTGCACCGCCAGGATATTGTCGTGAACAAGCCGCTGGAGTACAATGGATTTCTCGCGTATCAATTCGACTTCAAGCCGTCTCCGACGCTCATATCCGTCAAGCCGACGCTTAAGAACAAGCAAACCGGCGAGACGTACGGAAGCTTCGAGCTGCCGATGAACAAGCCTGCGGAATCGTATACCGCAGGTCCTTACCAATTGAAGCTGAAGGCGTATTTCCCCGAATTCGCTTTGGACGACAAAGGCGTGCCGATGACCAAGTCCAACGAACCGAAAGCTCCGGCGTTCGTATTTGCCATTTCGGGTCCGGGCTTGAAGCTGGAAGGGGAGCCTTATATGTACTTCCCGCGTCAGGTGGATAAAGTCAATTTCCGTCAAGACGAAATCAACGGAGAGCTTGGCGCCAGGCTGGAGCTGTCCGTTGGTTCGATGGCTGACGTAGCCATTTCGGAGTATGTCAGTTACTTGAATATCCGGGTCGACCGGGCCATGCCGTATATCTGGGTCGGTGCAGCTATTTCGATGATCGGCTTGATTATGGGCTTTTATTGGCACCATCGCCGGATCTGGCTGCGCATCGATAACGGACAGCTTGCGCTCGGCGCTCATACGAACAAGAACTGGTACGGTATCCGGAAGGAAGTGGCCCAGGTCTTGATAAAAACGGGAATCGACATCGATCCGAAGACGCTGGAAAGAAAGGTGATTGAAACGTGAGCAGCACGTTTTTGCTGATTGCTTTTATCGTGTACGCCCTGGCACTGCTCGGCTTCGTCATAGCCGTTACCGGGAAAAAATCGGTTCAGGAGGCGGACCCGGAAGGGTTCGCCAAGCGGTGGGGCTTCATCGGCTTCATCCTGACCGTGATCGGATTTTTGTGTCATGTGACGTTTTTCTTTACCCGCTGGGCGGAAGGCGGGCATATTCCGACGAGCAACATGTACGAATTCATGACCTTCCTCGGAATGATGATCGTGCTCGCGTTTATCGTCGTCTACTTGATTTATCGCACGCCCGCGCTTGGCGTATTCGCGATGCCTGTATCGATTATTATCATCGCTTATGCTTCGGTGTTTCCGCGCGAAGTGCAGCCGCTTATTCCGGCGCTGCAAAGCTACTGGCTCAAAATCCACGTGACGACCGCGGCGCTCGGTGAAGCATTTTTCGCCGTCGGGTTTGCCGCAGGCTTGATGTATCTGCTCCAGAACGTCAATTTCGGCGGAACATCCAAAGCGGACCGCAGGGAGCAGCGCGGCGTTGAGTTTACCATTTTTACCCTGCTCATGATTATCTCGTTTGTTGTTGCCATCTTCGGCTTTAATGCAGCAGGGTATAAAGCGACATTCGTCAGCGACGTCAAGATGACCGATATCAATAATATCGAGCAGGTCGTGAAGCAAAATGTCGAGTACGTACTGCCGCCGATCGTAAAACCGTATCAGAGCGAGCAGTTGGAAATGAAGCCTTTTCTCGGGATGACCGAGCCGCTGTTCGAAGCTCCGTCCTGGATGGAGGGGGCGAATGCCGGGCGGAAGTTCAATACGGTCATTTGGTCGGTTCTTCTGGGCACCTTGCTGTACGCGCTGATTCGTCTTGTGGTCCGCAAGCCGTTGGGCCGGGCGCTTCAGCCCACGATGCGAGGGATTGACTCGGAGGATGTCGATGAGATCGGCTACCGGGCGATTGCTATCGGCTACCCGATCTTCACGCTCGGGGCGCTCATTTTTGCGATGATTTGGGCACATGAAGCATGGGGACGCTTCTGGGGCTGGGATCCGAAGGAAGTGTGGGCGCTGATTGTCTGGTTGTTTTATGCGGTGTACCTGCATCTTCGTCTTTCCCGCGGCTGGCAGGGCAAAAAATCCGCCTGGCTGTCCGTGATCGGGTTTCTCGTCGTCATGTTTACGCTCATCGGCGTAAACCTGGTAATCGCCGGCTTGCATTCGTATTCCGGCACGTAAACCGGCACAGCGGAAGCATGCCGAGTTTCAAATAACGGTCGTTAATCTCAATTGAAAAGAGGTTCAGCCATGAGCGAGACGAAGTTGAACATATTGGTTGTAGATGATGAGGAACGGATTCGCCGCCTGCTGCGGATGTATTTGGAGAAAGAAAATTACAGCATTGACGAAGCCGAGGATGGCGAATCGGCGCTGCGCAAAGCGCTGGATCAGGATTACGACCTGATTCTGCTCGACGTGATGCTGCCGGGCATCGACGGCAATGAAGTATGCGCCCGGCTGCGCCAGGTGAAATCGACGCCGGTCATTATGCTGACGGCCAAAGGCGAAGAAACGAACCGTGTCCAAGGCTTCGAATCGGGAGCGGACGACTATGTGGTGAAGCCGTTCAGTCCCCGCGAGGTCATTTACCGCGTCAAGGCCATTCTGCGGAGATCTTCGGTCACCGCGTATTTGTCCAAGGAAGTGAATTCGAGCAATAATATCGTATTCCCGAATCTGGTGATCGAGCACGACGCTCACCGCGTCACGGCCGGAGGACAGGAAGTGGCATTGACTCCGAAAGAATACGAGCTGCTTCATTATTTGGCGGTGTCGCCGGATAAGGTGTTTTCCCGGGAAGAGCTGCTCAAGGATGTATGGAACTACGAGTTTTTCGGTGATTTGCGCACGGTCGATACCCATGTGAAACGGCTGCGCGAGAAGCTGAATAAAGTGTCGCCGGACGCCGCTTCCATGATTACGACGGTTTGGGGCGTAGGCTACAAGCTCGAGGTCCCGAAATAACGTGTTTATTTTAAAAAGTGTTGTCGGTAAACTGTGGATTACGATTATCGGGCTGGTTGTTGTCGTTTTATTGACGCTCAGCCTTTTTTTGTTCCGATATATCGAAACGTCGTTCCCCAAGTCCAAGGATCAGGCGGAAACGCTCACGAGGCTGGCCGTCAAGGTGGCCAATGAAATCTCCCTCCATAAGGAAGAACGGCGGTATTTGCAGGTTGTCAACGAGCTGCTCAGCGCCCAGGGGGCCAGCATCCTGATGGTGACTGCCAATTTCGAGCAGATCGATCCGCCGTTTGCGCAAGCGCCGGACAAGACGTTCCGTTATACCGATTTCTTCACGAAGGCGGATTTACAGAAAGCGTTCGCCGGGCAATCGGTCGATAACCGCAATACGAGCTCGGGTCCGCGCGCCCCTTTGAGCAATCAATACACGGCTGTAGCCGTGCCTTATATGAATGAAGGCCAGACGCAAACCGCCGGAGCGCTGATCCTGTATCAGCTCACGCAGTCCGCGGAGGAGACGCAGGCTTATGTCAAAAAGCTGTTCGTCGTCGTTGGCGTCGCCGGCTTTCTGATGACAACGTTCTTCGCCTTCTTCCTGCTGACCAAAATTACGCAGCCATTGCTCCAGCTCAAGAAGGCGGCTGATCTGATCTCGAAGGGCGAATATGATACCCGTGTGCCGATCACGTCTTCCGACGAGCTGGGCGAGCTGGGCAAAACGTTCAACCATATGGGACAGAAGCTTTCGGATACGATCAAGGCGCTAAGTCACGAAAAGGAGCACTTGGCCAGCGTGCTGCGAAGCATGGGGGATGCGGTGATTACGTTCGACGCCGACGGGAAAGTTATTCTGACCAATCCTCCGGGAGATAAGGTCGTAAGGGATTGGAACGAGATTCATTGGACGGACGACTGGTTCGGTCAGGACGATAGACAGATGCCGCAGAAACCGGAAACGGTTCCCGAGCCGCTTCAGCCGTTATTCCAAGGGGTCATCTCCGAGGCGAAGGAAATGACGGCGAAGCTGCATGTTCAGAGCGAGGTATGGTCTGTCGTGATGGCGCCATTGTATTCGCATGAGATTGTGCGCGGGGTCGTCGCCGTTATGCGGGATGTCACGGAGGAATTCCGGCTCGACAAGCTGCGCAAAGATTTTGTCGCCAACGTATCGCACGAGCTGCGCACGCCGCTGTCGATGCTGCAGGGCTACAGCGAGGCGTTGATCGACGATATCGCAGCTACGCCCGAAGAACGCAAGGATCTGGCGCAGGTCATTCACGACGAGTCGCTTCGTATGGGGCGGCTGGTTAAGGATTTGCTCGACCTCGCGAAGATGGAGACGGGCAATATGGAATTGAATTTCCGCGAGCTGGAAGTGAACACGTTCTTAAAGCGGGTACACCGTAAATTCGCGGGCTTGTCCAAGGAGCACGGCATTACGATGACCTGCATCCTTCCTGAGGAAGAGCTGGTGCTGTACCAGGCCGACGAAGACCGGATGGAGCAGGTGCTGACGAATCTGCTGGACAATGCGATCCGGCATACGCCGTGTCAATCGCTAATTCAGCTGAGCGCGGCGCCGACGCGCTACAAAGGGGAAAACGCGGTATTGATCGAGGTGGCGGACCAAGGCTACGGCATTCCGGCGGAAGACCTGCCTTACATCTTCGAGCGCTTCTACAAGGCGGATAAAGCCCGTACGCGCGGAGCTACCGGCGGAACGGGATTGGGGCTATCGATCGTAAAAAATATCATAGAAGCCCACGAGGGCACCGTACATGTCAAAAGCCAGCCGGGGCAGGGGACGACATTTTCCATCACGCTTCCCTGCAAAGCGGTGTAAAACCAGACAAAAGCCTCCGATTCGTCATCGGAGGCTTCTTTCTTTTTGTAGAACGAACGTCTTTTTTCTTGTTGTTCGTGAAACAATCGTAGAACGTTCGATATTCGATTAGAGCGTCAGCTCGCGAGCATTGGTCAATTCCGGAAGCTGGATGAGACGGTCGAGCACTTCCTTCGGCGTTTCTTTATCGGTGGTCAGAACCATGATGGCCGAGCCGCCGACCACTTTACGTCCGACCTGCATCGTCGCGATATTGACGCCGTTGTCGCCAAGCAGCGTTCCGACTTTACCGATGATGCCCGGCTTATCGTTATGCGAGATCAGAAGCAGATGGCCGGATGGCGCGATATCGACAGGATATTGGTCGATTTGAACGATCCGCTCGCCATAGCCGGAAAGCAGGGTGCCGGCAAGCACGCGCTCTTCTTGCTTCGTTTTCAGCGTAACGGAAACGAGGTTTGTAAAGCTCTTCGCCGTGGACGATTTTTGAACGACGACATTGAGTCCGCGCGTTTTGGCCAGATGCATCGCATTGACGATATTCACGCCTTCCAATTGGTTGGCGAGAATGCCTTTGACGATGTAGCGGGTGAGCGGCGTCGTATCGACGTCGGTCAAATCGCCGGAATAGTTGACCACGATTTCGCTGACCGGTCCGTCGATCGTCTGACCGAGGAAGACCCCGAGCTTCTCGCCGAGATTGAAATAAGGCTGCAGCGCATTGAGCACGTTAGCGGGTACCGGCGGCATGTTGACGGCGTTCTTAAACGGCTGGTCGCGCAGAATGTGAAGCACTTCCTCGGATACGTCGATCGCGACGTTCTCCTGCGCTTCGACCGTCGATGCGCCAAGGTGCGGCGTGACGACAATTTTCGGATGGTTCAGGAACGGGTGATCGGCAGCCGGTGGTTCCTTCTCGAACACGTCGAACGCTGCTCCGGCGACGATACCGGCATCGATCGCTTCGACAAGCGCCATTTCGTCGATAATGCCGCCGCGTGCACAGTTGATGATGCGCGCGCCTTTTTTCATCAGCTCAAATTGCGGCTTGCTGATCATATGACGGGTTTCGTTGGTCAGCGGCGTATGAACCGTAATGAAGTCCGCTGCGGCACAAATTTCGTTCACGGTGCCGAGCTTTACGCCGAGCTTTTCCGCACGCTCTTCGGTCAGGAAAGGGTCATAGCCAAGCACTTCCATCCCGAACGCTTTCGCCCGTTTGGCAACCTCGCTGCCGATTCGGCCCATGCCGAGCACGCCGAGCACCTTGTTGCGAAGCTCCACGCCGACGAACGTTTTGCGGTCCCATTCGCCGCCGACCGTTTTCTTGTACGCTTGCGGAATCATACGGGCGACGGACATCATCATCGCAAAAGTCAGTTCGCAGGTGGCGATCGTATTGCCGTCCGGCGCATTGATGACGACGATGCCGCGCTTCGTCGCCGCTTCCAGATCGATATTGTCGACGCCGACACCGGCGCGTCCGACAACTTTCAATTTGCTGCCGGCGCCCATAATGCGTTCAGTTACCTTCGTGGCGCTGCGCACCAATAAAGCGTCATAGTCCGCAATAATCGCCACAAGTTCGTCTTCGGACAATCCGTTCTTTTTTTCGACCTCAACATCCGGTGCGTCATACAACAGTTGAATCCCCATGTCGCTGATTCCATCCATCACTAGCACTTTGTACATTTTTCCAAGACCTCCATGAAGTTAATTACGAAAAAAACACAAAAAACTCCCCGCCCCGACACGACTAGCGTATACAAGGGACGAGGAGCTGATTCTCGTGGTACCACCCTACTTCGCTGTGCGCTCGCGCGCTACAGCCTCATGAGGTCTGCTATGAACAGACCGGGAAAAATAACGGTTTCCAGCCGGCTGCGCCTACTGTAATGTTCGGCACAACAACTCAGGAGTGCTCCGCATATCGAATTCGTCCGGTTCGCACCGACCACCGGCTCTCTGATCGATTCGGGTTATGCTTGGCTCCGTCAAAGTTTGTTGCAGGTGAAATTTTTCATTAGCGTAACATGACTATTTCGACATTGTCAATAGGCTGCCCGCCGATTTGCAAATCCGAAATATTTGTGAAAAATAAATTCGCCGTGCTAAAATAAACCGTGCAGCCCGCATGAAATTATCGTACATAGAAAGGGGCATTTATCATGTTCGAAAGTATAGAGCCCGAAGCGTTTCGGGCAAAAGCGGACAACGGAGAGCTGGGGGATGCGCTGATGCTCGACGTCCGGGAACCTTACGAATGGGAGTATTATCATTGGGAACAAGCTCAACTGATGCCGATGAACAGCATACCGGGAAGGCTGGCCGAGCTTCCGAAGGACAGGAAGATTTATGTCGTATGCGCCCACGGCGTGCGAAGCGCCAACGTGTGCTACTATTTGAAACAGAATGGCTTCGACGATGTGATTAATGTCGAGGGCGGCATGGCTGCGCTCGCAGCGCTTCGCGGGTTCCAATACGATTAATAGGCGCAAAGCAAAAAGCCACGAGTACGGGAACCGGACATCGTGGCTTCGGAAGCCTACGTATTAATTGGCAGTGAAAAACGGAAGCTGCGGCAGCGTTTCCTTGCCGTAATATTTGTCTTTGTTATGTATAAAATCGCTTTTGCGTACGGCATCGGTAGCCATTAGCACATCGACGACTTGCCCCACGTCGTTCAAATTCATTTTTTGCGCTTGCCCGGATTGGATCATTTCGTCGATCCGGCTGGTCAAATCTTGCGGGGTGAACGGTTTAAAAAGCTTATTCCCGAGCATCAGCTGGGCGACGTATTCGTTTTTCATATTCAGGCTTTGGCTCTTCCAATCGTTCAGGGAGAGCGGCTTGGTCACATCGACAGGCTTAAATTGCGGGTTGATCGTAGCATACCATTTGTCGATCGATTCGTAGTAGCTTTTTTCAGCCTTGAGCGCAAACGTCTTCGCTTCGCCGAGATAAGGATCCGCTTGAAGCTGCGCGATCAGCTCGGCCGCCGGAATGCCGTTTGCCTTGGCTGAATAGCTTTTCAGGCCCTCGCCGAACAGTTTTAAGCTTTTCATGTAATCCTTGTGCGCTTCCTGCAGCAGCGGAGAGGAGTCCGGCATCGATTTCGAACTGAGACTGTCGTAGTTTTCCTGCGCAAGCTTGCTCAAGTCCTTGAGAATCAAGGAAGCGTCGGCCGTACGATTCGTCTGCAGCTCGTCGGTTTTCTCAAACCACTTTTTATGAAATTCCCTGTATGGCTGATAAATGGTATGATAGAAAGACACCAAGTACTGCTGATGGTAGGCGGTAAAGCTCTTGGCCGCTTCATTTTGCTTGTTGAGCAGATCTTCGTATTTCAGCGAAGAACGGTCCTGTCCCATTTTTAAACCGAAGAAGAAGGCCCCCATAGCCACAACAAGCATGAAAATGAAGGTAACGGCGAATAAGTAGTCCGTTCGGGTAAGCCGTTTTTCCATGATCGAGCACCTCAAATTCTTGTTCTATGCAGATAGTATAGGTGAAATTGTCGAAAAAGGGAATCAGAATGAAAAAATTTGACTTTAAACGGATCAAGCTGCGAAAAATCAATCCGGACGAAATCGACGAGCGCTTTCTGCTCGTGAACTTGTATGTGACGCAGCTTCTCGTCTTCCTTGCAGCGGTCGTTCTGATGCTCTTTCAGAAGCCGGACCTGCGGACGATGTTTTCCCCGGGATCGGGCTATACGATCCTGCTATGGGGAGCGGGCTTTGCCGTCGCCGTTCTGCTCGTCGATCTGCTCGTTTCCAGATGGGTGCCTCCCGAAGTGACGGACGACGGGGGCATCAACGAAATGCTGTTTAAAAACAGGCCGCTTTGGCATATTGCACTCATCTCGCTCATTGTCGCATTTTGCGAAGAACTGCTGTTCCGCGGTACGATCCAAGCCTGGTGGGGACCGTACTGGACCAGCATCTTGTTCGCGGCCATTCATGTCCGCTATTTGCAGCACTGGCTGATGACGGGACTTGTCTTCAGCATCAGCTATGGGCTCGGCTGGATTTATATTCGGACCGGGTCGCTGTTAACACCGATTATCGCCCATTTCCTGATTGATTTCGTCATGGGCTGCATTCTTCGTTACAGGAGAGAAGAATCATGAACAACAAGTATCTGCAACCTCCGTACCGACCGAAGGAGGAGGCCGATCATCAACCCGAACCGGCGAAGGAAGAGGGACCCGACGATCATTATTTGCCTCCCCGCAAAACCGTGCATCCGACAGAGAAAGAAAAGTGGCTGCCTTATTTTTATCGGTCGTTGCTGTGGATTTTTGTACTCCTTGTTGCAGGTCTTTCCGTTTGGGGCTGGAAACTCGTCATGATGTAGTTTCAATTTCTTCCGGATCCACGAATCCGTAGCCTTTTTCCTCGAGTTGTGTCAAAAGTTTGTCCAACGCCTCCACGGTCCACGGCAATTCATGCATCAAAATATTGCTCCCCGGGTGAAGCTGACTCAGCACGTTGCTGATCACTTGCTCGGGGCTGTTTTTCTTCACCGTCATTTCCCAATCCTTCGATCCGTTGGACCAGGTCATGAACAGCAGCCCCTCTTCCTTGGCCTTGGCCCGAACGTCGTCGCTGCCGGAACCGAACGGCGGACGGAAGAAGACCGGCGCTTTGCCCGTCAACTCTTTGATCGCTTTTTGCACATCTCCGATTTGTTGGTTTACCTTTTCTTTGGCTTCCTTTTTCAAATCGATATGATCCCAGGAATGATTGCCGATCGTTTGACCGCTGGAGGCAAGCAGCTTGACGAGCTCAGGTTTTTGCTTGACACGGTAGCCGTTTAGGAAAAAGATGGCCTTCGCTTTATGCTTTTGCAGCGTTTCGAGCAGCGCTTTATTCATCTCAAGGTCCTTCGGACCGTCATCGAACGTCAGCAGAACGACTTTTTTGGGCGCCCCGTTCGGATCGATCGGCACGATATCGTAGGTTTTCGGATTCATCGTATAGCGCTTCGCGACTTGCTGCTCTTGTTTTTTGACGCTATCCGCGGGTGCAGATTCTTTGCCGTCCTTGGCAGAAGCCGGTGCAGGCTGATTCGAAGCGGAGGCACCCTCCGCGGCTTTCGGTTTCTCGCCACCCGAGATCGGCTGCGAAGCAGGCGGTTCCGTTTTGGCCGCGGTGTCGGGCGAAGCGTCCGGTTTGGAACCGCAGGAAGTCAGAAGCAGAAGCGCGGCCAGAATAGCAATCCATTGTTTAGACATGTGTAATCCCCTCGTTACGTTTGGTATGAATCTTTTGGCTTTCCTTATTTTATCATGCATGATTCATAGGATATAGCGAAAAATAGTAACGAATTAGAAAACAATACGGGAGGGATTGGCATGAGATGGGGTGTTTTTCTGCTTGGCGGGCTTGTCGGGGCGACCGCAGCGGTCGTACTAACGGGCAAAAGAAAACCGATGTTGTTCTCCGCAATGACGAATAGCGACGCCATTGGAGGTTTCCTGAACCAGGTCATGGATCGATCTGGCAAAAAAGAAAAGGTTTTGACGGATTCGGCCGAGCCGAACGGCGATTACGGCAAGAGCGCCGCCGACGTTGCGACTTCCGCCGCGGGCCTCGGCAAGGTTCAGGAGTTGATCAATCAGGATTCGGGGCTTAAGGCAGCGGTGAACGATATTTTGGCCAGCAACGGGGAAAAATCAGAAATTCGGGCGCATTAAGCGTCCGGTTTGCGCGTGAAGACACAACTCCGCCTCCTCCAAAGGGCGGCGTATGTGTCTTTTTGTATGAAAAAGGCATTTTTTCAGGCGAGAACCGTTCTTTTCTTCGCGGTTTGTGATATAATAGTCATAGCATGGCAAACAAGCTGTAACGTTTCCGAGGGGAAGGGCAGGAGGACGCAATTTCGAACGCGTTTTCGAATCCTTTATATAGGCGGAACGAACGCGGCTCACCTTTGTTTACCAAACTTCATAAGCTGTTTATTATTAGTCGGCAAGGGAGGAATCCAGTATGAAAATGGAGCGTTTAAGTCAAGACAAGATACGGATTTTCCTCACATTCGATGACTTAACGGAGCGCGGGATTCACAAGGATGACATGTGGAGAGAAATCCCCAAGGTTCACGAGCTGTTCAGCGAGATGATGGACCAAGCCTATACCGAGCTTGGCTTCGACGCAACCGGACCGCTTGCCGTGGAAGTCCTCGCCATGCCGGCGCAAGGGATGATGGTGATCGTCACACGCGGCCGAATGAATTTTAGCCAAGGCGACGATACGCTAGAGGACGAAATGGAAGAAGTGTACGAGCTTGAAGTGACGATGGATGAGACCGATGAAATCATTTATGCTTTCCATGATTTTGAGGACCTCCTTCGGCTTGCCAAAGTCATCAATCCGCTCCTGACGGACGGAGGAACGTTGTATTCCTATAAAAATAAATGGGTCCTGCTGCTGGATGCCGTCGATATGGAAGAAAAGCGGCTTCAATCGGTCGTGGCCGTCTTGTCCGAGTTCGGAGAAGCGACATCCGTCACGCAAGCGGTTCTGGAGGAATACGGCAAGGTCGTGATTGAATCCGATGCCGTGAAGGTGCTTTGTTCCAAGTTTTAATGAAAGCTTATTCAGCTTAAAGAATCGTAAGCATTCTCAAAAACAGCGTTGTTTTTGCGGAATGCTTTTTTTGCGGGGGGGAAGAACGTCATGAGCGAAGTTCAACACATTGGCGCAGCCAAGACCGCGTTTGATTTGGAGGAGCTTGTCACCCATTACCACAAACAGCTTCGGGAAGAAGCCTATGCTTATTTGGAGCGGCGGGGTATCCATCAGGAGACGGCGGAGCACTATCGAATCGGCTTTGAGCCGGGCAAGTTCGGGTTTTACATCAACTCGGACAAGCTGGGGGATTTCTTTGAGAACCGCATTATTATTCCGATTACGAACGCGGATGGAGTCACGGTCGATTTAGTCGGACGATCGGTCGACCAGCGCGAGCCGAAATATAAACTGCTGCTCGGAGAGGGCGATTATTTATTCAACGAGCAGATCCTGGAGCAGACGGAGGACGTCATCGTGTGCGGCGGGGTGTTCGACGTCCTCAGCTTGGCTCAGGCGCACCTGCCGGCGGTATGCGTGCCGATCTGGATGTCCTTTAAAGAAATCCATGCGGACAAGCTGCGGGACAAGCGGGTGTTCATCTGTCTGGGCAACGATGAAGCGGGGCGCCGCGAAAGCGTCAGAATCCAGGCGCTGCTGCAATCGACGGCCAAGCAAACGTTTATCATGCAGCTGCCCGAGTCGATCCGCGACGTCAACGATTTCTTCGTGCGGGTGCAAAATCCGCTGGATTCGTTCATGCGGCTGTTGAACGAAACGATGGAAGAGACGATGCTGCTTCCAATTGCTCCCGATACGAAAAATATTACCATATATACCGAAGAGTTCATGAAGCGGCATCGCGGCCAAGCGTCGGGCGTGCCGACCGGTTTCGCCGCACTGGACGAAGCGTTGTTCGGCGGGCTTCGGAGCGGGCTGTATTTGCTGGCCGGAGCCGCTTCTTCGGGCAAAACGATGCTCATGAAGCAAATGGCGGATCATATCGCCCTGCACCAGACCCCGGTCGTTTACGTATCCTGGGACATGACGGGATTCGAGCTCTGGGCGCGCAGCATAGCCAGACTCATCGGCACCGAACCGCAGAACGTGCTCAGCGGGAAGATGGAGCCGCGGCAAGTGGCCGAAGCCAATAAACGCTATATGCCCATCAGCAATATGCTTTGGACGATCGAATGCTCGCTCGATTCCACGATCGATCGCGTCATGACCAATGTCGAGCGGATTGCGGGGATGTCTGGCAGAACGCCCGTCGTATTCATCGACCATATTAACCGCATCCCGGCAGGCGGATTGCCCAATCCGCCCCGCACGTCCGCCGAACATCAGACAATAATCGCTTATATGCTCAAGCATTGGTCCAAGGAATGGGGAGGCCCGGTTATAGCGGCCGTTCCTTCGGATATCGGGGATGAGCGTCTGCCGGAAGGGGCGGAAGCGTCAGCCGACGTCATTATGCGGCTGAAGCCGGAGCCGGACGGAACGTCTTCTAACGGGATACGCTCAAGTCTGCAGCTTCTGAAACACCGAAATGGGACGCTGGCGACTATTCCGCTCCGGTTTTACGACCAGCAGGCGCGTTTTGCGGAAGAATGAAGCTTCTGATGCCGGGTGAGAGCGGAAGTGTATGCCAGATTCCAAGAAATGATGGAAAAAGCCATTCAAAATGTCTATAATATTCATAGATAAGAAATATCGACAAGCGCCTGCCCGTATCACGGTCGGCATCCGCAAAAATTGCGGGGGCCGGCCGTTGCTGCGGGCGGGTTTAACCTATTGTAACGGAGGGGAGACACTTTGAGCGTCTTAACTGTCCTGACGGCGGCTATCGCGCCGGGTGTCGCTCTGCTGGCCTATTTTTATTTAAAAGACCGATACGATACGGAGCCGATCTCTTTAGTAATCAGGCTGTTCTTGTTCGGCGTTTTGATCGTATTCCCCATCATGGTGCTGCAGCGGGCTCTGGTGCATGGGCTCGGTGAGGACCCGTTCGTTTTTTCGTTCCTCATCTCTTCGCTGCCTGAGGAATTTTTCAAGTGGTTTCTTGTTTATTTCATTACCTTCAAACATGCTTCGTTCGACGAACCGTACGACGGCATCGTGTACGCGGTAGCGGTGTCGCTCGGATTCGCCACGCTCGAAAACGTTTTTTATGCGTTTTTGAACGGCTCCAGCTTTTCGTCGCTTATGATTCGGGCGTTCCTGCCGGTGTCCGGTCACGCCATGTTCGGCGTCATGATGGGCTATCATCTCGGAAAAGCAAAGTTTACGCCGGAGCATACCCGCAAGCATCTGCTTTTGTCGTTGGCTCTGCCGGTATTTTGGCACGGGGTGTTCGACTATACGCTGCTCCTTAGCAAAGCGTATTGGATCTGGTTCATGGTGCCGCTGATGAGCTTCTTGTGGTTGCGCAGCCTGCGCAAAGTGAACCGGGCCAATGCCAAATCGCCGCTCCGGGTCGCCACGCGGGAGGATCAGGTTAAAATTTAGCCGGAATGACCATAATGGATATATAAAACCATAGGTCGTACCGGAGGGATATGATGAATGTCGTTAGTCCGCGGGTGAAAGTCGCCATCCGCTGCAAGCATTGCGGCGAGAAATTCATCTTGAAGGGCCGGAAAGAAAAGGAAAAGATCGATACCGGGTTCAAGCAGTGCATATGCAACAATGAAAAAGATTTCGATATTGAAACCCTTGATTTCTAGTCCGGGAAAGAGTCGGCCAAGCGCCGGCTTTTTCTTTTTATGAACGGCTGGATTGCGATCTCTGCGCTTCGTGAATAATCCGTCTCGCTTCAGGCGAAAACTAAGCCCAAGTTTTGCTGATGAAGGGAGATTTCTCGAACATGTACAAAAGACTGAGTATGGTCATGTTTCCGATTCTGTTGGTGGCGCTCATCGGCACCGGGGTCTGGGGCTACATGGAGCATCAAGAGAAAAACGCCGTCTTGATCAAGGCGGAAAACCATTATCAACGGGCGTTCCACGATTTGTCGTTTCACGTGGACAAGCTGCATACGGAGCTTGGCAATACGCTCGCGGTGAATTCGACATCCCAGGACGCCTATAAAAAAGGGCTGATCAACGTTTGGCGGATCACGAGCGAAGCGCAGAACGAAATCAGTCAGCTGCCGCTGACCATGCTGCCTTTTAACAAAACCGAGGAGTTTTTGGCTAATATTTCAAATTTTGCTTATCGGGCGGCAGTCCGGGACCTTTCCAAAAGTCCGCTGGACGGAAACGAAATGAAGACGCTCAATACGCTGCACGAGCGCGCGGCGGAAATTTCCAAAGAATTGCGCGGGGTTCAGAGCAAGGTCATCCAGAACAACTTGCGCTGGATGGATGTCGAGCTGGCGCTGGCTACGCAGAAGGAACCGCATGACAACGTCATCGTCGACGGGTTCACAACGGTGGATAAGAAGGTGCGCGAATATCCGGAAATCAACTGGAGCCCGGCGGTCATGAGCATGTATCAGAAGCGGGACATGCACATGCTTTCCGGCCCGGAGGTGAGTGCCGACGAAATTAAGCAAAAAGCCGCTCAGTTTCTGGGCATCCAGGACCCGTCCGGACTCCAGGTCGTAGAAAACGGTCCCGGGACCGAGTACCAGTCCTTTAGCGTAACGGCTCCCAAACAGGGCACGGCGGACGGCGCTCATATGGACTATTCCAAAAAAGGCGGCCAGCTTCTGTGGTTTGCGGCTTCCCGCAACGTCCCCGAGAAGAAGCTCGACTTACGGCAGGCGCGCGACATCGGGGCGCAGTTCCTGGATGAGCACGGCTACAAGAATATGACCGCGGTCAGCTACGACGAATACGGCAACATCGCCCATATGACGTATGCGGCGCGCACGAACAACGTGATCAATTACGTGGAAAAAATCGCGGTTCAGGTGGCGCTCGACAACGGGGAAGTGACGGGGCTGGAAGCGACCGACTATGTTTACGGCAAGAAGGACCGCCAGCTCAAAGCGCCGAAGCTGACGGCGGACGAAGCCCGTAAAACGCTAAATGCCGATTTTAAAGCGGATAGCGTCAATCAGGCGCTGATCAAGAACGACATTGACGAAGAGGTGCTCTGCTACCAGTTTATCGGCCGCGTCAACGGCGGATTGTACCGGATCTACGTTAACGCCGAGAGCGGCGCGCAAGAGAAAATCGACCGCTTGGGCGCGGAAGAAGCCGCCGCCGTCACCCCAACCTGATGGTTTATGTTTTTTAGTCCTCTCCCAAGCCCGATGCGTTCGGGCTTTTTTTGCATTTGTATTAGGATTGCGGGATGATGAGCCGAAGGCGAAATCGCGATTGGCGGCGAGTTTTTTGACCTGGTCCCAATTCCATAAAAAATTGTTCCATGGGACCGGGTCAAAACGTGTCTGAGCATTAGCCAATCGCGATTTCGCCGCAGGCCGCTCCACCGTTCATTCCGCCATTCCCTAACAATCCAAAGAAGCTTCGACAAAACTCCGAACGCCGCGCGCTCACCCCTTCCCATATTCGCTTCACGTGCTATAATAAAGCTTGGACTTATCGAAGTTTACACTCCGGGGAGGTGAGCCGATTGCTGCCGAAAGTAAACCAGACGCTTTTTATCCAAATCAATTCCATCGATGAAGAAGAGGCAAAGCAGGAATACAAATCCAGAATTGCGGACGTCTCGGATGCATATATCAGGATGGAAATACCCATGAACGACAAATCGGGGAAGCTGAAGCGTTTGTATCCGGGCGACGAGCTTTCCGTTTATTTTATAACCGAGGGCGGCGTCAAAAACTACTTCAACTCGTCCGTACTCGGATTTTCCGATGATGTGATCCGGCTTGTCCTGATCAAAAAACCGGACCCCGAATCGATCACGAAAGTGCAGCGCCGCAACTTTTTGCGTGTGCCGGCCATACTCGAAATCGCCGTGAAGTTCTCCGAGCAGCTGCAGTTCGTATCGCTGACCGACGATGTCGGGGGTGGAGGCATATCGTTTCTATGCGAAGGCTACGTGCCGGTAGAGTCCGGCCATACGGTCGAATGCTGGCTGCTGGTCCCGTTCAAGAACGGCCAGATCGAGCATGTGCCGTTCAAGAGCGAAATCGTGCGCGTCAAAGAGCTGGAGACGGGTAAAAAGCAGGTTATGATGCGATTTTCGGAGATCACGGACCGCGACCGCCAAAAAATTATCCGTTACTGCTTTGAGCGGCAGCTTGATTTCCGCAAAAGATAATACATAATAGCTTGGCACGACGGGCACACTATCCCCCAAATATTGGATGGGACGAGGTGGCCGCTGATGAATACAAAGAATCAAAATGAATCGGACGATAGGTACGAAGAATTATTTTTGCAGTTTGCCCAACGGATGGAACGATGGATTACCTGGGCATTGGCGGGATGCGCCATTGCTTTGGTCGCTTCCCAGTTGCTGCTTCTTAACCCGCGAATCCGCTATGTTTTAGTCAAGGTGGAGCAGTTGGAGGGACTTCCTTATTCGATGTCCCGGCTTCAGACCGCGGAAGGAAAATAATGGAGGGCGCGCGGGTTTTGCAATCCACGGTAAAACTATGGTATAATTTTCTTCGTTCGAGGCTTCGGCCTGTTTTTTTTTCAGGCTGCTCGTCCGCTTCATTTTGTAAGGAGGCCGCATCTTGGAAAAGTTTAACATCGCAATCGACGGTCCGGCGGGAGCGGGGAAAAGCACGATCGCTCGTCTGGTCGCCGGTGCGCTCGGCTTCGTTTATGTCGATACGGGAGCCATGTACCGAGCCGTGACCTGGAAGATTTTACGGGAAGGCCTTCAAGCGGAACAGATCTCGGACATGATTGCGCTCACAGGCCGTATGGACATTCGCTTAGTGCCGGGCAGCGATGGCCAAATGGTCTTTGTCGATGGCGAAGACGTGACGGGCATGATTCGCCTTGCGGAGGTGACCGGAAACGTCTCCAGAATTGCTTCCATCGCTGAAATTCGCAATATCCTTACCGCCAAACAGCAGGAAATGGCCCAAAGCAAAGGAATCGTCATGGACGGCCGGGATATCGGCAGTCATGTGTTGCCGGACGCTGAGGTCAAGGTGTTTTTGACCGCAAGCGTCAGTGTCCGCGCCCAGCGCCGGTTTAAAGAAATTTGCGATTCGCAGCCGGATATCACGCTTGAGCGATTGGAGCGCGATATAGCGGAGCGGGACCGGATGGACGAGCAGCGAGAGGCATCGCCGCTTGTAAAAGCGCCGGATGCCGTGCTGCTGGATACGACCGATATGACGATACCGCAAGTGGTGGATCGCATTTTGGAGCTTTGCAAGCTCCAGGTCGGTGGGGGGCAATAGCATGTTGTACGTCTTTTTTCGAGGGATTTTTCGCGTCTTGTTCCGCACCGTGTTTTTTTTGCGGGCGGAAGGGCTTGAGAACATTCCCGCCGAAGGCGCCGTCGTTCTGTGCGGCAACCACACCAGCAACTGGGACCCGCCGCTGATGGGCTCTCCGCTGAAGCGAAAGGTGCACTACATGGCCAAGGCCGAGCTGTTCGACGTTCCTGTTTTAGGGTACATTTTGCCGAGAATAGCAGCATTTCCCGTCAAACGCGGGGGTGTCAGCAAAGAATCGATCCGCTTGTCGCTGCAACTGCTTAAAGACGGCGAGGTTATGGGCATTTTCCCGGAAGGGACGCGCAGCAACGCGGGAGGCATGGGTAAAAAGGGAGCGGCCAGCCTGGCATTGAAGTCCGGGGCTGTGGTCATTCCGGCAGCCATTATCGGCAATTATAAGCCGTTTCGGCAAATGAAGGTCGTGTATGGTCCGCCAGTCGATTTGAGCGAATTTGAGAACAGCGGTTCGGAAGGCTTGGAACAGGCGACCGACAAAATCATGAGCACGATCCGAAGCATGGTCAAGCAGCACGAATCGAAATGATAAATTGTGGCATACTTAAGAAAATGATGAAGTAAATTTTTTATCCAAATACATTACACGTTGTCAGGTTGTTTAAGGAGGGTAATTGGACATGTCAGAAGAAACAAAATTCGATCAAGAAGTTCAATCCGCAGAGGTATCTCAGGAAGAGTCCATGGCGAATGTCAGCATCATCAAAAAAGGCGACATCGTTACCGGCAAAGTCATTAAAGTGGATGCGGATCAAGCGGTTGTCGACGTAGGCTACAAATACGATGGCATCGTGCCAGTGCGCGAGCTTTCGTCCGTCCAACTGGACAATGCGGAAGAGATCGTACAAGTCGGTCAAGACATCGAGCTGAAAGTTGTTACCATCGATGACAATAAGGAAAAGCTTGTGCTTTCCAAGCGCGCCATCGACAGCGAGAAATCGTGGGAGAAGCTTGCAGCCGACATGGAAAACAAAACGATCCTCGAAGCGAAAGTCGCCGAAGTGGTTAAAGGCGGTCTTGTCGTTGACGTAGGTCTGCGCGGATTCGTTCCGGCTTCCATGGTTGAGCGCACGTTCGTCGAAGATTTCAGCGATTACAAAGGCCGCACGCTGCGTCTGCGCGTGAAAGAAATGGACCGCGAGAAAAACAAAGTCATTCTTTCTCAAAAAGACGTGCTGGATGAAGAGTTCGAAGCGCAAAAGCAAGAAACGATTTCCAAACTGTCGGTCGGTCAAGAGCTGACGGGTACGGTTCAACGTTTGACGCAATTCGGCGCATTTGTCGATATCGGCGGCGTAGACGGACTCGTTCATATCTCCGAGATGGCTTGGCATCATGTCGAGCACGCGTCCGAAGTCGTGAAGGAAGGCGACCAAGTCCGCGTTCAAGTTCTGAAATTGGATCCGGCCAACGAGCGTATCTCCTTGAGCATCAAAGCAACGCAGCCAGGACCTTGGGAATCCGTTAAGAACAAGATCAATATCGGGGATATCGTCACCGGTACCGTTAAACGGCTCGTGCAATTCGGCGCGTTCATCGAAGTGGCTCCCGGGGTTGAGGGATTGGTTCATATTTCCCAAATCGCACACCGCCACATCGCAACGCCGTTCGAAGTGCTGAAGGAAGGTCAAGAGGTTCAAGTGAAAGTGTTGGATATGAACCCAGGCGAGAAGCGCATTTCGCTCAGCATCAAAGAAACGGAAGAAGCGCCTGCCCGCGAGCCGAGACCGGAAAGAGAGCGCGCGCCGAAACGGGAATCCGTTTCCCACGAAGAGCTTCAAGGTCTGAACCTGACGCTCGGAGAGCGTTTTGGCGACAAGCTGAGCAAATTCAAGTAAACCGCTGTCTATAGACGAAAAGAGGTATCAGGGGTGCGCATACCGCGAAAAATGGAGCATGTTCATCATGCACTCCGGCTTGGACAAAGCGGCGAGCAGGGCTTCCGCGACATTAAGCTGGTCCATAATTGTCTCCCCGGTATTTCTTCGGAATCCATAGCATTGTATACCCGAATCGGCGAACTCTTATTGAGCTCGCCGATTGTTATTAATGCGATGACCGGAGGAGCCCGCGAGACCGAAGAAATTAACCGGGAGCTTGCCGTTGCCGCTCGAGAGACAGGACTTGCCATGGCGGTAGGCTCGCAGATGGCCGCCATCAAAAACCCGGAGACGGCTGAAAGCTACCGTATCGTAAGAAAGATAAACCCGAGCGGCATCATATTTGGCAATCTTGGCAGCGAAGCGACGCTGGAGCAAGCGCTAAGAGCGGTGGATATGCTGCAGGCCGACGGGCTTCAAATCCACCTGAATGTGATGCAGGAGCTGATCATGCCCGAAGGGGACAGAGATTTCCTGGGAATGCTGGAGCGGATCCGGACGATCGTCGAACGGGCGGGCGTTCCCGTTATCGTCAAGGAGGTCGGCTTCGGCATGGTGCGAGAGAGTGCCGAGAAGTTGATCGGCTGTGGGGTCGGTTGTATCGATGTCGGCGGATCGGGAGGCACCAATTTCGCCGCAATCGAGAATGCCCGGCGTGATCTGCCGATGGATTGGTTGAACGATTGGGGCTGCAAGACCAGCATCGCGCTGATGGAAGTATTGGAGGCTAAGCATCGTTTGGACCGGCAGGACGTGGCAGTCGTCGCGACAGGCGGCATTACAGGCGCGCTTGAGATTTGCAAAGCTTTAACGCTTGGAGCCTCCGCGGTCGGTATGGCCGGAGCCATGCTGCGAGTGCTGCGAACATCGGGGACCGAAGCGCTGATCGAACAAATCACGTCATGGCATCAAGAGCTCCGGCTGCTCATGACGGCGTTGGGCGCATCCCGGATTGAAGCTCTGCACGAGCTTCCGATCGTTATTACATCGGAAACGGCAGAGTGGTGCTCGGTTCGGGGAATTGATATCTCCACCTATGCAAGGCGATCGGGCTACGCTAAGTAATTGACTAAAACTAAATAAAGAAAGCCATACTAAGGAAAAAGAGGAACAAGCTTTTTCTGCGGGTGAGAGCGAATGAATGCGGGTTACGTGTCCTTATTGCTAATCGTCGTTGCGCTGATTTTGTTCGCCAGTGGCTGGAAGAACGTCATATTAAGAGGTATTACTCCTACGAGTCTACTTCTTTTTTTTATGCTTTGGATATTGTTTATGCGGTGGAGCACGGATTGGGGCGGGATTCGGGTGTATGGCTGCACGTTGCTGCTGCTGGCTGTTTCGCTCTGGGTCATGGTTCGCACGCCGAGTTTTTTGTATCGGTTCCATTTACTTTCCATCGCCCTGCTGCTCGGTTCCGTTTATTTCTTCATGAGAGAGACGCTTCATCTGATGCCCGCGGTCATCTGGTTCAGCCCGGAATGGACCGTTGCCGCAAGCGTCGGTTTTTTGGCAGCGGCTCTGCTGCTGTGGCCGCTACTGCAGATCGCGGGGCTGTCGCTCGGACTGCTGATCGGCGACGTTATGTCAGCCTGCGCGCACCGGGAACAGATGGCGATGACGCTCGGGCAAACGGAATTTCAGGATGTATGGTGGCTGACGGCCTTTGCGGCCCGAGGCTGTTCTCTGCTGATGGAAGGGATGGTCGCGGGGACGAAGCTGGCTTTTAAGCGCGTGCGGCAAAGGGTGAGGTCGGGCAGAGAGCCGGAGAACGATTGACTGGCAGAAGCTGTTGCCCAAAAAGGAAGGAGACGTGATCGACGTGTGGGCTTGGCTGGTGGAACAAAAATATACCGTAGGAATCATACTGGGCGTCGTGTTCGGTGTGCTGGCCCGGCTGACGATGCTGCGGACCGATTACCGGCAATATCCGACTTATCCTCACGGCAAAATCATTCATCTTTCCTTGGGCGTCATCGCGGCAGGGCTTGGATCGGTTGCCGTCCCTTCACTGCTGGATAAGAACTATACGGCCATGACGTTTCTGGCTATGGCGGCGCAGCAGTTCCGGGATGTCCGCAATATGGAGCGCCAGACGCTGAGCAAGATCGACAGCCTGGAGCTGGTGCCGCGGGGAGCGACCTATATCGAAGGGATTGCAATGGTGTTCGAAGGACGCAACTATCTTGTCATTTTTACCGCGTTTGCCACGGCGTTCTTCGGTATCGTGTTCCCCTGGTATTGGGGGATTGTGGCCGGCATTGCGGCTATTCTGATTACCAATATGTTCAAGACGGGCAAAACCTTGTCCCGCATTGCAAATGTAAACATCGGCCAAGTGCGGCTCGACGGACCGAATCTGTTCGTTGACGACATCTATATCATGAACGTCGGATTAAGCGATACGCAAAACGTCATCCGGAAGAATGCCATTGGCATCGTGCTTGCGCCCAAAAACAAAAATGCAAGGGTCACCTTGGCTAACCCGGGACAGCGGCAGGCGCTGCTGCATGACGTGTCAACGATCATGGGCGTCCATCGCGACGAAGGCGAACCGGCGCTCATTCCGTTGGCCAAGCTGAATATGGATGACGGTCGGCTGGCGGTGCTGCTGCTTCCGCAGGAGCAGGATCCGGAGAAAGCCCGGCAAGTCGCGATGAACTCGCCGGTGCTGGAAAGCGCAGTGCGCATGCCGAGTGAAGCGCATGTGCAAACCGGCGGAAAAGCGGGAGGATAACGCCTATGGGACAAATTATGGCGGTGGTGGCGACGGAAGCAAACCGGCAAACGGTGGCCGGCGGAGCTCCCATCTTTATTGCAGACGATGCCAATCATCAGCAGAAAGTAGCCTTCAAGCTGGAAAAAATTTTGGATGCGGCGGCCCACGATTTGGAGAACGGGATCGTTATTTTAGTAAAGCATTAGCGGTTGGAAGGTTGCCCACTAACGTTTCGTTCATTTACTTGTGAATTCGATTTTGATATAATATCAGAGCTTGCAAGCCTTGAAAACAGGCTTGTCTTTGTACATAACGCCCCTCGGCCGAACGGCGGAGGGAGACATGAAGCAACATTGCGGTAGTCGAAGAAGGGAATGAAGTGCATGGCAAGACCAATCATAGCGATTGTCGGCCGTCCGAACGTGGGCAAATCTACGGTATTTAACCGTATTATCGGCGATAAGCTGGCTATTGTGGAAGATAAACCGGGGGTAACCCGGGACCGGCTGTACGGCAGGGGAGAGTGGCTGGACACCGAGTTCAGTGTCATCGACACCGGCGGGATTGAGATCGACGGGGAAGACCAGATCATGAAGTCCGTACGCGTTCAAGCGGAGCTTGCCATCGAGGAAGCGGACGTCATTGTGTTTATGGTGGATGCCAAAGCGGGCATTACGCCGGCGGACAGCGAAGTCGCGGAAATGCTGTTCCGGGCGAAAAAGCCGGTTATCGTTGCCGTCAACAAAGTCGACAATCTGAAGCGGATGGACGATATTTACGAGTTTTACAGCCTCGGCTTCGGCGATGTCGTCGGCATCTCCGGCTCTCATGGTACGGGAATCGGAGACTTGCTTGACGAGGTGATCAAGCATTTTCCGGACACGACCGAGGAAGAGTACGGTGAGGATGTGATCAAGGTCGCATTGATCGGCCGTCCGAACGTCGGAAAATCGTCGCTCGTCAACGCGATCCTGGGGGAAGAGCGTGTCATCGTCAGCAACGTCGCCGGAACGACGCGCGATGCGATCGATACGCCTTTTGAGAAGGACGGCCAAAAGTACGTCATCATCGATACGGCGGGGATGCGCAAGCGCGGCAAAGTATACGAGACGACGGAGAAGTACAGCGTCATGCGCGCTATGAAGGCGATCGAGCGGGCGGACGTCGTATTGGTTGTCATCGACGGCGAGGAAGGTATTATCGAGCAGGATAAGCACGTTGCCGGATATGCGCACGAGGCGGGCAAAGCGGCGATCTTCGTCGTGAACAAATGGGACATTGTGGAAAAAGACGACAAAACGATGCATCAATTCACGCAAAAAATCCGCGACCATTTTTTGTTTATGACCTATGCTCCCGTCGTTTTTTTGTCGGCCAAGACGAAGCAGCGGCTGCATAAGCTGTTCCCGGTCGTGACCAACGTGGCCGAGCAGCATGCGGCGCGCGTGGCGACGCACGTGCTGAACGACGTCGTGTCCGACGCCGTGGCCATCAACCCGCCGCCGACGGATAAAGGGAAACGGCTGCGCATCAATTACGCGACGCAGGTGGCGGTTAAGCCTCCGACCATCATCTTCTTCGTCAACGATCCGGAGCTGATGCATTTCTCCTATCAGAGATATTTGGAAAACAAAATTCGCGGCGCGTTCGGTTTCGAGGGGACGCCTCTACGCATGTTCACGCGTCGCAAATCGGACGACGAATAGGAGAGAACCGCGGTGACTAACTTGCTCTCACTTTTGATCGGTTATTTGCTCGGCTCGATCAGCTTTAGTTATTTGGCAGGCAAAGTGCTGAAAGGCATCGATATACGTGAACACGGAAGCGGGAACGCGGGGGCTACGAATACGCTGCGGGTGCTCGGCAAAGGGCCGGGCATCGCAGTGCTTCTCCTGGATGTATTGAAGGGTGTGGCGGCCGTCTGGGTCGGCACATGGCTGAGCGGGGGCGATCCGCTGTTTGAAGTGCTTGCGGGGATCAGCGTCATCGTCGGACACAATTGGCCCGTCTTTTTCGGATTTCGGGGAGGCAAAGGCATTGCTACGACGATCGGAGTGATGGCGACACTTGCCTTTTTGCCTGCGCTTATCGCCGGGATTGTTGCTATTGTTTCTATTGCTATTACGCGTTACGTTTCTCTGGGATCTCTATTGTTTACCGCACTTTTGCCGATCTTAATATGGTTTATGGTCGATTCCCGGGAGATTTTCGCGCTCAGCCTGCTTCTCTTCGTATTCGCTTGGGTCAAGCACCGGAGCAATATCGTGAAGCTGTTAAAAGGACAAGAGAACAAGCTTGGTGCCAAAAAACAAGTTTGACGAAATAGACGGAGGTGTTCGTTCATGCCGGTTTCCGGTAAAACCGCCGTGCTGGTAGCGGGAAGTTGGGGAACGGCCATTGCCTCGGTGCTGGCGGATAACGGCCGCGACGTGCTGTTGTGGTCGCGCAACCGCGATCAGGTACGGGAAATTAACGAGGAGCACCGCAACAGCCGGTTTCTGCCCGAGGTTTTGTTATCTCTGCGGATTCGGGCGACCGATTCGATGGAGGAAGCCGTAAAAGAGGCGGAAGCCGTCGTGGTTGTAGCGCCGTCCTCGGCCATGCGGGATATCGCCGGTCAGCTTAAACCGCATTTAAGCCCGGATTCGCTTCTGGTACACGCAACCAAAGGATTCGAAGCCGGCAGCTTAAAGCGCATGAGCGAAGTGCTGGCGGAAGAGCTGCCGTCGTATGATTCGAACCGGCTGGTCGTTCTGTCCGGACCAAGCCATGCGGAAGAGGTTATCCGGCAATGCCCGACAACGGTTGTCGTGGCTTCGCTGGACAAAGAAGCCGCCGAGCAGGCGCAGGATCTGTTGATCAACTCCTATTTTCGCGTATATACGAACCCCGATGTCATTGGTGTCGAGGTTGGCGGCGCGCTCAAAAATATTATCGCGCTCGGAGCAGGTCTTAGCGACGGGCTGGATTTCGGAGATAATGCCAAGGCTGCTCTGCTTACCCGGGGACTGGCCGAAATCGCCAGACTTGGGACAGCGATGGGGGCGAGTCCGTTGACGTTCGCGGGATTGGCCGGAATCGGGGATTTGGTGGTGACGTGCACGAGCAGGCACAGCCGCAACTGGCGGGCCGGGTCGATGCTGGCGCAGGGACATTCGCTGGAAGAAGTGCTTCAGCGGATGGGAATGGTTGTAGAAGGCGTCAAAACGACGCAGGCCGCCTATCAGTTGTCCCTCCGTTATGAGATTTCCATGCCGATTACGGAACAGCTGTACCACGTCCTGTTTAACGGGAAAAACCCGAAAACGGCCGTAGAGCATTTGATGGGACGGGGGCCCCGCCACGAAACCGAAGAAATCGCCGACGATTCTCAAAACGGTTGGCTTCGTTAAGGAAAACGCCTATACCGACGGCAACTTTTCCACATATACTACCTCAGGCTTTATTGCATAACCAGTCTGAGGAGGGACAACGATGGCAGATAAAAACATGCCGAAAGACGTGCTCAATGTGGTTAAGAAAAAAACCGGCAAAAACGTTTCCGAGAAAGATATATACAAGCTTGCGAGCGGGGTAAAGCCGTCCACGCTGCAGAGCGATACGCAGCTGCGGCAGCTGATTAAGCAAGTTGCGGGCCTTGTGAAAGTTCCCGTTTCGGATCAAACGACAAACGAGCTGATCCAGGCCATCAAAAGCAGCAAAGTGGGCACGGACAATTTGGAACAGCTCATGAAGATGATCATGAAGAAGTAAGGTGACATTTTTAACAGTTTTATGGCATGAGCCGCCGGTCAAGCGCGCTTATGCTTTTTTTATGTTATGATGGAGTCAATTACGTTACCATGCTAGGGGTTGGAAAATTTATTATGTCGCCGTTGGACAAAATGTGGGCATCTTTTATTGCGATCGGTCTCATGGTTCTCGCTTCACTGCTGATTACGTTTGCGAGAAATAGAACGACGGGCATTGTCCGGTTTGTGCTGTCGCTGGTCGCGTTTTTGATGTTTATCCCGATCTTTATTTATATGGTCGTATCCCTATTATAAGGAGTTTGGCTGGTCATGATAACTTTAAAAGGACGCAGAGTAACGAAAACAGTCGAACCGGTGACCGGGTTCACGATCTTGGATTTGGCGCTGAAGGCTGAAGTGGATTGGGGCTTCTCCTGCATGCGCGGCACCTGCTCCCGTTGCCGCTGTCAAGTAAGCGAGGGCATGGAGCACTTGAACGCTCCGACGGAAGAGGAGCTGGACAATTTGGAGCCGGACGAGCTGGAGCAAGGCTTTCGGTTAGGCTGTCAGGCGAAAGTAAAAAGCGAGGGCGCCATCGCGGTTGCGCATAAGCCTTATTTTTGACCATTTTGCTTAGCATAGGATGATAAGATGAATACTCAACAACTTGGCACGGTGCCGGAACCGCTTAAGGAGATTTTTTCCAAGCTTGACGTACATACACGGGGAGCTGACTCCATTTGGCTCGTCGGCGGCAGTACCGGACTGCTGCTGCAAGGCGTACAGCTTAATGCGCTACCCCGGGACTTGGATTTATACGCTGACCGGCGCGCTGCGGAGGATTTGCATATGGCGCTCCGACGGTACGCGACGGACGATCAGACGGAGAGTGAAACGCCCATCTATCGGTCGATTCTCAGCCATTATGAGATGAACGGCGTCAAGGTGGAGCTGGTCGGTGCTTTCGAGGTGCGGGCGATGGACAGCGAATATTGCGTGGAAGCCGAGTACTTGGCACGGAAGCATGCGCTTGCTGTTCCGTATGGCGAAGGAAAGACTGTCCGGCTAATGCCGCTGGCCCACGAGCTGGTGTTTAACGTGCTGAGGGACCGCCCGGACCGTTATGAAGCGATTGCAAGGGTGTGCCGGGCCCGGGAGCCGGAGCGTCACAGTCGGGCTCTCGATGATTTGATGGTCCGCAACCGCTTCAGCGGGGACCTCGCCGACAGGCTGCGTACGCTGCTCGACCCGAAAGCGAATAGTTAACCGGAAGGAGGGCGCGTATGGCTGCGAAAGTCACTTTTTTACCCGATAACAAAACGTTTGAAGCAAGACCCGGCACGACGCTTCTGGACGCGGCACGGCGCGCCCGCGTGCATATCCGTACCCGGTGCGGGGGCAAGGCGGCTTGTCTGATGTGCAAGGTTCGCGTGACGGAGAATGCCGGTACGGGGCTGGCTGAGCCGAACCGCAACGAGGAGCTGAAGCTTGGCGGCTTGCAGCAGGACGGATATCGTCTTGCCTGTCAGGCGAAAATCACCGGGCCTGTTACCGTGCTCGTGCCGGAGGATCCGTTAAAGAGCGCTATACGAAAGCAGTTGGAAAAGCAGGAGGAGGAATGGTGATGAAGCGTTGGCTGCAGGCGGCGTCTTTGCTGCTGGTCTGCACGCTGCTCGGCGGCTGCATGTATCCGAAGGAGATGCGCAAAGAGAACCAGATCGCGAGCGGCGAGTATGTGATCGTCGTTCAGAACGCGGTCGATCAATATAAGGCGAAAACCGGCGTGCTGCCAATCAAAAACTTCGAGGCGACCACGCCGCTGTATGAGCAAAATCCGATCGATTTCAAAAAGCTGAAAGGGCGTTACCTTAGCGAAGTGCCAGCCAATGCGTTCGAGAACGGCGGGACGGCGACCTACGTTCTGATCGATGCGGAGACGAAGCCGACGGTCAAGATGATGGATTTGCCTTCGTTCCAGCAGACGGTCGAACTGCAGCAGGAGGTGGACCGTTACAAATCGAAGACGGGCACGCTGCCGACGGGAGAAGCGGTCGCTCCCGGCTTTTTCGCGATCGATTACGCCAAGCTGAACCGGAAGCCTCTGGAAGTGACCAGCATGTATACACGCTCGGTAAAGCTTCCGTTCCTGATGAGCGAATCGGGGCAAGTCGCCATCGATTATGCGCCTGAAATAATGCGGCTTATCGATAAGAAACAGCTTCAAAGCAAGCTTGATGCTAAGCAGGATTTGCGCGCACTGCTCGTTCAGGAATCGTATTTCATCCCTGCGCGCTCGTTTGCTTACATGTGGAAAGACAATAAGCCGGTTCCCGTTCCGGAATCGTTCTAATCTAGCCTCTATCAACCTTCTTTCCAAGGTGATAGAGGTTTTTTTCTTGCCATAGCTAGAATAATCGTAGAATCTCCTACATATATTTGTCAGGGATGAAGTTAAGGACGCAAGCGGCGAACACGGTAAAGCCGGATTTCCGGCGAAAATTATTTCTGCGCCTGTCATCATATTTTGAACCGCCGTACATATATTTGTACTAGTCCAAAGCGTGTACGAGTTTCGTCTTAAACAACCTGTAGGAGGGATTCTCATTGGAAAAAGTGGATATCTTTAAGGACATTGCAGAGCGTACTGGCGGGGATATTTACCTGGGGGTCGTTGGAGCGGTCCGTACGGGAAAATCAACGTTCATCAAGCGCTTTATGGAGTCGATCGTGCTGCCGAACATCCAGAATGAAGCCGACCGGATTCGGGCAACCGACGAATTGCCGCAAAGCGCCGCCGGACGGACGATTATGACGACGGAGCCGAAATTCGTACCGAACAATGCCGTGCAGCTGCATGTTGCTGAAGGACTGAATGTCAACGTTCGACTGGTCGACTGCGTCGGGTATGTTGTCGAAGGCGCCAAAGGATATGAGGATGAGAACGGCCCGAGGATGATCAATACGCCGTGGTTCGATGAAGCGATTCCGTTCCAGGAAGCCGCGGAAATCGGCACGCGCAAGGTGATTCAAGAGCATGCGACGCTTGGTGTCGTCATTACGACGGATGGGTCGATCGCCGAAATTCCGCGCGCCTCCTACGTCGATGCGGAAGAACGCATCATTAACGAACTGAAAGAAGTCGGAAAGCCGTTCATCGTCATCGTGAACTCCACCCGCCCGCAGAGCGATGCCGTGATTGAGCTGCGCAACGAGCTGCAGGCGAAGCACGACGTGCCGGTCGTGGCGATGAGCGTTGCCAATATGAGCGAGGACGACATGATGTCCGTGCTTCGCGAAGTGCTGTACGAATTCCCGGTTCACGAGGTCAATGTGAATCTGCCCAGCTGGGTCATGGTGCTGGAGGAAAACCACTGGCTCCGCTCCAGCTTCGAGAACTCCGTTCGCGAGACGGTACAGGACATCCGCAGGCTCCGTGACGTGGATCGGGTCGTCAGTCACTTTGAGGAATACGAATTTATCGATAAAGCGGCGCTGGCCGGAATGAACATGGGGCAAGGCGTTGCGGAAATCGATCTGTACGCGCCCGATGAGCTGTATGACCGCATTCTTATGGAGGTCGTCGGCGTGGAAATCCGCGGCAAGGATCACCTGCTGCAGCTCATGCAGGATTTTACGCATGCCAAGCGGGAGTACGATCACTTCGCCGAAGCGCTCGAAATGGTCAAGACGACCGGCTACGGAATTGCTCCGCCGACGCTCGCGGAGATGGCGCTCGACGAACCGGAGCTCATCCGGCAAGGTTCCCGCTTCGGCGTCCGGCTTAAGGCGACGGCACCGTCGATTCATATGATCCGTGTCGACGTGGAGTCGGAATTCTCGCCGATTATCGGGACAGAGAAGCAAAGCGAGGAGCTCGTTCGCTACCTGATGCAGGATTTCGAGGACAACCCGCTCAAAATCTGGGAATCCGATATTTTCGGACGGTCGCTGCACTCGATCGTGCGCGAAGGCATTCAAGGCAAGCTGGCCATGATGCCGGACAACGCGCGCTACAAACTTCAGGAAACGCTTGGACGGATTATAAACGAAGGCTCCGGCGGCCTCATTGCGATCATTTTGTGAGATGCTTCTCATTTTTCGTGAAAAATGCACTCCGAAGGGTGCATTTTTTGTGTTTGCACTTGAAAATGGTTAACGCGTGTATTACTATAATGTTGTTTCTTTCACCTTTGCATCGTTCCGAATGTATATTTTTCAGCGAAACGGTTAACAAAGAAAGTAACAGGACTCGTTTGTTTCGGGGGGAGGTGAATCGCATGAATAAATCCGATTTGATCAATAAGGTAGCGGAATCCACGGAGCTTTCCAAAAAGGACGCAACCAAAGCGGTTGAAGCTGTATTCGAAGCTATTTCCGAGGCGCTTCAAAGCGGAGATAAGGTACAATTGGTCGGATTCGGCAACTTCGAAGTTCGTGAGCGTTCCGCCCGCAAAGGTCGCAACCCGCAAACCGGCGAAGAAATCGAAATTCCTTCCAGCAAAATCCCGGCCTTCAGACCTGGCAAAGCGCTGAGAGACGGAATCCAGTAAGCTCTTGTGGCTTTAGGCTTTCTACATAATGCGAGCCGGTGCCGGCTCGAAAAGGCGCTCGAATGCGGTTCGGGCGTTTTTTCTTTTCTATGGAAAAATTCTTTACAATCGATAGGACATAAGATATAATATTCTTTGCCGGATTTTTTTGCCGGATCATTATCGGGGTATGGCGCAGTCTGGTAGCGCGCACCCTTGGGGTGGGTGAGGCCGTGGGTTCGAATCCCGCTACTCCGATAGCACGTTACGACCGAATCGCTTTCTTGGCGGATAAGCCCGCCGGAGGAAGCGGTTTTTATTTTCTCCAAATCTATTCATAGGTCGGGGAAGCCGAAGAGGGAAACGCTGTCTTGTGTAGAATTAGTTAGCAGATTCCGTTTGGCATAGTTGTAGAAGGCGAAGGGGGATGAACGGGTGAAATCTGTAACCGTAGAAGATTTGGTAAAACGATTTTCATTGGAAGTATTGGCCGGGGCTACGCAGCTCCATCGAACGATTCCCAAGACCAGAGTCCACCGTCCGGGGCTGGAATTCGTCGGGTATTTCGATTTTTTCTCGCAGTCCCACCTGCAGGTGCTCGGTAGCAAAGAAATCACTTATTTACATACGCTCACGGAAGAGGAACGCAATGACCGGATCGGAAACATTGTGAAGTATCATCCGCCGTGCTTTGTCGTAACCCGTAATCAGGAAGGGCTTAAATATTTGATGAAATATTGCGAGGAAGAGGGCATTCCCTTACTGCGGACGCCGCAGCCGACGAACAAATTCATCGAGCTGGTGGACGCTTTCTTGACGAAATCGATGGCGCAGGAGATTGCCGTGCATGGGGTTTGCGTCAACGTTTCCGGGATCGGCATTTTGCTCCGGGGCAAATCCGGGGTAGGCAAAAGCGAAACGGCGCATACGCTCATTCGGCGGGGACACCGGCTGGTGGCGGACGATATCGTGGTCCTTAAAAAGATCAGCCCGGAGACGCTTCTCGGTACGCATAACGGTAAGACAAAAGAGTTTCTCGCCCTCCGCAGCATCGGACTCATCAATGTTTCTCGCTTGTACGGCCGCAAAGCGTTTCAGGACGAGACGCGGATCGTTCTCGATATCGAGCTGACAAAGTGGCAGGATCATGCGCTCAATAACGAATTGGAGCTGGTCCCGAAGTTTTCGGATTACATGGACATCAAAATTCCGCATATCGAAATCCAGCTGCAACCCGGCCGGGACGTGGCCGGCCTGGTAGAAGCGGCAGCCAACAACTGGTATCTCCGGCAGCAGGGCTACAGCGCGGCAGAGGACTTTATGAAGCGTCTGCAAGAGGAATAAAAGAGGCTGGCGATTCAGTACGCAAGCGCAAGCGACACGGGACATTGCCCCGTGTTTTTTAATTCTGAAGCTTTTCTTAAATGTAAAAAAATTATGAAGCAAAATCCTCGTTTTTTTGTTATACTAAGTTGACCTTATTTCACGAAATGGGCATGCGACAAGCGGGTTAGGTACAGTATTTAGGGGGAGTTACCGAAAATGTCAGAGAAACTTAGACGATGGTCGAACGCAAACGATTGGACGATGTACGGCATACTGGCATCGATCTTTTTGGTATGGCGTATCGGCGTGGTCGGGAATTGGAGCTTGGAATGCTGGGTCTTGCTTTTCATATGTCTGATGGGCGTCCGCAAAGATCAGATTGACGTCGATTGGAAACGTTTTTTTGTGGTAGGCATCCCGCTTCTTGGCGCCTTCTATTACTTCTATGGCTCCGGCAGCGGAGTATGGTGGAAAATTGCCAATTGGATGTTCGAAAACAATCGTCACGTATGGAAATGGGATGACATGATGAACAGCATCCCCCTCAACGATGCGGCATGGGCCCGGGCGATCAACCATCCGGTGTTCGACCGGATCATGGCTTGGATCTACAACTATGGCTTCGTGCTTTCGCTCTGGATCTGCATTGTCCGAAGCTATTGGACCAAGAGCGTAAAAAAGATGATGTCCTACGCCTTATCCGGACATTTGATGCAGTTTCCGCTCATCCTGCCGTTTTACAACTTGATTTTGCTTCGCGAGGTATGGTGGGTCAAAGGGCAGCCTGACTTGCTCGAGCGCAAATTTGCTACGGAAAACGATATGCTGGTCAATGTCATGAACTGCTTTCCGAGCATGCATACGTCGATTTCGTTCGCTATGCTGCTGTTGGCGCTTCGGGAGAAAGACCGCATTTTCAAATACATGATGGTAACTTATTGCTCCGCGATCATTTTCTCGACGATGTATCTGCAGATTCACTGGGTGCTCGACGTTATTGCGGGCATGTTGTTTGCTTACGGTGTCGTTAAGCTTGCTGATTTGATCATCCATTTGGCTTCCAAGCTCGTACCGAGCCGTTTCAAAGGGTTCTACAACAAAAAAGATCAAGCTTACGCGACAGAGAAAACGGTAGCCGCCTAAGAGGGCGGCTTTTCTCTTGAGTTGACAGCACGAGTATTTTTCTGCATGATAAAGGTAATTGGACAGATTAGCCCCGGGGGGAATCAGGATGGACGCGAGTCAGAGTGAATATTTTGTGGTAAAAGCCAAGGAAAACGGAGTACAGGTCATCGGATTGACGAGAGGGCAGGATACCCGTTTTCATCATACGGAAAAGTTGGATAAAGGCGAAGTCATGATCGCTCAATTTACCGAACATACATCAGCTATCAAAATCCGTGGGAAAGCGGTTGTGGTCACGAAATTCGGCATGATCGATACGGAGGAATAATTTTTCGGATAGCGGCAGGCATAGCCTGCTTTTTTTCGTTGTACAATGTAACAGACAGGGCATAAGCCAAGCATTCGGACCCCGTCAAAAGGAGGGAGCGGTTCGGGATGAAATGGGCACCCCGTTTGTTCATCATTACAGCCTTATCGATTGCGGTAGCGTCGGCTTTGTCTTATTTGTCTCAGCTGGATGAGAGCCTTAGCGTGTTTCGAACCGTTAAAGCGCATCCCGTATCCGAAAACAATATTGTCGACGTCGTATCGAGGATGCAGCTTCATTTAAGAATTCGCCGGGTGGAGGTTAATCATGCCGTCGTGTCGATCGATTTGCTGGCTGTAAAAACAAGCGACAAATCCGACATGCTCAGCGATATGTACGAAGTGCCGACAGTGATGTTCGCTTCGTCTACAAATATTAATCAGGTGTTGGTCCGCGTGCTGGATGCCTCCGGGGACCGGGAAGGGAATCCCCAGCCCCTGGCAGCGGTAGACGCCAGGCGGGAGAGATGGCTTCCGAACGAAGCGGGACTCCGCACAAGGAACGCGGAAGAGCTGCAGCAGTATTTGGATACCCGCTTCCGGATGACGTATACCTCGAAATGGCAGGAGCGTTTTACTCCGAAAAGCTGATCCGGTACATGCGAAAATAATTCGATTATGCTATAATAGTTTAGATTGCGAGTGAAGAGATTTTTCTTATCGGTTCGGAGGCTTACATATGAACACTTATCGGATTCCGGAGATGGCCAAGAAGTACACGGAGCATGACATGATTCAAAAGCATACGGATCTGCCGCTCTTTCCCGAATTCCGCACCCGGCTTCTGTATGCTTTTTTAAATAAACACAGCACATTAGCCGGCTACAGCGAGCTTTATACGCTTGTGACGTCCCTTGTACAGCTTGGTTTGGATACGCATGATATGGTCAGCGTAACCAACGACGCCAAGGAGCAGAAATCTGCCCGCTCCCGGCAGCTCAAGGTGCTTGCGGGAGACTATTTCAGCAGCCGCTTTTACTACCTGCTGTCTCATTCCGGACATATTGATTTGATCGGAATACTGTCCGCAGCGATATGCGAAGCCAACCGCCTCAAAATGAACCTGTACCTCAAGATGAAGCAGCTGAAGCTTACGGCGGATGAATACATTGGGCAGTTGGTCGAAGTGAAGACACAATTGTTTCTATCCTTCGCCAATCTGCTTGAGGAGCGTTTTTACGTCGTGTGGCCCGAGGTGCTTCGCCTGTTTACCCGCTGCGAGGTGCTGCTTCAGGAAATTGGCCGGTCCGAGTCATCTCAGCCGTATCGGGATAGCTGGGGCTTTTGGCATGTTCTGCAGCAGGCGACCCGGGAAGAAAAGAAGCTGCTGCAAAGCGAAGAGCCGGACCCGGCAAAATGGCGCCCGTTGTGGCTGAAGTATAAGGTAACACCGCAGTTGCACCAGATGCTCGACGCCTGCATGAAGGAGCTTCAAGACAAGCTGCAGTCGCTTGAACCGGAGAAATTAGGCAAAGAGCTGCAGTCGATCGGTGAACCGTTCCGCCGGTATTTATCGGCCCCGCGGGCGACTCAAGAAGTTTGAGGTGACACTTATGGAAATGAAATCGACTAAAGAACAGTTCGTTCACTCCGTCTTTGAAAGCATTGCGCCGAAGTACGACTTGATGAACGACATTTTGAGCTTCCGCCGGCATAAAGCCTGGAGAAACTTTACGATGAAGAAAATGGACGTGAAGCCGGGAGCAACGGCGATCGACCTGTGCTGCGGCACCGGTGATTGGACGATCAGCCTCGCTAAAGCGAGCGGCAGCGGCAATATCGTAGGTCTCGATTTTAGCCAGAACATGCTGGATGTAGGCGAGGAAAAAGTCAAGCGGCTCGGAATGGACAAGCAGATCAAGCTCGTGCAAGGAAATGCCATGGCACTTCCGTTTGACGATAATTCGTTCGATTATGCGACGATCGGTTTTGCGCTCCGCAATGTACCTGATTTGGTCAAAGTCATCGAAGAAATGCAGCGGGTTGTCAAACCCGGGGGAATGGTCGTCTCGCTGGAGCTGTCCAAGCCGACCTGGAAGCCGTTTAAGGCGATTTACTTTTTTTATTTTCAAAAGGTTCTGCCGCTGCTCGGCAAACTGATCGTCAAACGGTACGAGCAGTACAAATGGCTGCCGGAATCGCTTAAGAACTTCCCGGACCATAAGGAGCTCGCCGACATTTTCCGAAAGACCGGTTTGACCCGCGTCGAGGCTTACCCACTAACCGGCGGGATCGCGGCGCTTCACATCGGCATTAAGCCGCAAGCGGCAAATGGATCTAAGGGAGATGTCTGACAACATGCTATGGAGAAAGACCAAAATCTTTTTGGAAATGATCAAAATCGAGCATACGCTCTTCGCGCTTCCATTTGCTTTCATGGGAGCGCTCCTCGGCTCGGTAGTAAGCTTTAACCATCTTCCGTCGTGGGGGCAGATCGGCTGGATCCTGCTGGCGATGATCGGGGCGCGGAGCGCAGCCATGGGATTGAATCGGGTCATCGACAAAGTGTTCGATGCCAAAAATCCGCGGACGGCGATGCGAGCCATACCGGCAGGCTTGATTTCTTCAAAAGAAGCTATCATTTTTATTATTATTTCGTTCGTATGCTTGTTCTGGGCGGCCTATCACTTAAGCCCTCTGGCGATGAAGCTGCTGCCGGTTGCCGTATTTTTCTTGGTGTTCTATTCTTACACGAAACGCTTCACGTGGACATGCCATTTGATTCTGGGGATGACGGTCGCGCTCGCGCCGCTGGGCGGCTGGATCGCCGTGACAGGGGAGTTTTCGCTGGCAGCGCTTGTGTTTTACGTGGCCATCGTCTTTTGGCTGGCCGGCTTTGATACCATCTATGCGACGCAGGACGTTGAATTTGACAGAAAAGAAGGGCTGCATTCGATACCGGCCCGATTCGGCATTCCTAAGGCGCTGCTCATCGCTCGCTGGTTTCATATCGTCACTGCGGCAGGTTTGATCAGCCTGTTTTTTTTAACGGATTTGAGCTGGGTTTACTTGTTCGGGGTGCTAGTCTCCTATGCTCTGCTGATGTATGAGCATCTGATTGTAAAGCCAACGGACCTCACCAAATTGAATACGGCCTTCTTTACGATGAACAGTGCGCTTAGCATCTCGCTGTTTGTATTCACCTTGATCGATTTGGTGGTGTTTACCGGGTGAAAAGACCGTGGGTAGTCGGCATTACCGGGGCGAGCGGCGCAGCGTACGGCGTGCGGCTTTGCCGCTTTTTGCTGTCGGCGGGGGAAGACGTTCATCTGATCGTAACGGATGCAGGCTGGCGCGTCCTAAAGGAAGAGCTCGGCTGGGACGCCTCGAAGCGGCAGGAAAGCGTTCGTCTGCACTTCGAGTCGGATAACTGGCCGGGGAAGCTCGAATACGTGCCTGTGCAGGATATCGGCGCGAAGACGGCCAGTGGCTCGTTCCGGACGCAGGGCATGGTGGTCGTACCGTGCTCGATGGGCACCTTGTCCGGCATCGCAAACGGAGCCTCGGATAATCTGCTTGAGCGAACCGCGGACGTGATGCTGAAAGAAGGGCGCAAGCTGATTGTTGTGCCGCGGGAGACGCCGCTGCATGCGATTCATCTCGAGAACATGCTGAAGCTGGCAAGGCTTGGCGTGCGTATCCTGCCGGCGATGCCGGCGTTTTATCAAGGTCCGCAGACATTAGACGATATGATCGATTTTGTAGTCGGGAAAATATTGGACTGCATGGAGATCGAACATCAACTGTATAAAAGATGGGGTATGCCAAATGATTAACAACCAGGCGTCCGTGCGCATCGGCCGTATCGACTTCACCAATGTGTGGCCGCTCTTCTATTACTTTCCTTTCTCTTCCTTCGGCAGCGATCTGGAGGTAACGCAACAGGTACCGTCGGGGTTGAACCGCGCCATGGCCGAAGGACGAATCGATATCGGAGCCATTTCGTCATTTGCGTACGGAGAAAATTTTGACGAGTATTTAGTATTTCCTGACATGTCGGTCAGCGCTTTCGGACAGGTCAATTCCATTCTTCTGTTTCACCGAAAACCGCTGGAGGAGCTGGGGGACGCGAAGATTGCGCTCCCGACGACTTCCGCCACCTCCATCAATTTGCTAAAAATTATTTTAACCAAGTTTTACGGGCTTCAGCCCGAGTATGAGTACGCGGCTCCGGAGCTTGAACCGATGATGAAGAGTGCAGATGCCGCGCTGTTGATTGGCGATCATGCGATTCGGGCAAGCTGGGAAAAGAACGGATATCTCGTTACCGATCTCGCGACGGAATGGACACGTTTAACCGGCCAGTGGATCACGTTTGCCGTCTGCACCATCCGAAAGCAAACCGTGGAACGGTACCCGGAGCTTGTCAGCCGTATCTATGAGGCTTTTCTCGAGAGCAAGAGCAAGTCGCTTGCCGATCCGGCGGCGTTGGTTCGGGACGCGCAAAAGTTGATTGGCGGGACGGAAGCCTATTGGCAGCGTTATTTCTCCGAACTGTGCTACGAATTCGGTCCGAAGCAATGGGCCGGGCTCTCGTTATATTATCAGTATGCCGCAGAGCTCGGTTTTCTGAAGCGGAACGTTCCTCTGCAAATATGGAAAGACAATTCTGTAGTACGGGTGACGGAATGAAACTGTTGGATTTATATGCTAAATTAAAAAAAGATATCAATTTGATTGAAAAAGAGCTGGAGCGAAGCATCGATGTCGATCATCCGGTGCTTCGCGAAGCTTCCCTGCACTTGCTGAAAGCAGGCGGTAAGCGGATTCGTCCGGTATTCGTACTGCTTGGCGCCAAGTTCGGGCAGTACGATCTGGGGCGGGTCAAGTACGTAGCCGTGCCTTTGGAGCTGATTCATATGGCTTCCCTTGTGCATGACGACGTCATCGACGATGCGAACACGCGGCGCGGTCAATTGACGGTCCGCTCCAAATGGGACAACCGGGTTGCCATGTACGCCGGGGATTATATTTTCGCCAAAGCGCTTAGCATTGTCACCCAACTGCCGGACCCGTCCATCCACCGGATCATGTCCAATGCGTTGGTCGAGATGTCGATCGGAGAAATGGAGCAAATCCGCTTCTTCTTCCACACGGGGCAGACCGTCCGTGACTACATGTTGCGCATTAAGCGCAAGACGGCGCTGCTGCTTGCGATCAGTTGCCAATTGGGAGCGATTGCGGCTGGCGCTCCGGAGCAGACGGCCAAACGGTTGTACGATTTCGGCTATTATACCGGCATGGCGTTCCAAATCCGGGACGATTTACTGGATCTGTGCGGAACGGAGAAAGAGATCGGCAAGCCGCCGGGCAGCGACATCAAGCAGGGAAATATTACGATTCCCGTCATCTTTGCGCTTCAGAATCCGCAGCTTCGTCCGGCTCTCCTGGAGGAAATCTCGCGTATTGAGGCCTGTGACGGGCAAACCGACATCACCGCGTTTTTGAATATGATCCGGCGCAGCGAGGGAATCTCCCGCGCCGAAGCGATGGCGTCGGCATACATAGATAAAGCGATTCGTTCCCTGGAGGGCTTGCCCAATATCCAGGCGAAAAAAGATTTGGTCAGTATTGCTCATTTTGTGGGGAACCGTTCTTATTAGGAGCTTGGTTTGACACCGTGAAGAACTGCATTCATCTGTAAGTTAGTCGGGTAAACATTGTCACTCCACCGCTCTTGAAATTCAAGTTGTCATCAATTTACCTTGCGGTAACAACTTGATTTCAAAGGCGGCCGTAAACTTTCCGTGACAATCTTTACCCTATGCGGATGATGAATGCCTAAAACTAACTCCAAAACCAATCTCCTAATAAACTTTATTATAGTGGTAGGAGGAGAAAAATATGGAAAAAACGTTTTTGATGGTTAAGCCTGACGGGGTGCAGAGAGGGCTTATTGGGGAGATCGTGAGCCGCTTTGAACAAAAGGGGCTGCAATTGGTTGCGGCCAAGCTGGTGCAGGTCAGCCGTGAGCAAGCGGAAAGGCATTATGCGGAGCATGTGGGCAAGCCGTTTTTCGATAACTTGATCAATTTTATTACTTCTGGGCCCGTATTTGCAATGGTTTGGCAGGGGGATCAAGTGATTGCGCTGTCCCGGACGATGATCGGCAAGACGAACTCTTTGGAAGCGCTGCCCGGTACGATCCGCGGCGACTATGCGGTCCATACGAATTTGAACTTGATTCACGGGTCCGATTCTCCGGAAAGCGCCGAACGGGAAATTGCAAACTTTTTCCGTCCAGAAGAAGTGCTCGATTACAGCAAAGCGATACAAACTTGGATCTGATAAGGCGGGGATGGCGGCATGGAGGATAAAGATTTCCTGTTATTCATCAAGAAAGTCAAGGACTACACGTCCATCGACTTGTCCCAGTATAAGGAAGCGCAGATGAAACGCCGTCTGACTACGCTGCGGATGAAAAAGGGGTATACGACGTTCGCTTCGTTTTTCGAGGCGATGACGAAGGACAAAGAGCTGTTTTACGAGTTTCTCGATCGGATGACGATCAACGTCTCCGAGTTTTGGCGCAATCCGAACCGCTGGGAAGTGCTGGAACAAAAGTTTTTGCCGGACATGCTCCGCAAATCGCGCAAGGTCAAGTGCTGGAGCGCCGCATGTTCCACAGGGGAAGAGCCTTATACGCTGGCGATGATCTTGGCGGAGCTGAACGCGCAGGACAGCGTGGTGCTGGCGACCGATATCGACGATGGGGCTTTGGAAAAAGCGAAGAAGGCGGTTTATTCGGACCGTTCGGTGCGGGACGTGCCGGCCAAATATTTGCAGAAATATTACCGTCAGGAAAATTTGACTTATCATATTGCGGATTCGCTTAAAAAATCGATCCGCTTTCAAAAGCAAAACCTGCTGGTCGATACGTTCGATACGGGATTCGATTTAATCGTGTGCCGCAATGTGATGATCTATTTTACAGAAGAAGCCAAGCACTTATTGTATCATAAATTTGCCAATGCGTTGAAGCCGGGCGGCATCTTGTTCGTCGGCAGCACCGAGCAGATTTTCAGCCCGGCCCAGTACGGACTGGAATCTGCCGAAACGTTTTTTTACCGAAAAACGGAAGCGTAATGAATAAACGTTTCCATACGATCCCATACTATGAATAAAATGTAGAAGATCCTTTTTGCCCGAAAAGTAGCAGGAGGAATCGCATGGATAAACGTAAAGTCATCAACGCTTACCGTCGGGGCTTCATCTCGGTACAGGAATGCGCCCAAATTCTCGGGATCGATTCGCTGCAAATTATGGGGTTGGTTCATGATCCGCAGACTCCGGAACGCCCTCAAGTGTTAAAAAAACAACCGGCCGGAGGCTGACATACCTTCGTCCGACACGGAAAGAAGCGCAGTCATCGGCTACATGCCTTTGGCCGGCGCTTCTTTTTGTTCTTGCATATTCTTGTCAAAGCCGCAGGCCTATACTATAATTAGCACATGACTCAGCACATAAAAGCGCTAAAGCGTTTTGTAAGAAAGAAAGCTTACGCTTTTCATGGGATAGGATGAAAGGAGAAAAATCAGGTGAGATATTTAACCGCAGGGGAAACGCACGGACCACAATTAACAACTATTATTGAGGGATTTCCAAGCAACGTAACGATCGATTTCGAAGCGGTGAACGAACAGCTCGCCAGACGGCAGAAGGGCTATGGGCGGGGACGCCGCATGCAGATTGAGAAGGATACCGTCAACATTGTCGGTGGCGTGCGCCACGGCAAAACGACCGGCGCCCCGATTGCGCTTGTGGTGGAGAACAACGATTGGAAGCATTGGACTTCCATCATGAACATCGAACCGATTGAAGGCAACGACGAGTCGAAGCGCCGGGTGAACCGCCCACGTCCGGGTCATGCCGATTTGAACGGCGGTTTGAAATACAATCAGCGCGATTTGCGTAACATTCTCGAGCGCTCCAGCGCGCGGGAAACGACGATGCGCGTAGCTGTCGGCGGCATGGCCCGCGAGCTGCTGAAGGAATTCGGCATCAAAGTCGCCGGTCAGGTGATTCGCATCGGGGAAGTGGAAGTGCAGCGGCAGGACCTGCCGATCGACGAGCTGATCCGCATCACCGAGGAATCCCCGGTGCGGGTGACGGATAAAGACGCGGAAGCGAAAATGATTGCAGCCATTGATGCGGCCAAGGACGACGGCGACACGCTTGGCGGCATCGTGGAGTGCATCATCGAAGGTGTGCCTACGGGTCTCGGCAGCCATGTGCAATGGGACCGGAAGCTGGACGGACGCATTGCGCAGGCGGTGCTGTCGATTCAAGCGTTCAAGGGCGTAGAATTCGGGATCGGGTTCGAAGCGGCCAAACGCAGAGGCTCGTCCGTCCACGACGAAATCATGCACGACGAGGAGCGCGGCTTTTATCGTGCGACGAACCGTGCAGGCGGATTCGAAGGCGGAATGACGACCGGCGAGCCGATCGTCGTACGCGGCGTCATGAAGCCGATCTCGACCCTCTATAAAGCGCTGCAAAGCGTAGATATCGATACGAAGGAATCGTTCACGGCACAGGTGGAGCGCTCCGATACGTGCGCGGTACCGGCGGCCGGCGTCATCATGGAGAACGTCATTGCTTGGGAAGTGGCGAGAGCGTTTATGGAAAAATTCGGCGGCGACTCGCTGGAGGAAATCCGCAGAAATTACGACAGCTACTTGGAGCAAATCAAATCTTATTAAGCGGGAGAACCGGATTTATGGTCAGAGAGCTAACGGTAGACCTTGGTACGAGGTCCTACCCGATTTATATCGGGGAGGGCCTGCTCGCGGATATCGCCGCGTACTTCGAGAAGCACGGGATTAGCAAAGCGTCGCCGCTGCTTGTTGTAACCGACGATCATGTGGCGAAGCATCATCTGAGGCCGGTTATGGACCGGTTGGCGGAAGGCGGCTATACGGCGGTGTCCTATACCGTTGCGGCAGGCGAGAAGTCCAAATCGCTCGCGGTGCTGGAAGACATCGTCGGCGCCTGCTTGCAGGCAGGACTGGACCGCAAATCGACGGTCGTCGCGCTTGGCGGAGGCGTTGTCGGGGATTTGGCCGGGTTTGTGGCGGCCAGTTACATGCGCGGCATCCGGTTTGTGCAGATCCCGACGACGATCCTGGCTCACGATAGCAGCGTGGGCGGCAAGGTCGCCGTCAACCATCCGCTGGCGAAGAATATTATCGGCGCATTCCATCAGCCGGAGATGGTATTGTATGACACGTCTACGCTGCTGACTCTGCCGGATCGGGACGTACGCGCGGGATTGTCGGAAATGATCAAGCACGGGCTGATCTGGGATGCGGAATTTACCGCGTGGTGCGAAGCGAATGCGGAGAAGCTCATCGGGCTTGACCCGGAAGCGCTCCAGTACGGTCTGTACAAAGGCTGCGCCGTCAAAGCGGCGGTCGTGTCGCAGGACGAGCGGGAGAACGATCTTCGCGCCATCCTGAACCTTGGGCATACGATCGGTCACGCGCTGGAAGCAGTGGCCGGCTACAACGAGCTGCAGCATGGCGAAGCGATCTCCATCGGCATGGTCGGCGCGGCGATGCTGTCGGTGCGTATGGGCAATCCGGAAGAGATCCTTACGGTAACCGAACGCATTTTCAAGAAGTTCGGCCTTCCTACGCGCATTCCGGCGCACTTCGATACCGAGGCGATCATGCGTGCGATGATGCACGACAAAAAATTCAGCGAAGGCCGCATGGTTTATATCATTCCGACGGCCATCGGCAAAGTCGAAATTAACAAGAACGTATCCGCGGAATGGGTCAGAGAGATCGTGGATCGGTTAAAACGGGAGGACTGACGGATGTTCGTAAGAGGAATCCGCGGAGCAACGACCGTGGAGCGCAACGAAGAGAATGATATTTTAACGGCAACAACAGAACTGCTCAATCAAATTATCGCGGAAAACGGGATCATTCCGGAGGAAATTGCCAGCGTATTCGTTACGGTGACACCGGATTTGACGGCGACGTTCCCTGCGCGGGCCATTCGCCAGATGCAGGGTTGGGACCTGGTCCCGCTGATGTGCTCGCTGGAAATCCCGGTAGAAGGCGGATTGCCCCGCTGTATTCGTTTAATGGTGATGGTCAATACGGACAAACAGCAAAATGAAATCATCCATGTTTATCAAAGAGAAGCGATGCGGCTTCGTCCCGATTTGTCCAAATTGACAAAAGCATAATTGAGGTAGTATAGTTGATTACAACGAGTTAAGCAGATAAGAGTGAGTAAGCAGTAACAGAGCAGAGTAGAGAGTTAGCCTAGTTCAGTTTGAGATGAGAAGAGAGAAGACTACCCGTTCGTGGAAAGAACCGTCAGGATGCGTACGGCGCACTACCGGCAGGTTTATTTTAACCTACCCTAGGGCTGTTCGACGTACTTTGGGCATACTTTCCGTGTGAACGAATCCTTCATCCGCTGAATACCGCCTCTACGATGCGTAGAGGCTTTTTTACGTTTGCAGAGCCTAGTTATTTTTGAGTTGAGAAGAGGAGAGATGACGATGCACACACCGGAAGCAAAAGAAGTCGTTCGGCTTGCCAGCCAATATAACCTGATCCCCGTCGTCCGCCATCTGATGGCCGATACGGAGACGCCGATCCGCGTATTTCAGCATTTTTACGAAGAAAAGCGTGCCTTCTTGCTGGAAAGTGTGGAGGGCGGGATCAAATGGGCGCGATATTCGTTTATCGGAACCGACCCGTTTATGTTTATTCAGGCCAAAAACGGTGTGACTCGCATCGAAGGTCCGGAAGGAACGACGACCTCGAAGGAAAAGCCGGTGGATGTGCTTAAAGCGCATTTAAGCGCGTATACGAGCCCTTCGCTGCCGGACTTGCCGCGTTTTACGGGCGGAGCCGTCGGATTTTTCGGTTATGATCTGCTGCAGTATTACGAGAAGCTGCCGGCGCATCGGCAGGACGATCTGCAGATGAACGATTTAGACTTTATGTTTTGCGATCAAGTGATCGTGTTCGATCATTTTAAGCAGCAGTTGAAAGTTATCGCCAACGTGCATGTGCCTCCCCACGGTACGGAAGCGGACATCGTCGCCGCTTACGAAAAAACATGCGCCAAAATCGATGCGACCATCGAACGCCTGAAACGCCCGCTGCCAGCGCTCAAGATGAATCACCAGTCCATCCCCGATGACGTTGATCTGGGGGAAGTCCGCTCGAACGTGACGAAGGAGCAGTTTCTGGCGAACGTCGATCAAGCGAAGGAATATATCCGGGCGGGCGATATTTTTCAAGTGGTTCTGTCCCAACGCTTCGAGATCGAAACGGATATTTCGCCGCTGCATGTGTACCGCATCCTAAGAACGATGAATCCGTCGCCGTACATGTACTGCCTTAAAATGGATGAGGAGGTCATCGTCGGCACTTCCCCTGAGCTGCTCGTCCGCGTCGAAGACGAGAAGGTGGAAACACGGCCGATCGCCGGAACCCGTCCCCGCGGGCGGACGACCGAAGAAGACCTCGCGCTCGAACAGGAGCTGCTGGCGGACGAGAAAGAGCGCGCCGAGCATTTGATGCTCGTCGATCTCGGCCGCAACGACCTCGGGCGCGTCTCTGAATTCGGCACCGTCCAATGCGACACATTCATGCAGATCGAACGGTACTCTCATGTCATGCATATCGTGTCCAACGTTTCCGGCAAGCTGGCGAAGGACAAAGATTTCTTCGACGCTTTCATTTCGTGCCTGCCTGCCGGTACCGTCTCGGGCGCTCCGAAGCTCAGAGCGATGGAAATCATCGCCGAGCTGGAGAACGAAGCGCGCGGTCCTTATGCCGGAGCCATCGGTTATTTCGGCTTCTCGGGCAACCTCGATACATGTATTACGATCCGCACTATCGTATTCAAAAATGGCAAAGCTTATGTCCAAGCAGGCGCCGGAATCGTCTGGGATTCCGTTCCGGAGAACGAGTATCAGGAGACGATCAACAAAGCCAAGGGCATGCTGAAATCGATCCGCATGGCGGAAGCCGTTTTTGCAACGAAAACGCCGGAGTATGCATTGATCAATCACGATTATTATCAGTAATAACATCGGGATAATGGGGAGGCACGGACAATGGAGCAAACGACTTTGACGGTTCAACAGGCGATTGGGAAAATTATTGGGCTGCAGCATTTGACGCGGTCCGAGGCGCGCGATGTGATGTCTGACATTATGGAAGGCGGGGCGACGCCTTCGCAGATCGGCGCTTTGCTTACAGGTCTTCGCATAAAAGGGGAAACGATCGAGGAAATCGCCGGATTTGCCGAGACGATGCGGATGAAAGCAAGCCGGGTCAGCACCAGACAGACAAATCTGCTTGATACGTGCGGTACCGGCGGCGATGGCGCAGATACGTTCAACATTTCGACGACGGCGGCCATCGTGGCGGCGGCGGGCGGAATCCGCGTGGCGAAGCACGGGAACCGGGCCATGTCCAGCAAAAGCGGCAGCGCCGACGTGCTCGAAGCGCTTGGCGTCAATATTCAATTGAATCAGCAGCAGGCGGCGCGCTGCCTGGAGCAGGTCGGAATCTGCTTCATGTTTGCGCAGCTGTATCATCAATCGATGCGGCACGTTGCCGCCCCGCGAAGGGAGCTCGGCGTCCGCACCGTGTTTAACCTGCTGGGTCCGCTCACGAACCCGGCCGGAGCCGATCGCCAGGTGCTCGGCATCTTCGACCGCGGCAAAACGGAAACGATCGCCCATGTGATGCAGGCGCTCGGCGTAAAGCGTGCGCTCGTGGTCGCCAGTCTCGACGGGCTGGACGAAATCAGCATCTCTGCGGGCACGCAGGTGACCGAGCTGAAGGACGGGAACATTCGTACTTTTGAAATCACGCCGGATGAGTTAGGGCTTCGCACTTACAGCATCAAGGATGTCATCGGAGGAGACGCCCACGTGAACGCGGGCATTATTAGCCGGATTTTCGCCGGTGAGACCGGCGCTTGCCGCGACATCGTGCTGGCCAATGCCGGAGCGTGCTTCTACGTTACCGGAATGGCCGGAACGCTGCGGGAAGGCGTCAAGCTTGCCGCATCGGTTATCGATTCGGGCCGGGCCCAGGCGAAGCTGGAGCAATTAGTCCAATGTACGGGAGAAGAGAGCTATGTTTCTTGATCGCATTGTTGCCACCAAACGGCAGGAAGTAGCGTCGCTTAAAGAGCGGATTACAATCGCCGAGATGGAAAAAACGATCGCCGGACTGGCGCCGTGCCTCGGGTTCGAGCGCGCGCTCAGCGCAGGACGGAAGCGTCCGATGGGACTGATCGCGGAGGTGAAGAAGGCTTCGCCTTCCAAGGGCTTGATCCGGGAAGATTTCGAGCCTGTCCGGTTGGCGAAGGCTTACGAGGAGGCCGGGGCGGATTGCCTTTCGGTGCTGACCGACGCTCCGTATTTTCAAGGCTCCAACGATTATTTGAGCCGGGTGAGGCAGGCCGTCGGCGTGCCGCTTCTGCGCAAAGATTTTACGATCGATCCGCATCAAATCTATGAGGCGCGCTGCATTGGAGCCGACGCCATTCTGCTGATCGCCGCGATCCTGACGACCGAGCAGATGCGCCAATTCCAGTCGATTGCCCATAGTATCGGTCTCGATGTGCTGATTGAAGTGCACGATCAGGAGGAACTGGCCCGCGTGCTGGAGCTGAACCCGACCATGGTCGGCATCAACAACCGCAATCTTCAAACGTTCGTGACCGATCTTCACACGACGGAGCAGCTTGTGGACGCCATCCCGAAAGGGACGACTGTCGTCAGCGAAAGCGGCATCTCGAAGCCGGAGGAGATCGAATGGCTCCGTTCGGTCGGAGCTCATGCGGTGCTTGTAGGCGAACATTTTATGCGGCAGCCGGACGTTTCCGAAGCCGTGCATGTCTTGATGGGTTCTTACTCCGAAGCGGGTGCCGATAAGGAGTGAGCGGCGGATGACAACACGGGTGAGCGTGAAAATATGCGGTCTGCGGACCGCTGACATGGCGGAACAGGTCTCCGCGCTTCCGGTAGATTATGTCGGCTTCGTCTTTGCGCCGAGTAAGCGGCAGGTAACGCCGCAGCAGGCCGGCGTGATGATCCGCAGCATGAAATCGGCTGCCGGGGCGAAGGCGCCTGCAGCCGTCGGCGTCTTCGTTAATCCGACGATGGAAGAACTGGAGGCGGTACTGCGGGAGGCGGCGCTGGACGTCGTGCAGCTTCACGGAGAAGAGAGCGCCGAGTTTTGTCGCGCTGTGAAGCATGCTTTTCCAGGGACGCGCGTATTTAAGGTATTTACCGTAAAGGCCGGTGAAACGAAGGCGGGGAATGAGGCCCAAGGCACAAGCAGGCTGGAGCCGTACCGCCATGTTGTAGACGGCATGCTGCTGGATACGCACGATCCGGTTTACGGCGGGGGTTCGGGCAAAACGTTTGCTTGGGATACGATTCCGCCTTATCTCGCCTGGTGCCGGGAGGCCGGCATTCCGCTGCTTGTGGCCGGAGGGCTGCAGCCGGATAATGTGCGGGACCTGCTCGATGCGTATATGCCCGATGGCGTAGATGTGTCCAGCGGTGTTGAAACCGAAGGCGTCAAAGATATCGAGAAAATTAAAAAATTCGTCGAGAGGGTGCAGACCATTGTATAACGGACCGGATATTCACGGCCGATTCGGCAAGTTCGGCGGGCGTTATGTGCCGGAAACGCTGATGAACGCTTTGATCGAGCTGGAAGAATCGTTTAAAAAATACGCTAAAGACACTCGGTTTCAGGAGGAGCTGAACTACTGGCTGCACCGTTATTCGGGACGTCCGACTTCCTTGTATTACGCAGGAAGACTGACCGAGCATTTGGGCGGCGCCAAAATTTATTTGAAGCGCGAAGATTTAAACCATACGGGCGCCCACAAAATCAACAACGCGCTCGGTCAAGGGCTGCTCGCGAAGTGGATGGGCAAAACGAAAATTATCGCCGAAACCGGTGCCGGCCAGCATGGCGTTGCGACTGCGACGGTTGCCGCGCTGCTCGGCTTTGAGTGCAAAGTGTTCATGGGCGAAGAAGATATGAAGCGTCAGCAGCTTAACGTGTTCCGGATGAACCTGCTCGGCACGGAAGTGGTTCCGGTGCTTTCCGGCACCCGGACGCTGAAGGACGCCTGCAACGAGACACTCCGTTATTGGGTAAGCCACGTGGACGATACGTTCTACATCCTCGGTTCGGCTACGGGACCGCATCCGTACCCGATGATGGTACGGGATTTTCAACGCATTATCGGCGACGAATCCCGCAAGCAAATTCTTGAGCTGGAAGGGCGGCTGCCGAATGCGGTTATTGCGGCCGTAGGCGGGGGCAGCAATGCGATCGGGATGTTCTATCCGTTCGTGCAGGACGAGAACGTGCGTTTGATCGGTGTAGAGGCCGCCGGACGAGGCGTCGATACGGATAAGCATGCCGCGACGATGACGAAAGGCAGCCAAGGGGTGTTCCAGGGCTCTTACAGCTACTTGCTGCAGGACGAATTCGGCCAAGTGCAGGAAGCGCACTCGATATCCGCAGGTCTTGACTATCCGGGCGTTGGGCCGGAGCATGCTCATTTGAAAGATACCGGCCGGGCGGAATACGTCCCGATTACGGATAAAGAAGCGCTGGACGCGCTGCAACTGCTAAGCCGCAAGGAAGGGATCATCCCGGCGCTCGAAAGCGCGCACGCCATCGCCGAGACGATCAAGCGGGCGCCTGCGATGAGCAAAGACGATATCATTGTTGTCAGCCTCTCCGGACGCGGCGACAAGGACGTGGAAGCGATTATGAGTTATTTGGGAGGAACTGCCGATGAATCGCATTGACCGGAAATTTGCCGAGCTGCGTGAACAAAAACAGCCGGCTTTCATCCCGTTTTTGACGATCGGAGACCCGGACGTGCGGACCTCGGTCGACATCATAAAAGAGCTTGAGAAAGCCGGAGCGGCGATGATCGAGCTGGGCGTTCCGTATTCAGACCCGCTGGCGGACGGCCCGGTCATTCAACGCTCGTCCATGCGCGCGCTCAAAGCGAACCGCATCTCGATTCTCGATTGCATCGGAGCGGCCCGTGAGGCGCGCAGCGAAGGCTGCGAAATCCCGTTTATTTTATTTACTTATTATAATCCTGTGCTGCAGACGGGGCTTGACCGTATATTCAAGCTTCTGCAAGAAAATGGAATTGACGGACTTATTATTCCCGATCTCCCGATGGAGGAGGATGAAGAGGTACGAGTGCTGGCGCAGCAGCACGGCCTTCATCTCATCCCGCTTGTCGCCCCGACGTCCAAAGAACGCGTGCAGCGAATCGCTTCGCGTGCCAGCGGCTTCGTTTACTGCGTATCGTCGCTCGGCGTTACGGGGACGCGGACCGAGTTCCACAGCGGCATCGACGAATTTTTGACCACTGTTAAATCGTCGACCGATCTGCCGATCGCCATCGGCTTCGGCATCTCTACGCCGGAGCAGTTTGCGCGGTTCGCGGGGACGTGCGACGGGATCGTGGTGGGCAGCGCTTTGGTGCGCACGGTGGAAGAAACGCTGCCGCTCCTCACGAATGAGTCGACAAAATCGCAAGGGCTCTTGCAAATTCATGAATTTGTGCGAAAATTAATGGGGAACTGATTCCGGTATTGGAGCTACTAATTCATGTGACGAGGTGACCTTTGTCGTGCAGCCTAAACAAAATATCGTACATCTCCCGGTCTACCAGCCGGGAAAACCGATCGACGAAGTCAAGCGCGAGCTTGGTCTGACGGAAGTGATCAAGCTTGCTTCCAATGAAAATCCTTTCGGGTGCTCGCCCAAAGCGAAAGAAGCGATTGCCGCTATGCTCGACCAAGTCAGCATCTATCCGGACGGCGGCGCCGTTGAGCTGACGAATGCCGTTGCCGGCAAACTGGGGGTACAGCCGAATCAAATTATTTTTGGACTCGGGTCGGATGAAGTGATCTTGATGATCGCCCGCGCCTTCCTGACCCCGGAAGACGAGACCATTACCGCCTATCCGACGTTTCCGCAGTATAAGCACAACGCCGAGGTCGAAGGGGCCAAGGTGATCGAGGTGCCCGTGGATGCGAACGGAAAGCATGATCTGCAAGCGATGCTGGGCAAAGTAAATTCCCGGACGAAGATTGTCTGGATCTGCAACCCGAACAACCCGACAGGGACGATGCTGAACGAAGCGGAAATTACGGCGTTCCTGGAGGCCGTGCCAAAGAACGTTATGGTCGTGCTGGACGAAGCTTACGCGGAATACAACGTGAGCGGGCAATATCCCGACAGCGTCAAGCTGCTGGAGAAACACAATAATGTTGTCGTGCTGCGCACGTTTTCCAAAATCTACGGCTTGGCGTCTTTGCGCATCGGTTACGGCGTAGGCCATCCCGATGTCGTTCGCTCGATCAATCAGGTGCGAGAGCCGTTCAATACGACGAGCTTCGCCCAAAAAGCGGCGCTGGCAGCGGTAAACGACGATGCGTTTATCGAGTCCTGCCGCGAGGCAAACGCCCAAGGTATCCGGAAGCTGACAGCGAAATTCGCCGAGCTGGGACTGCCGTACTTCGATGCGCACGGCAACTTCATTATGGTTGACGTGAAGCGGGACGGAGGCGCGGTGTTCCAAGGGCTGCTGCGCAAAGGAATTATCGTCCGTCACGATCCGAGCTGGGGCTATCCGACCATGATCCGGGTAACGGTAGGCAGCGAAGAGCAGAACAACAAATTCCTTGGAGCGCTGGAGCAAGTTCTGAGCGAAGTGGCCGTCTCATGACAAAGGTTGCCATATTCGGAGTCGGATTAATCGGCGGCTCGTTGGCCCTGTGCTTCAAGGGGAAGCCGGGACTGACGGTCGTCGGCCATTCCAATAATCCGAAATCCGTAGAGAAATATTTGAAGCGCGAAGTCGTGGATCATGCAACCACTTCGATTGAGGAAGCAGCGGCGGAAGCGGATTTTATATTTTTGTGCGTTCCGGTTGGTAACCTTGATGAGTATTTGCACAAATTGTCCGTGCTCCCGTTGAAACCGGGCTGCGTCATCACCGATGTTGGAAGCACGAAAGCAAGCGTAACTGCTTGCGCTTCGCGCCTTCAACTGTCGGGTGTTCATTTTATCGGAGGGCATCCGATGGCTGGCAAGGAAAAGTCGGGCGTTGAGGCAGCAAGCTCCCGATTGTTCGAGAACGCCTTCTACGTGCTGACGCCGGATGCCGGAACGCCGAAGGGAGCTTATGACCGGCTTGCGGAGCTGCTTCAGCATACTCGGGCGCATCTGGTGAAGGTAGACCCGGTCCTGCATGACGAGATTGTCGGCGCAATCAGCCATCTGCCGCATATTATTGCCGTGGCGCTCGTGAACCAAATCGCTCGTTATAACGAATCGAACGAGCTGTATCAGAATTTGGCGGCGGGCGGCTTCCGCGACATTACGCGCATCGCTTCCAGCGACCCGGTCATCTGGCGGGACATTCTGATCAACAACCGAGAGGTGGTCCTGAAGCTGCTTCGGGATTGGAATGACGAAATTGCCGGGTTTATCGGTCGGTTGGAGGCGGAGGACGGTCCTGGCATCGAACGAGAGTTTCAGAAGGCCAACGAGTTCCGCAGCGGGTTGCCGGAGCGGCGCAAGGGCGTCATTCATTCGTTCTACGATATTTATGTGGACGTGCCTGACCATCCGGGGATCATCGCGCAGATTACGACGCTGCTCGGCAGTCACCGGATTAACCTCAGCAACATTCAGATCATCGAAAGCCGGGAAGATGTCCCCGGGGTTTTGCGCTTGTCGTTCCGGGAGGAAGGACAAATGGACAAAGCGCTGGAATTGCTTAAAAAAGACTACGCGGTTCACGTGTAGTCTTTTTTTTAAAAAAAATCGAAACCGTTTTCAAAAAAACCATTGACATTTTGTAAACGTATACATATAATAAAAGTACAGTATGGTTTCTCTCCACTCCTATCCGAATAATGGCACACTGTGCAACCGCCTGAATTTCAGGCGGTCTTTTTTTTGCCGGTGTGCATATACAGAAAATGGGTCGATAAAGAAGTAAAAGTGCACACCTGTTTTTGGAAAAAGTTATGAATCTTGTCGGAAAAGCAGGATTTTTGGCTAGTTACCTCGAATCTTATATGATCGTCCCCAATTCTAAAAAAAATTTTAAAATCGACCGCAACTTTTTTACTCCCCAATAGTACAACAAAGTAGCATCGCTGGGAGTAAGCAGGAATCACAAGGAGGGTCGCACTCGCATGACCGATTCCCAGTTGATCAGAGAAATCAAGGACGGCAACGTCCAACTATACGACGAATTAATGCGCCGCTACGAACGTAAAATATTGGCATTCATCTTTCATATGCTGAAAAGCGCACAAATGGAATCGCTGGCGGAGGACTTGTGCAACGAGACCTTTTACAAGGCTTATCGCAGCCTGCATTCGTTCCGCGAGGTAGAGGCGACCTTCTCCACTTGGCTCTACACCATTGCGCGCAATACGGTTCTTAGCGAGCTGCGTAAACATAAGAACACCCAGGTTTCATTGGAGCAAAGCGGATACACGCCTCAAACCGCAGTGGAAACATTACCGGAACAAACGGTGCTTCGCAACGAAAAGGTGACTATGGTTCGCGATGCGATCAACAATTTGCCTGAGAAGCAGCGTTCCGCGCTTATATTGCGAGAGTATGACCAGCTTGACTATCAAGAGATAGCGAATATCCTCGGACAAACGGTGAGTTCGGTCAAGTCTTTGTTGTTCAGAGCAAGGGCCAGTGTAAAGCTTCAACTGGAGCCATACTTTCTTGAACCGATCTTTGAGGAGTATGAGGAGATGAATCGACGATGAAATGCGATGACGTTTATGATTTTTTCGGCATATACTGGGACCTGCCGGAAGACGATCCGAACCGGCTGGCGGTGGATGAGCATATCCAGAATTGCCCGGCATGCGCTGAAGAATTTCAAATATGGCAAGAGAGCACGGAATTAATCCGCACGGCCGGGGGGGAAACGACGTTCGACAGCGGCGAGGTTTCCGTATCCACCAGCGTAATGAAGCGAATCTATGCGGATGAGTCGTGGCGCACTCCCGTGGGCGACCGTCTGTATCAGTTCTCTTTTAAGCTGCGGCGGAACCTGACTGCGGTGATCGCTTGCTTTATCGCTTTGTTTATGGTCACCTTTTACTTTTCGTTTATGAACGACGGTCGGTACGAAGCCGGCTCGGCGCACGAATCCGCGGTTTTCGGGCGGATGAACGATCCCGTCGTTGCCGTAGCCGGGCAATCGGATTCGATGAACGTGCATGCGATGCCTACAGCCGTAGCAAGCCTTCGTGGGTTTAGCGATCCGTTCATGTACCAGGTCGGACCGATTCGTACGGTCAACGATTATATGCTTTTCGTTTCGTTATTCGGATTGACCGGCACGCTCCTGATCATGAATTGGTTTTCGCGCACGCGTCAGTAACGAGAAGCCCCGTTTCCGGGGCTTTTGTCTTTTGCATCAGACAGAAAAGGAGAGTCGGCGAACGAATGTTAACGCTTGGGTTTATACGTCATGGGACAACGGAATGGAATTTGGCTGGACGCATGCAGGGGCAGATGGACACGCCCTTGGCAGAAGTCGGCAGGGTACAGGCCGAGTTGCTGGCAAAGCGGCTTGCGGGAGAGGCATGGGACGGCGTTATTGCCAGCGATCTGCTTCGGGCTAAAGAAACGGCTCTTACAATATCCCGTCTTACCGGAACTCCGCTTCTTGGGTTGGATGCCAGGCTGAGGGAGCGGGCATTTGGCGAGCTGGAAGGGACCACGCTGCAGGAGCGCACTGATCGTTGGGGCGAGGGTTGGAGAGATTTGGATCTCGGCGTGGAGAGCGATGAGAAGCTGCTGGCGCGCTGGGCGTCCTTTCTCGTCGATGTGGACCGCGAGCATCAGGGCAAACGGATCTTGCTCGTCAGCCATGGCGGATACATCGCACCGGTGCTGGCACAGTTTATCGGAAGAAAGATTGAAGAGCATCTGAGCAATACGTCGCTCACGGTCATGGAACGGACGCCGGGCGGCTGGCAGTGCCGTCTGCTAAACTGTACCGTCCATCTTGCGGAGCTTGGGCAAGGAGCTTGACAGTAATACCATACTTAGCCGAAATGAAGCGGCTTTGCACGCATTACTATTTTTAGAAGCGCGTGCAAAGCCGCTTTTTTACATGGAACGGAAATAAACTTTTAAACGACCGCGTTTAAATTTAGAACATTTTCCCATACTGGGTACTAAGAAAGTTTGGAGGGAAGTTCTGGAGGGACGAACGGATGAATTTAGCCGACATGTTAAGCTATGCCGACATTCACCAGTTGAGCCGCATCGCAGGTACGTACAACTGCGAGTGCAACGGACATTCGAAGAACGAGCTGATTCAATCGATTTTGTCGACCGTAGGACGAAGAGACATTTTCGACAGTCAGATCGGAGCGTTGTCCACCCAGGATATCCGGTTTCTTAATTCGCTGCTGTTCGACCAGCGGGGATCGTTCAGTCTCGAAGAGCTTGTCGCCCGGGTGCAGCAGAGCCGGTTCGAGAAAGAAGAAACGGATGCGGCTTGGAATCCGCGAGATACGATTACCCGCTTCAAGCAGCTAGGCTGGCTGTTTAACGGCCATTCGCAGCAGACGAAATATTTGTTTCAAGTGCCTGCGGATCTGAAACGCCGGTTTGTTACCGCCCTAGCCAAGCGATTCGAGCAGCAGCTGGATGCTGCCGAAGAGCCCCCGGTCTACCGGGACGAGCAAAAGTTGATCCTGGACGACATCGCGAATTTCCTGCTCTTTCTACGCGATCAGGAAGTCATGCTGACGAGCGATAACGCGATGTACAAAAGGAGTCTTCAGCAGGTGCTGGAACGGATGGCCATACGGGAGGAGCCGGTAGGGAAGACGGCCTGGCGTTTCGGCTACGGACGGATGTTCCGCGAATATCCGAACCGCTTCTCCTTCATTTACGACTATTGCTACTATAACGACCTCGTCACCGAGCATCATCAGGTGCTTGCGCTGACGGAGCAAGGGCTGGCCCGGGTTAACGAAGGAGGGAAGGAAGACCCGGTTCAGGTGTACCGTTTCTGGTTAAGGCTTTATAAAGGCCCTGTTCCTCACCTGCAATCGATCGCCCAATGGTTGAACCGTCTGTGCAAAGACTGGGTGACGCTTGATTCCGTGAAGCGGGCGCTCGTACCGCTGATCCGCTCCTTTTATTACGATACGCCCGATTCCATCCTGGAGCAGCGTATCATCCAAATGATGATGCATCTGGGACTGCTGCGGATCGGAGAAGAGGAACGGTGCGGCCGTGTCATTCAGGTAACGAAGCTCGGCAGCAGTATTATCGAGGGCACCTATGTGCCGGACGAAGAGAAGATTGAACTGCCATTTGACAACAGGTAATCCCCTTGCTACAATCACTCCATTTAATCCGCCTGATCCGTCCGATCGAAGTAAGAGCGGATGCTCAGGCTTCCAAAGGAGTGGCGACAATTATGCTTCACAGCTATAACGGCATTACCCCTACGGTTCATCCTACCGCTTTTCTCGCACCGGGCGTGCAGATCATTGGCGACGTGGAAATCGGCGAGGGCGCAACGATCTGGTACAATACCGTGCTGCGCGGCGATCTGGCCCCGATCCGAATCGGAAAAAGGAGCAACATTCAAGACGGATGCATCGGTCACGTCAATACGGACCAGCCGCTCATCGTCGAAGATGAGGTTTCCGTCGGACACGGTGCGATTATTCACGGGTGCCGTGTAGGCAAAGGCACATTAATTGGCATGGGGGCGATTGTACTTAACGGCGCCGTGATCGGTGAATATGCTTTAATAGGAGCGGGTTCACTCGTGACCGAAAACAAAACGATCCCCCCGTTTACCCTGTCGCTCGGATCCCCGGCTAAAGTGGTGCGCGAGCTGAAGGAGTCGGACCTTGCACGAATGAAACGGACAATGGAAAGCTACTGCTTAAAGGGCGAGGAATATCGGAAGGAACGGAAGTAAGGGAATGCTGGAATGAATCGAAATAATCATGACCCGGTTTGGAGGTAGGTTCTCATGGGCAAAATGAATGTGACGAACGAAATGATGCTGAGTTTGTTTGCTGAAATGTTGCTTGATGAAGCACTGCGTAACTACAAAGAGCAGGTTCTATATAAAGAGATCGATCAAGCTCTGGCCAAGGGAGACGAACAATCCTTCATTGCCCTAACGACCGAACTCAATGCGCTGCGCTCTCTGGGGAAATGACGATTTCAAGGCAGTCCGGAACACAAACGTGTCATTTTTGCGAAAAGACATATGAAGCCCGTTCATATGTCTTTTTTCTATGTTAAAGTAAAGATCAGGAAAGAAGGTGATACCTATGAAATTCAGCGAAATTCAAGAAACGCAGTGGGAGGAGCTTCATCCTTACTTGGACACGTGCCTGCTGCCCGTGACCGGACTGCGGGGAACCGAAGCGCCGTGGCAGGCGGCAAGCGAGCTCGAGCGGCTGCGCGACGCTCTCGATTTATTGGAGATCCCGTTTAAAGGCCGAACCGTTACCTACCCGGCTATTCACTTCGTTCCGTCGAGTCCGGGAGAGACGTTCCTTGGAGAAACCTGTGCCAGGCTTAAGGAAGCCGGTTTCCGGTATGTCGTGATCGTGACGGCCAAATCGGAGGAAGAGCTTGTTCTAAACCCGGAAGAGCTGAGAGGAAAAGCGGATCTATGGCTTCGATTTACACCGGAGGAACTGCGCCAATCCGCCTCCGACGCGAAGAGACGGGCTGCCGAAGAGGTAACGGCTTTATGGAACGGAAGGCAAACGTTGTGAAGCATGTATGATCTGTGGGAACTATGCAAATTCTATGCAAGAGCCCTCGTTTTCAGGGTGTTCCGGCAGTTGTGACAATTTCGTTAACACTGTGATCAGCGGCCAGAATTACACGCCGGAATGGCCTGTCTGCATTCTTGACGCACCCAGAGACGTAAGCTATTATTAGTTATGTCCTAGTATATGGTGTAAAGTTATGTCGAACGACTGATATATGTTGCAAAAGGGGGTAGAACGAAAATGAACGATCACTCGAATCAAGAGTCGCAGCATCACGGTGAGAAGCCGGTGGCGCGTCGTGAAATGTCCAGACGCCAGTTTCTTAACTACACCCTTGGCGGAGCTGGAGCTTTCATGGGTGCCGGGATGCTGGTTCCGATGATTCGGTTTGCGGTGGATCCGGTTCTTCAGCCTAAAGCTCAGGCTCAATGGGTTAAGGTTGTAGAAGAATCGAAGGTAACGAACGAGCCGAAATCCTTTAAATTTAAAGTACATCAAGTGGACGGCTGGTACGAAAGCGAACCGGAGCTTGAGGCGTGGATTTCCAAAGGGAAGGACGGCAAAGTCTTCGCGCTCAATCCGACGTGTAAGCACCTTGGCTGTACGGTCAACTGGAACGGCAGCCCGGAGTATAAGGACCAGTATTACTGTCCTTGCCACGGCGCCCACTATACCGCAGACGGCAAAAACTTGGCCGTCGCACCGCTGCCGCTCGACGAATACGAAGTGAAGATCGAACAGGGTTTTGTGTACCTGGGTCAGCTCGGTCCGAACAAACGGGTGTAATAAGGAGGCGTAACATCAGATGTTTAAAAGTGTCTATAACTGGATTGATGAACGTCTGGATATCACGCCGATGTGGAGGGACGTAGCGGACCATGAGGTACCGGAGCACGTAAACCCGGCGCACCACTTCTCCGCATTCGTCTATTGCTTTGGCGGGTTGACATTCTTTATCACAGTTATACAAATCTTGTCCGGGATGTTCCTTACCATGTATTACGTGCCGGATATTATCAATGCCTATGCGAGCGTCGATTACCTGCAGCATAAAGTGGCTTTCGGCGTTATTGTCCGCGGCATGCACCACTGGGGAGCCAGCTTAGTTATTGTGATGATGTTCTTACATACGCTCCGCGTTTTCTTTACGGGTTCTTACAAGGCGCCTCGCGAGATGAACTGGGTTGTAGGTATGCTCATCTTCTTCGTCATGTTGGGACTTGGTTTGACGGGTTACCTGTTGCCTTGGGATAACAAAGCCTATTTCGCAACAAGCGTTACGCTCAAGATCGTTGAGTCGGCGCCGTTCATCGGTCCGTATGCCAAGACGCTTCTGCAGGGCGGCGAGATCGTAGGCGCACAGACGCTGACAAGATTCTTTGCTCTGCACGTGTTCTTCCTGCCGGGAGCTTTGCTTGCCCTGCTCGCCGGACACTTCTTCATGATCCGCAAGCAAGGGATTTCCGGTCCGCTGTAAGAACCGGTGAGGCCTGCTGAGCCGGTATTCATGAGAAAATGAGAAGGAGGGCGAATCGTGGCTCACGGTCATAAAACTGATGAAAAAATCGTTTACGTCGGGGATTCGCGCGTACGTGCCAAGTCGTCACGGATGATTCCCCAAGATTATTCCGCTTATCCCGGAAAATCGGAAGTATTTATTCCGAACTTTCTATTAAAAGAATGGATGGTTGGCGTTGTCGTTCTGGTCGGGATTCTGACCTTGGTTATGTCCGAAGCGGCCCCGCTCGGTTATCCTGCTGATCCAACGAATACGCAGTTCATCCCAATGCCGGACTGGTACTTCTTGTTTATGTACCAGCTGCTGAAATATCCGTACACTTCGAACCAATTTGTGGTCCTAGGTACGGTAGGCGTTCCAGGTATCCTCTTCGGCGGGCTGTTGCTGGCGCCGTTCTTGGATACGGGGAAAGAAAGACGCTTTTATAAGCGTCCGATCGCTTCTTCTTTGATGTTCTTGAGCTTGATTGCCGTCACTTATCTGACGTATACATCCTGGCATCACTATCAGCTGGAACTGAAAGAGAAAAACGTGATTCCCGAGCACATCAAGCGGGAAGAGGAAATGCACGCCAACAAGGGGAAAGCTGGCGGAGAAGGCGGCGGCGGAGCCAAGAAACCGGCTGCGCAAGCTGCGGCAATCGTTGCTCCGGATGACCCGGCTGCAGCGATCTACCAAAAATCCACTTGTCTTTCTTGTCATGGCGGCGAACTGAAAGGAATGCCTTCCGCCAAAATTCCGGCACTTCGCGGAGTTGGCGACAAGCATTCGAAGGACGAGATTCTCGGCATCATCAAGAAAGGCCAAGGCAGCATGCCGGCCCAATATGATGCGAACATCTCAAAAGGTTTGACGGAAGCTGACATCGACAAACTGGCCGATTGGCTCTCCAAGCAAAAAGCAAGCAAATAAATTAACCGAACCTGACCGTTAAGCGCGGTCAGGTTTTTTTAAAATCGAGGGAGCTAAGTCGAGGTTGAACACATAAGGAGCTGGAGGGAACTGTTTTGTTGGGAAGGAGCTTGTCATACTGGTTTTCGCGCGAATTTTTGAGCAGCCGGTTCATGCTATGGAGTTTGTTCTGGATTAATCTGCTTGGGACAATATACGGCTATATATGGTATGGCAATCAGTTGGTCTATACGATTGTTGAAATGTCGCCGCTTTATTTGCCATTTGTGCCGGATAGCCCTACGGCCAGTTTGTTTTTTACTTGGGCGGTAGGATATTGGCTTCTTGACCATTATCGATCACCGGCCGATACTTTGAATCCAACAAAGAAAAGCGGCTGGAGAAGCTTTGTTGAAGCGTTCGCTGTCGTGACCTCGTTTAAATATGGGATTTGGGCCGTTGCGATCATTTTTGCCGGGGCGTATAAGGGAGATAGTCTTGTATGGCAGGATTGGATGCTGGTATGCTCCCATCTTGGCATGGCGGCCGAAGCGGTTCTGTACTTTCGCTTGTACCGATATCGTTGGCTATCTGTCATTCTTGTCGCATGCTGGGTATTGTTGAACGATACGATGGATTACGGGCAAGGGGTGTATCCGTGGCTGCCGAAAGTGCTGGAGGACAACCTATCTGAAATTGCCACGTTTACTTTGACCTTGAGTATAGTTAGCGTTGCCGTGGCGCTCGTGTTGTGGCTCATAAGAGAGCTTCGGCCGGCCAGAACCTCGTCCAAATAGTCGGTCTAATCGGCACTTTCTCTCCATAGGATGAACTTAGGAGGGGATGTCCCAATGGCCGGAAAGGTTCGAAGATGGCAAAGGTTCGGGGTTTGGCTGGCCCTGTCCGTCAGTTTAATGCTGGTTGCAACAGGGTGCGGGGAGGAAAAAAGCGCAAAAGAAACGTCGGTGTCCAAGCCCTCGGCGGAGCAGGTGCAGAAGACAGAGTTGCTGGGCCGGACGGCGGAAGAACTGTACCAAAAAGCAAAGCAAGGAGACGTTCCGGGAAGTCTGATGGCGCTTCAGCAGCTAAGCGATCAAATACCGAAAATACGCTTTGAAGGCATCACGTCAATCGAAGGGATGAACGCGCTGACGAGGGCCGTTACGGATGCTAAGCGGGTGTTCCATGCGGCAAGCTTCAAGCCGGAAGAAGGATTGATGGCGGCTGCCAAAATTCGCCTCGCAGCGGATGCGCTGACGCACCCTCATACGCCATTATGGCTGCAGTATGACAAGCTGCTCTCCGACGATGTGAACCTGCTTGAAAAGGCCGCTACCGATAAAAATAGAGCCGAGGTTCGAAAAGGAGCGGCATTGCTGGAGCGGCATATTGGCCTCATCCGCCCGAGCTTGCTGATCAGCCGCAATCCTGCCGACGTCGAGAAGCTCGATTCGCTTGCAACTTTCATTAAGCTTCAAGCTCAAGGAGAAGGCGAGCTGTACCGCAACGTGCTCAATGCGGTTCCTCCGCTCCGCGGCCTGTTAGATAAGCTGTTTTTGAAACGTGAGACGACCGCCTATTTGCCTTACCCCGAACAGCAGAACCCGATCCTATGGATTGTGACGCTCGGTTCCGTCATCTTGGCATCGCTCGGTTTTGCCGGCTGGCGGTTATCCAAGAAAAACGGCGGCCTTGTTCCGGTCCGCCGTCCTGACCAAGAAAAGCCGGGAAGCTGAATAAGGCTTAATTTGGCTTAAAGCCTTCTCCGACAACGTCGTGAACCTCCGTTATGATGAGAAATGCGAGGGGATCGATGGAACGGACGAGGTCTTTAAGCCTTTTCATTTCGCTCCGGGCTACGACGCAGTAGACGACGTTTTTGGGCTGCTTGGAGTAGGCTCCGACCGCAGGGAACAGGGTGGCGCCCCGGTCCAGTTCCTTCGTAATCGCCGCAGAAACCTCATCGGCGTGATCGGTGACGATCATGAACGATTTAGCGGCGTACGCCCCTTCGATAAGAATGTCAATCAGCTTCGAAGCGATGAACACGGCGACAAAGGTATATAAGATTTTCTCTTTCGGGAGAAAGAAGAGCGAGGCGCCGATGACGACGACGTCCATAATCAAGATCACTTGCCCGATACTCCAGCCCTTCAGTTTGTGAGCGACTCTCGCCAAGATGTCCGAACCGCCGGTCGTTCCCCCGTACCGGAAAACGATACCGAGACCGAGGCCGAGCGTAAACCCGGCATAAGCCGTTGCCAGGAAGAAATCGTGTTCCGTCCGGAACGGAACAAGCCACCCCGCCTTAATGAGCCGCTCCATGACCCATAGAAAGAACGATACGGACAAGGTGCCCAGCACCGTATATCCCATTGACGCTTTGCCCAAAATACGCCACCCCAAGTAAAATAGAGGGATGTTCAGACCTAAAGTCGTCAAGGACGGCGGCAGCCCGAAAATATAAGAGAGCAGCAGCGCAACCCCGGTCACTCCGCCTTCCATCAATTCATTGGAGATCACGAAATAATGAATTCCGAACGCATAAATCGCCGTGCCAAGCAAGATAGGAACGATGTTTTTCAGATGTGCTTTCAGGGATTCCGGCATAAATCCACCTCGATTCGAAAAGATGTTTATAGTAACATTCTCTTAGGTTATCGCGTTGCCCTTTTTTTCATGATAAAGTAAATGAAAAAGTTTTAAGAAGCAAAAAAAATTTGTCATTCCCCCTCACTTTGCGTTAACATGGTACTGATACGGTTGTCTCGCACAACCGTTCGTCATCTGATAATAAGGTGGGTGAACATCTCCCGGTATGTCCGAGAAAACATTAAAGGACCTCCAAGGCGAGGTGCACGAATACATATCGCAGTTTAAGGAAGGATACTTCAAACCGCTGACGATGCTGGCCCGGATGTCGGAAGAGGTAGGGGAGCTGGCGCGGGAAGTAAACCATCGTTACGGCGAGAAGCCTAAAAAGGCGACGGAAGAGGAAAACTCCATCGAGCTTGAGCTTGGCGACATTTTGTTCATTACCATCTGCTTTGCGAATTCGCTAGGCATCGATTTGACGGAAGCGCATGATAAGGTCATGCACAAATTCCGGACGCGGGACGCGGACCGTTGGACGAAAATAAACACGGACGCTTGATCCTTTTCATATACTGTATCATCACCTTGCACTTCTCATGTCGGCGGGAAGGCTTGCTTCCGGCTTGGCTGAGGAAGGAGATGATGGAGTTGAAAGGCGAAGAGGCAATCAAGAAAGCGTACGAATCGATTCTTAATCACGACTTCGAACAGGCCATTACCTGGTTCGAACGTGCGATTGCGACGAATCCCGAATGCGCGGCGTACCATTACAAGCTGTCCATTACGTACGCTCGCAGCGGCAAGCTGGATAAAGCAACGACGCATGCAAGCCAAGCGGTACGGCTTGAGCCGGAGGATGAGCATTACACGTTCCATCTGCAGCACCTGCAGGCGCGGCAAATGACCTTTCAAGCAGAGAAGCTGTTCGAGGAATCGGACGAACGGCTTTGGCTGGCGGTGTCGCTGCTGCAGCAAGCGGTGAAGCTTGATCCGCTTTCGCAGGAAGCTTTTTTACTATTGGGTGTCGCTTATTCCCGGCTTCGGGAGTTCGCTCCGGCCGTGCAGGCCATTCAGGAACTGCTCAGGCTGGATCCGCAGCATTCCATCGGCTTGCGGCTGCTCGCGGACTACCGGCAAAAGTGGAAGGAATATATGAGCGTTACCTTATAAGTGCCAATGATCGACACCTAAGCGGAAAGGAAAATGAATTCATATGAAACCAATCATCAAAGTAGCGGTTGCCGGAGCGGGAGGCCGTATGGGGCGCGAGGTCGTCAAGCTGGTTTTGGGCGATCCGGAGCTGGAGCTGGCCGCTGCGGTTAACCGTTCCGCTGTAGGAACGGATGCAGGCAGACTGATCGGTCTGGATGCTTGCGGCATTGCGGTTACGGACGATTTGGAGCTTGCTCTCGCGGAAACGAAACCCGACGTGCTGGTTGATTTTACGGCTCCGCACTCGGCGGTAGAGCATACCCGACTGGCTATAAAGCATAAGGTTCGCCCCGTCATGGGGACGACCGGCTTTACGCCGGAAGATATTACCGAACTGGACAGGCTGTGCAAGGAAGCGGGGATCGGTGGCTTGATCGCTCCGAATTTCTCGATCGGCGCCATTTTGATGATGAAATTCGCTGCGCAAGCTGCCAAATATTTTCCTCATCTGGAAATTATCGAGTATCATGGCGACCAGAAGCTGGACGCGCCTTCGGGCACGTCCGTGAAGACGGCGGAGCTGATCTCCGAAGCGCGTCAGGAGCTGCGTCAAGGCAATCCGAACGAAGTGGAGACGATCGAAGGCTCGCGCGGAGGATATTATAACGGTTTCCGGATTCATAGCGTTCGGCTGCCGGGTATTTTTGCCCAGCAGGAGGTCATCTTCGGTGCGTTCGGACAATCCTTGAAAATCCGTCACGACTCGTATGACCGGGCCGGGTATATGCCAGGTGTGAAGGTAGCCGTTCAGAAAGTCATGGAATATACCGGTATGGTTTACGGCTTCGAACATTTTATCGATTAAAAACGAAAGAGGACATGGGGCCGGACCGAAAAGGACCGCTCGAGTGTCCTCGTTTTATAGGAGTTTAGAGAGGAGCTGCCATCCTATGGCAATGAAAATCGCACTTATCGCACACGACCGCAAGAAGGAAGAAATGGTAAATTTCGTTACAGCCTATGAGAACGTGTTTCAAGATCATACGTTGTATGCGACCGGAACGACAGGCACGCGCATTATGGAAAATACGAACCTGCAGATAAACCGCTTTATGTCTGGTCCGCTCGGAGGGGACCAGCAGATCGGAGCCTTGGTGGCGACCAATGAAATCGATTTGATTATCTTTTTGCGCGACCCGCTGATGGCGCAGCCGCACGAGCCCGATATTATCGCTTTGCTTCGTCTGTGCGACGTTCAAGGGATTCCTTGCGCCACCAATATCGCGACCGCGGAAATTTTGGTAAAGGCGCTTGACCGGGGGGACTTCGCATGGCGGGAGCTGGTACATAAATACAAGCCGGGGATCGACCAATGAACGAGTCGCTTGATTTGCTCATTTTTGGCGCTCACCCGGACGATGCGGAAATCGGTATGGGCGGTACGATTGCGAAGCATACGGCAGCCGGGCTTAAAGTCGGCATTTGCGATTTGACTTTGGCGGAAATGTCCTCCAACGGTACCGTCGAAACGCGCCAACAAGAAGCCAAGGCGGCATCGGAGGCGCTTGGTCTGACCGTACGCACCAATTTGCAGCTGCCGGACCGCGGACTTTATCTGCTGCCGGAGTATGTGGAGCGCATTGCTTTGGAGATCCGTACATGGAAGCCGCGCATCGTATTCGCTCCGTATTGGGAGGACCGGCATCCGGACCATATCGCCTGCAGCAAGCTGGTACAGGAAGCGTTGTTCAATGCCAAGCTGAGACGGTACTTGCCCGATCACCCGGCGCATACGGTAGAAGAAAGCTACTTTTATTTTATTAACGATGTGGTAGAACCGGACGTGATGGTTGACGTGACCGCCCATTATGAGATCAAGCGCTCGTCGCTGCTGGCATACCGGAGCCAATTCGAAACGTCTGGCTCGGCTGTAGGGAACGACATCGTACGCACACCGCTAAATCAAGGCTATCTGGAACGGGTGGAGGCCCGGGACTCTCTGCTTGGGCAAAAACGGGCGGTCCGTTATGCGGAAGGCTTTATCAGCAAGCTGCCTTATTTGACAGAACTGTTCTAAAAAGCGTGATCAAATTCAGGAGCAAAAGGAGGCGGCTCGAAAACAATGAACCGGTTAAAAATCGGAATTACATGCTATCCCACGCTAGGGGGTTCGGGCGTCGTCGCCACCGAGCTCGGCAAGCTGCTTGCGGAAAAAGGGCACGAGGTTCATTTTATTACGCACAGTATGCCATTTCGACTTGGAAAGTTCGATCGCAACATCTTCTATCACGAAGTCGAAGTCAACGACTACTACGTGTTTAAATATCCGCCATACGATTTGTCTTTGGCCAGCAAGCTTGCACAGGTGGTGAAGCTGGAAGAGCTGGATTTGCTGCATGTCCATTATGCTATTCCGCACGCCGTTTGCGCCCTGCTTGCCAAGCAAATGGTCGGGCCAGAGCTGAAAGTGGTAACGACTTTGCATGGCACCGATATTACGGTCCTGGCGCAGGACGAATCGTTAAGCGACCTGATCCGGTATGCGATCAACCAAAGCGATGCGGTGACCGCCGTATCCCAGGATTTGATCCAGGAGACGCGGCAATTGCTCGGCATCGAGAAGCCGATCGATTTGGCCTACAATTTCGTGGACAAACGGGTGTATTATCCGCGTGAAGTGGCAGCGCTTCGCAAAGAGTTTGCGCATCCTGACGAAAAGATTTTGATTCACATTTCCAATTTTCGTCCGGTCAAGCGGGTAACGGATGTCGTGGACATTTTCGACCGCGTCCGCAAAGAAGTGCCTTCCCGTCTGCTGTTCGTAGGCGAAGGCCCGGAGCTGTCCAAGGTGCTCTGCAAGGTAAAGGAGCTCGGTTTGTTGGATCGGGTGACCTTCTGTGGCAAGCAGGACGATGTCGCTCAGTTGCTGTCGTTAGCCGACCTGATGCTGCTTCCGTCCGAGAAGGAAAGCTTCGGTTTGGTTGCGCTGGAAGCGATGGCCTGCGGCGTGCCGACGATCGCATCGAACGCCGGCGGTATTCCTGAGTTGATTACTCATGGGGAAACCGGTTACTTGGCCGACATCGGCGATGTGGAACAAATGGCGGCATATGCGATCGCGCTGCTGAAGGACGAAAGCTTGTACAAAAAGACGGTGGACGCTTGTTTGTACCGGGCGCGCTACACGTTCTGCAACGATTTGATTACGCGGCAGTATGAAGAATTGTATTATCGGGTGCTTGGGCGGCCGATCCCGGAATCGATTCGGGAGAATCCGCTTAATTGCTGACAAAGGAAGCGGGATTACATAGATGAGCGATGCTTTAAAGCAGGGGGCCATGCAGATTGTCCGGCGCTTGTGCGAGGCGGGCTTCGAGGCTTATTTGGTGGGCGGATGCGTTCGGGACGAACAGCTCGGCCGTCCCGTAAAGGATTACGATATTGCCACCTCCGCTCATCCTGACCAGGTGCAGGGGCTCTTTGAGCGCACCGTGCCTACCGGCTTGCAGCATGGGACGGTCACGGTCGTTATCGGCAAGAAGCCCTACGAAGTGACTACATTTCGGCGGGAAGGCGGATACGAAGCATTCCGCCGCCCGACCGAGGTGGAGTATATCGAAAGCTTGACTGAGGATTTGCAGCGGCGCGATTTCACGATGAATGCGATGGCTATCGATCAAAGCGGCGATCTGATCGATCCGTTCGATGGCCTGAAGGATTTGGAACGCGGCGTACTTCGCTGCGTCGGTCAAGCGGAAGAACGGTTCGGGGAAGATGCGCTGCGAATGATGCGTTGCCTCCGTTTTGCGTCGGAATACGGCCTGAGGGTGGAACAGGCGACCTGGGACGCTCTGAATTCCGGCATTTCGCTTCTGCGGCATATCGCCATGGAACGTATCCGGGCGGAGCTGGAGCGCATGGTTGGGGGCAGCGATCCGAACAGGGCCCTGGAGTTGCTCGCGGAAAGCCGGGCGCTCCGTCATGTGAAGCAGGAGCTGCTGCTTTCCGGTCTGGACAAGGAGACGGAGTGGCCGCCTCTCTCTCGGTTAATGGAAATGGAGCATCGGCTGGCTTTTATCTACATTCGACTGGAAGCCGATCCGGCGGATGTTGAAGCGGATATGATCAAGCTAACCTTTTCCAGACAGCAGATGGAGACAGTCAAACGAATCGTTGCCGCGCACACCGTTCTTGTATCCGGATTGGATGACGCGAAGGAATGGGACGAAGAATCATACTTGAGACGAAGATGGATCGCCGCCGCGCTTACCTATGGCGTTTCTGCGCTCCGTACGTTAAGAGAGATTTACCTGCTGGAGTCCGCCCCGATTCGGACTGACAACGTCAAGGTAGGCAGGGCAGTGGATGTATGGAGAAGATTAGGCCCCGTATGGCATGAGCAGATGCCCGTTTCGGCTCTTGCAGAGCTTGCTGTCGGAGGGAAAGAGCTTATGGGCCATCTGGGAGTCAAAGGCGGTCCGTGGACCGGCCGGCTGCTGCACCGATTGCTTGAAGCTGCTGCGCTCGGCGAACTACCCAATGACAAAGAAACGCTGCTAGCAGCAGCCCGGGAGCATTACGATAAAATGCAGGAGAACGATGAATGATGACGGATCGACTGATCGGACTGTTCGAGCAATCGGACGGCAAATTTTTGTCAGGCGAACAGCTGAGCGAGGAGCTTGGAGTCAGCCGGACGGCCGTTTGGAAGCAGATCGAGCGTTTGCGGCAGCAAGGATACCGTTTCGAAGCGGTATCGCGCAAAGGCTACCGGCTGCTAGCCAAGCCGGACAGGCTGGATATGAGCCGCCTGCAATTGAAGCTGGAGACGGAACGGTTCGGCCGGTTCGTGAAATATTACGACCAAGTGGAGTCGACGCAAATCGTCGCGGCGCGCTGTGTCGCGGAAGGTGCGGAGGAAGGCACGCTTATTCTGACGGAAGAGCAAACGGCCGGGAAAGGCCGGATGGGACGCCAGTGGCATTCTCCGATCGGAAAAGGCATCTGGATGAGCCTGATTTTGAAGCCGGTTTGGATTCCTTTGTTATTTACTCCTCAATTGACTCTGCTCGTTGCTGTCGCTTTATGCCGGGCCATCCGCAGCGCGACAGGGGTGGAGGCGGGGATCAAATGGCCTAACGATCTGCTTGTCGGCGGCAAGAAGGTCGCCGGCATTTTGCTCGAATCGAGCGCCGAGGATGAGCGGCTGCAGCACATTGTCGCCGGAGTCGGCATCAGTGTGAATCTGCAAACGGACGATTTTCCTCCGGAGCTGCGGGATACGGCCACATCGCTGGCCATCGAGGCAGGTCGTCAGGTGGACCGAATCGAGGTGCTCAGCCGGTTTTTGCTGGAGTGGGAGCAGTTGTACGAGTTGTACCGGTGGGAGGGCTTTGCTCCCATCAAATTGTTGTGGGAAGCGCTGAACGTATCGCTTCACCGGAATATCCGCTGCCGGACGCCTCAAGGAGAATTCGAAGGATTTGCCGAGGGAATCGATGAGCATGGCGCTCTACTACTTCGCCTTGCAGACGGATCGGTAAAAAAGCTGTATTCCGCCGATATCAGTTTTGGGTGACACAAGTTGAAAACTTTGGTATAATGTACGGTACGAAGACGGTATCCGTATGGAGCTGTACTTCAACCGTATGTTTTTTTGCTTGAACAACCGAATAGCAATACCCAAGCATTATGTCGGATTCTGCTCTGAGCCTAACCGGACCGAGACAGAAGGATCATATGAGAAGGACATGTGAACCTTTTAGCCTCCGTATGGGCTGAAAGGTTTTTTTGCTCTTTGCAACAATCCGGCCGATTATCGCAATACTATCAGGAGGAAGGACGGCAGAGGGAGATGCTCCCCGAGCGGACGGAACCCTGAACCATTCCAACCCGGAAGGCAAGGTGTTAATCATGAACATGCGCAAACCGGTAACGACGGCCAAACTGAGAAAAATGAAAGAAGACGGGATTCCGATCAGCGTGATGACGGCCTACGATTACCCGACGGCTATGCTGGCGGAGGAAGCCGGCATCGATGTCATTCTTGTGGGAGATTCGCTGGGCAATGTCGTGCTCGGCTACGATTCGACGGTCCCCGTCACGCTGGATGATATGATCTATCACTCGCGTGCGGTGACGCGTGCGGTCCGGACCAGCTTTGTGGTAACGGATCTTCCGTTTAATACGTATCACGGCAGCATCGATGCGTCGCTGCGGAATGCGGGACGGATTATGCAGGAAGGGCTGGCCAAAGCGGTGAAGATGGAGGGCGGAGCAGAGATTGCGCCGACGGTTGAAGCACTTGTGCAAGCCGGCATTCCTGTGATGGCCCATCTCGGTTTGACCCCTCAGTCGATTCACCAGATCGGCGGTTATAAAATCCAGGGCAAGACAGTCGCGCAAGCGCAAAAATTGCTTGACGATGCCAAAGCCTTAGAGCAGGCCGGTGCTTTCTCCATCGTGCTGGAGCTGGTGACCGACCAAGTGGCCGCACATCTGACAAGCAAGCTGTCCATACCGACCATCGGGATTGGCGCCGGCAAAGATTGCGACGGTCAGGTGCTCGTATTTCACGATGCGCTCGGCTACGGATCGGACATTCATCCGAAGCGTTTTGTGAAGACCTACGGAAATGTCGGCGAGATGATCCGCAGCGGGCTTCGCCAGTATGTAGACGACGTGAAGCAGCGCAGCTTCCCCGGGCCGGAGCATTCGTTCCGTATGGACGACGAAGTGGCGGAGTCCTTGTACGGTGGCGGGAAACCTGTAGCAGCATATAGAGAATAAGAAACGGAGCTTCGATTACCGATGCAGACTGTTCATCAGATTGAATCATTACGACAGTTGATTAAAGCAAAACGGGTCGCCAATCCGGCCGTACGCATCGGCTTCGTGCCGACAATGGGCTTCCTGCACCGAGGCCATGCCTCGCTGCTCGAAGCCGCGCGCAAAGAGTGCGACGTCGTTATCCTGAGCATTTTCGTCAATCCGCTGCAATTCGGACCGAACGAAGATTTGGAACGGTATCCGCGGGACGAGGAGCGGGATATGGCCGTCGCGCGTGAAGCCGGGACAGATATCGTATTTTTCCCGCAGGCAAGCGAGATGTACCCGAAGCCGACCAGAACGATAGTCTCTGTCTCCGGAGTAACCGAGCGTCTGTGCGGAGCTTCCCGGCCTGGCCATTTTGACGGTGTTGCGACGGTCGTTACCAAGCTGCTGAATATCGTACAGCCTGACAAAGCTTATTTCGGGATGAAGGATGCCCAGCAGGTAGCGGTCATCGAGCAGATGGTGTACGATCTGAACATTCCTGTCACCATCGTCCCATGTCCGATTGTCCGGGAAGAAGACGGACTCGCGATGAGCTCGCGCAACGTGTATTTGAGCGAGGAAGAGAGAAAGCAAGCCCTTGTCCTTTCCGCAGCTCTGGAAGAGGCGGAATCGCTGCTCAAAGCTCGTCAAGAAGCGATTTCCCCGGAAGAGCTGAGGCAGAAGGTCGTTCGGCATATTCAGTCCGCACCTTTGGCCGATATCGATTATGTGGAGCTGCTGTCTTATCCGGATCTGGCTCCATTGGATTTTTGGAGCAGTGAAGAAAGAATTATTATCGCTGTGGCCGTCCGTTTCGGGGGAACGCGCTTGATCGATAACCGGATACTTCATGCTCCCGTTGCTTCATTGAGCCATTCGTAATCCGACAGCTTAGGGACAGGTATCCCGAGAGCGCAAAAACGTAGGAGGCGTCAGCCATGTTTCGTACCATGCTAAAATCGAAAATTCACCGTGCGACCGTAACGGAAGCCAATTTAAACTATGTCGGGAGCATTACGATCGATCAGGATTTGCTGGATCTGGTCGACATGCTGCCAAACGAAAAAGTCCAAATTGTCAACAATAATAACGGTGCCAGATTCGAGACCTATATCATTCCCGGACCGCGGGGCTCGGGTGTCGTCTGCTTGAACGGCGCTGCGGCCAGAATGGTCCACCCGGGAGATATTGTCATTATTTTATCGTACGTCATGTTATCGGACGAAGAAGCCCGCAAGCATACCCCGAGCATTGCCATTATGGGCGAGAACAATCAAGTCGTCGGTGTGTTGAAGGAAGAAATTCATTCCACGGTCCTTTAAACGAGAATGAAACGGGACGGGTAGACGCACAATGTAGATACGATCACAGCTGGCGCCACAGCCGCGGCGAAGACGTTTAAAGCTGCTGTGGGAAAAGAAGCAAAGGTGGGATAGGCCGATGTTTAAACATCTTTTTGCTTCCATGAACGAAATGCTGGATGAAGTCATCTCGCAATACCCGTCCTCCCAAGGCGCCGCACGCAGGGAGCTGCAGGAAAAGCTGCGGGCTCTGAAGGCGATGAGCGACGCCTGCATTGAAGAATGGCTGCAGTTCGAAGAGAAATGGAGTAAGCTGATAAGCATTGCCGGCATTTCATTGAACGGTATGGGAGCCGATCCGCTCGATCCCGAATTTTCAGGCAAACGAACCGATTTGTTTATCCGGGGACAAGGATATTACAAGCTCCATATGTTCGACCGGGCGATTGCCGAATTCGACGAGCTGATCCGGCTCCAACCCGATTTCAATTTGGCTCGGATTTATTTGGCCATGTCTTACTTGCGCAAAGGGGAAGCCGGAGAAAGCTACCTGCATTTTCAATTTTTATCCCGGCTGACCGAAAACATGCAGCTCAAAGCGATTTCCTTTAATGCCATGGGATGCATACAAGCGCAGCTGCACAATATGGACAAAGCGTGCGAACTGTTTAATATGGCTTACCGGACCGATCCTTCCAGCGTTCAGCCTTTGCTCGATTTGGGGGTTTGTTGCGAGAAAAAGGGCGGGCTTCAGTTTGTATTCGACATGTCGCGGCCTACGGATTAACCGAATGTTCGTTCCTGTTTTTTTGTAAAAAGGGTAAGTTTGCTATTCCCTTTTTCCCTCAGTATTGGTATGCTTATGAGAAGAGTGGGAATGAAGGGATTGACACGACTCCGATGAAATTTGCAGTTTTAGATTTTGAAACGACGGGGAGCACGGCGACGGATCGCATTATCCAAGTCGGGCTCTTTCTTATAAACGACCATGAAATGACCGACAGGTATACTTCTCTCGTCAATCCGGGCATAAGTATACCTTCTTCAATTACAACGCTTACCGGAATCGACGACGATATGGTTAAGGATGCACCCGCGATGGAAGAGGTTATTGCCGAGATGGTTCCTCTCCTTCAAGACGCAGTTCTGGTGGGTCATAATATTTCCTTTGACCTTGCTTTTCTGCAGCGGGCGCTGGACGATAACGGTTACTTCCCGTTCGACGGACGCGTATTGGACACGATGGACGCGCTGCGCGTCTTGTTTCCCGGTTTGTCGAGTCTGCAGCTTTCGATGGTTTGCCACGCTTTCGGGATCGAACACGAACGGCCGCATCAGGCGGATAGCGATGCCGAGGTCACCGCGCTGATCTGGCTCTGTTGCATGGAGCGGTTTCAATCGCTACCGCTGCTTACTCTGCAAAGGCTGGAGCTGGTATTTGCCGATTCGGCGGGAGATTTCGGCTGGCTTGTGAGCGAAATGCGGCAATATAAAGAGCTGCATCAGCCGCTTGATCCGGACATGGATCGTTATTTCCGCCAATTTGCCTTGAACGTTGGAGAATGGGGAGAAGAAGAGCCGGTGCGGGAGGAGGAAGATGTCCTGCGCCTGCCGGACGATTTTCCTTCATTTTACGATCAACTTAAACGAGAGCTTCAGCAGCGTTTTGCCGCTTACGAGGACAGGGAGTCTCAGGTGCAAATGCTCAGTGAGGTGGAGACGGCATTCGAAGACGGCAAGCACCTGATGATCGAAGCCGGCACAGGCACCGGGAAATCGCTCGGCTACCTGATTCCTTCGCTGTATTACGGGCTCAAACAGGACAAGAAAATGCTGGTTAGCACGCATACCATCAATCTGCAAGAGCAGCTCCGAGAACGGGATGTGCCGTTGCTGCACGAGCTGTTCCCCGTTGGCTTCCGGGCGGCCGTTCTGAAGGGGCGGAGCCACTACTTGTGCCTGCGCAAATTCGAGCATAAAATGAATATGCTCGACTTCGAGCACGGCAAGGAAGACCGGATTACAGCCGGGCAGATGCTTGTCTGGCTGGGAGAAACGAAGCATGGAGATGAAGAGGAGCTTCATTTCGCCAATAAAGGAAAACAGTTTTGGCAATCGGTGGAAAGCGATACGGATTCCTGCTTGAACCGCGCCTGCCCTTGGTTTAAAAAATGCTTCTATCACCGCGCCCGTCACGAGGCGAACACCGCAGATGTCATCATTACCAACCACTCGCTGCTGTTCACCGATATGAAAGCGGAAAACCGGCTGCTGCCGGGATACAAGCATTTGGTTATCGACGAAGCTCATCACTTCGAGGAAGTGGCCGGCAAGCATCTCGGGATCGAGCTGCACTACCATGGTTTGTCAAACACGCTCCTCTGGCTTTATAAAGATGCGCGTTCAGGACAATTGTCCAATCTGCGTATTCGGCTGCAGCGGTTCGAGGACGAGCGTGCGCAAGGCTGGTGCATAACGATTGATCGCGTTGTCGAGAAGCTTCTGCAGCTGAAGGAAGAATGGGATCAGCTGACGGAGCTGCTGTACCAGCTTCTGGCTTCGCGAAGCGATCCGTCCCAATCGGAAGGAAATGGCCTTGTCTATCGGGTCAAAAAAGACTCGCTGCCTACAGGCTGGGATAAGCTGGAAGTGCTTGAAGAGAATATGCAGCTTAACTTCGGGGAAGCTCTGAAGCCGCTCGACAAGCTGATCTCGGAGATCAAAGAGGTGCAGGACGAATACGATGTCCAAAGCTTGATCACGGACCTTAGCGGGACCGTTAAGGAGCTGTTCCGGCACAGGGATTCGCTTCATTTCTTTATGACGATGCCGGATGCGAACTATGTTTATTGGCTTGAAGCCGGGACCTATAGCAGAAACCGGTCGCTTCAGCTTTTCTGCGTGCCGATTGACGTCAGCGAGATGCTGAAGCAGCATTTCTTTGGACCGAAGGATAGCGTCATTCTGACCTCGGCCACGTTATCCGTGGGCAAATCGTTCGATTATACGTGCGACCAGTTGGGCTTGCGAGAAAACGGAGCGGATGGCAAACTGAAAACCGTTCAGCTTCCTTCGCCGTTTAATTACCGCGATCAGGCGCTCGTGGCCATCCCTCGGGATTTTCCTACGCTGCGCGGAGCCAGCGGCGAGAAGGAATTCGTCGACCGGCTCGTGCCGTCGCTGGCTGAGGTAGCGCTGGAAACACGGGGCCGGATGCTGGTATTGTTCACGTCCAACCGGATGCTTAAGCTGGTTCATGGCGCGTTGAAAGAAATGTTGAGCCCGTTCGGCATCGGCGTGCTGGGTCAGGGTGTGGACAGCAGCAACCGGAGCAAGCTGACAAGATTGTTTCAGAACAGTCCGAACTGCGTTCTGCTGGGTACAAGCAGTTTCTGGGAAGGTGTCGATATTCCCGGAAATGCGCTTACTTGTCTGGCGATCGTCAGGCTGCCGTTTCAACCGCCGAACCATCCGTTGATCGAAGCAAAGACGGAGATGATCAAGCAGCGAAACCAGAATCCGTTCATGAAGCTGTCGGTACCGCAGGCGGTTATCAGGTTCAAGCAAGGTTTCGGCAGGCTGGTGCGCACGGCTACGGATAAAGGCATCGTCATCATATACGATACCCGGGTGATTGACACGAATTACGGCAAATATTTCCTGTATTCGCTGCCAGGCCCCAAAATCGAGCACATGAATTCGAATCAGCTCGTACCAAGAATAAAGCAGTGGATGGGTGAGAACCAAGCATGAAGACGATGAAAATTTCCGAGGCCGTCGTGCGCCGGCTTCCGGTGTACCTCCGGTTTTTGAACGAACTCAGTAAAAAGAACGTACAGACGGTATCCTCTCAGGATCTGGGGCAAAAGCTGGACTTGAATCCGGCGCAGATCCGTAAAGATCTAGCTTATTTCGGGGAATTCGGCAAGAAGGGGATCGGTTACGATGTCGACTATTTGATCGAAAAAATCCGTCAAATTTTAAAGCTCAACAAAATCATCCCCGTAGCGCTGGTAGGCGCGGGAAATCTGGGCCGCGCCTTATGCAATTATAATGCCTATCTGAAGGATAACATGAAAATCGTAGCCGTCTTCGATTCGCACGAATCGAAGATCGGGGATACGATCAACAATTTGAAGGTCAAGTCGACGAGCGAAATGAAGGCAACCATCCAAGAGTTAAAGGTACGCATCGGGATTATTACCGTCCCGGCGGCAGAAGCGCAACAGGTAGCCAATCAGTTTGTGGAGGCCGGTGTCGAGGCAATTCTAAACTTTGCTCCGATGATTATAAAAGTGCCGGGTGAAATGCGGGTGCATCATGCCGATTTTACGACGGAGCTGCAAAGCTTGGCTTATTATCTGGATTAAGCATGAGAAAAGGATAGGGCTTGACAGAACGTTGTTCTGAAGCTCTATCCTTTTTATATTTGCCGGATCGGGCTTGTCCGTTCTTATGCGACAAGCGCGAACAAAATTTTATAAATGATAAAAGCAAGTACCATACTGATCGGAATGGTAATCACCCACGTCAAGACCATGCGGGTGACCGTCCCCCATTTCACATCGTGAAACCGCATCACGGAACCTGTTCCGATAATGGAAGACGAGATGACATGCGTCGTCGAGAGCGGCATGCCAAGATGCGTAGAGGTCTGAATAACGATAGACGAGTTCAAGTCCGAGGCGAAGCCGTTGATCGGTTCGATTTTCAGCAGCTTTTTGCTCATCGTCTTGATAATTCTCCAGCCGCCGATCGAGGTTCCCAGCCCCATGGCCGTCGCGGCTGATACTTTAACCCACATCGGCACGTCCAAATTGTTTTGATACCCTAATGCAACAAGACCAAAGACGATAATCCCCATCGCTTTTTGCGCGTCGTTACCTCCGTGGGAGAAAGACAGCAGGCCCGCTGAGAGCACTTGGAAGCTCTTGAAGGTACGATTCATCTTCGAACGGGATTGGTTGCCGCTAACCAGAATAAGCTTGCGGATGATCCACATGACGACAAAGCCCGTTGCGAAAGCGATAATCGGCGAAAGGACGAGAATCAATACGATTTCTTTAAATCCGGACCAATTGAGCGCCCCGACTCCCGCTCCCGCAATGACCGCTCCGGCGAGAGAACCGATCAGCGTATGGGAGGAAGACGAAGGGATGCCATAGTACCAAGTCAGCAAATTCCAGATAATGGCGGACAACAGCGCGGCAATAACGATATATACGCCGTTGTCGATCGTAGCGGGATTGGCGACCTTACCTCCGACCGTTTTGGCGACCTCCGAGGAAAAGACCGCACCGATGAAGTTCAAAATCGCGGCATAAAATACGGCAAAACGGGGCGATAACGCCCGGGTTGAAATCGATGTGGCGATGGCGTTGGCCGTATCATGGAAACCGTTAATAAAATCGAAGAGCAGCGCCAGAGCTACGATGATAATGATAGTGGTTAACATAGTTTCCTCCTAGGCAGGCTGAGTCGTACCCATGTTCCGAATCGTAAAACGGTCCTGTTAAGAATACCGCAGGACTACGCTATCCAAAATGTTGGCTACGTCTTCGCATGCGTCGGTCGTTTGCTCCAGGCGCTCGTAAAGTTCTTTTAATTTAAAATCGTGATAAGGATCTTTAGGGTGGGTGAAAATCTCACGAATGCCTTCTCTCATAAGGCGGTCGGCTTCATTTTCCAAGCTGTTGATCTGTACGGTATGCTCGGTAATTTGCATATATTTTTTCTTGGACAGCAGCTTGAAAGAGTCCAGAATATGCTGACAGCTTGCAACGAGCACGGCCGAAAATTCTTTCATATATTTATCCGAGGCGGTTATGTTCAAGTAATCGAAACGGGCGATTGTGGCTTCGATCCCGTCGAGCACGTCATCCACTTTGGAAGCCAGCTCCATAATATCTTCGCGGTCCAGCGGCGTGATGAACACTTTGTTCAATCCTTTGAAGATTTGGTGTGTGATTTGGTCTCCTTTGTTTTCGAGTTCTTTCAGCTGCGGGTAAAACGTAGCCGGCGGCTCGCTACCCATGACGGCGTTCCGAAACATCTGCGCGGCGTCAAGCGTATTTTCCGACGCTTTAATGAGCAGCAGCAGAAAATCGGTGTCATTCTTTTTTGTAAACAACATACAGTTTTGGCCTCCCAAGTAATTGAAGATTTACAAGAAATTAAAATTAAAAGAAAGAAATATGTAGAAAAAACGCGCCAATTCACACAAAATTAAAAATAACATAATCAAACAACGGATTGCAATTCTTAGTTTATCCATTTTACCATATGTTCATGAATCTTTTGCTATGTAAGCGTATTACCCCCGGAGGGTATGGTCAGCTTGATTTTTGTCCTCCGCAGGGTGTACATTGAAAACGAGATTGTATTTGAATTGGGAGGGGATTGTGTCCGGTGAAGAAAACAATTATTGAAAACGGAACGTTTCTAACGATGAATGAAGAGGCGCCTGTCATCCAGGGGTGCATGGTCATTGAAGGAAACCGCATTACATATATCGGAGAACAGGCGCCGCTTCCTGCGGAGTCATATGACGAGCGTATCGACGGCTCGGGCAAGCTGTTCATGCCAGGGCTCGTCAATACGCACGGGCATGCCGCGATGTCGCTGCTTCGCGGTTACGGCGACGATATGGCCCTTCAAGTGTGGCTTCAGGAGAAGATGTGGCCGATGGAAGGCAAGTTCACGGCCCAGGATGTACGTGCAGGCACCCGTTTGTCCGTGCTGGAAATGCTGAAGGGCGGAACGACGACCTTCGTCGATATGTACGATCATATGAACGAAGTCGCGAATGCGGCGGTCGAGAGCGGTATCCGCGCCTGCCTTACGCGCGGCGTGATCGGGCTGTGCTCGCGGGAGGTACAGGACGCGAAGCTGGCCGAGGCGATTGCTTTTGCAAAAAATTGGCACGGTCAAGCGGACGGCCGCATCACGACTATGATGTCGCCGCATTCTCCTTACACCTGCCCTCCGGATTATATCGAACGTATTGTGCAGGCGGCGCACGACTTGAATTTGCCGATCCACACCCACATGTCGGAGACGGCCAGGGAAGTGCAGGAAAACGTCGATCAATACGGATTGCGTCCGGTAGCGCATTTGGAGAAGCTCGGCGTATTTTCCCGACCGACGCTCGTGGCTCATGGCGTACACTTGACAGACGAAGAGATCGAAGTGCTGAAACGGTACGACGTGCGTATTTCGCACAACCCCGGCAGCAACCTGAAGCTGGCTAGCGGCGTAGCCCGCGTGCCGGAGCTGCTGAAAGCGGGCGTGCTCGTGTCCCTGGGAACGGACGGGGCCGCCAGCAATAACAATCTGGACATGCTCGAAGAGGTGCGGCTGGCCGCCCTGATTCATAAAGGCGTATCCGGCGATCCGGTTGCGGTATCCGCTTCGGAGGCTTTGAAGCTTGGCACGCTCGACGGCGCCCGTTCGATCTGGCTAAACGACGTCGGTGCGCTTCAGCAAGGAATGAAGGCCGACTTTATCGCGCTGGATATCGATCAGCCGCATTTCTACCCGCGGACGAATTTCATCTCGCACGTCGTTTATTCCGCCGTTTCCAAGGATGTGACGGACGTCTGCATCGACGGACGTTGGGTCGTCCGCAAAGGCGAATGTCTGACGATGGACGAAGAGAAGGTCAAATTCGAGGCGCAGCAAAGCTTCGAGCGTTTGACGGCACTATAAGCGTCCCAACACGACCAGGCAGAAAGGAGGCCGCCGGTGCGCAAAGCATGGAAGATCACGATCATTGCGGGGGCCGCGGCAGTTGTGATTGTGACCGGAATGAGCATGGCTTTTAACTTTATTATGGATAAGGAATGGACGGAGCAGCGTGCTGCCGTCCTTACCGCTTACGAGAAGACGGTACTGACCAAAGCGGTTAAGGTCGAACGGTTCGTTGCAGAGAAACCATACACGGTTATTACCGGGGAAGATAAAATCGGCCAGCCGGTGTATGTATGGGTAGGTCAAGACGAGATCCATACGGAAATGGGAAGTGCAGGAATCGATGCAGCGCAGGCTGAAGCGAAAGTGAAAGCGGCGTATCCGGAAGCGAAGGTGCTCCGGACGACGCCGGGAATCCGCAGCGGCGAACTGGTCTGGGAAGTATTTTACAAGCTGCAGCCGGAAGGAAAGATAGAACAGCACTTTTACGATTATTACGCTTTTAAGGACGGCCAAGCGATCGATACGCTGCGCTTGACCATTCAGTAGCACGATCCGGCGATCAAACGCTGAAATCTGCCGCGGGAAACGCCGAACGAAGCGGCATCTTCCGCGGCTGTTCTTTATAGTTCGCTTGCAAGCGGGGTCCAGGGAGCAGTGAAGGCATACACGGCCATTCATTCAATTGCCACACATTGCATCAACATTCGTATATACGATATGATATACTTACGGTATGGCTAAAACGTATAGATGGAAAACTTCGTCGGAAGATTTTTCACATGAATTTTATAGAAAGGGGGACGTATAGCTGATGAATATGAAGTTACGTCTCTTGCCTGTCGTATTGAGTGTTCTTGTGTCGGCAACGCTGCTGTTCGGCGGTTATTTTGCTTACCGGACATTGGCGATGGAAAGTCCGCTGCAGAAAGTTGTATCCGGCATTTCCGGAGTTGAGCTGGTTTCTATGGATTTAAGCGGGCCGGATGCCCGGATGGAATTGAAACTCGCACCGGGTACAAACCTGCGTGAAGTATATAGCAAGATCCAAACCGAAGGCCGTTCGACGCTGGGCACCAAGGAATTGAAGCTCAAAGTCGTGAACGATCCGTCACCGAAGCTGGAGCAATGGTGGTCTTCCGCTTTGTTCGAGGTGGCTCAGGCCATGGAAACGAAGCAGTATGCGCAAATCCCGAAAACGTTGCAGGCTCAAGGCAGCGACGGGATTAAAGCGTCCACCGAGATGGACGATAAATATGTGTACGTCACGCTATCGGACGGTACGGTAAGCAAATATGTCATGCTGCCAAGAACGCCTGCCAAACTGGGGGTGTGGCCGAATGAGTAAGTACGGTAAAGAGATTTTGCTGGGCTTTATCCCGGTTCTTGTTATTTTCCTGCTTTATATCGGAGTCAATCTGTTTCCTATCGTATTTATGGCCGCGATCTTGGGTACCTTTTTGTATATGGCCCGTGCCCGCGGAGGGTTGAATGTAGGCTCGGAGCGCAAATCGCGCGGCAAAACGCCGGGCTTCCTGACGTTCGACGATATCGGCGGACAGGATCGGGCAAAGGGCGAGCTGAAAGAGGCGCTTGATTTTCTGATCCGTTACGACGATATTAAAAAGCTCGGTATTCGTCCGTTAAAGGGCATTTTGCTGACCGGTCCTCCGGGAACCGGGAAAACGCTGATGGCAAAAGCTGCCGCTCATTACACGAACTCGGTGTTTCTGGCGGCATCCGGCAGTGAGTTCGTCGAAATGTATGTCGGCGTCGGGGCGAGCCGCATCCGCGACTTGTTCAAGGAAGCCCGCTCGCGCGCCGCGAAAGAGAACAAGGAGAGCGCCATTGTATTTATCGACGAAATCGACGTGATCGGCGGTAAACGGGACGGCGGTCAGCACCGGGAGTATGACCAGACGCTGAACCAGCTGCTCACCGAGATGGACGGAATTCATACGAGCGATACGCCCCGCGTATTGATCATTGCGGCCACGAACCGCAAGGAAATGCTGGACGGCGCGCTGCTGCGTCCGGGACGGTTCGACCGTCATATCGAAGTCGATTTGCCGGACAAGAAGGGCCGGTTGCACATCTTGAACATCCATGCTAAAAACAAACCGCTGGCCGAAGGGGTCGATCTGGATGCCATCGCGCGGGAAACGTTCCATTTCTCCGGCGCACAGCTGGAAAGCGTCATGAACGAAGCGGCGATATATGCTATGCGGGACGAATCGGATGTCATCGGACAGCAGCACTTGTCGCTGGCCGTCGATAAGGTCATGCTTGGGGAGAAGACGGACCGTGAATCGAACAAAGAAGAGCGGGAACGCGTCGCACTTCATGAGCTTGGACACGCTATTGCCGCCGAGCTGGTGCGTCCGGGCTCCGTCTCTCAAGTTTCGCTCAGCCCTCGCGGGAAAGCGCTCGGTTTTGTGCGTCATAATCCGCAGCAGGATCAGTATTTGTACACGAAAGCGGAGATTGAGCAGCAGATTATGGTTGCACTAGGCGGCGCCGTAGCGGAGGAAATGTTCTACGGCGGACGGAGCACCGGCTCCCGCAACGATTTCGAGCAGGCGCTGAATATGGTGCGCACGATGATGGATTCGGGGCTTACAAGGCTCGGCATCATTGACCGCGAGATGGTCACGAAGCAGGAGCTTATGAAAGAAAATGCCGCGATTTTGGACGAGCTGACGGAGGCAACCCGGCGCATGCTTGAAAGCCACAGAACCGTATTCGAACAATCGCTTGACATTTTGATTGCCGAAGAAGTGCTTTCCGGAGACCAGTTCCGCGAGCTTCTCAAGCAATCGTCGCAAGTCCAAATTGCCTGAAAATCATCGAGAACCGAAGCCGAAGGCGAAAAGCCTTCGGTTTTTTCGTATTTCCTCGCGAATTCTACGAAATTTGCCGAACGTGCAACTTTTTTGATAGAATTTAGTCTAATATATTGGTAGTTTTCGCCACGGTATTCTTTTTGTCGGCTGGGAGTCGCAATCGCTTCCAGCTTTCTACATAAAGCAAAAAAATTACAAGATTTTGAGGTGCAAAATGAAATTTTTAACGGCTTGGTTCACCCTGTCGATCGCGTCGCTCCTGTTGCTGCCGGCCGTAGGCTCGGCGGCTGCTCCGTCCAAGTCATCTACGCCGAAGTCGTCAAAGCCGCCCGCGCCGCCAATTCAGTTAGTTTTAAACGGGAAAAAACTCGCGCCGGAAGTCGCTCCGCGCAACGTGGACGGGAATGTCATCGTGCCCGTTCGTATCATTGCGGAAGAGCTCGGCTCCAAGGTTGCCTGGGACGAGAAGCAGCGAAAGGTTACGGTAGTTAAAGACGAAACCAATATCCAGCTGTTTATTGACAAAAAGAACGCAACGGCAGGCGGAAAATCGTTTCAGCTTGAGGCGGCGCCCACAATCATCGAGGGCAATACGATGCTGCCCGTACGATTCGTAAGCGAGCAGTTAGGGGTAAAAGTATCATGGGAGGAACCCACCCAGTCGGTTATTTTGTCAACGCCGGAAAAGAGTAAAGACGATAAGGCTCCTTCAAAAACGGACAAGCCGGGCGTAAAAGAACCCAGCGTACCGGCTGACGGCAAGCCCGCTTCCTCGTTCGATCCGGACAATACGGTAAAAGCAGGGGATAAGCCGGACAGCGAAAAGAAAGCTGGGAAGGACAACGGTACTTCGCCGTTGCCTGGAGGAACCACGCCAGCGGGAGGGACATCGCCGGCGAAAGGCGGTTCCGGGCCGTTGCTGGCTTGCGTCCCCGCGGCCGGGGGCATGCAATCGACTAGCGGCGGTGCAACAGCGGCCGCAGGAAGTCAACAGGCAGCGACCGGTGGCACGCAAACGGCTGCTGGAGGAAATCAGCCGGCGAACGGTGCTGCGCAAACGGTGACCGGCAGTGCTCAAGCCTCAAACGGAGCTGTGCAAGGGGCGGCAAACGGAACGGGACAGCCGGGAGGCGATGCCCAACAGAAAATGGGCGGGACGCAACCGCCGGCTACGGGCAAACCGGAAACGGCAGGCGACAAAAGTGCGGCGAACGGCTTGGTTACCGTACAGTCGATTTCGCTGCAAGGCGACACGTTGACCATCAAAACGTCGGATTGCGCCAGAAAGCCGAGTATATTCCGTTTGGCCAATCCGGACCGGATCGTCATGGACTTGCCCAATGCGCAGCTTGACCCGGCGCTTATGGCCAAGCTCAATCCGCAAGGCGAAGGAACTTTGCCGGATAAGAGCGAATTTGTCACACAAATTCGTTATTCGCTATTTTCAAAAGAGGCGTCTATCGTTAGAATGGTATTAGATTTGCCGCAAAAGGGGGAGCTTCGCTTAGCCTCCGTGCAGCAAAACGGGGAAATTACCGGGAAAATATCTTTCGGTAAAACCCGCTACCGGGTCTTCATCGACCCCGGACATGGCGGCAAGGATAACGGCGCCAGCTCGCTGAATAAGCGGCACGAGAAAGATTTCGTTCTCTCGCTCGGCCAGAAGGTGGCGGCACTGCTGGAGAAAGAACCGAAGATCGAAGTGACGATGACCCGCTCGGACGATACGTTCATCGAACTGGAAGAGCGCCCGAACCTTGCGAATAACGCCGACGCCGATTTATTCGTCTCGATTCATGCCAATTCCGCAGGAAAAGAAACCGTCGGCGGGACTGAAACGTATTATTGGACGGAGCAAAGTCTCGATTTTGCCAAGCTGATGCATAGGTATCTGGTCGAGGCTACCGGTTTTCCGGACCGCAAATTGAAGCAGGAACGTTTTGTTGTCATTAGGAACTCAACGATGCCGGCCGTACTGCTGGAGATCGGCTTCTTGACGAATCGAGCGGAAGAGGAACTGATGTATCAGGATGCTTTTCAAAGCAAGGTCGCCGCATCCATCGTGACTGCGATCAAGAAGCAGTTGAATCTCGAGTAAGGAGTTGGTGACGATGCACAAGACATGGCAAAAAGGAATGGCTGCTGCGGCAATCGCGGCTCTGCTGCTGGCAGGCTGCGGAACAAGCAAAGCGCCGTTACAAGGCACCGCAGAAACACCGCCCTCCAAGAGCGGACAAACTGCGCAGCCCGAGACTGGCGGAGACAAAACTCTGACTCCAACGACTCCGTCGGAGACGTCCGCTCCGAAGTCGGACCCGGAAAAGAAAGAGCTAAAGATCAAAGCGTATTACAGCGATGCCCAGCTTGAGAAACTGATTCCAAAAGATGTGACGATTAGTATCAAGCAGGATCAGGACAAATATTTGGCCGTGCTTAACCAGTTGAAGAAAAGCCCTGACGACAATACGATTCCATTATTCAAAGGGTTTACGTACAAAAGCGTCGCGTTGAAAGACGGCCAGTTGAACCTTGACGTATCCATTGCGGATGATGGAAAGCTGGGCTCCGGCGGGGAAGAAATGCTGCTGGATGCGCTGCAAAAGACGATGTTCCAGTTTTCCGAAGTCAAATCCATCGAAGTGCTGGTTGACGGAAAGCAGGTCGAGAGCCTGATGGGACATATGGATTTGCCGCATCCGATCAAACGCAGCCAAAGTTAACGTACATCATGAACGAACAGAAGTCGATCGAGAGGAGCTATTTCATGAAAAGCATCAATTCCAGACAAGCACGCAGACTGGCGGCAGCCGTTTTGGCGCTGTCGCTGGCGTTCGGAAGCCCGGCCTTTGCCGCCGCGGCCGAAACCAAAAGCAACATTTCGACGGGAAGCTCCGTAAACTCGCAGCGCTTTACCGACGTCGGGGACCAGCACTGGGCGATCAAGCATGTCACCAAGCTGGCTTCTCTCGGGGTAATTGAAGGATATGAAAAAGGGGAGTATCGTCCGGAACACTCCGTATCCCAGCAGGAAGTCATCGTTATGGCACTGCGGTTTATGGGCCTTGAATCGGAGGTAACGAAAAGCAAGGCGGGAACGGCGCTGCCTTTCAGTGTGGACAATTTCTTCAAGCCGTATGTCGCCTATGCGATCGATCGCGGCTTAATTAATATTCAAGAGGAAACGGCAGACGGCACGAACGCCAAAACGGCTTGGGGATCTAAGGAAGCATCCCGCGAATGGGTGGCCAAACTGGTCATCCGTGCCATCGGCAAACAAGAGCTGGCCAATCAGCAGACGCAATCCTCCTCTTCATTTACGGACAGCAAGGATTTTTCGTCGTGGGCAGCCGGTTATATCAATGCAGCGGTGTCGCTCAAGATCGTACAAGGCTTTGAGGACAACAGCTTCAAGCCGAAGGATAAAGTTACCCGCGCTCAAATGGCGACGTTCCTAAGCCGCGCGGATAAAGAAGCGACCTCCCGCTCCTCCCGGGTCGTTACCGGATATGTGATGGAGATAACGGACCGCAAAATCAGCGTGCTGAATGCCAATGGGCAAACGACAGAATATACGCTGTCTTCCGATACGGCCCTCTATAGCGGCAAAGACGACAGCCGGATTTCGCTGTCCAACATCAAGCTGACGAACGAAGTGTATCTGGTGCAGAATCAAGGCGCGGCACTGTACATAGAACTCACCAACGATCAACAAAAGATGGAAACCTACGAAGGAACGCTGGCGGAAATATTCACCGACCGGATGATGGCCTCGATTCAGCGAAACGGAAAGAACGAGCTTTACGATTTGTTCCCGACCGTCACAGTGACGGATAAAGACGGCCGCGGCCTGAGCTTGAGCTCTTTGACGCCGGGAAGCATCGTCGAATTGAAGAAGAACACGCTGCTGAAAGAATCGAAAATCTCGCAAATCGTACTTAAGCAGACGCCGGTCAGCAAAACGTCCGAAGGTACGGTACTCACTCTGAATAAAGAACAAAACCAAGTGACTTTCTTGGAGCAGGGGACCGGGCAGAACGAATCGTTCACGCTCACTACGCGTACAGTCGTGAAGCTGCAAGACGGCTCGACGGCCGATCTCTCGAAGCTGCGCGTCGGCGACGCGGTCAGCTATGAGGTGAAAGCGAACGAGCTTCAAGTCGTTTCCGTGAAGAAGCCGGCCGATTTTAGCCAATCCGTCGAAGGAACGATGGCGAGCTTAAGCAGCGACAAACGGATCTTGACCATTAATAAAGCAGGCGGCTCGCTCGGAGCCTATCATATCGCTGACAATGCGATTATAACGATTGAAGGGTTGACGAATCCAAGCTTGTTCGACATCGAATCCGGAGACCAACTGAAGATGGATTTGGTAAACGATAAAATCGTCAAAGTTTCCGTTACCAGCCGCTCGGTCAAGCAGTTCGTATACGCTACGATTCTTAGCTATGACGCCAATTCTAAAGCTGTGATGATCAGCACCGAGAGCGACGGAGTAGGCGCTTACCGGTTAACGGATAATACGATCATCCGCTTTATGGGTGGTCCGATACAGCAATCCAACTTCCAGAGCACATTCATAGGCAACGGCAACGACAAGAAAAGAGTGGACTTGAAAGTGTCCAAAGATAAAATCGTGCAGATCGAATCGACAATGAATGTGGAAGGCACGATCGCTCAAATCAATACGAGCAATATTACAAACGACTTGACTATTCGTACCGCCGGAGGGCAGAACTTAACGTTCAAAGTCAATTATGGCGCGCCAGTGGAAATGTTTAATAAAACGAACGGCACCATTTCGGACTTGAAAGTCGGCGATGCGATCCGTTTGACTTTGACTCCCGGGCAGGATTTCGTAACGAACCTGATGGCCAAGAAAACGGGCGTATACAAAGTACTGGTCACTAACTCCAGCACGAACCAAGTCACCGCGAAGGACGAGACGGGTTCGCAGCTGACGTTCAAAGTGGAGAACAACGATCAAATCATTAACCCGGGCAAGCAATCCCATGCCTTTTCGGATATTTTGATCGACGAGTACGTCAAAGCCAGCTTTAGCGGTACCAAGCTCGACAATCTTCAATTGCTTAATTCGGTGCGCGGCAAAGTAACGAATGTGGACGTAGCGGCAGGCACGCTGACCGTTCAGGACTTCCAAGGGAACATCCAGGTAATCACGGTCGGCCAGCAGTTCACAATCAGACAGAATGCCAATACGTCCGCCGCGTTGAATACGATCAAGCAAAATGACCGGGTGGAAATTATCCGGGACGCGAACGATAAGGCGATCATTCAAGTGGCGACGGCAACGAAACGGACGGTATCCTCTTACGATACGGTGCTGAATCAGTTGCTTCTGAAGCCGACGGCGAATAACGATAAAACATCGTACAATTTATTCGCCAAAGCGTACTTGCACAAAGGCACCCAAACGGTGGCCCCAAGCACGTTTATGGAGAACGAAGAAGTTATGGTTTACGTGATCGACGATAAAATTTTCGAAATTGAAAAGCCCTAATTGGTTTATTTGAAACTTTTATCCGGTTTGAGCCGTCTGTGTAGTGAGAACTTCTTGCTGCATAGGCGGTTTTTTCGTAAAAAGTTCGCATTTTGTCGGCATTAGTCATTGATTCGACTGCTGTGTTTCGGTAAACTGTAAGAAACAGGCGAAAGAAAGGACAGGGAGCATGAATCAGACGCAAGCGAGAACCATACTGGATACGATTGCCGATATGTTCCCGGATGCCCATTGCGAGCTAAACCACTCGAATGCGTTCGAGCTGACGATCGCCGTCCTGTTGTCGGCCCAATGTACGGACGAGACGGTTAACAAAGTAACCGCCACGTTGTTTCAGAAGTACAAGAGGCCGGAAGACTATTTGGCCGTGCCGCTCGAAGAGCTGGAGCAGGATATTCGGCGGATCGGTTTGTTCCGGAACAAAGCCAAAAATATTCAGGCTTTGTGCGCAATGCTTTTGGACAAGTATAACGGGGAAGTACCCCGTGAACACGAGAAGCTGGTGGAATTGCCGGGCGTCGGACGAAAAACGGCGAACGTCGTTGTTTCCAATGCTTTCGATGTTCCTGCGATAGCCGTCGATACGCATGTGGAACGGGTATCCAAACGGCTCGGGCTTGCCGGGGTTAACGATTCGGTGCTCGAAGTGGAAAAAAAGCTGATGAAACGGGTGCCGCGCGAAGAATGGACGCAGACGCATCATCGGCTTATTTTTTTCGGACGCTATCACTGTAAAGCGCAAAACCCCAAATGCGAGGTTTGCCCGCTGATCGATCTTTGCCGGGAAGGTAAAAAACGAATGAAATCGAACTCGAATAGGAAGCCTATACCAAAAGCGAAAGCAGCTGTCAAAGCTGCAAAAACTAAAGAAGCGTAAAGCGTAATACGAAAGGATAGGATTAGAGATGAAATGCATATCGGTTTACACCAGCGATTTTGAACTGTTTTCGGATATTTACGAGAAGGTGCTCGAGACTCCTTTGCAGGAAAACGAAGAGAAGCAGGTTGAAGGCGTCGTCGTAACGGAGTCGGGCAGCGTACCGGAAAATTATTTGAACCGCATGAAGCAGCGTCCGGAAGTGGTCGTCATGAAAGTGAAAGATAAAGACATTACGATTTTGCAGCATCGCGATGTTTTCGAAATATTTATTCCGGAGACGGAAAATATGGTACACTAAAAACCGAAGCGATTCGGTTTTTTCTTTTTGTTCGGAAAACAAAAAGATAGGCGACCAAGCGCTTGGATTTAGACAGAGGATGAACAGGGGCAGGAGAAACGATGAAAAGCGAATTGACTATAGCAGAAGCAACGTCTGTAGAAACAGGGAACGAAACGGGGCTGCAAGGCGGGGCTCCGCAGGATGAAATGCTTGCCGCCGTTCAAGGGCTGCTGGCGAAGGTAGAGCAAACGGGGGACGGAGAGCACGGAAAGAAGCTGCGGCAGCTGTTGGCGAAAGCGCAGAGCGAGCGGCTTTATTTGGCGTTTTGCGGGCACTTCTCGGCCGGGAAGTCGAGTCTGATCAACCGGCTGTGCGGTCATATGCTGCTGCCGTCGAGTCCGATTCCGACGAGCGCGAACATTGTGAGCATCGTGAATGGGGAAGCCGGGGCACGGGTTATTTACCGCAGCGATGAGGCAAGCGATCAGGCTCAAGGAATGGGCGAGCCGCGGTCCGAAACGGTGCCGTTGGACGAGTTGGCAGAGCATTGCCGTAACGGTGAAGCGATTGAAACGGTGGAAATCCGTTACCCGATCCCGTTCCTGGGAGAGCATGCGGCGCTGCTGGATACGCCGGGCATCGATTCGACGGACGATGCGCATCAGTTGGCGACGGAATCGGCGCTGCATTTGGCTGATGTTGTGTTTTACGTGATGGATTATAACCATGTGCAGTCGGAAATTAATTTGGCGTTTGCGAAAAAAATGACGGAGTGGGGCAAGCCGCTCTATTTGATCGTGAACATGATTGATAAGCACCGGGAGCAGGAGCTTTCGTTCGCCGCATATCAGGAAGGCGTCCGCGAAGCGTTCGCCAGCTGGGGCGTGCGGCCGGACGGAATCGTCTACACGTCGGTCAAAGTGCCGAGTCATCCGTCCAGCGAGTGGAGCAAGCTGGAAGGGCTGCTCGGGCAGTTGATCGAGCTGCGGCAGCCGCTCGTGCGGCTCAGCCTCGAGAAGTCGGCGCGGGCTCTTGCCGCGGCGCACGCCGAGAAGATGGCCGAGCGGAACGAGCCGGCCAAGGAAGCGCTGCGAGAGCAGCTCGCTGCCTCCGGCGAAGATCTGGACGCCGTCCAGGCAGAGTATGCGGAGGCACGCGCCGAGCTGGCGCGGCTCGAATCGCTGCCTGCGGAGCTGGAGGCAGCCGTGCGCAAAGACGTGGCGGCGGTGTTGGACAACGCCAACGTCATCCCTGCCGTGACGCGGGACCTCGCGCACGCGTATTTGGAAAGCCGCCGACCCGGCTTCAAGGTAGGCTGGTTTGGCGCCGCCGCGAAGACGGCGGCGGAACGGGAGCAGCGGCTTGCTGCGCTGCATAAGGATTTCGCGTCGCAAGTGGAGACGCAGGTGGCCAGACACGTGCAGCAGACAGTCAAAGCGAAGCTGGAGGGCCACGGCCTGCCGGCCGGCGCCATTACCGAGGCGGCCGACCGGATCAACGTGGAACTTACGCCGCAATGGCTGGCCGGTCAGGTGAACGAGGCTGCGGTGTTCGGAAACGAGTATACGTTGACGTACTCGAAGCAGATTGCCGCGGAAGCGAAAAGCTTGTACCGCAGGGAGGCGTATGCCATCAGCGACGAAGTGATCGCGGCGCTGGCGGCAGCCCTGCAGCCGCGCCTCGCGGCGCTGCGCGCGCAGCTCGCCGAGCTCGACGCGCGGCTCGCGGGCCTGCGCGAGCTGGAGCGC
>NZ_JAHNZO010000069.1 GCF_018998565.1 Paenibacillus oleatilyticus | reverse complement strand
AGGATAGCCAAGATCGCCACCATCATCTCCAGGGAACGCTCGGCCATAACGCCTACCTTCTGATCCGGCTGCACTCCCTTGGCCCGCAAGGTCCGCGCCAGACGGTTCACCCGTTTGTTGAGCTCTCCGTACGTCAGCTCCTCATGCTCGCCTATCACCGCTACCGCATCCGGCGTCCGCTCCACCTGCTCCTCGAACAACTGGTGGATCAACTTCTCCCGGGGATAATCGGCATTCTCGCCGGACCAATTCAGGAATTGCTCTTTCTCTTGCGGCGTGACAAGCTCCAGCTCATCCACGCGAGTATTCGGATTGTCCACAATCTGTTCGATGATCCGCACCAGATGGCCGAACAATCGTTGGACGCCCGCTTCGGTGAACTTCAATGCATTGTAGCTGAAACGGAGGAGCATGCGCTCATCCGGGATTACGGTAACGACAAAGTCATAGTTCGTTTGCTCCGGCGCTTGAATGTTGGAGATGGCCAAAGCCTCTATGCCTCCGCTGACCAGTTGTTCGATCCGCTGCTCCATGGGATAGTTTTCAAATACCATAATATGGTTGATCAAATCCCGTTTCAGCTCGCTTAGCGCCTGAATTTCATACAGCGGGAACGTATCGTGGACGCCCGAAGCCAACGCTTGCTCCTGCGTTCTTCGCATCACATCTGCAAACGATTCCCCTGCCGCGCTTTGAATGCGTACCGGGATCGTGTTGATGAACAGACCGATCATGTTTTCCACGCCCGGGATGTCTGCCGGACGGCCAGAAACGACACACCCAAATACGACATCCGGACTGTTGTTGTAGGCTTGCAGCATAACGCCCCATACGGTCTGCAGGAGCGTGTTGACCGTTACCTGATTTTGTTTGGCCGCCTCTTCGACCCGTTCGTACAGTTCTTGGCTAAACTCAAAATCCAATTCTTCCAGAAGATACCCTTCCTGCTTGTGCTGCCCCTCTTGCGGCAGCAGGGCCTGCTGCTCGTAATCGGCCAAATACCCGCTCCAATAACGCGACGGCGCCTCCAGGTCTTGCTTCTCCAGCCATTCGATAAACTGGGCAAAAGGCGTGACCGGGGCAAGCGCGGGCTGCTTTTGTTCGATAAACGCAAAATAGCTGTCGAACACTTCCTTGAGCATCAAGAACATGCACCAGCCGTCCATCAGGATATGGTGATGGCTCCAAATGACATGGTGGCTTTGCTCTCCGGTACGCAGGACCGCCATCCGCATGAGGGACCCTTGCGCAAGATCAAATCCTTTGGCCTTGTCCAAGGCCGTAAAATCAGCGACATATTTCGCGCGTTCCGCCTCCGGCATCCCGCTTACATCTTCATAATAGATCTCTGCGTCCCGCTTGCGGAACACTACCTGCACCGGCTTGTCCTTCCAGCCGCTTACAAAATTGGTCCGCAGTGCCTCATGCCGCTGCACCAGCAAATCCAAGCTTCTGGAGAAAGCCTCAATATCGAAGGCTCCTTGCAGATCGAACATAACCTGTTCAAAATAAGCTCCCGATTGGGCGTCCATCAGGTTATGGAACAGCATTCCCATTTGCATTGGGGTAAGCGCATACACGTTCTCCAGTTCACCGATCGGCTCCGTCTGTTCCGTCAGCTGCCCGAGCTCTTCCAAAGTCAGTCCCTTCAGTTGGACGTCGCTTGGCGTCAGCTCCGGCCGCTCTTTCTCCAGACAGTGCGCAATCACTTCCCGCAAGCTCGACTGAAGCAGTGCGCCGAGCCGCTCCACCGTTTCCCGGCGGTACTGGGTCGTGCCGTACCGGATGGTCAATTCCAAAGCGCCTTCCGTAACCATGCCGTTCATGTCCAGCGCAAAATCCATCGTTGCGTTCCTGCTGACGTCCGAACCGGTGGAGTATGGAGAAGGCTTCATTCCATTGCTCTCATAGTCCTGATCGAACTGCCCCAAGTAGTTAAAGCTGATTTCCGGCTCCAGGACAAAGCGCTCGCCCTCCTGCGGGGCGGACAAATATCTCAGGAT
>NZ_JAHNZO010000068.1 GCF_018998565.1 Paenibacillus oleatilyticus | reverse complement strand
GCTTCCACCCCGAACCTATCAACCTCGTCGTCTACAAGGGGTCTTACATACTGGGAAATCTCATCTTGAGGGGGGCTTCACGCTTAGATGCTTTCAGCGCTTATCCCTTCCGTACTTGGCTATCCAGCCGTGCTCCTGGCGGAACAACTGGTACACCAGCGGTACGTCCATCCCGGTCCTCTCGTACTAAGGACAGCTCCTCTCAAATTTCCTACGCCCGCGACAGATAGGGACCGAACTGTCTCACGACGTTCTGAACCCAGCTCGCGTACCGCTTTAATGGGCGAACAGCCCAACCCTTGGGACCTACTTCAGCCCCAGGATGCGATGAGCCGACATCGAGGTGCCAAACCTCCCCGTCGATGTGGACTCTTGGGGGAGATAAGCCTGTTATCCCCAGGGTAGCTTTTATCCGTTGAGCGATGGCCCTTCCATTCGGTACCACCGGATCACTAAGCCCGACTTTCGTCCCTGCTCGACCTGTTTGTCTCGCAGTCAAGCTCCCTTATGCCTTTGCACTCTTCGAATGATTTCCAACCATTCTGAGGGAACCTTGGGGCGCCTCCGTTACACTTTAGGAGGCGACCGCCCCAGTCAAACTGCCCACCTGACACTGTCCTCGTACCGGGTCACGGTACCAAGTTAGAACTCCGATACGATCAGGGTGGTATCCCAACGTCGCCTCCACACAAGCTGGCGCTCATGCTTCTTAGGCTCCCACCTATCCTGTACAGATCGTACCAAAGTCCAATATCAAGCTGCAGTAAAGCTCCATGGGGTCTTTCCGTCTTGTCGCGGGTAACCTGCATCTTCACAGGTATTAAAATTTCACCGGATCTCTCGTTGAGACAGCGCCCAAGTCGTTACGCCATTCGTGCGGGTCAGAATTTACCTGACAAGGAATTTCGCTACCTTAGGACCGTTATAGTTACGGCCGCCGTTTACTGGGGCTTCGGTTCACAGCTTCGGATTGCTCCTAACCGCTCCCCTTAACCTTCCAGCACCGGGCAGGCGTCAGCCCGTATACTTCGCCTTGCGGCTTCGCACAGACCTGTGTTTTTGCTAAACAGTCGCTTGGGCCTTTTCACTGCGGCCCCCTCGGGCTATTCACCCTACCGAGGCACCCCTTCTCCCGAAGTTACGGGGTCATTTTGCCGAGTTCCTTAACGAGAGTTCTTCCGCGCGCCTTAGCATGCTCTGCTCGCCTACCTGTGTCGGTTTGCGGTACGGGCACCTTCTCCCTGGCTAGAGGCTTTTCTTGGCAGCTTGAACTCATGACCTTCGGTACTGTAATTTTCCCTCCCCATCACAGCCCAGCCTTAACGGTATGCGGATTTGCCTGCATACCAGCCTCACTGCTTGGACGAGCATCCATCAGCTCGCGTCACTATCCTTCTGCGTCACCCCATCGCTCATAACGGTTCACGGTGGTACAGGAATTTCAACCTGTTGTCCTTCGACTACGCCTTTCGGCCTCGCCTTAGGTCCCGACTTACCCTGAGCGGACGAACCTTCCTCAGGAACCCTTAGGCTTACGGCGGATCAGATTCTCACTGATCTTTTCGTTACTCATACCGGCATTCTCACTTGTATGCAGTCCACCAGTCCTCACGATCTAGCTTCTACCCGCATACAACGCTCCCCTACTGCCCACAAAGGACCCATAGCTTCGGTGGTGTGTTTAGCCCCGTTACATTTTCGGCGCAGAGTCACTCGACCAGTGAGCTATTACGCACTCTTTCAATGGTGGCTGCTTCTAAGCCAACATCCTGGTTGTCTGTGCAACTCCACATCCTTTCCCACTTAACACACACTTGGGGACCTTAGCTGATGATCTGGGCTGTTTCCCTCTTGACAATGGATCTTAGCACTCACTGTCTGACTCCCGGGATAACGTCTGTGGCATTCAGAGTTTGACTGGACTTGGTAACCCTTGGCGGGCCCCGCACCCAATCAGTGCTTTACCTCCACGACGCATCTCCCGAGGCTAGCCCTAAAGCTATTTCGGGGAGAACCAGCTATCTCCGAGTTCGATTGGAATTTCTCCGCTACCCCCACCTCATCCCCGAATTTTTCAACATTCGTGGGTTCGGGCCTCCAGTGCGTGTTACCGCACCTTCACCCTGGGCAGGGGTAGATCACACGGTTTCGGGTCTACGTCCACGTACTCATGCGCCCTATTCAGACTCGCTTTCGCTGCGGCTACGGCTTCTCACCTTAACCTCGCACGGGAACGTAACTCGCCGGTTCATTCTACAAAAGGCACGCCATCACCCGTTAACGGGCTCTGACTTCTTGTAAGCACACGGTTTCAGGTTCTATTTCACTCCGCTCCCGCGGTTCTTTTCACCTTTCCCTCACGGTACTGCTTCACTATCGGTCACCAGGGAGTATTTAGCCTTGGCAGATGGTCCTGCCGGATTCAGACGGGGTTTCACGTGTCCCGCCCTACTCAGGATACGCCTAGGATGTTCGCAGACTTTCGGCTACGGGGCTCTTACCCACTATGGCCAGCCTTTCCAGACCGGTTCACCTAACCTGCTGCATCCA
>NZ_JAHNZO010000067.1 GCF_018998565.1 Paenibacillus oleatilyticus | reverse complement strand
TCGGAAAGCCGTATGAGGGAAAACCTCACGTACGGTTTGATGAGGAGGGGCAGATTTCTCTGCCCTTCACTCTAGTAGTATAAAAAAGGATTCTCGCTGGTATCATTTGCACCAACTGTCTGCCGTCATTAGGATTAATCGGTCAAAAGTATCATATAAGGAAAAATTAGTTTAATATAGGACTTTAATACCATGTAAATAGACTAATGTTATGTATATAATTTTTAGGTAATGGTTATATTACGATAATTTGGATAAATTTTCGTGTAACCTAGGTAATAAATTGTATAATTTTGGAGAACTCTGAAAGAAAAATTACAGTAGGAGAGTGTCTATGTGAGCGAGAATACGAACAAACGACTACCTCTAACCCAGGCACAGCGAAGAGTATGGAATATGGAAATGATGTATCCGAATACAGCCGTCGGAATCATCGCGGGAACTTTTATTATTAGAGGTCACCTCCAATTGGATGTATTGTTGCAGTCCATTTATAAATTGATTAAAGAGCATGATGCTTTCCGCATCCGAATTGCTTCTTCCGAAGACGATCAACCAATCCAGTGGTTTGAAGAGGAAACGAACATTATCCCCGAATGCGATTGTCTTCAATTCGAAAGCCCGGAGGAAGCTAAAGAATGGCTGGAACGCTTTAATAAAGTTCCGATCAGCATTTTTGACGAAAAGCTGTATCATTTTTGCGTGTTCCAGATTAACGACGAAGAGCATTGGTTAAACCTGAAAATCAACCATATGATTGCCGATGGCTTTTCCTCGATTCTCACCTTAAATTCAATCATGCAAAACTATACGGATTTGATGAACGGAACCGCGCCGGATCTGCAAGTAAAAAGCTCTTATTTTGATTATATTTATGCCGAGCAGCAATACGAAGGGTCGGAACGGTACAATAAAGATAAGGCATACTGGCTGGACAAATTCGCTTCCTTCTCTGAAATTACCACCATGAAACCGAATATGCCTTACGACATCAGCACAGAGGCCAAAAGAACGACCGTTGTCGCTATTCCCCCCCAACTCTATGAGCAGTTAAGGAGCTTTACCGAACAACATAACGTCGGAATATTCACTATATTTTTAGCCTCGTTGTACATCCTTTTTTATAAGGTGACCGGAAATCAAGATATTACGGTGGGCACGCTTTATGCAAACCGGACGTCAAAGCAAGAAAAAGAGACGTTGGGCATGTTTGCAAGTACGGTTGCGATGCGCGTACTCTTGGACCCGGATCAGAGCGCAGCCACTTTTTTGAGTCAAGTATCCAGAGAACAGAGATCGTACCTGCGTCATCAGAAATATCCGTACAACCAGCTCATCCAGGATTTAAGAAAAGAAAACAAGCAGCATGATATACAGGATCTGTTCCGTGTGGATATTGATTATTTACCGGTGACTTGGACGCAATACGATAATCTCAGCGTTCTGCAAAATGTAGGTTTTTGCGGACACGAAGCGGTAGACTTTGCCATCCAAGTATGGGATATAATCGACGAGCAGCAAATCGAGCTGAATATCGACTACCGCATTCAATTGTTTGAAGAACATGAAATTCTGCGCATTGCCAAACAAATGACCTGCATTATTGAGCAGATGATACAGAACCCCCATCAGACGGTTCGCGAGCTGTCTATACTGAGTGAAGAAGAGAAAAATAACATTTTAACCCGGTTTAATCCGGTATCGAACGAGCTTCCGCCAGAGAAGACGTTCCATCGGTTGTTTGAAGAGCAGGCGGAACGCACCCCGGAGGCGACGGCGGTCGTATACGAGGACAAGCAGTTGACGTACCGCGAGCTAAACGAGCGATCGAACCGGCTGGCCGACACGCTGCGTTGGGGCGGCATCGGACGGGAATCGATCGTCGGCATTTTGGCCGATCGTTCGGTTGACCTGCTTGTCGGCGTGATGGCGGTCTGGAAGACGGGAGGGGCGTATGTGCCGCTCGATCCGGATTATCCGTCGGAGCGCATCCGGTTCATGCTGGAGGACAGCGGAGCGAAGGTGCTGCTGACGCAAACCCATCTGCGCGAGCGTTCGCAAGCGTGGTTGAAGGATGATCTGGCACTGCAAACGGTGCTGTGTCTGGATGAAGAGGAGTCGTACGGCGAAAACGGGGCGAATGTGCCTGACGGGAGCGCACCGGGCGATTTGTCGTATGTGATCTACACGTCGGGCACGACGGGGCGGCCGAAGGGCGTCATGATCGAGCACCGCAGTCTGGTCAATACGGCGGCGGCCTATCGCCGGGAATACCGGCTGGACCAATTCCCGGTACGCCTGCTGCAACTGGCGAGCTTCTCCTTCGACGTGTTCGTCGGGGATATCGCGCGGACGCTTTACAACGGCGGGACGATGGTCATTTGTCCAAAGGACGACCGGATCGATCCGGTGCGCTTGTACGGCTGGATTCGCGATAAGCAGATTACGATCTTTGAATCGACGCCGGCGCTGATCGTGCCGTTCATGGACTACGTGGCGGAGCAGGGTCTGGATATGAGCTCGATGGAGCTGCTGATCACAAGCTCGGATAGCTGCAGTGTGGCCGACTACCGGCTGCTGCAGGAGCGCTTCGGCTCGCAGTTCAGAATCATCAACGCATACGGGGTAACGGAAGCGGCGATCGATTCGAGCTTTTATGATGAGCCGCTCGCCATGCTGCCGGAGGCGGGGAATGTGCCGATCGGCAAGGCGTGGCTGAACGCCCGGTTTTATATCGTGGATGCGCAGTTGAAGCCGGTACCGGTGGGGGTATTGGGCGAGCTGTGCATTGGCGGCCCAGGCGTGGCCCGAGGGTATTGGAACCGCCCCGAACTGAACGAAGAGAAGTTTGTCGATAGCCCGTTCGTTCCCGGGGAGCGGTTGTACCGCACGGGCGACCTGGCGCGTTGGATGGAAGACGGCAACGTCGACTTCATCGGCCGGATCGACTATCAGGTGAAGATCCGCGGTTACCGGATCGAGCTGGGTGAGATTGAGTCGGCGATGCTGCGTTTCGCCGGGGTTCGTCAAGCCGTTGTGAAGGATTGGACCGATGAGCGGGGCCAAAAATATTTGTGCGGTTACGCGGTTGCGGAGCAAGAGCTCAATCTGGAAGAGCTTCAATCGTATTTGGATCAAACGCTGCCGTCGCATATGGTTCCGGCGCGTCTGGTGTGCCTGGAGCAGCTGCCGCTCACGCCTAACGGCAAGGTAGACCGCAAAGCGCTGCCCGAGCCGGAGGGACACGTTCAAGCCGGAGCAAGCTATTTGGAGCCCCGTACGGAAGCGGAGAAAGCGCTTGTCTCGGTATGGCAAGCCGTGCTGGGTGTAGACAGAATCGGGATATTGGACAACTTCTTTGCGCTCGGAGGCGACTCGATTAAAGCGCTGCAAGTATCCTCAAGGGTACTTCAGGCTGGTTATAAGCTGGTCATGAGAGATTTATTTCATCATCCGACCATAGCGGCGCTCAGTCCGCATCTTCAGGCTGCCGGCAAAATCGCGAGCCAGGAAGAAGTGAC
>NZ_JAHNZO010000066.1 GCF_018998565.1 Paenibacillus oleatilyticus | reverse complement strand
CAGAACAGCTCCCACACCGACACGTCGAACGTAAAGGTCGTTTTTTGCAGAATCACGTCCGCCTCGCCCATCGGGTAACGCTTATGCATCCACAGGATACGGTTGAGTACGGAATGATGCTCGATCGCCGCGCCCTTCGGTTTGCCGGTCGAGCCCGACGTATAGATCACGTAAGCCATGTTGCGCGGACCGGCACCAGGGGGCAGATTCGTCGCATCTTCGGCGTAAACAGCCGCCTCGTTCAAATCAAGAACTCGGCCTTCCAGCTCCGCCGGCACGCGGTCCAGGAAGCGGCTCTGTGTCAGCAGCAACCGTGCCCCTGAATCTTCGGCGATGTAGCGGATGCGCTCGGCCGGATACTCCGGATCGATGGGCACGTAAGCGCCGCCCGCCTTCAGAATCGCGTAGATGCCGACGATCATCTCCAGCGAGCGCTCAGCCATGATCGCCACAGGCACATCCGCGCCAACGCCTTCAGCGCGCAGCGTCCGCGCCAGACAGTTCGCCTGCTCGTTCAGCTCGCGGTACGTCAGCCGCTCGTCCTCGAACAGCACTGCTATCCGCTCCGGCGTACGCTGAGCCTGCTCCTCAAACAGCTCATGAATTGTCCGCTCCCGCGGATACTCCGCCGATGTGTTGTTAAAGCCTTGCAGGATGAGCGACTTTTCTTCGTCGGACATGATATCGATACTGTCGATAGCAAGCTCGGGCTGGAATAAAGCAAGGCTATAAATCCGAACCAAATGATCGAATGACAATTCCAGCATTTGCTGGTCGTAACGATCATCGCGGTAATGAATATGCAGCAAAATTCCGTCATCGTTCCGCTCAAAAGCAAGTTCGATATCGGAAACGATCGACCCTGGATGATGCCGGGTATGAAGAGCATTGAATGAAACGACCGTATGGAACAATGGCGAGCCGTCCGGCTCTACTTGCAAATGCATAGCGCCCGCCATCGTTTGCAGCGCAATGTTCTGATGGACAATGGACTCGCTAACAGTAGCGTGGACCTGTCCAATCAGCGATTTAAATGCATCTGCTCCGTTCAATTCCTGTTTGATCAAGATGATCTCGTTCATAAGCGGAGCATCCGAAGTACGAACCGCCGGGATGGCTACAATCACCTTTTCTTCGTTCGTATACTTATATAACAGGCTCTTGACGCCCGCCAGCAACAAAATAAACAGCGCCATTGGAGAGTCTTTGGAAATGACAATGAGCCGTTGCGATACTTGCTCGGGCAACTGTCCGCTCCATACCCGGAGCGGGGAGCCTTCGTTTTGGTAGTCGGCCTCCCTAATTTTGTGAGCTGAACTGTAAGGTATGACAGATATCGTATCTTCTGCATCGAATTTGCCGCTCCAAAAGGCCCGCAGCTTTTTCATTACATGATCCCCCTGTTCTTCTCATCCGTTTTTCCGTGCTCCCACGGGTGAATCGGTACATCCTCGAACCATAAGGCGTCGCAGGAGCGCATGGCTTGTCCCCATGCGCTCTTTGCGAAACACGGTGAAACCTTTTAAAACATGAACTCCACGGACTCGACGGATACTTGGTCCGCAAGCTCAATGTCGCCCAGCCGGATGTTCGGTTGGTCCGTCACCGTACGCAATAGCACAGCGAAATCGGAGGCATACTTCTCCATCGTATGGGCTTTGAACAGCTTGGTACTGTATTCCAGGCTGCCGTTGATACGATCCCCTTCCTCGATGAAATACAAGGTAAGATCAAATTTGGCGACATTGTAGTCGCGTTCTTGATGGACGAAAGATATCGAGTCAAACTTCAGCTCCTGCCGCTCATTGTTTTGCAGCACCAGCATCGTATCAAACAGCGGGTTGCGGCTGGCGTCTTGGGCTTGAACCAGCTTCTCCACCAGTTCCTCGAACGCAAACTCCTGGTTTTCAAATGCGCCGAGCGCTTGTTCCTTAACCTCCTGCAACAGCTCCAGGAACGTCTTGTTCTCGGACGGGTAGGCGCGCAGCGCAAGCGTATTGACGAACATCCCAACGACCGGTTCAAGCTCGGCCAACGGTCTGCCGGCAATCGGCGTGCCGACGATGATGTCCTCCTGTCCGCTGTAATGGGCCAGCAGCGCCTGATAAGCCGCCAGCAGCACCATAAACAGCGTGCTTCCTGTTTCCTCGCTGAGCCACTTGACCGCCGACGTTAATTCCGCATCAAGCTCGAAGTTGACCCGGGAACCGTCGAAGCTGCGTACCGCAGGTCGCGGATAATCCGTCGGCACCTCCAGAGCCGGAAGCTCGCCGGCCAGCGTCTCCAGCCAGTATTGTTCCTGCTCTTCGTAAGTACGCGCTCTTGCGCCTTGCTGCCAAACCGCATAGTCCTTGTACTGAATCCGCAACGGAGGCAGCTCTTCGCCTTCGTACAGCCGGACGAGTTCCTGCACCAGAATGCCCATTGAGGCACCGTCCGTAATGATATGGTGCATGTCGAACTGCATGATGTAACGCTCGGATTCGAGCTTTATCAGTTCGACCCGCATAAGCGGTGGCTTGCGCAAATCAAACGGGCGCAAGAAGTTTTCCATCCAACCTTCCGCCTCCTGCTCGCTGCCCTCCCGTACCTCGATGGAAAAGTCCGCCTGGGCATGCACCCGCTGCACCGGTTCGCCATCCACCATCTCAAAGCTGGTACGCAGTGACTCGTGGCGTGCGATCAGGGCGCGGAACGCCTCCTCGATCCGCTTCACATCAAGCGGTCCTTCGACCCGCAGGACGCTTGGCAAGTTGTAGCTGATATCGTTCTTCTGAAGCTGGCTCAAAATATACAGTCTCTTCTGAACGGAGGAAAGCGGATAGTAGTCTCTTTCCTCAGCAACCGGCAGACTCGTTTCGCCTGTTTTTTTCCGGCCTGCCATAACGGCAGCGAGCTCTTCCACGGTAGGATGCTCAAACACGCTTCTTAGCGGCACGCTGATCTGCAGCTCCTTCTGGATACGCGCCACGAGCGTAGCAGCGCGGAGCGAATGTCCGCCGATCTCGAAGAAATTATCCTTGACGCCAACCTTCTCAAGACCCAGCACCTCCTGCCAAATGCGCGCAAGCTGCGCTTCTGTCTGTGTGCTCGGAGCGGCATACCCTTGTCCCGATTGCAGGCTTGCTTCCGGTGCCGGCAGCGCCTTGCGGTCGACTTTGCCGTTTGCGGTGAGCGGCATACGCTCGACTTGGACGAAGAACGTCGGCAGCATATAGCTTGGCAGCTCCTTCGACAGCGCCTCGCGCAATTCGCCTGCCGTCAGCTCCTTTGCCGCCACATAGTAGGCGCACAGCAGCTTCTGGCCTTGACCGTCATCGCGGGCCACTACGACCGATTCCAGCACCGAGTCGACGCGGAGCAGTTCGGTTTCCAACTCGCCCAGCTCAATTCGGTAACCGCGGATTTTCACCTGATGGTCGATCCGGCCCAGATACTCGATGTTCCCATCGGGCAGCCATCTGGCCAGATCTCCGGTCCGGTACATCCGCTCGCCTGCCACAAATGGATCAGCCGTAAACTTCTCCGCTGTCAGTTCCGGCTTGTTCAAGTAGCCTCTTGCCACCTGCACCCCGGCGATGCACAGCTCGCCTGCCACCCCGACCGGCTGCAGCTGCTCCGTGCC
>NZ_JAHNZO010000065.1 GCF_018998565.1 Paenibacillus oleatilyticus | reverse complement strand
GGCAAGCCGGTGCACAATACCCGGCTGTATATCCTGAAGGAAGGCACGGAGCAGCTGCAGCCGGTCGGGGTGGCAGGTGAGCTGTGCATCGCGGGGGTGCAGGTGGCAAGAGGCTACTTGAACCGTCCGGAATTGACAGCGGAGAAGTTTACGGCTGATCCATTTGCGGCAGGCGAGCGAATGTACCGGACCGGCGACCTGGCCAGATGGCTGCCCGATGGCAACATCGAGTATCTGGGGCGGATCGACCATCAGGTGAAAATTCGCGGCTACCGGATTGAACTGGGCGAGCTTGAAGCGGAACTGCTGGCTGTGGAAGCGGTGCAGGAGGCCGTAGTCATGGCGCGCGATGACGGTCAAGGCCAGAAGCAATTATGCGCCTACTATGTGGCAACGAAAGAGCTGACGGCGGGCGAGCTGCGCGAGGCGCTGTCCAAGGAGCTGCCAGGCTACATGGTGCCGACGTACTTCATCCAGGTTGAACGGATGCCGCTTTCCGCTAACGGCAAGATTGACCGCAAGTCGCTTCCTGCGCCGGAAGCAAGCGTGCAGTCAGGCGAGGCCTATGCCGCACCGCGTACGCCAGTGGAGCGTGCGCTCGCGAATATCCTGCAGACGGTGCTCGGCTTGAGGGCGGTAGGCATTCACGACAATTTCTTTGATTTGGGCGGCGATTCCATCAAGTCGATCCAGGTGGCGTCCCGCATGATGCAAGCCGGCTATAAGCTGGAGATGAAAGATATTTTCAAATATCCGACCATCGCTTCGTTGAGCGCCCATGTCCGTACAGCCGTCCGGCTTGCGGATCAAGGCGAGGTAACGGGCGAGGCGCCGCTAACCCCGGTTCAGCGCTGGTTCTTTGAGCATAATCCGTCTCAGCCGCAGCATTTTAACCAGTCGTTCATGATCTACCGTCCGGATCGTTTTGAAGAAGGGGCCTTGCGCCAGACGTTCCATAAGCTGGCTGAACATCATGACGCGCTGCGCCTGGTTGTCCAAGACAGCGGAAGCGGCTATCAAGTCCGGTACCGTGCCGTTACGGAGGGCGAGCTGCTTGATCTTGCAGTCATCGATCTGCAGGACAGAGAGATGGACGATTCCTTAACCCATTGGATCGAGGAGAAGGCGACGGAAATTCAAGGCTCCATCGATCTAAACGCCGGACCGCTCGTCAAGCTGGGACTGTTCCGCTGCGCGGATGGCGACCACCTGTTGATTGCGGTGCACCATTTGGCTATTGATGTGGTGTCATGGCGTATCTTGTTTGAAGATTTCGTGACGGGATACGAGCAGGCGTCAAAAGGTGAAGCACTCCGGCTGCCGCCGAAGACTGACTCGTTCCAAGCTTGGGCCCAGGGACTCGAACAGTACGCAGACAGCCCGGCTCTAGACAGCGAAAGGGCCTACTGGCAGCAGATCGAACAGGCATCCTGCCGTCCGCTGCCTAAGGATTATGCGTACGAACGCCCGCAGTTGCAGGACAGCGAGCTGATTACGCTAAATTGGACGCCTGAGGAAACCGTACAACTGCTGAAACAGGCGCACCGCGCTTATAACACGGAAATGAACGACTTGCTGCTCACGGCGCTCGGTATCGCTATTCAGCGCTGGAGCGGCCTGGGGGATGTGCTGGTTAGTCTGGAAGGGCACGGACGCGAGCCGATTATTCCGGACCTGGACATTACACGCACTGTCGGCTGGTTTACGAGCGTGTACCCGGTGCTGCTGTCGCAAGGAGCCGATATGACGCTGCGCGAGCGGATCAAGCGAACCAAAGAGCAGCTTCACGCCATACCGGATAAAGGTATCGGCTACGGCCTGCTAAGGTATCTATCACGGAAGAAGCAGGAGGCTCCGGCACTTCGGGCCGAGCCTGAAATCAGCTTCAACTATTTGGGACAGCTTGACCAGGACCTCCAGCAGCACGATATTCGTTTGTCTCCGTTTGCCGGCGGAATGACGGCGAGCGCGGATACAGCGCTGCGCTTCGCGCTTGATTTGAACAGCTTGGTCGTAGACGGAGCCTTGCAGCTCACGATTAGGTACAGCGCTAAGCAGTACCGCAGGGAAACGGTGGAGCAATTCGCCGGCCATCTCCATGCCAGCTTGCAGGAAGTGATTGCGCATTGCGTTTCGAAGGACCGCACCGAGCTGACGCCAAGCGATGTGTCCTTGAAAGGCGTAACGATTGAGGAATTGGAGCGGCTTATGCTGCAAACGGCGGCTATTGGCGAGATCGAGAACGTGTACAACTTGACGCCAATGCAAAAAGGCATCTTGTTCCACGGCCTGCTGGAAGCCGGCTCCGGGGCGTATTTCGAACAGACGTCGTTCGATTTGAAGGGCGAGTTCGAGCCGGAAGCATTCGCTCAAAGTATCGACTTGCTGGTGCAGCGCCATGAAGCCCTGCGCACGAACTTCTACACAGCGTGGAAGGAAAACCCTGTCCAGGTCGTATTCCGCAGCAAACGCGGCACACTGGTCTTCGAGGATCTGAGCGGGTTCAGCAACGAGGAACGTGAAGCGGAGATCGCACGGTTTAAGCGTGAGGATCGGGACAAAGGCTTTGATCTCGCCCGTGATCCGCTGCTGCGCATCGCGATTTTGCGTACCGGCTCTCAAGAGCACCATATGATCTGGAGCTTCCACCATATCATCATGGACGGCTGGTGCCTCTCGATTGTGGTTCAGGAAGTGTTCGAAGCTTACTTTGCGCTGGTCAGGGGCAAGAAGCTTGAGCTATCCGAGGTATGGGCGTACAGCTCTTACATCGAATGGCTGGAGCGGCAAAATACGCAAGAAGCGTCCGCTTATTGGAGCGGCTACCTGTCAGGTTACGAAGAGCAAACCTTACTGCCTGCCGGCAAGCCGGGGAACTCGGAGGACGTATCCGGGTACCGCGCGCAGCGTTACGACTATGAGCTTGGAAGCGAGTTGACAAAACGGATTCATCAGACGGCAAAAGCGCATCAAGTTACGATCAACACATTGATCCAAGCCGCATGGGGAATCGTGCTTCAACGGTACAACGGTACGGATGATGCGGTATTCGGCAGCGTGGTGTCGGGACGTCCCGCAGAAATTCCGGGCGTGGAGCGAATTATCGGACTATTCATCAACACGATTCCTGTCCGCATCCGCTGTGCAGCGGAGGAAAGCTTTGCTGACGTCATGAAGCGGGCGCAGGAGCAGGCGATTGCCTCCAATGCCTACGAAACGTTCCCGCTGTATGAAATCCAGGCATTGACGGAGCAGAAGCAGGATCTGATCCGTCATATCGTGATCTTTGAAAACTATCCGGTAGATGAACGGATGGAGCAGCTTGGCGGAGAGCATTCCGCGCTTCGATTGTCCGGCGTTCAAAGCATGGAGCAAACGAACTATGACTTAAACCTTGTAGTGCTGCCGGGCGAATCGATGAAGCTTTACATTGGTTATAACGAAGCCGCATTTGAGCCGATAGCGATCGAACGGATTCAAGCCCACCTGACTTACCTGCTGGAGCAGGTCGTGGCGAACCCGGATATCCGCATACACGAGTTGGAACTGGTGAGCGGGGCGGAGAAGGAGCAGATTTTGCATGCGTTCAACGACACCGCGGTTAACTCGCCTCGCGAGAAGACGATCTACCAGTTGCTGGAGGAACAAACGGTGCGGACACCGGAGCAGGTTGCTGTCTA
>NZ_JAHNZO010000064.1 GCF_018998565.1 Paenibacillus oleatilyticus | reverse complement strand
CCGGACGGGCGGCTTGAATATTTGGGGCGGATCGACCACCAGGTGAAAATCCGCGGTTACCGGATCGAGCTGGGCGAGATCGAAGCGAAGCTCCTGCAGGTGGAAGCGGTGCAGGAAGTGATCGTAATCGCGAGGGAAGACGGCCAAGGCCAGCAGCAGCTCTGCGCGTACTACGTGGCAAGCGAGGAATTGGCGGCAAGCGAACTGCGCCAAGTACTGAGCGAAAAACTGCCAAGCTACATGGTGCCGGCGCACTTCGTGCAGCTGGAAGCGATGCCGCTGACGCCGAACGACAAGATCGACCGCAAGGCGCTGCCTGAACCTGACGGCAGCGGGCAAACCGGCGCAGATTACGCGCCGCCGCGTACACCGGTGGAACGTTCCATGGCAGCCATCTGGCAGGCCGTGCTTGGGACGAGCGCGGTCGGCATCCATGACAATTTCTTCGAGCTGGGAGGCGACTCGATCAAGTCGATCCAAGTGTCCTCCCGCTTGCTGCAGCAAGGCTACAAGCTGGAAATGAAGGACTTGTTCGCATATCCGACTATCGCAGGGCTCAGTCCTTATGTCCAGGCAATGGGCGCCAAGGCCGATCAAGGAGCAGTGACTGGAGAGGCTCCGCTAACACCGATTCAGCACTGGTTCTTCGAGCAGAATTTTGCCGAGCCTCACTACTTTAACCAGGCCTTGCTGCTCCACCGGGCAGAGGGCTTTGAGGAAGCGGCGCTTCGTCAAGCCTTCGCGAAGCTGATCGAGCATCACGACGCGCTTCGTATGGTATACAAAGCGGCCCCGGACGGCTTCACCGCCTGGAACCGGGAGGTGCATGAAGGCAAGCCGCTTGAGCTGAGCGTGTTCGATTACCGGGATGCGGATCATGCCCGCGAACTGGTGGAATCGAAAGCAAGCGAGCTGCAGGCCGGTATCGATTTGCAGGAAGGACCGCTCCTGAAGCTTGGTCTGTTCCGCTGCGCGGACGGGGATCATCTCTTGATCGCGATCCATCACCTCGTGATCGACGGTGTATCGTGGCGCATTTTGTTCGAGGATTTGAAGACGGCTTACGAGCAGGCTGTTCAAGGCGAAACGATCCGGCTGCCGCATAAGACCGATTCGTTCCGGACATGGAGCGAAGAGCTGCGGAAGGCGGCAGCTAGCGACGAATTGCAGCGGGAGCTGGCGTACTGGCGCGACCTGGAGAAAGCGGAAACGGCTGTACTGCCGAAGGAAGACGGACAGGCCGGCGGACTCACGCTCGCCGACAGCGGTACGGTGACGGTAGAATGGTCAGCCGAAGCAACCGGGCAGCTGTTGAAGCAAGCAAACCGCGCCTATAACACGAATGTGAACGATCTGCTGCTTACCGCTCTCGGCCTTGCCGTCCAGGATTGGACCGGGCAAGAGAGGCTGTTGATCAGCTTGGAAGGCCATGGCCGCGAGGCTGATGCCATCGGCATGGAGCTGGATCTGTCGCGGACGATCGGCTGGTTCACAAGCCAGTATCCGGTGCTGTTAACGGTAGAAGGCAGCCAGACGCTCGGCAAACAGATCAAACGGGTGAAGGAAGATCTTCGCCGCATCCCGCGCAAAGGTATCGGCTACGGCATTCTGCGTTATTTATCGGAGCTTTCGGAGGCCGAACGTCTGCAACTGGAACCGGAGATCAGCTTCAACTACTTGGGCCAATTCGATGAAGATTTGCAAAACGGCGCTTTCGGGTTTTCCCCGTATTCGAGCGGACAGTCTGTGAGCGCACAAACGGCGCTGCAGCATGCGCTCACCTTCAACGGCATGGTATCGGGCGGCCGGCTGACGATGACGCTGCTGTACAACGCCAAGGCCTTCCGTCTGGAAACCATCGAACATGTAGCTCAACTGCTGCATGACCGTCTGGTCGAGGTGCTGGAGCACTGCGTGACGAAAGAGCAGGCCGAGCTGACGCCAAGCGACGTGCAGCGGAAAGGCTTGACCATCGACGAACTGGAGGAACTCACCCGGCAAGCCGAGCAAACGGGCGAAGTGGAGAATGTGTACGCGCTCACGCCGATGCAGAAAGGCATGCTTTTCCACAGCCTGCTTGAGCCGAAATCGGGAGCATACTTCCAGCAAGCCACTTTTGAGCTGGTCGGACGCTTTGATGTCGGAGCTTTTGCCCAAAGCCTGGAGCTGCTGGTACAGCGGCATACGGTGCTGCGCACGAATATTGTCAACGATTCGAGGCAGGAGCCGCTGCAAATCGTGTACAGGTCGAAAGCAAGTGAGTTTTATTTCGAGGATGTGCGTGGTCTTGGCGATGCCGAGCAAAGGGCTTATGTCGCCGCCTTTGCCGCCAAGGACCGGGCCAGAGGCTTTGATCTCGCAGCGGATGCGCTGATGCGGATCGGGATTCTCCAAACGGGAGATACGGAGTATTCGTTCGTATGGAGCTTCCACCATATCGTGATGGACGGCTGGTGCATATCCTTGCTGTACCAGGAAGTGTTCGGCGCTTACTTTGCTATCCGCCAAAAGCGCGAGGTCAAGCTGCCGCAGGTCACACCTTACGTCCGTTACATGGAATGGCTGGATAAGCAGGATGCAGACCAAGCTGCGGCTTATTGGAAGGAGTATTTGTCCGGGTATGAGCAGCATACGGATTTGCCGAACCGCAAGACGGCCGATGCCAAGCAGCGCTACGAGCTGGAAAAAGTGTCGCGCTTAACTGGCAAGCCGCTCAGCGCAGCCCTGCAGCGGACAGCCAAGGCGCATCAGGTCACCATCAATACGCTGCTGCAAACGGCATGGGGCATTGCGCTGCAGCGCTACAACAACAGCACCGATGTCGTCTTCGGCAGTGTTGTATCGGGCCGTCCGGCAGACATTCCGGGCGTGGAGGGGATCATCGGATTGTTCATCAACACCATTCCGGTGCGTGTCCAAAGCGGGGCCGGCGAGAGCTTTGCCCACATGCTGAAACGGGGCCAGGCGCAGGCTATCGAGTCGAACGCTTACGATACGTATCCACTCTACGAAATTCAGGCGCATACGGCACAAAAGCAAGATTTGATCAGTCATCTTCTGATCTTTGAAAATTATCCGCTGGATGAAGAAATGGAACGGATTGGAGAACGCAGGCCGGATACTTTCGAAATCCGTAACGCCCGGATGAACGAGCAGACGAATTATGACTTCACCGTTACGATCATGCCCGGCGCGGATATCAGGATCGACTTCGGCTACAATGCGGTTGTCTATGATCGCGAGGATGTTGAGCGGATACAGGAGCACTTTATTCATCTGCTGGAGCAGGTTACCGCAAACCCGGATGTGTTGGCAGACAAGCTGGAGCTGGTGACAGCGCGAGAGAAAGAGCTGCTGCTGAACAGCTTCAACGACAACACGGCGGAGTATCCGCGGGAACAAACGATTCACGGCTTGTTCGAAGAGCAGGTCCGCCGCTTGGCGGAGAGGATTGCCGTCACTTGCGGCAAAGAGCATATGACGTACCGCGAGCTGAACGAGCGGGCCAATCGTTTGGCGCGGACGCTGCGCGCTGAAGGCGTTGGCGCGGACGTGCCGGTGGCGATCATGGCTGAGCGCTCGCTGGAGATGATTGTCGGCATCTACGCGATTCTGAAGGCGGGCGGTGCTTACGTGCCGATCGATCCGGAGTATCCGGCCGAGCGTGTCCGCTACATCGTCGAAGATTCGGGGGCCCGGTTGCTGCTGACACAGAGCCGCTTCCTGGACCGCGTGCCGGCGGAGCTGGAAGGCCGGGTTCTTGATTTGAACGAGGAGGCTGTTTACGCCGAAGATGCGACGAATTTGCCCCCTGGTTCCGGTCCGCGCGACATGGCTTACGTGATCTATACGTCGGGCTCGACCGGCAAACCGAAGGGCGCGGCTATCGAGCATCATTCCGTACTCAACCGTATCCTGTGGATGCATAAGCGCTACCCGCTTGGCGAGGCGGACGTGATTCTGCAAAAAACGACCTTTACGTTCGACGTGTCGGTGTGGGAGCTGTTCTGGTGGGCCAT
>NZ_JAHNZO010000063.1 GCF_018998565.1 Paenibacillus oleatilyticus | reverse complement strand
ACTTTGAGAAAGCCGCATGAATTGGAACTGGATTTGGTCGGGGTGACCCTTTCTATCAACGGAGAATTGAAAGATTTGGGCGCAGGCGCTACCGTGCTAGGTCATCCGGCTAATTCGGTAGCCATGCTGGCTAATATGCTTGCGTGCAGAGGTCGTAAGCTGAAATCAGGCCAATTAATTTTAACTGGCGGCATTACCGGAGCGCATCAACTGCAAGAAGGCGACGTCGACTCCGCAAAATGGGATGGACTCGGTTCGATTGACTTTACCGTTAAAGCGTAATCGTTTGAATGAAAAAAGCCCAGGACTGTTTCAACATAGTTTCTGGGCTCTAAACATCTTGGCAAAACGCTATTTTTAGAGATAAAGGCCTGTAGCGTAAAGAGACGTGATAGTAGTAGCAATCTCTTCAACAGAATGATGATGTTCGTTTCGAACAATTTCCCAAAGATACATTTCATTTGTGAAAAACCAACCCCGTGCAACAATCTCATCGTTTAATGTAGCTCTGGCTAGCCCATTTTGCTGTGAATAGGCAATGTCCATGGATATCCGCTGAATAAACTTTTCACGAATTGCCTTCCACTTATCCGAAATCACAGATGATACCCCAATGGCCTGTTCGAAGATTTGCATCATATTACGTTCAGCCTCTGCCATTTTTAAAAAAGAATAGGTTTGTTTATTAATGATTTGCTCTGCTTCATCTTTCGATTTTGGGAAGAAGGAGATCTCGGCAATTTCATAAAATTGCGCCATGACATTTTCCATTAATACGCATAGAAGATCCTCTTTTCCTTCAAAATGAACATAGGCTGTTCCGTACCCGATGTTTGCTTTTTTGATCATTTGAGAAATCGTTGCTTTTTGAAAACCTTCTTCAAGAAATACTTCCTTCGCAGCTTCCAACAACTTTTGACGTGTTGCGACTGAGCGTAGATGTCGTTTATCGCTTATTTTATCATTACTCATTCTAATTCCTCCCCAATTAATAATTATCTTCTAGAATATAAGTATTTCTTTGAAAATGAAAGATTTGTTTAGATAGAATCGTTTGGATAATAATATTGACATCGTGTCATATTCATTGATATGATGTCCCTAGAAAGAGTAATTTTAAATAAAGAAGGGGATGATACGGTGCTTTCGAATTTTTTTCAACCTACATTAGATTTCGCAAAACAATTAGACAAAGAGGATAATCTTTCTCATTTTCGAGAAGAATTTTATTTAAAACCTGATTCCATCTATATGGATGGGAATTCATTGGGGCTACTTTCGAGAAGAGCTGAACGTACACTCTTGGAATCTTTAGCCGATTGGAAAGAACATGGCATCGATGGATGGACGCAAGGGAATCATCCATGGTTTACCTTATCGGAGAAATTAGGCGAGTTGAGCGCACCGTTAATAGGAGCATCTCCTGACGAAGTTATTGTAACCGGTTCCACGACTGTGAATTTGCATCAGCTTGTAGCTACTTTTTATAAGCCTGAAGGGGCGCGAACCAAAATTTTGGCAGATGAACTAACGTTTCCATCTGATATTTATGCCCTTCAAAGCCAAATTCGCATCCATGGATACGATCCTGATACCCATCTCATCCGTGTGAAAAGTCGGGATGGCCGATTTTTAGAAGAAGATGATATCATCGAGGCTATGGCCGATGACATTGCTTTAATCATCTTGCCTACCGTTCTGTATCGCAGCGGCCAAATATTGGACATGAAGCGATTAACGGAGGAAGCTCATAGAAGAGGCATTTTAATCGGATTTGACGGATGTCATTCGATCGGGGCGATCCCGCATTCGTTTAGCGAATGGGATGTTGACTTTGCGTATTGGTGCAATTACAAACATTTAAACGGCGGACCTGGCGGTGTTGGAGGTTTATTCGTGAATCGGAAACATTTTGGAACTAACCCTGGATTGGCTGGATGGTTCGGGTCCAGAAAAGATAAACAATTCGACATGGAACATACGCTAACACCAGCTGAATCAGCGGGGGCCTATCAAATTGGAACGCCCCACGTATTAAGCCTTGCACCTTTATTAGGATCTTTAGAAATTTTTTCGGAAGCCGGTATTGCGAATATTCGCCAAAAGTCTCTTCAAATCAATCAATATTTAATGAACTTAATTGAACATGAGTTAGCAGATTATGGGTTCATCATTGGAAGTCCAAGAGAAGACGTACGTCGCGGAGGTCACGTAAGTCTTGAGCATGAAGAAGCTGCGCGCATTTGCAAGGCATTGAAAAAAAACAACGTGATTCCGGATTTCCGAGCACCAAACATTATTCGTCTTGCTCCGGTTGCGCTGTATACTTCGTATACAGAAGTTTGGGAAGTCATACAAATTTTCAAAAAAATCATGGCAGAAGAACAATACAAAATATTTCATAATGAACGTGAAGTCGTTGCATAGATAGCCTATTTAAAGAAAAAAGGGGATGAAATATGATAAATAAAAATGCACAATCGAATAATGGGAATGAACTAGAGGATGGGTTAAAGCGTGATTTAAAAACTAACCAGCTTACGATGATTGCCATGGGTTGTGCCATTGGGACGGGATTGTTCCTTGGCAGCGGGTTTGCAATTAAAACTGCAGGCCCTAGTGTTCTACTCAGTTATGGGATAGGAGCATTTATCGTATTGCTGTTAATGGGATGTTTAACGGAAATGACGGTCGCTCATCCAACTTCGGGATCTTTTGGAACGATTTCTGAAAAGTACATCAATCCCATGGCAGGCTTTCTTGTTCGGTATTCATATTGGATAGCAAATGTACTTGCTGTGGGGGTAGAAGTAAGCGCAATAGCCGTATATATGAAATACTGGTTTCCGACTGTGCCGGCAATTGTATGGATTTTATTGTTTGCCGCATTGTTAATTTATATAAATGCCAAAAGCGTTCATATATTTGGTACAGTTGAGTATTGGTTCTCTATGGTAAAAATAAGTGCCATAGTTGGTTTCATTCTTCTTGGATCCTATGTCCTATTTGGAACAGATCAGCCCAATATCGGACCTGGCAACCTAGTGAATGACGGAGGTTTTCTGCCTTTTGGCTGGTGGGGAATGTGGGTTGCTATCTTTATTTCTTTATTCAGCTTTCTAGGGACAGAAATGATAGCGGTTACAGCTGGGGAATCCAAAGATCCCGATGTAGCTGTACCTAAAGCATTGAAATCAACCGTATTCCGTTTGTCTACTTTCTATGTTTTGACCATTGGCATCATGCTAATGATTGTTCCGTGGAAATCAGCGGGGATCGATAAAAGTCCATTCGTAAAAGTAATGGAAATTTATAATATTCCAGGAGCATCTGGCATAATGAATTTTATTATTTTAATGGCTGCTTTATCGGCAATGAACAGTCAAATTTATGCTTCAACACGCATGATGTTTTCGTTATCACGAGGTAATCATGCCCCTGTCTTTTTGGGCAAAATTAATAGCAAAGGGGTTCCTATCAGTGCCCTTGCTGTTTCTACACTTGGGATTTTTATTGCTGCAGCCATTAATGCGATGCTTCCAGATTCATCCTATGCATTGATGATGGGAATTTCCATGTTCGGGGCTTTATTCACTTGGTTTATGGTGTTCATTTCTCATTTATTTTTCAGAAAAAAATGGGTGAAAATGGGAGGACGTCAATTGCCGGTAAGAATGCCTGGTTTCCCCTATTTAACGATCTTGGGAGTGGTTCTTCTAGGTAGTTTAATGATTTCTACATGGTTTACAGGTTTTAAAATTATGCTTCAATTCGGGATTCCATGGTTACTGTTTCTGTCTGCTGCGTATTTGGTTTGGAAAAAGAGGAACAGTAAAGAAAGGGACGGTACAGAATGAATAACAACGAACAAAACAAAAATATGGGGCTAGAAAAAGAAATTCAAACCGATTTTAGCAAAGCGATGTCCTACGGAGATTATCTTCATCTTGATAAGATTTTATCTAGTCAACATAGCTGTTCTGATCACCATGATGAAATGCTTTTCATCATTATCCATCAGGCTAGCGAGTTATGGATGAAGCTCATTTTACATGAGATGAAAGCTTCTATTCAGTGTATACGCAATAATGATTTGGAACCATCGTTTAAAATGTTGTCGCGCGTTTCGAGAATTCAGCAGCAATTGATTCAGTCATGGAACGTCCTCGCCACCTTGACGCCGGCTGAATACATGGAGTTTAGGGATAAATTGGGCCAATCTTCCGGATTCCAATCTTATCAGAATCGATTGATTGAGTTTGCGCTAGGAAACAAGAATGTTCATACATTATCCGTTTTTCAACATCAGTTCGATCTATACGAGCAAATGAAACAGTCACTTCATGAGCCAAGTATTTATGACGCGGCAATCAATGCTCTTGCGGCTCGGGGATTACCTATTGATCAAGAAGCTCTTCATAGGGATTGGTCGCAAAACTATCAACCAAATTACAGTGTGGAAGAGGCATGGCTGACAGTTTACCGCAATGTCGATCAATATTGGGATTTATATGAGTTGGCAGAGAAGCTAGTGGATATTGGAAGTCAGCAGCAATTATGGCGATTTAATCATATGACTACCGTGGAAAGAATTATTGGTCATAAACAAGGAACAGGTGGCTCATCAGGTGTTACTTATTTAAAAAGAGCTCTGGACCAACATTTCTTCCCGGAACTGTGGAGTCTAAGAGCGAAGCTATGAGATAAAATCGGAAGAAACGGAGGTAAGTTGCTTGGGGACATGGATTGATATTTCACAACCGCTGGACGAAAAGGTCGCAGTCTGGCCAGGGGACACACCCTTCACTTACAAAGTTAATTGGAGTAAAGAAGAGAGTGGATCTGTCAATGTAGGCCAAATCAACATGAGTATACACACCGGTACTCATATTGATGCACCTTTTCATTTTGATAATGAGGGAAAAAGAGTCATTGAATTGGATCTCGATTTATATATAGGAAGTGCCCGTGTCATCTATTTGCCTAACTATACATCCATTGGAGTGGGTGAAATATCCGGTATAGATTTAAAAGGAATTACCCGTCTGTTAATTCGTACTAACGCATGGAAGGATCGGCGTGTGTTCCCACAAACCATTCCTCACCTCCAACCAGAATTAGCGGCTTATCTTTCAGAACTCGGTGTTCGTCTTATTGGTCTTGATTTGCCATCTGTAGATCCAATAGATAGTAAAGAACTATCAGCCCATCATGAACTTGCCAGTCATGGCATTCACATCTTGGAAGGGCTCGTCTTAGACGATATTTTACCAGGTGATTATGAATTGGCAGCCCTCCCGTTACCATTAGTTGAAGCAGATGGAAGTCCGGTGCGTGCCGTGTTGAAAAAATATTAAAATTGAAAATGGAAAAATGAAATAACGAATTTATGATCAAAGCAGGCGGCGGCGCCTGCTTTTGTCATTGAATTAACGGTAGTTATACGAGCTGTGGAGTCATTACAAACTGAGAACGAGAGTTGAATAACCTCCATTAACACAGCAAGGCTGCAGTTTTACTGGCAGCCTTGCTGCGTTAATGGGGTTTAGCTGAGTGAATTCCCTTTTTATCGATTAGTGAGTTAAAGTAGTTCCTTATCACTAGAATCTACGTTGCTTTGAGTACACAACGTCAAAAAATTCGACAATACGGGTGAAGATTTAGAGGATTTGATTAGCATTGGGACCATTGGGCTGATTAAGGCAATTGAATCATTCTCGCCGAACAAGGGGACTAAGTTGGCTACATTTGCGGCACGGTGTATCGAGTACGAGATCCTCATGCATCTGCGCTCAATAAAGAAAACGCGCAAGGATGTATCCTTGCACGATCCGATCGGCACGGATAAAGAGGGGAATGAAATAACGTTGATCGACATCCTCGGAACCGAAGCCGATGATGTCGTGGATAAGGTGCAGCTAAAGATTGAGAAGAGCAAAATTTATAAGAATTTAG
>NZ_JAHNZO010000062.1 GCF_018998565.1 Paenibacillus oleatilyticus | reverse complement strand
GAAGCGTTGTCTCAGGAGCTGCCGGGCTACATGATCCCGACGTACTTTGTGCAGTTGGAGAAGCTGCCATTGTCGGCCAACGGGAAGATCGACCGGAAAGCCCTGCCGGCTCCGGAAGGAAGCGTGCAAACGGGGGCGCGGTATGTCGCGCCGCGGACGGTCGTAGAGCAGACTCTGGCATCGGTTTGGGAAGGCGTCTTAGGCGCCCCGCGAGTCGGAATTCGTGACAACTTCTTCGATTTGGGCGGCGATTCGATTAAATCGATCCAGGTGTCATCGAGGTTATTTCAAGCAGGCTACAAGCTGGAAATGAAAGATTTGTTCAAGTATCCGACGATCTCCGAGCTAAGTCCGCATATCCAGACGGTCACCCGAATCGCCGAGCAAGGGGAAGTGACCGGAGCGACGAAGCTGATGCCGATCCAGCACTGGTTCTTGGAGCGCCAGACGACGGCTCCGCATCACTTTAACCAGGCCGTCATGCTGTATCGGGAGGAAGGTTTTGAGGAAACGGCGCTTCGTACCTCGATGACAAAGCTGGCCGAACATCACGATGCTCTACGATTGGTCTTGCGCCGGACGGAGCACGGCATCGAAGCTTGGAACCGCGGAGTGAACGAGGGCGAGCTCTACAGCCTGGACGTTTTCGATTTCACAGGTGAAGCGGATTGCGCTGCCGCCGTCGAAGCCAAAGCGAACGAAATTCAAAGCGGCATCGACCTGAACGAAGGACCGTTGATGAAGCTGGGATTGTTCCGCTGCGCGGACGGGGATCATCTGCTGATCGTCATTCACCATTTTGCGGTCGACGGAGTATCGTGGCGTATTTTGTTTGAAGATTTTGCGGCCGGATATGAGCAAGCCGTCGGCGGACAAGCCATTCAGCTTCCGCAAAAAACGGATTCCTTCCAGCTCTGGGCGCACAAGCTGTCGCTTTATGCGGAAAGCTCGGCTATGGACCGCGAACGCGCCTACTGGCGGGAGATTGCAGCGGTTGACGCACTGCCGCTGCCGAAGGATCAAGCGCAGGCCTGCTCGCTGTTCGGGGATGCCGAAACCGTAACGGTCCAGTGGAGCGAACAAGAAACAGAGCAGCTGCTCAAGCAAGCGCACCGGGCGTACAACACGGAGATGAACGATCTGCTGTTAACGGCTTTGGGCATGGCGATCCACGAGTGGTCCGGTATCGGGGAAGTGCTGGTCAATCTGGAAGGACACGGCCGGGAGCCGATCGTTCCGGACATCGATATTACGCGCACGGTAGGCTGGTTTACAAGCCAATATCCGATCGTGTTGGACATGGGAGCGGATCGGGAAATTTCGCGCCGGATCAAGCGGGTAAAGGAAGGACTGCGCCAAGTTCCGCATAAAGGAATCGGCTACGGCATCCTGAACTATTTGTCCGCCTCTACCGAGGGCAGCCCATGGAATATCGAACCGGAAATCAGCTTTAACTACATGGGCCAGTTCGATCAGGATCTGCAGAGCAATGCGCTGCGGCTTTCGCCGTATTCGATCGGCGAAGCGCTAAGCGCACATACGGTGCAGAGCTATACGCTGGATATCAACGGCATGATCTCCGAAGGCGCTTTGGAGCTTTCGATCCGATACAATGGCAAGGAATACCGCAAAGAAACGATTGAGCGATTGGCGGGCATGATTCGTGCAAGCCTTCAGGAAGTCATCCGCCACTGCGTAACGAAGGACCGGGCCGAATTGACGCCAAGCGACGTCCTGCTCAAGGGACTTACGATGGAGCAGTTGGAGCAGCTTGTAGAGCAGACCTGGCAAATAGGCGATATCGAGAATGTGTATAAGCTTACGTCGATGCAGAAAGGGATGATGTTCCACAGCCTGATGGAGCCGAAATCGGCAGCGTATTTCGAGCAAGCGGAGTTTGGCCTGCAGGGCCGGCTGGATACGGAGGTTCTTGCTCAAAGTTTCGATGCTCTGGCGCAAAGGCATGCCATTCTGCGAACGAACTTTTACAACGTTTGGGCAGATCTGCCCGTACAGGTCGTGTATCGCCATAAGCGTGTCGAGTTCGCGTATCAGGATTTACGCGGAATGAACGAAGCCGAGCGGCAGGCTTACCTCGAGACGTACGCCGTCGAGGACAAGGCGAGGGGCTTCGATCTGGCCACAGATTCGCTGATGCGCGTCGCGGTTCTGCATACGGCAGAAGAGAGCTACCGGGTGCTGTGGAGCTTCCATCACATCATCATGGACGGTTGGTGCATTCCGCTTATTACCGGGGAACTGTTTGAGCACTATTCGGCCATTTGTGCACAACGTCAGCCGGAGCTTATCGAGGCTCAGCCGTACAGCCGATACATCGAATGGCTGGAGCAGCAGGATGACGAGGCAGCTTCCAATTACTGGAGTAGCTATTTGGAAGGCTATGAGCACCAAACGACGCTGCCTGAAGCGAGACTTCAAGGCAAGACGGAAGCTTACGTACAGGAGGAACTCGATTGCGATTGGGGCAAGGATTTGACCCGGCGAATCGATCTCCTGGCGAAGCGGTACCAGGTTACGGTCAATACGCTGCTGCAAACGGCATGGGGAGTTGCGTTGCAAAGTTACAACGGCCAGCAGGACGTGGTTTTCGGAAGCGTCGTATCCGGAAGGCCCGCCGAGATACCGGGTATCGAGAGCATGATCGGTTTGTTTATTAACACGATCCCGGTACGCGTCCAAACAGCGGACGGTGAAACCTTCGCGGAAGTCATGACACGAATCCAGCAAGATTCCTTGGCCTCGCACGCGTATGATACGTATCCGCTCTACGAGATTCAGGGAAAAACCGAGCAAAAGCACGATTTGATCAACCATATCATGGTGTTTGAAAACTATCCCGTCGAGCAGCAGGTGGAGGAGACGGGAAGCGGCGTCGACGAAACGCTTGAGCTTACCGGTTTTGCCATATTCGAGCAAACCAACTATGATTTCAACTTGATTGTTATTCCGGGCGATGCGCTTCGGATCATCTTCCGTTACAATGCTAGCGTGTATGAACGGGCAAGCGTAGAGCGCATCCGCGGTCATCTCTTACGGATCATCGAGCAGATTGCGGACAATCCGAATATTCGTGTGGATGAGCTGGAGCTTATTACGCCGCAAGAGAAGGAGCAATTGCTGATTTGGTCCGGCGAGAATGCCGACTATCCCCGGGAGAAGTTGATCCATCAGTTGTTCGAGGAGCAGGTGGAGCGGACGCCGGATGCGGTAGCGGTGATCGGCGAGCATGAGGAGCTGACGTACGGAGAGCTTAACAAACGGGTGAACCGTCTGGCCCGGACCTTGCGGGCCAAAGGAGTGCAGCCGGATCAGAAGGTAGGCGTTATGGCCGAGCGTTCCCTGGAGATGATGGTGGCGATCTTGGCTATCCTGAAATCCGGCGGAGCTTATGTGCCGATCGATCCGACATTCCCGGAGGAGCGCATTCGCTACATGCTGGAGGATTCGGAGGCAAAATTGCTCCTGGCGCAGGGCCATCTGCTGGAGTGCGCGCCGTTTGCAGGCCACATCGTCAATTTGGACGATGCCGCGGTCTACAGCGAGGACGATACGAATCCGGAGCTCGTTAACGATGCCGAGAATGCGGCGTATGTGATTTATACTTCGGGGACGACAGGCAGACCGAAGGGGGTTGTGGTGGAACACCGTTCGGTCATTAACCGCTTGTTGTGGATGCAGAAAAATTATCCGATTGATGCGGCGGATACAATTATGCAGAAGACGGCAATCACCTTCGACGTATCGGTATGGGAGCTGTTCTGGTGGGCATTCGCAGGTTCGAAAGTATGCCTGCTTTCGGTAGGCGGAGAAAAGAACCCCGCGGTTATTCTGGAAACGATAGCACGGCAGAAGATCACGACGATGCACTTCGTACCGTCGATGCTGCATGCGTTCCTGGAATACGTGGAGCAATTGCCGGCCGCCGAGCTGGAGAGCAAGCTGACTTCGTTAAAGTATGTATTCGCGAGCGGGGAGGCGCTGACCGTATCGCAGGTAGCGCGTTTCCACCGCTACATTGCGCCGGTGAACGGAGCGCGAATCATTAACCTGTACGGCCCGACGGAAGCGACGGTCGACGTATCGTACTTTAATTGCGAAGAAGGGCAAGAATATGCCAGTGTGCCGATCGGAAAGCCGATCGACAATACGCAGCTGTATATCGTAAGCCGGTATGATCAGCTGCAGCCGATCGGGGTGCCCGGAGAGCTCTGCATCGCGGGCGACGGATTGGCCAGAGGGTATCTGAACCGTCCGGAGCTGACGGCGGAGAAGTTCGTATCGATTCCGTTTATGGAAGAAGGCCGGATGTATCGGACGGGGGACTTGGCGAGATGGCTGCCGGACGGAAACATCGAATACATGGGGCGGATCGACCATCAAGTGAAGATTCGCGGGTACCGGATCGAAATCGGCGAGATTGAGACGCAGATCCTTAAAGTAGCAGGGGTTCGGGAAGCGGTCGTGGTAGCGCGGGAGGACGAGAGCGGGAAGAAGGAGCTGTGCGCGTATTTCGCGGCGGACCGGAAGCTGACGGTGAGCGAATGGAGAGAAGCGTTGTCTCAGGAGCTGCCGGGCTACATGCTCCCGACGTACTTTGTACAGTTGGAGAAGCTGCCATTGTCGGCTAACGGGAAGATCGACCGCAAGGCCCTGCCGGCTCCGGAAGGAAGCGTGCAAACGGGGGCGCGGTATGTCGCGCCGCGGACATTGCTGGAGACAAGGTTGGCCCGGATCTGGAAAGAAGTTCTTGGAGTGTCGACGGTTGGCGTGAAAGACAACTTCTTCGAGCTGGGCGGGCATTCTCTGCGCGCAACGACGCTGGTCAACAAGCTGCACAAGGAGATGAATGTCGATTTCCCGCTGCGGGACGTCTTCCGCTATCCGACCATTGAAGCGATGGCTCGAGCGGTGGCCGGGATGGAAGAAGGGACGTTTACAGCCATACCGGTGGTGGAAGAAAGGGAGCATTATCCGGTATCTTCCGCGCAGAAGCGGCTGTTCATTCTGCATCAGCTGGAAGGGGCGGAGCTAAGCTACAACATGCCGGGAGCGATGCTGCTGGAAGGGGCGCTGGACCGCACCCGGTTTGAAGAGGCGTTCCGCGGGCTGGTAGCGCGTCATGAAACGCTGCGTACCGGATTTGAGATGGCGAACGGCGAGCCTGTACAGCGGGTCTACCGGGAAGTGGATTTTGCGGTGGACTATGTGCAAGCCGGCGAGGAAGAAGCGGCGGAAGTCGTCCGGAACTTCGTCCGCGCCTTTGATCTGGCGAAGCCGCCGCTGCTGCGGATAGGCCTGATCGGGCTGGCGGAAGAGCGCCATATCTTGATCTTTGACATGCATCATATCATCTCCGACGGCGTATCGATGGACGTCCTGGTCGAAGAGTTTGTCCGCCTGTATGGCGGAGAGGAGCTGGAGCCTCTGCGCATCCAGTACAAGGATTATGCGGTATGGCAGCAGTCCGAAGCGCAGCAGGAACAGTTGAAGCATCAGGAAGCGTACTGGCTGAACAAGTTTCAAGGGGAGCTGCCGGTGCTGGAAATGCCGACGGATTTTGCGCGTCCGGCCGTACAGAGCTATAAAGGCGATACGCTTCAATTTTTTATCGATGCGCAGAAGAGAGAGGACTTGCAGCGGATTGCGGCCGAAACGGGAGCGACCTTATATATGGTCATGCTTGCGGCGTATACCGTTTTGCTGCATAAGTACACGGGCCAGGAAGATATTATTGTGGGGACGCCGATTGCAGGCAGAACGCACGAGAACCTGCAGCCGCTGATCGGGATGTTTGTCAACACATTGGCTATCCGGAATTTTCCGGCCGGAGAAAAGACGTTCCTCTCTTATTTGGACGAAGTCAGGGAAACGACATTGGGGGCCTACGAACATCAGGACTACCCGTATGAAGAGCTTATCAACAATTTGCAAGTCGCAAGGGATTTAAGCCGAAATCCGTTGTTTGACACGATGATTGTCATGCAAAGCATGGAGGACGAGAGCTTTACTCTCCAAGGACTTCGTCTGGCTCCGTACCCGATTCAATCCGGTATTTCCAAATTCGATCTAAGCCTTGACATTTCGGAGGTCAGCGGCGGTTTGGAGTTCAGTTTTGAATTCGCCACGGCGTTGTATAAACGGGAAACGATTGAGCGACTGGCCAAGCATTTCGAACAACTGCTCGCTGCGATCATTAACGACCCGGGTATGCAAATCGGGAAGTTGGCAATGCTGACGTCCGGGGAGAAGGAGCAGGTGCAGTATGCGTTCAATACTACGGTGGCGGACTATCCCCGGGAGAAGTTGATCCACCAGTTGTTCGAGGAGCAGGTGGAGCGGACGCCGGATGCGGTAGCGGTGATCGGCGAGCATGAGGAGCTGACGTACGGAGAGCTCAACAAACGGGTGAACCGTCTGGCCCAGACCTTGCGGGCCAAGGGAGTGCAGCCGGATCAGAAGGTAGGCGTTATGGCCGAGCGTTCCCTGGAGATGATGGTGG
>NZ_JAHNZO010000061.1 GCF_018998565.1 Paenibacillus oleatilyticus | reverse complement strand
GGCAAGCCGGTGCACAATACCCGGCTGTATATCCTGAAGGAAGGCACGGAGCAGCTGCAGCCGGTCGGGGTGGCAGGCGAGCTGTGCATCGCCGGGGTGCAGGTGGCAAGAGGCTACTTAAACCGTCCGGAATTAACGGCGGAGAAATTTACGGCTGATCCGTTTGTGGCAGGCGAGCGGATGTACCGGACCGGCGACTTGGCCCGATGGCTGCCCGATGGCAACATCGAGTACTTGGGCCGGATCGACCATCAGGTGAAAATCCGCGGCTACCGGATTGAGCTGGGCGAGCTGGAGACCGAACTGCTCCGCGTCGACCCGGTGCAGGAGGCTGTAGTTGTGGCGCGCGATGACGGCCAAGGCCAGAAGCTGCTGTGCGCTTACTTTGTGGCATCGCAGGAACTGACGGCAGGCGAATTGCGCGAGGCGCTGTCGAAGGAGCTGCCAAGCTATATGATGCCGACGTACTTCATGCAGGTCGAGCGGATGCCGCTGACGGCAAACGGCAAAATCGACCGCAAAGCGCTCCCGGCACCCGAAGCAAGCGTCCAGTCCGGCCAGGCTTATGTAGCCCCACGCACGCAGACGGAAGAGCAGCTTGTACGGATTTGGCAGGAGTTGTTGGGGCTTGAGAAGGTCGGCGTCAAGGACAATTTCTTCGACATCGGCGGGCATTCGCTCCGTGCGGCGACGCTTGCTGCGCGCATTCATAAAGAAATGAATAAGCAGCTTGAGTTGCGCGAAGTTTTTGAGGCGATGACGGTAGAGCAATTGGCGCGGACGATCGAAAGCAAGGAAACGAAGGTGCTCGTTGCCATTCCGAACGTTCCGGAGAGCGACTATTATCCGGTATCTTCTGCGCAAAAACGGCTCTATGTGCTGAGCAACCTGGAAGGCGGAGAGCTTGGCTATAACATGTCGGGTGCGGTCATCGCGGAGGGACCGCTGCAGCCGGACCGTTTGGAAGACGCGTTCCGCAAGCTGATTGCACGCCACGAGTCGCTGCGGACGAGCTTTCATCTTATAGACGGCGAGCCGGTGCAGCGCGTGCAGCGCGAGGCGGCTTTTACCCTTGAGCGCCTAGGGGCCGATGGAAAAGATGTCGAGACGCTCTTTCACCAGTTTGTACGCCCGTTCGATCTTGCCGCAGCGCCTTTGCTGCGGGCCCGATTGTTTACCCAGTCGGCGGACCGTCACCTGTTATTGGTCGATATGCACCATATTGTGTCTGACGGCGTTTCCTTGCGCACGTTCTTGGATGAGCTGGCCCATTTGTACAACGGGGATGAGCTGGCTCCTTTACGGATTCAGTATAAAGATTATGCCGTTTGGCAGCAGGAGAGAATGCAGTCGGAGGAATGGAGCAAGCAGGAGCAGTATTGGCTGCAAGCGTTCCAAGGCGATATTCCGACGATGGATCTCAAGACGGATTACCGAAGACCTGCCGTGCAAAGCTTTGCCGGAGATAAGATCAGCTTTGCTGCGGATTCTTCGGTCAGCGAAGGTTTGCAGAAGTTGGCTTCGCGTTCGGGTTCCACCTTATATATGGTATTGCTGGCGGCTTACACGACGCTGCTCCATAAATATACCGGCCAAGAGGATGTGGTCGTCGGCACGCCGGTGGCGGGCCGGCATCACGCTGATCTGGAGCCGATCATCGGTATGTTTGTCAATACGCTTGCTATGCGGAATTATCCGTCCGGAAACAAGACCTTTCTGGATTATGTGGGCGAGGTCAAGGAGCAAGCACTTGGTGCATTTGACCATCCTGACTATCCGTTTGAAGAGCTCGTGAACAAGCTGAATGTAAGAAGGGATATGAGTCGCAACCCGCTGTTCGATACGATGTTCGAGCTGAGGAATGCGGAGGCTAAAGGTACGGCTTTACATGATGTGCATTTCTCCGGGTACCCGGTGGACAGCGCGATTGCCAAGTTTGATCTCACGCTCGAGGCCGATTTCGATGAGAGAGGGCTTACATTTACGCTGGAGTATGCGACAGCCCTCTATAGCCGGGAGACGGCGGAACGGCTTGCCCGTCATTTTTTGCGGGTGCTTGAAGAGGTCGTGCAGAATCCGGACGCGAAGCTGGCCGACATTGAAATCATGACGGGCGACGAGAAGGCTGAGCTGCTTGAAGCATTCAGCGGAGACGGCGGCAAGGGGCAGGAGCATCTGCTGGCGACGCCGTTCCACGTGTACTTTGAGAAGCAGGCGGCAGCCGTGCCGGAGCAGGTGGCGGTTGTGGCGGGCGATGCGCAGTTGACCTACCGTGAGCTGAATGAACGGGCGAACCGGCTGGCACGCACCTTGCAGACGGCTGGTATTGGCCGGGAGTCCGTCGTCGGCATTTTGGCCGATCGTTCCGCGGACCTGCTTGTAGCCGTATTAGGCGTATGGAAAGCGGGAGGCGCTTATGTGCCGCTTGACCCGGATTATCCGTCGGAGCGCATCGGATTTATGCTTCAGGACAGCGGAGCCATAGTACTGCTCACCCAAACACAGCTTAAGGAGCGCGCTCAGGAATGGCTGGCCGAAGGGGGCGAGCTGCAAACGGTGCTCTGCCTGGATGAAGAAGCATCTTATGACGCCGATGCGTCGAATTTGCCGAACCAAAACGTGCCGCAAGACTTGGCTTATGTCATCTATACGTCCGGGACAACGGGGCGGCCGAAAGGCGTCATGATCGAGCACGGCAGTTATATCAATACGGCTATCGCATACCGCCGTGATTATCGGCTGGACCAGTTTCCGGTGCGGCTCTTGCAATTGGCGAGCTTTTCCTTCGACGTGTTCGTGGGCGACATTGCGCGGGCGCTGTATAACGGCGGTCTGATGGTGATCGTGCCGAAGGAGGACCGGATCGATCCACTGCGGCTTTACGGATGGATTCGCGATTACGGCATCACCGTGTTTGAATCGACGCCTGCGCTCATCGTGCCGATGATGGAGCATATCGCCAGCCAATCGCTGGACATCTCGACCTTGCAGCTCTTAATCACAAGCTCCGATAGCTGCAGCGTAAAGGACTATCGGCGCCTGCAGGAGCGCTACGGATCGCACGTGCGGATCATTAACGCATACGGCGTTACGGAGGCGGCTATTGACTCCAGCTACTACGACGAGCCGCTGGAGAAGCTTCCGGAGGCCGGGAATGTGCCAATCGGAAAACCTTTGCTGAATGCCCGCTTTTATATCGTGGACGCGGCCCTGCAGCCGGTTCCTATTGGCGTAGCCGGGGAACTGCTCATTGGCGGTTCTGGGGTGGCACGGGGGTATAAGAACCGTCCGGAGCTGAATGAGGAGAAGTTTATCGCCAGCCCCTTCATTGAAGGCGAGCGTTTGTACCGTACAGGGGATTTGGCGAGCTGGATGTCGGATGGAAACGTCGACTTTATCGGGCGAATGGACCACCAGGTGAAAATTCGCGGCTACCGGATCGAGCTGGGCGAGATCGAAACCGCCATTCTGCAGTTCGCAGGCGTTAAGCAGGCGGTTGTGGTTGACCGGACGGACGAACGCGGGCAAAAGTATTTGTGCGGCTATGCGGCGGCAAGCGAGCCGCTGGATATCGCGGAGCTGCAGGCGCACTTGCAGCAAAGCTTGCCTTCACATATGGTGCCGGCACAGCTCGTAGAACTGGAGAAGCTCCCGCTGACGCCGAACGGGAAGGTGGACCGCAAAGCGCTGCCTGAGCCGGAAGGCGGGCTGCTGCTCACCGGTGCGGACTACGAGGCACCGCGCACAGAGGTGGAACGCACGCTCGCCTCGATTTGGCAAGCGGTGCTTGGCGTGCCGGCTGTCGGCATCCGGGATAACTACTTTGAGCTGGGCGGCGATTCCATCAAGTCGCTTCAAGTGTCATCCAGATTGTACCAAAGTGGATACAAACTGGAGATCAAAGATTTATTCCAAAACCCGACGATCGGCGGGTTGAGTCCCTATGTGCAGCCGATTACGCGGATGGCCGACCAAGGAGAAGCGGTTGGAGCCGTGAAGCTGACACCGGTTAAATGGTGGTTCTTTGAGCAGGAATACGCGAATCCCCATCATCACAACCAGGCTGTCCTGCTTTATCGGGAGCAGGGATTTCAGGAAGGCGCGCTCCGCCGCAGTATCAGCCGTCTTGTGGAGCATCATGATGCCCTCCGCATCGTGATTCGTTACTCCGAGAACGGGCCGCCGTTAGCCTGGAACCGCAGTACCCGCGAAGGCGACCTGTACAGCTTCGACTTATACGACATGAGCGGTGAAGTTGACCTAGCCTCTGCTATAGAAGCGAAAGCTAACGAAATTCAAAGCGGCATCTCGCTCACAGAAGGGCCGTTCGTTCGGGTTGGCTTGTTCCGGACCCAAGACGGAGACCACCTGTTAATCGCCATTCATCACCTGGCGGTCGACGGCGTATCGTGGCGCATTTTATTCGAGGATCTTGCAAGTGCCTATGAGCAGGCGCTAAAAGACGAACCGATCCGGCTGCCGCAAAAAACGGATTCGTTCCAGCTCTGGGCTGAGAAGCTTTCGCAGTATGCCAAAGGTCCTGAAATCGAACGCGAGCAAGCCTACTGGCACAATGTCACAGAGCGGGGATTCGAAGCGCTGCCCAAGGATCATGAGGGAGAGCTTTCGCTGGTGGGCGATAGCGATACAATAACCGTCGTTTGGACGGAACACGAAACGGAGCGGCTGCTAAGGTATGCTAACCAAGCCTACAATACCGAAATCAATGATTTGCTGCTCACCTCACTGGGGCTTGCCGTCCAACGCTGGACGGGGATGAACCGTGTTGCCGTGAGCCTGGAAGGCCATGGCCGGGAGCCGGTTATTCCGGACATCGATATTTCCCGCACCGTCGGCTGGTTTACGAGCCAATACCCGGTTGTGCTGGACATGAGCGCGAACGATAACCTGCAAAAAAGCATTGTTGCGGTCAAAGAAGGGCTGCGCGGCATTCCGAACAAGGGGATTGGATACGGCATTTGGCGTTATTTATCCGGACTGTTTGAGCCTCAAGAGTCCGGGTGGGAGCCGGAAATCAGCTTTAACTATTTGGGACAGTTCGATCAGGATTTAGAGAACGGTTCTTTACGGTTTTCCCCTTATTCAAGCGGCGACGAGATCAGCAGAAAGGCTGTAAGAACCTTTGTCCTGGATATTAACGGATTGGTGTCGGGGGGTGTTCTTTCCCTAACAGTCAGCTACAGCCGCAAGCAATACCGCAAGGAAACGATGGAACGCTTCGCCGGGCTTTTGCAGTCCTCGCTGCGGGAAGTCGTCGCTCATTGCGCGGCGAAGACAACACCGACACTGACGCCTAGCGATGTATCGGTTCGCGGCATGACCGTAGAAGAGCTGGAGCTAATCGTGAAAGATACAAGCGCTATCGCTGAAATCGAAAATATTTACGTGCTTACGCCGATGCAGCAAGGCATGCTGTTCCATGCTTTACTGGACGAGGACTCAGGTGCTTATTTTGAACAGACTTCCTTTGATATTATCGGCTATTTCGACGTAGAGACCTTCCGGAAAAGCTTCGAGGCCATGCTGCAGCGACATGAAATTTTCCGTACGAATGTGTATAACGGCTGGAGAAAACAGCCGCTGCAAGTGGTGTACCGTCACAGAGAAGCGGATTTTGCCGTCGAGGACATACGCGGCCTGTCTGAGGAAGAGCAGCTTCTCAGGGTTAAACGCCTTCATCACGAAGACCGGCAGCGCGGGTTCGATTTGACCCGGGACGCCTTGATCCGTGTATCCATACTGCGCACGGGCGATGAGTCGTACCATTTCCTTTGGAGTTCCCATCATATTTTGATGGATGGCTGGTGCTTGTCGCTGGTTACGGAAGAAGTGTTCGAGATGTATTTTGCCGCCCTTGAGCAGCGCAAGCCAAAGCTTGAGCCGGTCACGCCTTACAGCCGGTATATCGAGTGGCTGGAAGCGCGCGATCGTGACGAAGCGGCAGCTTACTGGAGAAACTATTTGTCAGGATACGGGGAGCAGACGCTGCTGCCTTCAAGCAATGCCAGGGAGCAAGGGACCGGTCCGCTCTTCGGCAGTCTGTTCTGTCACTTGGGCAAGCCGTTGACGGAGCAAATCAACCGCTACGCCAGGCAGCACCAGGTCACCGTCCATACGCTGCTGCAAACCGCTTGGGGCGTTCTGTTGCACAGATACAACGGAACAAACGATGCGGTATTCGGCAGCGTCGTGTCGGGGCGTCCTGCGGAAATTCCGGGTATTGAACGAATGATTGGCTTGTTCATTAATACGGTTCCTGTGCGGATTCGCTGCGAGGCGGGCGACACCTTCACCCAGATTGTGACTGGCGTCCAGCGCCGGTACCTGGAATCCAATGATTACGATTCGTATCCGCTGTTTGAAATTCAGGCGTTGACGGAGCAAAAGCAGGAGCTCGTCAACCATATTATGGTATTTGAGAACTTCCCGGTTGAAGATCAAATGAGCCAGATCGGCAGTGGAGAAGCCGCATTTAAGGTCGAGAACGTGGAGATTGCCGAACAAACGAATTACGACTTCAACCTGATTGTCGCGCCGGGTGAAAACCTGCTTGTCCGCTTTGAGTACAACACACGGCTTTACCACGAAGCGGATGTTCAGCGGATTCAGGCGCACCTGACTTATCTGCTGGAGCAGGTTGTGGCGAACCCGGATATCCGCATACACGAGCTGGAGCTGGTGAGCGGGGCGGAGAAGGAGCAGATTTTGCATGCGTTCAACGACACCGCGGTCAACTCGCCTCGCGAGAAGACGATCTACCAGTTGCTGGAGGAACAAACGGTGCGGACACCGGAGCAGGTTGCTGTCTA
>NZ_JAHNZO010000060.1 GCF_018998565.1 Paenibacillus oleatilyticus | reverse complement strand
CGCCCCGGGGGGCCGGCGCTGACCTCCTGCATAGCGGCCATGGCAGGCTGGAGCGCTTCTTCCCCTGCGCCACAGCCCTTAGACACCCGCGTCCGCATCTGCCTGACCTGCAGCCACGCGCTCAACCCAAGCAGCGAGGCGCCGAGCAATACGCCCATAAACTCGTTGCCGATTCCGTAATAACGTGCGCCGACGATCGGATCGTAGCCAAGCACCGAACGCTTCATCGCTTCGGCACCGGTACAGCCGTCAAGCAAGATCAGCGCCCCGGTTGCCGCTCCGATCCATCCAAGCGTGTGCATAAGCTGCGGAATTCCCCGGGAGCCTGCTGCGGCAAGCATTCCGAGCGCGAGAGGAGCGGCGAGCGCCAAGCCCGCCAATAGCGGCTTGGTCATATGCGCCGTCCAGCCCAGCGCCAGCAGAACGCCGGGCGCAAGCAGCACCGAAAACAGCAAACCGCGCACCCATCTCCGCAAGCGCCCCGTCGGCTTTGCCCACCGCAGCGCGATAAGACCCAGCAGCATAACGGCCACTTCGTACCCGGCAAGCCCGTATAATAGCGTAGGCCGCAGCGCGTAGACGTTAGCCATCTGCCGCATATCGCTCAGCAGTACAGCAAGCGGTGACCTGCTATCGCGTCCCGATTCGGCGCTCACGATAGGCAAACCGATCATTCCCTCCGGCCGCGCCAGCCCGAATTCCCCCAGCAGCGACGGAGCCACATCGACGGCTGCAACCAGTCCGGGACGCCGCGTCGTAGCCGAAGACATTAGCGTACCTTCCGTTTTGGCCGAAGACCAGCGAATGACCGGGGTAAGCAGCCATTTTTCTTTCCATGCCTCCGAATGCACCTTCGGGCTGACCAGCCACAGCACATGACGTCTGCCGGACGCTTCCATTTCGCCCGTAAGCTTCGATAACAGCCGGTCCGTTTGCTCCAGCACCGCTCTTTTCCGCTCGGCAAACCGGGCAGGCTCGTACCAAGCCTTCTCTGCGTACAGCCGGTACCAATCGCCAAGCTCCAGCACCGCGAGCGTACCGCGATCCGTCCCTTCCGCAAGCGGCGGCTTACGTCCGGTAACAAACGCTCTCCATTCCTCGACCAGCCGTTCCGTATCCGTCCTGACAGCCGAAGGCATGTTGGCATCGGCGATAAGAGTGCCCCGGCCCACATCCCCTGCCGCTACCGTTCCCTGACCGTCCATGATCATAAGCGGAGCAGGCCGCTTGAAGCGATCCGTGCCTCCTCCCGGCTCATCGAGATTGCCCCACACGCCCAAGCGGACGCCATGGCGTTTCAAAGCTTCTCCGAGCAAGCCCGGCCGGGCCAAGTAATTCCCTTCCGCGTTGTCCCGTTTGAGCGAAGGGTAAGCCGGAACAAGCACCGAGACGCTTGAAGCGACAACCTCCGCCCCGTCAGCGGCAAACCTGCGTATGAGCGCTAAGGCGGATTGCCCGTCCCGCCGCTCTGCACGGTTCCACCCTTCGCCGCCTTTGCCGTCTGCCGGCGTTCCTGCCCCCCAAGTCGCGTACACCGACTCGAGTCCTTTATAGGGGACGCGCACATTCATTGCGGCCAAGCGCCCTGTTGTCGCAAGCTTCCGCAAGGCCGGAAGACGGTCCAACCCCTCCGGCTGCAGCTCCATAAACGATAACCCGGGTATGGAAATCACCGTAACGATCAGAGAATTTTCAGAATTGGGGATAACTTCCGATTTTTCCTGTTGTGTGGGGATAACCTGTCCCTGTGAAATGGAATTTGTCCCCAAGCTATAAACTGGTGAGGCACCATAGGTCACACTCATCCACATACACGATACGGCTGCCATGACACAAACGATCCCTTTGGCATACAGCCTGGAGGCTTTTTGACGAATCGTTCCATTGCGCATGATGTTCCGCCTCTCCCTTGCCAATCGCTCATCTGGGAATTCGTCGTATGCAGCGTATCGCACGTGCAGTAGCACCGAAATTTTGCATGCTCCGCCGAATCCCTCGCAAAGAGCTCTTTTTCGTACTTTGCCCAATTCGTTCCGTCTTATCCAGCTTATCCCCTATACTGGAGCTATTCACTCTATCCACAACATTATCCCCATAAAAACTTGTCACTTTCTCTAGAAAAATCAGGCTTTTTCAAGGAATCCACAAACTTATTCACATTATCCACATATTCACTGTGAAAAACTTATCCACTCCCTCTTGGGAAAACGAAGCACGCTAATCGTTCTTCTGACGCGGATTTCGCAAATTACCCACATTATGCACAAAGGTTGTGGATAACTATATCCACAACCTCTACTCCAGTTGTTCAGGAAGGAAGCATCTTCGCTTCGCAGCCGATCGTACAGGGAGTCATCCGGTATCCTTTCGTTTGAAGGTGCCTACTTACCGTTCTGCACCGCGGCTCGCCGTATTCCTTTTCGTCAACGAAAAAAGCCCGCCGTCTCATGTAAGAGACGACAGGCAAATTTACAACCGCAAGCTTACTCTCCACCGACAAACATATAGCGCGCGACCACGAGCACGGCCAGCAGCCACATCAGCCAATGCACTTTGTATTGGCCCTTGCCGCCCAATTTGGCGACCGTTGCCAGCAGCACATAGCTGACGATCCCGAACGAAATCCCGTTCGCGATATTATACGTGAACGGCATAAGCGCCACGATCAGAAAAGCCGGAATGCCGTAAACCAGATCTTGAAAATCGATCTCGCGCACCGCCTGCATCATCAGCACGCCGACGATGATCAAAGCCGCTGCCGTCGCCGGCCCCGGAATGAGCGCCGCAATCGGCGCCAGGAAGAGCGCCAGCAGGAAACATACGCCCGTTGTAACGGCCGTAAGACCTGTACGTCCGCCTTCGGCCACCCCCGCAGAGCTTTCGACAAAAGCGGTCACCGTACTCGTTCCGACCAACGCACCGGCGCTGACGCCAACAGCATCGACCATCATTGCTTTGCCGACTTTTTTGTTGCCTTCTTCCTTGTTTTTCATGAAGCCCGCCCGGTTGGCCGTGCCTACGAGCGTGCCGAACGTGTCGAACATCTCGACAAACGTGAACGTCGCAATGACCGAGATAATGCCTGCATGCATAATACCGGCAAAATCAAAGTGGCCGAACGCCAGCTTGCTCATGTCCGGCACCCACGTCGTTTTGGCGCTTGTCAGGTTGGCGAAATTGACCATGGGCGAGCCGTCCGGATTGTGCATGAACACGCCGACCAGCGTCGTGAGCAAAATTCCGAACAAAATCGCTCCACGCACGCGCAGCACCATCAGAACGGAGATAAGCGCCAAGCCGATAATGCAGAGCAGCACGCTCGGATCTTTCATGCTGCCGATATGGAATACCGTTTCAAACGAAAGAACGTCCGTATATTTATGCGCCGGAATGACTTTGCCCGCTTCCACCGCGACCGTCAGCAGGCCGCTGTTCTTCACCCCGATGATCGCAATGAAAAGCCCGATCCCTACGGTAATCGCGTGCTTAAGGCTGTCCGGCACGGCGACCAGCAGCAGCTGCCGTACTTTGGTTACCGTCAATACAATGAAAATCAAACCGGAAATGAAAACCGCCGTCAATCCCATTTGATACGTGAATTGACCTTGCGATGCTAAAATAACCGTTGCAAAATACGCATTGAGCCCCATCCCCGGCGCAAGCGCAACCGGAAAGTTGACGAACAGGCCCATCGCAATCGTCATCACGCCTGCGGCAATCGCCGTGGCAAGAAACACCGCCGTCCAGTCCATGCCTGTCGCTCCGGAGCCGAACGCACTAAGAATGTTCGGATTCACGGCCAAAATGTAGGCCATCGTCATAAACGTCGTCAGCCCGGCCATGATCTCGGTACGTACGGTGGTACCGTTTTCCTTCAGTTTAAAAAACCGGTCCATTCTAGAAATCCTCCCACATATTTAATCGGAACAACGACGAAAAACCCGGGTAAAGACCCCGGGCTATCAAGCAAAAGAAGGTTCCACGGATATATCCGTGAACCGTCCTATCCTTGTTCGTAGCCAGATCATTTACGGTGATCTCGTAGAAACTTCCAGGCCGATTCCCGGAATTATACGAAACGGTTATTCCTATTTTGTCAACAATCCTTATTCTAAAATCGGGGGCGGCGATTGTCAATTATTTTTCCGAACAATCTTCGTATCTGTTATAAATTCGTTCGGAATCATGACAGGCAGTCCGAGTTCGGCAGGCAGGCTGCGCATTGAAAAAAAGCCCGTCCTCTTCATTCGAAGAAAACGGGCTTTCCGATTATTCCCATTCGATGGTAGCCGGCGGCTTGGAGGTGACATCGTACACGATGCGGTTGACGTTGTCGACCTCGTTGACGATCCGTACCGAAATTTTCTCCAGCACGTCCCACGGAATACGCGCCCAGTCGGCGGTCATGCCGTCGATCGACGTGACGGCGCGGATGCCGACGGTGTACGAATACGTACGCTCGTCCCCCATGACGCCGACGCTTTTCATATTCGGGAGCGCGGTGAAATATTGCCAAATTTCGCGGTCAAGACCGGCTTTGGCGATTTCGTCGCGAAGAATCGCGTCGGATTCGCGCACGATGTGCAGCTTCTCCTCCGTGACTTCGCCGAGCACGCGGATCGCAAGTCCCGGACCCGGGAACGGCTGACGCCATACGATAGCCGCCGGAAGGCCGCATTCCTCGCCGACCTTGCGGACCTCGTCCTTGAACAGCGCTTTGAGCGGCTCCACAAGCTCGAACTTCATGTCTTCCGGCAAACCGCCAACGTTATGGTGCGATTTGATTGTTTGCGCCGTTGCCGTGCCGCTTTCCACAATGTCCGTGTACAACGTGCCTTGAGCAAGGAAAGCGAAATCGCCGAGCTTGGCCGATTCTTCTTCAAAGACGCGGATGAATTCCGTGCCGATGATTTTGCGTTTTTGTTCAGGATCGTCCACGCCGGCGAGCTTGCCGAGGAACCGTTCGCGCGCGTCGATTTTGACGACATGCATATCGAATTTGCCGACAAACGTATCCATGACGCCTTCCGCTTCGCCTTTGCGCAGCAGACCGTGATCGATGAACATGCAGGTCAATTGATCGCCGACCGCTTTATGGATGAGCGCTGCCACGACGGACGAATCGACGCCGCCGCTGAGTGCGCAGAGCACTTTTTTGTCGCCAACTTGATTGCGGATGTCGCGGATCGTATCTTCGATGAACGTCTCCATGCTCCACTTGCCTTCGCAGCCGCAAATATGATACAGGAAGTTTTTGATGATATCGTTGCCGTAAACGGAGTGACGCACTTCCGGATGGAATTGAACGGCGAACATTTTTTTCTCCGGATGGCTCATGGCCGCTACGGGAGCGTGCTCGGTGCTTGCGTCAATGACAAAGCCTTCCGGCGCCTGGACGACAAGGTCGCTGTGGCTCATCCAAACCGTTTGTTTTTTATCGAGGCCATGCACCAAACCGCACGCGTCGGCGAAATCGACCTCGGCTTTGCCGTACTCCCGCTTCGATGCCCGTTCCACCTTGCCCTGCAATTGATGCGCCATCAGCTGCATGCCGTAGCAAATTCCGAAAATCGGCACGCCAAGCTCGTACACGGCCGGGTCGACCAGCGGCGATGCTTCTCCGTACACGCTGGCGGGGCCTCCCGAGAATACGATGCCTTTCGGCTGCAGCGCTCTGATTTTTTCAATCGGGGTGTTGTAAGGGAGCAATTCGCTGTAAACGCCCAAGTCGCGAATCCGACGGGCGATGAGCTGGTTGTACTGTCCGCCAAAGTCGAGCACCACAATGATTTCGTTCGGCTTGTCCATGTTAAGTAAGTTCCTCCTGGCTTCTTCGTTCGTTTTCAATGAAACTTATTATAAACTTCTGTCCGGCAAAGGGCAATGCCTGAGCGGAAAGTCGCGGCGCAGCGCCAGTGTAAGCGTTACAACTCTTCCATAAAGATCCATAAAAGGGGGTTGAGGAAAAGAACTCCGGGTCGGGGCGTGATTCGGATGCGTATTCGGTTGCCCCGGGATGTGGACAAGCGGGGCGTCGAATACGATGCGGGGAATATGTGCATAACCGAAACAGAGAGGCAGGCCGTTGGGGAAATGTGGATGATACGATGTTCCTCTATTCGGATGTGCATTGTGGGTAAGCTGAGAGCGACCCGGACAGCCCAAACGGAAGGGAAAAGCCCGGAACGGGAGGCGGCTCTTCATGGAAGAGCGCCTACGGTTCCAGGCTCCGGCTTTGACGCAGGCGCCGCCAAGCGTCCGTGAGCATACGGCGGGTGACCTGCTCCTGCGGGCCATCCGGATCGGCATAGCGCACCGTTTCAAGCAGCTGCGCCAGTTGAAGCAGCGTGATGCGCTGCGCCTCGCTGCGGCAGCGGCGGGTATTCGCGTATTCGCGCAGCGTTTGCTGCGGCGCCGCACGGCCGTACGAGCGCTGCAGCCGCCGCCACAGCCGGTCGGCGAAGCGGTGCAGCGAGGCCCGGCGCAAGCTGCCGCGGAAGTCGGCGGCCTTCGCAGGATCAAGCCGACGGGTTCGACGCCTGCTGAGGAACGCCAGGAGGGAGCCGCCAGCAAGGAGCGGCGCTATCGGCCAGAGGAAAAGCAAGCTCTGTAAGAAGGGTACAGTTGTGCGCATCCATCCTTCAAGCGCTGTGGCAACCGTAGATAACGTCGCTTTTATACGATTCAGTGCGGTATTTGCGGGATCTGTCAGCGTTGCGGTCCATGAGAATACGAGCGACCGCTTGCCCGCTTCGGTATTTGCAGTCAGAGCGGCGCTTGAAGCAGCCGCAGGAGCCGCGTCGGCGGCTGCTCTTCCCGATAGAGTAAAGCCCGGAGTCGGCTCGAACTGAACCCAACCGACCGACGGAAAATACGCTTCTACCCAGGAGTGCGCATGCTTTTGGCGTACTTGGACGAAGTAGCGCTCGTCTCCGTCGGCGGCAGCCTGGGACACCGCCTCTCCAGGCGCGAATCCTTTGACCCAGCGGGCCGGTACCCCGGCGGAACGGAGCAGTACGGCCATCGCGGTGGAAAAGTGATCGCAATATCCGGTTTTTTGCTCAAACAAGAACCGGTCGACGAAGTCTTCGTTCTCACCCGCGGCCCGTGTTCCTTCCAAGCTGTAGGGATAATGCTCCCTTAAATAACGTTCGATCGCCTCCGCTTTCGCATAGGGGGTCAGCAAGCCCGCGGTTAGCTGCTCCGCGAGGCGGCGGACCCGGTCCGGCAGCGAGGCGGGAAGCTGCAAATACCGGTTCCGCACGTCTTCGGCATAACCGTTCCCCGTATCGGCCGCCGGTACGGTGCGATCGGTCAGCACCCAAGCCTCGATCTCGTAGGTAACCAGCGGGTCCGTTAAAGCCGGGACCGTATACCGGTCTGTCGCGTCCTGCTTCCAGACCCATTCGTTCGGAATCGGTTTCCCTTCGGCCGACTGCATCGACGTCACCCGTTTAACTTCACCGCCCGCGAAGATCTGGCGGTTCAAGCTCGGAGAAGCGATGCGAACTTCTTGCCGGACGAGGGAATAAGCCGCAGAACGTGGCCGTCTGACCTCTTCCCTTGTCGCCTGATTGGGAACGAACTGGACCGGCGGGTCATCCACTCTCGCCCAGCCTTGGCCGGTGTAGAAGCTTTTCGCCTCGCCCCGCCAGTAGGTAAGCCTGGGGGTAACCGCCGTAAACGCAAGGCTGTCGTCCTGCTGCAAAGGCTGCCCGAGCTTGCCGTCATCGGAGCTGTACCCCGTTCGGGCACCCGCTTCGGATGTCCATCCGTGCCGCTGCAGCCAAGCGCTGCCCGGAAGGCGGTTTTCGAGCGACCGGACATACCCCGACCAGTCGGGTGTCCGCATGTCCTGCGGATGCAGCGTCGCTCCGAGCAGACCGGCGCCAAGACCGGCAGCGGTCAGCAGCAGCGCGGGAAAGATGCGCATCCGTTCCCCGGGGGCGGGAGCGGCGGAGACCGCTTCACCCCGCCAGCGGAGCGCTCGTCCCGGCTGAAGCATAGCTTGAAGCAGCAGTCCGAAGCCCGTGCAGCGCAGCACGGCGTGAAACATATCCAAGGCCAATACCGTCTGAAAGAACGCCAAATAGCCCAGTGTCAAGCCAATAAACCAAATTAGCTGCCGACGTTCCAACACGAACGATTGCACAACGGACACAAAGAATGCCCAACCCGCCATAAAACAAAGCGTTCGCGTGGCAGGCTCCCAATTCGCCACCTTCCCCTGCAAGCCTTCGGCGGCATCGGCAGCCAGCTCGCGACTCCATTGCAGCCACCAGGAGGGGAAAGGCATCGTTTGTCCGTTATGAATCCAAGCCGTTAGGAGAACGCTCCATAACGCTTTGGCCGACCATGCCGCCGCGCCCGGCAGGCGGAACGTATCCAACAGCATGAATGCCGCAAAAGTAACGGCGAACGGTGCGATACTGTATATCTCGGTAAGCTCCGACAATCGGCGCAGCGGGTACAGCCACTCGAGCAGCAGCAGAAGCAGCAGCACGCTGAGGGCGGCGTCTCCCGCCCACTTGGCGGGAGTTCGCGTCGCCTCGCGGTTCGCGGCGCGGGAGCTCGCCAAGGCGACTGCGGCGGGGGCGGAAGCCGCCGCCTCGCGGAAGGCGCAGGCGCAGGCCGCGAACATGGCGCGGGCGCGGGAAGCGGCAGCCGTGGCCTTGCCGCTGGCCGCGGGAGAGGCAGGATCCTCCGCCCGCAGAGCGGCGCGAGGATCGGTTTCAGGTGCCGATCGCGGCATCGGCGGCACCTCCTTTCGGCGCAGCAGCGGGCGCATGCGGCGCCAGGATCGTGACCGGGCAGCCGAGTGCTTCGAGCTGCCGCACCCACGCGTGCGCGGGCCCGGGCCATACCGCCCCGGGCTCGTGCACGTAAACGACGCGCGCGGCGCCGCGAGGCAGCCCGCGCAGGACCGCGGCCAGCTGCGCGTCGGCGCGGGCTGTGACGAGC